>NZ_CP058401.1:0-1751333 GCF_049262735.1 Gardnerella sp. DNF00476
TTTACTGGACATATACGCATTAAATATAAATACGACCGAGAAAGTTTATGAATAACAATAAACAAACCCGGTCGTATTTAAATGTTATTGCAAGATAGAAAAGCATGTCGGTAAAGACAAATTTTGCTAATCTACAACATGTAAAGTACGATAAATGTAATTTTTATATTTTTCTGGATTAAGCTTACTACATATTTCAGCATTCGGAGTCTTCCCAGAGAAGAAATTAGCGTCAACAAGAACTGAACCATAACTTGGTCCAGGAGTTGCATCAACTTGGCAATAATATTTTGTGCATTCGCTTATACATTCAGGATATAGCGCAGCGGCAACAGCAGATGGATCAGCCATATCGAGATAAGCATCCCCAAAACGGCTAATATTCATTTCCATTAATTCCCTATTGCAATCAATGGCAAACTTACCAAGTTCTCCACTTTCGCGAATATTAGCAATTTCTTGTGGATTCAGCATACATTCTCCCAAGCATGCATCCCATCCAACAAACATAATATTTTTAAGACCAGAATCAACTAATATCTTTGCAGCTTCTGCATCTTGCCAAATATTGAATTCTGCTACAGGAGAAACATTTCCACGACCTAGACCAGCAGATCCCATAACTACTATGCGACCAACTTTTTTCATCGCTTCATAATCAACCTTAATAGCTAGAGCAATGTTAGTTAATGGCCCTAATGCAATAATGTCTATTTCACCATCCTCACTGTTTCTCAAAGTTTCAATCATTTTCAAAACAGCATTACCATTACTTTCTTTTAAGCGATGAGGCACTAGACCAATATCACCCATTCCATCTCTGCCATGGGTTTCATGAGCATAAACCAAATCGCGCAACAGCATGCTGCTACTTCCTTTATATACAGGTGGTTCATATGAACCAGCATGCTCGATAGTAGTAAGCGTATTAATAGTCGCTTGTTCCATGCATACGTTTCCTGATACAGTGGAAAACATTAATATCTTATATCTAGGATCATTTAAAGCCATGGCAATTGCCATAGCATCATCCGAACCACAATCTGTATCTATTATTATTTTCTTTTTAGAATAAATTTCTTTATTTTCCATAAACTCTCAACACCCTATCAATTAATAGAAACTGTATCTTCAAATGTAACTATCTTTAGCAGTGCAGCCGAAGCAATACATATTGCCAGCATTATAAGCCCAAATGTATATGAGAACCCTACTCCAAATTGCGAAATAACAGCACCAACAACGATAGGAGTTAGCATATCAGCTACGCCACTTGCTGTAGCAACGATAGAGCATGCTATACTCACGCGCTTATACATAATTCTAGAGGCAATTGCAACAATAACACTAAATAAAACGCCTAAGAAAAGACCAGCAACGAAAAGCCCAATATAGTAACTCAAGGCAGTGTTAACAAGCATTGCGGCAAGAATAGCAATAAAGGAACCGATACAATTCATGAGTAGCACTAAGGTACCTTTTACATATCTCAGAATCCAAGTGAAAAGGAAACCTCCAAGGACACAACCTAAGTTAAATAGTGTAAACATAAATGCAGCATTTGATTCGCTTATTCCTTTTGTTATTGCAAAACTTGTTGTATACATACCTATAGCAGTCGATACTCCGCTGAATGCGGCAACTGAAATAACAATTCCAGCATAGGCAAGAATCTTACTCTTAGCATATAGTGGCCTGATATGTTCTTCCTCTTTCTCTGTATCTTTAATCTCAGACGTATCTTTGACTATAAAAGACACCGCACAGATAATAAATGAAAGAATACCTAACACATAATATGACCATGCATAAGATAATTTACCACTCAAGAACAGACCTAATACAAATGGTGAAACTGTAGTTCCTACACCAAATAGTCCTTGTCCAAAAGTCAATGAACTTTCATAATTCTTTTTGAATATGCTACTTAACAATGTTGGGCATGCAGCATCCTGCGTGCCAAATGCAATGCCTCCCGCAAACGCAAGTATTAAACCAGAAACAAAACTAGGAATTGTAGGAATACCAAACATAAATATGCCAGTAATAAAAGTACCAATTCCTAAAACTTTTACTGATCCAATTTTCTCTACAAGAACACCTGTTATGTTAACGGTGAGAATTCTACCAAGAGCATATGCTGATCCAAGTAAACCGACAAGTTCAATCTTCTGTCCATAGGTTTGTACTAACTGTGGCAACGTACTGCCAATCATTACACATGTCGAACCTGCCAAGAAATACATAGCAAATGAAAGAAAAGCTTTTAGCGCATCATTACGCTTCATGATTTCACACTTTCCTAGTTCTTTTAATTAACATTTATAAACCATTAGAGGCTTGCCTAAAAAATATCATGATTTTATAATGCTTAAAATGACACTTGTCATGACTAATTTTGTTCTTAAGGAGTAAAAGTAAATCATGAACAACAAATGTATAGCAACGGCGCTTGCATTTATACTAGATGCAACGGATAGCATGAGTACGATTGTAAAAATAGAGAAAGCAAAACAACTCATTCCTCACCAATTCATACGAACATATCACACTAATGATGTTCTCATAAATATGAATAGTGCAGCAAAATATGTATATATCTTTTTAGATGGTAAAGCTACAGTTCGAGGAAGTTTAAATCGTAACGATGGAGTTATTTCAAATATTGAACCAATAGAAATACTGGGACTTTTTGAACTCGTTACCAATGAACCGCATTATACTGCTTTCGTTATGGCAGAAGAAAAAAGTTTGGTATTTAGAATTCCATCTTCGCTATTTCGCGAAATTGTTCAAGAAAATGGCAAAATTTGCTATTGCGTATTATCAATATTCGCAAAAACAGCGGGAAGAACAATGCAAGAAGCAGCAACGAAAAGACTACTTGAATCAATTGACATTATTGGATATTATTTATATACTCAAGCAAACAAAGATAGACCGTATATATGCCCATATACTCGCGAAGATTTAGCAAAAATACTAAATATTAATTTACGAACTTTATACAGGTATCTAGAATCCATGAAAAAAGAGAATCTTATAACAAGCATAAGAGGAAAATTGGTTATAACGGACCAACATTTTGCTTTGCTACATAAAAGATACTCTTCTATGACTATTTAATTATCAAATGACAAATGTCATTTGATAATTAAATAGTCAAAAAGATAATATTTGTAGTAATCAAATAGGAAGTGATTGCATGAAACAGATAATTAAATCATTCAAGGAAGAATTTACTACTGTTGCAGTTGTCACAATACCATTATGTGTTGCTGTTAATTATATTTCTGGAACTATAGCAGGTATGCTAAAACTACCTATTTTCCTTGATACTATAGGTACTTTATTTGCATGCATGATTTTTGGGCCACTTGTAGGAATAACAACTGGAATGCTATCTTCAATAATTTCATCAATCACTATGCCAACCATGCTTCCATTCATAGTGGTCAATATTGCTCTAGCCTTATGCGCTGGTATTCTAGCAAAACATAAAATGTTTTCAAATTATATGAAAATTTTTATTTCTTCAATAATCATGGCAACAATATCCATTATTATTTCAGCACCGATTGTAGTCCTAGTATTTAGCGGGTTCACTGGCGGAGGATCATCTATTATAGCGGCTTTAATAACTGCATCTGGAATGAATATCTGGATTTCTGTATTCTCTACTGAAGGATTCTTTACATGGGTTGATAGAGTATTAACAATCATTATATGCTTAAGCGTTATAAAATGCTTGCCCAATAAATTACTGCTTCTTTTCCCATTAGGTTTACTTTATTTAAAAAATTCAGATTCTGAATAGTAAAAATTAAATCGAGTTTACTATATAAATACAGAGATAAAAGTAATTATGTACATGCATTATATCGATACTATTAATCAAGTAAAAAATACCAAGATACTTGCGACGCTATACCCGACAACAAAATTTATATTGACCATATATTTAATATTAGTAGATATTATATTAAATACTTTTTCATTCACATTATACAATTTGCGACTTTTATTGTTCCCCTATTTTGTTGCTCTACTTGTTCTGATGATTCTATGTGGAATAAAAAAGAATGGATATAAGCTCGTATCAAGTATAGCCATGTTCTCATTATTTGTTGCGATATTTCAAGTCGCTTTCTGTAGACAAGGAAATACAATATTAAGTCTTAATTTTTTGCAGATTACAGATACAGCATTGTCTAATTCTATAACGCTCGGAATGAATACCTTAAATATATCAACTATAGTCATATGTTTTTTCCAAATAACTGATATAGAAGATATTACAATATCTTTAAACAAACTTGGGATGAGCAATAAAACATGTTTCATAATACTTTCTACTTTCCAAACTATTGATTATTTACAAGTGCAAATTAAAGCAATCATAACCTCGCAAAAAAGTCGTGGAATAAACTTTAATGGAAATTTAATACGTAGAATTGGCACATTTACTTCGATTTTGCTTCCAGCATTTATTACTTCATTAATAAACATCGAGCAACGCATAATGATGCTTGATTCGCGAAATTTTTTTAGTTCAGAAAAAAAGACATATATTAAACAGGTTAATCATAATGGTCACGAAAAATTGGTATTAACAATAGGAACAATTACACTAGTTTTTCTTATTCTAGGAAGAGTAATTTATGGTTATATCATATAATATTTGCAATTTTTCATACACTTATCCACTTACTTCAAAACCAGCTTTAAGCAACATAACAATACAGATAGAATCAGGGAAAATATATGGAGTAATTGGCGCTAATACTTCAGGTAAATCAAGTCTATGCTTATCTCTTAAGGGATATATTCCTCATTTCTATAAAGGAAAATATTCTGGAAAAATACTATTAAACAACACGATTGATTTATTAAAATCTAATGAATGTGACAGCGTAGGCTTTGTATTTAGCGATCCTTTTTCGCAGTTGAGTCATATCAAAAAAACTGTATTTGAAGAAATTGCATTCAGCTTAGAAAATCGCAGTATCCCTATTCAACAAATAGAGAGTCTGGTTACACAAGTTATGCAATTACTTAACATAGAACAACTTGCGCTTCAAAACCCACTAACCCTATCCGGAGGGCAGGTTCAACGCGTTGCAATCGCGTGCGTTATAGTTAATAATCCAGAAATACTAATTCTTGACGAACCTACTTCACAACTTGATCCAGAAGAAACTAAAAATATTTATAATTTTCTACAAAAATACAAAGACGAGGGACATACCGTAATAATTAGTGAACAAGATACAAATTTGTTAGCGGAATATGCAGATAATATCATTGTTCTTCAAAATGGTTTTATCACTCATTATGGAAATAAATATGATGTTTTTTATGATGAAACTTTCCCTTCTGACTGTATTGATATTCCAGAAGTTGTCAAAATTGTGAAAAAGTTACGTAAGTTTGATATCCAAATAACCCCTGGCATAACAGATATAGGCGAATTAATAGTTTTATTAAAGGAGAAATGCGATGAGCATCGCAATTAAATTGAACGATGTAAGTTTTCAATATCCTTCAAATGAAAAAATAAAAAATAAAAATAATGATAAACAAGAAAAATCCTGCAGAATACTAAACCACGTAAACATAGAATTCGAAAGTGGTGAATTATGCGCAATAATAGGTAGCAATGGAGCAGGTAAAAGCACTCTCGCCAAAATAATAGACAATTTATTACAGCCAACTTCTGGAGACATAACTATTGAAGGAAAACAATATAAGACATTAAAGCAACACGATATTACATCACTCGTTGGTTATATTTTTCAAAACCCAAATGATCAAATTTTTAACAGCACTGTACATAAAGAAATTACATATGGGATAAAGAATATAAACAATGATCTTTACAGTCGCGTTCTGAATCTTACTGGTTTAAACGATAAAGAAAATACAAACCCATTTAATTTGTCATTCGCTGAAAGAAAATTTATTAACATTGCATCTGCACTACTAAGAGAACCACATATTATTATTATGGATGAAGTGACTGGTGGGTTGGATAAACCACAAAAAATGCGACTTGTAAAAATACTTAATTATTTACATACGATAAATGTAACAGTATTATTTATCACCCATGACATGGAATTCGCATACGAAAATTGTCAAAATGCTCTCATACTTGATAACGGAAATGTGTTATACAAAGGGAGCATCGAATCTGCATTCCAGAATGTAGAAATAATAAAACGCGCGCATATTGACCAACCAATCATAGTACATATAATGAATGCGCTCGGAATTAACTATATGCATAAAGATAATCCTATACGTGCTTTAGCTAAATATATTGCGAATCGCAATAATCATTAAGGTATATGCAATCAAAAGCATCAAAATATAAACAAAATATCAACATTAAGATGCAATGCGAATACGCAATGAACATAGTTGGAAAGGACGTAATTCTACATTTAACGCGTCATTATTATTGTGCAAAGCTATAGGCATACCATGCAGCACTGGCATTTCCATAAGATCTACCTCTTCAATTGAGGAATAACGCAAGATTTTATTGAGTTTTATTTGCCCATTTGCATATCCACCAGACGGCTCGTGAATACGTAAGATTATATCTCCAGAACAATCGTCAGCCAGCTTAACCCAATCTAATGCAATTAGACCTGAGTTTCTGCGAATCGTAAACAATGGATCGACTTCTGGTAGCATATCAATAATTGGCGAATTCAAAAAATCAGCTGTACTTAGAACTGAATCCATATTTGCATCAGCAATAAATGACCAAGTAAATTCATGCTTACCTTGATCGGTGTTAGGATCGGGGTAAAGAGGCGCAGAAAGCAAAGATAATCTGAGCATAGTTCCATAAGATGAAGAATAATCGCCAATAGGAGCAGTATCAGCGCCATAAGTAGACGAATTTGCAACAGCAACAGCATACGAGGAATCTTCTATACGAACAAACCTATGTGTGCATGATTCAAACTTTGCATCATCACTACGAGTATTTTTTACTATTGGCCTTTCAACTAAACCATATTGGCACTCATACTGGGCCTTATCTGAACATACGGATGTTGGCATATCTACTTTTAGAAATTGCTCTTTAGCATTCCAATCAACTTGCGCATGGAAATCAAGTCGTTTAACACATGGCTCTAAAATTATACTTGTTTTAATCTTAACATCCTTTTTACATGCCAAGATTTCAACAGATACACCGCCCGATAAAAGCTCTTTAACGTCAACAATTGAAGAATCATCAATCTTACGATTCCTCATAAATGCATCTCGCTCAATATCCCATGCATCCCACTGATACGGCTCATCTTTTAATATCTCATATTGCGCCATGCGATAACCAGATGGGATTAGCTCACGATTAAATTTAATATCTTCAACAGAAGATACTGTGCCATCGCGTTCAATAGTCACACTTAAAACACCATTATTAAGAATTACTCCACCATCATTTTTGTGTTTTACAGTTGTTGTATTATTTTTACAGCTTTCACTACATTGATATAAATTCCAAGCGACCTCATTTTTACCTGTATAAGTCAACAACTTTACATTTTCACGCGCATTAACCGCGTTAACCGTGCTGTTAGCTTTTACAATCGCATTGGCAATATCTGAAATAATTTTACGTAAACAAGAAATATCTCTAGCATATTCTTCTCTAGCTTGCCTATGAACCCATGCAATAGCAGAACCAGGAAGAATATCGTGGAACTGGTTCAATAATAAAGTCTTCCAAATTCTAGTAAGCTCATCGTTATTGAAACGATATTCTGGCGCATACACTCGAGCTAAAACAACAAGATATTCAGCCACACGCAACAATGATTCCTCCATGCGGCAATAACGCTTCATATCTTGCTGAGAAGTAAGAGTTTTTCTATGCAACTCTAGATAAAGCTCACCCTTAAACACTGGCGTATTGCAATTTGAATCGTCAACAATATCTTTTCGTATTTTTTCAAATAACTCATCAGGAGTGCCGAAATCAACTCTAGGAGCACCCTCTAAATTACGATCACGCCTAATACGAGCAGTCATTTCGCGAGTAGGCCCTCCACCGCCATCGCCAAAACCGTATAACAATATTGCGTGATCAGATAAATCTTTATCCAAAAAATTGCGTTGAGAATAAACTAACTCATGCATGCTCACAGATGAAGCATAAGTATTAGATGGAGGAAAATGAGCTAAAATCCTAGAACCGTCTATTCCTTCCCAAAGGAATGAATGATGTGGGAATTTAGTGGTATCATTCCAAGAAATCTTTTGAGTTAAAAACCAATCAAATCCAGCGCGGCGAGCAAGTTGAGGCAATGCGCCAGTATAGCCAAAACTGTCTGGGAGCCAAATGCCATGCGGATCAACACCAAAATGCTCCTTAAAATAGCGCTTACCAAAAGTCATTTGTCGAATTAAAGATTCACCACATGGCATAATTACATCGGACTCAACCCACATACCACCAACAGGTATAAAACGTCCTTCTTTAATCCTATTTTTCATACGCTCAAATAAATCGGGATGCTCGTTTTCTAGCCACTCGTATTGTTGAGCAGAACTCATAGCATAAGTACAATCAGGATCCTCATCCATAAGAGCTAAAACGTTAGATATTGTGCGTGCGACTTTCCTGTGCGTCTCGCGCACAGGCCATTGCCAAGCAGAGTCAATATGAGCATGTCCAACAGCAATATGCCTTAGAGAACTTGCCGCCGCGGGCTGACTTAATACATTAGACAACATATTACGAGCATTTTGAACAGTAGAAGAATCATGTTCATCATAGGCATTTAAGGAGCGCTGTAAAGCTTTAGCTAGTTTCCAGTATCGCGGATTATCGTCATTCAATTCTCGCATCAAAGAACTTACAGTCTCAAGATCCATATAATAATCAAAAATATTACGATTAAAAACAGTAACGTCAACATACTTCAACATATATTGGCATTCGGTTTTTCCAGTAGCACGCTCACCTAAATCAGTAGGAGAAAACGCAGTAGGTCCTTCAACAAATGGATTGTCTGCAGCTTCCAAATATAAAGTAAAATTACCATTTTCATCAATACTAATCGAACGATTATTATGCTCATCAATCAACGGAACCCAATGATTACAAGGGTTTACAGCTTTTATAACTCTTCCGTCAACGTTATACACTAATCCTTCAGCTTGAAAACCAGGGAAAAGATTACTAATCCAACCTAAATCAACATTTAGCTCAACTTTGCACCCCTTTACCTTTGAAAGATCAATCGACCCTGATATCTCAAACCACGTTGTTCCCCAAGTTGTTCCCCAAACGCTTGGAACATTGAATGAATGAAACACAATATCGTTTCTTTTTAACTTAGAAAAGAATTCGTTAGAAGAAATAGGTTCTCCAGCAATCTCATACGCTCGAATTTTACAATGCAATAAAACAGTATTTATATGCGGGTATAAGCGTTGTTGCATAACTCTTGTACAGCGATTTAATTGCTGCTCAGGTAATAAAAACATAGTTTCTACACTTCTTTCTTACACAATTAAACATTTATACGTAAATCACGTACACGCAAATCACATACGCATAAATCGCATATCTAACATATAAAGACAAGACAAGTATACGATATTAAATCAGTAAAAGTTTATGACAAAAGACAGTAATTAATAAAAATTCATAACTGTTATGAATTTTGGGAAATAAACCTGAATTTTGCTAACCAAAGTTATAATATTTAATCAGCAAAGAGTAATTGTCCATATATAGTGATGAGCTGTTAGAAACTTCAGAAAATATTAAAGATGATATTTTCTAATTGGAATAATTATCTGTAGACAGTATATAAACAGCATAAATGAAGATAGGCAATTATTCATCCCTAACATAACACATGACTCTGTTGATTCAATTTTAAAATTACAATCTACGAAAGGACAATAATGCAAGATTTTGAAACAACTAAATATACGTTTGACACACAAGCCAACAGAATATTCATGGCAGAACAAACAAAACAATTACTTGATTTCGCAAAAAACTTCCCAGCACCAATAGGAGGGTCAGGATGGCTCAACACAGACGGAACACTAGATAAAACACGCGGAGTACAAACATGGATTACAGCACGAATGACTCATGTTTACTCAATAGGAGAAATGTTAGGATACAAAAAAGCGAATCAACTTGTTGAACGAGGACTCGACGGACTATTAGGTCCTTTACACGACAACGAACACGGAGGATGGTATCAACAAGTAAGTTGGAACAAAGAACCTGAAAAAGACAAAATTTGTTACACTCACGCATTCGTCATACTAGCCGCATCAAGCGCACTACTAGCAGGACATGAACGAGCAAAACAACTATTAGAAGATGCATTAAAAGTATTCGATAAATACTTCTGGAATAATGAAATAGGTTTAACAGTAGACACATGGGATACAAGCTTCAATAAGCTTGATTCTTATCGCGGGCTTAATGCAAACATGCATACAACAGAAGCATTTCTTGCAGTAGCTGATAGCACAGGAGATGAAAAATATAGAGAACGCGCAAAGCGCATAATCAGCCACGTAATCAATTGGGCATCTAACAACAATTGGCGAATACCAGAACATTTCAACGATCAATGGCAAGCAGACTTAGAATATAATAAAGACAAAAAAGATGACCAATTTAAACCATACGGTGCAACACCAGGTCATGGAATCGAATGGTCAAGATTAATACTCCAATGGGCATACAGTTACTATAAGGAAGATTGCAAACAGCGAAGAGAAGCATTAAACGCTGCAGAAAATTTGTTTAACCAAGCATTAAAAGATGGATGGAATGTTGACGGACAACCAGGTATCGTATACACAACAGACTGGAATGGAAAGCCTATAGTCCACGACCGTATGCATTGGACACTAGCAGAAGCCATTAATACATCATCAACGCTTTACAGAATCACTAAAAATAAGCAATATGCTACTTGGTATAAAGAATTCTGCAAATATCTAGACCACTCAGTCATTGATCACGCTAACGGTTCGTGGTTCCATCAACTCGATGATAAAAACAATGTTTTAAATACTGTATGGCCAGGAAAATCAGACGCTTATCATGCTTTCCAATCCACTCTGATTCCATTTATAGATCCGACGTGTTCTATAGCAAGTGCTATATACAGAGAGCAACTTGATTAATAATAAAATATTGTTAATTTATTAATTTAATAATCCACATTGCAGTTAAATCTGCAGTGTGGATTATTTCATCACATACACTCCAAATATTCCACAAATACGTATAAAAATATAAAAATGAGAAACGTTAAAAAGTAAAGTAAACAGCATTAGGACGTAAATACAATATTGATACACATTATAGAATTTGCGACTGAAGGTCTTTTCGAGCGCTTTCCATTTTAGTGATTTGACCTAAAAGAGTGAGCTTTTCTTGACCATCAGGAAGCTTACTCATACGAACTTTAAAAGCTCCAATTTTTCGCATAAAACCAACGTCTAGAAGTTTAATAAGCAGCTCGTTTGCGTACTTTTGCTCTTCTTCACTAGGAACGCGCAAAAGATCAGATGGTCCGCCTTTAACGCTTTCGCCACTATAGTCGTAAGCAGCCGACGAGTTAAGCGAAGAAGCGCTACTTAAGCCCTTGCTTAAAGACAATGGAAGAGGCATTACAGAAAGCTCGTTAATAACACCTTCTAACATAGGGCCAGCAGCTTTAGTTATAATATGAAGCCATAATCCTTGACTTACATTTGAAGTAGGCAATCCCCCAGCTGCAACAAAAGCCTGAAAAAGCGTTCTAAAAACTGGCGTAATAAAATTATTCAAAGTAAGCTGCGCAAAAAGCTGACTGTTAAACGCTAAAGGAGATTGCATAAGAACAGCCATAAATTGCTGCTCACACATAAACACGGAATCGTCAACCTTATAGTAACTTTGATTTTTGTACGCGCTTCTAAGCATAGCTGTTTTTATAGCAGCTTCATTCATGCTTTGAGAACGCTGATCAAATACGCGAGAATCCGAAGAAACGCTAAAAGAATAACTTTTAGAATAAGCGTCATCGTCTGCAACGTGCAATCGCCTTCTAGCAGACTCCACTTCCCTACGCATAACGTCTAAATCAACACCAATATTTCTAACAGCTTTCCTAGTGTACAAGTCCAACAAAGACCTATCTCGAATTTGCGCAACAAGAGGAGCAACCGCCTTAACAGCACCCATCTGCCCTGTTGCAAAAGACGTGTCAAACTTACGAATAACAGTGTCGATTACAAAATCGTAAAGAGGATTAGCGCGCGCAATCAAAGAACGAACAGCCTCATCTCCCCTTTGAATACGCAAATCACAAGGGTCTAAGTTGTTATCTGCAACAGCAACAAAAGTCTGTGTCAAAAACGCCGAATCTAAGCCAAAAGCATGTAACGCAGCTTTCTGACCTGCAGCATCTCCATCAAAAGTAAAAACAATACGCGAACTAACTTTTTGACCTTCTACTTTTACAGGCCCCACAAGCTGAATCGCTCCCAAAGAATCGTCTGCAATAAGACGGCGAATAATCTTCGCATGCTCCGCGCCAAAAGCCGTTCCACAAGTTGCAACAGCAGTATCTACACCAGCTAAATGGCAAGCCATAACATCCGTGTAGCCTTCCACAATCACAACTTGACGCTTTTTAACAATATTCGACTTAGCAATGTCAATTCCATAAAGAACTTGCGTTTTTCTATACAACACAGTGTCTGGAGTGTTAATGTATTTTGCGCTAATAGAATCGTCGTCGTAAAGCTTTCTAGCACCAAAACCCAAAGTTCTGCCTGTAGAATCGCGAATAGGCCACGTTAATCTGCCGCGAAAATAATCGTAAATTCCGCGCTGACCTTGGCGCGCTAAACCTGCATCCAATAATTCTTGACGAGTAAAGCCTTTATTAGACAAATATCTAACTAGAGTATCCCAACTATTCGGCGCATATCCGCAACCAAAACGTTCACATTGCGCTTGAGTAAAATTACGTCCAGCAAGCAAACTACGAGCTGGAGCTGCTTCTTTAGAGTTGATTTGGGACACGAAAAAACGCTGAGCTTCCTCATTTGCTTCTATAAGACGAGCACGCTTTGAACCTGCGTGAGCACTATCTTTACCAGCTTGCGATTGGTCATAATGAACTTCAACATGGTATCGATCTGCCAACAGTTCTACTGCCTCGCGAAAATCAATGTTTTCTTTTTGCTCAACATACTTAAAAACATCTCCACCAGCACCGCAACCAAAGCAATGCCAGACACCTAAGCTTGGACGAACGCTAAAACTAGGCGTTTTTTCATCGTGAAACGGGCAAAGCCCTACAAAAGTACCCGTTCCAGAAGGCTTAAGCGTAACAGTTGCAGACACAATATCGTACAAATCTGCAGCAGCGCGCACACGCTCAACGTCTTCTTTTACAATCATTCCAGCCATAGTCTCTAGCTTATCGCAAGCCGGAGGCTATAGACACTCTATACTAGAAAGAGTTGATTTAACACAAAGCGGCATGAAGAGCTGTAGCAGATCCATCTGTAAGACTTGCAACTTGATCAATCGCAACTCTTAAACGCTCGTCATCGCTAGAGCAAGCATTCCAATCGCTTATAAACACAGATTCCATAGCATCGTGCGCTCGCGGAGACTTGCTCATAAAAACTTCAACCAAATCCGTTAGAATCTTTTGCTCACGCCTATAAAACTCGCGCTCTCTAGGTTGGATTATAAAATGTACAGCCAAGCTTTTAAGAACGATTATCTCGTAAGATGTTTCTGGCGGAATCACAACGTTTGCGCGGTAGCGAATTAAAGCGCCGTTGCCGTATTTTTCTCGAGTTGCTCGCTCAACAGAGCTTGCAAACCTGCCGATTAAAGCACTCGTAATATTCTTTAGATAAGCGAGCGACCTTCTAGAGCCGTCATAAGAATCAGGGAACATGTTAAGAGAACGCAAACGCTTAAAAGCTGACAAAAGACTATCCGCATCCCACTGGCTACCGTACCAATTATGAGCTTCTTGAACAATTTGATCCGCAACGCTTGAATCCCAAACAAGCTCCGTGTTAAAAGCGCCAGTCACAATCGCATCTTCAATATCGTGAACACTGTATGCAATATCGTCGGAAAGATCCATAATTTGGCACTCCATAGGCTTCGATTCGCGTGGAGAGCCACTTTTTAGCCAATCAAAAACTTCTCTATCGTCTGGGTAAACGCAGAATTTTAGGTCACGCTCGCCTTTATCGTGCGCTTTTGCTTCATCAAAACCCCAAGGATATTTAACAGCAGCATCCAAGCTTGCACGCGTAAGATTTACGCCTGCGCTAGCTCCATTTTCTCTAAAAACTTTAGGCTCTAAACGCGTTAAAAGTCTAAGAGTTTGAGCATTTCCTTCAAAACCACCAATATTGCTTGCGATTTGAGCAAGCGCGCGCTCGCCATTATGACCAAAAGGAGGATGACCTAAGTCGTGAGCTAAGCAAGCGCAATCTACAACGTCTGGATCCGCGCCAAGCATCGAAGCAATCTGGCGACCAATTTGCGCAACTTCCAACGTGTGCGTTAAACGCGTGCGAGCAAAATCGTCGGAGCCTGCTACAAGCACTTGACTTTTAGCGCCGAGTCTTCTAAGCGCTGAAGAGTGGATTATTCTGGCTCTGTCTCGCTCAAACGGTGTGCGAGCGCGCGTGTGATGAGGCTCGCTAGCCCATCTCTCAGTATCGTGCAAGCTGTATTCGCCAACAACTTCGTTATCGGAAGCAATCACATCGTTACACATTAAAAACCTCTTCAACTAATCGCAAGCCGCAAATCGCAAAATATTTAGATTAAGCTTTTTTCGTCCAACATTTTTATGTCTTTTTTAGGCAAAACTTCGTAAGCATTCTTATACAATCGAGGAACTCTAGGACCAATCCCAGTCATAATCTCGTAGCTTATTGTTCCTGCAGCTTCCGCCCAATCGTCTGCCGTCGGCTCCGCATATTCAATACCTCTGCCTGGCCCAAAAAGCCTGACTGTATCTCCTTCTTTAACCCCAAGCTCTTTAGCACTGCCTTTTAAGTCAACGATAAATTGATCCATGCAAACGCGCCCCGAAACATGCAAAATCCTAGCACCGTTATTAGTTTCTACGCGCACTGGTCCTCCAGGCTTATCAACATGCCGAGATCCTTGCATATCGTATCCGCTAGCGGCGCGCAAAATGCCATCCGCATAGCCAAGTGGAACGATTGCTGTGCTTGTATTGTCTGGCGTTAAATACGTGCGGCCGTACGAAATGCCGTGACCTGCTTCTACAGATTTAACTGTTCCTAATTGCGCTTGTAAAGTCATAGCTGGACGCAAGTCGTAAGTTTGAGGCACTCCCATAACAGGGTCTGGCTCGTATCCGTACAATCCAATTCCTGGGCGAACAAGCTCAAATCGTATCTCTGGTCTATTAAGAGTTGCAGCCGTATTAGCTAAATGTCGGATTTTAGGCTCCAACCCAGCTTCGCGCATTCTGCGAGTAAAATCGTGGAATTGCTCAATTTGCCTATCTGTAGACGCCACAAACTCTGGAACGTCTGGGCAATCAGCAACAGCCAAGTGACTCCATTGCCCAATAACTTCGATTAATCCCTGGCTAGAATATTCACTAAGTTTTTCTAAAGCATCACTAAAGCCTGCAGGCGTAAAACCGTTTCTGCCAAATCCTGTATCTACTTTAACGTGTACGCGCGCGGTAGTGCAAACCGATTTAGCAGCGAGCGCAACAGCATCAATTGAATCAAGCGAGCCAACAGAAATATCAATATCCGCGTTTATTAAATCAGCAAAAAGAGACGTTGGAGCGCTGGTGAGCCACGTAAGAATACGGCATCTGCTTGAATCAATTCCACACGCGCGAAGTCGCAAAGCCTCATAAGGCTGAGCTGTGCCAAGCCAAGTTGCTCCTCCTGCTAGAGCTGCAAGCGCACTAGGAATAAGCCCGTGACCATAAGCGTCTGCTTTAACAACTCCCATAACTGCTGGCGACTTTTGCCCAGGCTGCAAATCTTTAGAAACACGCTCAACCAGCGTTCGCATATTATCCCTGAGCGCTTTTAAATCAACGATTACCTGCCCCGGGTATGTACTTAAGGCGCGAGCATAGTTTTCTTGCAAAATCGCTTGTATACTCGAATTTTTACACATATCTCACGCCTTTACTTTTAGTTTTTAGCTTTATGTTTAATTTTTACTTTTATATTTATTTTTCGTCTACTATATCTGCAACTAATTTTGACTTACATTTTAATACTGCAAATACAGCAAATACCGCTAATACCGTATTACATGATTATGCGAGCGCAACCATTGATACGCGATTCTAGTTGCACTATGCGCGCGATCTGGAATCACAACAAGACCACACTTGCTAAAGCCTTCTCGCAAAATAACTTTTTGCATAATCAAGTTGTCGGGATGAGTGTCGATTCTAACATTAGAGTAGTTGAGCTTAGCCCATTTTAAACACTCTCTTGCCATTTTTGGCTTGACTCCCGAAGATGCAAGTCGATGGATTGTAACGTATGGCAAAACGTCATCTAGCCACGCTCCGTCAATCTTTGCGTAGACTTCATCAATCCCTTCGCACAGTGCAAATTGCGCCAAAATGCGCTCATTGCCAAAGTCTGGGTCCGTGTCTACAAGAAGATTAAAACGGTTCAAACGAATATCTTCTATAACACTAGATGTTAGAGGAAAACGATCTCCCCATTGATGAGGATTGCCATTATTTGCCATAAATACTCTTGCTCTCTCATAAATATTTTCAATATCTTTTAGATCGCTAAGAGTTGCTTTCCTCAATCTTATTTCACACATACACCCCCCTATGCTTAGAATATGGCGATTTTACAGTATTACACAAGCGAACGCAACAAGTCACACAATCTTACGCTCAAAAGGATCGGAGCTAATGCCCTTGTCTAAAATATCTTTGCACCATTGACGCGCTCCAAACAAACTATGATCGCGGTAGTTTCCGCAAGACTCAATAGTTGTAGCTGGAACATCTTCCCAAGTAGCTTTGTACGCAATAAATTCAAGCGATTCCTTCAACGCGCGCGCAACATCTTCCGTGCTATGAGTGCCCCAAGTTAAAAGGTGGAATCCTGTGCGGCAACCAAATGGAGAGCAATCAATGTAACCTTCAATGCGCTGACGCAAAAGAACAGCAATCGTATGCTCAATCGTATGCAAAGCGCCCGTAGGAATAGCCTCTTGGTTAGGCTGAGTTAAGCGAATATCGTAGTTAGAAATAACATCTCCATTCGGGCCTTTTTGAGTGTCAATATAGCGAACATATGGAGCTTTAACTTTAGTGTGATCAAGCTCAAAGCTTTCTGGACGAGGAGTTGGCTTATTGTTTTGATTTTCGCTCATTTTATCTTTCCTAACTTGTAATACACGCGCAAAATGTATGCGTAAATATGCGTAAATAACGATTACTAACAATATTAGACGCTATTCTTGCCAAACACACATAAACGCGAATTTAAAAAATATTTTTTATTGACTTACAAAGCTTATTACTTACAAACTTGCAAGACTTACAGATACAGACTTACAAAGTAGCAGCATCAATAAGTTCACGCGTGTAGCTATGTTTTGGATTAGTTAAAATTTGACTTACATTCCCAGATTCAACAACAACGCCATCTTTTAGAACAACAACACTAGACGCCAAATGCTGAATCATACCAAGATCGTGGCTAACGAATACGCACGCCATATTAGGGCGATTTGCACGAATCACATTAAAAGCATCTAAAATTCTTGTGCGCTCAGCAACATCGATTGCGCTCATTGGCTCATCTGCAACCAAAACTCTAGGATTATTGATTAGCGCGCGCGCAATCGCAACGCATTGAGCTTGCCCACCCGAAAGCTCGCAAGGGTATCTTTTGCTAAAAACATTAGGATTTAATCCAACTAAATTCAAAACATCATCTACTTTAGAATCAATAACATGTGAATCAACAGTATTTGAATCAACAGTATTTGAATCAGAACTCATGTTTTTACGCCATATTTCAAGCGGCTCAGAAACACTTTTTCTAACTGTCCAACGCGGGTCTAAAGCTGCAAAAGGATGCTGAAATACAAGCGAACATTGTCTTCTCATATTTACGTAAGCAGAATCTTTTAAACTTAATTTTTTAGCGTTTTTAACAGTTTCAACAACTTTGCCGCAATACTCTATTCTTCCTTCGCTTATTTCTTGCAATCCAAGTAAAGAGCGAATCAAAGTTGTTTTACCACTTCCAGATCCGCCAATTAGCGCTAACGATTCGCCAACTCTAAGATTAAAGTCAACGCCTTTTAATGCTTCAACCCGAGTCTTTGAACTTCCTAAAACAACGTGAATGTTTTTAGCTTTAAAAATGCAATCATCTTTAGAAGAATTATTCTTATTTAAATCACTTTTACAGTCAAGGCTTAGATCATTATTATCTAAACTTAAATCATTTTTACTAAGACTTAAAGCTCGCGCAGCAAGAACAAGCTGTTTAGTAGAGCGAACCTTAGGATTTTCTAGCAATTCACCAACGCGCGCGCTATCGACTAATCGCCCAGAATCCAAAACATAGCAACGAGTAGCAGCGCGAGAAAGAACCGAAAAATCGTGAGTAACAAAAAGCATTGAAGCGCCCATATCATCAACTAAAGAAGTGAGCATATTTACAACATCTTTTTGCGTAACAGAATCAAGAGCAGTAGTTGGCTCATCCGCAAGAATCAACTTAGGGCAAGTTATAAGAGCTGTAGCAATACCAACTCGCTGCATTTGCCCGCCCGAAAGCTCAAAAGTACGCTTATTCAAAATATTCGCGCCTAAACCAACTTTTTCAAGCATAACTTTAACGCGATTTTGAATATCGTCTTCGTCTAAATTGTAATGAAGCCTAAGAGGTAACGCGATTTGCTCGCTAACACTCATAATAGGGTTAAGAGCACGATCCGCTTGCTGAAAAACGACGCCAACATACTTGCCACGAATGCGCGCAAGCGCAGAATCGTTAGCGCCAACAGTTTGGGCATTGCCAACATGGCAAGAACCAGTGATTTTGCAATTAGACGGAACTAAGCCAATCGCAGCTCTTAAAAGCATTGACTTACCAGAGCCAGAAGATCCAACTAGCCCAACGCGCTCACCATCTTTAACGTTAAGTGAAACATCACTTAAAATGCGCGAAGATCCAATGCTAAGAGATAATCCTTTTACATCAAGACTCATTCTTAGACTCCCTATTTGCTGGATTTGTAACACTTCTTAAAACATCGCCAAAAAGATTAAGAGCCAAAACTGTTAAAGTAACAACAAGACCAGGCCATAGAGCCGCAAGCGGATAAACGTGAATCAAAGTAACCGAAGTAGAAAGAACACGACCCCAACTCGGCACTCCCGAAGGAACACCAACACCTAGATAAGTCAGTCCGCTTTCCGCTAAAATAACAGTTCCTGCAGAAAGCGAAAGCTGAACGGAAGCAATTGGCAAAATATTAGGAAGAACATGCTTTAGCAAAACGTAACTTCTGCTAGCGCCATTAGAAATCGCGCAATCAACATAGTCAGACTTAAGAACAAGAACAGCACTTGGACGTAAAATACGCGCAAGATTTAAGCCGTAGCCGAATCCGCATGCAAGCATGATTACAAGAACGGACGCTCCAAGAGGCACAGCAAGCATAAGCGCAATCAAAACCGTTGGAATGGAAATTAAAGCGTCTACTGCCATAATGATTACGGAACGAATTTTTTGAACGCGGCAAATCGTAAAGCTTAAAATCACAAACCCAACAACGCTTGCAATCACAATTGTTGAAATAACAAGCAAAATCTCTACTCTAGAACCAGCCATAAGCCAACTAAGCATATCTGTACCCGTGCCATCTGTGCCAAGCCAATGCTTTAGCGAAGGCTTTTGCCATACCTGGTATCCGTTTGTTTCCAGAAGAGAATAAGGCGTCCACACAAAAGAAAGCGCAGCTACAAAAATCCACAAGCACAAAATAATGCAAACAAATTTTCCAATAATTCCGCGCCAAATGCGGCTTAAAAACTTAATCATTGCTTGAATCACTCCCCACTTGAATCTTGGCTAAGTCTTGAATCCAACAAACGATGCAACACGTCAATCGCAAACCCAACAAGCAAGAACAATGCAGAAAGCATAAAAAGATTGCCTTGAACAGATATAAGATCTCGCAAACCAACATCGCGCACAAGACCCATACCCATTCCAGGAAGCGAAAACAGATTTTCAATAACCATTACGCCCATAATCATGTGCGCAAAAGTCAAGCCGATTACAGACACAAGCTGCGGCAACGCTAATCGCAAGCCAACGCGCCAAATCATTTGCTTTTTAGTCATTCCACAAGCCATAGCTTGCAAAGCAATATCGCTATTAGAAATCTGTTCTAACGATGCTGCAGTGTAACGCATAAAACCAGATCCAACAATAATGCCAACTGTTAGCGCTGGAAGAATCAAAGACAAAAACGCACTACCAAAATCACGCCAACCATCTGTTGGAAAACCTTGAGTAGGGAAAAGCTCCACCAAACCAATGCCCTTGCCAAAAATCATGATTAAAATCATTCCACCCCAAAGAGCTGGAACAGATCCTGCTGTAATAGCACAAAACCTTGCGACTACTTGCGAAGCCTTGCCAGAATGCAAAACTTGCAAACATCCAAGAGGAATACCAATTGCGAGCGCAATTAAAAGTCCAAGGAAAATAAGTGGAAAAGTTATACTAGCACGCATAGCAATAGTGGATGCAACGGAGCGACCAGTGAGCATTGAAACACCAAAGTCGCCTCTAAAAACGCCAAAAATCCACTCTAAATATTGAACGAAAAGGGGCTTGTTTAATCCTAAATCGCGTCTTAATTGCTCAACTTTTCCATCTGGCGCGTTTAAGCCAGCCATAACTTGAGCAACGTCTCCAGGTAAAACCCTAAGAGCAAGAAATACGATTGCAGAAATAAATAGCAGCGCTACAAAAAACAACGTGATGCGTCGAAGAATCATGCGCTTCATACAAACCCCTTACTTAGTTTAATGTTCCCGAGAATTTCCGCTTTTTGTACGTGATTTTGCCTATTTTACGTACAAAATCGGGAAAATTAGAACAAATCACTTAAGTCGCAAGTTGTATAGCGGCAAAAGAACTTGATTAATATCAAAAGGCATGCCTTCAAGATTCTTTACCTTAGCTGTAACAACCTTATAATTAAGCAACCAATCTGCAGGAGCATCCTTGCTAACAATTCTCGCAGCCTTAGCAAGAAGCTTATTAGACTCCTTAGTATTCGCGCAAAGCATTGCCTTAGCATACAAATCCTGAACCTGCTTATTGTTGTAGCCATAGTAATATTTAGGATCTGCCCACTGGCCAAAATCATGGCTTTCATTGTGATCTACCATAGACAAATCGTAGTTTTTATTGTTATAAACGTCGTGAAGCCAAGTAGTAAATTCTACAATGTTTACCTTCAGATCAATGCCAATCTTCTTTAGCTGAGACCTCAACTGGTCACCAAGTTGCGTTCCATAAATATTCGGGTATGTAAGCGAAAGATGCAAAGGATTTGATTCGCTGAAACCAGCCTCCTTCATCAATGACTTAGCGCGCTTAACATCATGAGTGTAAATATTAGTCAAATCCTCATAACCTGGGTCAAGAGAAGGAATCGGTCCGCCAAGCAAAGCATCCGTACCGCCGCGTGAAGCAATAATCTGCTTATGGTCAATAGCATATCGAATCGCTTGGCGCACGCGCTTATCTTTAGTCCGCTCACCATTCATGTTCATAGCAAGCACAAATTTATCGGTACTGTTTCCAGCTTTAACAACATAGCGCTTTGTATCCGCTTTAAAAGTCTTAGCAAGCTGACCTGAAATAGGCGCCAAAGCTTGAACAGCTCCAGAAGAAAGCGCATCTACAGCAGCAACATCATCCACAAAATAGCGAACAACAACTTTTGATGTTCTAGGCTTATTAATACCCTTGTAGCACGGATTTGCCTTTAACACAACACGGTCATTCGGCACAAACTTTTCTACCAAATACGGGCCAGATCCAACAGCTTGAGTTTTAGCATCATAATTCGCAAGCTTATCGAAGACTAAGCCAGCTCTAGAGCACAACGCCCACAAAAGCTTTGCGTTTGGCTCTTTAAGCTTGATTTCAAACGTGTAATCATCTTTAGCTTTAGCGGATTCAACTTTTCCAACCATGTTTGATCCGCGATATTTCTTTGCAACAAGCTCGTTAAAAGACCACTCAGCATCTTTAGCAGTAAGCCTGTGCTTGTTAGAAAACACGACTCCCTTACGCATGTGGAACGTGTACTTTAAGCCATCTTTGCTTATTTCCCAACTCTTTGCAAGGGATGGAACAACCTGATTTTTAGTATTTCTAGCTACAAGACCTTCATACACGTTTCCAATCAATAGCTGTTCCAAGGAAGAGCCAGATTGATTGCGAATATCGAGATTTGTAGGAGCAAGTTTTAATCCGATTGACACAGTTTTATTTGATACTTGTGTAGAAGATGTTTGACTTGCAGGATTTTTTTGTGGACCTGTAAATGTTGCAATAATAGCGCTAACCACTGCAATTACTACGATTGCTACAGAAACAAGCCAGAATTTTCCTAAACCACGCTTATTAGCTTTATATCCCCTTTTAGACGCAGCATTAAGCGAAGCATCTGTACTAGAACTAAATTGCGATTGCTCTGCGTTTTCTTGCCCATAGAATTTATCGGTCGCGTCGTTATTGTACGCGCCATCTTTGGGTTCTTTGTTATCCATTCAACAAACCTTTCTGGATTGTAATTAGATACATTATTTATATTTAATTTATATTTATTCTGTTTTACAGCTCGTCGCTTTATCTAGCTGCAACTTTCGCAACCATAAAGTCAACGGCAAACACAATCGTATCCGATTCACAAGTCAAACGAAGATGCGGTGAGTCTAAACAACACATTGCATATTTGCATGATTTTTCAGATATTTTAAGCCTATTTTATTACCATATATCCTACGAATGTGATTAAATGCCAACAGACGTAAACTTGCAAACGTGCGCAAAATCCTAAAAAGATTAGAATCACGCTAGCTTGCATATTAACAAAATACATACGTTTAATAGATGCATGAAAATGTGTAGTATAACAATGTACAACATAAAAATGCGTTTAATATGTTTAGTAAAAAGCGAGGAATAATGGCAGAGAACTTGAATACTACGGTAACAGTAAACGAATCCTCGGATCCGCAAAATAACGGCAGCCAAGACCGCACTGCTCTAAATCGCCAGCTTGCACAAATGCTTAAGGGCGGCGTGATTATGGACGTTACTACTCCAGAGCAGGCACGAATTGCTGAAGATTCTGGAGCTTGCGCTGTAATGGCGTTGGAGCGTATTCCTGCCGATATTCGCGCGGCTGGCGGAGTTTCTAGAATGAGCGACCCAGCTATGATTCACGGAATCCAAGAGGCTGTGTCTATTCCTGTTATGGCAAAATGCCGTATTGGTCACTTTGTTGAAGCGCAGGTGCTTGAGGCTATTGAGATCGATTACATTGACGAAAGCGAAGTGCTTAGCCCAGCAGACGACGTTTACCACATTAACAAGCGCGATTTTGCAGTTCCATTTGTTTGCGGTGCAAAAGATTTGGGAGAAGCTTTGCGCAGGATTAACGAGGGTGCTTCCATGATTCGCACAAAGGGCGAGCCTGGAACTGGAGATGTTATTCAAGCTGTGCGCCACATGCGCATGATGAATTCCGCAATACGCAAGCTTACAAGCATGCGCGAAGATGAGCTTTTTGAGGAAGCTAAGACTTTGCGCGTGCCTTTCGATCTTGTAAAGTACGTTGCACAAAACGGCAAACTTCCTGTTGTAAACTTTGCAGCTGGCGGTGTTGCAACCCCTGCAGACGCTGCTTTAATGATGCAGCTTGGTGCAGAAGGCGTTTTTGTTGGCTCTGGCATCTTTAAGTCTGGAGATCCAGCAAAGCGCGCTGCTGCAATAGTTAAGGCTGTGACTAATTACAAAGACGCTAAAATGATTGCTAAGCTTTCCGAGAATTTGGGCGAAGCGATGGTTGGTATTAACGAGCAGGAAATCAAGCTTTTAATGGCAAATCGCGGCGAGTAATTGAGGCGAATTATTTTGGCAAACTCACCTATCAATACAAATAATTGCTCGCATACTGTAGCAGTTTTAGCTGTTCAAGGTGCTTTTCTTGAACATCGCTTAATGCTTGAAAAATTAGGCGCACACGTTATTGAGCTTCGTCAAGCGCGCGACTTGGAGCAGTCTTTTGACCGCCTTGTTTTACCGGGCGGCGAAAGCACTGTGCAATCGAAGCTTCTCAAAGAGCAAAATATGCTCGAACCTTTGCGCGAGAAGATTGCAAACGGAATGCCAGTTCTTGGCACTTGTGCAGGCTTGATTTTGCTTGCAAAAAACGTGGAAGGTAACGAAGTTAGCGGATTTGGCACACTAGACGTTACAGTTAAGCGCAACGCTTACGGCCGCCAGCTTGGAAGCTTCCACTACGAATCTGAGTTTGGAAATCTTGGCAAAGTGCCGATGACGTTTATTCGCGCGCCTTATATTGTGCAAGTCGGTCCTAATGCCGAAACTCTTGCAACAGTAGATGGCAACGTTGTTGCAGCTCGCCAAGGAAATCAAATCGGAACAGCTTTTCACCCAGAGCTTGATGAAGACACTAGAATACACCAGCTTTTCTTAAGCTTATAGATATCTTGCGTTTGTAAATTAAAGTGGCACTTAAATAACTTGATTAAGTGCCACTTTTATTGATTAAATCGCCAGTAAAATCGCTAATAAATCGCTATTTTACTTCAAAAATCGCGTATCCAAAAGCTCCAAGAGATTGATTTTGAGCATCATAATTGTAGCTAATAATCGGCTTACAATCAGGCAAAGCACTAAACGAATCGTTAGATTCATTAAACGCATTTAAAGCTACAACAACACGCTTAGAGTCAGTTTCTCGCGCAAACACAAACTTTCCGCGCTCATCATAGTCAAGAACTCTAAAATTACCATGAATAAAGCAATCGTTATTTTTACGCAATTTTATAAGTTCGCGAAATAAATCACGATTATCGCTGACAGGATTTGACCAAGGCATAGGCGCTCGATAATCACACTCTTCAAAACCAATTACACCAAGCTCATCACCATAGAACACGCTTGGGGCTCCAACAGATGTAAGCAAACAAAGCTCAGCCAAGCGGAATCGCTTATCTGCCGTAGAAAAGTCGCAAGCTTCCGAAGAGCTTTGAGCACACAAGCTTCTAAAGCGACTAACGTCATGGCTATCAAGCAAATTCAATTGACCTTGAACAATCGGGAATGGGTATCTTAAAAGCATATCTACAAATCGACTATTAAACTCGCGCGCATTAATCTTGCCAAAAGCAAAGAAATCGCGGCAAACTTTGCGGAATTCGTAGTTCATAGTGGAGTCAAACATGTCTCCTTGTAGCCAACGCTCAGAATTCTCCCAAATCTCAGCAATTAGCACACTATCTTTTTTAGTCTTTTTAGCAACAGAGCGGAAGGCACGCCAAAAGTCTTTATCAACTTCATTCGCAACATCCAAACGCCAACCGTCAACATCAAAATCTTCAAGCCAATAGCGGCAAACGTCCATAAAATAGTCGCGAACTTCGGGATTAGAAGTATTGAGCTTTGGCATTTTACGCTCATACGCAAAACACGTGTAGCTTGGGCGCTTACCATCTTCGGGGCGCTTAACAGGGAACTTTAATCCATAGAACCAATCCTTGTATCGCGAATTTTCGCCATTTTTAACAACATCGTCAAACGCGAAGAAATACCAACTAGAATGATTAAAAACGCCGTCAATAATTATGTGCATGCCGCGATTATGAACCTCGCTAACAAGCTCCCTAAAATCGTCGTCCGTTCCTAAATTAGGGCAAACATGGTAGTAGTCAAGAAGATCGTAACGATGGTATTCTGCAGCTTTAAAAATAGGATTTAAATACAAGCAATTAAAGCCCAAATCCTCAATATAATCAAGATTTTCGATTATTCCTCTAATGGTTCCACCTAAACGAGTGTGTAAAGTTTGGCCAGTTTTCTCATCAAAATAATCTTTTGCCTCGCAACTTATGCCACGTTTAGAATCTGCAAAACTATCTGGGAAAATGTTATAAACAACAGCCTCTTTAAGCCAATTAGGAACGTCGCTAATCTCCTCGCGGCGAATAAATGGGAACTGGTAGACTTCTGTACGATCGTCTGGAAAATCAGTCGCAATAGTATCGGCGTACAAATACAAGCGCTCATCCGCATCTTGCATCTCAAAGTAATAACAAACTCTATCTAAATCGCTGCTTATGTTTGCTTCATAGTAGTCAAAGTAATCGTCGCTTGCAATCTTTTCCATTTTCAGCGTGCAGAACTGATCTAACGGAGTCAAATCGACGCGATTTCCGTAATGCAAAACGCATGAACAAAGATTATTCTTTGCCGCACGCAAGCGAATTGTTAAACAATATTCTGCCGTAGAATACGCGTATTGTGAAAGTGGTCGGTGCAATATTGCATGACGATTTATCATTTACATTTCCTTTCTAGCCTCGCTGCCATTGTTTTCGACTTTATCACCTACTGTGCTACACCGCCACACTTTTATGCGATTTTCTAAAGCAGCAAGCACAAACAATCAAATTGAACGCAACGGACTTAGCATTAATGTAATATTGCTCTAAAGATGCGCATACTTAAGTTTGGCAACACACAACAAACACAACGGAGGCGAATATGCTTTTAGCAGTAGACATTGGAAACACGAATATTGTGCTTGGATTCTTGGAGAACGGCAAGATTGTTGGCACGTATAGAATGACTACAAAAGCAAATCACACTTCCGACGAATACGGCATTATGATTACGCAATTCTTAAATCTTAGCGGTTTTAGCGTAAACGATGTTGAAGATGTTATTGTTGCTTCGGTTGTCCCAAAAGTTATGCACTCGTTCCGCGCAAGCATTGTTAAGTTTTTGCAAATCGACCCTATGATTGTAGGCCCTGGAGTAAAAACTGGCGTAAATATTCGCATTGACGAGCCACGCTCTTTGGGAGCAGACTGCTTAGCGGATTGTGTTGGCGCGTTTTACGAATACGGCGGCCCCGTATTAGTTATAGATTTTGGCACAGCTACAACCTATAACTACGTTGATAAAAGCGGAGCAATTACTTGCGGACTTATTTGCACGGGAATTAGTGCGGCGGCTGCAGCTCTATGGGATAATACTGCTCAGCTTCCAGAAGTTGAGATTTCGCGCCCTAAATCCGTTCTTGCAAAATCAACTCGTCCTGCTATGCAAGCTGGATTGTATTACAGCTTCTTGGGTGGAATTGAGCGCACGATTGAGCAATTCAAAATAGAAATAAATGAGCCTTTTAAGGTTGTTGCTACAGGCGGCTTGGGACGACTTTTTGAAAAAGACGTTGAAACTATTGATTATTACGATCCAAATTTGATTTTTAAAGGAATGTACGAGATTTATAGACGAACGATCGGCTGCTAGCGACTTTTCCTTTGGATTACAGACCTAAAGTGCATAAGTCTAGCGCACAACAAAACCCTGATTATACCCGTATTCTTTCAAGTCTTTTTTCCAAAGATTAATACCATCTTTAAGACTAATTTTAGGACCAGGGTCGTCTGGAAGTTGAAAATCCTTACCATCGTCTTGTTTAATGCCTGCATCAATCATCGACTGCACTGTTAAACGTGCTCTTGATTTTCTGTTCCAATCATAGGCCAAACCGACTGTGAAACGAAAATCGCTACGAGAATATACTTCAAACGGCAAATATTTGTAGCCTGTATCTACATGATTTGCTGCATCTGCAAAAATACGGTTGAATTGTTGTCCTCCGAAATATGGCACATCGATTCCGCGAGAATCACGAACCATTGTTTTGTTTAGGAACGCTTTGTCTCTAAGAGTCACAACGTCTGCTGGGAATGCTCCAGATAAAACTCTTTCTTTAATACCAGTCTGATCATGGCATACAAAATTCACAAAACGCATCGCGGCTTCAGGCTTGCGACTAGACTGAAGGACGCTTAGAGCAGATCCTCCCATTTGCGCATTGTCATTGTTTCCATTCATAGTCGGAACTCTCGCTACACGCCACAACCCTGCTCCGCCTGGAATATCATGCATTAAAAGCGATGTCATCCATGCTCCAGCAAAAACAGATGCAACGCTGCCAGAACCGACTGCACTTTTCCAAGCTGGAGTCCAAGTTGCAAGTCTTGTATCAACCAAATCTTCGTCAATCATGGACTGCCAAAATTTAGTAAAGTCTTTTGTTCCTTTGTCTTTACTTAAGCGAACTGTAACGGTTTTACCATCGTGAGAAGTTATAAAAGGTCTTCCTCCTGCAAGCCAAATCATAGCGTTGTAAAAACTTGCATCTCCAGAATCTGCAGCAATATAAACGCCAATATTTTTTAATTTTCTTGCAGCATGTAGATAATCCTTCCAGGTGTGAATTTGCGTAACATCCACACCTGCTTGGTTGAATACGTCTTGATTATAAAACCATGCTAAAGGACCTGAATCCATTGGCAATCCATAAACTCGTCCTCCTAATTGAACAGAAGACCATGTGCCTGGCGTATAGAATGTTTGAGTTCCTTGAACGCGATTTGTAATATCCAAAAGTTGTCCGCTAACCGCGTATTGTGGCAAAGCGTGGTATTCAAGCTGGGCAACATCTGGCATACCGTAACCGTCTTGAATAGCGCTATTAAGATTGTTGTATCCGCTTGTATCTTTAACACTAACGCGAATATCTGGATTTTGTTTCTCAAAATCTGCCGCAATCCGCTTCATGCTTGGTTCCCAAGACCATACTGTTATTTTTGTTCTAGAATCAACAGATCCGCATGACGCACAAAAAGCAACAATAAAAACGCATGTAATCGCAGAAATTACGCGCTTTATATTACGAACAAAAACGCGGTTTATATTACGGTTTATATTACGCATAACAAAACAACCAAAATTCTGCTTGCGACTTTTCTGCGGGCTTCTTGCACACATAATATTCACTGCTATTCTACAGTTACAGATTTTGCAAGATTCCTAGGCTTATCAACGTCATAGCCTTTAAGCTTTGCCATATTCATAGCAAAAAGTTGTAATGCTACAACATCTACTAAAGGACTTAACAACGTTGGGCATTTAGGGCGCCAGAACACAATATCTGCGTAACGCTCAGCGTCTGGATCACCATCTTCTGCAACCGCAATAGTAAACGCTCCGCGAGCCTTAACTTCTTCAATTCCCGAGATTACTTTAGCGTGTAAAACGTCTCTGCCTCTAGAAGATGGCACTATAACAACAACTGGCTCGCCTTTGTCTACTAGAGCTATCGGGCCATGTTTAAGCTCTCCTGCTGCAAAACCTTCTGTAAACGTGTACGCAATCTCTTTTAGCTTTAATGCGCCTTCTAAAGCAACTGGGTAGCCAACATGCCTGCCAAGGAACAAGAACGATTTTGCATCTATTGTTTTCTTTGCGGCTTGCATAATCGAATCAGCTTGCGTATCTAAAACGTTTTGTATTTTATCTGGCATTTCTTTAAGCTGGGACACGATTTGCTGTATTTCATCTCTGTACATTGTTCCCTTGACTTGAGCCAAATAAAGCCCAAGCATGTATGCTGCTACGATTTGCGCAACAAATGCTTTTGTAGAAGCAACTGCGATTTCTGGGCCAGCATGAGTGTAAAGTACAGCATCCGATTCTCGCGGAATACTCGAGCCTTGAGTGTTGCATATTGCAAGCACGCGGCTGCCCTGCTCGCGCGCGTGCCTTAACGCCATTAACGTGTCCATTGTTTCGCCAGATTGAGATATTGCGACAACAAGCGTTCTATGCGTTAAAATTGGGTCTCTGTACCTAAATTCGTGAGCCAACTCCACTTCTACTGGCACGCGCACCCAATGTTCAATCGCATATTTTGCAACTAATCCAGCGTAGCTTGCTGTTCCACAAGCTACAACTATTATCTTGTCGATTGATCGCAAAATATCTTGACTAATCCTAACTTCGTCAAGAATAATATTCCCTTTTGCGTCGAATCGTCCTCGTAAAGTATCAGCTACGGCATGCGGATCTTCGTGGATTTCCTTATCCATAAAGGAATCCCATCCGCCTTTTTCTACTGCAGAAGCATCCCAGTCTACTGTAAAACAACTAGGGTTTTCAATCTCGTTGCCGTCAAAATCAGTAAGACGAAGCTGTGCTTTTTTGTTTCCTTCTATATCTCCGATTAAAACAGCCTGATCTTGACCAACTTCAAGCACTTTATCTGTGTATTGAACAAAAGCAGCAACATCGGAGCCTAGAAAATACTCGTTATTTGAAACACCTACTACAAGCGGCGAATCGTGACGAACAGCAGCAACAATATTAGGCTGTCTAACGTCTACTGCAAGTAGAGTAAAAGCTCCTTTAAGAATTTTTGCAACTCGTCTTATTGCTTCAAAAAGATCTGGCTTACCAGTTTCTTCAATTATTTGATTCGCGATTTTTCCAAGCGCTTTTGCTGCAACTTCCGTATCTGTTTGAGACGAAAACTCTATGCCTTCTTTTTGCATTCGTTCTTTAAGACTAATAGCGTTTTCAATAATACCGTTGTGAATAAGTGCGATTTTTCCGTCGGCACTAACATGCGGATGTGCATTTAAATCACAAGGAGCGCCATTCGTAGCCCATCGAGTGTGACCTATTGCCACACTCGCTTCTGGCATTGGATCAGCTTCTATATCTTTTCTTAAAACAGCTAAGCGACCAGCTTTTTTGCGTACGCATATAGAATCCATTCCTGGAGCAGCAAGAGCTACTCCAGATGAATCATATCCGCGATACTCTAAGCGTTCTAACCCATTTAAGCAAACTTCTAGAGGCTTTGAGCAAACTGTGCCAAAACCTGCATATCCTACAATGCCACACATAATTTTCTATTGTACGTTATAAAGCGTGCGTGTTTCTACACATGTCGAAAATATGCAAAAATCTTATTAAAATACGCGAAAAACACTTGCAAAACACTTGCAAAACACTTATAAAACGTGATGTAGAAAATCTTTAAATCTTTCTGTTTGTGGGCAATCTATGATTCCTGAAGTACCACATTCAACAACTTTTCCGCCATCCATGAACACAACTTGATCTGCAACTTCTCGCGCAAAGCCAATCTCGTGAGTTACAACAATCATTGTCATTCCATCATTAGCTAAATCACGCATAACGTTAAGCACTTCACCAACTAGTTCTGGGTCTAATGCAGACGTAGGCTCGTCAAAAAGCATTATTTCTGGTTTCATCGCAAGCGCACGCGCAATGGCAACTCGCTGCTGCTGACCACCCGAAAGCTGAGAAGGATAATGGTCTACGCGGTCTGCCATTCCAACACGTTCAAGTTCTTTAATTGCTAAATCGCGTGCAGCGGTTTTGTCCATGTGTAAAACATGAACTGGCGCTTCCATAACGTTTTCAATAGCCGTCATATGTGGGAACAAATTAAAACGTTGGAACACCATTCCAAGCTTTGCGCGTTGCGCTGCAATTTCTTTGTCGTTTAACGCTTGCAATGCTTCTTTACCTTTATGTATAACGGTTTTTACGCCAATGCGCTCGCCATAAATTGTGATTTTACCAGACGTAATTTTTTCTAGTTGATTTATCAATCGCAATAGGGTTGATTTTCCACTTCCAGAAGGACCGAGTATGACTGTTACACTTCCTGGATTAACAGTCATGTCAACTCCCTTAAGGACTTGAAGATTACCGAAGGACTTGTGTAAATCCTTTATGACTACTGCTGGAGTATCACTTTTAGTAACATTTTGGCTTTGTGTATCAACCGTTAAAATATCAGTCATTTTTCCTCAAATCTAATTACGATTATATAAAATTTGTAATTTTGACGCGGTTTATGCGTTATATGTTTATGCGTTAAAACCTAACATTGTTGCATTATTGCGACCCTTTACAGCGTCACTATTCGCTTTAATCGCATTATCTCCACGTTTTGCAGCATTAGAGTTAATTTGAGCATTGTTTACAATGTCTTTTGCTTCGAATCCTTTACCAAAATGCTTTTCTAACATAACTTGAAAAACCATCAAAATAGACGTAATAATTAAATACCAAATGCTAGCAACTATAAGCAACGGAATCGGCTTATAAATACGATTTGCTACAGCATTTGTTGCAAACTGAAGTTCTAAGGTAAAAGGCACAGCTAAAACCAGAGACGTAGTTTTAAGCATACCGATAGTCTCATTGCCCAAAGGTGGAACGATAATACGCATAGCCTGAGGCAAAACAACCCTGCGCATAGTCAAAGACCTGCCCATGCCAAGAGCTTGAGCTGCCTCAACCTGACCAGCATCCACAGCTTCTAAACCAGCACGAACAATCTCCGACAAATACGCAGCCTCATTAAGGGACAATCCAATAACTGCAGCGTTTAAAGAGGTCATAACAACGTTGGAATCAATGGAGAAAAACTCAACGGATGTAAATGGAATGCCCATACTCAACTTAGGAACAAGTACAGCAAACATTCCCCAAAATACTAGCTGCGTATAAACTGGAGTACCCCTAAAGAACCAAATAAAGAACCAGCTTACGGCTCGAAGAACAGGGTTTACAGACTTACGCATCATTGCTAATCCTATAGCAAGAACGATTGCAATAATCATAGACAAGAATGTGAGTATTAGAGTCCAAGCAATGCCTGTAAGAACATTGTCGCTTATTAGATATATGCCTACAACATTCCACTCAAATCGCGGATTTGTAACTATAGAATAAAGCAGCGAGCACGCAATTATAGCTACGATTATGCCAGCTATGATTGGTCCAGGTTTTTTGACTGGTAGAATTCGATCACCATCAGAATTTTGCGAAAGCTTCTTACTCGCATTGTTAAACATATTTTCTCCATTAACATTTTAAATTGTCACATATGTGAATAATAACTAGCGGATTATTAACTAGTAATTAACGCACTTGCGATGTACAAATATATTAAATACAAATAAGGCGTGCGGTTTTCACTATACTAATAGCTACAAACGCACGCCAAATTTAAGATCAGACTTCTGGATTTACTTGTGCTTCCTTAATGGCAACGTTTTCAACACCCCACTTCTTTAGAATGTCGTTATAAACGCCATTCTTCATAAGCTTATCGATTGCGGCCTTAATGAGCTTTAACATCTTAGCATCGTCCTTCTTAACAGCTGCACCCATTGGCTCCGCGTCGTTGCTGCTTTCTAGAATCTCTAGCTTTCCATTGTTCTTTATTGCAGCATAACCAGCTACAGGAGTGTCAGCATACATAACGTCTGCACGACCAGAAAGCAATGCTGTAGTGGCGTCGGTCTGCTCCTTAAAGCTCATGATTTCTAGTGGCTTATCGTTATTTGCCTTGCACTGCTTTTTAGCTTCTTCCATGATTGGCTCGCCAACAGTGCCTGTTTCTAATGTAACTTTTTTGCCGCAAAGATTCTTTGGATCTACTTTAGTTGGGTTTCCTTTACGAACTTCAAAAGATAAGCCAGCGTTTGCGTACGTTACAAAATCAACGGACTTCATACGTTCAGCGTTTACAGTAAAGCCCGAGATTCCAACGTTATATTTGCTTCCGATTGCTGGAATAATGGAATCAAACTGAGCATGCATAATCTTCGCTTTTAAGCCCATCAATTTTGCTAAAGCTTTAGAAAAGTCGATTTCGTAGCCGACTGGTGTTTTGCCATCTGCAGCGAAGAACTCTGCTGGAGCATAGCTAACGTTTACACCAACTGTTAATTCGCCAGTTTTTGCAACGCTTTCTGGAACAAGTTTTGCAATCTCATCGTCTTTTTGAACTTTGCTTACATCGTAGCTGCGTGCCACATCTGGGTCTGCTGCCTTAGAATCGGCTGGACCGCATGCGCATGTGCATCCAATCAATGCAAGAGTTGCAATTGCTGCAATAGGCTTAATTGACTTAAAAATCTTATTTGACTTAAGCATTTTCTTCTCCTGTCCAATATTTAAAGAATAAATAACTTATAATTTACAGTGATATGCATAACTATACACGATAACGCTACTAAATTGCGATTATTAAAATGCAAAAACTGAATATTCATAAATTGCCATACACGCGTATGCTGAAAAATAGCGAAAAATAACGAATTACAAATCAAAAAGCCGTATATTATTCGTAAAAATGAATAATATACGGCGTGTCGTTTATAGACCTACTACAAAGTTGTACGATTACACCAAGCTGGGTAGAGATTCGAGATTTTTCGCACTGAATGAGATGAACCTCAGCATCTTTGATGGTGATTCATCGAATGAAGAAGAAAAATCGAGAATCTCAGTGATAAAAACCACGTAATTGTTCAAGCACGTAAGAGGGCTGGGTGATTCTTGGTCGAACAGTATAAGAGCGGCAGCCGATACCAAATAATCCAATGAGCCACCACTACAAACAAACTTCAACTCAAAAAAACAAAATCAAAGCCAAATCGGAACAACCGCAACACCAGAAAACACGTAAGAGGCGGAGCGTTGTGAGACAAGAAACACCCAACCCTCGCGCAACAGTAAGCAAGAAATAAAAAACAGCAAATCACCTAGATTGCATATTCTTGTATCGCATAGCGCGCAATGCCTCGCGCTTATCTTGTTCTTCGCGCAAAGCCTGCCGCTTATCGTACTCTTTTTTGCCTCGCGCCAAAGCAATCTCAACTTTAGCGTAGCTGCCTTTAAAATAAATCCTCAAAGGCACAATGGTATAACCTTTAGCTTCAATTTGCCTAGAAAGCTTAGCAATTTGAACAGCATGAAGAAGCAGCTTACGCTTGCGTTTTGGCGCATGATTATTCCACGTCCCATTTAAGTATTCGGGAATATTCGCGCCTTCTAGCCAAATCTCACCACGCCTATCAATATTTACAAACGCTTCAGCTAAAGAAGCTCGACCTTCTCGCAAAGACTTAACTTCGGTTCCAGTAAGCGCAATACCTGCTTCGTAGCAATCTTCAATCGCATAGTCGTGATTAGCTTTCTTATTCCTTGCAACAGTTAAAGTACCATCTGAACCAGGTTTCTTATCCAAACTACACCAACCTAAATCGAGTCATACCTAAATCAAATCATAAAAATTAAAAATTAATAGTGAACGTACTCATAGTTTCCAGCATTGCTGATAGTCCTATAAGACGGGAAAGTTGCAAACCCAACACCGCCTTCGGATATAAGCACGGAGCCATCGGAATTTACACGCTCAACAACAGCAACATGGCCGTACGTAGGGTCGGACCCAGCAGCACCTCTAGAAAACACCATAACGGCACCAACGTGTGGAGTGCGATTTACAAGATAACCGAGTCTGCGCCCAGAATTTGCCCACTCTGCGCCGTTTCCCATAAATGATCCAACAGGCAAACCAAGCTGCGACCTACGCAAATATGCCCAAAGCGTGCACTGGCGAGCAGGGTATGCAGAACCTCCAGCAGTATTACCAGTATTATGTCCGTAGCAATTACCAGAACCAGCAGGGCAATTGCCAGGAACTGAGTAATTCATACCACTTGCAGCACCATTAGAAAGAGGCAACGCAGGCAAATAAGGCGCACTCCAGCCACCACCACGCATTTGTTGGCGATTAGCATTTGGATTCATGCGAGCTGCAGCAGACGCAGCCAAAGCCCTAGCTTGAGCGTCGATTTGAGACTTTAACGCAACGATTTCTGCAGCCTCACGAGCAGTACGAGACGTAAGACTGTTCTTTTGACTTTCCAACTGCTTTCTAAGAACACTTCCCTGGTCTCGCAGATTTTGCAAAGAACGCTGCTTATCTACAGCAGCTTTTGCTGCAGCTTGCGCGCTTTGCGCTTGATCTTGAGCCTGTTGCTTTAATTTTTGAATCTCATCTTCTATAGCAGCCAAACGCTGACGCCTATTCATTGAGTTGTTCAAAGTAACAGCAGCATCGTTAGCAGCATTCGCCTCACTACGAACAACAGCAGCTTCCGATTGAAGTTTTCCAACAAATTGCTCGGTAGTTGTTGAATTGGTTACCATAGCCATTACATTAGAAGCGTTTGAACCGTGGAAACTTTTTCGCGCAAGCTGAGCCACAGCAGCCTTTGCGTCGTCAAAATCTTCGCCAGTTTTTTTAATCTTTTCTTCCAAATCGCGCTTATCTTTTTGAGCAGATTGCAAACGTTGATTTGTTGATTCAACAAGACTCATTGCTTGTTGCGCTTGATCTTGAGCCTGTTGAGCTGCTCGAATCTGGTTTGGAATTTGATGCTCGTTAATATCATTAAGCTCTAAAATCTTATCTGCAAGCTGCTTACTAACTCCAGCCAATTGCTTTCTAAGAGCCGCATTACTTTGCACTTTTCTGTTGTAATCTTGCATTGTTACAGCATTCGCACGCAAAGGAGTATACGCAAGTAGAATAGTAAATGCAGAAAGCATAAGAACGCCTAGCGCAATCACGCTAGTAACAACGCGTTTAGAATAGTAAAAATAGCATCCTTTGCTTTCAAACTTTCTACCCAACTTGCTTTCCTTTCAACCTTTACAAGCACTAATGCGAATTATACATTAAAAATCTTATTAACCGTAAGCGTTTCAAACCAATCTTAAGTTTTATATCATTTATATTTATATTTAAGACAATTTACGCTTGCAAATATCGCCTCAAAGCAAACGCAGAGGCGATTATTGAAAGCAAAACAGCTCCAATAACCAACGCTGGAACAGTCATCCAAACAGTTGCTTGATTAACAAACGGCATCCAACGAACGTTTTGTGCGAGCCAATCCGTAATAAACACTTTAACAACAACACTTAGCGCGCAACCCGATAGCAAAGAGCCTATAAGAGAGGCAAACGCTCCCTCTAAAATAAACGGCATGCGAATAGTCCAATTAGAAGCACCAACAAGTCGCATAATCTCCGTCTCTTGCTTTCTAGAAGCCGCAGACATGCGAATCGTAGTGCCTGTAAGCATAATCGCTACAACAACCATAACTGCAGCAAGCACAATAGTCACAGCTGTTGCGTGATTCAAAACACTAAACACGGGGTCAAAAATCTGCCTTTGATCCACAACTTCTTCTACGCCTTCACGCCCAGAAAGAACTTCGGAAACAACTTGATATTTTGTTGGATTTGTAAGCTTTAGTCGCAAGGAATCTTGCATATCTGCAGCTGTTAAAGTGCGGCCTTGATATAAGCCATTAGGATATTGCTTAAGAAAAGTGTTCTTGTAAAACTCACTTCTGCTAACGTAAGTTATGTTTGAAACATCTGAGCCAAGTTCTTGGTTAATAATGTTTTCTAACTTTACGATTTCGCTCTTTGTTGGAGCTTTTCCAGAAGCGCAAGATGCTGACTGACTTGTACCATCTGGGCAAAGCCACGCAACCACTTCTACTTTGTCATACCAATCGCCCTTAGCTTTTGTGATTTGTGCTTGCATAAGAACAGATGCGCCTATAAACAAGAACGATATGAAGGTAACGAGCATTACCGAAATAATCATAGAAACGTTTCTGCGTAAACTAATCCACGTTTCGGAGAATATGAATCGCAATCGCATTACTCGTCTCCTTCGTTCTTAAGATTTTCGCTATTATTCACTTCTGTTTTATTCGCTTCGCTTTTATTTACTTCTGTTTTATTTATTTCTGTTTTATTCGCTTCACTATCGCTAGCTTTGCTATTAGAGCTTGTTTCATTCGACTCGTCAACGCTACTGGCATCACCCTTATCTTCTAACTTTTTTGCAGGAGGAGCAGGCGGAATCGAAAGCCCACGCCCCCAAGTCATAGTTGTTTCTAAAGGCTGAAAAACTTCGCCATATCTACCCGTTCTACCAGAATGAACTGATTGCGCAAGTCGAGCAATGCCCTCATTAGAATCAGACCCATTTTGCAAAGTTTGAGCAACAGCATCCATTGCCTTTTTTGCTTGAACTGCACGCTTTGCACGTTTAGACATAAAACGATAATTTTCTTGCGACTCATCAAAACCATTTGCATTTATAGGCGATTGACTATTAGCATTTGAGCTAGATTCGCCATTTGAACCGCCATTTGATTCGCTCTTAGAATCGCCCTTAGAATCAGCAACAGCCGCACTAATGGAGTCTCCTTCTACAGCTTGTTGAGCTTTCGACTTTTGCTCAACATCTGCGTCTGGGAAGTAAAGCGCAGAATCGTAAGAACCCTCGCGCTCATCTCGCACAATATGACCAGAATGAAGCTCCACAACGCGCTTTCGCATAGAGTTAACAATTTCCTCATTGTGCGTAGCCATAACAATCGTAGTACCCGTGCGATTAATGGCGTCCAAAACTTCCATAATTCCAAGCGAAGTTGTAGGATCCAAGTTTCCAGTAGGCTCGTCTGCAAGAAGAATTTGCGGATGATTAACGTACGCGCGAGCAATCGCAACTCGCTGAGCCTCACCACCCGAAAGCTCGTGCGGATAATTATTCTCCTTGCCAGTTAAACCAACTGTTTCCAAAACTCGCGGAACAAGCGACTTAATCGTAGAGCGGCTTGTGCCAATAACCTCTAGTGCAAAAGCCACATTTTGATACACAGTTTTATTATTAAGCAGCTTATAATCCTGAAAAATAAAGCCGAGCGACCTTCTATACTGCGGAACCTGGCGATTTACAAGGCGTCTCAAGTCGTTGCCAGCAACGTGAATCTCGCCTTTTGTGGCTTCTTCTTCTCGCAAAAGCAAGCTCAAAAGCGTTGTTTTACCGGACCCGGAAGCACCAACAAGAAACACAAAGTCGCCGCGATTAACGTCTAAAGAAATATCGTCCAAAGCGGGGCGCGTGCCCTTAGGATAAATCTTCGACACATGTTCTAGCGAAATCAGAGACATATCTGCATTTTCCTTTACGAACTATTGAACGATATTCTTTACTTTTTACTATCTTATAGATTGTTTTTGATTTTAGGCGCTTTACGCTAAGTCAAAACAACCTAGACGCAATTATCCGCGCTTTGCAGCAACTCGCTGCTCGTGCCTCCAGCGAATGCCAGCTTCAATGAAACCGTCAATATCTCCATCGAAAACAGCCTGAGTTTGCGAAGTTTCGTAGCCTGTGCGCAAATCTTTTACCATCTGGTATGGGTGAAGAACATAGGAGCGCATCTGATCTCCCCAACTTGCCTTAATATCTCCAGCAAGCTCCTTCTTTTTAGCAGCTTCTTCCGCATGTTTTAACACAAGCAAACGCGATTGCAAAACTGCCATTGCAGCAGCACGGTTCTGAATCTGGCTGCGCTCATCTTGCATAGAAACAACCAAACCAGTAGGCAAATGCGTAATGCGAACAGCAGAATACGTAGTGTTTACGCCTTGTCCGCCAGGTCCAGACGCTTGGAAAGTATCTACACGAATATCTGAATCTGGAATATCAATATGATCCGTAGCTTCAACAAGTGGGATTACTTCCACGGCACTAAATCCAGTTTGACGCCTGCCTTGATTATCGAATGGCGAAATACGAACCATTCTGTGAGTTCCGCCTTCTACAGAAAGACGACCATACGCGTATGGAGCATCCACTTGGAAAGTCGCAGATTTAATACCAGCTTCTTCCGCATAAGACGTGTCCATCATCTTAGTTTTGTAGCCATTTCGCTCTGCCCAGCGCAAGTACATTCTAAGAAGCATTTGCGCAAAATCAGCAGCATCCACGCCACCAGCGCCAGATCTAATAGTAACTACAGCTGCACGCGCGTCGTATTCGCCATCAAGAAGAGTTTGTACTTCCATATCGTCCAACTCGTGAGCAATAGCGCCAAGCTCCTCTTGAGCCTCGCTCATAGAATCAGCATCCTCTTCTTCCTGACCAAGTTCAATCAAAGTCTTAGTATCTTCAATGCGTTGCTCAACGGCTTGTAAACGCTTTAATTGAGACTGAGCTGCCGAAAGCTTACTCGTAACTTGCTGAGCGTGATCAGAATCATCCCAAAGTCCAGGCTCCGAAGCCTGCTTTTCTAAATCTGCAATAGCAGTCTTCAACGAATTAACGTCTAAAGCCTTAGAAATCAAAGAATACTTTGCTTCAACATCATTTAACGCTTGGGCAAAATCAAATTCCGCCATTTATTTAAAGTACCTCTTTATATTCTATATTATTCGTTTTACGCACTTACTATTCGAAGTTTAGCGTACGGTCAAAATCTCTGGACCATTCTCTGTAATTGCAATCGTATGCTCGCTATGAGCGCCACGCGAACCGTCAGCAGATCGAAGAGTCCAACCGTCTTTTGGATCTTGATAAATCTCGTCAGTAGTCTTTAAGAACCACGGCTCAATAGCAATAACCAAGCCTGGGCGAAGCTTGTAGCCGTGATGCGCAGTGCCATCGTTAGGAACGTGCGGATCGCCATGCATAATATGGCCAACTCCGTGACCGCCAAACTCAAGGTTTACGCTGTAACCATACTCGTGAGCAACGCATCCAACAGCTGCAGAAATGTCTCCAAGGCGGTTTCCAGGCTGAGCCATGTTAATTCCAGCCTCAAGTGCTTCCTCAGTGCACTTAATTAAGCGCAAATCTTCAGGATCCGCATGCTTTCCAACCACGAAACTAATAGCAGAATCTCCAACCCATCCGTCAACGTTAATCGCTAAGTCAAGAGTCAACAAATCGCCGTCTTTAAGGTTGTAATCAAAAGGAACTCCGTGAAGAACAGCATCGTTTACAGAAGTGCAAATGTAGTGCGCAAAAGGACCAGTTCCAAAATCAGGAGCGTAGTCAACATAGCAAGAAGACGCACCTTTACGGCTCATAATGCGTTGACGAACAAAGTCATCAATCTCAAGAAGATTTGTTCCAACTTTTGTCATTGCTTGTAAATCTTTAAGAATACTACCAACGAAGCGACCCGCAGGCTTCATAGCTTCAATCTCGGATGGAGTTTTAAGTTCAATCATGATTTAAGACTAACGCGCAGGCACGAAAATAGCGCAAAATATAGCGAAAATACTAGCTAATGATGTCGCTTAATACTTGTAATCTAGGCACATGCCTAATAACAATGATAATAATAATAAAGAATCGCAGAAGGAAATTTCTGCTGTAAATTTTGACCCAGCTTCCTTCTCATCGGTTACTCGACCACAAGACGATTTATTCCGTTACGTAAACGGTCCTTGGATTGACACTTACACTCTTCCAGAAGACAAGCCAATGTATGGTGCTTTCTACAAGCTCGCAGAAGATGCAGAGACGCAAATTCGAGATATTTTAGAAAGCGAAGATTGCCCAGCCAAAAAGTCGCGAATCTTATACCGCAACTATTTGGATACTGCATCTATTGAAAAAGCTGGAATTACGCCAATTAAGAGCGATTTAGACGCTGTTGATGCGGCAAACAGCAAGGAAGACCTGGTTCGCACTATTGCTTCTCTTACTCCATACGGTGGTCCAAATGCAATGTTTGCTTTTGGCGTCTGCGGAGACCCTAAAGACCCTAAGACGAATATTATGCACATTGAGCAGGCTGGATTGGGCTTGCCAGACGAAGCATACTATCGCGAAGATAATTACGCTCCGATTCGCGCTGAATACGTAAAAATGGTGGCTTCATTGTTGCGCTTAGCTGGATACGGTGATGCCACTACTACAAGAGAGCAATCGGAACGTTTCTTGAAGGTTGAAACACAAATCGCAAGCAACCACTGGGATAACGTAGCAACACGCGATTCTCAAAAAACTTATAATCCTTACGATTATGCGGATTTGGCAAAAACGCTTGAAGCGTTAAATCTTGACGCCTTCTTGGATTCTGCCCAAAAATCTTACGACGATTCCGAAGAAGCAAAGAATCAGCCAATAGATTTTCGTAAAGCTTTTAGCAAAGTAGTAGTTCACGAGCCAAGCTTTATAGAAGGATTGAATAAGATTTGGCAAGAAGCCGACTTAGAAGATCTAAAGCTTTGGGCACGCGTGCACGTGATTTTGTGCTGGGCAAGCATGTTAAGCGAGGATTTTGCACAAGCGCGATTCGACTTCTACGGCAAAGTGCTTTCTGGCGCCACCAAGCCGCGCGATCGCTGGAAGCGCGCAATCGGAGTTGTTGACGATGCTTGCGGCGAGGAAGTCGGTAAAGAATACGTGCGCTTGCACTTCCCTGAGTCTTCTAAAAAGTATATGCAAGGCTTAGTTGACAATCTTATTAACGCTTACCGCGAGTCGATTTCTCACAGCAGCTGGCTTGGCGAGGAAACTAAAGCAAAGGCTTTGGAAAAGCTTAGCAAGTTTGAGCCAAATATTGGTTATACTAATCATTGGATTGACTACTCTGCGCTAAATATTAAGGAAGACGCTGGCTTAATTGAGAATATGCGCGAAGTTTCTCGATTTGTGTTTGGTAGGTATACTGCAAAAGCTGGAGAACCTGTGGATCGCGAAGAGTGGCAGATGACTCCGCAAACTGTAAACGCTTACTACGATCCGCTGCTTAACGTAATCGTGTTCCCAGCTGCGATTTTGCAGCCGCCATTCTTTAGCCCGAGTGCTCCAGACGCAGCAAACTACGGCGCTATTGGTGCCGTAATCGGTCACGAAATCGGCCACGGTTTTGACGATCAAGGTTGCGAATATGATGGCGACGGCGTGCTTAACAATTGGTGGACTGAAGAAGACAAAACCAACTTCACTGAGCGCACTAAAACGCTTATTGAGCAATACAATGCTTTTACACCAACGCAGCTTATTGTTAAATACTCTCACTTAAAGAGCAAAGAAGAGCGCGATGCAATGCCTCACGTAAATGGCGCTTTAACAATCGGCGAAAACATTGGTGATTTAAGCGGCGTAACTATTGCTCTTAAAGCCTACGCTTTTGCTTTGCAAAAGAGCAAGGGACAAGAAGTCGACGGAAGTGATGATGCGATTCGCGAAACTTTGCTGAACGCTCCTAAGATTGATGGTTTCACTGCTTTGCAACGATTCTTCTTAAGCTACGCACTTGTGTGGCGTTCAAAGGCTCGTAACGAGATTGCGGAGCAATACCTTCAAATCGACCCACACTCCCCTGCAGAGTGCCGCACTAATGGCATTGCGCGCAACGTTGACTTGTTCTACGATGCTTTCGACGTTAAAGAAGGCGACGAGATGTGGCTCGACCCAAGCGAGCGCGTACACATTTGGTAAATCGCAAATAAAACTAAAGTAAATAAGTAAACAAAAGCCTGCAAGCGTTTAAAACGTTTGCAGGCTTTTTAAATGATACTAATCAGATTTACTAATCAGATTCACACGCCGAAAGCGTAGGTCTTAACATCCGACAAATTACCGTTCTCATCGTAAGCTTCGAAATGAGTCCAGTAAATGCCTGGGCGTGGGCTCCACAAAGCCCAAGGACCATCAAATCCTTCAACCCACTGCTTAGCATTGTAATCATAAATCTTAATCTTGGTAGAACCATTAGGATTATTAGTGGATGCACCAAGAAGAACACTACTGCCTTGCCAACCAGCATAAGTTCCAGTAATAACTGTTTGGCTTGGAACTGTGTAGTGGAAAGCAATTGTTTTCTCTAAAATAACTTTCTTGGTAGAAGGATCACGAGCTTCGCAATGCAGCCAATAATCACCTGGCTTTGTAACCCAAGAAGCCCAGTTTCCAGTACTCCAATCAGCAATAGTAGCCCACTGCTGAGTATTCAAATTGTAGGAAAGCCAACGATACTCAAGCTGCTTGTCGGTGTAAGCATTTGCACCAACAGCAATATCGTTATTACGAATAATCCAAGCAAAATCAAGGTGAGGAGCAACACCTAACTTGCCTTGTGGGTAGTCAGTGTCTCCAACCTGAGTTGAAAGAGTCAAAACAGATACTCTTCCGTATTTGGTACCTGCTATTTCGCCATATCCGAAGGAAATGTTTTCTGGATTCAAAATCTGGTAAAGATGAGCATTGTAAGTAGTTTCAGCACCATTAGATTGGTGTAACGCAGACTCCTCTCCAGCGGTCCAATCCGACATAGATTCTTCTGAGCTTTCACCCCAAGCAATGTTTTCGACCCAAGCCTTACGACCATCGTAGTTTGGAAGGTTCACACCATCCGCAGCAAAATGTCCAAGTTTTCCATGCTGAACAGTCTCATTTGCACGACGATAAGCATCCTCTTCATTAGCACGATCGTAGCGAATATCATTAATATACTGTTCTTTTGTAAGACCCTTAGAAGTAACATAATCTGCAAGAGTCATACCGTTCATAAGGGTAACGCCATCGTCATAATACTTTGAACGCACATCACGAATTGCACCTAAAATGTAGCTTGCAACCGACTGATTCTTAACTTGCCAATTAGTATTAACATTAGCAACACTGTGATTTTGCACTATAACCAAAGCACTAGCAGATACGGCAGTAGATCCAATCATTGCTACGCAAGCAACAGCTGATGCCGCAGCAGCTAAACATTTCTTTGCAGAAAATACGTGCGACTTATGCCACATAAATGTAGACCTCTCTCCACGTGATTAATAACTACTTTTCAGTAATCCCTGATTCAAATAACACAAACATGTAGGCAAAAAATTCAAGCTTCACCTTCCAATGCTAATGAAAAACAAAAACTACTTCCGCTAAGTATATCAATCTACATATATTTTCCGCATTTTAGACTCGCTTACTCAGTTTTATATATTTTGTCAAGAGTTTTTAAACGATGTGCATAAAGCATAGGCTTTAACCACATTGATAAAAATATCTTGCAAAACTATTTTTGATACTTCATAGTTGATTCTACTGCGGCAAATTTATTGAAAATCACAATAATCAACACGTGTTGCGCGATGAATTTTGAGATTTAAATTAGTCGCAGTCCAAACTTTTGAAAGGTTAAGAATATGGCACAACAACAAGCAACACTAACAATCAGCGGCTATGTAGGGAATGACCCTGTGAACTTTAGTCGCAACGAAAACTCACCAGCATGCTCACTTAGAATAGGAAGCACAACGTCTTACTATCATAGCGAGGAAAGACAGTGGAAAGATAGACCGACAACTTGGATGACAGTAAAAGCATACAAGTCTTTAGCTGCAAATGTACTAAAAAGCGTGCATAAGGGAGACGCGATAGTCGTATGTGGAAATTTAAACACGGAATCCTGGCACAAAGACGGAGAAGACCGATCTCGAGTTGTACTAGAAGCAACCGCAATTGGACACGACCTAAATCGAGGAATCAGTGCTTTTACTAAATACTCTTATAATCGTGGAAGAACCGATCAGAGTAACAATAGCAAATATCACACTAATCAAATAAACCAAGAAAATCGGTCAAATCAAGAGACTTATTCCAACCAAGATTTGAGCTTGGCGATGAAAAACCCTATGGCTAATACATATTCTATGGATTCTTCGCAAGAAAACGACAGCCAAGAATACCATTATGATGCTGAATCTTCAGCAAAAGAAACAATAGATTTCGTCTCACAAGTCGAAGAAAACCAATATGACGATATTGAAGGAGGTGTAAATGATTTTTAGAAAGTTTTAATAGAATTAAACATTAAAACTTATGAACATTCTATTCTAATAATTTAGATAATTTTTTACTATTCATAGCAATATTGCCGCTGAAAATAATGCGTATAATATACAAAGCATTACACCAACGGCAATATTGCTTAGTCGTTTAATTGTTTAATAGTTTAATTGCTTAATCGCTGATTCGTTGTTAACAGTTATTGCGATTACAACTGTTCACGAACGCGCTCTACAATTCGAGCAGCAGCCTCATCCACTGGAATTGCCTCAACGTTTGAACCGTTGCGATCGCGGATTTCAATCGTTCCATTGTTCACAGTATCGCGGCCGGCTACAGCAATCAGCGGCACACCAACAAGCTCAGCATCCTTAAACTTCACGCCTGGAGAAACCTTTGGACGATCGTCGAAGATTACTTCGATTCCCTGCTTACTAAGCTCTTCAACAACCTTCTCAGCAGCATCGAAAGCAACTTGATCCTTGCCTGTAGCAACGACGTGAACTTGAGCTGGAGCAATCGCCATAGGCCATGCAAGACCAGCATCATCGTGATGCGTTTCTGCCAAGCATGCAATCACGCGGCTAACGCCAATACCGTAACAGCCCATCCAAACTGGTACAGCTTTACCATTTTCGTTAAGAACGCTTAAGCCCAAAGCCTTAGAATACTTTAAACCAAGCTGGAACACCTGACCAATCTCAACACCGCGTTCGAAGCTCAATGGACCGGAACCATCTGGGCTCATATCGCCATCGCGAACCTGGGCTGCTTCAACAACACCATCAGCCTCAAAATCGCGGCCGTAAACAGCGTTGTAAACATGCTTTCCGTCTTCGTCGGCTCCTGTAACCCAGGCGCTGCCCTTTACAACGTGAGCATCCATCAAGTAGCGGACAGGATTTTCAATTCCACTACCATCTTTGCGAGCTTGAGGACCTAATACGCTAAAGCCAATGTAGCCCTTAACAAACTCAGGATGAGCCTTCAAATCATCCTCAGTTGCTTCTTCAATTTCTGCAGGAGCAAACTGAGCTTCAAGACGCTTCATATCTACCTGGCGGTCACCTGGAATACCAATAGCCACGATTTCGCGCCATGGCTCCTCGTGCTCACCACCCTCAGCATCAGCCGGATGCTTAACAGCAATGATCAGATTCTTCAAAGTATCGCTTGCTTGCCATTCGCGACCATCTTTACGCGGATGCAAATCGTTGGAAACCTTAACCAAAGCCTCAATCGTCTTAGCCTCTGGAGTTTCGAGAGCTTCTGCTGCAGGAGTTGCCGAATAATCAACCTCTTGCATTTCTGGAGTGGTAAGAGCCTCAACATTCCAAGCTTTTCCAGAAGGAGCGAGCGCAAAAGTATCTTCACCAATTGGCATTGGAGCCAAGAATTCCTCAGAATCCGATCCGCCCATAGGGCCAGAAACAGCGTGAACAATCACATATTTAATGCCCAAACGGTCGAAAATTCGAGCGTAAGCAGCGCGCTCTTCAACATAAGCAGACTTCAAACCATCTTCGTCAATCGAGAACGAATAAGCATCCTGCATAATAAACTCGCGTCCGCGAATAAGACCTGCACGAGGACGGAACTCGTCGCGATACTTCGTTTGAATCTGATACAAAGTAACTGGCAAATCCTTGTAAGAAGAATACATATCCTTAACAAGCAATGTGAAAACTTCTTCGTGCGTTGGAGCAAGAAGATAGTCAGCCTCATGACGATCCTTAAGGCGGAAAATATTGTCGCCGTACTCTTCCCAACGGTTTGTAGCCTCGTATGGCTCGCGTGGAAGAAGCGCTGGGAAGTGGACCTCCTGCGCACCGATACCGTTGATTTCTTCACGAATAATCGCTTGAACCTTGTTTAAAACCTTGAGTCCAAGCGGCAACCAAGTCCACACACCTGGGGCAGATTTACGAATATAGCCTGCGCGCTGCATAAGTTTTGCGGAAGTTACGTCCGCGTCTGCTGGATCCTCGCGCAGCGTACGAAGGAACAGCTGAGACATACGAAGTACATTGGAATTCATGCGTTCCAATCTATTTGCGCATGAGGACATAAACACTTGTTTACACAGCTAATCAAAAGCAAAAACACTTTACCGACTTTGTAGCTCTAAATGGAGTGTTGGACTACAAACTCTGGAAACATCCTCCGCATTTTGTACCAATTTTGACCCGAATCACGTACAAAAAGCGGAATATAGATTATGTCGTTCGCGCGGATTAGTCGCAAAACGCTCTAAGCGCTCAGGCAAGTCATGGCGCAAAATGCTAAAACTCGTTATCGAAAGAAAACTCTTCATTATCTGCGTAATTGACAGCGCCAAAAATGTCAAACTCTTGCTGATTCGCAGAATCATCTTCCGCATTATTTGTTACGAAAGCAGCAGCACCGTCGCTAGCAAGCAACTCACTCGCGCGTTTAGAAGCCTCACGCAAGAATCCGTCTAGCAGTACAGCATCCGCCGAAACACTAAACGCGCGATCGTTAATACCTTCCAAATAAAGCCCGCCCAGATTTTCCACGCGAGAAAGCGCCACATATCCCATTCCGGGAGCAAAAGTTCTACGCAAATCCATTACCGCACTGTCAAGCGTCATACCTTGCGATTTATGAATCGTAATTCCCCACGCGCATCTAAGTGGCACTTGATTTATGCTAGCAAGAACAGTCTCACCATCCGTCATTTCCCAAGCAGCCGGCTTAAGAGTGACAATATTGCCGTTTTCAAACTCAACAATCGGCCATCCGCCTTTAGATTCAGGTGCGAATCTCAAAACTCGCCCAACCGAGCCGTTCACATATTGCTTATCTTGATCGTTTCGCAACGCCATCACTGCAGCTCCAGCCTTTAATACAAGCCGTTCTGGAGCGAGCATATTCTTTTTTAAACGCTCGACGAGATTTTTAGGGCCGGCTTCTGTTGCCACGAATTCGTGAGGCTCAGCATCAATTGCCGCAAGCTGCACATTATTTAAGCCATCTGCTTGTGAGTTCGTAGGGAAAAGATGCACTGAAACTTCATCGTCTTGCGGATACTCACCAAGGCGACTAGCCAACACTTGCTTATCTTCGTCGCTTACAAGACCGCCACGAATATCCGTCAAAACTTCAAGCAATTTGCCGTCATCCTGACGATGTTGCTCAGTTAAATAGCACACAACAGGCTTTAAAGCATCCCAGGCGAAAGATTCCGTAATATAGCCTTCTGGATTTTTGCCAGCAGCAGCATAATCTTCGCGCGACTCAATAAACTCTGGACTTGGCTCGAACACATCACGATTTCGCGTAGACGTGCTAACTGGAGGCAGCTGGAAGAAGTCGCCAGAAACCACCACTTGCAGTCCACCAAAAGGCAAATCATTTTTGCGCACCTTGCGGCACACTTCGTCAACCATGTCGAAAAGCCAAGCGTGAATCATGGAAACTTCGTCCAACACAAGCACGTCTGTGGCTTTTATGCGCTTTCCTCTCCGAGCTCTAATGGTTTTAAGAAGCGAATCGGTAAGCGCGTTTGCAACGCCTGTTCCACTCCACGAGTGAATTGTTTGGCCGTTCAAATGCGTTGCTGCGATTCCGGTAGAAGCCGTTACAGCCACGTTTAAACCGTTTTTTCTCATTGCGCGAATAGCTTCGTTTAATACGTAGGTTTTACCTGCACCCGGAGCGCCGGTAATGAAAACGCTTGCACCAGCGTTGATTATGGTTAGGGCTTCGGATTGCTTCATTGGCAGTACCTTTTATTGCGTTTAGTAGTCGCGCTTTGTTTAATAGTCGCGCTTTTCTGCGGAATTTACGTCTTCTAATGCTTCACCGCGGCGCTCATAGTCACGAAGCAAGCTCGTGCTCTCAATGTGCTGTGCGCCAGCTTTTGCCTGTGCTTCGCTTGGGCCTGGAGCTGGAACGAACATCATGTCACGGTAATATCTCAACTCGTCAATCGACTCAATAATATCCGCGAGCGCGCGGTGGCCGCCATGTTTTGCCGGCTTATTGCGGTAAACGTCTGGGTAAAGTCTGCGCGAAATCTCCTTCAACGTGCTTACGTCGATTACGCGATAGTGCAGATTTGCCATTAAATCTGGCATGTAACGGTCGAGGAACTTTTTGTCGGAGCCAACGGAGTTTCCAGCAAGATGCGCTTTTCCGCGCTCTGGCAGGAAGCGCTTTACGTACTCAACTACCTGCTTTTGCGCTGCTTCTAGCGGCAAACCGTTTTTATTCCATTCGTCAACAAGCCCAGAAGAAGTGTGCATATTGCGTACGAAATCGTTCATATGAGCCACAGCAGCATCGCTCGGCTTAATCACTAAATCAATTCCGTCGTCTAGAACTTTCAAATTAAAATCAGTTGGAACTACAGATACTTCGCATAATTCGTCGTGGAAAATATCGAGTCCCGTCATCTCGCAATCAATCCAAATTAAGCGCGATTCTTCCGGCGTAAACGTAAGATCTTCCTTAGCTTCAGCCATTTTCGTTCCTTTCCTAATATTTTTTCGAACCCATCAGCCTACATCTTCCCAGCGACGACTAACAGCTAAAATCACATCTCTGGCATATCAGAAAGTGAAATTCTAGAATATGATCCATTTTTCTTATCTTCAGGGTGAGGCTCTAAACCGATAATAGTTATTGACATATGATCTGGACCATAAACCCAATACATTCTCATTGCACTACTTGTTTTATTCTCCAAGTAGGATTGCCAAACTCTAACACCATATCTATTTGTCAATTCTTCAATATCATGAGTATGCAATCCTGGATGCCTTGGATTTTCAGATAAAAGTTTCATAGATTTTCCCCATTTCTTATAAAGAGAAAGATCTTTTTTACTTATACTGCCTTCTAGAAACTCTTTCTTCAATCTCTCCCAAATATTAGACATCTCTGGAATACCCATTCTAATATTGAAGTTCATTCACTTACTCCTAGAAGTCAGAGAGATCAACAGGTTCAGAGACTTTGCCAATCTTAAAATTGCGGATTGCTTCACCCATACTTTTAAGAGTTTTAGAAGAGATACTCTTAGGAATAGTAAGCTCACGTGGCTCTAATAAAATACAACCATTATCACATTCTTTAACATTGTAATAAGGGTATTTAGCTCCGCGCAGAGTTACACGCTTTTTACTATCAAGACGAACGTCATAATCTTTCACTACTTCCACAAAACACCTCATTTTTAGTGGGATATCCCACTAACTATACAATAATTTTATACGAATTGTCAAAACAAAAACGACGAAAAGTTAGAAAGTAGCAAAAAAGACTTAGCTAACTCTTCGCCGTTTAATGCAAAATTACTTGCGATTTATACGCAACTTATACGCGCAACTTACGCAACTTACGATTTAGTTGTGGAAACCGCTGTAGTTTGGCGCTTCTGCAGTCATCACAATATCGTGAGGATGCGATTCGCGAAGACCAGCATCCGTAATGCGAATAAAGCGACCGCGCTCTTGCATTTCCTTAATATTGTGCGCACCAACGTAGAACATAGACTGATGCAATCCGCCAAGCAACTGGTAAAGCACAGCGTTAAGTGGACCGCGATATGGAACTTCGCCTTCCACGCCTTCTGGAACCACCTTGTCGGAGCTAGTAACGTCTGCCTGGAAGTAACGATCCTTAGAATAAGACTTCTTACCGCGAGGAGCCATTGCGCCAAGCGAGCCCATGCCACGATAAAGCTTATACTGCTTGCCGTGAAGCAAAACCTTTTCACCTGGAGCTTCCTCGCAACCAGCCAAAGTGCCGCCGAGCATAACGGTGTCAGCGCCAGCAACCAAAGCCTTAGCAATATCGCCAGAATAGTGAATACCACCATCAGCAATGCATGGAACGCCAGCAGCCTTGCAAGCCTGAGCCGCATCATAAACAGCAGTAAGCTGAGGCACACCAACGCCTGCAACAACGCGCGTAGTGCAAATAGAGCCTGGTCCAACGCCAACCTTTACAGCGTCGACGCCGGCATCAATCATAGCCTGAGCGCCTTGGCGAGTAGCAATATTTCCGCCAATAATTTGTACTCCGTCAAACGCCTTATCTGCCTTAATTCTGCGAATCATATCAAGAGCCAATCGAGCCTCGCCGTTTGCGGTATCAACCACAAGCACGTCAACTCCAGCCTCCATAAGCGCGCACGCACGCTGCCAAGCATCTCCAAGGAAGCCAATTCCAGCAGCCACGCGCAAGCGACCCTGATCATCCTTAGTAGCATCTGGATACTGCTCAGTCTTCACAAAATCCTTAACAGTAATCAAACCAGTAAGCTTGCCTTCTGCATCAACCAAAGGCAATTTTTCAACTTTGTTGTCTGCAAGCAAACGATGCGCGTCTTCTTTAGAAATATTAGAAGGACCAGTGACGAGATTTTCGCGAGTCATCACGTCTTTGACTTTCAAACGATCATAGTCTTCGGAAGCAATGAAACGCATATCGCGATTGGTAATAATACCAACTAGACGATTTTCGCTATCTACCACTGGCAAACCAGAAATATGAAAACGCCCGCACAATTTATCTAAATCTGCGAGCGTTGCATCTGGGTGAACAGTGAGTGGGTCGGTAATCATACCAGACTCGCTGCGCTTAACAATATCGACTTGCGCAGCCTGATCATCTATAGAAAGATTGCGATGAAGAACACCAATTCCACCATTTCGAGCCATTGCAATAGCCATATCGGACTCGGTTACTGTGTCCATTGCTGCAGAAATTGCAGGAACTTTCATAGTGATTTCGCGAGTTAGATGAGTAGTTGTATCCACTTCGGAAGGAATAACATCAGTCTCATTTGGAAGCAACAGCACATCATCATAAGCAAGGCCGAGCTTCTCGAAAATTGGTGGAACAGGAGCATACACGGATTCCGTGTTCATATCAGTTGTAGCCATAGGGTTACTATACGTTTTTGCTATGACGTTTGTAAAAATCGCGTTTCATAAACTATGATTCGCGAGTATTCGAGTATTATTTTACGAATTTCGTAGCTCTGGCAGCCGCCTGCGCAAATATGGCATCATTGTAAGAACTGTAAGCAGCGCTGCCGCAATAATCATGCCAACAAGCACGTAAATTGCTTTAAAGAACAGAATCATTATTGACCCGAAAGATATAAGCGCCGCCCATCCCCACAAAATAAGTACTGCTCCTTGCACAGAATGCCCAATGCGCAACATTCTGTGATGCAAATGCATGCGGTCTGGATGCATTGGCGACTGCCCTTTTGCAAGCCTTCTGCATATTGCTAAACACATGTCTAACACTGGCAAAAACAGCACTAAAATCGGAAGCAAAATCGGCATAAATACTGGCAAATATATGCTTGTGTGCACTGCAGATGGATCTAAGTGACCCGTCATTATAATAGACGCGCAAGTTATTAAATACCCGATTAGCATGGAGCCAGAATCACCCATAAAAAGCTTTGCAGGATGCCAATTGTGCAAAATAAACCCTAAGCACATTCCAACCATTGCAACATCTATAAGAGTTGCCATTGAAGCATAGCTTGGAGATGTGCGCGCAAGAATATAAGAGTATGTCGCGAAGGCGATTCCGCCAATTGCCACAATTCCAGAAGCCAGTCCATCTAGTCCGTCTACAAAGTTGACTGCATTAATTGAAGCCACGATTAGTATTGCGGTTATTGCGATTGAAAGACTTGGAGACGCTGTAACTAGAGAGCCGAGCGGCAATGTTACGATTTGAAGCCCTCCCCATGCTACAAAAACAGCTATTAGCAATTGACCTGCAAGTTTTAGCATCCAATCTAAGTCCCAAATGTCGTCACAAACACCCAAAAGGCATACGAGTACAGCTCCAGCTAAAACTACCCACGGCTGGTGTGTTCCTGTAAAAAGCCCTGAAATAAAAGGCATGGAGCTTGCAAACGCCATTGATACAGCAAAGCCGAATAGCATTCCCACTCCACCCATACGTGGCGTAGGTATTGTGTGCACGTCGCGAGCGCGCACTTTTCCCACGGCTCCTATGCGAATCGCAAGATGACGTACAAGCGGCATTATTAGCCAAGTTGCGCCTCCTGCGATTGCTGCTATAAACAGGTATACCCTCATTTCTTGCGACTTTCTGCTCTTATCTGTTCTTCACTTATTACGCCTTCGCGCAAAATCACAATTCCGTCTTTATCGCTTGCATCCGCGCCAACTACTGTGCTTGCTACGTGTGAGCGAGTTGGACCAGCATTTAAATACAGCGGAATTTCGTCTCCAAAAGCTGCTACTGCCTCTTCTACGCTGTCTGCGCTCTCGTTTCCGCTGCGATTTGCGCTAGACGCAGCCAAAGGGCCCGTAACTCTTAAAATTTGCATTAATTCTGGGCAATCTGGCACGCGCACGCCTTGCGTTGCTTCAGCTTGGATTTTGTTTTTATTATTGTTTTGAACGTCACTACTATCTGCTTTACAAAGCGTAGCAAGCCTTGTAGCTACCGAATCTTTTCTTGCGCGAGCGATTGGCGAATATCCGCCTGGCAGGAATTTTTCCGCCAGCACGTCTAATGGGCTTGGCAAGTAAAGACCGAGTTTTTCTAAGTCACTTACGCTACTCATAAGTATTTGCAAGGCTTTTGTGCGCGGCCTGCGTTTTAATTGGTAGATTTTCACTACTGCATCCTCGTTAAATGGGTCACATGCTACTCCGTAAACTGTGTCTGTTGGCACTACGATTACGCCGCCTGCGTTGATTATTTGCGCTGCAAGTTGCAATGATTCTTCGTTAATCGTGCAAATTTTACTCATTTTTAGCCTCTTTTTTGCATACTACAAATCTTGCTCTGTTTGTTAAGTCGTTTTTGACTTTTGCGCTGCTAAATCCTACGTTTTTTGCATAATCTGCAAGCGCTTCTCCTTGCGTAATATCGTGTTCCATAATCATTATTCCACCCCTACGCAAATATGCAAAACTCGCTTTTACAATTTTTTGCGGTATTAGTAGCCCATCTTGAGATCCACCATATAGCGCCATTTTAGGGTCGTAGTCGCGAGCTTCAATCTGCTCTACTGGCTGGCTTTCTGGCACATACGGCGGATTTGTGATTACTACATCTACTTTCTCTTTAATCGCAGCTTTTTCAGGCAGATTAACGTTTGTAGCATCACCTAATATTGCGTGATATCTGTTTAAAATATTATATTTTTCCGCGATTTTGTTGTAGTTTTTTTGCAAATATTCAAAAGCTTTGGGAGACTTTTCCACAGCCCACACTTGCGCATCTGCAACTTCGCTTGCAACCGATAATCCAATCGCTCCCGACCCTGCGCACAAGTCTAAAACAATAGGATTTTTTAGATTATTTGCGCGAATCCAATCTAATCCCTCTTGAACTACCACTTCTGTCTCAGGCCGCGGCACAAAAACACCTTTGCCAACTATTAGGTCTATGTAGCGAAAAGTAGCGCATCCAATAATGTGCTGCAATGGCTCGCGCGAAGCACGTCTAGATATAAAATCGCTATATTTGCTAGCATAATTGGGCAAAAAATCCTTAAAATCGCCAAGTATTAGCGCTTTGTTTAAGTCTGCCAAACTTACGCCACAAGCGTGAGCCAGTAGCAAACGTGCGTCGTATTCTGCCGACTCTACTCCTGCATCTTCAAGTTTTTCGGCAGATGCGCGCAAAATGTGCAAAATTTCTTGCATTTTACAAGCCACGTGGTGATTTTACTTATCTTACTTAATTTACTTGGATAACTTAACTTACTTGGCTTACTTGGCTTTAGCTAAGCGATCGGCTTCATCCGCCTGAATATCGCTGTCTATAACAGGCTGCAAGTCTCCGTTAAGCACCTGGTCAAGATTGTATGCCTTGTAGTTTGTGCGATGATCCACAATACGATTTTCTGGGAAGTTGTATGTGCGGATTCGCTCAGAACGGTCCAACGAGCGCACCTGCGAGTGGCGCATATCTGCAGCCTCCGCAGCCTCCTGCTCGTGCTTCATGGCTAGCAAGCGCGATTTTAGCACGCGAAGAGCTGCCGCACGGTTTTGAATTTGCGACTTTTCATCTTGCATGCTAACCACAATTCCAGTTGGAATATGCGTCATGCGAACTGCGGAATAAGTAGTGTTCACGGACTGTCCGCCAGGACCAGAGCTCATGAAGATGTCGATTTTCAGGTCTTTTGGATCGATTTCGATTTCGTCGTCGTCTTCGTCTGCTTCTGGGAACACGATTACGCCGGCTGCGGAAGTTTGAATACGCCCTTGCGATTCAGTTACTGGGATTCGCTGCACGCGATGCACGCCGCCCTCGTATTTCATGCTTGCCCACACGCCGTCTTCTGGAGCAGGCGTGCCTTTTGCACGAATCGCAAGCTGCACGTCTTTTACGCCGCCAAGCTCCGTCGAATTTTCGCTTTGTATTACAGTAGTCCAGCCGCGCTTTTCCGCGTAACGCATGTACATGCGCAATAAATCGCCAGCAAACAGAGCCGCTTCTTCGCCGCCCGTACCAGCTTTGATTTCCATAATCATGTCTCGCGCATCGTCTGGGTCTCTAGGAATCAGCGCTGTGCGCAACTTTTCTTTTGCTGCTGGAATTTGTTCTTCTAATTGTTTTGCTTCTTTTGCTAAGTCTTCGTCTTCGCTTGCCATTTCGTTAGCTACTTCGTAGTCTTCGCAAAGCTGCTTGTAGTTTAGGTACGCGCTTACGATTGACCCGAGTTCTGCGTGTCTACGACCGAGCTTGCGAATTGCGTCTGGATTAGACGCTACTTCTGGCTCTCCCATGCGATTTTCAATATCGCGGTATTCGTTTAGAGCTGTAACCGCTGCTGGGAACTGTTCCTCTACTGACTCAGCCATTTTGTTCCTTTGTAGTCGCGTATAACGCGGATTTTGAATAGAAAATATTAAATATTGAGTTAAGTATTAAATATTAAATAAGACACATGAGCACATGTATGTTTAGCACATAAAACGCCAGCCCCGATTCCGCGAGTTACACGAAAGCAGGGCTGGCGTTTAAAAAGCTACTTAGTCTTCTTACCGTAGCGCTTCTCGAAGCGAGCCACGCGGCCGCCGGTGTCGAGAATCTTCTGCTTGCCGGTATAGAATGGGTGGCACTTTGAGCACACGTCAACCGTCATATGATCGCCATTTGCGGTGGAACGAGTTACGAAAGTGTCTCCGCAGGAGCAGGTAACCTGCACTGCGTGATAGTCGGGATGAATACCCTGCTTCATAATGTCTCCTATGGAATTCGGGCGACCCGGGTCGCAAAGCCCCAATAGCTAAGCGTGAACCGGAACCTTCGTTATTCTAGTCACTACCCTCGACTCAACAAATCAACTTTCGTTATCTTCGTTCTTACGTCTGCGATGCTTAGCAGCAAATCCAGCTAAACCAACAGATGCCAACAAGCTGGCGATTAACGCGGACTGTGTAACGTCACTACCCGTTTGAGGCAGAGCTTCTGACGGCTGTTTTGCAGTATCCTTCACAGCTTCTGGCTCTGTTTTTTGCTTCGGTTCCGTAGCCTGTTCAGGTACGACTTCAGTCAAAGGAGATTCAGGCATTAGAATATACGGATATGATTCTGGCATCGGATATTCTTCTTGTCTTGGCTCTTCTTCTGGCTTTGACGGAGCTGGTGTAGGAGCTGGCAGCACAGGCGTTGGAGCAGGTTTGCTCTCAGAAATCACATCAATTTCAACAGTAATTTCCGCTTCGCGACCATACTTATCGGTAGTAGTAAACGTTAGCTCAACTTTCGGCTTGCCGTCAACAATCTTAGGCGTGCCAGAAATCTTGCATTCAGTACCAGCGCAATTTGCGTTAATGCCGTTTACAGAAGTCAAGCCTTGAGCAACTAACTCGTTAATAGTTAATGTCTTGCCATCTACTGTAACCATTGTGTTATTAACATCTCCTTCAGTCATGTTTTGCAATCTGAAGTTCGTTAGAATACCCTCGCGAGCAGAACCACTAAACTTAAACTTCATAGGAGCCATCTTCTCGAAGTTTGCAGTAATAATGGTTTCGCTTTCTGGGAATACCATTGCAATATCAGCGTCAGTAATACCAGCTTGTACAAGTAAATTCTTCAAAGCTTCAATAGTTGAGTGTTGTGAATTACGAATTATTTTTGCCGTATATGACTTTCCTAATGTTTCAGCAACAATAGCCAATCTATTACGACTTGCTTCATAACTCATATTCTCGTTATTTATAGCTTCAGCAAGAATATTCTTTATAGCCGCAAATGTAGAATTCTTAGATTTGCGGATTACATTAGCTGTAAACGACATGCCATAGCGTTCAGCAATCTTAGCTAATGTTTCACGCTCAATATCAGTTGATTTGTGGTTATCAGCACTGTTATAGATGGTATCAATATGTTTAGAGTAAGATACTTCATCCCAATTCTTGAATATGTAACCTTTGTTAGCAAGAACGTCTGGAATATAATTATTTATTTCAGATATTCTATCTTTACGCACCCAGTATGTATGTACTCGTGACTGCATAGTTCCGCCATTGCCAGCTACATACGTTACCTTTGTGTAGTTTTCTAAAATAAACTTTCCTGCTTGACTGTTACTTGAAGGTAAATCTCTCTCTGCAATCACATTCGGAAGCACTTGAATAGGTACATTTTCATAACGTACTATCTTTGCACCCTTCTTATTTGGATCAGATGTTTCAACCCTCACTCTAACAGTAGTAATGCCCGGCTTTGCAATACGAACGGAATTGGCACCGGAAGAATAAGCTACACCCGCACCATGCATGCCCGCAATCTCTAGGTTATTAGGATCAACACCAGACACAAGCTCATCAGGAGCAGGAACTTCGTCTCCAACACTCTTAACAAACTGAGATACATTCACAGGCATATCAGCAATCTGATTTGCAACATATACGCGAATTTGTCTATTCTTATTTGTGTCAGTTAACGGAACAGGTTTGTTGCCTGCATCATAAACTTCCCACTTGCTAAAGCCCTTAAGCTGTTGCTTTAACTCATTAGTTTTATTATTAACGTCATTTTCATATGTAGTACTATCGGACTTAAAGTAGATAACTTTCGGTTTGTATGAGCCATCATCCCACTTCCTTCCGAAAGCTGGTAAGAACACATACGGCACGTAGTTATCTGGAATTTTCTCATTACTCTTCGCGTCGATGATGTTCATCACCTTTTCATACACTGCTTGGTATGTAGTATTTTCAGAGTACTTTAATTTGCGAATCTCATCATTCGTTAACAACTTTTCACCATTCGCGTTTTGCACATCAACGCTAGTTGCAGATGCTGGTTCACTTACCATCAAAGTAGTGACAGGAATTTCAGGTTGATTTGCTAAGCTTCTTCTTGCACGCGAACGAGCATCAGAATTATCATTATCAACAAAATTCTCAAGCTTCCTCCAGCCTTTGAACACGTAATGGTATCCATCAGCGTCATAATCCTTGCCAACAGCTTGCGGAGCTTTTACGCCCGTAACATCGTCTTTAAGAACGTAGTACAGCTTAGTAGTATCTTTATCAAGGCTGCCCTGATCTTTATGATCAACTTGATTGGCATTTATAAAGTTGACCTTAACATACTTATCCTTATTGAGAACAAGATCACGCTCTGCAGCAACACCCGTAAGAGGATTAGTATCGCCAGGCTGATGTGAAGGCTGAGTACTATCTGGTTTCGGTAGGCTCTTATCGTACATCAACTGGTAAATCACCTTTAAGCGTCCTACAAGTCTATAAGTCTTGTAATCTGCTGCATCCTTATACTTAACTGTAACTTTCAAAGGAACAGTGTACAAAGCAGGTTTCTTAAGCATCTTCTGCTTTAATGTATTTTGTTCAGCTTCAGTTGGTAAATCATATTCGACTTTTATGTCTTCTACGCCATTATTCGTAGCAGCATCTGCTTTGAGTTGAGGCATATTAGTTATAAAATCGGTTAACTTTGGAAGCGTGTCAGGCTTATCTTGCACAGCGACCAAGTAATCAGTCTGCACTGTTGGTTCTGTCCAAGGGGTTTGATCTGCCACGAACTCTTGGAATGGTTCATTGACTTTCCACTTGTCAGTAGAGTCAGCGACATTTGGAATTGAATCAACCTTCTTACCGTCGTTAAGCATGCTGCTTCGAGACCAAGTTCCCTTAGCGCCAGTTAGCTGATTATTAAGCCAAGCTAATGCGCCACTTCCTTCTTTTGTAATCTTCTCAAGATCAGTACCCTTCTTTACGTAGAACACTTTAGGGCCGCTTGTGCCATCCTTCCACAATCGCCCTGGAGCAGGCTTGAAGATTGCGACTACAGCATCCTTAGGAACTTCACCACCGTCAGAAGTGCTAGAGAAGTATTCAATCTTCTTGTAAACAGCGGTGTAAGTTTTGCCAGAATTATCGTCAACAGTAACATCTTTATAACGACCTTCAGGATCGATATCGTACTTCTGCTCTGGATTTGGATTCTCAGCAGTCGGTTCTACAACCTTAGTCGCCCAGCCCTTGAACACATAGTAGTAATTATCTTGACCGTGATCCTTACCGAAGGCTTGCGGCACGCGGATTCTAACTTCCTTACCCTTATAAACGTACGCAGTAAGAGTAGTTTCTCCGCCAGCAGGATGATTAGCATTATCTCCATCGTGACCAACAATAGTGCCTTCATCATTCTTTCCGGTAAAAGTAATCGGCGCATACTCGTCAATATGAGCTTTGCCGTAGTCGCTAGTCTTAAACTTATCCCAATCGCTTGCGTACACCAAATCTGGCAGCACGCGGTACAGCACTTCAGCTTCAGCACTGTTATCACCAAGCTTCACTTGCACTTTAATCTTGTGCAAGCCTGGAGTGTTGTCAAACTTTTCACCATCAGCAAAGCTGAACTTAGCACCATCTGGATAATCACCAGCATTCGTTATAAGCTTCTTAGCATCATCACTATTTGCAATACTAATATTCTCAGTTGGCTTAAGCACTTGCGGAGCTGCAGCAACAGGAGCTTTTAGCTTGAATTTAGCAGTGTAAATTACCTCAGGACTGTTCTGCTCTTCGGAGCGAATCGGCAAGCGACTTACGCCATCAGCATACTGAAGCTTCGTAGAGCCAGCATCATACGAACCAATTTGCGAAGTCCAGCCATCAAACTCATAGCCTTGCTTTGCTTTAACTGTTGGAAGCGGCATCTGGTATGCCTTCGTGCCCTTAATTGCGTCGTACACAAGAGCAGAGCCGTCAGCTACATCCTTGTTCTGCCAGTCAACAACGCTACCCATAGAGCCTTGCTTATCATCCACTTTGAACACGTAGCGCGTGTAGTTGGTTGGGCGATACTGATTATCGTCCTGGCGCTTAAGCACGCGAACGTCTTTATACTTGAAGGTGATTGTAGGGATACCGTTAGTCTGCTTACCTTCGCTATCAGTAGTATAAATAATATTCTTCTGCGTAGTTTCCGGCATAAAGCCTTCAATCGGCTTGTAGAATGCTACGTCATAGTTTCTATTTACAGAGCTGACTTCGCTTTCTGGAAGAAGATCCTTGCCGTTTTGATCAATATACTTTACCTTATACTTGCGCGTATTGTACGTTTGGTAAATAAACTCGCCAGTATTCTGCTTCTCATCACTCGAGGCTTCAAAGCTCGTGAAATGCTTATCCGGGAAGTGCGTTTCGTCACTGTAGACTGCTTCAGCATTGTAGCGCAAATGCTCGCGCAAACCTGAAACCGTTTGAGTAGAAATGTGATCCACCATCGCGGCTTTTTCTGCGTCTGAAAGACCCTCTTTCTTATAGTCAGCAAACGTGTACCTTGGCTTTAAGAATATGTGCTTAAAAGTACCGTTGTAGCGAGTATCCCTAACCCACACTGCATCAAGCTTTATATCTTCTACTACTTTATTGCCAAAAGCGTACGGCAAAGTTTTGCCGTTCTTAGTAATTTCCCAACCGTAGAAGTCGTAGCCCTTACGCGTTGGAACCTTTATATCATTCTTTTCGTCAATAACATTGTAGCGAGCGAACTCTTTTTTCTTAACTACATCTTGGATAGTATTGCCGTTTTCGTCAGTTCCAGGCATATGGTAGTCAAGCGTCACAGTGTGCTTAATATTAGTTGGCTTACCCCAGGCAGCGTAAAGCTTAATGCCGTTGACTGGCATTGTAATATCTTTGTTTTCGCCATTTATAAACTGAGTACCAGCCTGATCAACAGCCCAGCCTTTAAACACATAGTCTTCTGGCAAATCAGCAGGGCGAACGATGGAGTAAGTCTTGCCGTTAAGTGTGAATGTGTACTTGCCATCGAACTGAGTTGCGGTGTTATCACCACCATCTTTAGTTACAGAAGCATCATAAGATGTATCGTTTCCGTATAAATCTTTGTCTTCGCCCGTCAAATCTTTTTTGCCGCGCTTAGTCAAGCTATACTCGAACGGCAGGCTCTCTTTAGCAGAGCCATTGCCGTCCTTTATAGCATTGCCATCCGCATTATAAAACTGCACATCATACGACTTGCGGTCGTATCTAAATTCAATTATTTTGTTTTCTTCAAATTCAGTTGCATCACCAGAATAATCTTCTTGTTCATCTACTGGAACGCCCCTAAATTTTCTAAATTCTAAATGATACTTTTTAGCAAAAGCATTCTTCTCATCATCACTTAAATCATCCCAATTCCCATGACCATGAGATTCGTTATACCACTCTTCCCGTTTATCTTCAAAGTCGTCTGAATCTAACGAATCACTAACTTTTGTCTTATCATAACCATTAGCAGGATTAAAACCTGCAATAGATGGAGCTGTATATTTATAGCTATCGTTGGAAGTATCATCTTTGCTATATGAATCAGTTGAAAGCTCATAATCATTGTCGTCTATATCATCGCCACCGTTTTTAGCAGACGCAATACTTTGCTTCCTAATAATCACCTGTATAGGCGCACTTTTACTACTGGTATCAGCAGTAAGCAGACGCTGATTATCTTTTAGCTCGTACGCAGTTTGGGTATTACTCTCAGGGTCATCGCTAATTTTAGGCACTGTTCCAGCACCATTCTTAAGAGCAACACGCAAACTAGGGTCAGCAAATTCTTTTATAGTAAAACGATACGGAGGAGTGTCACGATACTCTACTTTCCCTGAATATCCAAGCTGCCATCCTAAAGAGCCTATATCTTCTTTATTAAAATCTAATTCATTTATATCAGGCCAAATATCAGTAAGCTTTTGACCGTAACGAACATTTACGCGGTAACCTTTATGGTTAATTACATTGCCATTATCATCTTCGTTATTATTATCATACTCCGTTGAACAATCGCCGCCGCCAGCATAGCAATAAATAGTTGTTTTGCCGTTTTCGTCTTTTCTTTTTATAGCAGCATTGTTTAAGCTATCATTTTTTATACCAGCAGGCTTAGCAAAAATAAGCTCGTAAGTATTGCGGTCGTAAACTAAGTTAAGAGTGTTGTTTAAGTCGTCAGCGCAAAGCTGCGATTTACTACGTTTGCCTAAATCTGGGCGACCCGGCACAAAATCATGTTGCTCAGTATTAAGCTTTTTAGTAAGCTCCTTATTCACATGGAAGTAGCGCGTAAATAAATCCTTGCCTTTATTTTCAGCGGCACCAGGATTCGCGGTATTGTACCCATCTAAGCTTGTTACAGGCGTATCGTTCATCCAGTTGAACTTTGAAATTAAGCCAGTCTTATGGTCAGAATCTTTTCCCTGCAGCTCTTCTTTAGTTAAGCCAAGCTCTGGGGCACTTACATAATCATCCGCGCTTGTTCCATTAAGAGCATTAGCGTCCTTAATAACGCCGGCATCATCCATTTTATCAAGCGCAACGTCGCTATCTGTCTTCACATTCTTGCGCTCAACAAGACCAACAAAGTCGTAGTTTTTAAGCGAATTTGGATTATCTTTGTCAACTAAATCCGCTTTTTGCACCCACACGTTCACGCGGTAGCTAGTAGTATTGTTCGCTTCCCAATTAGCGCGGAATTGCACATTGTGATCCGGCATCTTGTAGTCATCAAGAGAAACAATAGTATTCTCAGCATAAAGCGGATCACTCTCTTTGCTAGGATCTACTAAAGACCATCCTTTAAAAGTGTAACCGCGCCTAGTTGGGTTCGTAACTTGTGGCACATCTTGCTGGTAATACACTTTTTGAGCAGTAACATCCGTGCCGCCATCAGAATCGTACGTAACTTCATACGCTTTACGGTAGTAGCGAAGGTTCAAAACTAGCTTGTCTTTTTCATCTTCAGAATCCGAAAGCGGCGAGCTAATAAGATTATGCTCCGGTTCGTAGCCTGGGATGTACGTTGAAACAGCTGTTACATCCGAGCCAACTATGCCAGTAATCTCTGTAACGTGTATTTTCTCAGTAGTGCCATCCTTATGCGTTACAGTAATTACTTTACCTATACCCAAATTAGGAGCATCGATAAACTTATCCTTATTATCGAGATCTTGCACCAAGTGACGCACATAGTACTTAGCTGTTTTAGGAGCGTAGTTGATGTTCAACTCGCCGTAGTACTGAATGCCGTCTTCTGCTGGCATCTGCGTAGAGGATGAAGATTGCGGATTTGTAGTTGTTTGAGATGATGAGGTTTGCGGAGCTTGAGCGACGTTATTTCCCCCAACAGCCTGCCTTTTCTTTACAGCGTATTCTTTAATAAGATTTTTGTCTAGACGCAAGTAGCGAACAGCGTCCGCATTCGTACCGTCGTCAATAACGAACTCGTTTTTATCGTTTTTAATGTAGTACTGGTATGTGCCTGAATGATATACAGATGGGCGGTATCCAGCAGACTTTGGAAGCTCAATATATTCGTACTTGCCATCTTTGCCAAGATTATCGAAGCCGGCTTTGTCAATCGTAAGCTCGTACGGCTGCACAAGCTGCTTATTCGCAGCGCCACCAATCGTATAGCGAATTTGCAAATTGTATGTAGCTTTTGGCTTTTTGTCGGTTTGTACCTGTTCGTTGGCTTGCTCTGTGCTCTTCGCCTCTGGATTATCTGTATTCGGCTTAATTACCTGGCTGTTTGGATCAGTTGCTGCGTTATTAGTTGTTGTGCCAGTGTTCTGTGTGCCAGCGGTCGGTGTAGAAGCAGGTGAAGCAGGTGAAGGCGTTGTGTCAGAAGCTGAAGGCGTAGCGCTTTTATCTTTGCCAGTGACGTCTGTACCTGTAACTGCACCTTGCGCATTATCATGCGAACCTTGTGCAGTGCCTTGTGCAGTTGGATTTTCTGCACTTTGCCCTTGCGCACCTTGCCCCCCTTGAGCATTGCCATTGCCTTCTGCACTTGGGCTCGCTGTATTTCCAGCACCAGCGCTAGATTCTGTACCTGCTGAAGGTGCAGAAGCAGACGGAGTTTCAGGCGCATTACTTGCAGGAGTTACACTACTCCCCTTGTTAGAACCGTTTGCACTTTCATCAACACTCCTACGAGAACGCACTTTTGGCTTATTTGCATCATTTACTGTATTCGCATTTTCTTCGTGAGTGCTTGAAGGTTGTGCGTTTGTATTCTGCTCTATAGCAGGCTGCTGATTTTCAGCGTGTTCAGTCTGCGCTGTATTCTGATTTGGTTCAGCCTTTGCCTCTGGTTCCGTCTTCGCAACAGTCTTTGCACTTGCAGGCTGTGAAGTTTCTGGTTGTGCAGATTGCTTCGCTGCAGGAGCAGCATCCGGCTTTACAGCATCAGGATTTGTCGCAGCCGGCTTTGTGTATGAAGCCTTTGTATCTGCTGGCTTTACAGAATTTTCAACTTTAGGTTTTGCAGCAGTTGGCTTTTCAGTCGTTTTATGTGCATGTACAGACGCGTTCGACTTTGGCTTCTCCGCGACTTTACCAGTTTCAGCTGGATTGGTTTGCTCAGCATTAGTATGCTTTGCATCAGACTTCTTCGCAGATTTTACAGGTTTTGTAATCTCAGAACTTGCTGTACCTTGCTCACTCTTAGTCGCAGTCTTAGTAGCACTATTATCGGCACTATTAGTAGCAGATCTATCCTCAAAATTATTAGTATCAAAAGAACGATTTGAAGTCGAAGACGAATCGCCATTTGTAACAAAATATTCGCCATAATCCTTAACACCTACGGAAGAATCGCCAGCAACCGTTTCCTGATTCTCAGCGCCTTCAGCTATAGAATTAGAATCAGTATTTTTAACTGAATACTCTTTAGCAGAACCAACCATCTGACGCGTAGTACGATCAAAAGTAGCACCCGTGTTAAGCAATCCATGCTTATATAAGCCGTTTCCATCGCCCTTGCCATCGCCCTTGCCATTACCATTCCCAGCACCTTTGCCAGAAGTCTTAGCAACACTATTTACATAAGACGGATCAAAAGAATCAGGGTTAAAAGAAGTCCTAGCTAAAGCCGCTGCGCCAGGCAACACCATAGACAATGTAGACGCTAAAGCTACAGCTGCAACGCCAAGGCGATGACTAGAAGCACTAGTAGCAGTAGACGAGGAAGAACGCTTAGCAGCCTTAGCATTTTTCTTAGCGCTCTTAACGTTATTAGCGTTCTTAGCGTCGCCAGAAACACTCTTATGCTTAGCAGATTTAATGCTTAAAACGTCACTACCACTATTTTTAGTTCTAGCCAATTCGACTCCCAAACTCCGTTACATCTAGTACATAGAATCAACATGCACGTTTAGTATTTAACAATCAAAATACACAACATACGGCAATGTTTAGCAACCAGTGCACTCCAAAAAAATACTTAACCTTTATTATTTAAGCACAAGCTATGGATACCCCCCCCCATAAGCATTGCAATTTCTGTGTTTTTGGTGTTTCTTGTACTAAGTGAAATACCATGCTTGGTAGAGATTCTCGATTTTTCAAAAAAAAAAACCGCGCAAACCAAGAAAATCTTGACTATGCGCGGCTTATAAAATCTTAGAAAATCCTAAGCAAAACCTTACTCGGCTGCAGGAGCTTCTGCAGCAGGAGCGGCAGCATCGGCAGCAGGAGCGGCAGCTGTCTCTTCTGTAGCAGCATCTTCTGGAACAGTAACGCTAACAACAGACTCTTCGCCATCCATGTCGAGCACAACGCCCTCAGGAAGCTTAACATCTTTAGCAAACACCTTGGTGCCATCGGTCAAGCCGTCAACATTAACCACCAAGCGCTCTGGCAAGTTGGCAACGTCTGCGCGAACCTTAAGCTCCTGAACGTCTACGAATGCAACAGCAGCACCCTTTGGAGTGCCTTCAACAAACACTGGCACCTCAACGTCAATCTTTTCGCCAGCCTTAACTTCGTAGAAGTCAATGTGCTCAACGATGCGCTTAACAGGGTTGCGCTGAACGTCCTTAACAACTGCGATTCGTGACTCATTGCCGAACTTAATAGTGAACAAAGCGTTTGCGTGACGAAGAGAAAGAGTAGTCTCCCTCATTGGAAGAGTCACGTGTACAGGCTCAGCACCACCAGCGTAAATGCTGGCTGGAATCAAATTGGCAACACGCAAACGGCGAGCAACGCCCTTACCGAATTCATTGCGAACTTCGCCTTCAAGTGTAATCTTTGTAGCCATATCGGTCTCCTTATGGTCTGGATTATGCGGATAATCTTATTTAAATCCAGCTTCAGGCGCACCGACGCGCCGAAAACCACCATAAGTTGGCTATCAGCCCAGTCGATAACGGAACTTACACAACAATCGCAAGCAACCAACGAATCGCAAAGCGCCTATCGCAAGTATCGCAGTGTTATTCCCTCGCCAAAGCAACTTATCTAGTCTATAAAAACACTTAGACAGATAAAGTCTAAAGTCAAATCCAACACCAAAAGGTGACTTGAATCACACCAACGATTATCATGTATATATAGTCAAAGGCGCATAACAAATATGTGCTCGAAACAAGCTGATTTAACCAAAATAAATTAGCAAATTTAAGCATTTAGCAAAATTAAGGAGCAGATGTGTCCGTCCTAAATACACTCCAGCAGCAAGCTTTCAATCTTGCTCGTAAGGCTTTGCAAATTGGCAGCAACTTCGCGCACCCAGTAAGCGACGACATCGCAGGAGAACCAGACTATTCTATTCCACAAGATCAGCAAGACGGATCACAGAATAAACAGAATAATCTGCTTCAGCAAAATCAGTATCTTCCACGAGTAGACGAATGGGGTTCTCAACTACAAACCACCACTTTCCTAGACCCACAAACTGGCTTGCTAACCACAAAAACGGACGGAAATCCGCCATTAGACGAAGGCACAAGCATCTACGACTTGTATGCAGACAGGGCAGCAAGAATGGGAGATGATCCACTTTACACATACAAAGAAAACGATGAATGGGTTACAAAAACAGCCAACCAGTTCCTTACAGAAGTTAGAAAAGCCGCAAAAGGCTTGATTCACTATGGATTGCGCAAAGGCGACGCTGTTGCGTTAATGTGCAAAACCTCGTATGAGTGGGATGTTGTTGACGCTGCGGTTATGGCTTGCGGAGGCGTTCTGGCTACAATTTACGACACGGACTCCGCTGAGCAAATTCGCAACATTGTAAATAACTCCGATTCGCGCTTTTTGATTGTTGGCACAACTGAAATGAAAGACAATGCAGAAGGAGCTATTGAAGAATGCCCGAGCCTTGAGCGCATTATTTGCATAGAAACAGGCGGATTGGCGGAACTACAAGCCTTTGAATACTCCGTTAGCGATGAAGAACTAGACGAGCGAATTGACTCGGTTAAAAAAACCGACTTGTGCTCTATTGTGTACACTTCTGGATCTACAGCTGCGCCAAAAGGCGTGGAAATGACGCATGAGCATTACTGCACAACCGCGTTAAACTTGCCAACTTACTTGCCGGACTTGCTTAGCGAGCCTAACGGTTCTGTGCTTCTATTCTTACCTCAAGCCCATTCGTTTGCGCGCGCAATCAACTATATTGTTGTGGCGAGCACGCTTAGAATCTACATTGCGCAAGGCATTACAACGCTTATATCCGACCTTCAAGTCGCAAAACCAACTGTTATGATTGTTGTTCCGCGCGTGCTCGAAAAAGTGTATAACGCAGCTTCGCAAAAGGCAGGTCATGGTGCTAAGGGACTTGCTTTCCAGGGGGCTGTTGTTACGGCTCAGCAATACATGAAGGAAGTTCAGGATTCTGGAGATGCTAAGGCGCTAACAAAGGCTCGCCGCGCTGCTTACGATCCACTGGTTTACCGCCCGATTCGCCAAGCGCTTGGTGGGCGTGCGCGCTGGATTGTTGCTGGCGGTGCACCACTGGATCCAGAGCTGCTAGCGTTCTTCCGCGGCGCAGGCGTGCCAGTTTACGAGGGCTATGGTCTTACAGAAACCACTGCCCCGTGCGCGTTTACTCCTATTGGCGTTCCATTCCGTGAAGGATCGGTCGGTATTGCTTTCCCAGCTTTCACTTTGCGAATTGCTAAAGATGGCGAAGTGCAAATTAAGGGCACTTGCGTGTTTAAGAAGTATCACAAGAATGAAGAGGCGACAGAAACTTCGTTTACAGAAGACGGATGGTATGCTACTGGCGATTTGGGCAGAATTGACGACGATGGCATGCTTTACATTACTGGTCGCAAGAAGGACTTGATTATTACTGCCGGCGGCAAGAATGTGGCTCCGGGTCCTATTGAAGAAGTGATTAAGCGTTGCGAACTTGTATCTCAAGCTCTTGTTCTTGGAGATAAAAGACCATTTATATCTGCTCTTGTGACTTTAGACGAGGAGATTTTACGCAATTGGCTTAAGACCAAGGGCTTGGACGAGACTATGAGCATGGAAGACGCCGCAAATAACGCGGTTGTGCGCGCGGAAATCCAAAAGTTTGTGGATATTGCAAACGAGGACGTATCGCGCGCGGAATCTGTGCGAAAGTTCATTATTCTGCCAGAAGAGTTTACTCAAGAAAACGGTTTGATGACGGCTTCTATGAAGATTATCCGCCCGCGCGTTATTAAGAAATACGCTAATCTGCTTAACACGCAAATGTATACGATTCGCAAGAAGTAGCGCCTAAAGCGTAACTCGCAAATCGCCCAAAACCGCGGTTAACTAGTCTTATAACTGACTAGTCTTCCGCGGTTTTTCGTATCTACACACGATCCCGCTTTTTGCATCTACCACATGCTTCATGCGTTATATTTGTCGCACCTCCGAGACAAATATAACGAAAATCAGCCAAAAGGCGTTACAAATGTCTCATCAGTGATGCAAATCTAACGAAATTAGGGCAAAAAGCGTTACAAATGTCGCACCTCCGAGACATATATAACGAATCCAGCCATCTCGCAACAGAAAACAAAGAACGTCGCTCACTCGAGACAAATCTAACTTCACAAAATCAGCGCACATACACCATCGCTCGCATAAATCACAGCATTTTAATAATCCTAGGAACTCCTGCATCAATCAGCTTACTCTCAACCCTTTTAGGATTAACAATATCCGAAATGGTAAAACGCACAATCCTGCTTACTCCACACTCCTTCATAAGCAACGCTTCACGCTCAGCCTGCCGGTCAATATTGCGATTAATAACACTAGGATTATACGATTTACGCAACATTCGATTATCGCATGACGAATTAAAATCGACGTTAGTATGACTAGGATTATCGAAATCAACGTAATACTTTGAATGCCCGTCAAACTCGCCAACAATCAACTCAGCATTGGGAAGCCGCCACAAAAAATCACACCTATACTTGCCACCTGAGTGCGGCAATATAAACTCGCGTTGCAATTCTGGCACCATAAATCCGAGCGAAATCATCGTTCCTCGCGCGAACGATTCACCGCCGTTTTCACTTAATCTATTTGCAAAACAACAAAGGCGTCTAAGCGAGAGAAACTTGTCTATTCTAGTTTCACAGCAACTTCCAAAAAATGTGCTTTCAAATAAATCAGAGGTTGTTGCAGCAGAAACACTTTTATAATTATTAATATCCGAAGTCGAATATCTACTTTCACAAATAGAGATGACTTTAGCAAAATCAACATTATCGCGAGCAGCAGAATCGAAAATCGACAATGCTGATCTAAAATTCATGCTATTTGCAACATCGAAAAGCATTGTGCTCTTATCTACAATATGACTTCGAACTCCGTAATCTATATTGTCGCTTAAATGCGAAAGAACAACGAAGCGACCGCCACTTCCCTCCCTTCCACGCACAATTCGAACATCATCACTAGTGCCATCCATCTCTCTGCCTGTTGCATTAATTCTACGCAACAACGGATTATCATTTGCAGACTTTCTGGTTATAGTGCGAACGTAAATTGGAATTGACTGAGACGGCAGCATTTTGACGCAATCACTATTTTTATCAGTTTTATAATCAGTTTTATAATCATATGTTATGTGATCATAATCATTCACAACATCGTAGCCGATTAGCGCAGCAGCAGTAACCCCTGTAAATTTCCAGTCTGGATGAATATCCATCAAAGAAAACGCTATATGTCGAATTTGCTCAGCTGTATACAGATTTTGCCAATATTCTGTTCTTGCGTAAAGACCTGGGAATACTCTCACAAGCGATCCTGCCCTAGTGTACCTATACACACACTGCCTTTGCGAATTGCTGATTGGATGAAAACAACGATGCTCAAACTCAGCTTTTTCGAGCATGCTTTTAACGTTAGACTTTTTCATAAGCCTGAGATTATGAGATAAGCAATGAATGCGCAATAGATTTTAAGGAATGTGGATAAAGGATAGCTTGTAAGTATTAGACTAGACTGAGTTGACTTACGACAAGCGTTAGATTTGCCTCACCGATGATGCAAATCTAACGGATTTGACCCAAAAAGCGTTACAAATGTCTCATCAATGATGCAAATCTAACAAATTTGACCCAAAAAGCGTTACAAATGTCTCACCTCCGAGACATATATAACAAATCTGAGGCAAACAGAGAATGTCGCTCGCGCAGATTTAATCCATAGGTATTTGATAAAATCGCGTTGAAAACTTGATACCCCCCCCCCGGTAGAAAATATGTTTTCCAAAACAAGACGAACGGCAAGAAATTGCTAAAAATCTTGTTCAAAAACACGAAAACTAGCGATTTCCTATTATCAAACATGAGGAGAGGTTTTATGAATGCTAAAATCGCAGCCGCTATATCTTTAGGCGCAAGTTCACTGGCATTATTCGCAATGGCAAATGTGGCAAATGCCGATGTTGTAAATCAAAACTCAGATAATGCAAATGTTGAAATTAATGCTAATCATGAGAATCCTGATCCAAAGGAAGCTAAATCAAATGAACTCGCAAGAGAAGCTGAAAAGCTTGAGCTAGAAACCAAAACAGAAGTAGGCAAAGCCGATGAAGCTGTTAAAAACGCAAATAGCAATCTTGCAAAAGTAAATGAAAAAGTAGAAGACGCATCCAAAAAAGCATCCGAAGCTATAGAAGCGAAAAATCAAGCAGAAAAAGATGCAGAGGATGCAAAGAAGCAAGATGCAGAAGCTAAAGAAAAAGTAGATGCAGCTCAAAAGATAGTTGACGAAGCCGAAAAAATTAAAGAAAATGCACAATTAGCGGCAAGTAACGCCGAAAATGCAAAGAAGCAAGCAGAAAACACTGAAGCACAAGCGATAGATGCAAAGAAGCAAGCAGAAACACAACTTGAACAAAATCAAAACGAACTACAAAATGCCCAAAAAGCTGTAGATGAAGAAAAAACAAATCTGAATGAAGAAAACAAGAATCTAAACGCAGCTAAAGAAAATCTTGAAAAAGAAAAGTCATCTTATACCTCTTTAGTTGAAAGCGCAAAATCTCTTGAAGAAGCAAAGAAGAAAACAGATAATGAGCTTAAAGACAAAGAAACAGAATTAAAAGAAAAACAAGCACAGTTAGAGCAACTTAAAAAGTCTGATTCTGCTTTAAGCAATACGGATTTGGAAAAAGTAAAACAAATTGCTAAAGAGAAAGAATCCGTTTATAAGCAAGCTCAAGAAAAAGTAACAAAAATTAAAGAAACGCTTGCTACAAGTACCCAGAAAATTAACAAAACAAGTGAAGAACTAGAATCTAAAGAAAAAGAACTAGAAAAAATCGGTGATTACAAAAAGCTAGTTGAATCTTACAAAAACTTAGACAATCTTAGAGGAAAAGCAGATGCAGCAGAAAAAGTCTACGATGCTGAAAGCAAAAATGATTCTAATACAGAAAATTCATTAGAGAAGAAGTCTGACTTCTACAAGTTCTTGCAATATGTGATTAACATTGAAAAAGCTAAGGAAAATAACAAAAACGAAGATCTTATTGCAGACGCTGAGCGCGCGCAGAAAATTCTTAAAGGCGAATCATATGTGATTCCAGGGCAAGAATTCCAAGATGGATCGTATAAAGAAGCACAAACAATAGAAGCTCCAACGTGGTATGAAGATATTGTAAAACCTGGGCTTGGTAGAGTTGGCAGCGCTGACTCTTTGCAAAACATGAAGGAAGCCGCTGAGTATTATGATGCTTTAAATGAGTACAGAAGAAACGATAACAACGCGTTGCAAAATGTAAACGTGCGTTTAAGCTTGATTGCCGAAAGCATTGTGCATTCCTTCTACTCTGCTGCTATTAATAATCATGCAGTAAACCATGAAAAGTATGATAACGCTAGTGTTATGGACACTACACCGTACAAAACTGCAGAAAATCTTGCGTGGGGAGATTACGACGGGCATAAAAATGGTCGAATGAAATATTCAAATAACGATTGCAAAGTTCTAGACGACGGTAAAACTTCATGCTCAAAGCAAATTAAAACGCAAAGCACGGAACCTAAACCTACAGATAATAAGTGGAATGCCTTAGACGGCTGGTATACGATTGAAAAGAATCGCTATGAAGAGGCTAGAGATACAGGAATCTTCTATACATTCAATGGCGATACAAAGATTGAAAACAAGCTTTCTGAAGCTGGTAAGCAATTCCTTAGGGACAATCAATATGATTTTGGAATGAAATTAAGCCAAAATCCAAACACAAGATTATTCGAAGAAAATGACGAAAATGGCAAGCTAACTAATTTATTTAGTCTTTCCGTAGGTCATTACACTACTTTTGCTAGAAAAGATATAAGTGCTGGCGGTTTCGCAGAAGGCGATTTATATATTCAAGAAATGACTAGACCTTCTGGCGGGAAACAAGAAACTGTTACAAAAAATGAAGATGTTGCTGTGTGGCACGGAAGCAATGAATATTCGATTAGCGTTGCCAAATATAAAGAGCTTCTTGATGGTTATGAGAACAGTCTAAAACAAGAAAAAGCTGCTGGAAGCGCCTCTGAAGATGCAGATGAAATCGTTAAATTGCAAAAGCTGAATGCTGAAGCAAATAAAGCAAATGCAAATTTGTTTGAAGCTAAGTACAATCTTCGAAAAGTACAATACGATTTGAATTTGCCAGACAAAAAGAGCGCTAAGGGGCTAAAAGAACAAGAATTAGAACATGTAAAAGCCGAGAAAGAAAAAGCAAATAATGAAGCTAAAAAATATGGCGACCCTAACGCAGACTGGGGAATCGAAGAAAATGCAGCTATTGCAAAAAAGCTTGCTCAGCAGTGGCAAACAAAGTACACGCATCTAAATGGAAAGGTTAAAACTCTTAGTAGCTCAATAGATGCTGCGAATGCTAAGAACTTACCAAATAAAATCGCCTTGGATGCTTTCACAAATGCTGCATACGATTTTGATAGCGCTAAGAACGAGTTAAAAAAATCTCAAGAAGAATTTGCAAAGCTCACTATTGAAGCAAAGAAATACGAGAATGAGTATAAAGTTGCAAGCACAAATGTAGAAGAAGCCGAGAAACAATCTCAGTTAACTGGTGAAGCAAAGCAAGCTAAAATCAGGGAGTTTGAAGAATCTGTAAAGCAACTCAAATCTACTAAAGACGATTTGCAAATCAAAGCTAATGATGCTGCTAAAAACTTGGCAGAAGCCAACGAGAAGGTCACGAAACAAGATGAAACTGTTGATAGTGTCACACGGTTGCTTGATTCTGCTCGTAACAGAGTTAGTGAAGCAGAGAAACAATTCAATCTTGCAAACAAAACTAAGGAAAAAGCTGAACAGAAAGTTGCGGAAACTCAAAGCCAAGTTAACAAAGCACAGAAGCAAATTGAAGATGCAAGCCAACAAATTGATTCTGCTAACAGAAAAGTTACAGAAGCTCAAAAGCAAGTTCAAGATGCTGAACAGCAGGTAGCTGCAGCAACCGAAGTTAAGAATAAAGCTGATGCTACTAAGTCGAATACAACTAAGTTAGTATCTGATGCTGCTGCTAAAGCCGCTCAAGCTAAGCAAAAAGCTAATGAAGCAAAGTCTGCTATTGAGCAAGCACAACGCATTACAAAAGAAGCTCAAAGCCAATTTGAATCAGCAAAGAAAAAGGCTGAAAACGTTAAAATGCAAGTTTTGCAAGCAAAGCAAAAAGTTGCTGAATTGCATGAGAAAGTTAAGACGCTTTTGGCTGGAGCTAAAAATAACGTAATTGAAAGGTACAACGCTACTTTTGCTGCCGTAAATCAAAGCTTCAATAATTTTGAGAATACGCTTATTCTTCGTTTTACAACGCTTGATGCAGTGGAACAGTCTCTTAATGAATCTACTAGTACTTTAGATAAGACTTTAAAGGACGTAAATTCGCTGGTGACTTCAGATAATGAGAATAATGGTGATGGTGGCAATAATGGTGGTAATAATGAATCTCCAACAGTGCCACAAACAAATCCGTCTCATGACGCAAGCACAGATTTAACGCCTGCTCCTACCCCATCTAAAGAAGTAGAATCGGGCAACGCTAATCAGAATACTGGTTCAACTAGCGCAACGCAGAATAACACGAGCAACAGTACGAGTTCTAGCGAATCCTTCGAGAACTACTACAACCAGTATCTTGCAGGATACGCAAACAACTTATTCGGCAGCGAGCAACTCGGATTCCACGCTGCTATTCCAGCTGCACAATCGCAAAGCGCAAACGATGCTAACGGTGCTAACGGTGCAAATGCTCAAAATGATAATGGCGTTGCAGCGAATAATGTTGCAGGAGCTGCGCACACTAACACTCTTAGCGCAAGCAGCGCTAACCGCATAGCAGCTGCTCTTGCATCTGGCTCTAAAGCTGCAGCTAAGGATCTTGCTAAAGATCTTGCTAAAGCACAAGATGCTGCTAAGGATTCTGCTGCTAAGAGCGAGTCCAATAAGGATAATGCAAAGAACGACGCAAAGGATTCTGCAAAGAGCAAGTCTAAGAGCGAATCCAAGAATGATTCCAAGAGTGAATCTAGTGAATCCAAGGATGAGTCTAAGAACGCTCAAGCTTCTGGCGGCGCACAAGACGGAGCGCAAAGCGCATCCAACAACACTACGCTTAAGGTTGTTGCAGCTCTAGCGGCTGTTGTTGCAGGAATCGCAGCAATCGGAGGCGGCACTTACTTCGCTCGCCATCGTCGCCCATAATCAAAACTAAAAAACAAAAATAAAACCGCGGTTAACTGGTCTTATAATTGACTAGTCTTCCGCGGTTTTTTGTATCTACACACGATCCCGCTTTTTGTAGCTCTACACACGAAAATCAGCAACAAAATGCGGAAAAAACGACGCTTCATGTAGTGCGTTTGTATGACAACACGCCGTATTTTAGGTACAAACACACTACAAGGCAGGTCCTCGTTCGCACGGATTAGCCGTGCGAACGTCTTCGCTTGCGTTGAAAGCACACCGTGCTTTCAACCTTAAGCAAGCTCAGCGCTCCGAATTGCCTTTTCGCGCTACGCTCTAAGCGAAAAGACAGGTCGTCGCGCTAGAACCCCAAGCGCTCAAGCTTCTTAGGGTCACTCTGCCACCCCTTTGCAACCTTCACATGCAAATCGAGCACAGCTTTAGCGCCCGTAATACGATTCACCGCAGTGCGCAAACGCTTCTTAACGCGCACAAGATGCTCCGCACCGCGCCCAATAATAATCGGCTTTTGCGAATCGCGCTCAACATACACCGACACAATCACATGCGCTTTATTATCGCTATATTGCGTATAGTCCCCATCTCCTGGGCGCACAATGCTATCTACAACAACCGCAAGCGAATGTGGCAACTCGTCGTCAAGCTCCTCAAGAAAAGCCCCACGAATCAACTCCGCAATCATGCTAGAAGGACTCTCCTCGCTAAGCTGATCGTCTGGATACATCTTCGGACCTTCTGGAAGATTGTCAATCAAAACCTTCTTAACTTCGTCAACATTGTCGCGTTCCAAAGCGCTAACTGGCACAATATCAGTAAAATCAGCAAACTGTTGAATCTCAATCAAATGAGACACCAACTCATCTCGGCTTAGCGTATCAATTTTAGTGACGATTCCAATAAGCGGAACCTTCCACACCCAGTTTCCAGACGCGTCTTTTTTGGCAAAGTCGGAGCGAAGTCGGCTCAAGATTCTTCTATCTCCAGGCCCAATCTCTTGATCTGCTGGAAGCAAGAAAGCAATCGCATCCACATCTGCAAGCGACTCGTCTACAATATCGTTCAAACGTTGGCCTAGCAAAGTGCGCGGTCTGTGGATTCCTGGAGTATCAACTAACACCATTTGCGCGTTTGGAGTTGTTAAGATTCCGCGAATCGCCTTGCGCGTTGTTTCTGGGCGAGAAGACGCGATTGCGATTTGCGTTCCGATTAGCGCGTTCATAAGCGTTGATTTTCCAACGTTTGGTCTGCCTACTACAGCAACAAATCCCGATTTATAGCCGTTAAAATCAGGCACTTCTACGCTCGCTTTTAGAGAAGGATCTAAATTAGCAAACATTTCGTCATTCATATCTTCCATATCTTCCATATCGTCACTCATATCATTAACATCTTTCATATCATTCATAATTCAACACTATTTATCGCCATCAACTTGCGATGATTCGCTATCTTTACTACTATCTTTATCGCCATTTTTTCCATCAGTCTTTCCATCGTTTTTCCCATCAGTCTTGCTATCACTCTTTCCGCCGCTCTTTCCACTATCGTCTTCTTCTTTGAGACCTTGAATATCTTTAAGTCCTTGAATATCTCGCTCAACAAGAATCGTGGAGACTTTCTTGCGCCGCCCAGCAGAATCAACCGCGGTTAGCTTAAGACCGCGAGTCACAGCACTCGACCCAACAATCGGCACGTTTCCAAGCAACTTGGTAAGCAACCCAAACACAGTGTCTACATCGTCTTCGTCTATATGCACTTCAAAAATATCTTCCAAATCGGCGATAGGCGTGCGCGCAGGCATTTTCCACACACCCTTACTCACCTCTTGCGGATCCGCGTGCTGAGTGCGATCGTGCTCGTCTTCTAGCTCTCCAACAATTTGCTCAATCGCGTCTTCAATCGTAACAAGCCCTGCAATTCCGCCATATTCGTCTACAACAACGGCAACATGTTGTCGGATTCGCTGCATTTCGTGGAATAAATCATCCACTGGCTTGGACTCTGGTACAAGCATTGGGCTTCGACTAATCGTAGAAACTGCGCGCTCAGATGCTGCTGGATTAAACACGGTTGCGCGCACAGCATCCTTTAAATACGCGATTCCTTCCAAATCGTCAACCGACTCGCCAATTATAGGCACGCGAGAAAATCCAGATCTTGAGCACAATTTTAGGAAATTTTCCAGCGTTTCGTCGTTTTTAACACAAATCATATCGGTTCGCGGAACCATGATTTCGCGCGTTAACGTGTCGGAAAGCGTAAGCACGTTGCGCATCATCTCTGAAACTTCTGGGTCAAAATCGTTTGCTTCCACAAGCCTATCGATACTCGCTTTAGCTTGATCTAATTGAATATTTTCCAACTCTTCATCGTCGGAAAGAGCAGCATTCTTCTTATGATTTTGGCTTTGATTTTGCGAATCTCCACGACTTGCGATTTTTGCAAACGGATTCATAAAAACAGCAATCGAAATTATTCTAGACAAGCGCATCAGCTTAAAAACTGGCTGAGCCGCTCCCACTGCTCTTGGCCGCACAAGAACAGAAACAATTGCAACAATCATTGCAACTATTAGCCCGATTAATAGCGTTAACCAAAGAGGCGCACCAAGAGTCGCCGCGATTGCAGAAAAAGCCACGCCGTCCAACACGTTACACACGATTCGCACAAATGCGCACGCTCCGCTCGTAGCATACCTATCTGCTATAAGCTTTTTTGCTCTGCGAATTCTAGCAAGCTTCCTCAAGCGAACGACTTGACTTTCGTTATCGTTCGTTTGCTCTTCAATCATAAGATTATTAAGACTAGACCTTGTAACTCTTGGCACAGCCCCTTCCGCCGCCGCCATTGCAAGCGAAAGCCACACAAGCAAAACTGCGACTATTGCAATCGCACACAAGCAAGCCCACATATGTGCAGGCAAACCGGGAATCGGCGGAATTGTAATGTTATTTAGCATGATTTTTCTCGTATTCTTCCAGCTCATTTACGGCACCAGCTGGCAAAGTGGCATCGTAAAGCTCGCCAGATCTAGCCGCAAAGAACGTTAGCAAAAGCTGCCTTTGCAAGCCAAACATTTGCTTTTCTTCTTGAGGCGTAGTGTGATCGTATCCAAGCAAATGCAACATTCCGTGAATCGTGAGCAATAGCATCTCTTCCATTGTGCTATGCCCTGCCGCTGCTGCCTGTTGAGCCGCCACCCACGGGCAAATCACAAGGTCTCCAAGCATTCCTTCACTCACTTTGTCGTCGCTTCCAGGAGTCAGCTCGTCCATTGGAAAGCTCATAACGTCTGTAGGACCTTCTAAGTCCATCCACTTTTCGTGAAGACTAGCGATTGGCTCTGGGTCCACAAAAGTAATTGACAAATCGGATTGAACGCTTACTCGCATTTGTTGCAAAACCCACATTCCAAGGTCGGAGAATATTTTTGGGTCGATTTGCCAAACGGTTTCGTTCATCACTTCAACACTCATTATTACTTGATATTCCTCTCAAGACTTTGCGATTCAAGACTTTGCGATTCGTTGTTTGCTGACGATTCTTCGGTTGCTGGCGATTCAAGACTTTTCCTATTTCTAGCCTTCTCGCGCCTAAAATCAGCCTCGCGATTTTCCCACGCTTCATACGCTTCTACGATTCGCCCAACAAGCTCGGCCCTAACAACGTCTTGCGCATTTAAGTGAACAAACGCAATGCTTTTAACGTCTTTCAGCACGTTCTCAATCGAAGCTAATCCAGATTTTGGAACCGCTAAATCAACTTGCGTTCTATCTCCTGTAATCACCATTGTGGTGTTAAATCCAAGACGCGTCAAAAACATCTTAAGCTGCTGAACAGTAGCATTTTGCGCTTCGTCTAAAATAACAAAAGCATCATTAAGCGTGCGACCTCTCATGTATGCAAGCGGAGCCACTTCCACAACGTTCTCGTCCATGTATCGCTTAAGTTGCGGCGCTCCCAACATGTCGGAAAGCGCGTCGTAAAGCGGCCTTAAATATGGGTCTACTTTGTCGTTTAGCGTTCCAGGCAAGAATCCAAGATTTTCCCCAGCTTCTACAGCAGGGCGCGTCAACACTATTCTTCGCACTCGCCCATCTTCTAAAGCTCTAACAGCCTTAGCAACCGCTAAATACGTTTTTCCAGTACCAGCAGGCCCAATTCCAAACGTTACAGTATTTGATTCCATTGCTTGAATATAAGCTGTTTGACCCGCTGTTTTTGCGCGAACAGGATTTCCTCCTGCAAACGTTATAACACCTTTAGCCATTCGCGCTTTTCTGCTCATTGCACGCCTTTTAGCATCTTCACTAGATGGCATTAAATCGGCAGAACCGCGCGCAAAATCGCTTTCCATTGCGCCAGTTCCAAAGCCAGATTCAGCTCCAGTACCAAAAGACTTTAATCCGCTAAACGCTCCGCCTAAAACTCCGCCATTGTGCCCAATTCTATCGATTCGCACATTATGCTCGCTACCTTTAAGCACATCTCTTTCTAGCATGCGTTTTACAGCATAAGAATCAACAGGAGCTTCGTAAGCGCAATCAACTATTTTGCGCAACGCGTGTTCGGCTTTGCAAGCGTCTTCTTCACTTCTTGCGCTTCTAGATACGATTCTCACACAATCCGCGTGAACGGAAATATCTATGCTTGGAAAAGCCTTCTCCAACTCTCTTAAGTTTGAATCTGCTGCTCCCAAAACAGCAACTGGGCTTAATTCGCTTGGAATTTGAACAATACGCGTTGTACTATTTGACACGATTTATAAACTACCTTCTTCAAGTTTTTCGCCTGTTAAAACATGAGCATGAACATGGAACACGGTTTGACCAGCTCCCAAACCAGTGTTGAAAACAAGACGATAATCGCCATTATAAAAGTCGTTTGCAATTTTTTGCGCAACGCATGCAATATGAGCCAAAACATCAGAATCATTTTGAGCAAGATCTGCAACATTCTTGTAATGATTGCGCGGAACAATCAAAACATGCACCTTGGCTTGCGGATTAATATCTTTAAAAGCCACTACTTCATCGTCTTCATACACTTTGCTGCTTGGGATTTGCCCATCAATTATCTTGCAAAAAATGCAATCGTCGTCAGTTTTGTATGTTTTGCATGCTTTATCCATTATTTTGCCCACTTTTCAATAATTCTTATTGCAATTCTTGTTGCAATTCTTATTGCCGAACACCATTTACTATTTTACACAAAACACGCACAAAGCTTGCAAAGATTGCTTACTACTCATACCTGCCAAGTGCTCTAGAAAGCAACGATAAACATACTGGCCCTGCTGTAGATGCGCGTAAAATATTGCTTCCTAAAACGCAACTTTTGGCGCCAGCGTCTATAAAACTTTGCACTTCTTCTTCGCTAATTCCGCCTTCTGGCCCCACAACTACATAAACAGTGCGCGTTTTGCCATCTTTTAAGCATTTTTCCGTTAAGTCGTTTACGTAGTTTTCGATTTGACTAAAAGAATCCGTTGCGTCTTGATGCAAAACAACTACAAGGCTTCCATAAACGCATGCACGCCTACAAATCGCTAGAATCTGCTTGCTTGTAACTGGTTCTAAAAGCTGTGGAATCCACGCTCTGCGCGATTGCTCCGTTGCAGCCTCAAGCACTTGATTCCATCGCTTATCTGTGCGCCCTGGCTTCCATTTTGAAATCGACCTATTTGCGCACCAAGGAATTACTTCGTCTACACCAATTTGGGTAGCCATGTCTATTGCTTGCTCGTCGTGACCCGTTTTTGCGAGAGCCTGAATAAGCGTTAATCGGGTTGTTGGCGCTGGTTCTTTTATGAACGAATCTACTCTAACTAAGCCGTTTTCGCTGTCTGTAATCGTTGCGTGAATTCGCACTCCTTTGCCGTCCGAAAGGTCTAGCGAATCGCCATCCGAAAGTCGCATTGCGCTTATTGCGTGCCTTTTAACGTGTTGAGGCAAGCTAAGAGTCCACCCTTCTTCAATCCCATTTGCAAGAACGGGCGCATCGTCTTTATTCGTATCCAGCAAAAACAAAGCATCTGTCATAATTTAAGCCTAACGTTAGGCGCAGCCAACATTTTTGCTACTTCTGTGATTCGCTCAAGTATTTCTGCTTCTGCATTTTCGCTCAAGTATTTCTGTGCAAGTATTATGGCAAACTAGAATTATATGAATTGGAGGTATGCGCAAATGGTTGACGATTTTAGACGCAACTTTGCGCATTCTAATAATCAAGATTGCACTACAAGCGATGAAGCTTTTGTGACTTTTCGCGTATCTCGTTTTACGCCAAATGACGATTCTTGCGATTCGTCGGTTACTTGCGACCCCGCGGTTGCTGGCGATTCAGCCACCGATTCAGCGACCGATTCAGCACCAATCGCCTCCACTAACTCCCCTGGTTTAGTTAGAAGGCACAGAGAAAGCCCTTTTGCAAAAAAGCGCAAAAGTAGCCCATTTTCAACGCAAAATTCTGGCGATTTACCAGCTAAACCATTAAGCGGAAAACATTGGATTCAAGATTATACGATTCGTTCGCGCAAAAACGACACGATTTTAGACTGCTTGCTTAAAATTAAGCGCACAATAGACCCCACTTTGGCATTTAGATACTCTTGCGGTCACGGCGTTTGCGGATCGGATGCTGCAAACGTAAACGGCATGCCCACTTTACTTTGCACAGCCACAATCGCCCAAAACGCTAGGCAAAATACACAAACTCAAGGTGTTAGATCAAGCGGTTTTAGAAAAACTGGTAGCGTAAAGTCGCAAGCTTCCGCAACACCAACACCAACACCAACAGCCGATGAAAATCACAATCTGCAGTCACAATCTAAAGAAACTCTTTCTTTAATCCAAAATGGAAGCTTTGGCATTATTGAGATTGCGCCACTTTCAGGCTTTCCTATTCAAAGAGATCTTATTTGCGATCTTTCCCCAATGATTGCACAGCTTAAAAGACTCGAGCCATATTTGCAAGCGCAAGATGTTCAAACAAGAAACAGCAGCGGAAAACTTGCGATTATTGAGTTTTTGCAGCACCCAGAGCAGCTTGCAAAGTTTGAGCTTTTAAGCAATTGCATAATGTGCGGAGTGTGTGAAGGAATTTGCCCAGTCTATGCAGGCGGAGAAGCGTTTATTGGGCCTGCAGCGCTTATAAATGCTGCGCGATTTATTAACGATTCTAGAGATAACGCCACTAATCGAAGATTAGACTTGGCGGATTCTAGCGACGGCATAAGCGCGTGCCAATCCGTGCGAGCATGCTCCAGGCAATGCCCACGCGGAATCGACGTTGGAGAAGAAATTTGGCAACTTACAACGCTTATAAATGAGCGAAAAATGAAGGAAAACTAGCCAAAACTAATTAATAAACTTGTCTCCAGTTGCGATTCGCACAGCTTCTAGAGGGTCGTCTGTAATCGCAAGCAAACTAGGGTCAAAAGACGATATAAGTCCTCTTTCTTTAACTGTAGTTTCAATCCAATTCATAAGGCCTTTCCAATATTCGCTGCCGAAAAGAACAACAGGAATTTTAGAAACCTTATGCGTTTGAACAAGCGTAAGCGACTCAAAAAGCTCGTCCATTGTGCCAAAACCGCCTGGGCACACAATAATTCCCGAAGAATATTTTAGGAACATTGTTTTGCGAACAAAAAAGTAACGAAATTGCATTCCAAGATTCACCCATTGGTTTAAGCCCTGCTCGTGAGGCAATTCGATTCCTAGCCCCACGCTTGTTCCGCCAGCTTCTGCCGCTCCGCGATTTGCCGCTTCCATAATTCCAGGTCCGCCGCCCGTAATCACCGCAAAACCGCGTTTTACAAGCTCTTTGCCCATTATGCGAGCGCTACTGTATTCTGGCGCATCTGGCTTTATTCGTGCAGAGCCAAACACGCTAACAGCTAATCCAAGTTTTGCCAAAGCGTCGAAACCATCAATAAATTCGGCTTGTATTCTAAGAACTCTCCAAGGGTCAAGTCCTTGCCACGCATGATTATCTTGCAAATCTCCGTTAGGCAAATCGTGTTGCAATAGCGTTTCCGTTGTGCTTTCCTTAGGAATCATTGGTCCGCGCATCATTACGGCGCCGCTGTAATAAGTGTCTTTCCAAGGTGAATTCTGTTCGCTTTGCGCGCGCAAGTCGCAAGCATTATCTGGATTATCAGATTTACCAGAATTATCTAAACTATCTAAATTACCTAAATTACCTAAATTATTATTAGAAACCATAAGTCACCTTTAGAACTTTCTAGTCACTTTCTAGTCATCTTGTAATCGCGTTAAATAAACGCATTAAAGTCACTCTTCAATATCGTCTAATTCTTCTTCCATATGATTCGATTGCTTTGCAAGCATAAATCCCGAAACAGCAGCCGCAATAATAGACGCCACTAGTACTCCGAATCGTGCTTCACCCGAAAGATCCGCGTCGCTGTACGCAAGAGAAGCGATTAGCAAAGACACAGTAAAACCAATTCCGCACGCGCATGCTGTAGGCAAAAGGTCGCGAACGCGCAAATCGTCTGGAACGCGCAAGCCAATAACTTTCTTAGCAAACCAAGCAGTAATCATAATTCCAAGTGGCTTTCCAACAACTAGCGCAATCGTAATCGCAATTAGTATTGGAGACAAGAACAGCTGCCAAGTCAATGTTTCAAAATGAACTCCAGTTGCAAAAAGCGCAAAAACTGGCAGCGCAAACAAAGAAGACAAAGGCTGAATTTTCTGTCGATACCTTTCGGCTCTAAGCGACTTTTCGCCGTGAACAAGATGCGCAGGAGTTAGCAATCCAACCATTACGCCTGCAAGAGTTGGGTGAACGCCAGCTTGATACATCATAACCCACGCAAGCAAGCCAACAAGAGCCACAACAGGCCATGGAACGCGCTTTAATCGCACAAGCATAGTCCATACTAATCCGCATAAAACAACGCCTACAAACCAATACCACGCGTTAAGCGAAGAGAAGAACAATGCGATTAATGCGATTCCAAGAAGATCGTCTACTGTAGCCAGAGTCATTAAAAATGCGCGCAAGGCTTTAGGAAGCGTTTTAGCAAAAAGCGCAAGAACAGCCAGCGAGAATGCTATATCTGTTGCCGTAGGAATAGCCCAGCCAGCGCGAACCATGTCTAAAGACGGAAGCGCTCCAGAAGTAAGTCGCATAATCTCTTGACCAGCGTGCAACTCCGAGAATATTGTAACAGTTCCCGCAAAAAGAATAGGAGGAACAACCATACCTCCAATCGCGCAAATCATTGGCATTGCTGCCGCGCGAGGGTCTCTAAGCGATCCTGCAATAAGCTCGTGTTTTAAGTCTAAACCAACTGTAAGAAAGAAAATAGTTAACAAGCCGTCTTGAACCCAGTGGCTAATCGACATGTGAATATTTGTGTACGGAATTCCTATTTGAGTGTGAGAAACAGCTTCAAAAATCGGAGACGTAAATGGCAAATTTGCAAGCATTAATCCAGCTAAAGCAAATCCGAGCATAATTAACCCAGATGTACGCTCATTATTGGCTATTTTGCATACTGTTTTCCAAGAGCGTCTTAGCATGATGTAAATCTTCCCTCCGATTTTCTATCTTTTATTTTCTATTTTCTATTTTTGACTTTTAGTTTTTAGTTTCGACTTTTTACTTTCGACTTTTGTTTAACAATTTACGGCATATAAATTTTATGCGATAAAGTTTATGCACCTAGGACTTATAAGTATATAGGATACGTATCGAAATATAACAAAAAACGCCACCTCGCTTAGAAGTGACGTTTCAAATCGTGGAGCTAGGGGGATTCGAACCCCCGACCCCCTCCATGCCATGGAGATGCGCTACCAGCTGCGCCATAGCCCCGTTTTTAATTGTGCGGCTCAAACGAACCTTTGATAGAATACAACAGATTTTGCTACCAACCAAACTCGGCGTGTCGTAAACTCCTCAATTTTGTTGTAAAAATATGGATTTCTTGCCGCATAAAACTATTATTCGCCACTACCCGATGATTGTTGCGATCCAGATTCTCCCTGCTGTACAGAAGTACCACCATCTGCACCATTAGGTGAAGAATAAGAAGGAGATGAAGGAGACGAAGCCGATCCAGAATCTGTGTTTTGTGAAGAATCACCCTTAGATCCGCTAGATTTTGAGTCAGATCCAGAATTGTTTAATCCATCCGCACCCTTTGAATCACCACTATTCGAAGAGTTTTTATCATCTAAAGAGTTTCCTTCATGATTATTCGCATCTTTTTTATCAGACGGTTTTTTATCCGAACCATTCTCATCATTCTTATTGTCTTCATTAGATTTAGAATAGTTGCCTGAATCTTGATTCTGATTTTGAATACGATTATTCTCACTATTTTCAGGAGTCTGATTTCCCCTATTAGTCTGATTGTTATTTTGCGCAGGATTCTGCGGTAAATTGTTTAAATTATCAGTGCCTTTTCCTTGCGTAAACAACAGAACCATGCCAGCAGTAATAATCACCGCAGCAAGAGCGCTAAGAACAGCAACTAAAATAGTAAGTCGTTTGTACCTTGACTCATCATCCACGTATTTTTTCTGCTTTGCATAGTCATAATCACTATTGTTGCCTAATCTACGCTTTGCGTCGGTTAGCGTAAGCAGAGAATCCGAATCTCCTTCCGAAAGCGAATTATCTTCTTCTTTCATCTTTCTTAATGAAGACAATTCCATAATGCTTGTGTTATCAACGCTATTATCAGTATTTTGCCCAGAGGCAGTAGCCATAACTTTTCTAACTGTTTTTATTCTGCGAGGTTCGTTCGCTTCATGAACCTCATATTCTTCTGGCATATCATCCTCTAATGCAATAAATCGTGCATTATTTACAACTTTAGTGTCATCATCTGCATAATGGCTTGAAACTGATTTTAATGCAGAAGAAGACTGGATCTTTTTTGAAGACGCGTGAATAACATTTTGATAAAGTTGCGATGCTACAGCAGACACAATCGAACCTATTGCAACACCAATTACTGATCCTGCTATACCGATTTTTGACGATAGAAGGAATGCTGTAACAGCTGCTAAAGAACCAGCCAGCACTTGCGTAAACGATATTCCTTTGAAGAAGTTCTTCACAAGTACCACCTTACAAAATTATTATTTACTACTATTCAAATTGACAACTATTTAAATTGTAGATGCTGCTGCAGATGCAACTTTAGACTCTGTTTCAGAAATTTTCTGCTTATTTTTGATTTTTATAAGCTCAATATGCTCTGCCAAACTTGCAAGCAGAATCGCAGCAAAAATCAATGCAAAGCCAATAAAAGCAACGCTTGTTACGCGCTCGTTGTATAGAATGCTAGAAAATAGCAATGTAAATAAGCATTCTGTGCACATAATCACGGAAGCGTTAGCTGTTGAAAGATAAATCAGAGTATAGTTTTGAATGATTTGCGCAAGAACAGTTACTATCACTATAAGATAGAACATGTTCGTAATAGTTATCCAATTATCTTCGGCATTAAAATTAGGCAAAGGCTCACTTATTGCAGCTCCGCACAAAAATAGAACTCCAGAAACACTAAACTGACCGAATGTTAAAGCAACGGGATTGTATTGTCTAGAATAATACGCTAAGTATGTTAAGTTAAACGCAAAAACAGCCGCGCAAATAAGAGTTAAAACATCTCCGTGAGAAAGTGTAAGAACAAGAGATCCTGGCTTTAATGCAACGAATCCAACGCCCACAACGCATGTTAGAGCTGCAATAATTCCTAAAAGCGTTGGCTTTTTTCTAATAATCATCCAAGCTGAAAATGGCGCTATAACACAGTAGGCGGCTGTAAGAAAAGCACTTCTACCTGGGTCTATCCACCTTAATCCTTCTGTTTGAGTAACTAAAGATGCGTAGTATGTAACACCTGTTAAAAGCGAAGGAATTATTAGCTTTTTAGTAAAATTTTTGCGGATTGTTTTAAAGAAGACTGCGCCCATTATTATGCACGCTCCAAGCATGCGAACTCCCATAAGCCATTGAGGTGGGAATACCTCTAGAGCGTATTTAGATGAGACGTAGCTTCCGCCCCAAATTGCGGCGCATAAGAGCAACATGATTCGCGCGAAGTTTACGTTAATTCGATTGTTCTGTCTTGGTTGAACCGCGCTATTTATTTCACTCATGTCACTCCCCTCAATTTCTTGCAAATCACAAGTCTATAACATTAAATTTTTCTTTAAGGTAGCTAAATTGCCTTATAAACTTTATAGAATAGCCACAAAAACAAGAAAAGTACAACCTATCGGCGTTCCTTCGGAAAATTTCCTAATTGACAACTGAATTGGTTGTACACACTGCGACTTTACCTTAATATTTACGATTAATGATTGATGCGCGACGACCTGCCTTTTCGCTTAAAGCGTAGCGCGAAAAGGTAATTCGGAGCGCTGAGCTTGCTTAAGGTTGAAAGCACAGTGTGCTTTCAACGCAAGCGAAGACGTGAGCGCGCTTAGACCGCGCGAACGGTATTCTCTGTTTACTATTGTGAGAGGGCTGGCTAATTCTTGTCTCACAACGCTCCGCCTATTACGTGTAGTCTAGAGTTGCGGTTGTTCCGTTTTGTCTTTGATTTTGTTTTTGTGTTGAGGTTTGTTTGTAGTGGTTGATCATTGGATTATTTGGTATCGGCTGCCGCTCTTATATTGTTCGACCAAGAATCACCCAGCCCTCTTACATGCTAGGACTTTTGCGTGGTTTTTATCACCGAGATTCGAGATTTTTCTTGCGCGACGACCTGCCTTTTCGCTTAAAGCGTAGCGCGTTAGCGATTTTCCGCTTTTTGTACGTGATTTAGGTCAAATATGGTACAAAGTGCGGAAAATTACGTTTGCACTTTGTGCAATTGGTGATTTATGTCACAAGTTTAGGCGTTTTTGCAAAAACTTGTCGAATTTTAAGCCTTTATATGCAGGATTGCGCGTAATCTTAGATGTGATTGAATCATAATCATATGATTGCGCGATTGAAAAAATAATCAGTTGAAGAAAGGACTCAACATGGCAACTCTTAGTGAAGATATGAAGACTTTTATTGAGAACAATTTGGCTTGGATTGCAACGATTAGCAAAGATGGCGAGCTTGATCTTGGACCAAAGATGTCAATGTTTGTTCTAGACGATAATCACCTTGCTTACCATGAGCGCACTGCAGGTCAGCATTTTAAGAACTTGCAAGATGGCAGCCAGTTGGTTGTAGCAGTTGCAAATTTGGCAGAAAAGAAGGGCTATCGCTTCCGCGGAACTGTTACGCTTCACACGGATGACGCGATTTACAATGAGCAAGTTCGCGTTGCCGAAGAAAAGGGCACAAAGAAGCCTGCTGCCGTTCCTGTTATGGAGATTAATGAGATTCAGGATTTGACTTCTGGAGCTAATGCTGGAAAGACAATTACTAAAGATTAGTCAAAATACTAATTTTTAGTAAAAATCTAACAAAACGCCGAATTTTTAGGTCTCTAATACGCGGAATACAATATCGAGTGGCGTTCGTCCTCAATGGCGAAGATGAACACCACTCAATTTTTATTTGATTAATTTTTATTTGATTATTTAATTGTCACTAATTTACTTGTTTTCTTTACGCAATGCTTGCAACCTAGCGTTCATTTCTTCCGCTTTCTTCTTCTCGAAGTAATAAATTATTGCAGCAATCGCAATCGGGAAAATAACAGTGAATACAATCCATCCGCAAATCACAGCTGGCCCATCTTTGAATGAAATCCACCCAACAATCACCGATACAATAAATTGAATAGCAATTGGTGGAACTAGCGCAAAAACGAATTTTGCGAGATTTGACATACGCTCATTCGACCAAAAAATAGCGAACACTCCATAGCCTATGCCTATAACAAACGATGCTACAGCATAAGATGCAATTCTGTTTCCAACTGCGCTATGCGCTAACAGGCTAGATACAAAACTGATTGCAGTAAAAATAGTGCACCCTATGCCAATGCCTATAACAATGTTTTTTGCCATTGTTTTGCCTAAAGTTGTAACTTGCTTTTCCATAATAATCATTTCCTTTTTAAGTATTAAAAAATTAGTATTAAAATTTTTGATAGTTTTATATTTGACTACGCTTAAAACTACATTCCTAAGCGCTTTTTGAATCCTGCTAAGCATCTGCGACTAATCCACTCAACGCTTCCGTCGTCCATTTTTACGCTCATACTTCCGCCGAATCCTGGATCTACTCGAACAATGCGATTCAAGTTCACGATTGCGGATTTAGATATGCGCACAAACGACGCGAATTGCGGATTGTCAAAATCCATTAGGCGCTTGTAAGAAACGCACTCGCCTTTATCACTGTGGATGATTACGCGCGAATTTTCTACGCAAATCATAATCACATCTGGCTCGTGCATAACAATAATCGAATCGTTAATATAACCATATATAAATGAATTATTGTTGCTATTTTCCGCATTTACAGTATTATTTTCAGTGTTACTTGCTTTTGCATTTTTAGAATCAATGCTTTGCAAATTGGCTATAATGCGTTTAAGATTGTCGTCAATATTGTGAACTGACAATTGAGCGTGCTGCTCCTCTTCTGGCGGCACAATAGCAATCGTTACCTTCATCAAGCCTCCCTTCCGTATACTACCGTTAGCGTTTACTAGCTTTTGCTAACTTTTCTTAGCTTTTGCTAGCTTTTTGTTTTGTAATTTTGACTATACGGCACTGTAAATAGTCTGTCTTTACAAAACCGCTAAACGGTAGTTTTTGGAACATAAGCGGCGAAAAATGAAAAGATTACACAGCTACTTAAGCCGCTCCCCAAATGCGAATAAGACGCTGACTTGTAGGGTCGGCTGCAGGGCCTTGATCGTAAGCATCCAAACGCCAATGGATTGAACCATCCGCGTTAAGACTTGGAATTAAACGCGCCCAACGACCGTTTCCCATTCCACCAATCGTCTTATAAGAAGGATCTACCTTGTCTAATCCAAGAAGCTTATGAACAGTTTGAGATAGGCAAGAGCCGTGCGAAAACACTAGCAAATCGCGATCCGAGCCAGTTTTGCGCGCCCAATCCTCAACAGCTTTCGCCGCGCGCTCGCCAACTTCTTGCTTAGTTTCTGCACCGTGGTTGAGTTCACCACCTTTGCCATCAACCCATGACTTAAAATCTTCAGGCCATTTTTCGTTAATTTGCTGGCGATTAAGGCCTTCCCACTCTCCAAAAAAGCGCTCGCGCACACCATTTTCAACGTGAACATTAAGCTCAATCTTATCTGCAAAAGCATGAGCTGTCTGTTGTGCGCGAATAAGCGGAGAAGCAATTGCAACAAAACTCGCGTCTGCTTCTTCTGGAGTAATGCGCACGTGCTCCTCGCTATTTGGATTCTTTGGGTCTTCTAAGTCGGAAGCTCCAAAAAGAACACGCAAAGCCTTACCAGAGCGAGTCACCTGGTCTATTCCAGACTCATCTAAAGCAATATCAATCATGCCTTGAAGTCTAAATTGAGCATTATAAGGCGTCTGACCGTGGCGAACAAGCATTACAGAACGCGCAATACCCTCGTGAGCGCTGTTTTTATTTGCATTATGCGCAATTTGCGTCGCGCTTTCAACAAAATCCACCATTATCTTGCGCTACCTTTCAGACTCTTGATCGCCATTTTGCACATCATCGCCATCATCGCTATCATCGCCATGTGCATCGCTCTCATCATGCTCTGGAAGTTGCAAATCAATTGCAGGGCAATCATTCCACAAGCGCTCAAGGCGATAAAACTCGCGCGCTTCCTCGTGCATAATATGAACCACAAAGTCGCCAAAATCAAGCAAAATCCACTGCGCTAGTTCTAAGCCTTCTCGAGATAAAGCTTTACGCTTATTGTCTTTTAAGTACAAGTCTTTTTCGATTTCTTCGCTAACAGCTAAGACTTGACGCTCGTTAGATGCAGAAACAACCAGCATTGCGTCTGTAATTCCAAGCAGATTGCTAACGTCAAAAGCTTGGATATTAGTGGCTTTTAACCTATCGGCTGCAGCCGCAGCAATCCTAATCGCGTTAACAGAGCTTTCTAAAGCTGCCATTGTTTCTCCTTAACTATCGAACTAGCGAACTATCGAACTAACGCTCCCAAGCTGGCTTCCAGCCTTCTACAACGTGCTGCGTATTTTCTGAATACACCATGGAATCCGCTGGAACATCGTGACGCACAACAGATCCTGCACCCGTTGTAACTCCATCTCCAACAGTAACGGGAGCTACAAACAGGTTTCCTGCGCCAACATGCGCGTTAGAGCCAATAGTCGTGTGATTCTTATGCACACCGTCGTAGTTTGCTGTAATTGTACCACCGCCGATATTCGTGTGCTCTCCCAAATCAGCGTCGCCCATGTAGCTTAAGTGTGGAACCTTAGTGCCGTTTCCAATATGCGCTTTCTTCATCTCCACAAACGCGCCCGCTTTGCTCTCCTCGCCAAGCACATTTCCTGGTCGCAAATACGTCCACGGACCAATGTTTGCAGCGCGGCAAATATGTGATTCCTGCACACGCGAGCGCTCCACAACCGCGTCTTCATCTACTTGCGCATCGACAAGCGTAGTGTATGGTCCTACAACCGAACCGCTTTTAACAATCGTTTGCCCTTGCAAGAAGCACCCTGGAAGTACCGTAACGTCTTCTTGCAAAACAACATCGTCTTCAATCCACGTTGTTTCAGGGTCTAGAATCGTTACGCCTTCAAGCATCCACTTTTCGCAAACGCGCTTGTTGTATGCTTTTGCAAGCGCAGCTAATTGAACGCGTGTATTTACGCCTTCTACTCTCAACGAATCTGATGCTGCCATTGCTCCAACTCGACCCATTGTGCGAGCGTGCTCTAGCGCATCTGTTAAATAGAATTCGCCTTGAGCGTTCTTGGAATTAAGGTTAGATATTGCGTCTGTAAGCACTTCCGCATCGAACACATACACAGATGTGTTCACTTCCTTAATCGCAAGCTCTCCTGCATTAGCATCTTTGTGTTCAACAATTCTTAGCACATCACCATTTGCTTCTCGCACAATTCGCCCGTAGCCAGTGGCATCGTCTAAAACAGCGGTTAAAACAGTTGCTACATTGCCTTGATTATTGTGAAAATCAATTAATGATTGCAATGTTTGCGTGTCTAAAAGTGGCATATCACTTGCCGCAATTACCACAGAACCTTTAAGCGCACTACCACATTCTTGTTTTGAAGCTTCATTAAGATCTCGCATTGCGCACTGCACTGCCCTGCCCGTTCCAGGCTTATCATCCTGGTTCACAATACGCACGGCGTTATTGTAGCTTTGCGCAGCTGCCGACACTCGTTGCGCTTGAGCGTGCACTACAACAGCAAGCTCCTTAGGGTTTACGCCTGCCATTGCGTTCATTACGCGATTTAAGAACGTTTTTCCAGCGAACGGATGCAATACTTTCGGCGTTGTTGAACGCATGCGCGTCCCATCACCTGCTGCCAGAATTATCGCTGCGGCTACATTATCATTATGCTTTTCCACGCGCGCTCCTTGTTTTTATGAGATATTGTCGAAATGCTTTCGAAATAATACAAGAGCAGAAAATCAAACAAGTGCCCCCGACGCGATTCGAACGCGCAACCAACGGATTAGAAGGCCGTTGCTCTATCCATTGAGCTACAGAGGCGCAAGTCGCAATTATACCAAAATTCTTACATCAACACACCCAGTCTTAAATAATTTGCAAATTAATATTTCTGTTTTGACTCTGTTTTGACTCTGTTTTGATTTATATTTATTTATTTTGATTTTACTTTGGGTTTTTGGTGCTCGGCTGCTAGCGACTTTTCCGCACGCGCAACACGCGGTATATTTGATTACTCTACAAAATGTGGTATAGTCATCAAGTCGCGTTAAAACGCGGATAATTTAAGATGCCCCTGTATCCCAATTGGTAGAGGAAACAGCCTCAAAATCTGTGCAGTGTGAGTTCGAGTCTCACCGGGGGCACGTGCACAACGCCGCTTAACATTCTAAGCGGCGTTTTTGTTATCTTCTCTCTCACGCGATTTTGCACGATACACAAACGACACACTTAATCCTCGTAGCGTTTTCATTACTGCGTTTGTTCCCTTTTTGGCTCAAATGGTAAACAAACGCGGGAATAGACGACTTCGAGTTTAAATCGTAGCGTGAGAAATCACCAGATTCATGCTAAACGAAAACGCGCACCCAAAAGGATGCGCGTTTAAAAAAACTAACGATTAACTAGCAATCAACTAGAGATTAATCGCAAGCACCAACGGTGTGAACGTAAATAGAGTCGGTACGACCAGCCTGGCGCTCACCCTGAGCAGTGCTCAAAACAACAATCTTGTAGCCGTCTTCAACCTTACCAGCTTCACGAAGAACCTTGTCGGTGAAGATCATAAGATCGTGACGGTTCATATCGTGGTAGTCCTCGCTAATCAAGAAGCCTTCAGTGCCCCAGCTCAAAGCCAACCAGTGATAAGTGTGCTCATTGTTGGTCAAGCCGTAGATTGGAGCAGCTGGGCGTTCGCGAGAAATGCGATGCACAGTGCGACCAGTCTGAGTGTAAGCAACAATCGCCTTAGCGTTAAGCTTGTCCGCCAAGTCAACAGCTGCAGAAGAAACTGCACCCGTGCTAGACATGTCAAGCTCCACAGATGGAATGCGATCATAGCCATTTTCAGTCGCGTATTGAGAAATACGAGACATGGTCTGAACGGTAACTGCTGGATACTTGCCGACTGCGGTCTCGTTAGATGTCATAGTTGCATCGGCGCCGTCAAGAACAGCGTTAGCGCAATCAGAAGCCTCTGCACGAGTTGGAACTGGAGAGTTAACCATTGATCCAAGAACTTCAGTAGCAACGATTACTGGCTTTGCGTATTGGCGAGAAAGCTCAATGCAGCGCTTGGTAACGAGTGGAACCTGCTCAAGTGGCATCTCCACTGCCATATCTCCACGAGCAACCATAATGCCATCAAAGGTCTTAACAATCTCTTCCAAGTTTGCAACAGCCTGTGGCTTCTCAATCTTTGCAACGATTGGAATGCGGCGGCCTTCTTCGTCCATGATTTCGTGAGCGCGATCAATATCGGTAGCAAAACGCACGAACGACATTGCAATAATGTCTGCACCCGTGCGAATAGCCCAACGAAGATCAGACTCATCCTTTTCGGTCAATGCTGGAAGAGAAACGGCAACGCCTGGAAGGTTAATGCCCTTGTGGCTAGAAACTGGGCCAGCAACAACAACCTTAGTGTGTACGTCGTTGCCTTCTACCTTGGTAACCTCAAGACGAACCTTGCCGTCATCAATCAAAATTGGATCGCCTGCGTGGCAATCTCCTGGCAAACCCTTGAAGGTTGTGGAAGTGCGATGCTCATCACCCTCAATATCGTCTGTGGTTATGACGAACTCTTGACCCTCTTCCAAATAAACCTTGTCTTCGCCTTCAGCGTTCTTCTTGAACCAGCCGCAACGAATCTTTGGACCTTGCAAATCAACAAGAGCAGCAACATTACGACCAGTGGTCTTTGAAGCTTCGCGCACATTGTTGTAAACGCGCAAATGATCTTCAGGAGTGCCATGCGAACGGTTTAAGCGAGCAACATCCATGCCAGCTTCAACAAGCTTGGTAATACCCTCTAACGATTCGGTAGCTGGTCCAATAGTATCAACAATTTTGGCTTTTCTCATAATGCCTGCCTGTTTCCTTTGTTTATTTTTAAATGGGAAAATACCCACTTTCCGAGTAATAGTGTACCAGCAAATTGTGACCTATAGACAAAACTCGCGCTTATTTATTTATCGCGTCTATTTATTAGGCACACTTATCACTTAGCAACACTCATTTATTAAAACACTATTACCTTGCGACTAGCTACGATTAATCACTACTAGCTTATTTATACGCGATTAACTCACGATTAATCATACTCACTTATTAGCCTCATCCATTTGACGCAATTCTTTCTTTAGATCGCGTATTTCGTCACGCAATCGCGCTGCAAGCTCGAATTGCAACTGTTCTGCAGCAACATGCATCTGCTCACTCAGATTCTTAATTAAAGAAATAATATCGTCTTGCGGCAACTCAGAAATATTCGCCATACGCTTTTCTTTACTTTGCTGCCCAAGATTTGGCTCTTTTGGCACGCCATAATGCGAGTTCCCAGCCTTATTAGCATTCCTGTAACCGCCTGCTAGCAAAGTTTGAGTATCAACATCCTCTTTAGCAAGCATGTCGTTCACGTCACTAATCTTCTTTCGCAAAGGCTTAGGGTCAATTCCGTGAGCCTTGTTGTACGCGATTTGCTTTTCGCGGCGGCGCTCTGTCTCGCTAATCGCCTTGCTCATAGCATCCGTAACAGCATCCGCATACATAATAACAGTTCCAGAAACGTTACGAGCAGCGCGGCCAATCGTCTGAATAAGCGAGCGGTAAGATCTTAAGAAGCCTTCTTTATCTGCATCTAAAATCGCAACCAGCGAAACTTCCGGCAAATCCAAACCCTCACGAAGCAAATTAATGCCAACAATCACATCAATTTTTCCTTCGCGAAGCTCGCGCAAAAGCTCCACTCTGCGCAAAGTATCAACATCCGAATGCAAGTACTCAACTTTAATACCAAGCTCCAAAAAGTAATCAGTTAAGTCTTCCGCCATTTTCTTTGTAAGCGTAGTAACAAGCACGCGCTCATCTTTTGCAACACGCGCCTTAATCTCCGCAAGCAAATCGTCAACCTGCCCTTCCACAGGTCGAACCTCAATCTTAGGGTCAAGCAAGCCAGTTGGGCGAATAATCTGTTCAACTACGCCATCCGAAAGTCCCAACTCGTAATCTCCAGGTGTTGCCGAAAGATACACAGTTTGACCAACATGCTCCAAAAATTCTTTCCACTTTAACGGGCGATTATCCATTGCAGAAGGCAGTCTAAAACCATGCTCCACAAGCGTTCTTTTGCGCGAAGCATCGCCTTCATACATAGCTCCGATTTGCGGCACGGTTACGTGCGACTCATCTAAAACAAGCAAAAAGTCGTCTGGGAAAAAGTCAAGAAGCGTATGCGGAGGCGTGCCTGCATCGCGCCCGTCAAAATGCCTCGAATAATTTTCCACTCCTGGACACACTCCAACCTGTCGAAGCATTTCCAAATCGTACGTAGTTCGCATTTCCAAACGCTGAGCTTCCAGCAATTTGTTCTGCTTTTTAAGCTGTGCAACTCTTTCGTCGCGCTCTTTCTCAATCGCCTCAAGCGCGCGCTCCATGCGCTCAGGACCCGCAATATAGTGAGATGCAGGGAAAATATGAACACTACTCTCTTGGCGAATCACTTCCCCAGTAAGCGGATGCAACATTGTAATTCTGTCGATTTCGTCACCAAAGAACTCAATTCGCACAGCTAATTCTTCGTAAACTGGAATAATCTCAACTGTGTCACCGCGCACTCTAAAAGTTCCGCGCGTAAAAGCAATGTCATTGCGCTTGTATTGCATGCTAACAAATTGACGTAATAAATCGTCTCGCTCAAGCTGCTCCCCAACGCTTAACATAAGCATTCGCTCGGCATACTCCTCTGGGGTACCAAGTCCATAAATGCAAGAAACAGTAGCTACAACAACGCAATCCCTGCGCGTAAGCAAATTCGCTGTAGCTGCGTGACGAAGACGCTCAACATCGTCGTTAATATTCGAGTCTTTTTCAATATACGTGTCTGTTTGCGGAATATACGCTTCTGGCTGATAGTAGTCGTAGTAAGACACAAAATAGCTCACAGCATTATCTGGCATAAGCTCACGAAACTCCGCGCAAAGTTGAGCCGCAAGAGTTTTATTCGGTTCAATAATAAGTGTCGGTCGTTGCAAACGCTCAATTAGCCAAGAGGTTGTAGCAGTTTTACCAGTGCCAGTTGCGCCCATTAAAACAACGTCGTTTTCGCCGTTTTCAATGCGATTAGCCAGCTCTTCGATTGCTTGCGGCTGGTCGCCCGAAGGCGCATACGGAGCTTTTACTACAAACGGCTTGTTTGTGCGCTGAATTTTATTCGACATTATTTTTTCTCCAAGAGCATCAAGAGCATTTTATTTATTTTATTAAAGCCTAACAATCGCGCGGTTGCTTGCGATTTTTCCTTTGAGTCTCTAATGCTCCTTACTAATCCACGTTTTAATTTTTGAATCAACGCTTTTAAGCATAACTTCCATAGGCTTTGTGGAATCAACTACAAAATCCGCGATTTTTTTGCGCTCAATCTCTTCAACTTGATTACTTATGCGCTGCTCCGCCTGATTCTGGCTCATTTTGCGCTCGCTTATCATTCTCGCAATGCGAACATCTTTAGGTGCTTCAACTGTAATAATATGATCAAAACTAAATGGAATGCTGTCAATTACTTGCGCGAGAAGCGGAATATCGTGCACAATAACAGATCTTAAAGATGCTCGTTCACTGCAATCTTCTTTAGAAATTTTCCTAGAATACTCGCTTATATACTCACCTTCTAAAGTCTTCGCTAAATCATAAATAGCAGGATGAATAAGCGACTCAATCCTGCTTAACGCTTGCTTATGATTTACATCATCGCCAAAAATATGCTCCGCAATAAACTCGCGATTTAAAGAGCCATCATTCTTAACAGCATTTTCCCCAAAAATGCTTACGATTTTCTGCAAGACTGCGCTTCCCGGTTCCACTACTTTACGCGCTAAAACATCGTAATCTATAACAAACGCGCCAAACGAACGCAAATAATTTACTACTGTAGATTTTCCAGCAGCGATTCCGCCCGTTACAGCAATCCGCATCATTGTCATATTTTGATTATAATTAATGCCCCAGTAACTAATTACCGGGGCATTATATGCTAAATAGTAATTGTAAAATTAGTCTTGAAGTTCAGCACCATCGGCATCCTTATGCCACTTAGAACCAGGCTGAGAGCAAAGAATGCAAATTCCTTCAATAAATGCCCAAATTCCAGAAACAAAAGCCAGCAAGCCGAAAGAAAGAATAGAAATAAGAAGCTGGGCAATAGCCTTGCCTTTAAAACCAAGATAGAAATTGTGCACACCCAAAGCGCCCAAGAAAATCGCTAACAGGCCTGCAGCAATCTTGTTACGAGAGCTTCTGTATGTGTTTGATGAATAATTAGACCCATAGTTAGAGTATGAAGATGCTTGATTGTACTGAGGAGTAGACTGAGAGTACTGACCATATTGCGGCTGAGCATTGTACTGAGGCTGAGCATATGAATTCTGATTATACTGAGTCTGACCATACTGTGGCTGAGCATTGTACTGAGGCTGAGCACCATACTGGGATTGGTTGTTATATTGTGGCTGAGCCTGGTTATACTGCTGGGACTGATCATTGTACTGTGGTTGTCCGTACTGAGTCTGTCCGTCAGAGCCTGAGTAATCTCCAGTTTGCTTATCTAAATCACTCACAATAATCACACTTTCTCTCGTAAGAAATTTATTTTCTTAAAAACTGTATAATAAAAAATTAATAAATCAAAGCGTTATTACTAAAGATATTAAAAGATGCCCCGATGATTACTCACCGAGGGCATCTTATTTATAAGATTTTAGTAGAAAACTACTTCTTTTCGCTCAAAAGCTGTTCACGCAAAGCTGCGAGCTGATCGGAATCAGCTAAAGCACCTTCGGTAGAAGCCTCATTCACGCGCTAAAACATCGTAATCTATAGCAAACGCGCCAAGCGAACGCAAATGATTTGCTACTGTAGATTTTCCAGCTGCAATTCCGCCCTTTACCGCAATCCGCATCATTGTCATATTTTGATTATAAACGATACATTTCTCACAATAACGTAAGTTTTAATTGACCCAACTAAAACTTCTTATATAGCACGCAGTAAATAGACCCGTAATAAGATTTCCAATTATCGGTTAATAAACTGTATCCAAGCTTATTATAAAAATCTAAAGCAACAGCATTATTATCTTTTTCTGTAGATAAAATTATTGTTTTATATAATTTAAGATTTTCGACTTTCTTCATAAGCGCACTGCCAACGCCTATATGCTGAAACTCAGGATCTACAAACAACTCATTTAGCTCTAAGCTTTGATTGTACCAATCATAATTTTCTGATAAAAATGGCTTAATTTTATTCGCATACCAATTATCTTGTAATAATTCTATGCCATATAAAACACCGATAATACGATTATTCATTGTAGCAACAAGTAAAAGCGCACTATTGTTATCTTTCAAACTATCTAATATGCGCTCACGAACATTATCTATACGATCCAGTTCTTTAGGGAATGCTTTTAGATATAAATCTAAAATTATATTCATATTATCTTTGGCTTCTAAATAATCTAATTTTTTAATTTCAATGTTCTTCATAAAAATCCTTTATACAAGCTACTATCCGTATTACAACACAACATATTTAATCGACATATGCATATTTGATTTTACATAACCATCGTTATATAAGTACTAATTATTATTTTCGAAATATTTTCGCTTATATTCACTTAATCAATATAATTTCTTCTTTTTATCATAAAATTCAACATACGTCACATGTCATATGAATGATTTAGAATCTACAGATACGAGGTAATTGTTCTCGCAAACTATAAAGACAAAGATGTAATTTATAGGTAATTACTTATACGCCTTCAATGAAGAAAGGAATATAATGATTGGAACAGCGCATAAAGTTTGCAAAAATATTTTCTCAGCAATTCTTACATCTGCAACAATTGTGTCACTTAGCATAGGTGTAGCATCAGCAACTACCCCCCCCCCCGAACAAACTGAACCAGTAACATTTACGATTACACGTACGGATGATTTAAAAAATGATGTTCGAGTTGGGGATACGCTAAGATATAAGCTGACTTACACAAATAATACTAATCACAATGTGACTGTTTGGCCAACTAAAAGTAATCTCACTGCTGTGGCCGTTGAAGGAAATAATGGTAACTGTAGATGGAGAGATCTACAACCAGGAAAAACTGTATCATGCACGCAAGGATTCCATATAACAGAGAATTCTGACATTAAAGAAAAAGGTTTCACTCCGTCAACCGATTGGAAAATTAGCAAAGATGCAAATGGTAATGAAGTTATATCTACTCCAAAATTAATTGGCGAAAAAGTTACAAATATTAATCCAGTTCCAAGGCCTAGAAAAGACGGGGATCCTATTAGATTAGCAACAATAGGTCAAACTGTGGAAGGACTAACTGGAAAACCTTATTATAGAATACCTGCAATAGCTGAAGCTAACAATGGTTGGATTCTTACAGCTTGGGATTATCGACCAAATGGTGCAGCTGATGCCCCTAATCCAAATTCTATTGTTCAAAGAATATCTAAAGACGGTGGAAAAACTTTTGAAAAAATACAAATCGTAGCAAAAGGAAAAGAAAACTCAAATAAAGATGGACTCTCAAATAAATATGGATTCTCTGACCCTTCATATGTTGTAGACCAAGAAACAGGCAATATTTTCTTATTCTTCGTAAAATCATACGATGGTGGCGTATGGGATTCTACAGCTAGTACAGATAAAAGTGATAGACATATTTTAGACGCTGCTGTTACTTGCTCAAAAGATAACGGTTTAACTTGGAGTGAGCCAAAAGTTATAACTAAAGACATAACTAAATATCCAAAAAATGAACGAGCTAGATTTGCTACTTCTGGGCATGGTATTCAACTAAAATACGGAAAATATAAAGGTCGTTTAATACAACAATACGCAATAGTAAACAGTTCCAATGGAAGTGTGCAAAGAAACAATGAGAAGTGGCAAGCAGTATCTGTATACTCTGATGACCATGGAGTAACTTGGAAAGCTGGAAATCCAGTTGGACTAGGTAAAGAACAAAGCCATATGGATGAAAATAAGGTTGTAGAGCTTTCTGATGGAAGAATTATGTTAAACTCTAGACCACATGAAGGCGGTGCAAATAATCATAGAATCATTGCTTTTTCTAATGATGGCGGAGAAACGTATGGTAAAGCATACAAAGATGAGACACTGCCAGATCCAGGTAATAACGCTCAAATAACAAGAGCATTCCCAGATGCTCCAATTGGATCTGATGCAGCTAAAATCCTCTTATATTCATCTTCTTCTGGTTCTGGAAGAGCAAATGGCTTGATACGTGTCTCATATAATGATGGAGAAAATTGGACAGAAGAAAAGGGATTCAAGAATGGTGCAATGGCGTACTCCACTATTCAAGCTTTAAGCCAAAAAGCAGGAGGCGGCTATGGTCTTCTATATGAGGGCGATAATAATGACATAATGTATACGAGAATTTCTGCTGACTGGTTAAGTATACGTCCTAACATAACCTTAGCTTCCACAACTAAAATTAATCTATCCACCAAAGAGATAAGTCTTCCTGTGGTAAATCCTACGAGTACTAAATATGAAAATATTAAAGCTACGTCTATAAATACAAGTGATTTTACTGCATCAAGCGATTCTATAACAATCGAAGCGAATAAAACTACATATATTCCTTTGAAAATTGAAGTGCCTAAAACAGCAAAAGTTGGAGATAAACTTACTGCAAAAATTCGTATTGCGTCTGCAAACAAAAATCAAGATCGTTCAAGCACAGAATTATCATTTGAAACGAGTATAACTTTAAATGTTGCAAGTGAAACTAAAGATTCTAGTACTCAAACAGATCCTCTACCTAACAATCAATCACATACTGATACACAAACAGGAAAAGATCCTGAAACAACACAATCCGAAGAGGAGATAAATAAGAATAACAATAAACAGAATAGCAGCACATTTAACATAGATAAAGAATATTCTCAAAATTACAGAAAGGATTATTCTAATACAGACGATTCCAGAACGAATTATCATTACTCTTCAAAAGCAAAACAGGATAATTACAATGTGGATAACAACAGCATTGATAATGAAAATAATGATAAGCATTATAGCAAATCTGGCAATGCTTTAGCAAAGAATAGAGGAATGATGCAAAAAACTGGAATCAACACAACTATTCCTTATGCTTTAATGATTCTATTAATAGCTATCTCTGCAGCATTAATGAAATTAAAAAATATGCAATATTAAAGAATAAGTATATTTGCTATATTATTCATTTGTTCTAATGTTTTAGGCATAAAAAATAAAAGATGCGTTTTGGAAATTGAATTCTAAAACGCATCTTTTATTTGTAAAATTACTTATAAATCTTAATACTAAATATTTATTTTTAGTCTTTTAACTCAGCACCATCAGCATCTTTGTGCCACTTACTTCCAGGCTTTGAGCAAAGAATCAAAATACCCTCAACCAATGCCCATATTCCCGTAATAATCAACAGGAAACCAAAAGAAAGAACAGAAATAAGCAGCTGTGCAATCGCCTTTCCTTTAAAACCAAGATAAAAATTGTGCACACCTAAAAATCCTAAGAAAATCGCTAGCAAACCTGCAACAATTTTATTGCGCGAGCTTACTAAAGTTGCTTTAGCGTTTTCCTCATTATTACCATCATACGAAGGGAACTGAGGATTTTTCTGATTGTTATCAAACGTGCTCATAATCTTCACCAATCCTTTTAAGAATTATGATTAATGTTTAAAAGCATCATATAATCATTATTCTTAAAAGAAAATTAATTGTACCTATATTTAATTACAAAACTTGAGTCACAAAAATACTCGTAAAACATACTCAAAACAGTAACCAAACAGTAACCAAACATAAACAAAATTGCCCCGATGGTAACTCATCAGGGCAATTGTTAATAAACTTCTAGTAGAAAGTAGAAACTACTTCTTTTCGCTCAAAAGCTGTTCGCGCAAAGCTGCGAGCTGATCGGAATCAGCTAAAGCACCTTCGCTAGCTGCTTCAGAAGAATAGTTGGAAGCAACTTCTTCCTTCTTTTCTTCCTTAGCTGGCTTCTTTTCAGCTTCTTCGTTCTGACCATCAGCGGCTGCGGATTCTGCTGCAGCTGCGAGTTCCTTAGCGGCAAACACCTTGTGCTGCTCCCACAATTCGTGAGCTGCTGCATACTGTGCTTCCCACTCTTCGCGCTGCTGCTCGTAACCAGCAATCCACTCGTTAGTGTTTGGATCGAAGCCTTCTGGGTACTTGTAGTTTCCTTCTTCGTCATACTCAGCTGGCATGCCGTAGAGAGCTGGATCGAAATCTTCAGAATTTGGATCAACAGCCTCGTTAGCCTGCTTCAAGGAGAGCGAGATACGACGACGATCGAGGTCTACGTCAATAACCTTAACGAATACTTCTTCGCCACCCTTAACAACAGTTTCTGGGTTCTCTACATGACGGTTAGCAAGCTCGGAAATGTGAACCAAGCCTTCGATGCCGTCTTCAACGGAGATGAACACACCGAACTGAACAATCTTGGTGACCTTACCCTTAACAACCTGTCCAGGAACATGGGTACGAGCGAAGCGCTGCCATGGATCTTCCTGAGTTGCCTTAAGGGAGAGGGAGATGCGTTCGCGATCGAGATCAACGTCGAGAACCTCAACAGTGACCTTATCGCCAACCTTAACAACCTCGGATGGGTGATCGATATGCTTCCAAGAAAGCTCGGAAACGTGAATGAGACCGTCAACACCGCCGAGATCAACGAATGCGCCGAAGTTCACGATAGAAGACACAACGCCTTCACGAATCTGACCCTTCTTAAGCTGCGAAAGGAAGGTCTCGCGAACTTCGGACTGGGTTTCCTCGAGGAATTGACGACGAGAAAGTACAACATTGTTGCGATTCTTATCGAGCTCAAGAATCTTAGCCTTAATCTTCTGGCCAATGTATGGGGAAAGATCGCGAACGCGACGCATTTCAACGAGGGAAGCTGGCAAGAAGCCGCGCAAACCGATGTCTACAATCAAGCCGCCCTTAACAGCCTCAATAACGGTACCTTCAACAATACCGTCTGCATCCTTGATCTTCTCAATATCACCCCAAGCACGCTCATACTGTGCACGCTTCTTGGAGAGAATAAGACGTCCTTCCTTGTCTTCCTTAGTTACAACAAGGGCTTCGATGGTGTCGCCAACTTCAACAACATCATCTGGATCAACGTCTTTCTTGATGGAAAGTTCACGGGAAGGGATTACACCTTCAGTTTTGTAGCCGATGTCCAACAATACTTCGTCGTGATCAATCTTTACGACTGTACCTTCAACTAAATCACCATCGTCAAAATTCTTGATGGTTGAATCGACTGCCTTGATGAAGTCTTCTTCGGTGCCAATATCATTAATCGCAACCTTGGCGACTTCGTTATTATTCTCTGCCATTACTTATTAGTGGTTTCTTCTTGGGGTGGATATTACTCGATATTAAATTATGACTTTTGTACGCGCACTATGCACGCGCTCTGTCAATGTTATATATAGGCATAGCCAAAATCGCCGTTTTACTTCGGGCGTGTCGCGCTACTTGATATTTGCTACTTAACACTACTCGCCGCTTGCTGCTCGCTCAGCCATGTCAACAACATTAGCCAATAGCATTGCGCGAGTCATTGGACCCACTCCACCAGGATTTGGCGAATACGCTCCCGCGACTTCTCTACAAGCAACATCAACATCGCCTTTTACACGATATCTGCCCACTTCTTCATCAAAAACGCGCGATACACCAACATCAACCAACACACATCCAGGCTTAACATCGCAAGGCTTTACAAATCCAGTGCTGCCCATTGCTGCAATAATAACGTCGGAGCGCATCATAATATCATGCAAATCGCGCGTGCGCGTGTGGCATAATGTTACAGTTGCATCTACTCCCCTGCGCGTAAGAAGCAGCCCGATTGTTCGTCCAACAGTAATTCCTCGTCCAAGTACGCACACATTTTTGCCTTCAAGATCAATGTTATAAGCATCTAGCAGTGCCAAAATTCCTCGCGGCGTGCATGGAAGAGGTGTAACAATATCTCCCGAAATATGCATAACCAGCTCGCCTAAATTGTACGGATGCATTCCGTCGCAATCTTTTGCAGGGTCTATTGCCTCAATAATCTTCTTAGAATCCACGCCTTTTGGCAAAGGTAATTGCACTATAAAACCTGTGCAGGAAGGGTCATTATTTAATTTTTCGACAGCAGTAAGAATTTCGTATTCGCTAGCGTCTTCTGGCAAATCGCATCGGATTGAGCGAATCCCCACTTCTTCGCAATCCTTGTGTTTTCCAGCAACATACTTCAACGAACCAGGGTCGCTTCCAACTAAAAGCGTTCCAAGCCCTGGATTAATGCCCTTTTCTTTAAGCTTTTCTACTCTATTTTTTAAGTCGCTTTTAATACTTGCAGCTAGCGCTTTCCCATCTAATACAACAACCATGATTCACTTCCCAGCTCGCATGTTAATTCTTATGTTCAACTTACAAATCATCTAATACAATTCGTACACGTAGTATATTCGTATGGATAGGCTATCGTGAGGTATAGAGGTGCGCGACACAACTACTAATAACAGGATATTAATAATAGAATGGTATTTATTATTAGTAATACAACTTATTAGCTGTACCACAGCAGTACCACACTTTTGTACGTGCACGCTGTTTACGGAAGGGGCGCAAAGATGTGTGAAAATACTTTTCATTTAAGTCGCGCAAAGAAAATATGCAAAGCGATTTTAGCTTGCGCAATTGTGCCATCAATGTTGATTGGCATGGCTGGGTGCGGTGCAAATTCACAATCTTCTGAAAAAACAACACATACAAAAAAAGAAATTAAACAAATTAAAGTTGTTTCCACACTTGAATCTTGGGCAAGCTTAGCCAGAGAGATCGGAGGCAACGATGTTGTTGTTAAGTCAATAATAAACAAGCCAGATGTTGATTCCTCCTCATTTAAACCATCCAGTAAGGATTTGCAAAAACTTTATGATGCACAAGTTGTGATTTCTAACGGGGCTGGATATGACAGTTGGATTGCAAAATACTTATCTAAAAAGAGCGAAACAGTAAATGCTGCTTCTACAGTTGGCGCTTTAAATGGTGATAATCCTTACTTATGGTTGTCCAAAGATGCGAGAAGTGCTATGGCGTCTAATATTTGCGACGTTTTCTCTAAGATTCTTCCGTCAAAGAAGAAGATTTTTACTAAAAGACTTAATACTGTTAAATCTCAAGAAAAGAATCTTGACGAGTATATTGAAAAGTTTGGTAAAGATCACAAAAACTTAAAGTATGCGTCGACTAATCCTATTCTTTTCTGGCTTATGTCAGATATGAATATAGAGGATTCTACTCCTAAAGAATATGCTACTCAGGCTGCTCAAGACGATGCTATTGATAAGACTAATGTGGACAAATTCCAGAAATTAATAGAAGAAAGAAAATTTGACGTAATAATCAACAACAGTCAACGCAATAATACTGACATAAGCATTTTGACTGGAACAGCTGGAAGAAGCTACACGTCTGTGATGTGGGTTAACGAGCTCATGCCAACGTATGCAACCGATTTAAGAAAATGGGTTATGAAAATTTGCGAAGACATTGACAATGCCGGTAAAGCTACGATTAACATGAGAAAAGAGTTGGGAAAGCACGAAGCCTCTCAGCAAAATAAGCCTATTACAGAAAAGCCTACAGTTTCTAAGCCAGATCCAAGTAGGTCTAACAAAGGTCAGCAGGATCCTGGAAAGTAAATCTGAAAAATAAAAATAAGTAGAAGATATAGGAAGATATAAAAAAATATAAATAAAGAATAAAATTCACCTCCTAAATTTTTATAACTTAGGAGGTGAATTTTTATGTCCTATTTCTTTTTAGTTTTATGTCCTACTTCTTTTTAGATTTTTTAGACCTCTCGGCAAGCAATCTAAGAGTATCTGCAGCAGCTTCTTCTGGAGCTTGAGTATGGTGTTGCTCATCTCCAGGCAGAGGATCAGCATATCCAAGATTCACATTTAACAAGCGTTCTGCCTGCTCTTCGTCAATCTTTTCAGATAATGCAATTTCCGAAATAAGAATACTGCGAGCGCGAGCAAGCATACGCTTTTCTCCTGCAGACAAACCATGTTCGTCTACATCTCGCTGTGATAAATCTCGAACAACTTCTGCAATCTTGTTAACATCGCCAGTAGCGATTTTCTCAACATTAAGCTTGTATCTACGAGACCAATTCATTTCTTTTTCGAGAATAGGAGTGCGTAAAATTTCAAAAACTTTAGCAACTTCTTTTGCGCCTACAATATCTCGAACGCCAACTTTTTTGACATTGTCTACTGGGACATTAATCTCTAAACCATCTGAAGACAATACAACTAAGCGTAAGTATTGCCTAGTAATACCTTTGACAGTGCGTTCACTAATTTCCTCGACTCGAGCCGCACCATGACGAGGATAGACGACCATATCGCCGACTTGATAACCCACAGAACCCTCCGTATGCACAGAAAAACTCATTTCAGTTTTCCATAAGGCAAAGACTTGAGGCTCGAAAAGATATTTTTTTGACTGATTAGTCAAACTTTGCTCAAAACACACAAGACATACGCAAATAATGTTGTATGATAGACAACATGAGTACAGTATCTAACATCAATGAAGATGCAATCGCAATGGCTGTCCGTCAGGACGTGCTTGCTGCGGTCAGCAACGCAGAATACTACAATCCACACGAGGTCCTTGGTGGACATCTCGGAACTGGCAAAGGCGCTGGTACTGCCACGGTTCGCGTATTGCGACCAATGGCCAAGAAGGTAACAATTCTTACTAAGGGCGGAGAATACGAAGCCAAACACGAATACAACGGTATTTTTACTGCTGTTGTTCCTGCCACAAAGCATTCTAAGAGCAAAGAATGGTCTGTTCCTAGCTATCGTATCCGCACTGTGGAAGTGGATGGAACTGAGTCTGTAGATGATGATCCGTACCGTTACTTGCCTCAGATTGGCGATATGGACATGTATCTGTTTGGCGAAGGCAGACACGAAAGACTTTGGGAAGCACTGGGTGCTCATGTTAAAAGCATTACCGATTCTTGGGGTCTTGTTAGCCCAGAAACAGGCAAGATGGTTAAAAAAGTTACTGGAACTGCTTTTACGGTGTGGGCGCCAAACGCACGCGCTGTAAGAGTTGTTGGCAACTTTAACTATTGGAATGGTCGCCGCCACGCAATGCGTTCTCTTGGATCTAGCGGTATTTGGGAGCTTTTCATTCCAGGAGTAGGTGCAGGCGAAGTTTATAAGTTTGAGATTATGACTCAAGCTGGAAACTGGATTATGAAGGCAGATCCTATGGAGCGCTCTCATGAGCTTCCACCTAATACTGGATCTGTTGTTGTTGATTCCGAATTTAAATGGCACGATAGCGAATGGCTTGAACATCGCGCAAAGACTAATGCTCACGATGGTCCTGTAAGCATCTACGAAGTTCAGGCAAATAGCTGGAATCGCGATTACGATAATTATCGCGAACTTGCAGATCACCTGGTTGATTACGTTCAGCAAGAAGGCTTTACTCACGTTGAGTTTATGCCTCTTACCCAATACCCGTTCTCAGGTTCTTGGGGTTATCAGGTGACTGGTTATTACGCTGTTGACTCTAGGCTTGGAAGCCCAGACGACTTTAAGTACTTGGTAAACAAGCTCCACAAGGCTGGCATTGGTGTGATTATGGATTGGGTTCCAGCACACTTCCCTAAGGATGACTTTGCTTTGGGTAGATTCGACGGCACTGCGCTTTATGAAGACCCTGATCCTCTTCGCGGCGAGCACCCAGATTGGGGAACGTACATATTTAACTTTGGCAGACACGAGGTTCGTAACTTCTTGGTTGCTAACGCCTGCTTCTGGCTTAGCGAGTATCACGTTGATGCTTTGCGTGTAGACGCTGTGTCTTCTATGCTCTACTTGGATTACAGCCGTGAAGCTGGTCAATGGCGTCCAAACATGTATGGCGGACGCGAAAACCTTGAGGCTATTGACTTTATTAAGGAAGCAAACGCTACTGCATACAAGAATAATCCTGGAATTATGATGATTGCAGAAGAGTCCACTGCATATCAAGGAGTTACTGCTCCTACAGACATGGGCGGCTTAGGCTTTGGCTTAAAGTGGAATATGGGCTGGATGCACGACACTTTGCAATACCTTAAGGAAGAGCCGATTAATCGCCGTTGGCATCACAACGAAATCACATTCTCTATGGTTTACGCATATTCCGAACATTATGTGTTGCCTTTGAGCCACGATGAAGTTGTCTATGGCAAGGGATCTCTTCTTGGAAAGATGCCTGGAGACGAGTGGCAGCAATTTGCTGGCCTTCGTGCGCTTTTGGCATATCAGTGGTCTCACCCAGGAAAGAATCTTCTGTTTATGGGTGGAGAAATTGGTCAGTCTTGCGAATGGAACTTCAACAATTCGCTTAATTGGCATGAGCTTCAATGGCCGTTCCATCAAGGTGTACAAAAGTTGGTAGCAGATCTTAACGCTTTGTATAAGAGTTCTAGAGCATTTTGGAGCCAAGACTTTACGCCAGACGGATTCCAGTGGCTTACTAGCGACGATTCTGATCACAATACTTTAAGCTACATTCGTATTGGTGATAACGGTGAAGAAATTGTTGTGGTTGTTAACTTCTCTGGTCAGGCTTGGCAAGATTATCAAGTGGCATTGCCTAAGGGTGGTCAATGGGAAGAAGTTCTTACAACAGACGACGCTAAGTATTGTGGTTCTGATATTCACAATGGCACATTCACAGCCGCTGCTGAAGAGTATCATTCAAGACCATATTCTGCAAGGATTACTGTTCCAGCGCTTGGAGCTGTATTCCTTAAGCCAGTCAGCAAGTAGTTAGTTGATAATTAATAACTTAAGTTAGGAATCTGAATTAGGTTAAAATGTTGGACACTCCATCAGAAAAAGGTGTTCCTCGAACAATTCTTGTTGTAGAGGATGAGCCAGATTTAGCCACAGCTATTGCGCAACGTATTGTTGCCAGAGGTTGGAAGGCTAGAGTTGTTTCTGATGGAGTGTCTGCTGTTAAAGCTGCTTTAACATTAAAGCCTGATCTTATAATTATGGACGTCATGCTTCCTGTTATGGACGGCATTGAGGCGACTCGCAGAATAGTATCTAGATACCCTATTCCTGTGCTGATGCTTACAGCTAGAGATGCTGAGTCGGATAAACTGGCTGGATTAAGCGCTGGAGCAGACGATTATGTTACTAAACCGTTTTCTCCTAGAGAACTTATCGCAAGATGTGCTGCTATTTTGAGGAGAGTTGAAAGAGCTACTTTAATCGCAAATAGAGCGCAATATAACGCTCTATTTAAGTTTGGAGATTTGATTATTGACCCTAGACAGAGGCTTGTTACTCTTAACGGTAAAGAAATTCATTTTACTCCTACTGAATTTTCTTTATTGACTACTTTTGCAAAGCATCCTCATGATGTTTTAAAACGAGAAACACTTTTAGAAGAAGTCTGGGATTGGCCAGATGCTTCTGGAACTAGAACTGTTGATTCACATGTTAAATCTTTAAGACATAAAATTGGTTCTTCTTGGATTCGCACAATACATGGAATAGGTTATGCTTTTGAGCCACCTGATGAAGATTATGACCAAATATTTAACTAGAAATAATAAAAATAACAATAACAATTCTGTTGATAAAGTAGGTAAAGTCGATTCTTTTTCTGAGGTCACTTTGCGATCTGCTTTGCATCCTAATCGTTTTATAGGGTTTTTTGCGTCTTTAAAAGGTGAATTATCTGCGATTATTGTTGTTGCAACAGCTATAGCATTTGTAATGGCTTGGTTTCTTTTAAAAGTTGGGTTAAGCGGATGGATTGCAATGCCTATAACGCTAGCTGTAGCGCTAGGTATAACTTACGCATTTTCCAGAGGATTAACTGCTCCGCTTAGACAAATGCGAGATGCTTCTGAAGCAATGGCAGATGGTGATTATTCCGTGCGAGTTCAGATTGAGAATAGAAAAGACGAGGTTGGAAAATTAACTCTAGCTTTTAACGAAATGGCTGAAGAACTAGAGCATGCTGATAATATGAGGCGTGATCTTATAGCTAATGTAAGCCACGAGCTTAGAACACCTGTTAGTGCATTACAAGCTATGGTAGAAAATCTTGCTGATGGAGTTGTAGAGCCGACACCGTCGAATATGGAGGCTATTCTAAATCAGATTCACAAGTTGGCTGATTTAATCACTTTTCTACTCGATTTGTCTAGAGTAGAAGCTGGTGCAGAAAGTCTTGTTATTACAGAGTTCGATTTTAAAGATTTTCTTAACAGTATTGTCGAACCTATAGAAATAGCGGATGCTGGGCATAATCATCATATAAGTCTTAATGTCGAAAATGATATTACGCTTGTTGGGGACAAAAATCGCCTATCGCAATTGTTTACTAATGTGGTTTCTAATTCTATTAAACATTCTGCAGACAATACTAAGATTCTTATAACAGCAAAATCGAATCATGAGAAGAATACTCTAGTTTGTAACGTTATTAATTTTGGAAACCAGATTCCTAAGGAGGATAGGGCTGATATTTTCCGAAAATTTGTTAAGGGAAGCCAAGGTATTGGAACTGAGTCTGGTGGCACAGGATTGGGTTTGTCTATTGCAAGATGGGCTGCACAATTGCATAACGGTACTGTAAAAGTTGTTGATGATAAGCGTGGAGCTAATTTTGAGATTACACTACCGCTTACGTATAACAAATAACGAGTTATTATAATCCGTATAAAACACTTTCCTTTGACCATACTCCTGCTATAGCAAAACACGCGAAAACTGTTATACCACAATCTTTTAATGCTTCAACACAATTTTTCATCGTAGATCCTGTAGTGATAATGTCGTCTAAAAGTATTACTTTGCATCCTTTTGGCACTATTCTTGTGTCTACTAAAAACCCTTTTGTGGTTCGCAAAGATCGTCCCCTACTTCCTTTAACTTGAACTGATTTTACTTTTATTTTGCCCATTTTGATTGCTTTTACAACCCGTGCATTAATACCATATTCTTTAAGATTTTTAGAAACGTATTTAGCAATAGGATCCATGTGTTTTCTTCCGCGTTTTCTTTGTGATTTAGAAGACGATGGAATTGGTACGATAATAAGATTTTCAATAATATTTTCATCGGTATTTTTGCAATTACTTTCATAACTATTTTTATAATCACTAATAACTTTGATTATCAATTGAGAAACCAAATATGAAAAAGGCTTATCGAGAAGTTGATTACTATGATCCTTCCAACACAACAAAGATTTCCTTACAAAACCTACATAAGTTGAGCACGAATAAATATTTCCGCACATTACGCTTATCAAAGGATCCTTATGCCATTCTTTAAACATACTCGTGCAATCATCGCACAAAACGCAATCAGGAAGATCACATCCTGCGCAGCCAACTGGAAGAATAAGATTAACCATGGTTTTAAAAACAATCGTCCAAGAAATGTTAAGAATAAGCCCATTTATTTTATGAGTTAGATTTTTTAAAAGCATAAATCGACGATAAATATTACAAAATGTAATTGCAATAAAATTAAGTCAATGTGGTTAAAGGCTATTTTAAAATTTGAAAATATTTATGGAATTAGAAAATTGTCTAAAAATCAGCGCACTAGGAATTAAGATGTTTTAACATTCCAGTGCACAAGTTAAATGTGTCACTAGGATCTTTTACTCTAATAGCCAAAGCTCTAGTTAAAGATGTTGGGTAATCATTACCGCCTTCATACATTCGATCTCCAACAAAAGCCATCTTATTTAAAGGAATATGGCAATAGGAAGAAAGAGCCTTAAGAGCTTGAGCCTTATTATCGCCTTTGCTGACAATATCGACACTAGTAAAACCACCAGCACGCACAGAAAAATCAGGCAAATTTTTAGAAATTTCTTGAGCTAAAGTAGTTTTTAAAATTCCACTAGGATCCCACTGTTTTTTAAATTCAACAGGAGCGAGTTGACCTAAAGCTGAAAAAGTGATTTGCGTACCACGATTCTCTATCTGACTCCCCCAAAGTTTCTCATCTGAATCACACTTCCACAAACCCATTTTTTTAGCACAAGATATAATTACTTCAATAACATGATTTGCATCATCGTCAGAAATATTATGCGAGTAAATGCAGTACAATCTCCCATCCGAAATGCGATAATAGCTTGCTCCATTAGTCGGCATAATGTGTAGATTATCAAGTCTTGTATATGCAGGTAAAACATTTAAAATCTGACTTTTAACTAGTCGCAAGTCACCGCCAGTAATAACAGCAATAGGCAACCTATTTATCAAATCACCAAAAACTGTACGCATTCCACTTGTCATAGGCTTTTTTGAACAAGCAAGAGTATTGTCTAAATCAAAACCAATAAGCGAATACGATACAAGATACTCACAAAGTCCTTGCTCATTCCACTCATGAATATTAGACTCCAACACTTGCCTCCTGTACAAACCTTGCAATTCAAGTATTCCATATTATTAACATATTTACTACAACGTGTCTTGCATGTTTTGCAGACCACTCATTTCACCATCTATTTCACCATCTATTTCACCATCTATTCCACTATGAGTTTGTCAAATTGCCCTAGCATACAAATAAAGTTAAAGCATGACGTCTTTAATATGGGAACAGCGAAGATATAAAAATCGACACGGCAGAGGAATGAGAATGCCAATGTTTGGCACAAGACTACCACGGTACAGAACAGCAAGCGGAATGTTTGACTCAATGGTAGCTGGTCAAATACGAAGACTTAATGGCGCATGGTCTAATCTTACAAAAGGCGTGCAGTTTGCTGTAGAAGACGTTCCACCATCTCAACCAGTACTTTGGGAAAGCAACAAAAGAATAATGTCTCAAGTATTTCCAGCTTCCAAAGGAATACCACCTAGAATCGTATTGTACAGGCTGCCGCTATGCACACATGTTACTAGTCGCGCAGAATTACAATACGCCATTCGAGATGAGATGGTCCAACGACTAGCAGAATTGTATGGCAGAAGACCAGAAGAAATAGACCCAGACTGGGGATTGTAAAGATAATTAAAATAGTTTACTAAATAAACTACTTCACAATAGCAGGATTTGCTCTAACCTTAACACTTATTCTGTTAGGATCAAGTGATTTAGAAGGAATCCAAGCAACTCCTGCAAGTCCCGCGCTATTTACCGTATTATTTTGAATCCTAGAAGCAAAAGATACGCCAGACTTTGATTTAAGCGTAAACATAATTGCTTTAGGATTAATATCTTTTGCATATATTGTTGAAACAGTATAAGGTTTAATATCAACCGCTTTAGAAGATACCTTTATTCCATAAGAATCATAAGCATTTATGGTTACGTGAGAATTATCCACTAAACCATTTGCAATATATAACGAAGTTTCATCTGCAGAAAGCGGAGATACAAAAGCACTATTAGTCATAGGATTAACAGCATTAACAAAAGCAATATCACTCTGACCATCTTTACCGTTTCTTTCAACAGAAGCCATAATAAAAGTCGAGACAGTGCTTTGAGCAAAAATAGCGCCAACTCCCTTAGGAGCATTTCCTAAATCAACAACCTGAACTTGCCTTGCATTAAGATCTACTTCCTTAATGCTTTTCTTTCCTAAATCATCCAGCCAATATAAATCGAGTTTCCCACTTTTATCAGACCAAATATAAGCTTTGACCTGATCTCCATCTGTAATGCCGGGTAAAACAGGTTCCTTAGACGCTGAGCTTGTTGGCTGAATAATATCCACTCCCTTAGAAACAAGTCCTTGAGAGCGAACGACTTTAACAAAAGATGAAACTGGTGCTTGGTCACTTGAAACTTGAATATACAGCCCATTAGTTTTCTCGGCTGCGGCAGAAATGTTAAAAGAAGAGTCACTATGCGCTGGAACAGTAAAAGTACTTCCAGTAGATAGATTCATTTGAGCACCTGATCTACTTGTTGACCACGCTTTAACACTCACAACAGTTGGTTTTGATGAAAGATTAATAGAATTTAATCTTATTGACACACCTTCCGATATTTGCGGAATAATAAAGTTTTGTCGCATTGATGGAGATACGCAAGAAGTAGCAGACAAACCTTTTAAATCCCCATTTGTTGCCCAAGATACACTAGAAGCAACTGATCCAGTACCAGACTGTGCATTAAGAAAATTGCTTTCTAAAATTTGAGCATCTTTGTCTACATTATTTTCAGCAAAATAAGCTTTACTATCATCATCTGAATTAGAAACATTAGTAAAAGATTTATTGACTAAATCTTTAGAATTCCCAGAATCTTTTAAACCATGTACAGAGGACTTATAAACATTGCCAAAGGACGCATATCGCGCAACCGACTTTAAATCACCTTCGGATTCTTGAAACTCACTATCGCCATAATTTGCTAAATCTGGCAAAGATACTCTAGTCGGACAAACCGTTTGAAAATTAGTAGAACTTACTTGTTTTTCCACACTTCCATTCGGATAAATAGGATCATCCATAATATGTTTAAACGGAGATGTGTAGGATATTACAACAGCAGTAGAAACTAGTATTGCAGCGCTTAAAAGCGACAATAACAATAATTTGAATCTTCTAAAACGAGTAGAAAGATTAACAGAAGCATACTCTTCTGCATGGCGATGACTATTTTTAGAATTCTTATTCGACTTCATTTAAATCTTCCCTGACATATTATTCGTTTAATAAATCATAATCATCTAACTAATCATCTAAACGCTCTATTAAATTGCTATTATTAAAACGCGGCAACGCTACTAAGCAATACAATAATAGGACTAAAGCAAAAACAATAAACCAAGGCATTCTCCATGAAAGTGGACGAGAATGGCTATAAATCGATGTTTTTGAAACAGATTTTTTACTGTTATCAACATCAAAACGGCAGTATGTTCCGTGATCAGATGAAACAACAAGTTGAGTACCATCGGAAGCATTAACGTTAGCAATCAGGTTTTCTGTAGCCTCCTTATTAGAAGTACTATCAGAAGACAAGATGGAATTGTTAGCAGATAAGTTAGTTTTAGTTATGGAATCGTTAACAATATAAATTCCACCTATTCCAAGCTGTTTCAGAGTTTCTATAGACTCATCGTCTGCATGAGAAAGAAGCTTAGAAGCTGCATAATATAGTGTGTTTCTGCTAGGAGAATACCCGTAAAGTACATCTCGAACTTGTAATGCTGGAGATAGATCAATAAGATCACCGCGAACAGTTCGCATAAGTGAAATATCTAGCTCACGACTATTTATTGCTTTAATAGCAAGGACTCGATTAGAGTCATTCTTCCTTAAATAGTCAGAAACAACCATTGGTAAACCGTTATCACTTGCATAAACAGAAGTTAAAGGACCACTTGTTATAGCAAATAATCCGAGCAGAATAGCAACAGCAAAAATACCAAAAGCTAAAATTCCTCTAGCAAGATGAATAATCTTACGGAGCATCGCTTTAGCAGAGCGCCTAATAGCAGCACGCTTAGAAACGCGCGTCGTATAATCGTCTGGATTATTATCAATATTTATATTAGATCTTCGCAAAGGCTCAAAACGATGAACAGCTTTACCAGCAACCATGCACATGCAAGCAAGCACACCAAGCGCGCTTAAACATACGCCTGGAAGAACGCTAGAAGATATAGGTCCATCAAAATCCGCTGCGATAACGACTCGAGATGCAACTAATGAAAGAGCCATACCACTTACTATCACAACCCACATCATTCTAGAAGTTCTTAAAGCAAATGGAAGAGCAAGAGAAGCTAAAGCCATTAACAAAGCGAGAACAGCAAACACAATCATTATGATTCCGCGAAGCTGCATAATAGGCAAAGATTGAGAAGAAAAATGATTCAAATCAATATTGAAAGCTCTAAGTAAAACATCTAAATAGTTGACAACTCTAGGAGCACCATTGATTTTTTGCGATGGAACAGCCATAGTCGCAAAAAGCTGACGCCACATTCCAGATTCAAAATAGCGAACTACACTACCTAGAGTTGGAAGAAGAACCAACACAGAAGGTATAGGCATAAGCGCTAGCATAAAACGATGTGAACGAACCATTATCAATGATGCTATGAAAATAACAATCATAGGTAGGATAAGCTGAGGGCAAGCTGCAAGAGGAATCATAAAGCATAACGATGCGCATGCAGCACATTGTATAGATGGAACAGGAAGCACTGGGTCTTCTGTAACATACATTCCTACAGCGTGGAAAGCAAACGCAAATGCTGCTGGCAAAAACACCATTGTTAGAAGCATTGGTAAGTCGCCTCTAGCGAATATGCCAAATGCCATTGCAATCATTGTCCAACAAATACCAGAACAAACTCTTACAATATCGGAACGAGTAAATACTCCTGCAAGCGCCCAAAAACTTAACAACATTGCTGGAGCTGCAAGGAAGAAAATAACACTTACTGCAGCGATTGTATTGCCACCAAACACAATAGAGGCGAGCATCCAAATAATAAGAAGAGGAGATGGAGGCATTGCAGAAGCAAAACCATCATCTGGAATATAAGATCCAATTGCAGAATTAAAAAGTTGATTAAAACTAGAGCCAGTTGGAAGTAATTGGCTTGAATAAAGCGAGGATCCAGAAAAAATCTTACTAATAGGAGCACCATAAAGAAGCATAACAGCCGCAAACACAAGCAAAGAAGCAAAAATAGCAGCACTCCAACGAAGTAAAATTCGCTTATGCAAATGTCGTCTTGCAAGCGGACTTAAAATAACTCCCTTTTTTTGAGTTTTAAAAGCAACAGTCTTGTCTTTCCAACGTGTAATTTGGCTACGACTTGCTATAAGGGACGAAAGCCTCTTCAAAGACACTTTCGCCACTCTAGATACTCTTCTTCTAGCAAAAATAGCTCTAGGAAATTGCGCTAATGCTATCCACGGGAGCATAAGGTGCATGAATGCCACATATGGTTGCTTAGCAAACAAAGACTGCAAGGCGCGAATTAATGACATAGGCAGGCTACACAACCAAACAATTGGCCACATAATCACACGAATATCCGTGTACAAATATCTTTGTTTTGCCATAATCGAATATGCAGAACCGTAGCAAATACTAGATTTTTCAACAGGTCTTTCTTCTCCACTTCGAGTGCGGATTCCATCAAAACGCGCTCTTCTATGCGCTATGCGAGCTTTTGGCACAACAACTACTCGCCCACCGCTTAAAATAACTCGCCTACAAAAATCGTTAGACTCTTCAAACGTTGTTAACCAAGGTTGAGTCCCTCGCATTGTTTGCCATGCGCTAAGAGAAACAAGAGCACCAGCCAAAGAAACAGAATAAACATCTCCGCGAAAATCATACTGCTCCTGATCTGGTTCACCTTCTACAGTAAGAGAATGCACTCTATGTTTCCATGCATACATGCCAACATTGTGCAAAATCTTACCCTGCCAATCCACTTGTTTTGCACCTAGAATACAAGCTGTTGGTGTATTTCTCCATGTTTCTCTTAAAGCCTCAAGACACTTGTTATCGCAAGGTTTTGAATCGTCGTGAAGAAGCCACAAGGATTTAACGCCTTGCAATGGTAAAAGTTTTCTCAAAGATTTTTCTACCGCATCGCCAAAAGATTTTGCAGATTTAATAGGTAGAACAATAATCTTTATCTTTGCGTAAGATTCCTGTATATAACCCTGATTGTTGTTAGAAAAATCACCACCATAATTACTAACAAAATCTGCGCTAGAAATTAGACCAGATAATGTTGTTGGTTCTATTTGAACATTAAAAGATGTTACAGATTCTTTTTCTACTCTATTAGCACAATCAGCTACAACAATAGTTCCTGGAAGAACAGTTTGATTTATTAAAGCTTGCAAAGTGTCTTCATAAAACCGCGTATCTCTCTCAACACTCATTATTGAAATAATCGACGAATCAACTTCGCGCGGTTGCTTGCGATTTAAAGCTGAAAAAACGTGTAAAACATTATTTTCAAACGTATCAGTCTCAGCGGTTAATGAATCCATACATAATAGTGTACGCAAGGGGTATGTATTATGCATGTTTAGATAATTCTCAATAGAATGCACTATAATAGTAGCTTATATGTGTGTTTACGAAAGAAGGAAGCATGGCAGCCTCTCGCTATGAACAAGACCGCCGGTACCAAACTAACTATTGGGACTCCTCAGCTCCACATCATAGCTTAAGCAATCATATTTTATATAATTCTCGTAAATTAATTTCTATTGTTATTGTTGCCATTCTAGCCTTCTTTTCTACAATCATAGCAGCTGTTTGGCTTGATTTTTCGTCTACAATACAATCTCGTGTTGTTAACATGATTACAAAAGATGGCAAAAAAGTTCAAGCAGTAGACCCTAACGCTGGTAAAACAATCAACATTCTTGTTCTTGGTCAAGATACTCGAGAAGGCAGAAACCGTGCTTTTCAGGGCGGTGGAGAAGATGAAAATCATCAATCAGATACGGCAATGATTGTTCAAATCAGCGCAGACAGATCCTATATAAATATTGTTTCTATTCCAAGAGACTCAATGGTTAAAGCAGCATCATGCAATACGACTAATGGAAAAATTCCTTCCAGACGCAAAGTGATGTTTAATTCTATTTTTGCTCTTGGGTACGCTAAAGGCGGCGACTTAGCATCGGCAGCATCGTGCACTCTTGCAACAGTAAATGAAATTACTGGATTAGATATAACTAATTTCATTGTTGCAGACTTTAGTGGTCTAAGCGACATGATTAACGCAATAGGCGGCGTAAATTTGTGTATTCCAGTAGATACTAAAGACTACTACACTGGAGTTAATTTAAAGCACGGATTACAGCATTTAGATGGTGTTCAAGCAACACAGTATGCAAGAATGAGGCATGATACTGCAAGCGATGGCTCAGATATTATGAGAACTACTCGTCAACAATATCTACTAAAACAGCTTATTCATCAAGCATTGTCTAAAAACTTGTTCACACAATCTGGTCAGCTATATCAGCTTGCAAAATCTGCTCTAAAATCGCTTAATATAAGCGAAGGATTAGCAAATCCTGCGACACTGGTTGGATTAGCAACAAGCCTTCACAAGTTAAATACTTCTAATATTTATGCACAAACAATACCGATTACAGCTGATCCAGCTGACGAGAATCGTGTTATTCTTGACGACAGTGCAGAAGACGTTTGGGAATTGATGAGAGAAAATAAACCACTTACTAAGCATCTTGCCTCTAAGCAAAGTAAGTCTGAAAAATCTACAAAGAAAAATTCTAAAGAAGATAAAAAATCAACTTCTAAAGATTCCAATGTCTCAAATGACGATTCGGATAATACGAACGGTACAGGTTCCTACGATTCTACAAATAGCGGACCAGCAGGAAAACTTAGCGCTATTAATCCAAAAACTGGATTAGCTAAAGACGAATTAGGCAGACTAATAGACCCAAATAGTGGAGGCATAGTGGATCCAAATGATGGAACAATAAGAGATCCAAATACTGGGCATTACATGGGTATTGCAGATAAATACTTAAATAACACTATTTGCGCAGTTCCAAAAGGGAAATAATAAGAAAGATAGAAAATATATTTTCGACACTACTTTATAACCACAATGCTTTATAATGCCATTGTTAGTTATTGCATTGAGTTAATACGATTAGAAATTATTAATTAGCAAACACATACGAGTTATGCTACAGGAGGATAAATGAGCCAGCAACGTCCAGAAGACGCTTCAGGGAATCAGAATAATCCTCCTAGTTTTGCACCATCTAATCGTAGAAAAAATAAGAATGGCTCTTACTCACACAATACAAGCGCAAATAATGGAAATGCAATACCGAGTTTTCCTCCTAAACAGAATCACAAATTTAAAGAAATAGAAAATCAAAACTCACAAATCAATCAAAAAGCACCATCTTTTGCACCAACATCGCGCAAAAACGGCAACACAAGTCATCCAAAAATATCGAATATAACACCATCAATTAATGTGCAACCGATTAGCACAGCATATTCAAATTCCGAATCGTATATGATTTCACCTGAGTCTTATATAGGAACGTCTAATAAAATCTTTGAAAAACCAGACGATGTAGAATCAATTGATAATCCTGCTAATAACCCTATAGGTTATAGAAAAAAACATCATTTCTTAAAATACTTAACTCTATTGTTAGTAACGCTCTTAATTATTGTAGGAGTGTGTGGAGCGTTATCTTGGAACTGGGTTGATTCACAAATAAAACGCGAACCATGGTTGACTAATACAGAAGACACTCAAGAAACAACATGGCTTATTCTAGGATCAGACCAGAGAGAAGGCGAAGAAGCTAAAGAGATAACAGGCTTTAGAACAGACACTATTCTTGTACTAACAAAACCTGTAAGCGGACACAGCTCTTTAATATCAATTCCAAGAGACTCGCTTGTTTCAATAAATGGTCAGCAAATGAAAATAAACACTGTTGCGCAAGATATTGGAAAACAAGCCTTAACAAAAACAGTCGAAAAAATAACTGGTCACAAAATAGACCATGTAGCAGAAATAAAATTCGAAGGACTTACAAAAGTTGTAAATTCTCTGGGCGGAATAGATTTATGCTATAACCGTACTGTAAATGATGCATACAGTGGTCTTAATTGGACAGCTGGATGCCATAGCGTAGACGGAACAGTTGCGCTAGCTTTTTCCAGAATGAGATACGCGGATCCACAATCCGACTTTGGTAGAGCAGCAAGACAACGCATGGTGATAAGCGCAATAATGAAAAAAGCATTATCTAGCAGCACACTTACAAATTTTGGGACCGTAAAAGGATTTGCAAAAGCATCTCTCGATTCAGCAATGTTAGACGAAAACACAAATCCTGGAACACTACTAAACATGGGGCTTGCGTTTAAAGAAGCTACAGGAAAAGACGGTGTAACGGGAACAGTTTATTGGACAAACCCTGATTATGAGGTTTACGGAGTCGGATCATCAGTATTGTTAGACGACGCCAAGAACATTGAATTATTCAACCAGTTATCTGCAGGAACACATGCTCCTGGAAGCGTAGGAACACTTGCAGAATTAATGAATCAACAATAATACGAATACGATTAACACGATTAACACAAAAGTTTTATCGTATTTAAACCTTTAACCACACTGCTGTATTTTCCTTGCACAAACTGTAAAAACTCATGCATGATTGCGCTATGGAATATAAGGAATGTAAAAACTACGGAAACTATGAAAACAACGCAATCTATAATAAAAACGCATCCTCAAAATCAATGTTTTGGATGCAGATTATCGCTAATATTGTGCCGATTTTTGCCAATATTGCTCTAGCAATAATGGCGTGCTTGCAAAAAAGTTGGATGATGTTAGCTATGGTCGTCCCAAGCATAATGATGTATATTGCTTGCTTAATACCACAAATTATTCAATACAATGTGAATAAGAAAAGTGATAACAAAAACGAAAATAATATTAAAAAACATGTTGAAACACAATTTTCTAAAAGGATAAGTCGCCAGCATGTTCAAGGTGTTCCGAATACGCTTGTTCCAATAAATTTAGAAGCAATACTGATAAATAATGCGAATCAAATAAGCAGCATAAGTAATTCTAAAAATATAGTAAATCATGCTACTCCTCCATGGAAAAATGTTGTTTACTCTTGGCTAAAATCTTCCAATGAGTCAAATAAAAAACTCGTAGCACCAATCGGTATAAGCGAAAACGGATATTTTTGTTTAGACCTTATTAGAAACGGACCACACGCTCTTGTAGCAGGTACAACAGGCTCAGGCAAATCTGTGTTACTAACATCATGGTGTTTGGCTTTAGCATTCAACTACTCCCCCAAATCTTTGCAATTTGTTTTTATGGATTTTAAGGGTGGAGCCACATTTGACGCTCTTTCCACACTCCCACACAGCATTGGGAATGTAGGAGATCTAAACCTTCAACATGCAGTAAGAGCACTTAAAGGATTAGAAAAAGAATTAGATAGAAGAGAAAGATTAGTAGCATGCCAAGGATGCCATGATATTAATCAAGTAAAACCATACCAGCCTTCACTGGCTATTGTTATAGACGAATTTCACGCATTAAAAAATCAATTGCCAGACTACATGAATCGTCTTATACGAATAGCATCAGTTGGAAGATCCTTAGGAATGCACCTTATAGCATGCACACAGAATCCAATGGCACAAGTAAATGCAGACATGAAAGCAAATATGTCTATAAACATATGTTTAAGAGTTAGAGATGCAATGCAATCTCATGAATTATTAGGATCATCTTGTGCAGCGAGCATAAATCCAAACAATCCTGGAGCAGCATACTGCAACACTGGAGATGGAATAATAGCATTACAATGCTCACAAAGCAGAAACAAAGATTCTCTTATACAAGCAATAAAATTAGCTGGAAAATTCTACTACTATAATCAACCTAAACAACTATTCAGTGCTCCATTACCAAGATATTTAGGTTATTCAACAATCAAAAATTATTGCAATAATACTTTTTGCAACAATAAATCTTCTAGGTTTAATTCTGACTTTAGCTATGACTTAAGTAAAGAAGATGGATTGTTAATAGGCTTAAAAGACGATGGCATTAATTTAAGCGAGGCAATTCTACCTACAAATCTGGGAAATATCGCAATTATTGGAGGAAATAAGAGAGGAAAAACTAATCTTATAAACGTAATTTCTAAAGCTATAAAATCAAGAAACACATACAACAATTCGCAAAATATTTATATTTTAGACAATGCAGACTCACTGCTAGAACCTTTTAGTAGCGACACAAAGTCTCAAGAATTTCAAAGTAAACTAGTCAATCCAAAAATAACTGTAATTTTCTGCGCACAAAACGCAAGGCATATTCGCATACCAGAACAAGCACCAGTAAGAATAATATTCCCAACAGGAGATGCTGGAACAGATACAATGCTAGGAATACCATCAGACTTGCTAAAAACTCTTAATGTAGATGATTATCAAACTCCAGGAAGATGCGTAATGGTAATTCCTGGAAGTGCTAATCTATTACAGATTTTAAGTTTTACATAAGGCTTTACATAAAAAATATTTTAAATTATTCAAAAAATTAAAAAAATAAAAAATTCTTAAAAAAGTCTTGAAAAAAAGTTATATTCATGGTTTCCTTGAGTGCGGATAGTTTTTAAAAACAAAGTTTAATAATAGTTTTAACCAGCGTAAGCTACGTTTTTTAAAGGGGATATTTATTTATGAGCAGCGCATTTGATTGGCGTTCAAAAGCAGCATGCAGAGACAAAGATCCTGAGCTTTTCTTCCCAGTAGGAAGTAACAGTGCATCTAATCAGCAGGTTGAGGAAGCCAAAGCAGTGTGCAGAACTTGTAACGTTGCAGACAATTGCCTAAGATGCGCGCTTGAAACAAGCCAAGATTACGGCGTATGGGGTGGTCTTAGTGAAGATGAACGACGATCACTAAAACGCAGGGCTATACGTGCAAGAAGAAACCAAAATGCAGAACTGTAATCTACATCTACTCCACTCCTGGAACTCGTAGCTTAATGTCGAGAAGAACACGAGTTCCACCTTCTCTACGTTGCTCCCATTTAACTGTTCCGCCAAAGTCGTTAGTAACAAAAGTATTGATTAACTGAGTGCCTAACCCAGATCCAGAAGACTTAGCCATACCGTGCAAAGACTCACTTTCAATACCCTCTCCATCATCTTCGACGACGATACTCAGATTATCCCCACCTCTACCAACAGAAATCTTAATATGTCCTTCACTAACTCCCTCAAAACCATGCTCTACTGCGTTAGTCACAAGTTCTGTTAAAACAAGAGAAAGAGGAGTTGCATCTTGTGCTGCCAACATGCCAAACTTGCCACAAAAATCTATCGTAATATTCTGATTTTGCGAAGCAAGCTCAATAGACATTTTAAGCAAACTAGAAATAACCTTATCAAAATCAACAACCTCATCAGCTGTTTGACTTAAACCTTCGTGAACAAGAGCAATCGTCTGAACGCGTCTTTGTGCTTCTTCTAATTCTTTACGTACTTCTGCAGACTTAGTTTTTCTAGCTTGAAGACGAAGCAAAGCAGAAACAGCTTGAAGATTATTCTTAACACGATGATGAATTTCAGAAATAGTAGCATTCTTAGTTTGAAGCTCTTTTTCCCTACGGAGAACCTCTGTAACATCACGACAAAGAACAACTGCACCCGTTCGATCATTTGGACCATACAATGGAAGCGAGCGCATAGAAACAACAGAATTATTAACTTCTAGTTCGCAATCAACATCCGCTTTACCGCTTAGTACAAGAGGCAAACTTTCAGGAACAACATCGTTTGTGTGCAACAATCTTGCTCCAAACTCGCATAGAAACTCGCCTTGCATAGTGTCTAATCCGCCTAATCTACGGAAACAGCTAATTGCGTTAGGAGAAGCATAGCGCACAACTCCGCTTTCTTCTAAAATAATAAAACCATCTGCAACTCTAGCATTGTGGCGCTGATTTAGCATTGAATCGTGGTATGGAAATTGCTCTCGCGAAATCATGTCGAACAGAGTTTTGCCAGCATTAATGCTTTCGGTCTCATACCTACCGTTTGATTCTCTTGTAGCAAGATTTGTTTCTCTAAGAACAAGACCTAACGTCTTGCCATTATGACGCACTGGGGCGTAAACATTACAAACTGTTGCTCTTCCAACAGTTCTTAATACAGAAGAGTGGAAACTTGTTTCCTTACTCATTGCTGCACTTAGTTCTTGATGCATTGATTCATCTAGCTTTACGCCCAACAAATCTTCAGTTCGAAGTGTAATTGCTGTAGACGGACGACATTGTTCTGCTACAACGTAATCACCATTGCCGTTTTGAATAATCAAAAGCAAGTCTGCAAAACTTAAGTCTGCTATTACCTGCCAGTCTGCTACAAGGTGATGCAGCCATTCGCGATCAGACTCATCAAAATCTGGACGCGTTGCAAGAATATGAGAAAAATCAGCCATAATCACAATAATATAGCCACATGGATAAATCTAAAACTATGGAGGATTTACTCCTACCAATTACGTGGCAACAAATTACAATAACTCTTTTAATAAAATAGTCTTATAAATTTCTGTTCATAGATTTCTGTTAATAAAATAAATTTACGACTTTCCATATTTGTACGAACAAAAGTTAGTTTAAATTTGCATCGTTTCTTATATTTCACTCCAAATCATGATTTGCATAATTTCTATGCAGCAAACCGAATACATTGACACCATATGTAACACCACTTATAATTTTATAAACACAAAAACACGCTATTAACTGGTGGTGAAATGTCGCAATGGGACAAATTACTTAAGCGAATACTTAGCTTATCTAAAGATATGAGATTTGAAGAATTGAAAAAAGTGCTAGAAGCCTACGGATATGAAATGTACAATCCAAGAAGCGGAAGCAGTCATTATACTTTTCGAAAAAATCACGCCAACCCAATTACAATTCCTAAGCATGAACCAATTAAAAAGATATACGTAGAAATGGTGAAATCTGTAGTAGAAGCAGAAGACGAAGAAACAAAAGAGGAAAATAAAATATGGTAAAAACACTCACAAATAAAACGCTCAGCTACTACATGTCGCTTCCATACAAGCTGGAGATTGTAAAAGATCCAGATGAAGGCGGATTTGTGTCCTACTACCCTGATTTACCAGGATGCATGAGTTCTGGGGAATCCGAGCAGGCAGCAGCAGCAAATGCGCAAGATGCTAAAAAGGCTTGGCTGGAAGCAGCACTTGAAAGTAAAGTAAACATAAAAGAGCCGTCTTACCATGAGCTAAATGATTATTCTGGGCAATTCAAATTGCGCCTTCCAAAGGAATTACATAGACAGTTGGCTGAACAATCTCAAGCTGAAGGAATAAGCATGAACCAGTATTGCGTTTATCTTCTTTCGCAAAACAACGCTATTGAGCGCGTGCTTGAGCGAGCATAGAAAATAAATACCTAGCTATTTGCTAGCAATCACTCGCAATCACTTGCAACGCAATTTCAATACCTCGAAGCATATCAGCTAAACTCATAGAACTCGTACTCGGCTTATTGAGAATCTGCTCAGGCAAATACGGAACGTGAATGAAACCGCTCTTGATCGGCAATTTCTTAGTCTGGCAATAATGACAAACACTGTAAAGCACGTCATTACACACGTATGCGCCCGCAGAAAAAGACACGGACGCCGGCAATTTTGCTTTATTTAAAGCATCAACTATGTTTACAACTGGCAAAGTCGCTTTATAAGCCACATCACCATCTTGCACAACAGGCTCATACCAAGGCTTATATCCACTATTATCCGGTATGCGCGCAGCTCTACAGTTAATACCAACATACTCGACATTAAAACAAGCAGAACCGCCAAATTGCCCTAACGAAAGCACAGCATTAGGATGAACTTCCTCTATTTTCTCAATAACTTTTTGCGCACCCTTGTTAAATTCCGTAGGAATCTGCAAACGAACAAGTTCCACACCCTCAGGCGCATGCACTGATTGCGCAATCTCCCACGACGGATTTATAGACTCATTATCAAACGGCGTAAAACCAGTAATCAAAATACGCATTAAAATACCCCCTCATACAACTCTCACTTATCAAACTTTATCAAAGTTTATCAAACTTTATCAAAAGACATTGCGAAACTATATATACACGAATGCACTTATATAAAACACTCACGATTCTATTACTTACTTCACGCTCATAGCAAAGATTAAATCGTAATTACAACTTATACAATAATCAGAAACAACACACCTAGAATCAAAATTAGCAAGACTCGTATCAATGTAATAAGATTTAGTACCAGCGTGTAACTAACAAACAATGTGGTTAACAGCACGCATATGAAAATTAAACAATAACATCAACGACGAAAAGAGATTACCGATGACCAAGATTATTCAGATTGGCGCAAATCATGCTGGCACTGCCTGCGCTAACACCATTTTGAGCTACCCAGGAAACGATCTTACAATTTACGATCAGAATAGCAACATTTCCTTCCTTGGCTGCGGTATGGCTTTGTGGATTGGAAAGCAGATTCAAAGCAGCGATGGACTGTTCTACCAGAAGCCAGAAGATTTCGTTAAAAAGGGCGCAAAAGTAAATCTTGAAAGCAAAGTTCTAGACATTGATTACGCAAAGAAAGAAGTTACTGTAGAGCTTAAAGACGGATCTGTTATTCACGATTCTTACGATAAACTCGTTCTAGCTACTGGCAGCCTTCCAAACAAGCCACGCATTAAGGGCATTGATTTGGAAAACGTGCAAATGGTAAAGCTTTTCCAAAATGCGCAAACTGTTATTGCTAAGCTTCAAGAGCGCGATTTTAATAACGTTGTGGTTCTTGGCGGCGGCTACATTGGCGTGGAACTTGCGGAAGCTTTTAAGCGCCTTGGCAAGAACGTGACTCTCATCGACATGGAAGACCATATTCTTAACGGCTACTTTGACCCAGAGTTTTCCGATAATTTGAAGAGAATTATGGAAGATAAGGGCATTAAGTTTGAGCTTGGTCAAGCTGTTGAAGAGATTGTTGGAGATACTGAAGTTAAGGCTGTTAAAACAAGCAAGGGCACTTACGACGCCGACATGGTGATTTGTGCTATTGGATTCCACCCAAATGTTGCTCTTGGAAAAGATCATTTGAAGCAATACGAAAACGGCGCTTTCCTAGTTGATAAAAAGCAGCAAACTTCCGACCCAGACGTGTACGCTATTGGCGATTGCGCTACAATCTACGACAACGCTCGAAGCCGCGTAAACTACATTGCGCTCGCTACTAATGCCGTTAGAAGCGGCTTGATTGCAGGCCACAACGTTTGCGGAACTCCTGTAGAAACCGAGGGCGTGCAAGGCTCTAGCGCAATGATGATTTACGACTACAAGCTTGTTTGCACTGGTTTGAGCTTAACGGCTGCTCAAAAAGAGGGCATGGACGTTGATTACGTTGATTTTGAGGATACTCAAAAGCCTGCGTTTATGGAAGTTGAGAATCCAAAAGTTAAGATTCGCATTGTTTACAAGAAGGATTCTAAGGTGATTGTTGGATGCCAATTGGCTTCTAACTACGATATGTCTGCAGCAATCCACCTGTTCTCTCTTGCTATTCAAAAGAAAGTCACGATTAAAGAGCTTGCATTGTGTGATATCTTCTTTATGCCTCACTTCAACCAGCCATACAATTACATTACGATGGCAGCTTACACGGCTTTGTTGAAGGGATGATTATCTTCTGATTAATCTCTGCTGATTAAGTTCTGCGATTAGCTTAAATCGCGTTTATTAAACCAAGCAATTTGTTCTATAATGGAGCGGTTGCTTGGTTTTTTAATCATCCGCGCACAAATCGCGAACTAAAACGCGCATATTAGCGTAAGACGTACAAATTAAAACAAAGGAGTCTAGGATGAAGCAGCTATCTATTAAGCCAACTATTCACAAATTTGAAAATACGCGCGATTTTGCGCAAGAATTTAAGCTCGGCAAAGACGATTTGGTTATTACAAACCAATACATTTGGGAGCCTTATTTTGGCGATTTAAATCTTGATTGTAATGTGATTTTCCAAGAAAACTACGGCAAGGGCGAGCCAAGCGACGAAATGGTTGACGCGATTGTTCGAGATATTCACACTACTCCAAGGCGCGTGATTGGCATTGGCGGCGGCACTGTTTTGGATATTTCTAAAGTTTGCGCGTTAAAGCAAACAAGCCCGCTTGAAGACTTGATTGATGGCAAGATTCCTGCGCAAAAAGGCGCAGATCTTATTCTTGTTCCAACTACTTGCGGCACTGGTTCCGAAGTTACAAACGTTGCCGTGTTCTCGCTCACAAAGCGCAACACTAAAAAGGGTTTGGCAAACGATGCTTGCTACGCTACAGACGCGGTTCTTATTCCAGAATTGTTAAAGAGCCTGCCTGATTACGTTTTTGCAACCAGCTCTATTGACGCTCTTACTCATTCTATTGAGTCTGCGCTCTCCCCTATTGCAACAGAGCTTACAAAAATGTTTAGTTACAAGGCTTGCGGACTTATTTTGCAAAGTTATATGCGAGTTGTTAAAGAAGGTAGCAGCGCTAAAACCCAAGTTGTAAGCGACTTGGTTTCGGCAAGTCTTTACGCTGGCATTGCGTTTGGTAATTCCGGATGCGGTTGCGTGCACGCTATGGCTTATCCGCTTGGCGGCACTTTCCACGTGGCTCACGGCGAGACGAACGCTGCTCTTCTTACAAGTGTTTTGCGCTACTACGCTAAGCACGAAGAGAATAGCGATAGCGCAGAAAACACTGAGATTTCTAAGCTTTTTGACTTTATGGCAAATATTCTTGAATGCCAAAAAGCAGACGTATTAAACAATCTTGACGAAGTTCTTAACACGATTCTCCCTAAGCACAAGCTTCACGAGTATGGAATGACCAAAGACATGATTCGCGATTGGGCTTCAAGCGTTGTTAAAGAGCAGCAGCGACTTCTAAAGAATTCATACATGCATATGAGCGAAGATGCTATTGCCGAAGTCTACGCATCTACTTTCTAATATATAGTTAACAGTGAGATTTTCAATTATTAACGAAAATTTCTCATCTTCTCAAAGGTAGACCCTACAAATCTTGTAGGGTCTATTTTTATTCTCACAGCTTGCTTACTTCGTTAGATTTCCATCCGTTAGATTTCCGTCCATTCGTTAGAATGCTGTTCGTTAGATTGCCACAGGAGTCTCATACGAATTATCGAAGAACATGCGCTCCAGCTTTACTGCACGCGCAAAATATTCTCGAGCAATATCAGCATCCTTAGGACCAATACGATCCAACTCATCACGCAAGAACCCTACAAACTTGTGGAATCCTTCATAATCATGCAGGTCGATCCACTGGTAATGAACCTTGCGTTCAGGACGCTTACCTTCAGCGTTTGATGCCCACGTAAGATATATCCATTCTGTAACGTTTAACACGGCTAGCACGGCAGCATAATGTCCACTGTGAGCCGCGTCTAAAAACATCTTTTTAAATTCGCGAGTTGCTTCAGTGTCTGGAATTTTATTGCGGAAAGATTCAGGAGTATTAAATTCGTTAAACGCATCCACAAAATACGTATTCTCATCTCCCGCTACCTCACCAATATATTTCGAAAACACGAGACGAGAATCAAGTGTGTCTGCTGTCGTAACTGCAGCACCAAGCAGAGCCAAGAAACTATCTAAAAATCGGTAGTCTTGAATTAAATATCCAGCTAATACAGCATCAGGAATAGTGCCCTCAACTAACTCGTTAACAAAACGATGATGAATAGCAGCATCCCATGTTTCGATATTCTCATTTTTTAATTCGTCGGTAAATCGTGCAGTCATTGACACGTCCTTTCTCTCTGTAACTCATATAAGCCCTTAGGTAGATTAATATAATTGCGCATAGTTGCGTTAGCCATACCAGTTACGTCATATACGGTTCACATATAGTCGTATAGTTATGCACAACCGAGCACTGCTCGTACACCTATCTGAACAACTACGCTAGTATGAACAATATCATAAGTAGTCATACTTAACTTGGGTACAAATTTGAGCAGCACTCGGTTGCAATTTTTATATTATGGCAACTTCAGTAACTCCAGCAATCACAGTAATTACTACCTACTCATTGTCGTATTCTCATGCCTCCAATGTAATTACAGGATGCAAATCAAACATTGTTACAGTACGCTTCATACGCGCAACAATGCTTGTTATTGCAATTGCAATCACACCGAAAAGCACAAGAATTCCAATGCTGGATGTTATTGCGCCACTGTTCTTTCCAGCCATTGCTTGACGAAGCCCAAGAATCGAGTACGTCATAGGCAAATATGGGTGAACCACCCTAAAGAACGATGGCGTCATTTGCACTGGGAAAGTTCCTGCAGAGCTAGTTATTTGCAGCATAAGTAGCACAATCGCAACTATTCTTCCCGGAATCTTAAACACTGCCATAATCATTTGCATTATGGCCATAAAGACTATTGACGCTATAATCCCCAGCGCGTAGAATGCAGCAACGTTGTCAATCTGCAACTTCAACGCTCCGTGAACAACGCCCATAAGAATAATCGCTTGCACAACGCCCATAAGCACAAACGGCGTAAAACTAATAAGCGCACTTTTAAGCGGATTCATACCATTAAGAATTGCTCGCCTATCCATAACTCTCAAAACAAAAGTTGCCATAAGCGCACCAACCCAAAGACCTATCGAAATAAAGTAAGGCGCAAAGCCAGTTCCGTAGTTTTCAACATGCGAATAATCATGCTCTTTAAGCGCAACTGGCGCACTCATCATCTTGCTTTTTTGCTTAATATTGTTGATTTTGCTAGAATTTTGAGCATTTTTAAGACCTTCATGCAACTTTTTAGCTCCATCAACAAGCTTTGGAGTGTTTTCAGAAAGCTTTTGAACTCCAGAATTCAATTGACTTGATCCATCAACTATTTTTGCAGACCCAAGCGCAGCAGAATTAATACCATTATTAAGCTTTTCACTGCCATTGCTTACTTTATTAAGACCTTCCGCCAGCTTATTTGCTCCAGCGGAAAGCTGCGACGAGCCATTGTGAACGCTTGATATTCCTTTAGAAACGGCGTCAACTCCAGCTTTTATCTTCAAACTACCAGAAGAAAGTGCTCCAGCACCTTGACTCAATGCCGAAAGATTCGTCTCTAAGAGCTTAGAATTTTCGCTTAATCCTCCTGCAAGACCTTGCAATTTTTCTAACACAAGCTCTTTTGTTACAAGCGGATTTTGCGCTTCAACAAGCAATTGAGCAAGCTGATTTTTTGTAGCCTCGTTTCCTGCTTTAACATGTTCTTCAAGCTGCGCACTAGAATCTGAAAGCTTTTGCGCACCATTATATAATTCGTCTGTTGCGTTATGTAGCGTTTGCGCTCCACTATTTAGCTGATTTGCGCCATTTGCCAAATCGTTAGTTTTTTGAGCTAAGAATTGCGCTCCATCTTTGCTCTGTGCATTTGCATTGCTAAGCGATTGCGCTCCCTTTTGAAGTTCACTTAATCCGTTTTGTAGTTTTTGCAAAGATTGAGTAAGCTTGATCGATCCATCAGCAAGCTTATCTACTCCGCCATTAAGCGATTGCATTCCAGCGCTTAAATCGCCAGAACCGCTCACTGCTGAATTAAGAGAATCAGAAGCAGAATTTACTTTTTCAAACATATGCTCCCAATATTCCTGAGCAATCGCCTCGCTAATCTCAGTACGCATAGTGCGGAAAGCAGTTTTACCAATTTGTGAAGCCAGCATATTGCTTGCTTGATCGTACTTTACGTGAAGTTTTGCTTTAGTTGGAGTATCGTATTGCGCGGAAGCAATGCACTTACTGAAGGAAGCTGGAATAGTTGCTACCATAAAGTAATCGCCATTTTTAAGTCCTTTGTTTGCTTTAGCGCTATTTACAAAGTTCCACTGGAATCCTTCACTTCCATCTTTTTGATTCTTTAAACGATTCTTGATTTCATCACCAACATTGCGCATTTTGCCGTTTATCATCGCACCGTTATCTTCCACAACAACTGCGACTGGAACAGTATCCAAAGTCTTATAAGGATTTGTAAACGCCCACAAGTAAAGCGATCCGTATAAAAGTGGAATCAAAGCTACGGTTCCAATAACAAGCTTTCGAGCTTTTCCTTTCATCGTATTGTTAAGCTCACGAAATGCAAGAGCAATAGTATTAACGTGCATTGTTTTCACCACCATTTGCTTCACTTGTAGCAAGTTGAGAATCAGTATGAGAATTTTCTGCTTTCTCATTATTTGGCATAAGTCTTAAGACTTGATCCGCTTGCTTTTCTAACTCACTTTGCAAAACTCCAACAAGGCAGGAGCAGTAGTTTTTGCTAACATATTCGCGAATATCGGAAAGTAAGCATTCGCTTTGCTCACTAGTAAGCTCAGTTTCTACGCCGTCTACAAAAAGAATCCACGGCTTTTTTAGCAAAGCAAGTGCGATTCCCAATCTCATGCGCTCGCATGGTGTTAGATCACCAATAGCAGTTTCTCTAGGAGATAACACTTTCCAATACGCTAGAACGTTATACGCGTATTGATGTAGAGCTTCGCGATTTTTAACATTATTCTTGTATTGTTCGCGAAATAGAGGCGATGCACTCGCGAGTTTTAGCTCGCTCATAAGCACTTCTTCTATTGTTTGAGTGTTGTAGAATTCATTGATTCCATTGAACAGTCCCAGACCAACGTATTGACGTGATTCTTTTGTATCTGCTGGAAGATTCAAGTTTGCGATTTTTAACGTTCCATTCGTAAACTTCATGTAGCCCGACAATGCTAGTAATAGAGCAGATTTTCCCGAACCGTGTTCTCCAGATATTGCTACAATTTCGTGCGGCTTAACTTTTAGTGACACATTCCAAAATGGAGATTTTCTAAATTTTTTTAATCCTAATTCTTTCGCTTCTATAAGCGTTTGTTCTTCTTGCATAATTTACATGCGACGAAATAAGCATTTGAAGCGAAACTGTACGGCACGCTTCTATTGCAATCGTCGAGCATTCCTCCTTTTACTCTTTAATCGTGGATTTTTAATTTTCAATTTTCAATTTTTTGGTTTTATTTTGATTTTTTTGATTTTTTTGATTCTTCTAACTTCAGACTCAATATTTAATTCTGATATCGCCTATAATGATTTTGGCGACTACCTCATATTGCTATGTTGCAACAAAAGGTTATAAATTAAGAGACCAATTATTGACGTTAATCTCCTGAAAGTACTTTCATCGTACTATTCAAGGCGAACAAATATTAACTTATTTTTAGACATTTTGTTCATTTGTTTATGTTTTAACCATAAAAACACGATATATAGTGACAAAATGTCACATTTATGATTCAAACATGTAAATTTCAAGCATACTTAATATCTTTATTTTGCCAATAAAAATTTTACGTATGTTTTTATGTTATATTGTCTTTAATTATTAAAATTTAAAAATTATCAAAATTGAAAAACATATTATTTGCAAACATCAAAATGAAGATAACTTTAAAAAGAGGTGAAACAGTATGCAGATTTTAAACATTCTATGCAATCCGGTAATCGTATCGGTTGTAGTGTTATGCGCGTTAAGTCTCGCTAAACTCAATGTTTTACTCGCAATGATTGTTGCATGCGTTGCAGGAGGCATAGCTGGACATCTCCCTCTTTTTGGAGATGGAAGCCATACTATTATGGCTTTGCTATGTGATGGTTTTTCCACAAATGCGCAAACTGCGCTCGCCTACATTCTTCTTGGTACTTTTGCAGAAGCAATTACAGCAACTGGCCTAGCTCAAATCATTTCTAAAAAAATCAGTAAACTTATCGGCACAAACAAATTTATTCTTCTTGCAGTTCTAACAATTATTGCATGCATGTCTCAAAATATTGTGCCTGTTCATATTGCTTACATTCCTATTCTTATTCCGCCAATTCTTTCCATTATGAACAAGCTTAAGCTAGATCGCCGCGCCGCCGCATGCTGCACTGCGTTCGGACTAGAAGTGCCATACATTGCTATTCCATTTGGCTTTGGCTTAATTTTCCAAACAGTTATTGCAACTAATCTTTCTAAAAATGGTATGAAAGTTAGCGTTTCAGACGTTAGCGCTGTGAACTGGTATTTAGGTGCTGCAATGCTTGCAGCCCTCCTATTCGCCGTGTTTGTGCTATACAGAAAGCCTCGCGAATATAAAACAACCGAAGCAGATACTCGCGCAGCGGACGCTGTTGTTGGCCCGCTTACTAAAGCACACTATGTAACCATGCTTGCGATTATTGTTGTTGTAGTAGTTCAAGTTATTAGTAAGGATCTTTCACTTTCTTCTCTTGCAGGTCTTGCAACCATGATTATTTTTAGAGCCGTTGCATGGAAAGATATCGATAAGCAGCTTATGGGCGGCGTTAAGCTTATGGGTCTTATTGCATTTATTATGCTCATTGCTGGCGGCTACGCTAACGTGATTCAAGCTACGGGCGGAGTTAATGAGCTTGTACACTTTGGCGTTGCTTCTATGGGTCAAAACAAGCTAATCGCTGCATTCGTTATTACGATTATTGGTTTGCTTGTAACTATGGGCATAGGCACTTCGTTTGGCACGGTTCCTATTCTTGCAGTTTTGTTCGTGCCTCTTTGCCAAAGCATTGGTTTTAGCACTCCTGCAACAATTATTCTTATGTCTTCTGCTGCAGCTCTTGGAGACGCAGGCTCCCCTGCTTCCGATACAACGCTTGGCCCTACTTCTGGCCTAAATGCAGATGGTCAGCATAGCCACATTTGGGATACTTGCATTCCAACATTCCTTATCTTCAACATTCCACTTATGGCTGCAGGTATTGTAATATCTCAGTTTATTTAGCAGATTATTTCTTAAGATTAGATACTAAATATCTTATATTATTTAGCTAAATATTTAGTTAAATATTCAATAGAGATTAAGTATTTCAAAACGCATATAAGTGTTTATTGATAAAATTATCAATAAACACTTATATTTTTTATCAAAATCGTTATAATGTAATATGCAATTATGTATTTGTTATATTTTATGAAATAAAGTAACAAAGGTTTAGTTAATTAATTGGGTATTTTATGAATAAGACAACGAAAATCATTCTGACCTCAACCATGATGGGTATTGCGACCGCAGCTTGCGCAGTATGCATGAGCCAAACCGCTTATGCTTCTAATGCTATTGCAAGTAGTGTCAATGGAAATAATGTTGAGAGTGCAAATAGTAGCACAAAAACAAATACCCCCCCCCCACCACATACCGATTCCACTAATCAGCATAATTTAAAAAATGATAAATCTACTAACCACAACAACACTACCAGTGAAGATCGCGACTACGATACAAATACGGTTCAAACAACTGTTGATTCCAAAGGCGTAACAACAGATAATGATGTTCAGCAAAACACATCACACGCTGATTCAACAAGCAATGAATTAGCATCGGGGACAGCGACCGATAAGAACGGCACACAAGTCAAATGGCAAGTAACGGATAATTCCAGTAATATCAAAGCCACTGACGCGGCAAAGATGAGCGAATATGGCAAACAGCTCAATTATGATTCTAATAATAATAAGCTAATCGCAACTATGAGCAATTTGCCATTCAAGAATGAAGCAGCAAATGTTGTTGCAAGAAAATATAACGAAATTACCTTAAAAGTTACAAACAACAATGAAACGACGCCTACAATCATTAGCAATATTAAAGAAACACCATGGTTCTACAAAAGTCAATATTTAAAGAATATTTTGGATGAAATTGATAAAACAACAATCGGTTCGTACAACTTTACGAGATACAATCAAGAACAAAAAGTTGGCGGCAAACACCTTAGCGGTTTGAAATACAACTTTAGTGCGCGCAAAGTTGAGGGCACGCCAATAATAACAGACTGGCAGGAAGGTGAAACAAGCCGCATAATTCCTGTATACATGGCAACAACCCATACGGGCAAAGATTCAGACTATATAACGTTGGGCATATTGCAAAACATTACTGTAAATAAGCCACAGACACCCGTTGTTCCACCAACACCACAGCCAAAGCCACCTGTTACACCACCAGTCCCAAAGCCACCTGAGTCTGCTACTAATGTATTGGCATCTGGAACTGCAACGGACAGTAACGACAAACAGGTTCAGTGGCAAGTAATAAATAACGATAAAAATACTAATACTGAACAAATAAGGGCGTACGCTCAGTATCTCAGTTACAATCCCAATACAAACGCGTTGACAATGACAGATGTTGCAGCGTTTACAGAAGACGGTAAAGCTATTTCCGCAAGAAAACTCAGCAACGTTACGCTAAAAATCACGAAGGACGGAAAAACAACAGAAGAAAACATCAAAGAAACGCCATGGTTCTTCAAAGATCAAAATTCACAGAAGATGTGGGACTCAATTAACCAGACAACAATAGGCACGTATAGCTTTGCAAAACACAATCTTGAACAAAAAGTCGGTGGCGTAGGGCTGGAAGGTTTGACCTACGACTTTCTGAATAAGAATTTTGATGGCGCTCCTACGATTGCCTGGAAGAATGGCGAAATAAGCCGCGAAATTCCTGTGTATATAGCAACGATCCATAAAGGTAAAGATGGCTCAGACTATATGACGGTAGGTGAATTTAAGAAATTCAAGGCGTATAAAAATAGGAATGATATTTTTGAAGGCGAACCTGGAACTAATCCTCTAACAAAGCAGCAGTATAAATTTAGTGATCTTGGCGACAATAATGTTAGTAGAACAGTAACTGCCATGTATGCTAATGGCCCTATTTATCTTAAGCCGGGAGAAACAAAAACGGTGCCACTCAAGTTTTATCTGGTAGATGAAAATCGTAAGCCAATTAAGGATATTACTGATGAATTTATGAAGGTATTGAATCCAGAACCAAAGGAAGTGGAAATAAAAAAGGTTCTGTTTACTCGAAATCGGCAGACGTCTTTGATGGATATGAATGTGTCGTATGTGCTGCATACGGATTATTCAATTACATTTACCGCGAATAAAGATGCTCAGGTTGGGGATTCTTACAACACAGATGGCTCTAAGTTGGATAATCTTCCAATGGTTCTTAATCCAGCAGAAACGCCAAAATATACCTATGAGCCGGGTATAACGTTACATGAGAAGAACAACCCAGGACATGTTGCTTTTATCAATGCATTCTTTGACGTGATAAAAGCAACACCTAATCCAACACCTAATCCAAATCCTAATCCAAATCCTAATCCAAATCCTAATCCAAATCCTAATCCAAATCCTAATCCAAATCCTAATCCAAAATCTCCTAAGCCGGAACCACCTAAACCGGAACCACCTAAACCGGAACCACCAAAGCCGGAACCAACTCCTGTTCCAACTACGAAATCGGAGCCTATTCCAGTTCCTATAATTCCTGCGCTAGAACAAATGCCAATGCCAGTGACAGAACTGGAACCAGAACCGGAACCAACGCAAGAAGAGACTGTGGAAGAAGCACCGACTCTACAAACGCACGAACCGCTTGCACGCGCAGGTTCTACAACCTCAACCATTGCAGGCACTGGATTAGCGTTCCTGCTGTCAGCTTTCGGCGCATTTTCGCTTAAACGCACGCGCATTGGCAAGCACAGCAAGTAACGAGCACAGATAACCAATAACGCAAATAACTAATAAACGCCAGTCAAGTTGAACTAAACTAACTGGCGTTTATTTTTAAAAACACCAATCAACCAATACAAATGTAGCCAATCGATGCAAATTCGCGGGCGATTGCCTACATTAGATATACCGTCTAGCTAAACATTTTCACTAACTAAACATATTCGCTAGCTCAGTATGCTATCAATATTCTTCTTATTGCTTAAATCATCTTCATCAAGAAAATCCATCTGCTTTATTCCGCTTAATCTTGCAATAAGCGAAACTGGGAAAGTAACAATATTTTGATTAAGAGCGCTGATATTACTATTTACAATTCTTTTTGCTGCAGCCAATTGCTCGTTTTCGTCGTTCACTTCTTCTTGCAAATTCAGAAATTGTTCAGAAGACTTTAATTCTGGGTAGGCTTCTGCCAAAGCATAAATCTTCCCTATCGCATGATTCTGATTTTTTATTACCGCACTAGAATCATCAGAGTTTAAGCCTTCTCTTAGACTCACTAAATCCACTAATGTTGTTTTTTCATATTTTGCAAATGACTGTGCAACTTTGAACATTTGGCAAATCGTGTCATATCTTTTAGCGAGCGCAATATCAACGTTTTTCTGCGACTCTTTTATAATCACTCTATATTTTCTTAATCTATTTAAAGTGCCAATAAACCAACCAATAATCATTACAAGCACTATTGCAATAACTATTAAAATGGTGTCCCTATCTATAATGCTATCCATAATGTCACTCATAATGTCTCCTTTAGTTCTAGTCTTTCTCTAGTCTTAGTTTTCTCTAGTCTTAGTTTTTCTGCTTTTGCAATTCGCCAGTATCGCAATTTTCTAGCTTCTAATTTTGCAATTTTTCTCTAATTACGCTGATTATTTCGTAATATTCAGCCAAAACATCTCTAAATCTTGCATATTCTCTTGTTAAAGATAGGTTTTCTATTCCAGATTTTCCAGGATTTCCTAATATATACCGACCAGAATCAAAAGCTGCAATAATATGCTCGCTATCTAGATATATGCAAACTCTCATTCTTTTTTGCAAATTATTCAATAATTCTATAAAACTTGGATCTAATACAAGCTTTGTATAAAAATCGTCTGTAGAAAAGATTGAATACGAGTTGTTAAACTCAATGGATTCTGTTTGAACTTCACTCTCCTCTTTTGTTTTTTTGCCATAGTATCCACTTAGTTTTTGCCCCATAAAGTTCTTTCCAGTAACGGGAACGATTCTAATGTGACCATTTATATTGGTTTTTGCGTTTATTAATAAGACCTGCCCAATAAAATCCGTTTTTTTAACAGTTTTTCCACTTTCACTTCTAGAAGTGTGCATTGCTTGCATGTTTGAAAATTCAGTTTTGAATTCATCGCCAAAAATTATGTGTTTATTTGAATAATAAATACTAGATATTGGCAGAAGATTATTAAAAATACTGTCGTCAATTCCTTCAGAATTTTCTAATACCGTTCCAGGCAGAATCGCATTTAGAATCGGCGTTAAGACATTATTCGCATATAGAGTATTTACATCAACCTTATTTGTTACAAAAAACTTGCCAGCAAAGCAAACAACAAAAGCAATTATTATGAGTAAAGGATATTTATAAGTAGAGTAATCAAGAGAAGGCAGATAATTGCCAACAGCACCAATAATCAGTACAACTGGTATTAATGGGATTAAACGCATTGGGTCAAAAGCGTTATTTTTTACGCCTTCTTTTAACTCATTTAATTTCCCTTGCATTTGAGGAGATTTTTCTAATTTATTAAGTCTTTCTAAAACTTCGGGATTTGTAAACACACCACTATGTTTTACATTCATCGTCATCTCCCTCTTATAATCACCAATATTTTTATAACAATATTTTCGTAACAACATTTTTATAAAAGGCATAAAAATCTCTTATATTTTTTTATCATAAATAATCATTATTTGGAATACTAGAATTTTTGAATAGTTAAATTTGTGATAGCAAAATTTGGAATAGTGAAATAGTCAAATAACAAAATAATAACAACTTTGATTTTGCTAGAGAAGTGGTATAGCTGTGATTATTTTCCGCAAAAATTTAATACAAAATAAATAATAAAGAATCAGTTAAAATAACAAAAAATAAACAAGATTACAATTTATAACACATTAATTTTCAACTACTTTAATAACATTTCTCAAAGCGTATAATGAACTTGAATTTATTCCTTAACTGATAGGAAGTTCAAAAATGGTAAAGAAACTAAAAAATATTTGGAGCGTTAAATTAACTACTGCTTCACTCGTACTAATACCAGCCGCAATCGGCATAAATTATGTTGCGAAACTATTTGCAAGCATGCTAAAACTACCACTTTGGCTTGGCACACTAGGCACTTGCATTTCAGCATGCTTGGCTGGGCCTGTTGTAGGCGGAATTGCTGGATTTTTAACCAATATTGTTTACGGCTTAACAATTGATCCAATTTCTACAGTCTATAGCATTACAGCTGCAGCAATTGGAGTAAGCGTTGGAATCGCTGCACGATTAAAATATATGGACAAAGGCCTACACATTTTTATAACAAGCCTTATTGTTGCAGCAATCGCAATAATCATTTCTACACCTCTAAACATGATTTATTGGGGCGGAACCACTGGAAACGTTTGGGGTGACGCTGTTTTTGCAGCAATGGGTTCCAAAGGCTTCTTTGCATCATTCGTAGATGAGCTTGTTGTAGATATACCAGACAAGATTGTTGTTTTGTTCCTTGCAGCTGGAATTTATAAAGTTCTTCCTAAGAGTTTAATAGCCATATATCAATCAGATGACGAAGATCTTGATAAATAAACGTTTATCACCAGAAAATAAATCGCATAAACGCTAAGTTCTACAAGTTTTAATATAAGCACAATAAGACGAGATAGCATGAAAAGCATCAGCCTATTTGAAGATAAGCATTCGTTTCTAAACGGACTATCTGCAAAAACCAAGCTTGCATACGTAATATGCGCTACAAGTACACCGAGTTTGCTTGGAGGCTATAGTTCTTTCGCTATCTTTATTATTTTGAGCCTAATCTTACTTGCAACATCAAAGGTTCTAGCAAAAATAAAAATCGTAATACAAGTTACTGGTTTTATTATTGTAACTATTTTTATAGTTCAGACTTTCTTTAGATCAGGAAATTACACGATTTTATTCAAACTAGGACCTTTGATTGCTCGCAAAGAAGGTTTTGAAGTAGCTATGAAGATTGTGCTAAATATATTAAATATTTCGTTTGCATTTTGTGTTTTAACGCTTACAACTAAACCTTCTAATATGATGCAAGAGATGATACAAGCTGGATTACCACCTAAGATGGGTTATGTTTTTGTATCTCTATTCCAAATCATTCCTCAAATAACACAGCAAACTTCGACTATTGTTGACGCTCAAAGAAGCAGAGGATTGAAAACAAAAGGTTCTCTTATAACGCGTTTCAAAGCTTTTTTGCCTTTAATATCCCCGATTATAATGTCTTCATTTATGAGTTCTAAAGAAAGAACTATAGCTTTAGAAGTTCGCGGATTTTCGTGCAATAATCAAAAAACATTCATAAAACCATTTAAGCCAAGCAAATACAATACGCTATTTTTATGCGCTTGTTTAATTGTAATAATAGCGTCTATTATTTATGCGTTGCTTCATAATTCAGGATATATAGCATGGCAGCTATTCATATAGAGCACTTAAAATATCGCTATCCTTATAGTAATACTCTTGCACTTAATGACATTTCTTGCGATATTCATAAAGGCGAATTTATTGGAATAATAGGTGCTAATGGAGCTGGAAAATCAACATTATCTCAAGCCATTTTAGGTCTTGTTCCTAATCTTTACCACGGAGCATACGGCGGCAAAGTTGAGGTAGACGGTCTTAATGCAAAAACTACGCCAATAGACAGTCTTTGCAAAAAAGTTGGTTTAGTTTTTCAAAATCCTTTTAATCAAATTACTGGATCTAAACTTACTGTTTACGAAGAAATTGCGTTTGGGCTTGAAAATCTTGGAATTGAGCAAAACGAAATGCAAAGTCGCGTAGAGAAAATCATGGACATGCTCAACATTGCCCATCTTAAAGATTGTTCTCCATACGATTTATCTGGCGGTCAAATGCAGCGAATGTCTATTGCCGCTATTTTAGTTATGCAACCAGAAGTAATAATTTTAGACGAGCCAACTTCGCAACTTGATCCTAAAGGTTCTGAAGAGGTTTTTAAGTCGGTAGAATCCTTAAAAAATCAGGGTCAAACTATTATTATGGTTGAGCACAAAATGGAAAAAATCGCGCAATATAGCGACCGCGTAATGCTTTTAAGCGAAGGAAAACTCATTGATTTTGATACTCCGCAAAAAATCTTTTCTCGCGAAGACTTGGAAGAATATGGCGTAAATCCTCCTGTTTATACTCAAATTTGTAAAAAACTTTCGTTAAAAAACAATAATGGCTTGTATCCAATAACTCTTGAACAAACGTCACACATTTTAAAATCAAATGAAGGGAATCGCTTATCATGACTCCTACTATTCAAATACGAAATGTGTCTTTTTCTCATACTCCAACATCACAAATATTCAATAATCTAAATTTGTCTTTTGCACCTGGAGCATGTGCTATTGTTGGTCAAAATGGCACTGGAAAAACAACTTTACTTAAAATCCTTAGAGGACTTCTTACGCCGAAATCTGGAAGCGTTTTATTAAATGGTAAAGATATTGCAGAATGTACTGTTCCCTCTCTTGCTAAAGATATTGGATTCGTATTCCAGAATCCAGATGACCAGATTTTTGAATCAACGGTTATACGCGAAGTAATGTTTGGACTTTTAAAAATTGGAATTGATAAGAGTCAAGCATTGATCCAAGCAAAAGAAAGTCTAAAACTCGTAGGACTTTTAGATAAAAGCTACTTAAATCCTTACGATTTAAGTCTTTGTGAAAGGAAAATGGTTTCTATTGCGTCAATTTTAGCAATGGATACGAAAGTTGTTATTTTAGATGAGCCTACGATTGCTCAGGACGATCGCGGAAAACGTTGTATTGAATCAATTATTAAGCACCTTGTTTCTCAGGGAAAAACTATTATAGCTGTTCTTCACGATATGGATTTTGTGGCTCGAGTATTTAATCGCGTTGTTGTGCTTTCAAATGGTCGAATTCTTTTTGACGGTGCTGCGCGCGACGCTTTTAGGCGAGACGACATACTTTCTATTGCACAGCTCGACAAGCCAGATGTTGTGAAGCTGTGTGAGAAACTGGGTTATGAAGATACGTTCCTATCTGTTGAAGAATTTGTGAACACTTATCGTGAACGAAATAATTGCAGATAGCAGAAACGGAATAATCAGAGTGCTAATCGCAAAGTATCCAATACCAAAGTAGCCAATCGATGCAAATTCGCGGGCGATTGGCTACTATCGCAGAAAGCATGCTGCGTTAATATTTTTACCGAGATTGAAATTGCACAGCGCATTACAACAAACCAGCGCAAGCCAGCCCAAGCCAGCGCCATATACTCACATAGACACAGTATAAAGCGAGTAGAAGTAAGCCTTCTGATTCATAAGCTCCTCAAAGCTTCCGCGCTCAATAAGCTCGCCGCTTTTCATCACAAGGATCTCATCATATTGCTTAAGCGAATTAGCATCCAAGCGGTGAGTTACAACAAGTCGAAGAATTCCTTGCAAATCCAAAATAGACTGCGTTACGTTCGCGCTCGTCTCGTTATCTAACGCGCTCGTTGCCTCATCAACCAGCAGAATCTCGGACTTTTTAAGCAAGCTTCGCGCAATAGCAATACGCTGCTTTTCACCGCCAGAAAGATGACTACCGTTCTCGCCACACTGATAGTCCTTGCCTTTAGCAGCAATCAAATTATCCAAACCAGCCAAGTGAATCACGCGATCCACCTCCGCGTCCTGAAATGGCTTAAAAAGCGTAATATTATCTAAAATCGAAGCATCAAACATAAACACAGACTGCTGCATAAGAGTCGTCTTATCATAAAGCGAACTCTTGCTCACATTGCTAAGTTCGTGATTATTCAGCTGCACACTACCCTTATAATCCTTGTAGTATCCCATAAGCAAATTAATCAAACTACTCTTACCAGCACCAGAAGGCCCTACTATCGCGTAAGATTTTCCAGCTTGCAAAGTTAGATTTACGTTTTTCAAGACTTTACGATCAGCATCGTAAGAATACGAAACATCTCGCAAAACAATGCTTTTAATAGAATCGTCAATAATATCGCCAGAATCTTCCTTAACGTTACTCATATAATCAGCCATCTTGCTAATAAGCTTCTTAGCACCCTTCATCTCGCCAAACATTTGCGGAAGACTTGCAATAGGCTGAAGCACTCCATTCATCAAATTAGTGAAAGCTAACACCATTCCAGCAGTAATAACACCAACATGAGCGTTAACCATCCAAGCGCCAACAAGCATCACGCCAAGCTGAGTTGCAAGGCTTGAAATCGTTCCAAGAGCAGAAACAGTAATCATCGTTTTTTCGCGAAGATTCTTAGTATGCTCAAGCTCCATCGACTGATTCTGATAACGGTTAATAACCTCCTGCTCCGCCTTAAAACTCTTAATAACCGAAACTCCGTTCAAAACATCCTTAGTCAGAGCCGTATAAGACTCATTCGACTTAGAAACCTGCTCCTCTCGAGTGGCAATTCCATTAGCTGTAAGAATCGAGCACGCCATTGGAAGCACAGAAATAATAAGAGCAATAACAGTGAGCAATGGACTATAGTAAATCATAAGAGCTAGCGAGCTTACAAGCATAAGAACGTCTTGAACAAAGTCAAAAATCTTCTTCAAATACTTTTCTTGAATACGCTCGCAATCATTAGTAAGTACAGAAAGATACGTGCCAGAATTCGCAAGCGAAAAATCACTATAACTCTTTTTTAAAAGCTTCTTAATAACAGACTCTTTATACTGATTCATTGCTTTTTCAAGAAAGCGGGGGTACGCACTGCGCTTCAACGCAAAAATCAGGGAGATTACCAGCATAAAGGAAGCGACAAGCAGAAAAATAGTAGTTAAAGAGAAGGCTCCTTTGCCAGACATATAGTCGAAAATAATTTGCAAAATCCAAGAAATAGCAGTGTAAATCATAGACAGGGCAATAAAAACTATCATCGAAAGAAAAGCTACAAGTTTGTTTTCCTTGAAAAATAGTTTTACGTAATTTTTCACGTCGGGATACAGTTTGGACGATTGCTGATTCGCCACAGTATTTTGATTCGCGGGCGATTGCTGATTTGCCGCGTTGTCAGTTTTACTCATTCTCGCTACCTCTCACTTCCTTTATATCTATACTATTTCTATTATCTCTTCTCTAATAGCATTTTCGCAGCTAGCATCTTCATAAGCTATTTGCTTATTCACTCGCTACAAAGCATTGAAAGCTACACTATCATACTTATCATGATTATTAACCCTTAACGTAATACTTAAACGCATTTATACGTAATTCTTGACAGAAATAATAAGCATAGAGTTAAAAAAAAAAATCAAATTAAAACACTGATTCCATATGTATTATCAGTGTAAACGTGTCAAATGCGCAACGTTGCTTCAATACAAAGCTCAAGAGCATACGCTTTAGAGTCTCCACCCCAATTGCGCTCATCGTAATTTTCAACATCGTGCAAAGTATCTGCAGTGTAAAGAATCTCACCCCAAACAATCCCACGCATTTGCGCACAAGCCGCTAAAGCAGAACACTCCATCTCAACAACCGCGCATCCCTCCTGCTTACGATTAGCAACTTTCGTCTTAGTTTCACGGAAAAACCCATCCGTAGTCCACGTTTTAACTTCATGATAAGGCAAATTGTGCGCCTGTAAAGTTTGTAAAATAGCACGTCTCGAGCGCTCTGAAACGTCAACATAACGACTTGGAGGCAAATAATGATAAGAAGTCCCCTCATCCCTTAAAGCTTTATACGGAACCAGGAAAACATTTTCCGCATAATCAACTAGCGATCCGCAAGAACCAGCACTAACAACTTCGCTAACACCGTAAGAAATCAGCCAGTCTAAGATCTGAACAGCGGCAGGAGCACCAACTGGAGCCTGCACTAAGCAGATTTTTTGCGTTTCTTCTTCTACTTCGCTGCCTGTATTTTCTCTTACTTTTTTCTCTACTTTTTCTTCCAAAACATATATTGGATATACTTTAGTTGCAGATTCAAAATTTGCTACAATCGTAGCTTTCCTACTTAAAGCATACTGATCAATTTCATCGCCTAAGAAAGCAAAAACCGCTTTAGATGGAAGCTGAACAGAAATATTATCGTGTTTTGGCATTAAAACTGCACTTTTATCGTAATCATACTCTAAAATCGGCAAATCATATTCTGTCATATAATCAACTCTTTCATACAATCGACTAATTCTACAAGCCATTCAATCCTATATACCAGCACGCACATTATCGCACGAAAATCACAAATCAGCCAAACACAACAAATTCTCGGGCGATTGGCTACTATCGCCAAACAGAGACACTCACGCATGAGAAGGAGTACATATCAAAGTTTGACAAACACAGATCCATTCGCTATAGTCTTCACTTATCACCATTTCTACTAGTAAAGGAGTGCGCATGTATCATACAAATATGATGACAAATTGTTGTTGTAACGTATGCTGTTGCGCATTTCTTAATCGAAATGATGTTTGCAAGCACTAAGTATGCATCATCTAGCCTGTGTTAAAAAGCATTTACGTTAAAACACAGCAAATTACGATTCAAGAAACAGCGCGCTGTTTCTTTTTTTATGCCAAAAATCGAATATAAGACGTTGAAAAGATAACAATTTAATACGGATTAGATATTAAACAGATAAATGGCATCTTTAGAAACAACTAATAAAGCAATAGTCGCTTTATTAATAAAATCATTTTTTAAAAATTAAAAACAAATCAAACAAAACAAAAACAAACAAGTAAAACAACAAACAAGTAAGGGGAAATATTATGTCTAATATTTACAAGTCCATGCAAGAACTCGTAGGCCACACTCCACTTATGGAGCTTACGCACATTGAAAAAGAGTATAATCTAGCAGCAAAAATCCTTGTAAAACTCGAATACTTCAACCCAGCAGGCTCTGTAAAAGACCGAATTGCAAAGCAGATGATTGAAGAAGCAGAAGCCGAAGGCACGCTTAAACCAGGCTCAGTAATTGTTGAGCCAACCTCTGGAAATACTGGCATTGGTCTTTCAATGATTGCTCAAACAAAAGGATACAAAAGCATTATTGTTATGCCAGAAAGCATGTCTATTGAACGCAGAAAACTTATGAAAGCATACGGCGCCGAACTCGTGCTCACCCCAGCTGCAGAAGGAATGAAAGGCGCAATTGCCAAAGCGAAGGAAATCGTTGAAAACACGCCAAACGCGTGGACTCCAGGACAGTTTACAAATCAAGCAAATGTGCACGCGCACTACAACACAACAGGTCCAGAAATTTGGCAAGACACTGACGGAAACGTGGATATGCTCATTGCTGGCGTTGGAACAGGCGGCACAATCACAGGTACTGGCACATATTTAAAGGAACAAAATCCACATCTGGAAGTAATCGCAGTAGAACCAGCCGAATCCCCTGTGCTCGCAGGCGGCAAGCCAGGAGCGCACAAGATTCAAGGAATCGGCGCAGGATTCGTGCCAGATGTGCTCAACAAAAACATCTACGATCGCATTATTCATGTGACAAATGAAGACGCAATTGAAAACGGCAAGCTTATAAGCAAAAAAGAAGGCGTTCTCGTGGGTATTTCTTCTGGAGCTGCAATCTGGGCAGCAATCCAAGAAGCAAAAAGAGAAAAAAACAGTGGTAAAACCATTGTTGCAATACTTCCCGATTCAGGAGATCGATACTTGTCTACAGCATTATTTGAAGACTAACTACATTTAGGAGCGCTACTGTAAATACGCAAGTTTTGATTAAATAATATATGGATAATATATGGATAATAAATAACATTATTAGATAATGATCAAAACTATAAAATAAAGAAAAATAATAAAAATAACGGGAGAAATGTATGAATGATCGCCTTGATCTTATAAATCAACTAAACTCAATTTACGATTCAGACATAAGACAAGCTACATTCATACCTAATTACCGAAATATTATTGCGCTCATACATGCGACTCAGGCTCTACTTTTGCCTGAGTTGCATGTGCGCAATGAAAGCAACGAGGCTACACAACTCAACGCTAGTTTGAATACTAACGCTAGTTTAAATACCGTTACTTCAAACGCATTAGACACTATAGAACGCATTATATTCCACGAACTTCAATGCTACACAAGCAACACAATTAAAATTCGAGAAACTTGCAATCAATTTATAAATACTCTTCCTACAATTAAAAAGTTACTTTTAACAGATATTCAAGCCATGTATGAAGGCGATCCTGCTTGCACAAGCAAAGTAGAAGTCACACTCGCATACCCTGGTTTTTATGCGATGCTTATTCACCGCACAGCTCACGCACTATACGAACTTAACGTACCGCTAATTCCTAGACTTATGAGCGAATATGCACACAGAAGAACTGGAATCGACATTCATCCAGGAGCAAAAATTGGCGCATATTTTTGCATTGATCACGGAACTGGCATTGTAATTGGCGAAACAACTGTAATCGGCGAGCATGTTAAGCTTTACCAAGGCGTAACGCTGGGTGCACAAAGTTTTGCGCTAGACGAGGATGGAAATCCTATAAAAGGCGGAAAGCGGCATCCAAATATTGGCGATAACGTAGTAATCTACGCAAACGCAACAATCTTAGGCGGAGAAACCACAATAGGAAGCGGAAGTATAATCGCAGCAAACGCGTGGATTAACCGCAGTATTCCTGCAAACACAACCTACCACTTTCCTAAAGCCTAATACGCAATCATGCTCTGTCTTTTATAAAACCGCAGCACTCGATTTCTGATAACTCAATAAAACCAGCAGATTTATAAAAAGCAATAGTTTTTTCAGTACAATCCGTGGTTAATTGAATTTGACGAACATTAGGGTAAAAATCCACAATCGCATTTAACAAAGCAGAGCCTATTCCCTGCCTTTGATACTCTGGCAAAACAAGAATATCCTGAATAAGAACAACCGTATATCCGTCACCAACAGCTCTAGCAATTCCAACTAGCTCATCATTTTTATACGCAGCTAAAACCTTGAGTGAATTGTTAAAGCCATTTTCTAAAGCAACTAAATCATCTGTATACGAAGACCAACCAACAGAATCATATAGTCTTAAAATATCTTTGCTATTATATTTTTCGTACTCTTTTAGTTGAACATCTGCTAGATTCATTTACAACAACACCTCGCAAAACATAACAAAAGTGCGCGATCTAAAACGTAAAAACGGAAGAACGCGCACTAATAATAATACTTAACAACAGCTAAAACAGCTAAAACAGCTACTTTTTAAGTTGTACTGGCTCGTGATCCTTGCCCATCTTAAACTTAAGACCTGCACGCTGCCACATGCGATATTCGCCAACTGCCGTAAAGAGAACATCTGTGGAAGAGTTAAGCGCAGTTTCGCACGAATCTTGAATCACGCCAATAATAAGACCAATAGCAACTACTTGCATAGCAATATCGTTTGAAATACCAAACGATGAGCACGCAAGAGGTATAAGCAAAAGCGAACCACCAGCAACACCAGACGCGCCTGCAGCGCTAACTGCAGAAAGCACAGACAAAATCACAGCTGTTGGAATATCAACGTAAATCCCAAGAGTGTGAGCAGCACACAAAGCCATAATCGAAATCGTTATAGCAGCACCACTCATATTAATGGTTGATCCAAGCGATATAGAAACTGAGTAATTGTCTTTGTTAAAACCGAGTTTTTCGCACAAATTCATGTTTACAGGGATATTTGCAGCAGAAGAACGCATAAAGAACGCTGTAACTCCCGAATCGCGCAACGTTCGCAATACAAGAGGATACGGATTCTTGCCAGTGAGAGCAAAAACCAAAATTGGATTAACAATCAAAGCAACAACAGCCATAGTGCATACTAATAAGGCAATAACGGAACCGTATTCACTAAAAATACGAAGACCATTGCTTGCCACTGTTGTATAAACAAGACCCATAATGCCGAAAGGCGCTGCGTTAATAATCCAGTGAACAATTTTTCCAATAGCAGACGAAACGTTATCAAAGAATGCTTTAGTGGAAGGCTCAGCCAAACGAAGCGCTACACCAAAGGCAATTGCCCAGAATAAAATACCAATAAAGTTTCCCTTAGCAAGAGCGTCTACAGGGTTTACAACAATATTTAACACAAGAGAATTAAGAACTTCACCGATTCCTTGAGGAGATGGTGAAGATGCTGCTTCAACATGCGCAAAAGTGAAGTCAACAGGGAAAATCATAGCTGCACATACAGCTATAAGGCTTGCAGTGAAAGTAGAAATCGCATACAACACGATTACAAGCTTCATGTTTCCAACACTTTTTGCTTTTGCAAGCGCTCCAATCACAAGGCAAAATACCAAGATAGGCGCAACGGATTTAAGTGCGCTCACAAACAGCTTTCCAATAAGATCTAACACGTAAACGTGAGCTGGCACAAAAAGACCAAGTGCAGCGCCAAGAAAAAGACCAATGACAATACGCAGAATAAGGTCAATGTTATTCCACTTTTGAATAATCTTGTGCATGAGAGTCTCCTGTAATTTAGTTTGTGCAGAATATTTTATACTCTTTTATTTGTATTCATACTCGCAAGATCTTCTATTTTTACATATTATACACACGCATGCATATATATGCAAATCGTTAAGTTCTAGCAATTTAACAATGCCTTTTGCTTAGAAGATAACACTTATTAATCACATATAAACTTCATATATTCTGCAGCGCAAATCATCTAATCTGCATAACTCGTATTGGGTAATTGAGGCAAAACAACAAGCAATCCTGCTGTGAAAATCAGCGCGAGTATAGGCAAAAGCTGCCATTGGAACGCCGATGAGAATGCAAATCCAATCCAAGAACCAGTAGTAGCACCAATCGCAAACGCGAGGCGCGCCCAACCAGAAAACTTAGCGAGAGCACTCCCCTTAAACAGAATCTGACGCGCAACAATAATCGGCTCTACTAGTAGCATTCCGCCAATCGCTTCAAGTAAGAATGCAAAGCACATCATTGGCAAAAGATTAATAAACATAAGACAATAAGCAAGCAAGCTCACAGCAATACCTAAAATCGCCACTTTTCTTAAACCGAGCTTTTGAGACGAATGCGCATACAAAACGGATGCGAGCACGCTTCCTACACCAGTGAAAATATACAGTATTGTTAAAGATTTAGAGCCATATTGCTTACCTAGACCAAGAAGAATATAGGAAACAGAGCATGCAGGAATAAAAGCAACCAAAAGAGATCCAGCAAGAAGCATGATTTTACTCTTTAGTAATGGATTCGCAGATTTATTAGATGCAGATTTGGAATCAACATCATTTTCTTGATTTTCTTTCGATTCTTTCGACGCTTCCTCTACATCTTGCGGTGTTTCTTCTACTTCATTAGACGCTTGCGCTTTTTCCTCTATTTCGCAAGACGCTTGCGCAATGTCTTGTTTCATAATAAATCGCGTAGCACAAGCCGCAAAAGAAGTGACGGACGAGAAAATCAAAACCGCAGGAATCGACCAGCTTGCAATCCAAGATCCAAGCGGAGAGCCGAGCAAGGTTCCTGTAATACTTGCCAAAATACTAACAATGCCGCTGTAGTTGACAATCATACCGTCATCGCCACCTGCAGCATCAACCTCGAAAACTTCGCTAGCAATGTCAATCACTTGACCTGTAATCAACAATGCGCAAGAAAGAGCTACAAGCGACCACTTCCACGCAGGAGATCCAAGCATAAGAAGCGGTAGTAAACTGAGCACGCCTTCTACGCCTTCAGTCATAGCAAGAGCGCGAAAACCGCCAAGCTTATCAACTATCCAACCAGAGCATGGCGAAAGAAAATCGGCAACCGTCATAAAAGTCTTACGAAAACCAATCACCCAAGCCGGCAAGCCCACAATAATAATAGAAGGCAAAACCGAGCCTTCATACGCTTGGTTACCGAGCATAGAAAAACAGAAGCCAACCAGCGCCCATCGCAATGCTGGGCTAATAGATCTCATACGAATAAAAATATTATTCTTGCTAAATATTGACTTCACAGCAACCAACTCTCCTCTAAAACTCTTTCAAAATCGCAAATCATAATGCAAGTTTACGCAAACTTACAGGCAAACTTACACAACTACTCACAAATCGCTATCAAACTTAAATAATTCACTACAAATTACACAAATCCAATAGCTTATTTAGTAAATTTGATATCACTATACTCTTGTTTAAAAAAAAGCAAAAATTGCGTTATTATCGCACATGAGTATTTCTACACTTTTTTGAGTGCACACTATGGATAGTGGGTGCACTTTTTAACGATAGAAAAAGGTAATCGTTAAAAAGTTTAAGATTAGCTTGGTAGCTTGCTGAACAATCTTACGCAATAATCAACATGCCACTAGCATTACACCCACTCCACACCAGCGAATCTAATCCTTATATAATTAACTAAATCCCATATTTATCAGCTAAAACCCTATATTGGTTAAAGTACCTTTACGCTGTTGAACCGCCACACCAACATTCCATATGATCACACCAACAATTGCCCATAACATGCCAACAACAAGAATCACAAGTAGCGATACGCCAACATTTACAGAACCATCAACTATACTACGCGATACTTGAGTAACATGAGTTACTGGAATCACATATAACACGTATTGCATCATCTTAGGAAATACGCTAATCGGAGCAATCACACCACAAACAATAGGAAGTATTGCACTAAGCGCGTTAGAAATAGTATAAACATCATTCATCATCATGCTTATAGCAGCTATAGCAATACCAAATCCCGTAGAAGCAACAGGAACAATAAGGAACAACAGCATCAACGCACTCATATTAATCATCAAGAAAGCACTTGGGCTTACTACAAGCATTGTTATAAACAAAGTCACAGCATCACTCACTAAAGAAATAGTCAAGAGCGCAATAATACGACCTAACCATAATGGTAATGCAACTTTTGCGCTTGTAAGCACGAATGGTGTTGTGCCTTCAAAACGATCCCATGCTAGTGCTTCTGACACAGTCATACTTGTGGAAATAGAACACGCTCCCATCACAGCAGCAAGAGTTGAAGCAATCAAACTATGATTAAAACCCGCGCTAATTGCAGCACTAGCTGTTCCATTGAATCCTCCACTTACAGCTCCAGCTAGAAAAACGTATAAGAACGTGGATAAAAGAGGCTCAATAATCATACGAATAACAGCAGTATTCCAACTATTTAAGCTAGGTATACTCTGTATACTCACTCTTGCACCAGTTCGTATACTAGATAACACGCTCACGTGACCATACTGAGAATATTGATTATATTGATGCAATCTAGCGCACTTACTATTTTGAATAATTTTATTTCGCATAGTTTCAACCTGATTATTATTTCGTATCATATTATGTTTAAACTCCCATTAAGCGTTGCAAGTCGAATAGCATGACGTAACATAAAACCTGCAATAACAAGCAAAACGCTGGATAATACAACACATAACACAATTGCTAACACAGTAGTAGCATTAAACGATTGCGCATGAGCCACCCACACTGCCGACGTAAGCGGATGAATAAATGCAATAATGCGAGCAGGCAATGGCATTGATTCTACAGGGATTACTATTCCACAAAGCATCCATACAGGAATTAAAATCAAACCTTCATAAACTGTAGCTTTACGGCATAATACAAAAATTCCAGATAATAATGCAGCAGAAGCTACGCAAGCGAGCATAGAAAGTAAGTATCCAACTAGCTGCGTGAATGTTATCATAAAGAACCCATGGCATAAAACAGCAACGGTAATAATCGCAAGCGGCATACCAATGCACCCAAGTAAAGCTGCGGATCCTACAATAGGAAGAAACACTGCAGAAGGTGATATAACACTTAAAGTTAAATATTGTAATGTTCCTAAATAACGCTGGTATCCAATAATTCCAACAGCAGTAGTTGTAGCAGACCATAATCCAGCGATAGAAGAATCAACCCAAATATTATTAAGACAATTAGCGCAATCATGAGAAAAACCATAGTATGCAACAATTTTCATCAACGCAAAACATACTGGAGCAAGTATCGCATTTTGCAAGAAAAACGTTGTTTTCGCTAAACTTTTAAGCTGAAACCACATGCCACGAATCACAGAAGCGTATGAATGAGTAGAAGTATTCATATTAAACCTCCTACTTACTTAATGGGAGCAAGGACGGCGAAGAAGACGGCGTAGCAGCAGAAGAAGTAGAAATATTTGGTGCAGAAATATTGTCATTTTGCACAATAGCAAGATACGTTTCTTCCAAACTTGCAGCGCGATCACCTAAACGCGTAATCCCATCAACAGGAATTTTAATATTTCGTTCTTGAGATAATGTTTTACTCCACGCGATAGTAATATTTAACACTCCGTGTGATTCAAAAACATCACACCACAACACTCCATCAAGTTTTTGCAATTCTTCCTTAACACTAGGAGTTCCGCTTGATAGTTCACCGTCATACGCGTACATTGTTACGTGATCGATATGCTGCAAAGAAGCCAACTGCTGAACACTTCCCTGAGCGATAATATTACCGTGATTTATTACAGCAACAGTATCAGCTAATTTTTCAGCCTCACTCATCTCATGCGTAGTTAGCAAAATCGCTATTCCTTGATCTCGTAAAGCATGAATAATTTCACGTACTTTCCTAGCATTTTCAGGATCCAAACCAGTGGTAGGCTCATCTAAAAGCATAAGATCCGTTCTAGCGACCAGCGATCGAGCAATATGTAACCGCTGCCACATTCCCCTTGAAAAAGTTTGAACAGCATCATGAGCTTTATCAAGTAAATCAACTTGCTCAAGAGCATCGTGAATACGCTTTCCTTGCTCCCTATATGGAACAGCAGAAAGATCAGCAAAATAACGAAGATTATCTAATGCACTTAACCTTTGATAAAATCCTCGCTCACCTCCAAGAAGTAACGACACGTGCTTACGCGCTTCTCGAGGATTACTCACAGCATCAATATTGGCAATACGAACACTACCACTATCAGGAGCTAACAACGTACCAACAATTTTTACGGTAGTTGTTTTACCTGCACCATTAGGGCCAAGCAAGCAAAATATTTCACCAGAATGAATATCAAAAGATACGTTATGTAAAACTTGGCGAGTTGTTTTCTTACGACCGAATCCACGAGAATAAGATCTTGTTATATTATCAATACGCAATATTAAGTTGCTAGTTGACTGCTTATTATTGTTATCGCGACTATTAGTTGCGTCTTCTATATTATTATTCATTATTATTGCTTCGTTCTTACGTGTTATTAAAGCTTAATTCTTACTATTATTGAATAAATTTCAACAATGAAAATTAATTAGATAAAAAAGATAACGCTTGCTTACAAGAACGATAAGAACACGCAACAACATGCAAAAAACGTGCAAAAAACCAACGCGCATGTGCAAACATAATGACAAACATCATATGCAATGCGTGTTTAATACTGCTAAAGAATATGTATCTTAAGCTGTTTTATGTGCTTTTATATGCCTTTCAAACCGTTCTTAAGATTAGCGATCATTTGGGCAGTCATAGCGCAACACCTCATAAACTTAAATGTGCTTTACGTGGAAAATTATACGAGCATTACGTCAAAAACTCAAATATAAGCACGCTTAAAACTCTAAAAGAGCTATTGCTGAGTAACAATTATCACATTAACACATAGAAAATAACATTTATGCTCTATTGAAGCATCTTACTTTGCAATTTTTAATATTCATCAAAATCAATCACCTTATCAAATACATCACAATTAGTTTGCGAGCGCAACGCAACATCCAATTCAAGTAGTTATGAAGCAGAATGCAAAGGTAAAGCCGATAGGAAACGCTAAGTCTATATCTTTATTTGGTCCATTGCTATATAACTTCTATATTTCAGCAATATGCATTACATCATCTTTACACTTCTTTATCTAACTTTTCCAATCCTTCAACTAGAGTCTCTACAAATTTTTTCCTGTCTACTTGTTTGAGCACAAACACATTATCTTTGTGCTTCGGAACTTTCCTCAGATCAGCCAATGTCTGTCCTCTTGAAATCCCATTATCAGTAACAATATCTACATAATAATTTTTCCCTGAAAAAATATCTGGTTTAATTAGATATTCCACAGCACAAAGATCATGAATAGGACTATCTATAAATCCAAACTGCTTACCACTTTCGTTATAAAAACTCAAAAGTTCATAAGCTAGATGACTGACTTTCCCTTTATCTTTTAACGTTTTAATCTCATTCAGAGTAATCGCAGCATTCTCTGTGACGTCAAGACCCGCCATGATAACCGATATTCCTGAATGAAATACTATATGAGCAGCTTCTGGATCCACGTATATATTAAATTCTGCCAACTCCGTGCAGTTTCCATGGCTAATGCCACCGCCCATCATGCTGATGCACTCTATTTTTTCTTTCACCTCAGGATATACTTTTAAAAGAAGCGCAAGATTTGTCAACGGCGCAAGCGCAACTAGCGTGGTTTTCTCTTTGGACTCCATAATTTTATGGTACATATATTCTACTGCATTTTCTGATACAACAGGATAATCAGTTCCATTAAAATACGATCCATCCATCCCACTGTCACCATGTGCCTCTGGCGCTGTATTTAATGGCTTCACCAGGGGCTTATCCTGTCCTTTCGCGAGAGGAATATCCGAATGCACAAATTCCAAAATATTTTTTGCATTTGTTGTAACTTTTTCTATTGTCTGATTTCCTCCAACTGTAGAAATTCCCAAAATCTTTAATTTTTCAGGATTTGCGATAGCCGTAAGAATTGCCATGGCATCATCGTGCCCAGGATCACAATCAATCCATATTTGTCTCATTATTTTGCCACCCCAATCATATCGTCTATTGTTAATACACCCTTGTATCCAAGAAGATTAGCGAACTGGCAGATATATGGCTGTTTTAGATTACTAGATTTTAACAATTCCTCATCCCAGAAAATCTCTTTTGGACTTACATCCCTTCTTTTCTGTTTGTTTGCCATTACAATAACTCTATTGAATTCTTTCACTACGAATTCCATATCATGCGTGATGGTTATAACAATTTTATTCTTTGAGATAAGCCAATTTATTATTTCGCCAAGTCTTTCTGTAGAACCCCTATCCTGCCCCGCTGTTGGCTCATCCAAAATCACCACATCAGTATCCATAGCTACAATTGCAGCAATCGTAATAAATTTTCGCTTTGAATACGATAGATTGTACGGATGTTCTTCCAATACATTCTCTACTCCACAAAGCTTTGCAGCCTCTTCTACTCTTTTATTAACATCTTCCTTTGCTATTCCTCTTTTTGATAATCCAAAAGCAATTTCTTTGTAGATACTATCCTGGAAAATCTGATCATCTGGATTTTGAAACACATAACCCACATTTTTAGCAATTTGCGCTGCTGTAAGATTCGCTGTGCTTGTACCATTTACCAGAACTTCGCCTTTTGTTGGACGCAATAGTCCATTCATTAATTTTACTGTTGTTGTCTTGCCAGCGCCATTCTGTCCAATAATTGCGACTTTTTCTCCCTTTTCAAATTTCATACTGACGTTTTCAACTGCAGTATACCCATTTGAATATTGGAATGATACATTTTTAAGTTCTAAATATGCCATTGTCACTGTACCTCCTTCATAATCTTTTCAACTGCTTTTTTGACCGTAAGCGGAATTTCATTCCCTTTTACACTTCCCTTTTTCAGAAAATAAAGCACAATCTGAGGGAGCTGACCGCCATACTCTAATACTTTTGGATCTGTCAAAACATCTTTCGACTCTCCATGCATCACAAGCTCTCCATTATGCATCAAAAGGATAGAATCACAGTACTCTGCTATAAGATCAATCTTATGCTCAATCAAAATGATAGTTTTGCCCTGTTTCTTTAAAATATTTACGATTTCAAATATATCTTCCGTACTCTTCGGATCGAGCTGTGAAGTTGGTTCATCCATGATAACAACTTCTGGATCTAATGCAATCATGGACGCCAGAGCAACTCTTTGCTTCTGTCCACCTGATAATTCATATGGATTTTTATCCACCAATTCTTCCAGATGGAAAATTTTTACCAGTTCATCTACTCTCTCTATCATCCGCTCCCTTGGGATTCCGATATTTTCCATACCATATGCAATTTCTTCATATACGTTGTCTTTTACACCTGAAATCTGCACAAATGGATTCTGAAAAGAATAACCTACTATAGAAGCGAGTTCACCCGAACCATAAGTATCAATTTTACGACCATTGATTAAAATTTCTCCTTCTAATTTTCCTCTATATAATTCAGGAATAAAACCGCGGATAATGTTACATAACGTTGTTTTTCCGGATTCATTTTCCCCTATAAGCCCGTACACTTTACCCTGCTCGAAACAGTACGTAAAATTACGAACCACTTGCTTTTCTTCCAAAGGATATCGGTAACTTACATTTTTTAAAACAATCTCTGCCATTACATCAACCTCCATACGACATATCCGATAAACAAAATCACGCTTAATACTTCCAGCACAATGTCTAATGCTGTTTTATTAAGAACGTAAACGGAAGTTTTCTTGCCTTTTGCTGAAAATGCTCGCGATTCTAGAGCAAGTACACGTTCTTCTGTCTGCTGAATTGACGAAAGTACCAGAGGACCAAGCATTGGGATAAATACTTTCATCCTTGTTATCAATCCACCTTCTGTTTCAATTCCTCTTGATTTCTGCGCATCTGTGATTGTTTTTGAAATAATTGACATCTGCGGAATCAATTGGATTGTTGAAGAGATAAGAAATGTTACTTTTCTTGGAGTACCTGCATGTTCCAGAGAATAAGTGATATCTTTTACTTTCGTTGTTTCAAAAAATATCATTATCGCAGAAGCTATTGCTGCAATTTTCGATGTCATAGACAAACTTGTTGCAAGTCCTATCTGAGAAAAGTGAATAAATCCCCAGATTGGTGTCTGATCATCATTAGCAACAACAAATACTTGCATAACAAATATGAACAAAATAATAATAAAAATAGATTTAAAAAATGCACTTAAGAACTGTTTCGTTGTTCCCGCCATAAGACTAATAATCAAAAATACAGGGAGCAATGCGTACTGTAATGCATATCCTGGTGTAAAAATACTAATAATCACGACCAAAAGTGTAATCATAAATTTTGTGGTTGGGTATAATTTACCAATTCTGCTATCCATTGATTTTTGCCCCTTTCTTTTTAATATATTGAAGTCCATAGTTTAATTTGACTAAAAAGCGGTCTGGAATTCTTCGCACAACAATCCATGCAACCGCAAAGTTTACAATTGTATTAATTGTTCCTGAGATTACATTTGTTGTTAATACAGAATTCCAAAGAGCCTGTCCTGATGCAACGAATGCAGCTGTAAGAAGATCTGTTCCAGCTCCAGTAACTCCACCAAACATGAACACCGTGACTACAGCAGCAGATACAGATGACACTACATTTAGAAGAACACAACCGAATACAATCCCAAGAATGTTACTGTATAATTTCCATCTGGAAAGGAATCCAGATACAAGTCCGATCAGCATTGATACTATTGCATAGCCAAAAGCTGTAGGATAGATCATTCCGTTTACTGCATTTCCAAGCAATCCTGTTACCATTCCAACCCATGGCCCCATGAGCATGGATACCAGAATGGTTCCAATTTGGTCAATAAAAATCGGAAGTTTCAATATTTGAGACATCTGATAGCCTACTACGTTAATGGATACACCCACGGGTATCAATACAAGTGCTATCAATGAAAAATCATATTTTAATCCTCTTTTCACTTCTTTTCCTTTCTGCCCGTTTATATAGTTCGTTATATTCCTAAATGGACTCTTATGTTTCCCGCCTGAATACATTTATGGAAAATTCCCATGATTAAAATTTTCAACGCTTACACAATCTATTCTTCATTCTTCATGATTTCCGAGAAAAATACCCTGTAAGCCTACATCCCACTGATGTGGTGAAAATGCTTAGCACATAAAACTACATTGTCAGTGCTTCTTTACAGCTTTTACACACATTGATGCAACTACACTAAAACCCAGCACAATTGCAAGATTCGCACCTTCTCTATCGCAATGATACAACAAGAATCCCAGTGAGTATATCTACAGGCCTTGCATAATGATCCATCTGATACACATAATCAATATTTATAGAACCAAAAACAAGTCCTTTTATCTTGCATTGCTCACATTTTAACCTCCTTGTTCATGTCGCTTATTTTTCATTTATTGTATATACTTTCTATTTCCTTCTAAAGGTCATATGTCCTTTCATAAAATTAACAACAATTTATACAAAAACAGCAGGAATTTCATTACAAAATCCCTGCTGTCATACCAATTATGAATAAATTGTTTTAGTGATTATGAATAAATATTTGTTTGTAGTTCTTTATATTGATGTTTGCTAATAATGATTTTTTTCTGTACATTTTTTAGTTCACCAGTCTCTTTCAATTTCTGCAAATTGCGCCCAACTGTCCTGATACTCATTCCGATTCCATTTGCAATATCCTTATATTCAGCTTCTATCAGTAACTCACCACTTGCATTCTTCATATTCTGATGACTTTCGTAATATGTAATCAAAAAGAATCTCACTCGATCCAATCCAGACATGTAGTACATAATCCCATCATTTCCCGAACGTTTATATAAATCGTCTGACAGAAGATTAATGCATTTCTTAAGTAATTCTTTGTCTTCCATGATTGTCTTATATACCAACGCTGCATCTATCCGTAACGCCTTCACTTTAGTTACTGTACTAAGCGTTGCAATATAACTATCTCTCCCCGCAAGAATCTCCAATAGACCAATACTCCCGTTAGTACTGTTTAACTGAAAATAACTGTATGTACTTCCATTCATATACTCGCGTATTCCAGCAACTATGCCATACTGTATGAAATATATGTAATATGGTCTCTCGCCCCTAGATACAAGAATACTGTTCTTTTCATATTCTACTAACACGCCTTTTTTTATTATAGACTCTGGCAATGCATGAAAATTAAAATCTCCGTCTGATCTATATTTATCCCATAACTTTTCCAGAATCATACTTATCACCTGCGGCTAATTCCTCTATTATTTTGTTATCTTACTCACCATAGTTTCCACCAACAATTAAGAACAGATTATCTTTATTGCAAATGTTTTAACAATCAAGATTCCAAGTATGAAATGATCTATGTGCACATCATTCTATCAAATCCGCATACTAAATCTTACTTTATTTATTATCCTTTTGCCTTTGTTAATTAACTTGCAGACATTACGCGATACATTGTTTTTGCAGGCGCTTATTGTTGAAGAAAACTTGACTAACGCTCAAAATTTTGCGTTCGTGATTGCACGATTATTCTGCCATATTTTACGTTATCTTTTATCGCGTATCACATTATTATATATGTTTTGATGCATTTAATCACATAATTATAAGCTATGTTAATCCTAGTATGCCAATCGTTACCATACATGCAACCAGAATCCCAACCGTATTAACACAATCCCAACCGTATTAATATCAGAAAGCCTCACTCCGCGAAAAATACCACGAAGTGAGGCAATCAGTCACAAGCAAAACCAGACTAAAAGTCCAGTCTTAACATGCTACTACTTGTTGCAATGACGCGAAACACCACGACGCTTACCAGCGAAAAGTGTTACACAAGCAGCAGCCAAAACAGCAGCAAACAATGGATTCTTCGTTACGTTGGCATAAGCATCGCAGGCAGAACAGTAACACTCAAGGTCATAGCTACAACACACAAAACAGCACTAGACACTGCCAACACACGATGCTTCATATTTTTCTTCATATCCCTCACCTCGTGATACGCAATAGTCGTTAATTCACGTAAAATGGCACATATCCCTTATTTTGCGCACTGACGAAGTTCTACCGTGAACCACACTATTTGCGTTCGCTATACATTTCATAGTGTACTCCTATAACACTAATCAGTAAATATACATAAACTATGCGCGAATTTGTTTGACATTACCAATTGATATGTGGGTTATAGATCCAAAAGTGCGTAAAGCTAGGATGATTAATATTTTTGGTTTATACTCCAAGACAATTAGAAACAGAGAGTTGTTAATTTTTTTGTTCAATAATCTTATCGGTAAATGCCTTTAAAAATTCTTTAGAATTGCTCCAGGAGAAATCAAACCCAGATATTTCATCTAAAACTTTACTACAAACCCATTCATACATTCCAGCCTCTTTGCTTTTATATATTATTAGGAACAATGGTTTCATTGCTTTTTTACCTAATAATATGACACTAATATATTGTTTAGAATACATTACATCGTTATACCATTGTCCTGTCAGCCAATAGAATTTATCTTTGCGCCCCTTTTCACCAATCTCATCGCATAGATTTTGTAATTGTTTAGCCACATACGTAAGAACCTTTTTATCTATGTTTTTTATAAGCAAAGTTTCATCAACACCATTTTTACTTATCTCTTTCCAGTCAACATCTTCATTATTTTCTGAATTTCCTTCATTTCTTGCAGACTTTTGATTTTCTGTTTTTACTTCTCTATTATTATTGCTAAAACTATTCTGATTCTTACAACCTGAAATAAGTGGTATAAGACAAACTACCATAGTCAAAAAAGCATAATGCTTGATATACTTCATTATTTATACCTCCTCTACAACTTAATCTCTACCTAATTGCAACTACGATTCTCATGTTCAATCTTCACTCTGTTATTCGCTATCATCTGCCCAATATTCATTCATCTCGTAGTACAAGTCATCTTTGAGTTTAATAAAACTGACGGGATGTAAATTATGGACAAAGAATACATATATTCAGTTTACAAAATAATTGTAGCTAAAAATCATCCGATAATCTACAGGATTTTATTTCCATACATAAACAAATGTGTGGCAAAATGAGTACACGCTTTAACGATAGAAGCGAGCAACGTTAAAAGGTTTAAGATTAGCCTAATAGCTTGATTTTAGGCACGATATCCATTCTCTTAATACCATACCCATGCAATATTAGATTGTTGGCTGGAAGCCGTAATGGGCGTAAATTTCAATTTCAACTTTAAAATTACGCCCGAAATGGTCAACTTGCCTTTTACACGTAAAAGACACACAGAAAAAGAATTGCTGCACTCACTAAATATCTTGCCCTTTATGACTTGACGACATGTATTTTACACACCGTGCTTTCCAATCATCCTCACGAACGCCGCCAAACATCGGAGCAAAAATTCGCCAATCGTCGGAACGAAACTACGCCAATTAGTGAGGAAACTGTTGCGTCCTATGTTGATGCGCTTCGCAAAATATTTGTTGTAGAAGATATGCCTGCTTGGAATCCAAATCTAAGATCAAAAACTGCCATTCGTTCATCCGATACGCGTTATTATATCGACCCATCTATCGCTGCAGCGGCTTTGGGAATTGGAACAAACGACTTGATAAACGACTTAAATACTTTCGGTTTTCTATTCAAAACACTTTGCATCAGAGATCTGCGAATCTTTGCAGATTCTCTAGGCGGCGAAGTTTACCACTACAGAGATAAAGACGGACAGGAATGCGATGCGGTTATTCATTTAAGAAACGGTAAATACGGTCTTATTGAAATTAAACTCGGAGGTGACAAGCTCATTGAAGAAGGAGTAAAAAGCCTTAAAGCGATGAAAGAAAAAATCGACACCAGTAAAATAAACGAGCCATCTTTCCTTATGGTTTTAACTGGAACAGGCGATTTTGCGTATTGCCGCAAAGACGGTGTTTGCGTAGTTCCTATCGTCTGCTTAAAAAACTAACACGAAGCCTTTCATGACTACAAACACTAAATCTTTTAACGATAACTCTAGCTAAACCCCTGCTACACAAGTGCAAATTTGCACCCACCTATTAAGCCCTAGCCATCAACGCGTTAAACGTTTTCTCATCCATATCATCTTGTGCTGGAAGAGACTTTGGAATAGTAAGCGAAAACGGAATACCCTTATTAAGAATGATTTGACGATAAAACATGTCAATAGCCGTAGCCCTAGGAACTCCAATCGTTTCCAAAATCTGCTCAGCCTGCTGCTTAATATTTTCTTGTATTCTCACATTCACATTCGGTGTATTCGACAAAGTACTAAACGATTTAGTATCAAAATTATAGTGAGGTAATGAACTACAACATTTGTTCAGCTATTACTCAATCACAAATTTGCGACACACCATAAGCCGTATAACAAGTTACGAAAATAATAAAAAATTTTCGAAAAATATATGTTGTTATAACATTTCGCAAAAAATTTTCATTTAGCTCACCCCCCCCCCCCGTAGGAAATTTTACAGTATAAACTAATTTCAAACTGAAAAATATTATGACAAATAACAAAAAATGATAGAATTTTAAATGTACTCGTTTAAATAGAGAGCTTTATTACTGGCATTGGAGAAATTTGTCATAGAATTCGTTCTATTTATTTTATTTGTTTGAAAATTCATTAAAGGTTAGGGAAAATTAAGGAGATTGTTATGACAACCACTAATCCTTCAAAACATACATCATCATCAAAATCTTCTAGAAAGCGTTCTGCACACAAAGTACACACGCTTCCGTTAGCAACAATGGCTGCTTTGTTGACAGCAGCAACCTGCTTAGGCAGCCAGCCTGCCATGGCTGTTACGGCGCGCACACCAATTTCTACACCAACGTACACTGCAACAGCTAAAAGGCTTACGAATGGCACTGGTGCTGTGTATCAAGATCGTGAATATGTTCCACTAGGCGACAAGAAACCTTGGTTGCAGTATCCAAATATTCTTGAATTTAGAAGATTACGCGGTAGAAACAGCGATGCAACAGAAATAAAATCAGACGAAGAAGGGTCTGATAATAATTGGAAATTCGTTAATGATAGAACAGCTATGTATGCACATGTGGAAACACGTGACAACTCTGATTATCTTATTTTCGATGTTTTCTTCAACAACAATGCTGAGTCAATGGTATCTAAATCTAACAAGCAATGGTATATATGGCAAGTACCATATGCAATTGCAGACTTGGATCAAAATGGACTATATAAATCTGATACAGTCACTAATCTTAGATACGATGCGTACAGACCAAAAACCCAAGGTCACATTCTTTCGCAAGATCCAGAAGCTTTTGAGAAAGATAATTCCCTATCATTCTCTGTGCCTAACATGAGACAAACTGATAAGCATTTTGGCAAAGATAATTATGCTCTTTATCAGGTAGGTATAGGACTTAATCCTGGTGATAAACTTTATGACGATTTAGATCAAATCTTCCATCGAAACGGAAATGAACCACTCATTAGTCGAATGGCTGCAGATCAAGCAATGTATGCTTTTAATAATGGTTCGCAGTATAACAAAAATTACGGTTTGGGTATAACAGTTGCTAAACCGTATGATGATGTTGCGTATCACATGCATGCAGAATTAAAGCTTCGTCCAGGAGCCATTAATAAAAAAGCAGACAATTATAACGACAAGTATGCAAACATTCAAAACGCGTGGACATGGGCAAATAGCGGTTCTTGGGGAGCAACTACAAGTTCTGCATACACAGTTATTTCTGGTAGAGATCCAAGCAATGATGAAGACAAAGACGGTAAGTTAAAACGCAATAAAACCGATAGTACAGCTCCAAAAATTTATCACAATGGCACTGAAATAACCGACGACAATCAGACCATTCAACTCAAGGAAGGCGATACATTAAGCTTCACTACCACCGATAACAAGGGTTATATTGAGAAGTTTAGCATTTCTGGTTTAACGGACACTCCTACAACCAAGCAAGGCGTTGGAAGTGAAAGTAAACCGCTTTCATCAGACGGAATCACTGTTACTAAAAAAATGAAGGACAAGGAAGTAACCATTACTTCCGAGGATGGCTCTGGCAACGTTACCACACGCAAAGTTAAAGTCACAGTTACTAAAAAGCAAAAACTTTCTAAAGAACATCCTCTTACCGGTAAAACCATTGATACTACCGTTGGTGGAACATTACCAAAATTGACAGAAATTGACAATTTTGTAACTGTCAAAGACGGCAACAAGCTTGATAAGCAGCCAACCTTAAGCTGGAAAGGCACTGCTCCAAACACTAATACAGTTGGCAAGTTTACTCATGAGATTACTGGAACATACTCCGATAATTCCACAAGTCCAGCAAATGTAAACATCAATGTTAAACCAAAGAAGCCAGTTATCGAAACTGATCTGACTAATCTTGCTGGAAGGACAGGGCAGAAAGTAACAGTATCTGTTGGAAGCGGCATTCCTGAAGGCACTACTACAACAGTTAAACTGTTTGATAAAGATAACAATGTAATCGGCTCTACTACAACGATTAACAATGGTAAATCAGAGATTACTGTTAATGGTGAAATTCCTGCAGGCGACGTGTATGCAACAACGACTGTAAGTAAGCCTGATAAGAAAGATGGTCCTAAAAAAACAATTCCAGGATTTAACCTAACTTCAGACAACAGTGATAAAAAACAAGCTACTGCGCCTAAGGATACTCAAAAACCAACAATTACTGCTACTGCTGATTCATTGTCTGTAGAAGTTGGGCAAGATCTGAAGATTCACATTGTTGCTAAAGATGATGTGAAGGTTGAAGAAGTACCTAATGCAAAAGCTTTGCAGCAAGGTTTAGGTCTTGAACTTAACGAACTCTCATCTCGAATAAAATCAAGTCAAACAACTAATACTGATAAAGAAAAGGATTTTGATCTTACAGTTAAGAATATTCAGCCGAAGGAAGTTGGCACACATACTATAACCTTCACGGTAAAAGACTCGGCAGGAAACACCGGCACCACAACTCTAACCATAACCGTGAAGCCAAAGGCTCCAACCGTCACTGTCCCAGCAAGCGGAGACGGTCAAGGCTCAGCCAAGATCACTCCAGCAACGGATACTGATAGTCTGGTAATCACTTATACGCCAGAAAATGAAACCACCCCGAAGACCATCACTGTCAAGAAAGGCACTGACGGCAAGTGGAAGATTGATGGAAACACTCCAGAAGGCGTAAAAGTTAACGAAACTACTGGTGAAGTCACTATTCCAGCAAACAAAATCCAAGACGGTAGTAAAGTAACCGCTGTAGATAAGAAGGGTAAGACCTCTTCCGACGAAGCCACTGGTAACGCCGGAAACAACCCAACCACTACAGAAACTAAGCCAAAGGCTCCAACCGTCACTGTCCCAGCAAGCGGAGACGGTCAAGGCTCAGCCAAGATCACTCCAGCAACGGATACTGATAGTCTGGTAATCACTTATACGCCAGAAAATGAAACCACCCCGAAGACCATCACTGTCAAGAAAGGCACTGACGGCAAGTGGAAGATTGATGGAAACACTCCAGAAGGCGTAAAAGTTAACGAAACTACTGGTGAAGTCACTATTCCAGCAAACAAAATCCAAGACGGTAGTAAAGTAACCGCTGTAGATAAGAAGGGTAAGACCTCTTCCGACGAAGCCACTGGTAACGCCGGAAACAACCCAACCACTACAGAAACTAAGCCAAAGGCTCCAACCGTCACTGTCCCAGCAAGCGGAGACGGTCAAGGCTCAGCCAAGATCACTCCAGCAACGGATACTGATAGTCTGGTAATCACTTATACGCCAGAAAATGAAACCACCCCGAAGACCATCACTGTCAAGAAAGGCACTGACGGCAAGTGGAAGATTGATGGAAACACTCCAGAAGGCGTAAAAGTTAACGAAACTACTGGTGAAGTCACTATTCCAGCAAACAAAATCCAAGACGGTAGTAAAGTAACCGCTGTAGATAAGAAGGGTAAGACCTCTTCCGACGAAGCCACTGGTAACGCCGGAAACAACCCAACCACTACAGAAACTAAGCCAAAGGCTCCAACCGTCACTGTCCCAGCAAGCGGAGACGGTCAAGGCTCAGCCAAGATCACTCCAGCAACGGATACTGATAGTCTGGTAATCACTTATACGCCAGAAAATGAAACCACCCCGAAGACCATCACTGTCAAGAAAGGCACTGACGGCAAGTGGAAGATTGATGGAAACACTCCAGAAGGCGTAAAAGTTAACGAAACTACTGGTGAAGTCACTATTCCAGCAAACAAAATCCAAGACGGTAGTAAAGTAACCGCTGTAGATAAGAAGGGTAAGACCTCTTCCGACGAAGCCACTGGTAACGCCGGAAACAACCCAACCACTACAGAAACTAAGCCAAAGGCTCCAACCGTCACTGTCCCAGCAAGCGGAGACGGTCAAGGCTCAGCCAAGATCACTCCAGCAACGGATACTGATAGTCTGGTAATCACTTATACGCCAGAAAATGAAACCACCCCGAAGACCATCACTGTCAAGAAAGGCACTGACGGCAAGTGGAAGATTGATGGAAACACTCCAGAAGGCGTAAAAGTTAACGAAACTACTGGTGAAGTCACTATTCCAGCAAACAAAATCCAAGACGGTAGTAAAGTAACCGCTGTAGATAAGAAGGGTAAGACCTCTTCCGACGAAGCCACTGGTAACGCCGGAAACAACCCAACCACTACAGAAACTAAGCCAAAGGCTCCAACCGTCACTGTCCCAGCAAGCGGAGACGGTCAAGGCTCAGCCAAGATCACTCCAGCAACGGATACTGATAGTCTGGTAATCACTTATACGCCAGAAAATGAAACCACCCCGAAGACCATCACTGTCAAGAAAGGCACTGACGGCAAGTGGAAGATTGATGGAAACACTCCAGAAGGCGTAAAAGTTAACGAAACTACTGGTGAAGTCACTATTCCAGCAAACAAAATCCAAGACGGTAGTAAAGTAACCGCTGTAGATAAGAAGGGTAAGACCTCTTCCGACGAAGCCACTGGTAACGCCGGAAACAACCCAACCACTACAGAAACTAAGCCAAAGGCTCCAACCGTCACTGTCCCAGCAAGCGGAGACGGTCAAGGCTCAGCCAAGATCACTCCAGCAACGGATACTGATAGTCTGGTAATCACTTATACGCCAGAAAATGAAACCACCCCGAAGACCATCACTGTCAAGAAAGGCACTGACGGCAAGTGGAAGATTGATGGAAACACTCCAGAAGGCGTAAAAGTTAACGAAACTACTGGTGAAGTCACTATTCCAGCAAACAAAATCCAAGACGGTAGTAAAGTAACCGCTGTAGATAAGAAGGGTAAGACCTCTTCCGACGAAGCCACTGGTAACGCCGGAAACAACCCAACCACTACAGAAACTAAGCCAAAGGCTCCAACCGTCACTGTCCCAGCAAGCGGAGACGGTCAAGGCTCAGCCAAGATCACTCCAGCAACGGATACTGATAGTCTGGTAATCACTTATACGCCAGAAAATGAAACCACCCCGAAGACCATCACTGTCAAGAAAGGCACTGACGGCAAGTGGAAGATTGATGGAAACACTCCAGAAGGCGTAAAAGTTAACGAAACTACTGGTGAAGTCACTATTCCAGCAAACAAAATCCAAGACGGTAGTAAAGTAACCGCTGTAGATAAGAAGGGTAAGACCTCTTCCGACGAAGCCACTGGTAACGCCGGAAACAACCCAACCACTACAGAAACTAAGCCAAAGGCTCCAACCGTCACTGTCCCAGCAAGCGGAGACGGTCAAGGCTCAGCCAAGATCACTCCAGCAACGGATACTGATAGTCTGGTAATCACTTATACGCCAGAAAATGAAACCACCCCGAAGACCATCACTGTCAAGAAAGGCACTGACGGCAAGTGGAAGATTGATGGAAACACTCCAGAAGGCGTAAAAGTTAACGAAACTACTGGTGAAGTCACTATTCCAGCAAACAAAATCCAAGACGGTAGTAAAGTAACCGCTGTAGATAAGAAGGGTAAGACCTCTTCCGACGAAGCCACTGGTAACGCCGGAAACAACCCAACCACTACAGAAACTAAGCCAAAGGCTCCAACCGTCACTGTCCCAGCAAGCGGAGACGGTCAAGGCTCAGCCAAGATCACTCCAGCAACGGATACTGATAGTCTGGTAATCACTTATACGCCAGAAAATGAAACCACCCCGAAGACCATCACTGTCAAGAAAGGCACTGACGGCAAGTGGAAGATTGATGGAAACACTCCAGAAGGCGTAAAAGTTAACGAAACTACTGGTGAAGTCACTATTCCAGCAAACAAAATCCAAGACGGTAGTAAAGTAACCGCTGTAGATAAGAAGGGTAAGACCTCTTCCGACGAAGCCACTGGTAACGCCGGAAACAACCCAACCACTACAGAAACTAAGCCAAAGGCTCCAACCGTCACTGTCCCAGCAAGCGGAGACGGTCAAGGCTCAGCCAAGATCACTCCAGCAACGGATACTGATAGTCTGGTAATCACTTATACGCCAGAAAATGAAACCACCCCGAAGACCATCACTGTCAAGAAAGGCACTGACGGCAAGTGGAAGATTGATGGAAACACTCCAGAAGGCGTAAAAGTTAACGAAACTACTGGTGAAGTCACTATTCCAGCAAACAAAATCCAAGACGGTAGTAAAGTAACCGCTGTAGATAAGAAGGGTAAGACCTCTTCCGACGAAGCCACTGGTAACGCCGGAAACAACCCAACCACTACAGAAACTAAGCCAAAGGCTCCAACCGTCACTGTCCCAGCAAGCGGAGACGGTCAAGGCTCAGCCAAGATCACTCCAGCAACGGATACTGATAGTCTGGTAATCACTTATACGCCAGAAAATGAAACCACCCCGAAGACCATCACTGTCAAGAAAGGCACTGACGGCAAGTGGAAGATTGATGGAAACACTCCAGAAGGCGTAAAAGTTAACGAAACTACTGGTGAAGTCACTATTCCAGCAAACAAAATCCAAGACGGTAGTAAAGTAACCGCTGTAGATAAGAAGGGTAAGACCTCTTCCGACGAAGCCACTGGTAACGCCGGAAACAACCCAACCACTACAGAAACTAAGCCAAAGGCTCCAACCGTCACTGTCCCAGCAAGCGGAGACGGTCAAGGCTCAGCCAAGATCACTCCAGCAACGGATACTGATAGTCTGGTAATCACTTATACGCCAGAAAATGAAACCACCCCGAAGACCATCACTGTCAAGAAAGGCACTGACGGCAAGTGGAAGATTGATGGAAACACTCCAGAAGGCGTAAAAGTTAACGAAACTACTGGTGAAGTCACTATTCCAGCAAACAAAATCCAAGACGGTAGTAAAGTAACCGCTGTAGATAAGAAGGGTAAGACCTCTTCCGACGAAGCCACTGGTAACGCCGGAAACAACCCAACCACTACAGAAACTAAGCCAAAGGCTCCAACCGTCACTGTCCCAGCAAGCGGAGACGGTCAAGGCTCAGCCAAGATCACTCCAGCAACGGATACTGATAGTCTGGTAATCACTTATACGCCAGAAAATGAAACCACCCCGAAGACCATCACTGTCAAGAAAGGCACTGACGGCAAGTGGAAGATTGATGGAAACACTCCAGAAGGCGTAAAAGTTAACGAAACTACTGGTGAAGTCACTATTCCAGCAAACAAAATCCAAGACGGTAGTAAAGTAACCGCTGTAGATAAGAAGGGTAAGACCTCTTCCGACGAAGCCACTGGTAACGCCGGAAACAACCCAACCACTACAGAAACTAAGCCAAAGGCTCCAACCGTCACTGTCCCAGCAAGCGGAGACGGTCAAGGCTCAGCCAAGATCACTCCAGCAACGGATACTGATAGTCTGGTAATCACTTATACGCCAGAAAATGAAACCACCCCGAAGACCATCACTGTCAAGAAAGGCACTGACGGCAAGTGGAAGATTGATGGAAACACTCCAGAAGGCGTAAAAGTTAACGAAACTACTGGTGAAGTCACTATTCCAGCAAACAAAATCCAAGACGGTAGTAAAGTAACCGCTGTAGATAAGAAGGGTAAGACCTCTTCCGACGAAGCCACTGGTAACGCCGGAAACAACCCAACCACTACAGAAACTAAGCCAAAGGCTCCAACCGTCACTGTCCCAGCAAGCGGAGACGGTCAAGGCTCAGCCAAGATCACTCCAGCAACGGATACTGATAGTCTGGTAATCACTTATACGCCAGAAAATGAAACCACCCCGAAGACCATCACTGTCAAGAAAGGCACTGACGGCAAGTGGAAGATTGATGGAAACACTCCAGAAGGCGTAAAAGTTAACGAAACTACTGGTGAAGTCACTATTCCAGCAAACAAAATCCAAGACGGTAGTAAAGTAACCGCTGTAGATAAGAAGGGTAAGACCTCTTCCGACGAAGCCACTGGTAACGCCGGAAACAACCCAACCACTACAGAAACTAAGCCAAAGGCTCCAACCGTCACTGTCCCAGCAAGCGGAGACGGTCAAGGCTCAGCCAAGATCACTCCAGCAACGGATACTGATAGTCTGGTAATCACTTATACGCCAGAAAATGAAACCACCCCGAAGACCATCACTGTCAAGAAAGGCACTGACGGCAAGTGGAAGATTGATGGAAACACTCCAGAAGGCGTAAAAGTTAACGAAACTACTGGTGAAGTCACTATTCCAGCAAACAAAATCCAAGACGGTAGTAAAGTAACCGCTGTAGATAAGAAGGGTAAGACCTCTTCCGACGAAGCCACTGGTAACGCCGGAAACAACGCCGGAAATTCCGGTTCTGGTTCTGAGACTGGTTCTGGTTCTGAGACTGGAAACAGCAATAGTTCTGAATCTGATTCGGGTAACGATTCCACGTCTAACAATGACGGTTCAGATAGCGGATCTACTACTGGTGGTAGCAGCTCTACAGATTCCGGCGCTCAAAATAGCACCAATGAATCAAGTAGCACTGATAATGCTAACAACGCTGGTAACACTGAAACTGGTAACGCTGGCAACGGCAAAGCTGGTAATGCATCCACTGGTGCTTCAGGTTCCAACGCATCTGCTAAGTCCGGCAACAAGGTTCCTGCAAAGCATTCGTCCCAATTAGTAAACACTGGTGCTGAAGTGGAACGAGTAGGATTGATCAGCGCAATGATTGCTGCACTGGGAGCTGCAGCAGCATTCTTCTCTCGCAAGAAGAATCGCGAGTAAAAAGTTCACCTACAAAATTAAACAAAAGTAAACTAATAATTGAAAATAATTAAGAAAAAGGAGCTGAGCCACAAACCCAGCTCCTTTTTCTATATCGCTGCTCACTTACACAACAAACTCTTGTATTGTGATTCAAAACATATCTTATTTAAGAAGAACCATCTTTGAATATATTCAAATAAACGATAATAAAATCAATAAAAACAATTTTTGACAAAACTGCAATATAAAATTGTTCTTAAACCACATTTCCGAACATAAACAGGTGGGTGCAAAGTGTGTGCACATTTTAACGTTAACATCCTGTGCACTCAACCCTAGAGCGTAGACATCTTCCCACAAACAGGCAAACTGCGCTCAAAAACCACGCCAAGCCAGTCTAAAAACTGCCGCACGCTAAACCTTTTAATAATAGCCATCGCGAAACATAATCTACATGAGAGCAAAATCAAGCAGATTACGCATTATCTTCCAGTAGGAAATCTGGTAAATATTTGTGTATAATACCTTCTTGCGAAAAATTCATTGTATCCATCGATAAAACATATTTAGGATAATTATCCTTAACCAATCTATAAACACCAAATTCCCTACTACGAGTCTCTTCGCTAGCCATCAAATAAGAGACTTGATAATACTCAGTTTCACCTTGTCTCGTAGCAATGAAATCGATTTCTTGATTATTAATACGACCAACTTGAACCTGAAAACCACGAGACAAAAGCTCAATATAGACAATATTTTCTAGAATACGTTCAATTGATGCAACATTTGAGAAACCTACTGCTTGCCTAAAACCATGATCTGTTACATAATATTTTTCCTCAACCGTCAGTAACTTTTTTCCAACGCTGTCATAGCGTGGAACTTTTTTTAGAAGATACGCCGCTTGGCAAAAATTCAAGTAATTCAAAATGGTATCAACTGAAACTTTACGATTTTCGCTAACAAAATATTTACGTAAACTATTAGCCGAAAAACTTTGTCCAACATTATCTAAACAAAAAAGTAAAATGCGATTAAATACGCCAACATCTCGAATCGAATTGTATTCAAGTATATCCTTAACAACAACGGTATTATAAATGTCGTTTAAATATCTAAAACTCGGCTCCTCTTCCCCATTAAAATAATGAAGAGGAGGCATACCACCAATCTTGATATATAGCTGAAATAATTCCTGTATGCTTAAATTCAAACTTTGATACAAATTCACGAATTCGCTAAAAGTAAAAGGAAGCACCTCAAAACTTACGTAACGCCCTGCGAGCAAGGTGACAAGCTCACCAGACAATAATTTTGAGTTAGAACCAGTCAAATAAATATCGCAATCATAATCAACTCTAAGCGCATTTATAACACGTTCCCAGTGAGAAACTAATTGAATTTCATCAAAGAAAAAATATATTTTACCTTCGATTTGTTGACTACGTTCTGTAATTAATTTCTGCAGATCAAAATCATTTTTCACAGATAAGTATTGAGCTGATTCTAAATTGATATAAATAATACGACTTTGAGGAACATCTACAAGCAATTCAGATTGAATCATTTTTAACAAAGTGGACTTTCCCACTCGTCTCATACCTGTAATCACCTTCACAATAGGCTTGTCAATAAAATGTTTGATTTTATTAAGGTATTTTTTACGTAATATATATGACATATCCTCACACCTTTCGATTACAGCCTTGCTTACAATTTCGATTATAGTCGATAAATTTATCGTTTCTTACATTTGTTTCTATTATAAACGAAACAAATTAAAATTCACCTTTGAGGTTTATGATTAAAAAAAAATAAAACATCTTTATTCAAACGTCTGCGATCCGTATGCTTTTAATACACAACCTTTGACATCAAGCAAACGTTCTCGACGTACGTAGAGTCTTTTGCTCAAAAGAGAAGAAAACAGTCTTATAAAATCTTATGCGGCTACTGCGGTTCTTCTCCGTGGATGCCACTTGATAACGAGAACAATATTGGTAAGCACAATGCCAACAACTACGCTCACCCATACCAAACTCGGTGTAAGAAGCCAAGCGAGAACACCAAAAATCAGCAGTCGAAGCAGTACAACAATAACTAAGAAAGGCCAACTTTTTGTTAGGCATTTCGGTTGATCATCCTTCAATGCGCCCATCAGAACCATAATCGCAGCCGCCGCGCAAGAAAATAGCATATTGCCCAAGAATATGACGAGTAGCGTTCGCCAGCCAGCGATACTACCCAGCATCCACCATTGCAGCATCAATGCAAGCAAAAATGTGACAACAGCATATACTGCTTCCATCAGCATATTCGCAACGATTAACGAGGAAAATGTTAAAGACACATCTCTAGGAGTGCCTGTTTTACCTGCGCTCGCATGCTGTAATGCAATCATATTTCTCGCCTCGGCGCGCTTTACGCGCTCTTCTTCAAGCATTTGAACGCCAAGCTCAACCGATTTCTTTGAAGCTTCCTGTAATTGCGCATCCGTCATACATGGCTGCCAAGGCTTTTCAAAAACAAACAGCAACACACTAGTAACCGCTGCACCAATAATAATGCTTAGCAACGTGATATCGGAAACAATCAATGAAGCAATACCAGAGGTCACCAGCAGCCTGAGCACAAAATCGATGATTCCAATAAGCAAATCACCAGACCCGTCATCTGGTCTACGATGCCTATCCCACTGCAAATACGCTGTACTTAGCAGCGAAAACACCACAACACTCAACGCGAGTATGACCACAGTTTCCCAACCTAGTACGCGGTGCCCTACGAACTGCTGTACAAGCAGCGAAATAATAAGCGTGCAAACGCTAGCAACAGTTTCTGTAATCACATGACCCCAAAAAGCATGCTCGAAAAGCACTGGCCTTACATTCGTCTCACTCATCATCTTCTCCTAGAAAAAGCAATCACGGAATATCGTGCTTTGATTATACAAAATGTCTAAAAATTGTCCTAAGCCACGATTGAGTGGTCAGTACAGATAAAATTTAATATTTTTCCTATATATTAATCCAATACCTTCTTGTTGTAACGTTTCCTCTTGATAAGCTATTTTTCACTTTGTTTTCTAAAATTCCACCATTATTTTCTATAACTCGTATGGATCCAATATTGTCATCATCACACGTAATCAGAATTTTATGTAGATTCAAAGTCTCTTTACAATATGTAAGTGCCATAGAAAGCATTTTTGTTCCATAGCCCTTCATACATTCAGACTGTCTAATCTCGTACCCTATGTGACCACCATAGTTAATTAAAAAAGAATTTAATTCATGCCTAATATTAATTTCACCAATAAATTTTTCATTATCTATCAGCCAAAACGTAGTAGCTTTAACATAATTTTCAGGCAAATTTATACCATGTTCAATATTATAAGAACTCTCTATAATTGTCTCATAATTTCTAAAACGTCTCTCTGCATTCGGCCTAAAAATTTCATCTTCTTCATTTGCTTCTATATAACCTTGGATATATTTACTATCTGGTCTAATTAATTTCATAAGTTCTCCTTATTCTTAATATGCAACTCTAATAAGAATGCAATTCTATTAAAATTAGAATCCATAATAGTCTGTTTAGTTTTAATAGTATTACTATTAAAAAAAAACCATACATACAAGCTTTATTAAAGAAAAATTTTTTTATTTTTCAAGTGCACACTATGTATAGTGGGTGCACTTTTTACGATAGAAAAAGGTAATCGTTAAAAGGCTTGCCATTATTAACAAATCCCAAATGCTTCAAATCCACTAGCAGAAAACAAACAGCTTCAAAATACAAAAAGGCGGTTAGATTTTACTCTAATCACCTTTTACGCATTATATTATTAAATTTTATTCGTTTGTTTCTTCCGCAATATCTATATATTCTTTTAATTTTCGTTGCAACAAATTCTTATCTATCAGTTTTAATGTATACTCAGATACCATTGTAGGCGAAAGACTTCTACTTAATGCAAACTCTACTACCTCATCATCTTTTGAAGCACAAAGGATTACTCCTACGCTTGGATTTTCAGTTTGTTTCTTTACTTCTCTATCCAGTGCTTCTAAATAGAGGCTCATTTTCCCGATATATTCCGGTTTAAACTCTCCAATTTTTAATTCAAATGCAACTAAACAAGATAATCCCCTATGATAGAAAAGCAAATCTATATAGTAATCATGATTGCCAACCTGTACCCTATACTCATTACCTATAAAGGAAAAATCTTTCCCAATCTCTAAAATAAAGTTCTTCAAATTCTCTAGGATTGACTTCTGAAATTCTCTTTCATTACCAAGCTCGGGAGCATCGATAAATTCTAAAACATAACTGTCCATAAACAAATTATGCGTCTCTTGTTTTACCCTTTGTATAGCAGGCAAATTATTACTATTTGAAAGCATATAACGCTCATAATAGCCACTGTCCATCTGCCTTACCAACTCTCGGTGAGTTAGATTCTCGTTAATAGCTAAGTTAATGTAGAATTCTCTTTCTTCTTTACTCTTAGATCCAGATATTATTTTCAAATGATTAGACCAGCTCAATTGTGTCAACAACGTTGACACTTTTTCATCATCCTTATATATCTCATAGAATTGCTTCATTCTATAAAGTCCCCTACGGGTAAATCCTTTTAAATCAGGATAATTTTCAGAGAAAAAATCAGCAACATTTTCCACAAAATTTGATCCGTAAGCTGCTTCTTTACTTTTCTCGCTTATATACTTTCCCACTTCCTGATACATCAAGATTAATTCTTCATTAACTTTTCTATAAGCGCGATCCTTTGCACTTTCGACAATCTTAACAATATCATCAAACTGATGATTATCTTTTCTAATATCTGTATTCTGCAATACCATCTTAGCCTTATTCATTTTTTCACCTCCCTCATATTTACTTTCTTTCACCCTACTTACACTATAAAAAGTATAACATTTTGGTGGAGGATTTCCCCACTCCGAAATTAGTGGGTATTACTTACAATATGTTAAAACCACTTATTTTATATCGTTTTCAATCTCATATAAAAATTTTTTCTAAGACGATTTTCACTTAACCAATACCCACAACCACAACCAGAACCAGAACCAGAACCAAGACTTTTCATCGCACTCATCGCTTATAAGTGAAATTTAATGGCAAAATCGATAATTTATAAGTTATAACTGATAAAACAGCAAAATCGCATCTAAAATCTCAAAAAACTCAGCAACAAACTAAAAACCAACAAAATCAAAGCACAAAACTTACACAAAAACACTATTCATCTTGATATTCAAGCAAAGCATCAGTATCAATCGTTTTAATCTCAAACGTTTTTCTTGTTGAAACACAAAAATTATGCTTAATCATAAGATTTGCAAGCTTCACACCATCAACCAAAATAATATGCTGATTGTCAGCGTAATCTTTAGCTTTCTGCGAAAACCTAAACGTTGTAACCAAAAGACCATGTCCTTGCTTACCAGCTAGCCGAAAACCACGCTTGATTAACACCATTCTTCTTTTTCGGTGCCTTATAATTCGGCACATATCCAACCCTCACCCCATTGGGATTGTTTTCACGATATGATAATCAATGCCGTATTTATCCAGTTCTTTAAGTCCTGTCTGCACATGACCGCTAGATTTTAATCGGATATGATTATTCCAACTTTCTAAGTAAGATAAATTAACGTAAAATAAGTGAAAAATAGTCTGTCTATGACAGTAGGCATCCACTTGACTATATAAATTTAAGGAGGTTAGTTATGAAGAAATCTGTATATCAAGCTATACGATTATTCCTTTTTTCATTATTACTCCCTCTTTTAGGACTTATTATCAATTCTCTTAAATCACTCGATTGGGAAATTGTTTATGACTCACCCTTTTTACTCATTGTTATAGCTCATGCACTTGGTTTAACAAAAATTCTTCTTTACTCGATTGTTGTCAATCAAAAAACACTCGAAAACTTAGGAGTTTGTAAAACCATCGCTATCGCGCTTATCGCCCCTGCTATTGATTTATTGATATTACAAGAGTCTCCTCGGCAATTGGGTAGTAGCTGGACTTGCACGTACATTACATTTTTTATTACTCTTGAATGTATCCCAACTATAATTCCAATCATTGTTAAAGAGTTTTTACGAAGAAGAAACCAAAAGCACAAAGCCTTCAATGCACCCACCTATTAAGCCCGTGACATCAATACTACGCCACGTGGATTGAGAAAACTCCTAGTATAGCTACACTTTTTTGAGTGCACACTATGGATACTGGGTGCACTTTTTAACGATAACCACTTTCTATCGTTAAAGGGTTTAATTGCCATTTATAACTTTCTCAATATCTCTTTTCCCATAAAGCACACGAGAAACCACAACCTCATGCCTTTCTTCAAAAACAAAATAAAAAATAAGAGAATTATCACACGACACGAACCCTATGCCTTATGCAAGGACTCAAAAACCTTATCCGCAGGCTTCACATCACCAGATAAAACAGACTTATAACCCTTTTCCAACTCATCATTCAACTCACCTTGAGTCATAGAACTCACATCACGCGGCTCTCTATAACCCAATTTCACATCAAAAGGAAGCCCCTGCTGTAAAACAACCTGCTTATAAAACATGGTAATAGCACTCGAAGGAGGAAGACCCAAAGAATTCAATATATACTCTGCCTGCTCTTTTAACTCTGGATCAATACGAGTATACAAGTTAGCTGTTTTCGCCATACAATCACCCCTTATTTCTTACGGCAATTATACAACATTGCATTGGCATTGCAATGGCACTGCATTAGCATCAGCACAAGCAAAGAAAAACTCACGACAAGTGCTCACCACATCTTTATTCAATACAATGGAAAGTCACCTTGACATTTACTCTCGAAATGATTATCTTATATGTAAAGCTAGCTTTCCATTAGAAAGGAGAATGTAATGTGAAAAATAGACTTGAACAAATTAGAAAAGAAAAAGGCATAACCCAGGAAGAACTTGCTGACGCACTCGAAGTATCAAGACAAACAGTCGGTTCTTTGGAAAATGGGAGATATAACCCGTCAATCATATTGGCATACAAAATTGCTAAGTACTTTAATTTAACAATCGAAGAAATATTTATCTACGAGGAGGATAAAAAATGAAAAAACAAAAAACCCAGAATTTTTGGTACATAGGTTATGTAATAGGTATTTGCGGATTAATTCTTGCACTGACTCTTAAACTGAACGAATCCGTCGAAATTGTATTGTCAGTTGTTTTTGTTGCGATTATCTCACTTTCACACGTAAAAATCATGCACTATAAGATGATGGAAAAAGACCACACATACAAAATAAATGTGAACGATGAAAGAAACGAGAAAATCAAAGATAAAGTAAATGCAACAATAGCATTCATACTAATGCACCTAATGGGAATAATTGCCATAATTGCATTTATCACAAAAGCATATTTACCAGCTGCTCTTTTAGCCATTTCAGTCGCCTTTTCTCCATTAATCATGTTTTTTATCAACAAATATTATGAGAAAAAATATTAAAACCAGACCCACCCTCCCATTTACTACTTATTACGAAGAAAACCAACTTTCATAAATTCTTTATCTCCAATACGGAACTTTTTACTATTAAACGCCACTCCCATAATTCTGCTAATAATATACTCATCAGTTATAAGCACGAAATACTGCTTATCTTTTTTATCCACCAAATAATACTGATCAGCCCCAAGAGTGGAAACAGCTTTACTGAAATCATATATGCCAAACAATGGCAATCCTCCAAAGAAAGTAGAAAACCATCCAACAAAATTATCCACCATTTTCTCAGATGAACTGTTATAAGTCTTAACAACAGTTAGCATATTGATTTCTGAGTCAGGATATTCATCTATGACAATCTGCTCTTTAACTTTCGACTTCTTAAAACTGCTCAACCTACCGTCGAAACCATATTTATTGAGATTAATAGGCTTCTTAGTAATAGAAAAATCAACACTATTGTTCTCATCCAAAAGATAATCAACACTCACGCTTAGAGCATACGCAATAAATTTCAGATTCTCGATATCCGGCAAACCCCGATTCGTTTCCCATTTTGCTACAGCAGCACGAGATACCATCAATAATTCCGAAAGCTCCTCCTGCGTCAACCCAGCTTCCAGACGAGCCTTTCTAATTTTTTCTCCCAAAGGTATAACACTACTCACAATGCAACTCCTTTCAAATCACTTATTACGCATCATGAAATTACTTGACGGAAACCAAAATAGTATTGAAACATTTGATTTAGATACCGACTAATTACAAACTAACAAATAATTTACAACGGAAAAAGAAACAAGGTGAAACACTATAGTTACCAACTGTAACAGCATAAGAAATCAAATAATGCAGGGAACTTTTTTACAATTTTTACACCGATTTGTTCCCTAAAACATAAGCAACTAGAGCACGCAAACACTCGACAGCAGAATAGCAAAATCACATCTAGAATCTCGAGAAGTAAGCTTAAATCCACCGCACGCTAAACCTTTTAACATTTAGTCCTACAACCACATTTCTAAACAAAGCCAATCGTCGGAATGAAAGTTCGCCAATCGTCGGAAAATGATGAAACATCGCGCTTGCTCTTGCTTATTAAACCCTTTAATAATAGCCATCGCAAAACATAATCTACATAAGAGCAAAATCAAGTACCTTACGCATTCTCTTCCAATAGAAAATCCGGTAAATATTTGTATATAATCCCTTCTTGCGAAAAATTCATTGTGTCCATCGATAAAACGAATTTGGGATAATTATCCTTAACCAATCAATAAACGCCAAATTCCCTACTACGAGCATCTTCACTAGCCATCAAATAAGCAACTTGATAACTTGGAGGAATAAGTCTTATCGAGAACAGAAGTAGGCTGGGTGTGGCTGTCTAAAAAAATGTCCGCACCACGACGGTAAAGCCTATATGTGCGACATTTTTAATCATACTTTCACCCTTGGGGGTAATATTAAGCGCAAGCATACCATATTTCGTCTGGATAGCACCTGTTATTCGCCACAAAATCGACGCTGAAAGTCACTTATTTCTTTCCGAGCCTCCACACTTTGAGCACTACTTCTATTACTCCGTAAGTCAATGCGGCCAACGGCCAAACAATCCAACTTTTTCCCCAATCGGACGTGATGAAACTGTAGGCTAAATAAATGAAGATAATTATAAGCCAGTAAGCTTGGAGCAATAACCTAATCTTTGCAGGATAGACAATCTTTTTCTTCGGTTGCAGCAAACGGTAATAGGACGAGCGGATAATATTCGCCTGTACAAATAAATAAACAGCTGCTGCCACCAGGGCAATAGCGATAACTACAAAAAAGTCGGATGAAAGTTGATAAAATTCCGGCACTATATCCGAAATTATAAGAAAAATAAAGGCAACCATACATAAAACGACACCGCTGACCGTCCGCAGCACATACGACGGCATGAACCGTTCCAAGCGTTCTTTGAGCACACTGTCAACGCCGTAAGCCGTTTCAAAGTCCTCTTTTTCCAAATATTGATAACGCTTTTCGTGGAAACTCTGAATAATAAAAATAACTACAGCTACGGTAATAATCGCAACGCTGAATGCTAAGCCAATAGTTTTACCGACTTGCGCATTTACTGTGGGAGAAAGCAAAAGATTACTGCCGATTAACGGGATTGCCGCCAGAATACAAAGAAGAACGCCTAGAGCAACATAGGCGGCAAATGATATTCTGTGAGCAATATAAGCGGAGGCTTCTTCCAGCTCAATTACCCGCATGCGAACGCCAGCTTCTTCCTGGCAGGCATTTTCATCTGCGTTGACGTTCTTCCCCATAACATCAATTTCATCTTTTACCAGAAGATCTGTACTAACACCAAACAAACGGCTCAATGCAATTATCCGTTCCATATCCGGGATACTTTGTGCGCCTTCCCATTTGGAAACAGCTTGGCGACTGACGCCCAATTTGTCCGCCAATTCTTCCTGCGACCAACCGTTTTGTTTACGCAGTTCCAATATTTTATCTGCTAAAATCATAAAAACATCTCCATTTCAAACTCGAATTCATCATGATCGTGGTGAAATTATAGCTGAAACAGCAGTTGCGTAGTAGCAAGTGCGATTGGCAATTTCCGTTGAAAGCGCAATTTCTGCCGACAAATGAGCGCAACCGACCGCCAATTTGTTTTCTCTCATGTTCGCACCGCATTTTCCAATCATCTTCACTAACGCAAGCAAGCGCATCCGTTACAGACTGCAAATCTTAATCCTCATAATATTCAACAAGCAACTTCTTAAACTCAGGAACCTTATTTTCTTGAATAACCAACAAGCCATTACCATGAGAAATCAAATAATGCAGGGAACTTTTTTACAATTTTTACACCGATTTGTTCCCTAAAACATAAGCAACTAGAGCACACAAATATGGATTCTACTATCTGACAATCACTATCTGGCAATCTTCAGATACTCTTCGATTCTGGCATCCAACGATTCTGCCTACTACCAATCTGCCCTACTGCTCTCTGCAATCAGTCCAGTGCTATATTCATAAGTATAAGTGTTCTGCATATGAGCATCACTCGACGACCAGCTTCCATTTGAAGATTTTGAAGCCTTAAACAGAATATAAAGACCACATTTTCCATCCTGAGAGTCCCTGTTATACTGCAGATAAGTAATGTCCGAACGGCTTTCACTCAGAACAAAGTACATATCCCCCTTGGCGGTATAGTTCTCCTTGAACGCAAAGCCTTTCGCCGCAAAATACTTATCAAATATCTTAAGCGCTGCATTTCTTTCCTTCTTTGATTCTAAATCACGCTCAGCGGCATCATGCAAATCGTAATTTTTATCTGGCTCTTCAACCTTTAATCTTGTATCTTTTAATCTTGTATCTTTCCTGTTATTGCGATCGATTCTGCGATACCACTCAGATTCACTTATTTTTGGATCAGTATCACTTGAATCTGTCATTGGTCGAAGATACTTAAGGAAAAACGGACCTTCAGACCGATAAAGATAATACTCAAAAGGAGCATACATATCATCCACGTGCTCTGTGTATGTACCATTATCATTTTGTTTCACAGAATATCTTCCAACAATAAATAAAACGTCAAAAAATCCAAGACCTAAGATAATCAATACGCAAAGTAGAACAGATAGATAACGAAGTACAATTCTTATACCTATTTTCCGTATACGCGAAATAAGATAGAGATTATAGAAAACACATTCAAGAGCAATCGTAATCATCCAAACAACTGGCATTGCCGCGCATATAACATATACCCAAGTCTGCAAAAGCCACCGATTTGGAAGATGCAACGCAGTTATTTCAAAAAATGCAGTTAGAATACCACTTAACACAAAAAAGCAACAAAGAACCAGTGAGAGTCTACCCTTCCCCTGTTGATTATCATAGCTAAGAAAAGATTTGTTACGCTCTACATTTGCACTCCTAAAACGACTATGTATATTGCGCTGCCCAATAACACAAATAACCCAAATAAGAGACACTACAACAAGAAGAAGAATTGCAAAACAATAGGTGATCCATCCAAAAAGCTGTAGCTTATTGGACGCCATAAAAACAGTTCCAATAATCATTAAGATGGAAAAGATTTCCGCACTCAGTTGTAAAACCTTATACTTGGACAATTCCTTATTTGCACTGTTAAGGTTCTCACATATTTGCTCATGTGATTCACAATATAGTGGATTTTTCTCATCTGTGGGAGTATGTTCCTGCTTTTCCTTCTCTTTCATCGATGAATCTGACATTTTTCTATCCCTATCATCGTTCAAGCTCTTCAAAAACATCATCTATCGGATAACTATCACCGCGAGCCGCCTGATCATAGCCTTTAGTCATCAAAGCATTAAACGTTTTCTCATCCATATCATCTTGTGCTGGAAGCGACTTCGGAATAGTAAGAGAAAACAGAATACCCTTATTAAGAATGATTTGACGATAAAACATGTCAATAGCAGTAGCCATAGGAACTCCAATCGTTTCCAAAATCTGCTCAGCCTGCTGCTTAATATTTTCCTGTATTCTCACATTCACATTCGCACTTTTAGTAACTGCCATATCAACCAATCTCCATACACACACCATAAATACTGTATCGCATATTGCAACACATTTGCACGAATGGGATTTTTTGACTGTCATACACGATTTTTATGTTCGCATTACTGCATCAGATAGTACGATCAAGCGCCGTGATGGTGGGAAGCCCCGCTTATTTTCTCGTTTGAGTTTGAACATAAAAATAGCAGATAAAGGGAAGGAAATGAATTTACACAACTTTTAGGACTTGACCTATGAAATAATTAATAGTTCCATTTTCAATCAATATATAAAGACCGAGTCCAATAAACACGACAGGTACAATTACTTTTTCGCACTTTTCCACAGTCTCTCCGATAGCAGAAATTGAGGCGAGATTTTGAGATAATTTGCATAGAATCAAAATCCCTAAGGCAAATATTACTAAACTTATACTAATCTCAATCAAACTCTTTCCTGTAAAATAGGGGATATAAATTCCTAAATTATCTCCACCCATTGCCACTGTTAAACTTGTAAATGCTAAGATTTTTGATCCATCTCCGGTAATTTTCCCCTCGATATCTTCTTCATCAATATCTTCATCCACAAAAATTGCTCTTATACCAAGACCTAGCGGAATTAGACCAAGGAGTCCGATAATCCAATCTTGTGGAATAAAATTTAAAAAGTAAGCGGCAATAAGACTAGCCAGTACAAGCAGTCCTGTACCTAAATACTGCCCTACATAAATTGATTTCAAACCTTTCTTTCCTTGACTAGCGAATAAAATAGTCAAAACAACTAAGTAGTCAATGGATGTAGAAACAAAAACTAATAAAGCGGATACTATTGTTTCCATTATTTCTCCTTTCAAAATGTTAAATTTTTTAGACAAGGGGGTGCGGACATTTTTTCGACAGACGCACCCTCTTCTCTCCATTGATACTCAACCCGTAACTCTTTTAACAGCAAAAAAGCACGTCAGAGACTTGCTGATATACTTTTATTTTACCTTACACTTTTCCTGTAAGCTTAACACTTTAGTTCCGTTTTGCTCCCATCAATGAAAGTAAGATCAACCTTTCCATCGTGATGCACAGTTAGATGGTCAACAATGCTAAGCCAGACGTTTTCATCGAACACTGTTAACAAGTCCTGTTTTTTCAAGTCCTCGATAAAATATTCAACTTCATCATGCCTCATTTGCTTTTCAACAATACGAGCTTTTACTCCCTTAAGCCTTGATTCTAAAGTATTGAACCTGTTCACTAGACTCGTATATTTTTTCTCCCACATATGCTACAGTACATTTCCTTCTGCATAAATTTTTTCCACTTGCAAGGTGGGTGCAAAGTGGCGAATCGACTTGCATAAGCGATTAAAACATAATTCGCGAATGCACTTCGATTCGCTGAGCTTGCTCAAAGTTGAAAGCACAGTGTGCTTTCAACGCAAGCGAAGTACGTTAACATCCTGTGCACTCGACCCCAGAGCGTTGATATCTTCCCCCATACAGCCAAATCACACTCAAAAACAACGCCAAGCCAGCTTACAGCCGCCGCACGCTAAACCTTTTAACGATAGCCCTCGCTAAGACTTTCTACACAAGGGCAAACTTGCACCCACCTAATCAGCCTTTGACATCAATACGACACTCTCGACGTGGATTGAGAGAACTCCAAGTATAGTTACACTTTTTGAGTGCACACTATGGATAGTGGGTGCACTTTTTAACGATAGGAAAAGCTATCGTTAAAAGGTTTAAGATTGGCTTAATAGCTTGATTCTTGAGCATAAAAAATAGCCTAGAGATGATTCCCCCTAGGCTGAGTTTTGTAACATTTCAAATGCTAAAAGTACTTTGGCTTTTATGATGCTCTTTCAATATTCACGCTAATCTCTGATTTAAAAGTTACGCTGAACTTGTCCTCGTAAACTTTTATTTTCTTGATGTACTTTCTTACCAGCTTCTCGTCATACTCACTAATATCGTGACGCTCATTTTTCAGAAAATCTTCCATTTCTCTGATTCGTCTTTTAGCATCTTCTTGACCTGCTTTTTCTATAAGAAGCTGCTGTTTCTTAACCTTAAGCTCATCAATCTCGTTGGCAGTTTTCGTGTAGTCTTTTTTAGCTTTAAGCAAGGTTAGTAGTATCGCTTGTTTGTCCGCGATTCTTTTATCAACCGTTTCAATCTCGTTTAAGTTATTGCCCGCGATAATTTCTCTAATATTATTCTTCAACATGTCTAATACTTCATCCGATATACTAAACACCTTGTTTATGGCTTTCACTGTAGCAGACTGCAGTTCTTCCTCTTTTACTGTCGGAGCATCGCAAGCACTAGGACCATTTTCCCATCTGGTACAACAACGCCAAACAATAGATCGTACTCCTCGGTTATTCCAAGCAATTCTTCTGTAAACATCCCCGCATTTAGAACAAACACATAGGCTGGATAAAGCGTACTTACTGGAATAAACTCTCCTTTTTTTGTTCTCCTCACCGCTAAACATGTTGGCTCGTCTTACCATTTCTTCTTGAACTTTAAAGAAAATATCTCTTGGAATAATAGACGCGTGGCTATCTTTTACATAATACTGTGGTTCTGTTCCATCGTTTTTTATACGAACATGGTTAATAAAATCTGTCGTGATGGTTTTTTGTAAAAGAGCATCACCAATATATTTTTCGTTTTGCAAAATGGTTTTAATATTAGACAAGTGCCATTTTAAATGCCCGGCGCCGTTTTTAATGCCGTCTTTTTCAAGGCCCTCCGCTATATCTCTAAGACTTGCTCCTTCTAAATATTCTCTATAAATCCTTCTTACGACTTTTGCTTCCTGTTCAAGAATTACAAGATTCCCCTCATCGTCTTTTGTGTATCCTAAAAACCAGTTATGGTTGATTTGCACTTTCCCTTCCTGGTAGCGAAACTTAAGTCCAAGCTTCACATTCTGAGAAAGCGACGCGGATTCCTGTTGAGCTAAAGAAGCCATGATAGTAAGCAATAGTTCTCCGCTTGCTTCCATGGTGTTGATGTTTTCTTTTTCAAAAATGATCGGAATGTTTTTGTCTTTTAACTGTCTAACAAACTTTAAACAGTCGATAGTGTTTCTCGCAAAACGGCTAATAGACTTAGTGATAACCATGTCTACTTTGCCACTCATGCAATCGTGGATCATGTCGTTGAAACCGACGCGTTTTTTCGTGCTGGTTCCTGAAATACCGTCATCAGCGTAAATGCCGGCAAATTCCCAGAGAGGATTTCTTGAAATATAATCCGTATAATGCTGAACTTGCGTGTCATAACTTGTTGCCTGTTCTTCACTGTCAGTACTGACACGACAATACGCTACTACTCTTAACTTCGGCTTATCTTTATGCTTATCTACCGTATTCCCCGCTATTTTTCTTGGTGGAATAATTGTAACGTTGGCATTCATTTTACACCTCCCTTGATTTGACTGTACGCGTATGCTGCTTGCCGATAAGGATCATCGTATTTCTTTTCTATAACGCCTATTTCATACGTGAAATTTGTTGTAATTAAAGGTTTTAGCTCTGTTGTACGAGGTCTTTTTCTAAAATTGTTGGCTCTTAACTGCTGAACTTTATAAAAAGTTTCTTCATCTAAAAGACTCGGGTAAATCGATGTTCCTAAGTACGTTTTATTTTTCAAAATATTGCTAATTACAGAATGTGTTTTATTAATGTTCACCGCTCGAGCCGTTTCAGAAATCGTTCCAAATTCTAAGAATTTACGGAAAAGTTCTCTCACTTTCAGAGCTTCTTTTTCGTCTATAACCGCTTTACCGTCTACTATTCGGTAACCATATGGGATGTGTGCCATGTTTCTTTCACCTCTTCTTCTAATTCCAATCCGCATTTCAAATGAAAAATAAATTCTGTTCTGCTTTTAACTACGACATCGTCTACGAAATCTAGAAAATTCTCGTCCTTAAACTCGCTAAATACTTCTGTGACGCTTACGAACCGTTGAAGTTTTTGTGCCTCGTTTAAGTGCGTTAAGTTACCGTTTAAGCTGTTGGAAAGCTGAAGTTTTTCCTTAAGACAAGTATCTATTTCCGTTTGAAGCTGATTGCTTTCCAGATAGTAGGAATCCATCTCAATGTAGCCACCGGCTAAAAGCTTACTGAGTACTTGCTCTTGTTCTTGCAGCTTAAGCTTTTTTTCTTCGAGTTCGATAACCTTGTTCAAACCGTCTTTACTATTCACGTTTCTTAAGCTTTTTATGAAAGGCGTTAATATCTGAGCGTATGTTGCTTTGAGCTTGTTAAGCATTTGAAGAAAAGCTAATTTAACATACTCCTCTTTTACAGCTTTCATAGGGCAGCATTTAATTGCACGTATATGCTTGGTACAACACCAAACAACATAGGCTCCATCTTTTTTATACCGGTCGTGTTTCTTTAACCTACTATGGCAATTACCACAGTAAAGTTTCCCTGAAAACACATATCTAGCAAGGTATTTATTACTACCGCCGGTAATATTTAGTTTTAATTTTCTCTTCTGTCTCAGCTCATGCACAAGATTAAAAGTTTCATGGCTGATGATAGCCTCGTGATGGTTTTCAATAACATACTGTTTTTTCTCGCCACAGTTTTTATGGCGGTTAAAATTATCATCCGTGTATGTTTTCTGAAAAATCACATCCCCTGTGTATGTTTTATTGTTCAAAATAGCGTTCACGGTAGTCGAAGACCATTTAGCTCCTCTTTTCGCAGGAATCTTTTTAGCAGTCAGCTCATTAGCTATCACATGCCCGCCTTTACCTAAAAGTGCCATACTGAAGATGTCTTTTATAACCTCAGCTTCCTTTGGAACGATAATCATTTTCCCGTTCTCGTTTTTATAGCCATACGATGGGGAAGAAATGATATAGCTTCCGTTTTCGAACCTTTTTTGAATTGCCCACGTGTTGTTATCTGAGATAGATCTTGATTCGCTTTGCGCAATGGAACTTAAGATAGAAAGCATAAGCTCCGAACTCATATGCTCGGTATCAATGTTTTCTTTCTCAAAATACAAATAAATACCAAGACCGGTAAGTTTTCTAACTATTTCAAGACAGTCAACCGTGTTTCTTGCAAGCCTACTAATAGACTTTGTAATAACCCTGTCTATCTGACCGCTCTCACAGTCTTTAAGCAGTTGTTTAAGACTTTCACGCTTATCGATTTTCGTGCCGCTAATACCCTCGTCAAAGTAAAGTCCCGCATACTCCCAGCAGGGATTAGACTTAATATAGTTTTCGTAATGCTCCTTTTGTACCTCTAGACTGAGAAGCTGCTCATCACTATCACTAGAAACTCTCGCATATGCTGCAACCCGTATTTTTCTAAGAGAATTATCCGGCTGTTTGGCTTCCAGTTTTGTTATCATTTTCATCATCTCACCTCACTTTCTTACAGTCATATACATCACTCTAAAAGCAGTGTTTATCAAGCTTTTAGCCCAATAATTCCTTGTAAAACGGGTGAAATTTTTCCCTGTTAAGACGGCTTATTTTTTCTTTTTCTTGCTCGCTGATAAGCCCTTTTTTAAAGAGTGAAATGGTAAGTTTTTCGGCTATTTCAAAACGAAAATCCGCCTGCATACTCTCTTTCGTCCAAGCCCTCGCTTTAACATCCGTTAGCCCGTGAACATCATTACTTATTAGCATGATGCTCACCTCCAAAACGATGTTCTATATAGCAGGCGTGGCAGCAGTATTTTCTGGTTTTATTACCGTAAGAGATAAAAGAATTTTTGCAGTTAAGACAAGCACACTCATAGTTTGCCTGTCTTTTTACCAACTGTGTATGCTTACTCCACCACGTGTTTCTACACGCGTCAGAGCAGAAACGTTTAACTTTTCTTCCTGTGTTTTGCTTGATTGGTTTTGAACAAGATTCACATAATGCCGTCTGTGTTTTCATAGACTGGATTACGCCTAGACTGTTACGTTTGCAGTAGCTTTTAATCGTGTTAACGGAAACATCCATACGGTTTGCAATCTGCGTATAGCTAAGACCTTCATCTCTTAGTAATTTGATTTGCTGTTTTTCTTCCATATTCATTTGCCTGTGCCTCCTTACATCACAGGCAAAGAAAAAACAGTGTTTTTTAACCTCTTGACTTGACAATTTAACCTTAAAAAATAAAAAAAGCCCGAGGATTGCTCCAATGTAGGAACAAGCCTCGGGCTTTACATGTTTCAAACTGTTTTATAAGAGTTCGTTTACTCGTTTTTGTACCGTAGCATAATCGTATCCGGCTTGAGTTAGACGCTGTTTACGCTCATTTCCGTTACCCCACGTGCCTCGGATTACTTCACGTGCAAGCTCATCAACTGACTTTCTACAGGCTTTAACACCGAGAAGCTCATTAACTTTATTTTGCACGCTCGTATAATCGTATCCGGCTTGAGTTAAACGCTGTTTACGCTCATTTCCGTTACCCCAAGCGCCGTTAATAACTTCTCGCGCCACCTCATCAATACTTGACGTGCGCGTAGCTTGATTGGAGCCGCCGTTTTTACACCCGTTTAATCCAGCGTTTTTTATCACGCTCGGATAATCCACGTAAGCATAATCCATGTCAACTCTGCCGGCTACTCCAGGCACACTGCCACTTGACGAGTATTGCCAAAGACCATACGAACCCTGATAATTGCAGTGCGTGTTCCACTGTGCGATCCACAAAGCGTAACGGTTTCTAACATGAGCGGACACAAGATTATTAGCAGTTGAAAGCGAGGTGTAAAAACCTGCATAATACCCGCAAGCTTCCAGCTTATTGCAAAAACTGGTAATCAGCGAATCGCAGAAAGCTCGCCCACGGTTAAGCTGGCTTTTTTCTTCTAAATCAAAGTAAACTGGGTACTCAAAACTCTTACCTGAAAGCATGTTCGCACAGCTTTGAGCTTCCTCAGCTGCCTCAGAACTGGAGTTTGCGTACGAATACCAGTAGGCTCCAACGTCAAGACCGCATGTTTTTGCTTTACGATAGTTCTGTTCAAACCACTTGTCTTTGCATCCGATACCGTATCCTGCTCGAATGATCACAAACTCAACGCCGGATGCTTTTACCGCGTTGAAATCAATGTCACCCTGCCATTCTGATACGTCTATTCCTTTTTTACTCATGAGTATTGTCCTTCCTGTTCTTGTCGTGTAATTGTTCTAAAACGTTTTTTAATTTCTCAGGCACGGGAAGCCCCAGGTGAGCCGCGTTTTCGGTTAAAGATAATCCTTCGTTAGATAGGTAGAAGAAAATTACTGCGGTTCTAATCACGCTTCCTTGTTTCAAAACATGAAAATCTATAATGTTTGCTATGCCAACAAGCATAAAAATGAGCACCTTTCTAAAAATGCCCTTAAAACCAATGCTGCTAGACAGTTTCTTATCCGTGACCGCACACATCACGCCTGTAATATAATCCGCAACTACAAATAAAACGAGTGCGAGGATAAGCCCGTCGCACCCGCCTAAAAAGTATCCCAGCCAGCCGCCTACTAGTGTGAAAGCCAGTTGGGTACTATTCCAAAATCCTCTCATAATTCTCCTTACAAGTTTTCCTAACATTTGCCAGTACTCTTATAAAAACAAAAAACAAAAAGTAGAAAGTAATAAAAAAGGGCAGGCATGGTTTAAACCACACCTGCCCTAACATTTCAACATTTCAGCATTTCAACTGATATTATTTTTCAACACATGACTACTCCTTACCACCTTTTACACTTTTCTCAACCATTTCATCTTTTACACTTTTCCCAGCCGCTTCATCTTTTTCATCTTTTTCATCTTTTTCAGTTTTTTCGGCTTTTATTTTCAAAATCTCGTCGTTAAGCTCGCGTTCTCTAGAATTAAAATAGTCTTCTAACTGTTTCACATACGCTTCATATTCCATCGAGTTTTCCGCGATCACCGCAGAACGCATATCAGATAATACGCTTGCAACAATGCCTTCTATCATGTAAGTAGGTATTGGTATTTGCTTATTCAACTCGACTATTTTTTCGTTTAACTCAGCCTTATATTTTTGCACAGCTACCGCGTAGCTAATCGTCGGTTTCACCACTACTCTCCTCCAATCTTTTTAGAATAATATCCAGCTTGTGGCTGATTTCGCATAAAATTTTCGTATTATCAACTACAGGTGTCGTAATACTTTCTGTCACGTCTTTTAAGCGCGTGCCTTTATTAGCCACTATTTTGTTTGTGGGAATAATTAGTTTCTCCATAACAAATTCTCCTCCATTTCCATCCAGCTTCCGCTCACGTTCACTTCCGCGCTTCCACCCGCGTTCACTTCCGCGCTTTTTAATAGTATTTAACTTTCATGAGTATCCCGTTTTTAAACACCATGTGAGCGTTAGAACCCCATTTTGAAGCTTTACCATCCTGGTTCATTTCAATAATCTGCACATAGTTAATATCCGCGTCTACTCCTGCACCGTCTTGCCAAACAGGATCTATAATCTTGTTACCATGCATGTAAAAGTTGCATCCAGCGTGAATACCATACTCTTTATAAATGCTTTGCGAACGTGAAAAACACAGCATAGTAGCGTATGTTTCTTCATCAGCTGATTTACGCTGCGCGAAAGCCATATACTTTCCGTCGCTAGTAAGATGAAAAACTAGACCCTTGTGAGAATTATCTTCTTCCCACTCGCCGGTTCCAACATAGCCAATATACACGCCGTTACGGTAGAAGTTGTTCCCATTTTTATCAAAAACAGCTCTTTTATGATCCTCATCAACTTCACCATCGTAAAGCTCTATCTGCCCGGGTGTTATTTGCACGTATTTACTCGAATGGTTAAACCCGAGAAGGAAACTGTTATAGTTTTGCTGCATGAAACTACCAAAATCACCTTTTTTAACCATTGAAGATATGGAATCTTCTACTATGGTTAGTTTAGAAATAGCCTTATCAGCCGTGGATTTAGCAGCCTCAATGTCTTTATCTTTAACTCTTGCCCAAGCGAACGTTCTAAAACTACTTATACTGTCAGCGGAAACGTAATGCCACAGTTTGCTTGTTCCACCTTTATACGGGTGTTCAGACTCAGGATAATTTTCACCTTTAACCTCAATAATGTTAATATCTTCAGGCAGTTTAGACACGTATCCTGAAATTTCTCCTGAATACTCTTTTGTAATGCTATCAATCTTAAAACCATAATTGTCAAACGGAGACCAGTTAGTTCTAAAATGTAGCCAAAACTCGTTTGATGGAACAAACACTGTTGCGCCAGAAATTTTTTCACCAGTTAAACCAGGTATAGCGTAAATTTTATCCTCATACTTGTAAAAAATGTCTACAAAATCGTCAAAAGCTGATTCCGTATGCGACTTCTCATTAAATTTTACGGCTAAACTTTCCTGCTTAACAATAAGCCTGTAAGCGTAGCCGGTTGACGTGTCGTAGAAAAAATCACCAACATGCTGCATTTTTTCACTATCAGTCAGCCACAAGCTCATAGGAGCGTTAAAATGGCTTGGAGTATACGAACCGTAATAGTTACCGTTTTTCTGTTTAAGACTATGGTTAACGCTTTCAACACCAGCCTCAATCTTACCGTCTGTAACATTGAGTTTCGTGTTGATTTCACTTATCGTGTAATAGTTTTCAAGCCTCCTACCAGTGTCTTTTATAGCCTCGTTTTTTGCTTTACTAATCTGCTTTTCTACCTGTGAAGTGTAAGAAACTGAAAGTTTTTCCGCGTCAATCGAATGCCCGATAATCCTGTCACCATACACCATGCCGTCAAGAGTCATCGCAGTATTGTAAGGCCCTGAAAAACCGTTATGGCTTCCAGCAATACCATTCATGTTAACCTGTAAAACTTTCGTAGCAGTGTTCTTATCAGGCGTATCCATGTAAAGGTCACGAACCCACATGCCTTTACTATCGTATTCGCTTATCTTATAGCCGCTTTGAGAATTACCCATTTGCGCTTTAATATTATCGATCGCAGCTTTAACACGCTCGTTATCAATTTTTCTAGCTTCAACCGCTTCTTCTTTTAACGTTTGAACAGCATGCGACACGTTTTGCACATACCCTTTAGAAATCCTGCTCGCAAGCACGATTCTAACTTCGCCTGGTTTTTGAATCGGTATAGTCTGTTTTACTACAGGAAACACGCGATCCATGCCAAATTGTGGAGCGAGACAACGAACCCTATCCCCACACTCAATCGTCGCATAATATAAACCTAACTCGGATAAGTCAACCGCGCTAAGGCTTATTTCTACATGCTCAAACTGGTTATCCTGTAACCATTTAGTAGCTTTACGCATAAGATTAGTTGGAACTGTCACATTATTAAAATTAACAACTTTACAAACCCAGCCGAATGTTTTTTGCGCTTCACGAGATACTATATAGTTTTTCCCATTGTTTATTGAAGTAATATCAACATGCTTTTTAAGAACCTCGTTTTCACCATTCTCGTTTTCCAACTCTTTGCCGAGAGGAATAACCGCTGTAGTAACATCCTCTGCTGAAAGGTTTTCCGCGTATTCAAGCAGGTTCAAGCCGAAACTAATATGCTGGCTTGTAGCTTTACCTATTTCTTCTAAACGTAGGTAGTCTAAGTAAAGTTTCCCGTCTTCTTTTCTAAGCCGCAAATATCCGCCAAGCTTTTCAACCATTTTTCCCATAATCGCTTCAAGCGTGGTTTCAAAATTAGTAAACCTGTAGAGCGAATCATTCGAGTCAGATACTGTTACGAAACCAATTCTTATTTTCTTATAATCATCTACCTGACTGTTATGAGCTTGTAAAAGTTTTTCTAAAAGCTGGTAGGAACTCTGATCATGATATTCTTTCTGAGGTTGAATACTATCCGCTAAATAAGTTAACAACCCTACGCAAGTTACTTTCTTACTACCATACAAGTTTTTTACTTGTTCTCTAACCTCGCCGAAGAAAATCTCCTCATCGTCACGCCACACGCTTACTATTGATTTCCGGTTTTTAATAAGCTCATAGCAAGGGTTTTGACTAGGGCAAGTAAACGTTAACGTTCCCGCAGTGTTAAGCTCCAAGTTTAACGTAATATCATCAAGTACTGCTTTATCATCATTCGGATAGTAAATCGTATTACCGTCAAGCATAATCCTGTACACTCACAACCACCCCCTTTTATAGGAAATATTTACCATCCCGTTTCCAACGAATGTTAAACTCATGTTTATTTTTGAACGAAGCTGTGGGAAACGGTTAACACCTGTTTTAATCTCATAGTTTTTACCATTAGAATCCAGTAGCATACTGTTAGATGACAGGTTGTTAAATTCTGGAATCAGCGTCATGTCAAAATCGTGAACGAGTGTTATTTCCCGCTTATCATCTACTTGCACACCCCATATTGTGTGAACACCATCCGAATCATCTACACTATACTTATATGGCTGCAGCTTATAGTTGAGTGTGAGAGTTGAATAGTTTTTATCCGATTTAAAACCACTAACCCACACTCGACCCTGATAGTAGAACAATGGTTCATCATCAAGAGACAGTTTCACACTCTTACCGTGGATTAACGTTTTAACACTATGGCATGTTTCACTCCACTTGTTTTTGTCTGCAACAATGAATTCAAAACAGCCTTCACGCATCTCGTATAACACTTCACCAGCAAGACTTTCACTAATATCAATACTTTCCTGCCTGCCTGGTATTTGCAAATACTCTAATTTAGGTTCTGGAAGTTGAACGAGCGGACGGCTTGTAGCAACAAGCCCTAGATCGTTAAAACTATGCAACCCGTTTATTAGCATCCCATACACTTCTACCACCCCCTTGCTTTTCTTGTTTGAAGCTTAAAAAGCTCACTGTCCATCCTGTGCGCGATACCACCCACTAGTTCACCAGTGTCGAGCACAATACTCTGGTTAGAAAACTGTGGGAAATACGCGTCCATAATCGCTAGAATCTGGTTCATAACACTAAGCATTTGCGTGTTCGCTCCAGTGGTCATGTTTTCTAAACTATTCAACCCCATAATCACTTCCGGACCTTTCTCTCCGCCGCCAAGCATACGCCCGTTTTTCTCACCGAAAATAGTCGCCCCGTTTAACAGCATTGGCTTGTTCATTGCTTTCTTATACCAGTCGATAGCAAGATACGGTACAGACGGTGGCGTAAGAGAGAATTGTCCTTTAATACTAAAATGCGGCAGTTTAATATGAGGAAGACTAAGTTTTATGCCAGAGAAAAACCCTGTTATAGCGTCGATTACTGCTTTAACCTTGTTTTTCGCCGCCTCAATCGGAGTGATGATAGCGTTTTTAATACCATTCCAAACTGACACAACCGTGTTTTTAATACCGTTAAACACAGACTTAACCATGTTTGCTACTGAATTAAACACTGTTGAAATGCTTGTTTTAATACCGTTTACCACGCTCATGATCGCAGTTTTAATACCATTCCAAACACTTGTTGCAGTGTTTTTAATACCGTTTAAAACGTTAGTGAAAAACGATACGATACTATTCCAAACATTCATGAAAAAGTTTTTCACACTCGACCACAGTTTGTTCCAACTAGTGCCAAAGAAAGACAAAAACACGTTAAAAACGTTTTTTAACGTGTTAAATACCGTTATGAACGTGTTTTTAACCGCGTTCCAAACAGCAGTAAAAATTTCTTTTACACCATTCCAAAGCTGAGACCAGTTACCAGTAAACAAGCCTATAAAAACGTCTAAAACGCCTGTGATTAAATCAAGAACGGTTTTGAAACTAGTAAAACTTAAATTTAAAGCGCCTTCAAACAGTGGAGCTAGAATAGCACACAAACCATTCCACACTGTTTTAAGCCCTTCAACAATACTCGTAAAATCAATACCAAGGCTTGACAGTTTTTCTTTAACACCATTAACAAAACCGGTGAAAGTTTCCTTAATTTTCTCCCAAACAGCAATAACACTGTTTCTAAACTCTTCGTTAGTGTTCCATAAGGTTACAAAAGCTGCTACCAGAACACCAATAACCGCAACAACAGCGAGTATTGGCGCGGATACTCCACCTAAAACAGCGCCTAACCCTTCAAGAATACTAGAGCCGGAAGTAAAACTTGCGAACATTTTACCTATAAACAAAGCTAGTTTAGAAAACCCTTGTATAGCAACACCTATTTTAGAAATACACGTTCCAAGAACCACTAAAAAAGGGCCAACTGCCGCAGCAATCAGCCCAAGTGTCACTATAAGTTTTTGACTTTCTGGAGAAAGCTGTTTAAATTTAGAAAGCCATGCTGAAATTTTCTGCATTAATGGTGTTATGACGGGAAGTAAAACATTACCAATAGTCGCAGCAATATTCTGCAACTCTGTTTTTAGAATCTTCATAGAACCCGAAGCGCCCGCAGCTTCACGCCCAGCCTGCCCTTGAGCGTCAGCAGTCTGCTCCATAATAAGAGCCAAAGTAGCAGCCTGTTTCGCTTGCAAGCTCATCGCGCCTCTACCATCATGCAAACCCATAGCAAGAGCTTTAGCTTTAATAGTCGCCTCGTTAACACCCATACCATAATTGTCAAGCATCGCATTATTACCTTTAAGCGCGCCCGTTAAAGCAAGAACAGCAGACTCGGTCGTGCCACCAAACATAGCAGACAAGTCGCCTGCAAGAGCAACCAGCTTCTGACTCATCTCAGCTGCTTCAGCATCACTTTTCCCACCAATATTTTTCAACATCGCGCCCATAGTATTCGCATACTCTAAAGCTTGACCTTGAGCAATACCATAATAGGATTTCAAACTTCCTGACCATTTAAGCATTCTGTTAGCAGACTTACCGTAAATCTGCTCTGTCGCACCCATAGCATCCTGTAAGTCTGCTGCAGCAGTAAAACCAGCAGTACCAATAGCAGCAATCGGCAGCGTAACTTTCGTGCTTAAACTTTGACCAAGAGATGACATACCATCTCCTAGTTTCTTTATCTTTTTACTCGTACTATCAAACTGGCTACTAAGCTTGGTTAAACTAACACTACCTACCTGTTTTAATTTTTCTTTTAAACTATCAAGATTATTTTCTGTCTCAACAATCTCACGCTGCAACGCATCATACTTGTCTCTACCAAGCTCCCCGTTTTCCAACTGTACTTTAGCCTGCTTATCCGCCTGTTTCAAAACGTTAAGCTTATTAGACGTTTCTTGGATTTCTTTCTGCAAAAAAGCCTGCTTTTGGCTTAAAAGCTGCGTGCTAGTCGGATCAAGTTTCAAAAGCCTATTAACATCACGAAGCGACTGCTCGGTTGAGCGAATAGTCGAATTCACCTGTTGTAAAGACTTATCTAAGCCTGTAGTATCCCCACCAATTTCAACAGTAATACCTTTAATCCTGTTTGCCATAACTTCACCTCCTTCCTAAAAATAGGCATGAAAAAAGCACCTACTATTTAGTAAGTGCTAGAAATAATCTTCCATGATTAATTTATCAGTAAATCAATCTATTCAAGTTCTTTAGTTCTATTTCATTTATATTTATGTTCGTATAGCCGTCTTTCAATAATTCTACTCGTACAGATCTAAATAAATCCTCACATACATCTGGACGATTTAATGTTTTTAATCGATCATCATAATGTACTGTAGTTGTCAGAAATAACTTATCACAATCTATTCTAGTTGGTCGCGTAAATGGATTCCTAGATATATCTGGCTGCTCATCATGATAATGAACCATTGGGTTTCTAATAAGCATATAAGGTTTTAGTGTTTGACATTTAATATACTCATACACTGTACCCGAATGTTTATTACAAATATACATATGTGAAGCCACAGCCATCCCATCCGATATAGACGGATAAGGCACTTTCATCCTCACAACATCTTTTTCGTTAATCAATCAGAAGCCTCCCTTCTTCGTCAATATCGACGAATACTGGATTATGGAGTTCTTCATTTTCCGCAAGAGTAAGCATCATATCGAAATGTTTCTCCGTAAGTAATTCCGAATCAGATTTTGAAAATACAAAGTATTTTTTATCTAAATTTATAATTTTTGAGTTTTCTACCATATTTGTTGAATACATTGCATCTAATGCATCGATCAGTTTTTTATCATTATAATTGAAGTCCGATTCATCTAAATCTACTTGATACTCACCAGACACAATGCGATTTTCTTTTGATTTCCAAAGATTCATCTGATGTGTAAGATCAGATAATTCCTTTTCCGTCATAGTACCAACTATAAAAGCGCATTTTTCAGCCCTTTTAACATTAATAGCTTCAACATTTTTATCATACGCATTCTGAGCCGCCACATTAAAGCTTGCTCTTTCCTTAGTATAATCTCCCCAAACATTACTAAATACCGGACCTTTTTTATACCCTCTTAAATGACTAAAATCAGGTGTTTCTCCAGATACTTTCGTAAAGGCTTCATAAAACAGCAAAAATTTTTGCAACTTTAAAGGGGTCTCATATGATGTATTGTCATTATTCTTTAGCCAACCACTTAAATATAGTTTTCTTTCATTTGAATAAATCATATTCATACTCCTTTCGTAAATCTTTTCAATTTACATCAATCTGATATTAATGTAAATATATTTTCCCATTTTTTGTGCTTATTACTATATTTATCATTATCATACCAAAAATACTCAAGTCTTTAAATTAGAACTTATCAAACTCTGTTTGGCTTGCGAGCTTATCGTATTTCACACTATCGTTTGCTTTCTCTGTCCACATGTCTAAAACCATGCCGATGGTTAAAAGATCCAGTTCGCAAATACTAATCCCGATTTCGGTGCATCTAAGAAGAAACAACGCGGTTGTCATTTGCCGTGTTGTTGCTTTAAATTTTTTTTAGATTTTACTTCAGTTTCCAAGTTTGCTCCCCAAAGTTCTAGAATTTCAGGAAGAATCTCGTAGATAGAAAACATTTCAAACTCGTCAAGCCACTCATCAATACTCGCTGGAATACTATTATCCGCGTGATAAGCCATGATATAAGCCACGTTTTCAAAAATTTCAAGATCTGCTATTTCAAAAACACCCTCGTTGATTTTGAAAGACTGCTCTAATTTTGACAGGTCTTTGAAAATATCACGCTTGAATTTAATACGATACAGTCTTGGAATAGTGGCGGAAGAACGAAACTTCACGTCTTTACCATTTACTTTTACTGTTTTTTCTAACACTTTTACCCCTTTAAAACTTATTTGTTTTCCGCGCTAACTTGCGGAACGTACACGCTCTTATACCATTTCTCATAGGTTTCTTTTGAAGTAGTGTCACCGCTACGGGATTTCACCAAACCATCTTCTCTAGGATCAGCTGTAAGCGACAAAGTTTCCGTACCCGGTTCTATAGTGTCTTCCTTAGTTTCTGACTCGATAGACGGTCGTGTTGCTGAACAGTTATATAAAACGTGTCTGATAGCGTTCACGTCACCATCAAACTCAAACAGGAGCGCGAATTTTTCTGTTTCACTAATCTTCGCGTTTTCAACCAGAACACCGTTTTTATCTAGTTCTTCTCGTAGTATTTCCGTCCTAAACCATTCAGGTATAAGAGCAATTTCCAAGTCGCCACTGTAACCGTTGTTAGCAGTCGACCTGAAGTAAACAATCCCGTCAGCGTAAAACGGTGAGGATTCACCCTCAGCCTCAAGGCTTATACTCACCGCCCCCGGAATCGGCTTAGGCTCATCGTAGGAGAAACCACTCGAATCTTTTTTAAGTTTTGCCGCGTACACGTTTTTCAGATTGTATTTAACCTTGTTTCCCATTTATTGTTACCTCCATTTCAAAAATGTAGAGTGTTTCATAAAGCTGTTCTGACTCTATGAACGCTTCTGTTTTGTTATAAAAAATGCCGTGCTTATCAAGCACGGCTTCAACTTGTTCTTCCAGTACGGGGTTCTTATAGTCTGCGTATAGTTCAATATGAACTTCGTTTGCTTTAAAATACGTTTTCCCGTCTGCAGAAAAATTACTGCTCGCAGGCGTAAGAAACACAAGAAACGGTGGGGAAGGTGATTCTCCTTCAGCAAAATGATGGTAAGCAAAAGGAAAACCTATCTCTTGCATAATGTTTAAAAGTTTAGTCATGTTCTATCGCCTCCCTTATTTTTTCTTCGAAACTTTTAACTGCTTTTTCTTCTGCAAGCTTAATGTGTGCTCTTGCCTCAACGCGTCCGCCGCCTCGTTTAGCATGACCGTACTCTAACAAGTGTGTAAGCTGATACTTGTTTCTAGAATGCACTACGAGAACTAGTCTGCTGCCTGTTTCGTTTAATGTTTTAACCGCCCAACTTTTCGCATACGCTCCAGTTCGTTTAGGAGCTGTCATGTTAATTTCTTCTTTTGCTGTTTTACCAGCGTTTTTTACTGCTTCTTTTACTTTTCCGGTTGTAACTTTCGCGTAAGTTTTAAGCTCTCTAATAACTTCTTTAGAGAGGCTGCCAATACTTACTTTGCTCACTTTTTACACCTCTTACAGTGAAGTTTCAGGCTTTTCTTCTTATAATTCATGTGGTCAACACCTAAAATCTCGTAAACCGTATCACGGAAAATAATCCTGTAACCAAGAGATGAGACTACGGCTGTTTCTTTCGAATAGCGGATAGTAAAATCTATTTTTGACTCATCCCACACGTTTCCTGCCGAAGTCTGCTCAGATGGGCTTTCAGCACTCACCGTAGCGTAACACTCGTAATATTTACTCCACTTAATCTTATGGTTACCAACCTCATCAACCTCTACACTGTTTTTAAGCAGCATAATACGCTCGTTTAATAAACTTATTCTCATTTAAAACCCCGTTTTTCTAACAGTAAAAAGCATCGAACGTAAAGTGAGAGTTAGCGTGTGATGGTCTGCTTCTTCCCGATGCTCATACAAGTATCCTGTAGCGTATAAGACTGCGAGCCGATACTCGTCAAAGTTTTCACTAATCAAACTAGTATCGTTTTTACGAGCTACTCCCTGGCAGAGTTTTTCAGCAGAACGAATAAGGGTGTTGATAAGCTCATCATCTTCTCTACTATCCACCCTAAGATAGTTTTTTGCTTCCTCGACTGTAACTATCATCAACACCCCTCCTTAACTTTTAGCCGTCTTTTAAGCTGCTACGCTTGTTTTAACAGGCAGAATCTGTACTGCTTCTTTAAGCACGAGTTTGCCGTCTACACGCTCTTTAGCAACGAAACCTATCATGCCGTTTCCAGCGAAAAGCTCGGTAAGCTCTTTAAACGAGCGTGAACCACGGTCACCAATGTTGTAGTACGAGTAGTCACCAAAAGCCACCATGTTTTCAGGCGCGTAAGCAGACGTGTATACCGGGTATCCGAGAATCCTGTTCGGCTCATCATCCTGGTATGAAGGCTGCCAAACGTACGCACCGTTATTGTCTTTAAGTTTTCGTATGCTCGCGACTGTTTTATCGTTCATAATAAAACTCGCGTTTTTACGGTATGGTCGCCTCAAAGCGTGAACAAGATCAATCAGATCATCAGTTTTAATACCGGCAGTTTCTTTAAGGAACGTGCCGCCGTCTTTCTTGTTGAAAATACCAGTCGGTTTTCCCACACCATCACCGTTAAGAAAAGCGTCTTCCTCAGCGTTAGCCAGCGCCATGCCGAAGGATGTGAGAAGATGATTCTCAAGATTAAATGCATTATCATGCAAGAGTTCTTCAGTAACTTTTACCGCAACGTGAAGCTTATGAGCGTCAAGCAGGATTTGTGCGAACTTGGAATCCCCAAAGTTAAGGCTTGCGCCTTCTTCAATCCAAGCTGCTGCAGGATCACTCATCGCAATATTAATCTTATGCTCTCCACTAGTAGTAATCGTGGTAGCAAGAGAGCGAATAATGTTTTCTTCTTTCAACGTTTCAATCAGACGATTATCGTATTCTTCCGGCACAAGATACCCGCCGTCAGCGTCAATTCCTTCTTGAAGAATATTGTCCAACTTTTTGAAGTTAGAGCGTAGAGCTGTAAGCATTGCCTGCTTATACTCGTCACGCGCACGACCTTGTTTTTCAAGGTTAGCACCTGTTTTCATAGGTTTTGCAACAATCGCCTCAGATGTTGGTTTTGAAAGCTCCTTATCCATTACTTCCATCTGCTCCAAGCGATCAATTTCCGTACTGTAAGCTTTCACTTTCGCTTCCATCTCATCATAGGTTTTCGCGTCTTCTTCTGAAATAAGCCCGTCCTTGTCACGTTTAGACTCAAGGAAAGCTTTCGCACCCTGCCAGGCCTTGTTACGTTTCTCAACCATGTTTGAAATAGTGTTCATCATGTTTACCTCCAATTTTTGATTAAAAAAAGACGATCCATAAGATCGTCTGCACTAATATTGTTTGTTTCCTTACCGCTTATCCGGCAGGCTTTAGATATTTTTTCCAATAACGTGTTTTGCACGCTTGCTTTCGAATACAATGTTGAAACCTGTGGTATGCCAATATCAGTGGTTTCACCTCTAGTTAAAACACCGTCAGCGAACCCGAGTTCTACCGCCTTGTTAGCATCCATCCACGTTTCCGAATCCATTAAATGCGAGAGTTTCACACGGTTAAGCCCTGTTTTAATCTCGTAAGCGTTAATAATGGACTCTTTGACCTCATCAAGCATTGATATTGCTTTTTCCATTTCGTTTCTGTTTCCAAAAGCAACAGTCATAGGATTATGAATCATAAGCATTGACACCGGGCTCATATAAACCTTTGTGCCAGCCATCGCAATAACCGATGCCGCCGACGCAGCAATCCCATCAATCTTGACCGTCACACAACCCTTGTAATCCATGAGCATGTTATAAATTTGTGCCGCAGCCACACAATCGCCGCCAGGCGAGTTAATCCACACGGTAATATTCCCACTACCAGCGTTTAACTCGTCTTTAAAAAGTTGTGGTGTAATATCATCATCAAACCATGATTCTTCAGCAATCGTACCGTTAAGAAACAGTGTCCTCTCCAATATTTCATTTGACTCCTGATTTTCCTTCTGGTTTTTCCACTGCCAAAACTTCCTCATTACCTTGTTCCTCCTTTCCGCTACTGTTTGCGAACGCTCCCGCACGGTTAAGTGGGAGCATGTTACCGTTAATCAAATACAAGTCACCACCCTCACAGGCAGGAATCTTATCCAAGTTTTCTAACTGTCTAATATCGTTCGCGCTCATCCAACCGTTTTGACGAGCGGTAGCATAACCATTCATACGACTCTGATAGTCTCCTCGAAGAAGACCATCCACGTTAAACTTCACATAATAAGTTTCTTTCTCCTTATCAGTAAAAAGCCGCCTCGTAATAGACTGTTCAAAACGCGCCACCCAAGGATCCAGCGTGTATTTCACAAACTCCAGCGACTGCTGTTCAATATTAGAAAAACTCGATTTTTCCAAATCACCAACCATGTGTGGTGGGACTCTAAAAATACGAGCGATCTCGTTAATCTGAAACTTACGAGTTTCAAGAAACTGTGCTTCGTTAGGCGAAATAGAAATAGGCGTATACTTCATGCCTTCCTCTAAAATCGCTATCTTATGCGAGTTAGAACCCGAGAACCCCTTATTCCAACTATCCCTCATACTTTGAGGATCTTTTACTGTACCGGGGTATTCCAAGATTCCGCTTGGTGTAGCACCGTTAGCAAAAAACGATGCACCATACTCTTCCGTAGCTATCGCCATGCCAATAGCGTTTTTTGCCATCGCAATAGGCGAATAGCCAACAAGCCCGTCAAAACCAAGACCGGGAATATGAAGCACGTCAAAGGGTTTAAGTTTCACACTCGTTTCTTTACCCGCTAAAACATCACTATCATTTAACGTATACTCGTAAAAAATTTGACCACTCTCATCCCGGTCAACTCTCATACGATCAGGCATTAAAGGGTATAAGCCTAAAACCTCGCCTTTACCGTTTCGAATAATCTGCGCGTAAGCATTACCCCATAACAGTAGATGCGTCATCAAGGTTTCTCTAAACACGAAGCTTGTCATTTCAAGATTCGGCTCATCATGAAGCACCTTATACAAAGGATGTTTAACCGCTTTAGCCGTACCCGTACTCGTGCGCTCATACACGTGAAGCGGCAGGCTCGCCACCGCCTCAGACAGGATACGCACACACGAGTAGACAGCCGTCATCTGCATCGCCGAACGCTCATTCACCCTCTTACCGGACGAAGAAGCACCCATTAAGAAACGATAACCGCCGCCTAACATCCTGTTTTCAGGCTTATCTCTACTCTTAAAAATCTTACTGAAAATATTCACGACCCACCTCCTTACATGAATAGGATTCCTCGACTGTCATACACGCTTTGAGTGTTCGCGTTACCGCATCTGATAGCACGGTCAAGTGCCATAATGGTTGCGATAGCACCGTCGATTTTCTCGGTTGATTTTTCCTTATCTGCCTTAATGTTTCCTGCCGGATCTGTCCTAATAAATATGTTGTCCATGTTCCAGCGAAGCACCGGATGCCCAGAGTGTGCGATTTTCTGCTCGAGCGTAAGCTTCATAAGCTCCTTGGTAGGCGGACTCATATCCTTAAATCCCTGTCCGAACGGAACCACAGTAAACCCCATGTTTTCAAGATTTTGCACCATTTGTACCGCGCCCCAACGGTCGAAAGCAATCTCACGAATGTTGAAACGTTCACCTAAAGCTTCGATGAATTTTTCAATAAACCCGTAGTGAACAACGTTTCCTTCCGTAGTCTTAATAAAACCTTGTTTTTCCCACACGTCATACGGCACGTGATCTCGTTTCACACGTAAACTCAAGGTTTCTTCAGGCACCCAAAAATATGGTAGGATACGAAACTTATCCGACTCATCTAAAGGCGGAAACACAAGCGAAAAAGCCGTAAGATCGGTAGTGCTTGAAAGGTCAAGACCCCCATAGCAGACCCTGCCCTCGAGTTCTCCTTCGTTCACCTGAAAAGCGCAAGCATCCCATTTTTCCATCGGCATCCAACGAATAGACTGTTTCACCCACTGGTTAAGACGAAGCTGACGGAAAGCATTCTCTTCACCAGGATTTTGCCGAGCTGACTCGAAAGCAGCCTTAACTTTCTCCATTTGAACCGTCACCCCAAGAGAAGGATTAGCTTTCTTCCACACCTTAGGATCCGTCCAATCATCCGAATCTTTTGCACCATAAATCACGGGGTAAAAAGTTGGATCAATTTTCCTACCCTCGAGAATATCCACTGCTTTCTGATGCGTCTCATAGCAGATCGAATGCGTATCCGTACCAGCCGTGGTAATCAGAAAATACAGTGGCTGCATGCGAGCATCCCCGGAGCCTTTAGTCATCACGTCAAAAAGTTTACGGTTTGGCTGCGTGTGAAGCTCATCAAACACAACACCGTGAATGTTAAACCCGTGTTTAGAGTAGGCTTCAGCCGACAAGACTTGGTAGAAACTGTTAGTTGGTAGGAAAATAATACGTTTTTGCGAAGCTAAAATTTTAACCCTACGATTAAGAGCCGGACACATTCTAACCATGTCCGCCGCCACATCAAACACGATCGTTGCCTGCTGACGGTCCGCCGCACAACCATAAACCTCGGCTCGCTCCTCATTATCCCCACAGCATAAAAGCAGTGCCACTGCAGCAGCAAGCTCACTTTTACCCATCTTCTTAGGTATCTCAATATACGCGGTATTAAACTGACGGTAACCATTCGGTTTCACCACGCCAAACAAGTCTCTAATAATCTGCTCCTGCCAGTCAAGGAGCTTAAAAGGCTTACCAGCCCACGTTCCTTTCGTGTGTGTTAAACATTCGATAAAACTTACAGCATAATCCGCTAAATCCTTACTATACGTTGAATCTTCTTTTTTAAACTTAGTAACCTCGTATTTTTCCAACTTAAGCTCCTCCTTTCTTTAGGCATAAAAAAAGACGCCTGCTTGCGCCCTTTCAAAGAAAAAGCAGCAAACCCTTCGATTTGCCGCTTTAACCTATCGAGATAAATTTTCGAATGATGCATTCATCATAAGTTTTTTATCTTGAATTTTTCGTCATCACTATTCCTTCTATGAAGCCAATCTTCCATATAAAAGCCTACCAAAACGACAGCCTGCAATAACGAAGAAAAAGCACCAAAATTCACTGAAAATGGGATTGCTACAGCAATAGTAATAATCCAAACTGCACCAGGTATAATCCATTTATTTGCTTTTCTGCTTTTAACAACGTAAATTTCAAGTCCGGCTAAAACAATGCCCATCACCAAGTAAAGAAGCAATAACTCTCTATTCATTTGCTTGTCTCCTTTCATTGTATTTATCAATCAGTTTCTTAGTAGTTTCATAATCATATTTATCTTGCAAAGCTAAAGACTTAATGAACTTCACGTACGGATCTTCATCCACCTCCATAAGCTTTACCTTTTCAATTAACTGATTAAGATTACTTCTGATTATGTGGTAGGAGCTATCATAATAGTCAGCCATGCTCTTCAATGATCCAGACGATAAAATGAACTGCTTAATAAACGCTATTTCATTATCATCGAGATTAAAGATCCAATCATTCTTCATAAGCACGCTCCTTTTTCTCTTATATTAACACAATTTCTAATAATATTCAATAAGAAGCTTTTATTTTCAATTTTATTCGACTGTCAATTTAATTTACTTTGAAAAGCGTACAATAATAACCCAAGCATAAAAAAGACGCCTGCTTGCGTCCATATCGTTTATATCTTCTACGAGAAACAGGGCCTTAAAAGCCCTGCTGCTTTTAATAAAATTTCAGTTTTTAGTTTCTAGCATCGAGGATCATTTCTAAAGCCTCATTTGCAAGCTTATCTGTTGGCATAATATCCCAGCCTCTATCGTAGTTTGCGATAACCTTGTTATTGTTTTTCAAAGTAAGCTTGGAAATTCTTCCCTGGTTAATCCCATATTCGCTTGGCTCTTCAAAAACCTTCATGCTGTAGCTTACAACCTGATCTTCTACTCTAAGCGTGCCTTGTTCCCACATGGTTTTGCTCCTTTTTCTGTGCTTTTTGTTAGTACTATATATCACTCTAAAAGCACAGAATAGCAAGTCATAAATGAGAAAAAATCGCAGGTAATTCCACGATTTTTCTTTGGTTTTTGCCAATTCTGTTTTTAGTTTCTTGCTTGTTTAATCGCTTGGTAGGCTTTTTGAATATCCTTGTCCAAGGTTTCAGCATCCGCGAACAGTTCAAATTCCGTATCGTTTAGTTTTCCTTCGCTTAACTTCCAAAGTTCCTCGTGGGCCTGCTCAGCACAGGTTTTTGCTGTTTGTGCAATGTCAAGCATGCTGATAGCCGAACTAATTTTTCCTTCTTCAGCTTTTTTGATTGCGTTTAGAGCGTAGCGTCTGCAGGCTTTAACTTCGCTTGTAAGTCTTTGTAAGGTTTCTTTTTTCATAGGTTTTTCTCCTTTGCTTTTGCTGATACTATATATCACTCTAAAAGCACATATTATCAAGCAATAAACGAGATAAAACCGCTGGTATTTCCACTAATTATTGTTCTTACAAGTCGCTAATTTTTCGGCACTTATCCACGCCATAAACAACGCTTAGCCCGCTTCCTGTTTCCCAAGAAACCATGATTGAACCCATATCATCAACACCTCGTACTCTGCCTTTAGTGCCGATAGGGGGTGCCTGAACATCATCCATTAAGATAAGCTCTACCAAACAACCTATCGGATAAGTTTTTCTAAGCTTTTCAACCTGTTCTCTACTTACCGTTCTCATCATTCACCTCTTTCGTTTCTAAAAGCGCAGGAGCCTTCTAAACGGGAAAGCAGAATCTTTCTATCCTTTTTAAACTCATCGCCTATAAACCCGAGTCTAAGAAGAAAACATCTGAAGGCATACTTATCGTTAACCGGCTTATGCTTAGTTTCATTCACATGTTTTACTTCCAAACTCATTTTGCAAAGAGCAGAAACAAGCTTCATGTAAGTATCCATATGATCTTGGTCTACGTTTTTAAACCAGGGAAAACTAACTGTTTCATCATTTTCCTCTATTTCAAGGCTTGCCACATCGAGTGCTTTTTTAATTAAATCACCCTTGTTTTTGATGATTTTTCTAAGCTTAGTCACATCCAGCTTATCTTTTGGAAACTCTACTGTAAGCATGCGTGTGCTTTCATCTTGTGTTTTAGGAAGGCTTATACCATAGTCACCCTCAAGTATTTGTTTTAGATCCTTTAGGTCTTCATCATCCGCAGATGTTACTGTCCCAGTTTTACCAACTGTGAAAGGACCTATCTTGTAAGCCATGCTGGGAGTTTTCAGATACACGGCTTTAAGACCCGTTAAATCTTCTATTGCTTGTATGAGTGGTTTTCTTTTAGAACCTTTTAAGCCATATTCTAAGCTCATTTTAATACCTCCTTTAGGTTTTTCCTTGTGTATATACATCACTCTAAAGAAGGTTTATAGCAAGTCTTATGTGCTTTCTTTTCCCTGAAAATAAGCGATATTTTTGAGAACGAAATACACGCAGGGAAGTGCCACGCCGTTGCCCCACATCTTGTATTCTGCCGAATCAGTGTGAGGATTTTTAAGCCATTTGATTATCTGATTTTTGCTTTTAGGCTTACAGGCGTTCGTGACTAGTTTTCGATGTGTTTCAAACACATCCTGCCAAAAGATAAGCTCTTCATCGCTCGGATTTTCCGTTTGAAGACTATCACACCAACAGTCAGGAAAACCCTGCAGTCTTGCACATTCTTTCGGTGTTAAACGTCTAACCACATAGTGTTTATCCTCATTCATATCGTTTACGACAGGAGGATCTTTATAGTCACTTGCCACAAGCGTGTCTGTCATTTCAGCCCGAGCATTCATGTGATGCGAGTTTTTACTCGTAGAATACACTATTGCAAGACCGCCTTGATTAGCTTCAGGCGAGTTTAGCCCTGTGTTAATTGTTCTTGCCAGTTTCGTTTCATACACTTTAGCACGCTTGTTTTTCGTGTTGAGCGATGTTAAACGAACATCAAAACAGGTTTTATCACAAACCACAAAAGGCTGATTATTCCCACCTGTTCCAAACGTGGAAAGCACGGTTTGAGACACGCTAAGAGGCCCTTTATACCGTGAGTCCTGCCCGTGATTTTCAAACACGAGCGGTGGATGGTTTCCCACACTTGCTGTAAGCGTGCCGCTTTTGTTTTCAAACACGTCCATTCTGCTTCCGCCCTGATCGTTTAAACAGTATCTTTCGATTGCATCACCAGTGCCTGTTTCAAAATGTCCGGCAGTTTCTTGCCACGGCTTTCCGCTCGCCGTAAAATCCCCAGGCATGCTTTCTTGCTCAAATAATATTTTTCCGGCACTTTGTCCATCAAAATCTGCGACAAGAAAGATACGTTTTCTTCTCTGGGGTACTCCGAAGTATGAAGCATCAAGTACCCTCCATGCGAGTGAGAAATCTTCTGCCATGACAAGTCCTGCACTGCTCCATTTTTCAGGTCTAGGAGCATTAAACGTATGTCCTTTGACAGCACAGATTTCTTTGATAACTTTCTCGAAGTCTTCTCCTTTATTTGAGGAAAACGCTCCCGGAACGTTCTCCCAAACGATATATCTTGGTTTTTGTCCACCTGTTTTCCTCCTCATCTCTTTAATAATCCGAACCGCTTCAAAAAACAGGTTCGAGCGAGAACCGCTAAGACCTGCCCGTTTACCTGCAATCGACATGTCCTGACATGGGCTTCCAAAGGTGATAATATCAACCGCTTCCACAGCATCGCCTTTAATCTTTGACACATCACCTAAGTGCTTAACATAAGGCAATCTTTTAGTGGTGACTCTTATAGGAAACGGCTCGATTTCACTTGCCCATAAAGGTTTAATCCCTGTAAGCGTAGCCGCTAAAGGGAAACCGCCCGAGCCATCAAAAAGGCTGGCGAGTGTAAGTGTTTTACTCATCGCCAGCCTCTTTCATCATTTCAATTGCCTGCTCGTAGCTATACTGTTTCCCATCTCGTATAAGAAGCACGTCCTTGGTTTTATCATCGTGAAACTTCATATACCGTTTAACCGCAACGTCAATGAATTTAGGTTCAAGCTCCACTCCAAAACAAACTCTGCCAATCTGCTCACAGGCTATAAGCGTGGATGCCGAACCTAAAAACCCGTCTAACACAAGACTGTTTGTTTGCGTGCTTTGTTTAATAAGATAAGCGATTAACGGCACGGGCTTACTGGAAGGATGCCCACAGCCTTCTTCCTTCGAGTTTTTAATCCCATCGAACTCAAACACGGCTGTCTGTTTCTGATCGCCATACCACTTATGTTTACCGTCTTTACGCCAACCGTAAATAATCGGCTCCATGTTAAACTTCCAGTCCGTTCGCATAAGTGGAGCTCTCGGCTTTTTCCAAATTAAACCGGCTGCAACCTTAAACCCCGCGTCCTCAAAAGCATCGTAGAAAACACGTGCTTTCATGGTCGCGTAAAACTCGTAAATAGACGCGTCAGCTGCCATAGAGTTTTTAAAGTTGGTAAAAACTTTCATTAAAAACTCGTAGCCTTCTTTATCGCTTAAATCATCATTTTTAATTTTCCCTGACGCGTTTTCAAGGTTCACGAAATAAGGTGCGTCCGTGCAAACAAGATTTACTTTCGTTTCACCCAGCAGTTTTTCAAACGTGGAAGAATCGGTTGAATCACCGCAAATAATACGATGCTTACCAAGCGTCCATATGTCACCTGTTTTAGAAAAACACGGTTCTTCCAGCTCTTTTTCAACATCAAAATCATCATCGCTTACGTCTTTATCAGCATCAAAAATACTGGAAAGCTCCGCCTCATCAAACCCGAGAAGATCAAGGTTAAAATCAGCCCCTTCAAGCTCCGATAACTCGACTGCTAAAAGCTCACTATCCCAGCCTGCGTTAAGTGAAAGCTTATTATCCGCAATAATATACGCACGCTTTTGTGTTTCAGTTAAATGGTTTTCTTTCACGCACGGAACTTTTTTAAGACCCAGTTTTAGTGCCGCGGCAAGCCTGCCGTGTCCTGCGAGAATCGTATTATCCTCAGCCACTAGAATTGGGGAGAGGAAACCAAACTCGCGAATACTTGCCGCTATCTGAGATACTTGCGCCTCAGAGTGCGTGCGAGCGTTTCTCACATACGGGATAAGCTCACTTACGTCAGCCAGATAATACTGCATTTCTTTTTCCATAAGCTTTCCTCCCGTTAGAAAAGACCCCAGCAAGCGAATTTTTCAAAGCCACCCACCGAGTCAATGTAATCTTTCGCAATTTTCACAATCTGCACATACGGTTTACCATCAACCATCTCGTCCCCGATAGCACAAGAAAACTCAACCACCCGACCGGTTTCCTGTGCTTTCAAAAACGCGTAAATATTAACCGACACATCAGCTTTCGTAAGATCCTTACCATGAAGACCGCCACCCGTAACGGAATCAGCCATGTCTGACCCGAGTTTTCGGTTAACCGCTCCCGTATCCACGCTTATACCACCCGTCCAGTCGCCTAAAGGATTAACAAACGCATTCGGATACTCTTTCAATAAGTCTTCTCGTTTAGCGTGAGACTGGCAGATGATAAGCTTTTCACCATCAAGAACATACTTGCCGTCATACGGATACTTTTCATAAACCTTTCGGACGATAGCAGAGAGTTTCTTCTGTTCGTCTGTTAGTGGTACGCCTTTAAAAATCCCGTTATCAGCGCAACGGACCATGTCGTTTTGGTTTTGGCTTAAATGCTTATCCTGCGGCACGACCGTAATATCAATCTTTACTTTCCCAGGGCTTAAACGGTGGATAATATTTTTAATATCCTTAAACTTAAACATCACCGTGCTTTCAATACACACGGCACACTTACCATGCCCGAGCATCACTTCAACAGCAATCTTCGGATTCTCATCCAGCTTGTAAGCCAGATCAACAATTGCCCCGGCAATACGATCCGCAATCTTGTCGACATGTGACGGGTTTACTTTTTCAATCATGGTTCTTTTCCTTCCTTCCGATTTTCCAACCAGCTGCAATAAAAAAAGGAATGTTCGAAATTTTGATAAATTTCTCTACATTCCCTTTGCTTATCCATTTTCTGTTTTTTGAGCTATTACTCAGCTTTATCAACTGATTCTTATGTGGCTTTCTTCCTCTATTGGCTATAGAAATCTTTTCTTTAACCTGACCATAATTCATGTTGTATCTTCTGCTACACCATTCCAAATTATCGATTCTGTTGTTACTTTTATCTTCGTCAATATGGTTTATGTCAGAATAATCATTAGGATTAGGTAGAAAAGTTAATGCCACAAGTCTATGAACAAGTAGGTTTCTCTTGTTTCCGTTCTTCCATAAATACACCCTTTTATAACCATTACGCTGATAATCACCTTTAAGAATTTGAGTGCTACGTTTTATGCTTCTAATTTTCCCTAAATTAGAAGCTTGGTAATGACCTTCATATTCAGGAATATCTTTCCATACTTCCACATTTTTTCTCCTTATAAGTTTTTACGTGTTAAAAGCAGGCGTTCCATTAAATCGTTTTGAGGTGAAACACCATCAAACTCAGTCGAACAGTTTTCTTTCACAATCTGGAAAATCTCATTCCAAAGCCTGACCGCCTGATTCATGTAGTTAATACCAATATTTATAAAAGGCGATGGTATCGGTTTACCCGTAGTCGGATGCTTGGAAAGAAACCCGAGTTTACTGGTTACTTCCTCACATTGAATCCAACGAGCACAGCTCATCGCATACCGTTCAATAAGAGGAGATGGCACTTTACTGCTCACACCAATGTCTTTTAGCCACTTCCATGTTTCTTCAAAAATTTCTCTAGCCTGAAGCTGCGTACCGTCTTTTTGCGTGGCGGATAAAAACTCGTGAGGCTGAGGCATTTCAGCACCTTCAAGCTCCGGAATATCAAGAACGCTTAAAGGCCTGCCACCGGGGTTTCCTTCATTCGCTTTTTCAACAACTGCTTTCTTTTTACGCCCGGCACCTACGCGTCTGCCGCCACGACCGCCGATATTATTTGATTTTGTAGGCAAACTTTCCGCCTCCTTTCCGCATGAGTTTTAACTATTAAAAAATTTTTGTGTCTGATTTTGCCTATTACCCTTTTGAATATGCTGTTTTTGCACGCGAGACCCTGCGCCCGTTCCCTGGGGAATAGGTTTTTAGAGATTTTGACCGCCCCTGGGGTGGTTTTTATTTGTTATGCCAGCGGTCTCCACGCTTAGCGTGAATTTTAGAGTGACAGCTTTTACATAGAGAAATAAGATTCTCTCTAGCGTGCGTTCCACCTTCAGCAATCGGTTTAATATGATGAACCTGCTCAACAGGAACAAGCACACGATTCTTAAAGCAAAGCTCACAGAAAGGATGCTCTCTCACATAAGAATCTCTGACTTTCTGCCATGCTCTGCCGTAACGCTTGTGAGCATCATAAGGACGCTCGTATTTTTCGTAGCGCCGGTTCTCTTGTTTTAAGTGTTCCTCGCAAAACCTGCCGTCAGTTAAGTTCGGACAGCCTTGATAAGAACACGGTCTTTTAGGTTTTCTTGGCAAGACTCATCCTCCCTCGGGCATGAAAAAAGCCCTGAAAGATTAGTCTTTCAAGGCTTGGTATTTATAATTTTTGCTAAGTTTATAATACCATATAGAAGGCAGTGCCATCTCATGCCAAACCATGCCAAAGCATGCCAACTTTTCTCAATTTTTAGATTCGAATAGGGTTTTCAGGAAAAACAAGATGCTCTAACGCATTACCATGCCATCTGATAACTGTTCTGACACCTGCATGGAGTTCCTTACCAATATCCTCCCACGTCATATTACTCATGTAACGGTAACGTAAAATCATCTGCTCATCCACGCTTTCAAGTTTAGAAATCACATCCAAAATCTGCTCTTTCAAACTGATAAGCATCGTGATCTCCATGTTAATCTTGGCTTCTAAATCCATAACCCTTATAAGAGCTTTCACAAACGGAGCTTCTATACTTCGAGTCGTCTGCACATACTCTCGGTCGTATCTTAATGAAGAAACACTTGTAGCAAGCTCACGCAGTCTTACTACTTCATCCATGTCAGCCTTAATCCGCTTATCAAGAAGATAGGCTTGCCGTAAGTATTCTTTTTTGTTCATTCTTACCTCCATTTTGAGGTAAGTTCTCTCTAGAACCCCTTTCCCTCACTTCGTTAATTGATAGTCTTGCTTTAACCGACTCGATTAAAGCATCCTGCACTTTAGCCTTCATGCTTAAAGCCCTCATCACGTCTTCATCAATCGTGTTCTTAGTGATGATGTGATGGATTACAACCGTGTCGGTTTGCCCTTGACGGTTAAGCCTGGCGTTCGTCTGCTGGTAAAGTTCCAAACTCCAAGTCAGAGAAAACCAGATAAGAGTAGAACCGCCAACCTGTAGGTTAAGACCATGACCCGCGGAAGCCGGGTGAATTAGAGCTACAGGAATTATGCCGGCATTCCAGTCAGCAATATCAGCACTCGTTTTAATCTCACGCACGTTAAAACGTTTCTTAATCCGCTCAAGATCATGCTTAAACCAGTAAGCTACAAGCACCGGTTTACCGTTAGCAGCCTCGATTAAATCCTCTAAAGCATCAAGCTTACGATCATGAATATGAACGCTTTCTTTTTTCTCGTTATAAACCGCGCCGCCTGCCATTTGAAGAAGCTTATTTGAAAGAGATGCTGCGTTAATCGCATCAATCTCTTTACCCTCCAACGACACCACCATATCCTGTTTCAGCTCATCATAGAGTTTTCGCTCCTTACCGGATAACTCTACTTTCACCTCGTTTATCACACACGCAGGCATTTTCAAATAGTCTTTCGACTTCATCGAAATCGTAATATCAGCTATCTGCTTATAGATTAAGCTCTCAGCACCATCTTTAGGCTTATAGGAAAAAATCATGTGCTGGTTACGCTTATCAGGATCAAAAAAGTTCTGCCGATAATACGTAATATAACGGCCTAGTCTTTCACCCATATCAAGCAGCCTAAACTCAGCCCACAAATCCATAAGCCCGTTAGAAGAAGGAGTTCCTGTAAGACCTACAATCCTTTTAACTTTCGGCCTAGCCTTCAGTAATGCTTTAAAACGTTTCGCCTGATACGATTTAAAACTTGAAAGCTCATCTATCACAACCATGTCAAAATTAAACGGTAGGCTGCTTTTCATTATCAGCCACTCCACGTTTTCACGGTTAATAATATAAACGTGAGCAGGCGTTTTTAGTGCTTGAATCCGCTCCTTCTCACTGCCCGTCACAACAGAATAAGTCAAGTGTTTTAAATGCTCCCACTTTTCTAACTCTAAAGGCCACGTAGTGTTCGCAACCCTAAGAGGAGCAATAACAAGAGTTCTAGAAACATCAAACGAGTCAAGCATCAGGTCGTTAATCGCAGATAATGTAATCACCGTTTTTCCTCAACCTAAGCCCATATCCAAGAATAATGCTGACACATCATGCTTTAAGATATGATCTTTAGCATAAGTTTGATATTCATATGGATTGAGCTTCATTTGAAATCACCTCCTTCCCAGAATTTCTTTTCCCTCATATGTAGCTTTGCATGTTCTGACTGAGAAGGAAGCACTAAGAGGTTATCTGGATTGTTATTCCTCTTGTTATGGTCGATATGATGAACTACTTCTCCCGGTTTTAATTTCCGACCAAGCATCTGTTCTGCCACAACACGATGGGTATGTCTCCCATAATATTTGCTGTAAGTTTTGCCCTGACCTTTACCAAAACGAAAATCTCGAAGTTTCGTTTTAATCTCTTGTGTCATGCGTGTTGGATTCAATTTCTGGTTAAGTTCTGTAAGATGCTCGCTCATCTTGGTATAGTCTTTTAGCTGATTATATCCATCTGGATTTTTAGTTTTACTACTAAAATCTGCTAAGCACTTTCTAGAACAAAAGTGAAACTTTTTATTCCTCAACTGACAAACATCTCGTTCGAACTCTATTCCACAAAAGTCACACTGAATCTTTAATCGCATCAATCACACCTCCAATCTGACTCTTCTCATCAACCACGAAAACCTTAAAACCTAAAGCCTGTAAGTCTTTCATCCGTTTCACCTGTAAAACTCTAGGCTTTTTACCTGGTGCTTTAAGCTCCACAAAACCAATCTTGCCGCCATGAAGTAAAACCAGCCTGTCAGGAAGCCCGTCAACGGAAGGACTCGTAAGCTTTAAACAAAGTCCTCCCATTGCTTTGACTTCACAAACGAGTTTTCGCTCAACCTCCCGTTCTCTTACTATTATTTTTTGTTTTCTTATCACTGCTTCTTATCCTTTCTATCGGGACAAGGACGGACAAATGGCTAAAAATCCCTTTACGCGCGAATACACGTGTTACGTGTACGCTATAAGTAATAAATAAAGATTTTATTTAATATAGATTTTCATGTGTTGTCCGTCCCTGTTCGTCCAAAGCCTGTTGTTATGGGTGGGACAAGTGACAAGGTCAGGACAAGCTACATTCAGTTGTCCTGTTTTTAGCCGCTTGTCCACTCAAATTCTGGTATAAATTCTTTGCCTTCCATAGATTGGTATGGTTCTACGATTGTCAGATCTTTGCCAGTCTTTCAAACGTTTCATAATCGCCGATATTGCGTAACTGTCGATAGGCTTAATATCTTCTTTGGCTTTCCCGAAGCATTCGCACCATATTTCAATGTTGGATACTTCCATGCGTTTAATCGTGCCTTTAGGCCGTGTTGGATCCTTCATGTCACGGAAGTAATCTCGCCGCCTGTAAATATCCATTTCATCCCAAGTATCGGGTAGAAGCATGTTAAGATACTCTCTGACAATGCCTTCACGGTCGTCTTGCTGCATGGCTTCACGCTGTTCTTCTTTAGCGAAAGCCTCCAAGCTCTTGTCAAGGAACAGTTCTTCACCCGCTTTGGAAATAACCATGGTTTCCGCCCATATTTGGTCAACCAGTTCTCGTGTCATTTCCCAAGGCTTATACTTGCCGTTTCCCGACACTTTCACATTCCAAAAACGCCGGTTACCAGTAACATCCCTTAAATAACCGTTTTCACTATTCGTTGTACCGAAGAACACGCACTGCCTCGGGTGTGGGGAGACACGTTTTCCAAAAGAAGCACGATACTTATCGTCACGTCTTGAAACAAAAGCTTTTACCTTATCAAGGTCAGCTTTTTTCATGCCCGCAAGCTCGCTGATTTCATGAATCCAATATCCTTGGAGTTTTTCAGCCGCAGTCTTATCGTTCATGTCTGAAAGTGTGAGACTATCTGAAAACCATTCCATGCCAAGGTTTGCTATAAACGTTGACTTGCCGATACCTTGCGCACCGTTAAAAACAGGAAGGTAGTCAAATTTAATACCGGGATGGTAGATACGCATGTATGCTGCACACAGTGTTTTCCTACACACTGCACGAATATACTCATTGTCTTCAGCACCAAGATAATCAATAAAAAGCGTGTCTACACGTTTCACACCATCCCATTGAGGAAGACTCTCAAAATAGCGTCTTATCGGATGATAACTTCTATCATCTGACACTTTCGTGACAGCAATATCATAGTTTCTCTGAGAAAACGAGCCATAATGGTCGTCCACATAGCAGATAAGCTGCGCATCGTCCGCGTCCCTCCAAAACTTCGCAGGATGCTGCCAAGGCACATCGCCTTTAATTTCAAGACCATCCGCCAGCTGGTTAAAAACGATTCCTTTAAGCAAAGGATCATGTTTAATAATGAGCTTCGCATTATAAAGCGAGTTTTCTAAAACCGCGCCTTTAGACGTGTAGCGTAGTTTTTTCTTCCAATCCTCACTGTCAACAAAATCATCTTCCGCTTCCGAGAGTCTCTCGTTTGCCGCTTGAAGTTTTACCTCATCAAGACTCATCGCAAACTCGCTCATTTTCTTAAACGACTCTTTCTCGTCCAAGCTAGCGAATTTGTGCGTGCGAACAATATCAAAAGCGTTACACAGTTTCAAATACGCCGGGTCTTTAGCATGATGAGAGTAAACGAACTTGTCTTCGATAATCTCAACTCCTGCCATACTGTGTGAGGCTATAAGATGCCAGCGGTTTTCGTTATCAGTCGGCTCATACACGTCGCTTAAAAACTTTTCCAAAGCAAGAGTTATCGGATAGAATACTCGGTTAAACAATCCAACCACACCATTTTTTGCGAGTGGATCTTGCACTTTCTGCTTCTGCACCTGATTCGCTTTACTCTCACGAGACGAGGTCGGAAGCCTGGTTGGATCCACCCACTCTAGGTGAGCGGATAAAATATCATCAGGATTAAGCCAGTCTTTTTCAACCTCTTTATACTCGTACACGCCGTTTCGTGGCGTGGACGGCCAGTACATGAGCTGGTTAGGCAAGTAAGAGCATTCATCAAACTGGTCAATACCCAGCATGTCAGCTAAATACCTTGATACTGCTACAAACTCGTCAGGTGTTACATTTCTCGTTAAAGGAAAAACAATTCTCACCCTCGGATTATCAGGCGTGTGGCTGTGTGTCGTGTACAGAAAAGATGTGTAAGGCGCAACACTCTCGTAGTGTGCAATAAAGTCTTTAGCAACATGATCCCCGTCTAAGGCGAGCATGGAGCGAAATTCAACGCTGTCGACTTTTCGTCTACCGTAAGCCAACGCTCCTGCAACGAAACCACCGTGGTCTTTTGCAAGATCACGGTCTGCTTTTTTCATTTTCGCATACTCTTCCGCTGACTCTGAGGTGCGAATTGTCACTTTAAGACGGTCTTTCAGCTCATCATAGGTGATGGTCTTATTTACCCATGTTTTTGCCTGCCTGTTGTTACCGTAAGCGATAGCTAAACTACGCATCAATATTCACCCCCTAAATCCTTATCTGTAAAATACTTAATCGGCTGTTTTCGTTTTTCTGCCAGATTGATTTCTACTTGCATGCCGCCTGTGATTTTTTCTCCGAACACCCATAGTTCGTTGCATTTGCCTAAGAGGATAATGTCCATAAACATTGCATCCCCTCTATGCTTTTGATTCTCATCATCCATGAATGGGAAAAGCAGGTGTGGAGTGATGGGGATTGCTCCGCGTGAATACGCGTAAGCTGCACACTGAATAGCGTGTTGCACGTTTCTTTCTTTATCTCCACGGTAGGGAGCACAAATGTAGACGATAGGCTTAAAGTTCGGTGTCGTTTCTAAATGCTTTTTATAAGACTTACTCATCTTTAGCCTCCTTATCTATCTTGGTTAAATACCATTCAAGCTGGCGTTTTCTAGCTTGGAAATCTGGTGTTGAGATAAGAAGACCTGCATCAATTTTCTGCAAACGATCAATGAGATACATTTGCCCTGATGTGAGGTAAGGACGTATGCTTTGCCCTTTCTCAAGGCCGTTTGTTTCTCTTACTTGTTTTGCAGGCATCCCTAAAACAAGACGGTTGATCATGTCGCACTCATTGCTGTAGTGATAAGCTTTCGGGTGGTCATAAACAAGACTTATATTTTCTGTAAGAACCGGAAACATCTCTCTTGCAGACACAAGGGTTGTTATGAAATCTTCCATCTTATTGAACTGCTTAATATAGAGTTCCTTGAACTTCATTGCTTTAGGGCCTGTATAGCCCATTGCTAAAATGGTGAATCCATCTCTGGTTAGCAAGTAACACGGAAGCTTTCTGCCTGTTGAATCCTTATAACTACTGAGCTCAAAGTTGAGTTCAGTAAATTCTTCACTGAGCCCAGATTTGGGCTCAGTTATTGCCTGGATATCACGAATCACATGAGAATGCCTTTTTTCAAAGAACTGTGCGATAAATCGGCTGTCTACTCTGGCGGTGTTGTTTTTGTCAGCCATAATGCCGTAATTATTCATTGGAATCATTGCTTGCATGGTGAACACCTCCCTTTAATCTCTGCGATAGCTCGCTAACTGAATATTGAAGTTCTTTGATTTGCTGATTTTGGATCTTGGCCATCAGCTCTAACTGTTCAATTCTTTTCTTGATTGTCATCTACATGACCTCCTTCGGATTATTGGAGGAGTTGGTTCCTCCTATGAAGTAGCCACGGCGGATGCCAAAATCTGACGCTTTTTTGAAATTCTTTACTAACTTTTTCTCAGCCCGCTTAAGTTTCTGTGTAATGTTGTTAGCCAAGCGATCCACGGCTTTTTTATAATCGGCATCCGTTTCAAAAGCATCACGGCTAATCATGGATGCAGCTTTTTCGTTAATCGCCATATTCCTAATACGGACAGCCATAAAAAGATCCGCCACATCCGGCTTTAAAATCGAGTAAACAAATGACTCAACTGCCCTATATTCTTCTGAAGCTTTAATCTGATTTACTGTTTTGAAAAAGATGCCAGAGTCTCTAACATCACTCATGCAAGACTCATAATCATCAGTTTCCTCACCGTCTTCACCGCTGTAAGGTCTAGTAAAGCCTTTATGTCTCTCATATTTATGCAGGGAGTTATACTCGGGACGGTTAAACTCAGCATCTACCTTTTCTTGTGCTCTTTTCTCAAACTCTTCTTCGCTTTCATCGGGAAGAAGGTCGATATTAAGCCAGCCTTTAACCTCATCAAGCTTGAGGTCGAATGTTGTAAAATGATTGTCACAACGTAATTGAATTCTCATAAAAAATCCTCCATCTGATTTCCGATGAAGGATTTCCTTGAATTCAGCTCAAATAAGGCATGACAAAACACCACAAGCTAGAATGAAGAATTCCTTCATCTTGACTTGCAGCTGCCTTATTCGGTAAGACTGCTGTACTTATTTAGTTGTTCTATGCGGACTCCGAATAATCCTTAGCTAAGGGATATTTCCGCATAGAGGTTGAGGCTGATGCCTCGGCTGGTGCATTCTGATTGAATAATCAGACCTGCAATTACTTAGATTTTTTAGAGTGGTTACTTTCCACTTTTCTTTGTCTGTGCGAGAGCACTGCCAGCTACAGACTTAGCTGTCTTGCTATAGCGTCCGTCACGCATCACTTTGCTAGCCTTGGAAGCTACTCGCTTCGAGGTCTGCTTAGTATTCTTTTGCATTTTCATCACCTCCTTTTCGCATCGTCTTTTTACGAAACGAAAGGTTCTCTTTTAAGAGCCATTCGTGTATAATAAAGACGTGCTTTATGCACGAATACAGCTCTCCGTTTCGTTAATTAAATTATCTAAAATCTGATTTCAATTGGCTTTAGCGGAGACTTGTTGGAGTCTTGTTGCAGACTTTCAAATTTTGCGTACGGAAGGAGGAAAGATATGACTCAGCTTTGTTTTGGAACATTTGCAGCTACGATGCAACGTGCTCTTAAAGAACAGCATTCTTGGTGGAATAACCATGTTGGCACTACATTAACACCTACAAATAAAACGATTCCTACGCAAAGTATGGCTGGACAGCATTACACAGTACTAAGATTGTTATCCTGGTTAATTGATAGAGATGATATTACTGATCGCAAAGGTAATGTTCTCTTCATCGATGATAGTGTTGCCAGTAAGCTTATAAATCAATCAGTCGAAATGAATGCAGCAATAGTGCAGCGAATCCAAGCTGGCGATTTAGACGATGATGCACTTGCTGAATTTAAAGATATAGAAAAAGAACTCATAAAATATAAAGTCAATGACCTCCTCCGAGAGATGTATGACCTTATTCAAGATGATCCCGAGGTTTCTGCTGCACAAAAGAATGAATTGCTTTTACTGTGCAAAAAAGAAACCTTAGCTCGATTCCTTTCAAACACGTTTCTTTATGCGTGCTGTTTGAAAAATAAGCTAAGGTCTATTGATTTAGACGCAAACGACGGATGGCTCATCCATATATCAGATAACACTTGTCCCATCTGCCATGTCAATAGTTTAACGATTAGTTACGGAACAAGTACTACTGTTCTCTATGATCCTGTTGAATTTTCTGATGCTCCCGATTCTGATGAAATGAAACGAATACTGATTTGTGTTACATGCTATCGCAAGGGAAACTACAAAAAAAGTAAAGATGGCTCTGAACCATCGAGTTGGGAAACGCTGAGAAAAATTTACAAAGACTATATGTTAAAACAAGAAATCGAACAGGTTTTTGAAAACAATAATCTTGACTCTCAAATAAAAGGTGTTCTTAATGAACTCGTAGAAAAACCTACGGATGAAGCATTAAAGAAAAATAGGCCTGAAAATTGGAATCCCAAAAAAGTTACACAAAAAATCAAAAAAGAGGAATGGATGCTGGCTAAGTCGATTAAGACATTGGCTGACACATATTATTTTTATGTGCAGTCTATTTTTGAAAGCCTTGATAATGGCTCGACTAAACGGTTTAGCAGAATTTGTGATCAAGTAGGTTCTTGTTACAAAGAAGTGGCTGAAAAAACAGATGACCAGCGCCAAATTTTCTACGATATTAGAAACTGGATTGCAAGGCATGCCGGAGTATCTGAGAATTCGCAGGAAGCATTAGTTATTGCAGCATTTTTCGTACAGAATTGTGAGGTGTTCGATGAAATATCCGAGTAAGGCAGTGCCTTTTGAAAAATCTACTTTTTCATATTTTATACCGATACTGCAGGCTTTAAACGGGCATCAATACACGCCTCTAAACCTTTATACAAAAATTCCTATAAATAAACGTCCAACAACTGATGAATACATAGACGCACTTATCTGCTTGTACGTCTTAGGTAAAATTGCTTTAAATGAAGAATTGGGGGTGTTATGCCGTGTTAACTGAATTGTATTGTGACGAATTTAAAGATAGTACCCCTTGTCCAATTACATTTAGCAACGGACTGAATATAGTGCTTGGCACAGAAGGTGCTACAAACTCTATCGGGAAAAGTACCTTTCTAATGATCTTAGATTTTGTCTTTGGTGGAGGAGATTATTTAACACTTTCAAAAGATGTAAAGACTCATATCGGTGACCACAATTTTCGTTACGCCTTTAACTTTAATGGACACAAACACTGTTACATTCGTGGAACTGAAAAGCCTAATGAGGTTCTTGTCTGCGATAATAACTATCACCCTATTAGCTCTATGCCCATAAAAGACTATCGTGAAATGCTTGCTCACGCATATGGAATGGACACTATTGGTATTACGTGGAGAGATGCTGTAAGTCCTACTTTTAGAATCTGGCAAAGAGATAACGACAAACCAACTCTTCCGCTCTCAAGACATAGGACAGATACACATCGTAGCGGTATTGTCAGGCTACTTGCTCTTTTCGATATGCTAAAACCTGTACAAAATGTTCTCACCGCTGAAGAAGAAGCAAAGAGTGCTATTGATGCGGCAAAAACAGCTCCAACAATTTACTGCCTAAATATGGCTTCAAATAAAAAGGAATTCGAAGAGAACATTAAGAGAATTCAAGAATTAGAAGATGAACTACAAGCCGTGCAGGAATCTTTCGGTGAGAAACTACCATCAGAATTAACCAAGGAACAAGCTAAAACGGTTGCTGAATTAAAGCATGCTCAAACGCCTTTACTCAGGCAACGAACAATGTTAAACAATCAATTAAATGCATTAGTTAATAATCATTCGCTCGCAAGTAAACGTCTTAGCAAAGCCGATTTTGAACAACTTAAAGAGTTTGTACCAGAACTTGATGCCGATTATCTTTCTAAAATTGAAGGATTTCACACCGGTATTAAGAAATTACTCACCAAACAAGTAAATGAGGAAATTAAGACTACCGAAGAAAAACTAGAAGTTGTAGATAGTAAGCTTAGGATACTTGATGAGCAAATCACTCATATTACTACTGCTCCGAACATTACTGCGGCAAGTGCTCAAACGTATCATGAGTTAAAAACTGAAATTTCAAATCTTCAGCGTGCCAACCAAAACTTCCAGACAAAGGAAAAGAATAGAGAGACACTTAAACAAGCTCAAGTAGTTATAGAAAAAAGCACAAAAGATATTCTGCATGAGATAGAAAAATCAATTAACGACTATTTGAAAAAAGTCGACGGTAGCTTTACTGACGAGAAAAGAAATCCACCAAAGCTTAACTTAAAGAAGATTGATTCATACAGTTATGCGATTGCTGATGATACAGGCACAGGTTCAGGTTATAGAAGTCTTTTAAGTTTTGATCTTGCATTATTAGAGCATTCAAAACTGCCTGTTATAATGGAGGACTCTTTCCTGTTTAAGCAAATAGAAACAGAAGCAGTAAATCGAATACTCGCACACTATAACACGATTAAGAATAAGCAAATCTTCATCGCACTTGACGAAGCTGATAAATACGACAATAAGGCTAAAGAGATCATAAAGAACAATACTCGCTTGCATCTTGACCATGACTCCGAAGCATTATTTGGAAAGGAATGGGGAAAAAAGAAAAATGCCTAACAACAATACACAATTGCATATCAAACTCGATTTCACAAATCTATGGAAATTGCTGATTGATAAGCAAAAGAAAAAAGAAGACTTAAAACGTGATGCTGGAATATCAGCCGCTTCAGTAGCAAGGCTTAATAAAGGCGAAAACGTTAACACAGAAACACTACTACGCATCTGCCAATATCTTGAATGTGGTATTGCCGATATTTGCGAAGTGAAACAAATAAATAACAATGAGGTAAAATAATGGATAATCAAACGCATAATGCTATTGTTAGTTTTATTTGGGGTATTGCTGATGACTGCTTAAGAGATGTCTACGTTCGTGGTAAATATCGTGATGTTATTCTGCCAATGACGGTTATTCGCCGCCTTGATGCCGTTCTTGAACCTACAAAAGAAGCTGTCCTTAAACTGAAAGAACAGCTTGATAGTGCTGGAATTGACAACCAATGGCCAGTGCTTTGCGCAACAGCAGGACAAGCTTTCTGTAATTCCTCACCTTTTTCTCTACGTGATTTAACTTCACGTGGAAAAATGCAAACTTTACAAACCGATTTTGAGACTTACTTAGACGGATTTTCACCAAACGTTCAAGAAATTTTAGCGAAGTTTAAATTCAGAGAACAAATCAAAACGATGGTTGATGCTGGTATCCTTGGTGCTGTAATTGAAAAATTCGTCTCACCAGACATTAATCTTTCGCCAAATCCGATTTACAAAGACGGAAAACAAACAATCCTTAAACACCCTGCACTTGATAATCACGGCATGGGAACTATCTTTGAAGAACTTTTGCGCCGTTTCAACGAAGAAAACAATGAAGAAGCTGGCGAACACTGGACACCCCGTGATGTCGTTGAGCTTATGAGCGACTTAATCTTTATTCCTGTTGCAGACAAAATCAAAGACGCCACTTACTCCTGCTACGATGGAGCGTGCGGAACGGGAGGAATGCTCACTGTTGCTCAGGAGCGCCTAGAAACTCTTGCTCAAAGACGTGGCAAGCAAGTATCAATTCATCTTTTTGGTCAAGAAATTAACCCAGAGACCTACGCAATAGCAAAGGCAGACATGCTCCTAAAGGGTGATGGCGAACAGGCTGAGCATATTGCCTATGGTTCTACGCTTTCTCTTGATGCCAATCCTTCACTACAATTTGATTTCATGCTTTCCAATCCACCATATGGCAAAAACTGGAAAACAGATGCTGACAAGATGGGCGGAAAGAAAGAAATTCTTGATACGCGCTTTAATGCATACTTGGAAGGCGGCGAAGAACTCAACATGATTCCTCGTGTGAGCGACGGTCAGCTTTTGTTCTTACTTAACAATGTATCGAAGATGAAAAACGATACCGAACTTGGTAGCAGAATTGCTGAAGTTCACAATGGCTCTTCTATTTTCACAGGTGATGCTGGAAGCGGCGAAAGCAATGCACGCCGCTATCTTATCGAAAACGACCTGGTAGAAGCTATTATTGCTGTGCCAGACAATATGTTTTATAACACAGGTATTGCCACCTATATTTGGATTCTTTCTAACCGCAAAGAAGAGCGTCGCAAAGGTAAGATTCAACTCATTGATGCCACTGCTATGAAGTCGGCTTTGCGCAAGAATATGGGTAAGAAAAACTGCGAATTTACGCCTGAACTCCGCAAAGAAATTGTACGTATATTCATGGGAATGGAAGAAAGCGAAGTCAGCAAAATCTTTAGGAACGAAGACTTTGGCTACTGGTCAATTACTGTAGAGCGACCGTTACGTTTGCGTATCTATCCTAAGCGGGAAATACCAGCAGATACCTTCAAAAAAGATGAGGATTTACAAACTGTACGAGCTGCGTTAGAGAATTTACCTGCTTATACTCCGCTTGATGACTGGACGACGTTTGCGAAAGCTACAAAGCTCAAAGCTGCCCAGCTTAAAAAAATCCGTCCATTCATCACTGAAAGAGACGAAACAGCCAAAGCCGTCAAAGATGAAGCAGACCCCGATTTACGCGACACGGAAATTGTGCCCTTTACGTACGAAGGCGGTATTGACGCTTTTATGCAAAAAGAAGTGTTGCCGTATGCTCCCAATGCGTATGAAGACAGCAGCAAACGCCAGATTGGATATGAGATTAGCTTTACGAAATACTTCTACAAGCCTGTTAAGCTTAGGAACATGGATGACATTTTAATCAACCTCACCTGCCTCGAAAGAGAAACAAAAACTTTGGTAGATAGCATCATGGAGGGGTTGAAATGAGAAAAGCATACGAGGAATATAAGGCAACCGGCATTCAGTGGTTGCCAAAAATACCGAAGCATTGGGAATATAAGAAGATTAACAGTTTGTTTTTAGAGCGAAAGACAAAAGTTTCAGATAAAGATTATCAGCCCCTTTCTGTGACAAAAAGCGGTATTCTACACCAGTTGACGGATGCAGCAAAATCAAGTGATAGCGATAATCGAAAACTTGTTCTAGCTGGTGACTTTGTAATTAATAGCCGCTCAGATAGAAAGGGGTCCTGCGGTGTTTCAGCTTTAGATGGCTCTGTATCATTGATTAATATTGTTTTAGAGCCAAAAAGGAAACTTGAGCAATTATTTGTTCATTATTTATTACGTTGTCAGCCATTTTCTGAAGAATATTATCGTTATGGTCGAGGTATAGTTGCCGATTTATGGACCACAAGATACAGCGAAATGAAATCTATATTTCTACCCATACCACCACGCGAGGAGCAAGAGCAAATTGTGCGTTTTCTCGATTGGAAAATATCGAGCATCAATAAGCTCATCAACCTCAAGCAACAAGAAATAACGGAACTGAAGGAACTTAAAAAAGCAACCATTAGCGACGCTGTTACGCATGGTCTGGATAAAACCGTTCCCATGAAAGACGGCGGCATCTCTTGGCTAGGAAAAATTCCCCAACATTGGGAAATACTTTCGTTGAAACATGTATCTCGCATCAATGCTTCTATTGCTAATGAAATAGCTAAGCTAAAAGATCTAGATTTAGTTACATTTTTACCTATGGAAAATATTAGTGAAACTGGGAATATTGATTGTTCTATTAAGCGTCCCCTAAAGGAAGTACGTTCAGGATTTTCTTCTTTTTCAAAAAGCGATGTAGTAATTGCTAAGATAACCCCTTGCTTTGAAAATGGTAAAGGTGCTTGTCTTGATGAGTTAGATACCACAATAGGATTTGGAACAACAGAGCTTATCACCCTAAGAGCTAATAGTAGAATACTGCCTAAGTTTCTCTACCTAATCACCGTGTTGCAAGAATTTAGAAAATTAGGTGAAAGAGCAATGACTGGATCAGCAGGGCAAAAACGTGTTCCATTAACTTATATAAAAAATTTTACTATTGGTATACCACCTATTGAAGAGCAAAAACATATATTACTGGAAGTTGATAAAAGGTCAAAGAGTATAGATAAATGCATTTTAAGTAAACATGAAGAACTAAAAACATTGCACGACCTAAAATCAAGCCTTATTGCCGACGTGGTTACCGGTAAGATAGATGTGCGAGATGTTGAGATACCAGACTATGAACAGGTTGAAGAAACTCTCTATAAATCAGATGATAACGACACATTACAGAGCGAAGATGAAATACCAGAGGAGGTGTAATTATGCCTGAAGACAAAAAAATATCTAGTGCCGATAATCAAGGCGACCTTGTCATTTATCAAAGCGATGATGGTGAAACAAAAATTGACGTGCGTTTCGTGGATGAAACAGTTTGGCTGACGCAACAACAAATGGCTGAGCTATTTCAATCATCTCGTACAAACATAACTGAACATATTAGACACATCTATGAAGAAGATGAACTTGATGAAGTTTCAACCTGTCGGAATTTCCGACAGGTTCGAACAGAGGGTACAAGGCAGGTTACACGAGATATTCCACACTACAATCTCGACATGATTATCTCCCTTGGTTACCGCATTAAATCCAAAATTGCGACTAATTTTCGTCGTTGGGCAACTGAACGTTTGAAAGAGTACATGATCAAGGGTTTTACCATGGACGACGAACGCTTAAAACAGCTCGGAGGTGGCAATTATTGGCATGAACTCTTAGATCGTATTCGTGATATTCGTTCTTCAGAAAAAGTCATGTATCGTCAAGTGTTGGATTTATATGCCACAAGCGTGGACTATAACCCAAAAAGCAGAGAATCCCTTGCATTCTTCAAGATGGTGCAAAATAAGCTTCACTATGCTGCTCATGGACACACCGCAGCTGAAGTGATTTTTGAGCGAGCGGATGCGAATAAACCTTTTATGGGCCTTACTACTTTTTCCGGCGATTTTCCAACAGCAAAAGACACGCATATTGCTAAAAATTATTTATCAGAAGATGAGCTGAAGATATTGAATAGTATTGTTTCAGGATATTTCGATTTTGCTGAAGTGCAAGCTATGCGTCACAATCCTATGCATATGAGTGATTATGTGGAACACTTAGATCACATTCTTTCTGCTACCGGAGAAAAGCTTTTAAATGGTGCAGGCAAAGTCAGCCATAAGCAGGCAATAGAAAAAGCAGATAAAGAATATCAGCGTTTTATTGTCAATAATCTTTCTCCCGTTGAAAAATCTTACCTTGACACAATAAAAAGCCTTGAGAAAACAGCAAAGAAAAAAGCGGAGGAATAAGTGCGATGACGACGTTTACCAACACAAAAGAAAACGGCCTAGAAACACTCATTGTCAATTGGCTTGTTGAACATAATGGTTATGAAGAAGGCACCAACGCTGATTACAACAAGGAATATGCCATTGACGAAACGCAACTTTTCCGCTTTCTTAAAACAACGCAGCCTGAACAATTTGATTTGTTAGGCATAGGACAATCTGAACAAAAAAGACACTCGTTCCTGAACCGCCTACAATCAGAGCTGGCTAAACGCGGTATTATCGATGTTTTGCGTAATGGAATCAAAGTTTACCCTGCAGACATTATTCTGTTTTATCTCACACCGAGTGAAAATAATATAAAAGCACAAGAACATTTTGAGCAAAATATTTTTAGCGTAACAAGGCAACTTCGTTATTCTTCTGATGCAACCAAACTAGCACTGGATCTTTGTGTGTTCATTAATGGGCTTCCTGTAATCACCTTTGAATTAAAAAACCAGCTCACCAAACAAAATACAGATGATGCTGTAGAACAATACAAGATGGATCGAGATCCACGAGAGCTTCTATTCTCTTTTAAGCGTTGTATGGTTCATTTTGCTGTTGATGATGAACAAATTAAGTTCTGTACAAAACTAGCTGGTAAAGATAGTTGGTTCTTGCCGTTCAATAAAGGTTACAACGATGGTGCTGGAAATCCGCCGAACCCGAATGGCATTATGACAGATTACCTGTGGAAAGATATCTTAACAAAGGAAAAGTTAGCTCTCATCATAGAAAACTATGCTCAGGTTGTTATCGATATTGACCCAGAGACCAAGAAGAAGACAGAAAAACAAATCTTTCCACGCTACCATCAGCTAGATGTTGTGACCAAACTTTTAGCCGATGTCAAAGCACATGGTGCTGGAAAGAGATATCTTATTCAACATAGTGCCGGCAGTGGTAAATCAAACTCCATTGCATGGCTCGCTCATCAGCTCATAGAGCTTGAACATGACGGGCACCCGATTCTTGACTCCGTAATCGTTGTCACCGATCGAAAAATTCTAGATAAGCAAATTCGTGATACGATCAAACAGTTTATGCAGGTAAACAGTACAGTCATATGGGCAGACCATTCAGGCGAGTTAAGAAAAGCAATTACTGATGGTAAGCGTATTATCATTACTACCGTTGAAAAGTTCCCCTATATAGTTTCAGAAATTGGGCCGGAGCATAAAAACAACCATTTCGCCATTATTATCGATGAAGCCCACTCAGGTCAAAGCGGCAGAAACGCCGCTCAGATGAACTTAGCTCTATCTGGTCGTGCTTCAGATGATGTTAACGACAACGAAGATAAAATTAACATCATGATGGAAGGCAGAAAGTTACTTAGTAATGCCAGCTATTTTGCTTTTACTGCTACACCAAAGAATAAAACCTTAGAGTCTTTTGGTGTACCTTACGAGGAAGCAGGAGAAATAAAGCACAAGCCATTCCACGTTTACACAATGAAACAGGCTATTCAAGAAGGCTTTATTCTAGACGTTTTGAAAAACTACACAGCTATTGATAGCTATTATAAGCTCATGAAAACCGTGGAAGATGACCCAATGTTTGATAAAAAGCGCGCACAGAAGAAGCTTCGTAGTTTTGTAGAGGGCAATAGCTTTACCATAGCTAAAAAAGCTGCCATGATGGTAGAGCATTTCCACGAACAGGTTATAGCAAAAGGAAAAATTGGTGGTCAAGCACGCGCAATGGTTGTAACAGCAAGTATCCCACGCTGTATTGAATACTACTTTGCGATTAATAAATGCTTAGCTGATCGCCATAGTCCATATAAAGCTATTATCGCTTTTTCCGGTGAACATGCGTATAACGGTCAAGAACCACCTTTAACTTCAGCAGGATTAAACGGTTTTCCAGATGCTAACATTCCGAAAGAATTTAAGAAAGACCCGTATCGTCTGCTTATTGTGGCTGATATGTTCCAGACAGGCTTTGACGAACCACTATTGCATACAATGTATGTCGATAAGCTCTTGTATGACATTAAGGCTGTACAAACGCTATCAAGATTGAATCGTTCTCACCCACAAAAACATGATACTTTTGTGCTTGATTTTGCAAATAAGCCTGAAGATATTGCTAAGTCTTTTTTGACATACTATAAGACAACAATTCTCTCCGGTGAAACCGATCCCAATAAGTTGTATGACCTTGTAACAACAATGGAAAATTATCAGATTTATACTAAAAATAATGTAGACCTGCTTGTTAATAACTATTTAAACGGTGCAGAACGTGAACAACTCGACCCTCATTTAGACGCATGCGCAGCACTCTACAAGCAATTGGATACAGATGATCAGATTACCTTCAAAAGTGCGGCTAAATCCTTTGTAAGGACCTATGGATTCTTAGGTGCCATTCTGCCATACGGTAATGCTGAATGGGAAAAACTATCTATATTCCTAAATCTTCTTATTCCAAAGCTTCCGTCTCCAAGAGAAGAAGACTTATCTCAAGGAATTCTTGACTCAATTGACTTGGAAAGCTATCGAAATGAAGCAAGAGATAGTCTATCCATAAAATTAGAAGATGTAGATAATGAAGTGGCTCCCGTTCCATCAGCAAGTGTGCCACACATCTTAAATCCTGAGATGGATTTGCTGTCTACCATCCTTTCTAATTTCAATGATATTTTCGGAAATATCGATTGGAAAGATGCCGATAACGTTAAAAGGCAAATTCTGGAAATTCCGGCAATGGTTTCAAGGGACAAAAAATATCAAAATGCCATGCGTAATTCTGATGAGCAAAGTGCACGGTTAGAAAGCGAACGAGCTTTACAACAAGTAATTATTGCCATCATGTCCGATAACATGGAATTATTCAAACAATTCCAAGATAACCCTTCATTCAAGAAGTGGTTATCTAATATGGTATTTAATCTCACCTACAACAAAGAAGGTAAGCCATACACGCCACCAAAAGAAGAAAAATAACACGTAAAAGTACAGGGGGTGACTTTTAAATTTTAGAAGTTACCTCTTTTTTGTTAGAAAAAGTGTAGGATATTCCTCATGTCTTAAACCTAAGAACACCCCCTTGTCTAAATAGCACACACCCTTAAAAGCAAAAAAGACACCCCCCAAAAAAAGAAAAAGTCTAGCGTCAATTCACGCTAGACTTTCATTCACGTTCTTCCGTTTCGCAAGCCTACAATAAACCCTTATTTACAGTGTTCTTTTAAGCAGCAACAACCAAGCTCTGTATCATTTCCTGTAAAGTTATCTCTCCTCCATACGGTACAGGAAAGTTTCTAAACTCCTATTTCCTAACTTCCAGCTGGGTGCAAAGTGGGTGCACCTTTTAACCTTTAGTTTTTCCTATATTACTACGGTTATCACTGCTTTGCTTTTTCAGTTATTTCAATTCTCGATTCGGTATGTCTATATACGCTCTAATTCCAACTTATATCAAGTTTTATTGCTTCTTTTTTGATCTATATGTCTGCTACTTCGCAATAGCTTTCCCATTAAGACAGTGCACCATGTAATGCGCAAATCCATCGTTTTTACAATTTACCTTCTTCTTATCTGAAACCTCGGTGACACCATTCTCACAATCTACTTCAAGGCTTGCATCCTTGGTGATTGTTCCTTCTAAAATACTCATGCCATTTAACGTATCAAGCGTACAAACATGAGTTACTTCTACGTTTGTTGCTGAAGCCAACCCATTATAACATTTAAGAAAGACATCATCCGCCTTCAAATTAACAACTTCTACCTTGCCATTGTTCACTTCTACATAAAGCTTACCAATCTCAATATCCGTGATGAGCACTTGATTAGAATCAGATTCAACCTCACAAACTTCCACATCATGTGGCAAACTCACAACAATTTCAGGCATACCCTGAGTAAGCCACCTCACCCAATTCGAAGCTGAGACTTTTTTAGTTTGAATAAGCCTTATAACATTTTGCGCTTCCTCAACCCTCAATATATCTTGTTCACAGTTAACAAAGCTCACACCAAAGGTATCAGCACGTTTCACCGTTAAACGAACATCTTTCGTCTCTGCGATAAACTTCTTATTATCCATTCCTTAAGCACCTCCTCGTGCACATACTAATAATCAGGTTTCATTTTACCTTTTGAGCTATATTTTCCCACTTCACAGGGTGGGTGCAAAGTGGGTGCACTTTTTAACGTTAACATCCTGTGCACTCAACCCTAGAGCGTCGACATCTTCCCTCAAACAGCCAAACTGCACTCAAAAATCACGAGAACCCAGCTTAAAGCCGCCGCACATTAAACCTTTTAACGATAGCCCTCGCTAACCCCTGCTACACAAGGGCAAATTTGCACCCACCTAATCAGCCCTTGACATCAATACGACACTCTCGACGTGATGAGTTTCCGGATATAAGTCGAATGCGCGCAAAGACTGAACGCTGTAGCCAAGCTCACTAAACGTGCCAACATCGCGAGCAAGACTAGTCGGATCGCAGGCAACGTACACAACAGCTCTTGCTCCAGACTTCGCAATCTGCTTACAAACTTGAGCTTTAGCACCAGCGCGCGGAGGATCCAACACAACAACATCTGGATGCGCAAATCGGCGCACAATTTTAGACGATTTACTCGCCTTAAACACCTGCGATTCAAGCGTTTGCGCAACATCCCCTTCAAGCGCTTCAACAATATCTCTGCTAAGCCCTGCGCGCCCAATGTTTCGCCTTGCGTTCTTTACAGCAATCGGCGCACCCTCAATACTAAGCACGCGCGCTGGCTCTGCAGAACCAAAAGTGCCAGTAGTACCAAGAGCACCCACAGCACTAGAAGAATCTCCTCCAACATTAGCCAAAGTCGCAAGCGGAATCGTAAACAAACCCGATCCAGAATACAAATCCCACAAAACCGTATTCTTAGTACGACCACCAAGCGCAGAACGAACTAATCCCAAAACGTAGTTCACCAAATGCTCTGGAGCTGCGCGATGAATCTGCCAAAAACCGCGGGCGTCAACATCGTAATCAAAAGTACGCATACGCGATGAATCTCCATCAACAGCAACGCGTACACTCTCACTCAACAATGCCGATCCTGCAACCAACTCATCATTTACTATAAGCGCATAATTTTCGCCAATCGCACTAAGAAGCGCAGCCTTATCATTAAAATCAAAACCATCAACTCGAGGCTCTGGAACAGCAAGACGAATTTGCGCATTTGGCGAGAAAGAACGATTCCACAAGTCCAAAGAATCCGCAACAGCCAAAACCGCGCGCGACGCAAGTGGCATAGTATCAATCGCAATGCGATCATGCGACTCGCGCTTACGCATAGACAATCGCCCTTCATCATCCGCAACCAACTCCATGCGCGTACGCCAATTAAACCCGTTAAGCTCCTCATCCCCCGGCATGCGCTCAACAGTAATATCGCTATCCGCAATATCCATATGCGCTAAACGCTGGAATTGATTGGCAATTACGGACGCCTTCCAACGAATCTGCCCAGGCAAAGAAACATGAATTAAATCCGCGCCACCAACTCCGCCACCCTGAGCCAAAGGACCAGCGAGCTTCCATTGCGGCTCTACACGATCAGCGCTAGGCTCCAAAACTTCCACAACTTCCCCAGTAAAAAAGTGCGCTTTTGCACGCATCGGCTCATCCATGCGCACAACAACCAGCTCACCAGGTAGCGCAAATCGCACGAATACAACGCGTCCGTCAAGATGACCTACGCATCTTCCTTGATCCGCATAACGCTCGATTCGCATCGTCACTTGCATAAACTACCCCTTAGTTTTGCGTTTTGTTAAGCCAATTCGCTAACACTGATTTTTGTTAAGCTGATTTTACTTCACTTGAATTTACATCGTTTTTATCTTCGTCAATCTGATTTTCTTCACGATAATTTTCTTCGCGATTTTTATGATGAAGACGCATAAACGGCGTTGCAATAATCAAGTAAGAAACCCAAATTGCGAGCGCCCAGAATGGCAATCCCATAAGCAATCGAACAGTGCCGAGCCAGACAACGTGATTCGTCAAATATAATGGCACTTGCAAAACAAGCCTCAGAGCAAAAACACCAATCCACAATCCAGTAACATACATGTATGCACGCTTAAGCGGCTTATAATCAAGCCATTCGTGCAGCCACTCGCCAAAATTTTCCGTAGGCATTTTGCGAATCGATTCAATCACAAGCCCAAGCGCTGGCACGCGCACAATCAGCGAAATCGCAAGAAGCGCACCATACACAGCGTTTGTAATAAAGCCCATCATGTAGTAGTCGCGAGCTTGATGACTCGTCCACACCCAAATAAGGCAAATCCCTACAGAAACCAACCCACTTAGAGCACCCATAATCGACTGGCGTTGAATCATGCGCGCCACAACTTGCAAAACTGCAAGAGCTGCAGACGCAATAACCGTTGTTTGTACGTTTCGCGTTACAACAAAGCAAATAACAAACAGCAAGCCTGGCAGCATGGATTCAATTACGCCTCGAACTCCTCCAAGGGAGTCAATAACAGAAAACGTGTTTCCTTCAGATCCAATAGAAGCCAAAGAGGCTAATCCTGAGCGTTTTTTGCCGCGCGAATCTTTTTCCAAGACAATATCCTTTGCTGCCTGACTTTTACTATCGACTCTTAACTATCGACTCTTAACTATCTGATTTCAGAAAACATTGGTCCACGAGTTAGCGTGGTTTTGACTTCTACTTGCTGATCTGCACCAAGTGGACCCTTTGGACGACCTAGATTTTCTTCAGAATCGTCAGAACCAGCAGAACCATCTTTACCTGCATTACTTGGAGCAACCAAATCGTGCATTGGAATCATATCTCTAGGAGCAAGTGGCTCTGTTCCGCGGTCTATAACAATATCACTAAACCACTTGTTAAGAAGCACAGTCTCTTCGCTTGTTTTTTGCGACTCTAAAGCAGCACTCCCAGAAAACACTCCGCGAAGCATCCAACGCGGACCATCCACACCAACAATTCTAGTTTCCACTGTCTTATCGTCAACCTTGACTGGAAGTATGAGTTCCTTGCCAAAAACTCCATTCGCTTCCCTAGCATTAGAGTTTCCCTTAAGCAAATCCGCACGAACTTCACTCCATATTCCTTCTGTTTTAGGAGCTGCAAATGCTTCAACCTCAATGCTAGAAGATTTATATGTAACAGTTATGCCAAGAACTTGACCAGTTTCACGCTGCTTTTTTACTCGCAACTCTATACCTTGTAAATATGGTATATATATGGAGCCGAAATCAACATAAGTACCTAAATTAGGTAGTTTCTCATCAGACATGTCCCATGGACCTCTAAGACTTCCGCGTCCTAAGTACGTGTCTGCATCATATCCGCCTGCAGTCAGATCGCTTAGAGCGGAATTTTGGGATTGAAATTCTGCAAGATTCTCAGCATCATCTTTGGCAGCTTTCGACTTGCGCTTGGATTTAAACCATCCCATGGCTCCTCTTTTCTAATGGATTCTTCTTAATAAGCTCTAATTGCCATTTTTCGATGAATACTTTACATATTTCTAATGGCTATTTTTACTCAACTTCACCAGCCTATCACAAGCAAAGCAAAATCACACATTATATTTTATGTTTAAAGCAGCATGGTCAGACCAGCGAGAATCGTAGCTTTGAGCACGATCAATCACGAATCCGCACGCAGTTTCTGCAATTTCAGGTGTTGCAAACTGATAGTCTAATCGCCATCCAACGTTATTATCAAAAGCTTTACCTCGTTGACTCCACCAAGTGTATGGTCCTTGAATATCGCCAGCAAGCATACGCATAACGTCCACAAATTCATACTCGTTAATCCAACGATCAATATAAGCGCGTTCCTCTGGCAAAAATCCAGCACTTTTCTCATTCGCTTTAGCGTTTTTAATGTCAAGAGGCGTGTGTGCAATATTAAAATCACCGCATAAAATCGCCTGATTTCCGCCACTTGCAGCAATATCTCTAAGCTCCCCTAATCGCTTTAACATAGTATCTAGAAAGCGGAATTTTTGCTGCATTTTCTGTGGATCATCAACGTTTCCAGCGTGAACATACACAGATGCAACAGTAATATCATACCCTTGCGGAGTATGTACGTCGGTTTCTACCCATCGCCCAGAATCAACGTCTTCACTTAAACCAGGCAAACCGTAACGCTGCTCTACAACTGGCAAAGTCGTTACAAGCGCCACACCAGCTCTACCTTTTATTTCACAAATCTGATTTGTAACAGAAAATCGCCTGTCATTTTGACCAGATTCACCACTTTTAGACGTATACAAATCCTTGATTTTACTCATAATCGGATCAATCGCATCTTGCGGAGCGCGAACCTCTTGCATACACCACACATCTGGCGTGTGATCTTGAACCCAATCGAGCATCCCCTTGCGCCAAGCCGCACGAATCCCATTCAAATTTGAAGTCGTAATTGTAATCATAAGTTCCACTCTAATATGCACACAACACAAAGTACGCAAAAATAAAGGTGCAGAAGTTTTGACTCCTACACCTTTATTTTAAATTTAAATTTATTTTAAATTTATAGTTTATAAGACACTAGTTTTAAGGCCCATAAACCAGCTTGCGACTAATCCAAGCCAAGTTCCAAATTTCCACCTGGAATTGCATCGAGAAGATCGCGAGTGTACTCCTTTTGAGGATGATCAAACACTTCGTCGGTTGTAGCATGCTCAACAAGTTTGCCATGTTGCATAACAACAACCTCGTCCGCAATCTGACGAACAACAGCCAAATCGTGAGTGATGAACAAGTAGCTTAATCCTCGCTCCGCTTGCAAATCGTTAAGCAAATGCAAAACCTGATCTTGCACAAGCACATCCAAAGCAGACACAGCTTCGTCGCAAACGATTACATCCGGATCCAATGCCATAGCACGCGCAATCGCAATGCGCTGACGCTGTCCGCCTGAAAGCTCGTTCGGGAAGCGAGTCATAACAGAAGCAGGCATACGAACCATGTCCAAAAGCTCGCGCACACGATTCTGTCTACTCTTTTTATCGCCAATCTTATGAATTCGCAAAGGCTCTTCAATAGAACGATAAATCGAATACATTGGGTCTAGCGAACCATAAGGATTTTGGAATACTGGCTGCACATGTCGACGGAAGTCAAGCAAATCAGCACCCTTGAAATCAGCAATATTCTTGCCTTCGTAAGTAACTGTTCCACTTGTTGGATTTAGAAGTCGCAAAACCATGTTTGCAACAGTAGACTTACCAGAACCAGACTCACCCACGATTGCCAACGTTGTTCCGCGCTTAATCGAGAACGAAACATCGTCAACAGCCTTGAAAAGCTCCTTCTTGCGCGGAAGCTTAAACTCTCGGGTTAAGTGATCGACTGTAATAATATGCTCGCTCTTTTCAAGAGCTTGCTCGCCTACTACGTGATGCTCAAGCAAATTATCCGCGTTACCACCATGCTCCTTAACGGAAATGATTCGTTGAGAAGCAAGACTTGGAGCGGCAGCAACAAGTCGCTTAGTATAAGGATGCTGAGGATGCTGCAAAACGTCCAAAGATGGACCAGATTCAACAACGCGACCCTTATACATAACAACAACGTGCTGTGCGCGAGCTGCAGCCAAACCTAAATCGTGAGTAATAAAGAGCACAGAAGTGCCGAGAGAATCAGTAAGCGTATGCAAATGGTCAAGAATGCGCTTTTGCACAGTAACGTCGAGTGCGGAAGTTGGCTCATCTGCAATAAGCAAATCTGGGCGGCACGCAAGGCCAATCGCGATTAACGCGCGCTGACGCATACCGCCGGAAAACTCGTGTGGGAATTGCCTTGCGCGAGTTGCTGCATCTGGCAAACCAGCTTCATCAAGCAAACCAGCAATGCGGTCTTCAACACTTGCTCCAATAACATACTTTTTTGCGATTTCCCAAGCTTTGTCGTCGTCTACGCCATACTTGATTAAATCGTCTGCAACGCGCCAACGAGTTTCGGAACCTGGAACCCACTCTTTTTTGTAGTATTCCATAGCTTCATTAAACTTTTCGGCATTTGTTTGCTCACTAAGACCAACCTGCGCCAAAGCTTGCTTTGCAGCGTCCAATAATGCGCTCAGTTCTTTAGAGCCAAGGAAGATTTCATCTTCATTGCTTTTGACTTCTACAGCGTCTCCTGCTAAAGCTTCTGCAAGTGCGGAGCGCTTCTCATGACTAACGTCAACGCCATTTGCAAGAAGAGCCTCTTTAACTTGAGTTCCAATTCGCCAAACAGGATTAAGGTTGCTCATAGGGTCTTGCGGAACCAATCCCATTGCTGTACCGCGCAAAGCCGCATAATCTTTAGGCTTTAGATTACTTATTTCTTGACCTTTAAGCTTAATAGAACCACCCGTAACGTGACCTGTTCCTGGAAGCAAGCCTAAAACCGCCATTGCAGAAGTTGACTTTCCAGAACCAGATTCACCCACGATTGCAACCCATTGACCTGGGTAAACGTTGAAGCTCGCATCGCGAACAGCGTGTACGGCTTTTTTAGAATCCGTTGTAAAGTCAACTTGAAGATTTTTAACTTCCAGCAAAGGACCCTGCTCACGTTGCATTGCAAGGGTATCTACATTTTTACGTGTTGCTGTGTTCATAATCACTATTCCTCCACGCTAACTTACGCCTTACGGCTCTTTGGATCCAACGCATCTTTTACGGCGTCGCCCATCATAATAAAGGCGAGAACAGTAATAGCGAGCGCAATAGACGGATAGAACAAAACTTCTGGATTTGTAGTAAGAACATTCCTAGCGGTAGAAATATCTACACCCCAGCTAACGGTCGTAGTTGGCAAACCAATACCAAGGAAGCTAAGTGTTGCTTCCAAAACAATGTAAGAACCAAGGGATGTTGTTCCTACAACAATGATTGGGGCCAGCGAGTTTGGAATAATATGACGGAAAAGATTACGCATTGGAGTTGAACCTAAAGCTGTAGAAGCCGTATTAAACTCAAGATTCTTGGATTCCATAACGGCACTTCTTGCGATTCGAGCAACGCCTACCCATCCAAAGAGAACCATAACAAACACGATTTTCCAAATCGACTTAGATGTGCGGAACATTTGCAAAACTACGATTGCACCCAACAGCATTGGTAGAGCCAGGAAGATATCGGTGATTCGGCTAAGAACCGCATCAATCCATCCGCCAAAGAATCCAGCCAAAGCTCCAATTAGCGAACCAACTAACACCACTAAAGCCGTTGCGAGCAAGCCAACGCTTAAAGATGTACGTGTTCCATATACAACTCGAGCGTAAATATCGCATCCTTGCATGTCGAATCCAAACGGATGTGCAGCAGAAGCTGGCTCAAGCGAATGCTCCAAAACACAGTAATTAGGATTGTGCTTTGTGAGAGCGCCTGGGAAGAGCGCAACAAAAATAATTGCAATAATCAAAATTGCAGAAACAATAAACAATGGATTTCTGCGCAAAGATCTCCAAGCATCAGCCCACATGCTTGTAGCTGGAGCAGATTCGTCTACAGAATCAACTTCTTGAAGAGGCGTATCGTCAAGAGGAGCAACATAGCGTTCCTGACCTGGCAATGTGTTGTAATTTGCATTATTTGTAATCAAATTATCTTCCATCAAATTATCTTCCATAATGTGCTCTCCTTACGCGTAGCGAATGCGCGGATCTAGAGCCGCGTACAACATGTCAACAAGAAGATTGCTGACTACAAATATCAACATAAGAAGCGTAACTATAGAAACAACAAGGTTTCCTTCTCCTTTTAGTATTCCCTGATACGTAAGGAATCCAACGCCATGAATGTTGAAGATTGTTTCCGAAATCATTGCGCCGCCCATAAGAGCGCCCAAATCTTGACCTAAGAATGTAACAACAGGAATAAGCGAGTTACGCAAAATGTGTCGAACAATAACGGAGCCTTCTTTTAAGCCCTTTGCGCGAGCCGTGCGCACGTAATCAAGCGATATGTTTGACGAAATTTCCGACCTTGTAAGTCGAATAATATACGCCATTGACACGGATCCAAGAACTATCGCAGGAAGAAGAAGATCATAGAATCCAGGATCATTGCTTGCTGTAACAGGCATAATATGCCACTTAACACCAAACACGTATTGTCCAATAAAGCCAGTAACAAATGTTGGCACAGAAATAAGAAGAAGTGATACAACCAGGATTACACTGTCGTACCACTTTCCTTTCTTTAAGCCAGAGATTATGCCGAAAGCTACGCCGAACAAGGCTTCAAAGGCAAACGCCATCAACGCAAGCTTAATGGTTACTGGGAATGCGCGACCAATTTCGTCAATTACTGGCTGACCAGCAAAAGTATGTCCAAAATCAAGAGTAAGCGCATTCTTTAAGAACAACAAATATTGAATAATAAATGGCTTATCCAAGTTATACTCGGCACGAATTTGCGCTTCTACAGCATGGTTAATTGGCTTATCTCCAAACATTGCTTTTACTGGATCTCCAGGCAAAGCAAACACCAAAGCGTATACCAACAATGTTGTGCCGAGAACCACAGGAATCATCTGCAAAACGCGACGCAGAACGTATTTACCCATTGGTTTCTCCTTATATATTTACTTAAAAATTCGCATAGCACACACCCAACTTGTGGCTTGCATATTGATTTAACCCAACCTAAGTAAAAACACAAAGTGCTGCCTCGAACAGCGGATAGAATTTTGTAATTTTATTCGCCATTCGAAGGCAGCAGCACGTTTTTACATGCTATTAAATTATGGTTTATTTTTTAATAGCTACTTGATATTAATAGCTACTTGATTTTGATCTTTACTTGTGGAGCTTGTAGTAAAGTGGCATATTCTGCCAATCCATTACAAAGCCCTTCAAGCTTGGAACCATAACAGCCTTAGCGTTCGAGTAGAACAGTGGTACGTATGGAAGATCCTCAAGAAGAATCTCGTTAGCTTGCTGATAAAGCTTAGTTGCCTCAGCTTGCTTAGAAGAAGAAGCCTTCTTAAGCAAAGCATCGAACTTAGGATTCTTGTAATCAGCTTCGTTAGAACCATTGCCATCTGCAGCAACGGAAGCAAATTCCTGAGTCAAGTAGTTTTCTGGGCTTGGGTAATCTGGCATCCAGCCTGCACGCCATGCACCTTTAATCTGACGCTGTTCGCATGCGTTACGGAACTCTTGGAATGTTGGAACTGGAGTGGTTTCAGCATTAATTCCAAGATGATTCTTGAGGGAGTTTACAACTGCGTCGAACACAGACTTAGCGTTGCCATCGGCGTTGTAAGTAAAGGTAAGAGGACCATCATACTTAGAGATCTTGTCTGCCTTTGCCCAAAGTTCCTTAGCCTTTGCGGCATTAAACTTAAGGTTTTCATGTCCCTTAAGATCTGCCTTGTATCCTGGAGTCAAAGGAGAAGTGAACTCGTTTGCAGGAGATGCAGTGTTGTTAAGAACCTTCTTGATGATGGTTTCGCGGTCGATTGCCATAGAAACAGCTTGACGACGCAAGCGGCCTTCTTCGGTAGTTACATCGAAATGTGGCAATTTTGCAGGAATACCGAACTGCTGGATTACAGAACCTGGACGGTTGTATGCCTTCACAGTGGTGTCCTTTTGGAAAGTCTTGGTTTCGGTATCTGGAATGTTATCGGTCATATCAAGATTGCCAGACTGAACATCGCGGTAAGCAGCGGTGCCGTCGGTGTAGATCTTAAAGGTAATGCCGTCATTCTTAGCCTTGCGTGGGCCATCGTAATCTGGGTTCTTTACAAGTTCGATCTGCTTGTTGTGATCCCAAGACTTAAACAAGTATGGTCCAGAAGAAACTGGTTTTTCGCCATAAGCCTTTGGATTCTTGTAGAAGGATTCTGGAAGAGGAGCGAATGCAAGGTAACCAACCTTAATAGCAAACACAGAATCTGGCTGGTTCAAATCAACAGTAAAGGTGTACTTATCTACAACCTTTAAGCCAGAAAGCTGCTCGTCGCCCTTAGTATCATTCTTCTGCAAGTCTTCGTAGCCCTTAATGGTCTGGAAGAAGGAAGAGCACTTCTGAGCATTCTTAGCGTTTGCTACAAAGCTCCAAGCCTTAGTAAAGCTTTCTGCGGTGATTGGAGTGCCATCGCTGAACTTCTTATCTTTTTTAAGCTTAACAGTGTATTGGGTTGCATCGGCGTTTGGAGTTACGCTCTCGGCATCTTCATTTACCGTGTTGCCCTTTTCATCAAAAGTGACCAACATGGAGTTGACCAATAGAGCAGGACGACCACCAGCATTTTCGTTAATGTTTCCAGGAACAAGCTCGTTCTGAGGCTCGGAGTTGTTTACAGTAATAACAACCTTGCCACCATTTGTTTGAGCGGTCTTCGAGGCAGAAGAACCGCATCCACCGAGCAGCATAGCAACCGAGCACGCAGCTGCGGCAAAAAGTAATGCCTTATTCTTCATATGTTTTCTCCTAACGTCGGGTATGGCAGGATTCAATTAAATATCACGAAAAAGTCTCATTACAAGCTTTGCAGGCTTTTACAGGCTTAATAAATAAAATCCACCTAGTATTTATTGCCAGATGGATTCTTTGCAAAGCCAATAAGGAGGCCTCTTCGTTGATTAAAATTCAATCATACGGATTTTATTAAACAACGCAAGCTAAAAGTCTAAATGTAAAATTTACTGTTATTTTGTCTATAAATCATAAAAACAACTATTATAATAGAAAAATATTAGATTAAATCGTATTTTAGATGATATTTTGCCAAGTCTTTTACATTTGTATAGATATTACAAAAATGTAAATTTGCACTAGAAATATGTAACAATTATGTTAAACGATGCAAAATATGCAACAAGATGATTAAGTATTAATCAAAATAAAAGTGGTGTAAATTCGCACCCAAATGTACGATTCTACACCACTTAATAAATAAAATCAAATGAATATTGAAATTATTTTTAAAATATTTTTATTATATTTTCACCTATTGGTAAATACTACTTAGACTCGCTAGCCTGATGTTCAAGAGCAGCCGCCACTAAACCAGCAAACAGTGGATGAGGCTTAGTTGGTCGAGACTTAAACTCTGGATGAGCCTGAGTTGCCACATAGAATGGGTGAACTTCCTTTGGAAGCTCCACAAACTCAGTCAAATTACCATCTGGGCTTTGACCGCTAATACGCAAGCCGGCTTCACGCAAACGATCCTTATACGCCACGTTCACCTCATAACGGTGACGGTGACGCTCAGTAACATGCGTAGTACCGTAAAGCTCAGCAACAATAGACCCTTCTTCAAGAAGAGCAGGATAAGAGCCGAGTCGCATTGTGTGACCCATATCTCCCTTACCGTCCACAATATCCTTCTGCTCTTCCATAGTTGCGATTACTGGATCGCCACAATCCTTCTCGAACTCAGTGGAATTAGCATCCTCAAGTCCAAGAACGTGACGAGCATACTCAATAACCATAGATTGCAAGCCAAGGCAAAGACCAAGCGTTGGCAAACCATGCTCGCGAGCGTAACGCAAAGCGCCAATCTTACCTTCAATACCGCGAATTCCGAAGCCGCCTGGAATAACCATGCCATCCATTTGGTCAAGAGCCGCCGCCGCACCTTCTTGAGTTTCGCACTTGTCGGCAGCAACCCAGCGCACGTTAACCTTAGCCCAGTTTGCAAAACCGCCAGCCTTAATAGCCTCAGTAACAGAAAGATATGCATCTGGCAAATCAATGTACTTGCCAACAATTGCAATGTTTAGCTCATGCTTTGGATGATGCACGCGCTCAAGCAAATCTTCCCACTCGTTCCAATCAACATCGTGGAATGGAAGCTCAAGCTCACGAACAACGTAAGCATCCAAGCCCTCGTTGAACAAAATCTTCGGCACATCGTAAATGCTTGGAGCGTCAACGCAGTTCACAACGCCTTCAGCGTCAACATCGCACATAAGCGAAATTTTGTCTTTAATGCCTTGATTAAGCGGACGATCCGAACGCAAAACAAGCGCGTCTGGAGAAATACCAAGAGAGCGGAGCATCATCACAGAATGCTGAGTTGGCTTAGTCTTTAATTCGTGAGCTGCGGCTATATAAGGCACCAAAGAAACGTGCACAAACATGCAGTTTTCAGGACCTAAATCGCGACGAACTTCGCGAGCAGCCTCCAAAAATGGCTGGGACTCAATATCGCCAACAGTACCGCCGATTTCCGTAATAATCACGTCTACATCGTCGCTAGCCTGCGCGCGCATACGCGACTTAATTTCGCCAGTAATATGCGGAATAACCTGCACGCACTGACCCAAATATTCGCCAGCACGCTCCTTACGAAGCACAGACTGATAAATCTGACCAGTTGTAACATTCGCTTTTTGACTTAAGAAAACATCGAGGAATCGCTCGTAATGACCAATATCAAGATCTGTTTCTGCGCCGTCTTCTGTAACGTAAACCTCACCATGTTGGAATGGGTTCATTGTACCCGGGTCAACATTGATATAAGGATCGAGTTTTTGTTGTAAAACGTGAAGACCACGACTACGCAAAAGTCTGCCTAATGAAGATGCAGTAAGACCTTTTCCGAGGGACGAAACAACGCCACCAGTGACAAAAATATGCTTTGTAATATGCTCCTGAGAGTTACCATGTTTTCTTCTAACCATGGAACTCCATAGTATCTTCGAGCCTCGACTCGGAAGAATAATTGAAAAGTCAAATCAAAGTCAAATCAAATGAGCAACAGCCTCGAGCGCAAGCTTATATCCATACAGTCCCATGCCTGTAATAGTTCCAGTTGCAACAGGACTAATCACGCTTATTTTCCGGAAAGAATCGCGGGCAGAAGGATTAGAAATATGCACTTCCATTAGTGGCACTCCAGCATCTAAAACCATGTGCGCAGCATCCGCGAGCGCATAACTGTAGTGCGTAAAAGCAGCAGGATTCATAACTACTGGCGTATGAGTATCAGCAGCTTCGTGCATCCAATGAACCATTTGCGCTTCGTCGTCGCTTTGGTGAACTTCCACTTGTAAATTAAGCTCTTGTGCCCACTTTTTGCAAAGCGCGCACAACGTTTCAAAATCTTGACTGCCATAAACGTCTGGCTGACGAACGCCTAATCGCCCCAAATTTGGGCCATTTACTACTAAAACTTTACGGATGTTTATAGTGTTTTCTGCATCTACCATTTTCTAACCTCTAATCTTATTAAACGCTTCGCGAATCGCCTCCAGCGGCGGATTATCTAAGTGAATCGGGTTTCCAATCCCGTCTAAAACAACAAATCGTAAGGTGTTGCCTCTAGCTTTTTTATCTTTATGCATCAAGTCAAGAACCTTAGCAAAAGCATCGTCATTATTGCCGCCGCCATTCCAAGATATTGGCAATCCAAGTGATTTTAAAAGCGAGCGATGATACTCAACGTCTTCTGGACTTAAATAGCCCAAAATTTGCGCAAGGCTCGCCGCAAAAACCATTCCAACAGCAACCGCGTTTCCATGACGCCAAGAAAAATGCTCGATTTGCTCAATCGCATGCCCTAAAGTATGCCCATAATTCAAAAACTCGCGCAAACCTTGTTCTTTTAAGTCGTTAGAAACGTGGTATGCCTTAACGCGCACGCTTTTTTCTATTAGATCGCAAACCATATTATTTAAATCTGCATCGTCTAAAATAGAAGGACCATCAACAGAGCGCAACTTGCTAGCATTTTGAGGATCTTCCAGAATTTTTAAGATGCTAGAATCGCCAATAAACCCTGATTTTGCAACTTCTCCAAGTCCTTCAACAAAAATATCGTTAGGAAGAGTAGAAAACGCGCAAGTATCTGCCAAAACGCCAGCAGGAGTGTAAAAACTACCAACCAAATTCTTGCCAGCTGCAGTATTTACACCAGTTTTCCCTCCAGTCGAAGCGTCTACCATTGCAAGAAGCGAAGTCGGGCAATTTACGTAGCGGATTCCACGCATCCAAGTAGAAGCAACAAATCCAGCTAAATCCGTAGCTGCTCCACCACCCAAACCAACAATCGCATCTGAACGCGTAAAACCAGCGTTTGCAAGGCGCGACCACACAAAATCCGCAACCTTAACAGTTTTACCAGCCTCTGCGTCTGGAATAAGAATATCGAAAACATCGTAGCCAGATGCGCGCAAAATAGATCTTGCTTTATCGCTATGTCTTTGAACAGGCTGAGTGTGAATTAAAGCTACTCGAACAGGCTGTTTTCCAAGCATTTGAGGTAAAAGACTCATAGCGCCTGCGCCAATATGAACATCGTAATCTTCAATACCTTTACCATCTACATGAACGATTCGTTGCATAATCATATCTTTTACCTTTCTTGCGGCAGGTTTTGGCGTTAATCCGTAAACGCGAGCGTGTAAATTCGCCACTTTGCAAAACACAGGATCACGCTTATCAAACAAATCCATCCATCGTTTTGCGCCATCTTCGCCGCTTAACATAGGACGATTAGAATTCCAGCTTACGCGCTCAATTGCATCACTTGCATTTACTTGCAAATACACAACACGACCGCCTAGCTTTGTATATTTTCTTAAGACATCTTGCGTCTCCTTACGCATTGGAGCACCGCCACCTAGGGCGACTATTGGGGCGGATTGCTCAAAATATGGGAAAATAGCATCTCTAACAATTTGAGTTTCAATATCTCTAAAAGACTCTTCGCCAAAATCCTTAAAATATTGAGCAATCGGCATATTGATTTTTTGCTCAATTAAATCGTCTGTATCTATAAAAGGAACATTCAAAATATGCGCTAATTCCTTGCCAACACGCGTTTTTCCAGCTGCAGGCATGCCGATTATAACGGCTAACGGCATTTGAGTTTGCGATACATCTTGCGAAATGTCTTTCAAAGAATCTCTAAGCGAATCTGGCAAGGAATCATGCAAAGAATCTTCTTCGCTCATCTCATATGCTCTTTCCAAGATTGAACGTAATTTATAGCATTTCTAGCGGTTTCTTCTAGCGAATCTCCACCAAACTTTTCTAACGCATACTTTGCAAGCGTTAATCGAACCATTGCCTCTGCAACTACAGAAGCAGCTGGGACAGCCGTAAAATCGGAGCGCTGATTAATTGCCTGCGCTGGCTGGCCAGTAAGCACATCTACCGTTCGCAAAGCGCGAGGAATGGACGGAATCGGCTTCATTGCAGCGCGCACGCGAATTATCTCTCCATTTGACATTCCGCCTTCAATTCCTCCAGCACGATTGCTAAGGCGCGTGATTTTGCCATCTTCGCCTGTTACGATCTCGTCGTGAGCAACCGAGCCAGGGCGATTTGCTTCTTCGAAACCGTCTCCAATCTCCACGCCTTTAATAGCTTGGATTCCCATAAGCGCCGCAGCCAGTGCCGCATCCAAACGGCGATCCGACTCTACATACGTTCCAACTCCAGCAGGCATGCCGTATGCCAAAACCTCTACTACGCCGCCAAGCGTATCTGCATTTGCTTTTGCTTCATCAATACGAGCAACCATGCGAGCTTCGGCATCTTTATCTAGAGTACGAACTGGCGAAGCATCCAACGCATCAACATCGTCTGGAGTTGGTAGGGGTAAACTTTTGCTTACATATTCGCCGCCGATTCCAATAACGTGCGCAACTGTGCGCACACCCAACGCTTGGTGCAAAAACGCATCAGCTACAGCGCCTAAAGCCACGCGGGAAGCCGTTTCCCTAGCGCTCGAACGCTCCAAAATCTCGCGAGCATCACTAAAACCATATTTACGCATGCCCGTTAAATCCGCATGCCCTGGGCGAGGCCTAGAAAGCGGCGCGTTACGACCTTCCACACTTAAATCATGGTCTAACGGGTCTGCGCTCATCACTTCCACCCACTTTGGCCACTCACTATTTGCGATTTCTATAGCAATTGGAGACCCAAGAGTAACACCGTGGCGAACGCCTGTAAGCAAACGCACTTTGTCTTGCTCAAACTTCATTCGCGCTCCGCGACCATATCCAAGTCGTCTACGCGCAAGAGCAGAAACAATGTCTGCGCTAGTAATCTTAACTCCTGCTGGCACGCCTTCAATCATTGCCACCAGTGCTTCACCATGCGACTCCCCTGCCGTTTGCCATCTAAGCATGCCTTCTCCAATCGCGTTGTGCGTTATATTTATTGTTATACTTCTTGCACTTAATACTGTATTTTATTTTAAATCAATACTAGATTCTAAATTCTTTATTTTACTAACAACTAAGTATTGCTAATAATCTATGAAATAAATCGCAAAAAGCCTTTAACCACATTGAGTAAAATTTGTTGCAATGCAATTTTCGCTTATTTAGCATAATCAAATGAGTCAGTTTATTATAGCGTGTTTATTTGCAACACCAACGCTTGTATGCACGATTGCACTGTGCGCAACGGATTTAGTAAACCGCGTTGTGCCTAGACTTTGGGTTCTACTAGCTGCTTTTGCACAATCTGCAGCAAACCTTATTTTTTCGCTTATTACTTTTCATAATGTTAATTTTCTTTTGCGCGGATGGCTTTGTGCAGTAACAGTTTTTGCAATCTACGTTTTGACGCAAAAACTTTGTGTGCGCGGAGCACTTGGATTTGGCGATGTTACGTGCGCTTCTATGATTGCTCAAGCTTTGGCGCTATTTGGATTTGATTGCATAATCTACTGGTTTGCATTAGTTGGAATATTTGGATTAATTTGGATTTTAGTGTGGAAAATCTGCTCTAAAGTCTGCTTGCGATTTTTCCGCGTGCATCTTGTGCAAAATGAGCAAAATAAAATCCCGTTCGTACCCGTATTAGCTGCATCTTCCATAATCGCCGTTATGTTTTGCGGTTTTTTGTAATTACACAAATACATCGAGAATATCGGTGATAAAAACCACGCAAAAGTTTAAACATGCAAGAGGGCTGGGTGATTCTTGGTCGAACAGTATAAGAGCGGCAGCCGATACCAAATAATCCAATGAGTCACCACTACAAACAAACCTAAACCAAAAAACAAAATCAAAACCAAATCGGAACAACCGCAACAACAACCAACACGTAAGAGGCAGAGCGTTGTGAGACAAGAAACACCCAGCCCTCATACAACAGTAAATAGTAAATATTAAATGTCGTTCGCACGCTCTAAGCGCGCGAACGTCTTCGCTTGCGTTGAAAGCACACTGTGCTTTCAACCTTAAGCAAGCTCAGCGCTCCGAATTACCTTCGCGCGCTACGCTTTAAGCGCGAAGGTAGGTCGTCGCGCTAGTTGGCGTTTTCGTTAGAACGCTTATACTCGTCGCGAATCTTCAAGAAATCATCGTAGTTATCCGCAAACTTAGTTTCGCCGGTCTTTAAGTTAGTGGTAACAAAATAAATCCATGATCCTTTTTCTGGATTAAGCGAAGCCAGAATAGCATTATCTCCAGGAATACTTATAGGAGTAGGCGGCAATCCTTTGCGAATCCTAGTGTTGTATGGATTACTTGCATCATCTAATTGTGCTTGCGTAAGGTTAATTGCCTTAATTCCAATACCGTAAGCAACCGTAGTGTCCATTCCCAAAGGCATGTCTTTAGCTAAACGGTTTAATATTACGCGCGAAACTTTACCATAGTATTCACGATTATTTACTTCCGCTTCCGCAATAGACGCAATTTTGAGAATATCTTGACGCAGTTTTCCTTTAGGAACTCCCAATGAATCAAGTTTCTGAATACGCTTATCTACCATTTTGGCAAGTATTTTAGTAGCAGATTTCATGGATTTTACGTTGTAAACTCCAGGCTCCAACCATCCTTCAAAACTTCCGCCCGCTTCTGGCGGCAAAATCCCCGCTCCGTCTGTTTTTTGAATCGCGTTAAATTGAGCAATGTCAATTCCAGAGATTTGTGCAGCCTTACGAATAACGTCTGTTGATCGTTCTCCTGCTTTAACGTCTAAGAATCCGCCTGCTTTACTTTGATCTGAAAGAATATTTACAACATCAATTGAGTTCATATGCTTTTTGAGCGCATAAATTCCTGGGTATAAAATCTTGTTGTTCGCAGCAACAATATTAGAAAAAGTTGATTGTGACTTTACAACTTGCGCTTTAACAAGATTGTTCCCAACTTCTACAGATCCTTGACCTGGCTCAATCGTAAACTCAACGAATCCGTTTCCAGGTCCTGGCCAATCGTCCATAATCGTAGACTGATTGTTGGTTTTTATGTAAACCGCAACCCTATATAAGCCATATCCAAGAACAAATAGTATTGCAAAAATTAGCGTAAGAATAAACGCTATTATACGTTTTCTCTTACTTTTACGTCGTTTTTGTGCTTTTAAATCTTTGCGCGATTTTGGAGGCACAGGTGGATTAGGAGTTTCGTGGCTCCATTTAGCGTTTTGATTGAAAAAATCGTCTATATTCTCACTCATTAAACGCTTCCTTCCTAATGCAGTCGATTTGCGAATTATTTTGCGAATTATTTTGCGAATTGCTTAAATCTTTTATTGCGATTTGCGAATTGCTTTCTATATTTTTGCAAACATTCTTATAATCGTCAATCGCAGATTGCAAAATCAACACTGCCGATTGCTGATCTACCATAGGACGATGCTTTTTAGTAGAAAAATCAGCATCTAACAGTTGTTTATGAGCTGTAACTGTTGTTAGTCTCTCGTCTTTAAAAACGACTTCTGGAATAAAATCGAGAGACCAATCTCCATAATCAAAAAGCGACTTCATTCTTTTGACTAAATTAGTACCCCAACGACGCGCTTTTTTAGCAGATTTTCCTTCAGTTCCGTCTAATTGCAAAGGAAGACCTATTACAACACGACTAACACTATTATCTTCGATAATGTTTAAAACATCTTCAATCGCATTAAACGAATCACCATAGGATTGAATATTACCGATTGGGTGAGCAAAAGTCAGCTCAGGGTCGGACTTAGAAAGCCCAACCCTGGCATCTCCTAAATCAATACCTAACCACACCATGAATTTTATGCTGCTCTTGGTAAAGATTATATCGTTTTGTTTTAAGCGTGTAGCTACGCACTAGTCGAGCTTAGCCACTTCGCTCTTAACAGCCTCAAGCGCTTCGTCAATCTTAGAAGCATCAGTTCCGCCGCCTTGAGCGAAGTCTGGCTTTCCTCCGCCGCCACCGCCAAGAATCTTGGAAGCAGTACGCACAAGATCGCCAGCCTTGGCACCTAGATCACGCGCGGCGTCGTTAGTCGCCACCGCCACCATTGGACGATCCTCTTCATTCACGCCACACAGCGCCACAATCACAGGAGCATCCTCACCTAAGCGAGAACGAACATCCAGTGTTGTTTTGCGCAATGCATCGAAGGAACCAAAGTTTCCAACATTCTTTACAGCAAGCTTAACCGTTGCGCCACTTTGTTTAGCCGCCTCAACCAATTCTGGAACAGCATCGTTAAGCTGAGCCTCATACACCGAAGAAAGCTTGCGGTCTGAATCCTTCATCTTGTTGAGCAAGGACTCCAAGCGCTCAGCTAACTCATCTGGGCGTGCATTAACCATGCCAGCAAGTTGCGCCACCAAAGCGTGCTCACGAGCACCATATTCATACGCCTCTTCGCCGCAAAGCGCGTCGATTCTGCGAACACCAGAGCCAATGGAAGACTCGGAAAGGATTGTAACCATACCAATCTTTCCAGTGCTCTTAGCGTGAGTACCACCGCAAAGCTCGCGGCTCCAACCGTCGCCAATCTCAACAACGCGCACAATATCACCGTACTTTTCGCCGAACAAGTGCATTGCTCCAAGCTTGAAAGCGTCATCGATTGGCATTTCCTTTGGAACAACCTGCAAATCGTCACGAATACGCTCGTTTACGCGAGCTTCTACACGCAGCAGCGCATCCTTATCAACAGCCTTTGGCCACTGGAAGTCAAAGCGCAAACGATCTGGATCAACTACAGAACCGCGCTGAGTTGCCTGCGGACCAAGCTCTTCGCGCAAAGCCTTGTGAAGAGTATGCGTAGCAGTATGGCTTCGAGCCAAAGCAGCACGGCGCACCTGATCAATATTCGTGTTCACTGGAGCACCAACACTCAAAGTGCCTTCAGTAAGTCGGCAGCTGTGAACAATCAAATCCTTGATTGGACGCTGAACATCGTCAACTTCCAAAATCGCGCCGTCGTCGGAAATAATCTCACCCTGATCAGCAATCTGACCACCGCGCTCAGCATAGAATGGCGTGCGATCAAGAATAACTTCAACGTTTGCAGGAGCGCTAACACTTTTAACAGCACCCTTACCGGCTTCAACAATTGCCAAAACGTTTGAACGGCTGGAGAAATCTGTGTAACCGAGGAAGTCGATTGGCTTTTCAAGCTCCTTCTTAATGTCGTCATAAACGCTAACATCCACATTGTGACGCTTCTTCAAAGCATCAGCGCGAGCGCGACCTTTCTGCTCGCTCATAAGCTCGCGGAACTTAGCTTCATCAACCTTAACACCCTGCTCAGCAGCCATCTCCAAAGTCAACTCGATTGGGAAGCCGTAAGTATCATGCAAAGTAAATGCGTCGGAACCACCAACAATAGGGTCATCCTTGTGTTCTTTCTTAGCTTTTTCAACAGCCAAGTCAAGAATAGTTGTGCCCTTTTCAAGAGTTCTGCGGAACGCGTCTTCTTCACCATATGCAGCTTCGCTAACCTCGTGGAAAGTGTTGTTAAGCTCTGGGTAGCTTGGTTCCATTGCAGCCTTAGAAACTGGGAACAAGGTTGTAAGAACTGGGTCCTGAACGCCGAGCATGCGCATTGCGCGAACGGTTCTGCGAAGAAGACGACGAAGCACGTATCCGCGTCCAACGTTACTTGGGCGCACACCATCGCTCATAATCATCAAAGCGGAACGCACGTGATCTGCTACAACGCGGAAACGCACATCAGCATCATTATTATCGCCGTACTTTACACCGCTAAGCTTTTCTGCAGCTTCAATAACTGGATAAACTTCGTCTGTTTCGTAAATATTTTCCTTACCTTGCATAAGGTAAGCCAAACGTTCCAAACCTGCGCCGGTATCGATATTCTTCTGGTCAAGCTCACCAACAATATGCAAATCAGTCTTAGACTTTACGTTATCTACCTGGAAGTTTTCGAAGACCAAATCCCAAATCTCAATGAAACGAGATTCGTCAGCAGCAGGACCGCCATCCTTACCGTATTTAGGACCGCGATCAACGTAGATTTCGGAGCATGGGCCGCCAGGACCAGGACCACCAGTGGTCCAGAAGTTATCTTCCATACCGAAAACTTGCATGTGCTCTGGGTCGAAGCCTTCGTTCTTCCAAATTGCGCGAGCTTCATCATCGTCGGTATAAGTAGTTACCCAGAGCTTTTCAGGGTCAAATCCGTATCCGCCCTTATCTTGCGGAGTTGTTAAAAGCTCCCAAGCGTAGTGAATCGCTTCTTCCTTAAAATAATCGCCAAACGAGAAGTTACCAACCATCTGGAAGAACGTGCCGTGACGAGTAGTTTTGCCGACTTCGTCAATATCAAGAGTACGCACGCACTTCTGGTTAGACGTCATTCTGCGAGAAGGAGGCGTTTGCTCTCCCAAAAGATAAGGTATGAATGGAACCATGCCTGCAATCGTGAAAAGCGTCGTTGGATTTGGTGAAATCAGCGATGCTGAAGGCACGACCATATGACCATGATTACCAAAGTAGTCAAGATAACGCTTTGCAATTTCTGCTGTGCGCATAGGTACGAACTCCTTGTGTTATATTAAAACGCCATGCAACAGGGCGGCACAAAAGAATATCATACCATCATGCTTTAAGGCGCGAGTCGCAGAATGATTAATCTGCAAGACCAATTTTTGATTATAAAACTTTACCTATAAAAACTTTAGTTATAAAAAACTTTCAAGACTTATTAGCAAGCTTATTTTATTTAGCATACTTATTAGCATACTTAGAATTAAGCTGCGACTCGTGAGTTTTTCTGCTGGAATTAAAATCCTTAAATAAAGACAAAATCGTGGTTAAAGTAAGATTCTTCGGATCTTTATCAAAGAAAAAATCTCCAACACTTTCTGGGAATTTTCCTTTAATATAAGCGCGAGCCTTAGTAACAGACATCACGCCTATTACTATTCCTACGCAAAGCCAGAATAAACGCTTAAACATCACTCCCCCTTAGACTCACTCGACTCACCAGAATTAGCTGCGTGGCGTGCAGAAGATTCTGAAAAATCCGTTGGAACTGTAGGCTTATTGAAGAATGCGTTAATAGTGTCCTTAAGAGCATATCCAGCTGCAGCAATCTTAATAATAGGTTTTCCAAGAAAAGCACCATACAAATCTGTAAGAGCACCAACATTAGTCGCAGTGGTGCGAGCAGCATCCGTAACAGCATTAACATCTTCTAAGGTTTTGTTTACTTGCTTTACTGTAGTAACAGACTCATCAATAGCAGGCAAAGCATGTTCACCTGATTCCTTAACGGTTTGAGCAATCTGATTAAACATCTTACCCAACCTAATCAGAGGATAAATCATAAAACCAGAAAGAACCGCAAACGAAATCGCGGCAATCAGAGCAGCTATGTCTCCAACGCTCATCGTAACCTCTTTCCTGCTGTTTTTACGCGCGACTAACCCACGCAATGTATTTAAAAGATTAACGAAGAGTCAAGACTCTTCGAGTAAACCACTAACACATATCTTTCTTAATATATCAACCCTAATATATCAATATATAAAAGTGGATTTACAGTACGCTCTACTCGTTGTAACCCTTAATAGTTATAGCCTGATCAAGTGGCTTAGAAGTGTCAAAATCTAAACGAGTCACACTACCATTTTGCGGACGCTCGCTCAAATCGTAGCCAGCAGGCGCAAAACGATGCATAAGACTTAAAAGCGTGTTTCCGTGTGAGATTTGCAAAACACTATCTCCATCTTTTAACACTGGATTGCTGGCGATTATTTTAAAACCGCCCTCAACACGCTTCCAATACTCAATATCCGACTCAGCATCGTGGAATGGATCCGCCTCTTTGAGCATATCTCGGGTAGCCGAAAGCCCAAACTTTTCAACGATTTCATTATATGTTTTTGCTCCGTGAGGAGCACCTGCTGCCCACCAAGCCATATTCATGTCTTGTCCTTCAAAATATCCGTAGCATTGCTCACGAAAATGCATATCGCTTATGAGTTGTGGTCGAGCATGAGTGTGTTTTTCGTTTTCGCTTAAAATACGCTCAGCAGTGATTTGAGCACGAGTTGTATCTGAACAATATGCTGCAGCAAAAATGACATTAGCTAATTTTTCTGCTGCACGATCTGCGTCTGCAAGTCCTTTATCGGTAAGAGGAGAATTTGACCAACCTTGAAGACGATTGTAGCAATTAAACATGGTTTGACCATGACGAACTAAATAAAGATGCAGCAACATAACTTAATCATCTCACTTTTAATAAATTGTTCTACACAATGTTTTATGCAATGCTTTAAACAATGCTTCACACAAATTGACTTTGTTATTTGTTTAATCAGACTAATACAGGTAAGACTAATCCAAATCAACATCGCCTAATTCTTGGAATCTACTTGCAATCAGCTCTGGCGTTGTATCAGAAATCCAAGATGCCATCCCAGCTTCCGACCCAGCCAAATACTTGATTTTGTTAGCATCTCGCATAAACGAGAAGAATTGTAAATTAAGACGATAATGCGCACGACGAGAATCATGCACAGGAGCCTGATGCCATGCTGCAACATAAGGCAAATCAACAAATTCGCTAGAATTTGCAGCACTCATACCAGAAGATAAGTCGAAAGCAGCCGAACCTGCAAACGATTTAGTACTAGAGTCGCCATTAAAACCAAAGAACTTATTAGCACGTCTAAGAAGTGTTATATAAATTTGTGCCAAATCCCAACGCTCTTGGTCGTCAAGCTGATCCAAAGTAAGAACATCACGAACAGGAGCAACATGCACTTCTAGAGGCCAACGCGCTGCTGCTGGCACATACGCAACCCAACTATGATTATGCATAATCACACGCTTTTTAGCCTCAATCTCCGAATTCATCAAATCCTTAAGAAGATTACTGCCAGTGCGCTCAAAATAAGCCTCTGTGTGGCGCAACTCCTGCTCCAACCTAGGAGCAATAAACGGATAAGCATAAATCTGACCGTGAGGATGATTCAAAGTCACACCAATTTGGCTGCCGTGATTTTCAAAAGGATAAATCTGCTTAATGCCATCAATTTGGCTAATTTCCGCGGTTCTAAACGCCCAAGCTTCAACAATCGTGCGCATTCGCAAAACAGAAAGATTAGCTGGAAGCATGTTTTCGTTGGAACTAAAGCAAATCACCTCACAACGACCAGCTGCAGGAGCCTGCTTCCACAGCGGATTGCCATCAACGTAGGTTGTTGTGTTTGGCACTCCTGCAACCTGAGCCATAGCTGGATAACGGTTTTCAAAAACAACAACGTCGTAGTCTTCGTCTGGAATTTCACCATCTTGATACTCAGATTCTGGCTTTCTACCAGCGAATGGGTCGATTCTTGATTGCTGATTACTATCACTATTTAAGCTATCGCTATTTGAACTCTCTCTAAGAATGGGGGCTGGTCGTTTTGCCCACAGCCTAGACATAGGAATCCAGTCTCCTGTAAGCGGATCCTGACGCATTTGCGGAACTTCTCTAGGAACCTCATTACCTTCGCTATCAAAATGAGATGTAAAGCGATACGCCAACTTTCTAGGGTCAATCAGCTCCCTTGTTTTGTGTCCGCTAACATATTCTGGGTTGTCGTCGATGTAGAAAAAGTCGCGACCGTCGGAAAGCTTTGTTACCGTAATACGAATATGCTCACGCGCGTAAGTTCCTGGGCGATACAACTTATACGGATACTCTCCACCGAAATCTCGAATAGGAGTTTGAACAGTCGGAATTTGTTGCGTTTGGTAGAAGGCATTATCGCCTAGCGAAGAGCGCATTGGCGACTGTAATCCTTGGTATGATTCCGAATGCATAGTAGATTGCGCAGACTGCACGTTTTCAGCCACCTCTTCTTCTGCTTGAGCTACAAGACTACTCAGCGAAGAATCTCCAACACCCGTGCTGGTTATTTTGTTAATAACCGAGTAGTTTGCTCCGCCAGCCTTGTTCCTAGCGCGAATTGCATTAATGTCTATTGCATCAAAAGCATCTGTGTCTTCCAAGCTTTTTTCAACTTGACGCTCATCTGCCTTCTTATGCGTAGTGCCGTCTTCATCAATTTCAAATCCTGCTGCAGCGCCACCTTCAAATCCACCACCAGGACCAGCGAAACCAGCTGTTGTTGGAATATTGTGAAGTCCTGCAACTTTTTTAGGCTTTTCCACAAAATCATCCCCTTCAAAAACGTTATTGCTTAACACGTCTTTTGCGTCTCTTACATCTTCTGCATCTTCTGCATACTGTGCGTTGTGCGCAGTCATATATTGCTGTGCTTCTTGCACCGCTTTCACATCTTCTTCATTGCTAATTTGAGACATCTTTGACTCCATCGTCTCTTTATTCTTCTTTATCTTCTTTTATTTTCGTATAACTTCTTATTCTTGTATCTTCTTACTTACAACGCTTACTAGACGCTTAGTTATCTATTATATATTTTCTGATTCAACACTCGCAGAATGTTATATTTTGTGATATAACGAATATTATTGTGAATAATTATATATGATTTTGTTTTTTTATTAAACTGTTTTGTTACAAAATGTACGGTTGCTGGCGACTAATCCCAAACAAAAGTTAATGTGCACCAACATGTAACCAACTTTTACGTAGTTCATACTGATTTTATACAAATGCACTACGATTCGTGCAGTATTTTCCGCACTTTGTAGCTCTAAACAGCGTGTTGAACAACAAAATGCGGAAAAACTTCCGCACTTTGTAGTCCAACACACCAATCAGAACTACAAAACACGGGAAGAATAGCAAATAAAACGCATTGACCCCCACTATGCAATGCACAGCAGGGGTCAAGCGGTATGTCCTTAAGAATGAAATCCAGAATTTAGCGAGCGTAGTACTCGACGACGTACTGGATGTTGACTTCAACTGGAATCTGATCGACTTCCGGCTTACGAGTCAAAGTAGCCTTCAAAGAGGCAAGATTCACATCGAGATAACCAGGAACTGCTGGCAAAACGTCACGATGAACGCCTTCAGCAGCCATCTGGAATGGCACCATTGTCTGGCTCTTAGCGCGAACCTGAATGGTCTGGCCTGGCTTAACACGGTAGGATGGGCGATCAACAAGATTGCCATCTACCAAAATGTGACGATGCACAACAAACTGGCGAGCCTGAGCGGTTGTGCGAGCAAAACCTGCGCGCAAAACCAAAGCGTCAAGACGGGTTTCCAAATCGGTGAGCATTGCGTCACCAGTCTGACCTGCAGTGTGCGTACCCTTTTCGTAAGCTGCACGAAGCTGCTTCTCGGAAAGACCGTACTGAGCGCGAAGACGCTGCTTCTCGCGAAGACGTACTGCGTAATCTGACTCGGTACGACGACGAGTGCGGCCGTGCTCACCTGGAGCATATGGACGCTTCTCGAAAATACGCTGAGCCTTTGGGGTCAAAGCGATGCCGAGGGCGCGAGAAAGACGCACCTGACGGCGAGAACGCTGAATATTAGTCATTACTAATCCTTTATTCTGTCGTTATCTGAACGGAACGTGAACCAAACATTTACGATTGTTCACGCTGAGCCGGCCTCTCCAGTGCTTCTTCGTGCTAACACACGAACGCGAAAGCATTAAAACGCTGAAATAACGCCATAATTCTTGCGCGCCGACCCACTGATGGGCTAAGGCTCCAGATAATGCCTACAAAAAATAGGCATCGTTTCTCATACTACTCCGCGCCGTAGATACTCGCGCTCGCATCAACGTCATCTTTTGCACGCATATTACACCAAGCTAGGTGAAGATTCGAGGTTTTTCGCCGTGAACGAGGTGAGCCTCAGCGCCGAAGGTGGTGACTCGCCGAGAGAGCAAGAAAAATCGAGAATCTCGGTGATAAAAACCACGCAATTGTTCAAGCACGTAAGAGGGCTGGGTGATTCTTGGTCGAACAGTATAAGAGCGGCAGCCGATACCAAATAATCCAAATGATCAACCACTACAAACAAACCTCAATCCAAAAACAAAATCAAAGACAAAACGGAACAACCGCAACAACAACCAACACGTAAGAGGCGGAGCGTTGTGCGAATCGACGACTTCGAGCTGCATAATGCGCGAGAAGTCACCTCGATTCGCTGAGCTTGCTCAAAGTTGAAAGCACAGTGTGCTTTCAACGCAAGCGAAGGCGCGAGCGCGCTTAGACCGCGCGAACGCAGAAACACCCAGCCCTCAGCAACTCTAAATAGGAAAACCGCGCAACAAAGCTCAGTCACAGAGTGCACGAAGTATGCCAGAGTCCATTGTGTAAACACAGTCAGCGCTTGCAGCAACAGATTCATCGTGAGTAACGACTAAAACAGCCGCGCCAGAAGCCGCACAATCGCGCAGCAAAGACACCACAGTTTGAGTATTTTGCGAATCCAAATCGCCCGTAGGCTCATCCAACAGCAGTAAACGCGGGTTGTTAATCAAAGAGCGCGCAATCATAACGCGTCTCATTTCTCCGCCAGAAAGCTCACGTGGATAACAATGCGCAAGATCGTCCACGTTAAGTCGCTTAAGCAAATCCATAGCGAAGGAAGTCACATTCGCACAATCTTCTGGCTCAAGTTTTTCCGTAAAATCGCCTATTCGCTTAGAAGAAGCATCAAAAATCTTAACAGGCAAAATAACGTTATTTATCACATTCAAATTAGCAAGCAGCGTCTGCGATTGCGTAACAAAACCAATGTTTTTTGCGCGAATCGCAGAAATTTGCTCGTCGCTTATAGAAGGCAGTGAAATATTGCATCCAAAAATCGTAACGTTTCCACGCGTCGGCTTTAAAAGACCTGCAATCATGTTTAAAAGAGTAGATTTTCCATTGCCAGACTTGCCCACAATCGCAACAAAGTCGCCAGCTTTAAGCGAAAAATTAACATTGTCTACAGCAATAAACTTCCTATTTTTGCGTTTAAATTCGCGAGTGACATTTTTAAGATTTACTACTAAATCGTTACTAACAACTTTATTCGCCATTTTATTCGCCATCTCTTAAAGTCAAATACGCTTCCCTGCTTGCGATTCGCCCCACAATAATCGCAGAAGTTACCAAAACACTAGCGAACGAAAACGCTACAGAAACTGCCGCAAGCGCGCACACAAACCAAACATTCGACTCCAAGTACGGCAATTGCAACTGTTGAGAAATAACAACATTATATGGGAACAAAATAAGCGAAGCAAAAGCAACGCCAATCACGCCTCCGCCAAAACCAATCGCAGACGATTCACGCGCGACCATCTTTAGAAGCATGCGCCTATTTGCACCAAGAATCCTCAATGAAGCAAATTCCCTCTTGCGCTCCGATGTAGAAGACGCAAAAACGCACACAAGAATCAACACGCCCACAAGCCAAAACGCAAGAATGCCAAGAAAAATCGCCTTATTTAGCACCTCTAAGCTCTTTTTAGTCTGCTCTGTAATTCCGCCTGGAAAGACCACTCCAAGACTTTTAATTCCGCTAGTTTTACGAATATTTTCCGCAACTTTTTGAGCGCTAAAACCCCTGCTCACTTTTACAAGAACAGCGCTAACTGCCTTGCGCGCGTATTTTGCAGGAATCGCAGTGTGCCCAACTTTAGAAGAATATTTAATAACCGCTGGAATCGTGTCTCTGTTTACAAACACTGAGTTATCTAAGCTAGTGCCCGTTTTAGCAAGTTGCGCAACAATCGGCCATTCGTGCCCATACAAGCGAACAGTATTTTTGTAAGACACAAGCACGTTTGCGCCTGCAATCATATGCCCTTTTTTAAGCTCGCTTTTGTGTTGCGAATAAATCCATGGCGCGATTACAAAGTCACTCGTAGGGTCAAAACCTATGATTTGCAACTTTTCTGCGCAGCATCCAGCAGATAGAGAAGATATGTAAGTTTGTACGCTTGCTTTTTCAACGCCTTTTGATTTTCGCACAAAATCCTCAATATTGTTCGTAAAGTAAAACGTGCTCGATCCGCCATTAGTTAGCAACGCTTCCGCACGATTGTATGTGTTTTGCGGAATCACCATAATATCCGCGCCAAGGCGAGCGCGCATACTACTTAAACCATTAGAAAGATTTAGGGAGATTAGTGAGCCGCCAAAAAACACTGCAGCTAAGCACGCGGAAACCACAATTAACGCGGCGGTTCTAAGCGGCTTTTGCTTTAGGTTTTCTAGCGGCAATCTCTTTAATGTAATAGTGTGCATAGTAAATTACTTAGATGCGCACTAGCAAGCAGACTTAGTATCGAGATACACGCTAACGGATGCAAACACCAACGCTAGTACAGATAGCACAATCAACGTTGGACGCATAACAGATGCGCAATGCATCATTGGACTTTTGCAAACACCAATAAGGAATGTTGTAGTAGCAATCATAAACAGAGAGTTAGCGATTACAGCAATATTTAAGCCAGCGCGAACGTGTTCTTTAACAAATAGCGCAATAATGCCTAGAATTGCAATAACTACGCCAATTCCAATAGCCACGCGGCCGGTGTAGTAGCATGCCATAGGTTGCATCATCATAGGCATTTTTTGCATTTTATGCATGCCTCCAGTTGAGCATGGTTTTGCAAATGTCAATGGCGCTATAGCAATAAGAATTCCAAAAATAATTGCATGAAGCGATGCGAATAATTTGTTTTTCATAATAAATACCTCATTAAATCTAGTTATTATTTTTTAGTGTTGCTCTTTAACGCAACACGCTTTACGGCACTCACGTTTGTAAGCGCCACGCCTTTTAAAATCTCATTATAAATACAATCGCAATGTTTAAGAGCTTAATCGACTTACTCTTGAGTCACGAATCTTACACATTTGCGGTTTCGTCTACTTCTATATTTTTCCTACTTTTATATTTTTTCGTATAGCTTAATAGAAAACAAGTCTTGAATATTTTGTTTTAGTGTATATAATCACGCACTAGTTATAACAATATTACAATTAACAATTTAAAGTAATCTTCAATAGGATTTCATTATTTTAAGTGCAACATTTATAAAACAAAAAAATTTACAATTTTACAATTTCTCAATTGGTGCAACTCTTAACATGAGTCTTTTTACACCATCCGAGCCAAAGTCAACTGTGATAATCGAGTTTCTTCCCTTGTCTTGCGTTTTAAGAACAGTTCCAAGACCGTAAGTGTCGTGCGAAATTTTATCGCCTTCATGAAAATCGTTGATATTTAAGTGATTGTCCTTTTCTTGCAAACCTTGTTTTTTGTAAGACAACGATGATGAAGATGACTGCAAATTTGATGTGGATGATTGATGCTGGTATGATTCACTAGATTTTCTGGCGATACGAGTGGTGACTTTGCCAGACTTTGAACCATACGACTTGCCATATGAATTGCCATATGAATTAGAGCCATAAGACTTTGAGCTATACGACTTGCCATAATGCGATTTTCGGTAACTCGATCCGCCGTAAGTGGTGTACGAATCGTCGTCCCAACCACCATCGCTTCCAAAATCGCGGTCAAAATCGCGGTCAAAATCACTGCCCGCTCCCCTAAGCCCAGCACGCATAACATCTGCTTCCTTGCGCTTCCAAGAAATCAAATCGGCAGGAATCTCGTCCAAAAACTGGCTTTGTATCATTTCCGCTGACTTGCCCCATTGCGATCTCTCAGCCGCCCAAGTGACGTACAAAATCTTCTTAGCGCGAGTTATGCCAACGTATGCAAGACGACGCTCCTCGCAAAGCTCCTTTTGATTGTCAACACAGCGCGAATGAGGAAAAGTGCCCTGCTCCATTCCAGTCAAAAACACAACAGGATATTCCAAACCTTTAGCCGTGTGAAGCGTCATAAGCGTAACTTTTCCAGTATCTTCGCCCTGGTCTGGAAGCTGATCAGAATCCGCAACCAAAGCCGTAGTCTCCAAAAAACCAGCGACATTAGCATCAGGCGTATTCTGCTCATACTCGGCTGCAACAGATTGTAATTGAGACAAGTTATCTACTCTAAATTCGTCTTGAGGGTCCTTAGACTCTCGCAAATCCTGCAACAATCCGCTCTCGTTAAGCACGTTCTCCACAACCTTAGAAGGCTTGGAATCGTTAGCTTTCATAAAGTCAATAAGCGAAGTCATAAGATCCCTAAAACTCTTAAGCGCATTAAAAGTTCTAGATGAAATACCAATTTGTTCTGCAATCTTATCTATTTGACTAAGAGCAGACCAAAAACTTATAGAATTTTCTTTTGCATAAGACGTAATCTGCGACTCAGCACGCGCACCAAGACCACGCTTCGGAACGTTTAAAATGCGGCGCATATTGACATCGTCATCAGGGTTTGCAATCGACTGCAAGTAAGCAAGCGCATCTTTGACTTCGCGACGCTCATAGAACTTAGTTCCGCCAACAAGTTGATAAGGCAAGCCCGACTTAATAAGCGCATCTTCTAAGCTACGCGATTGCGAATTTGCGCGATACATAATCGCAATATCTGAATAGTTTACGCCATCTTCGCCTGCCAAACGCGCGATTTCTTGAGCAACCCAAGAAGCCTCACCTTGCGCGTTATCTGCTACATAACCGACAATCGGCGAACCTTTGCCTAAAGATGTCCACAACTTTTTAGGTTTTCGATTAGCGTTGTTGGAGATCACAGCATTTGCAGCATCCAAAATGGTTTGCGTAGAGCGATAATTCTGCTCCAACATAATTGTTGTAGCGCTTGGAAAATCCTGCTCAAAGTCTTGAATATTGCGAATATCTGCACCGCGGAAAGCGTAAATTGACTGGTCGGAATCGCCAACAACCGTGATTGAAGATTGCGGAAGTTGAGTGGAATCTGGTGAAACAGTGGAATCAGTGGAATAATCATCCACACCTGCAAGCTCACGAATCAACACGTATTGCGCGTGATTGGTATCCTGATATTCGTCAACCAAAATGTAACGGAACTTTCGCTTGTAATACGCGCTAACTTGCGGATTTTGGCGCAAAAGCTTAACCGTTAACATAATCAAATCGTCAAAATCAACAGCATTCGAAACGCTAAGCCTATTTTGATACTCCGCGTAAACAGCAGCATAAAGCGCATCAGCATTGCCAGCAGCATTAAAGCTAGATGCACCAGATACAGACGCGCCTGGCTTATAATCTGGTGCGTAATTTTTAAGATTTTCCTGCCAAGTAACCAAATTATTTTTGAAATCAGATATCTTAGACAATAAAAGTTTAGGAGTAAACTTTTTAATATCGATATTCAATTCGGATGCGATTATTTTAACAAGACGCTCGCAATCGGAAGAATCGTAGATAGAAAAACCTGATTTTAAGCCGATTGAATCGCCATGAGCGCGAAGAATTTTAACGCAAGCGGAATGGAAAGTGGAAACCCACATGCTATTTGCACTATTGCCTATTAAGCTCGCCAAGCGCTCGCGCATCTCCGCAGCCGCTTTATTTGTAAACGTGATTGCAAGAATTTGGCTCGGCCACGCCTTGCGATTAGCCAAAATCCACGCGATTCGGCGCGTAAGAACACGCGTTTTGCCGCTGCCTGCGCCAGCTCCGATTAAAAGCGCTGGGCCAGTGTATTGAACAGCCTTGGATTGCTGTGGATTTAAGCCTTCTAAAAGCGATTGTGGGTTGATTTCAGGAATGTTGGAAGATTGTGCGGATGTTTGAGCGTATTGGGCAGCGGCAGAAGATTGAGCTGTTTGGGAAGATTGTACGGAATTTGAATATTTTGCGGAAAAATCGCCAGCAACCGTAGAAGCAGAAACTTCGCTCGTCATATCTTTATTAATAGGTGCATCGCTAATAGGAGCATTGCTAATAGAAGCATCGCTCTGCTCGTCGGCATCTTCTGGATTGCCAAACAAATCAAAATCGTAACCGTACTTGCTCAAAAGCCCCTCACTCCCGTGTTCCAAATCGCAAAAATTAAACTCTAACCAATTTTAACGAACGGCAGCCAAACACAAATCGTGCGTTTTGCACTATACGCATTACGCAACTTACGCACTTTGTAGCACATTTGACCCAAATCACGTACAAAAAGCGGAAAAACTGACGCACTTTGTAGCTCTAAACAACGTTTTGCATCGTTCGCGCGCTACGCTCTAAGCGAAAAGGTAGGTCTTGTCGCTCGCGCGTTACAGCGCGCTCACGTCCTCGCTTGCGTTGAAAGCACACTGTGCTTTCAACCTTGAGCAAGCTCAGCGCTCCGAATTACCTTTTCGCGCTACGCTTCTCAAGCGAAAAGGTAGGTCGTCGCGCAAGTGAGTCAAAGCTGGGGGTAAGCTATACAAATACACGCTACACACGCAAAATGCGGCGCAATTTGAAAGGAATAATCGTGCAAGAACTTGAAGAACGTATCCAAAAAGAAGGCATTGTTAAGCCAGGAAATGTTTTGAAAGTTGACGCATTCCTTAACCACCAGTGCGATTGCGCGCTTTTTGACGCAATGGGAGCTGCATGGGCGCAGCATTTTAAAAACACGCAAATCAACAAAATCCTAACAATCGAGTCTTCGGGAATCGGAATCGCGTGCGTTGCTGCGCGTCATTTTGGCAACGTTCCAGTGGTTTTTGCAAAGAAAGCGCAATCAATCAACTTGGATGGCGATCAATACGTGTCTACCGTATTCTCGTTCACAAAGCAACGCGAATTCCCTGTAATTGTGTCTAGAAAATATTTGAGCGCAGACGACCGCGTTTTAATTTTGGACGATTTTTTGGCTAATGGCAAAGCTTTGCAAGGGTTGATTGACATTTGCGATCACGCTGGAGCCACGGTTGCTGGCATTGGCATTGCGATTGAAAAAGGCTTCCAAGGCGGCGGAGATGCGTTGCGCGAAGCTGGATATGACTTGGATTCGCTGGCGATTGTGGAGTCGATGGATCCTAACGATGGGTCAATCACCTTCCGCCAATAGCCAAGTCAATATGATTGTGCGCAAATTGTGAAAAAATTAAACATAATTCTTCACAAATCGCAATTTTGCGTAAAAATACGATAAAGTAGTTCGGTTGGTGTTTGAAACCTATTACTCTAAATGTGCTAGCTTTCAACATGCAATTTTTAATAATTTTCAATAAGATAGCTTGATCAAGATAGCTTTAATCGGCTAGTTTTCAACTGATTGGCGGCTAAACGTATGAGTGATGTTGTGATTGTAAGCGCAGCGCGCACACCGATAGGAAAATTCGGAGGCGCGTTGAAATCGCTCACATCTGTTGAGTTAGGAACAATCGCAGCAAAAGCCGCAATCGAACGCGCAAAAATCAGTCCAAAATCTGTAGATCAAGCGATTTTTGGCAACGTACTTCAAGCAGGCAGCGGTCAAAACGTTGCGCGCCAAATCGCCCTTAGCTCGGGGCTTGACGAGTCAAGTTGCGCAATGACAATCAACGAAGTTTGCGGATCTGGTCTTAAAGCCATTCGCCTTGCGCAATCTGCGATTTGCATGGGAGATGCAAAAGTGGTAGTTGCTGGAGGCACGGAAAGCATGAGCAACGTGCCGTTTTACGCGCAAAACGTGCGATTTGGTGGCCTTCGCTACGGCAACAGCGCACTGGTTGATGGACTAAAAAAAGACGGACTTTGTGACGCTTTTACTGGCAAAGAAATGGGAGTTACTGCCGAAAACGTGGCCGCGAAGTTTGGCATAACGCGCAAGCAGCAAGACGCTTTTGCGTTAAAATCGCACCAGAAAGCCGTTTTCGCGCAAAATAACGGCGATTTTGACGCGGAGATTGCACCCGTGCAGCTTTTGGACGGAACTGTGATTAACAGAGACGAGCATCCGCGCGCCAACACTTCTATAGAGAAACTTTCTAAGCTTAAAACGTTGTTTGAGGCGGATTTTGACAGGTGCGAAACTGGTGGAATGCGCGAGGCAGATGAAACTCGCGAGGCGTATTCTGGAGCAAAACACTCTCCTACTGTAACAGCCGGAAACGCAAGCGGCATAAACGACGGCGCAGCAGCACTCGTCTTAATGAGCAAAGACTACGCAATCGCGCACGGAATCGACTATTTGGCAGAAATCGTAGGATTTGCAGAAGGTGGAATCAGTCCAGACCTTATGGGCTACGCGCCAAAACACGTTATGGAACGCATGCTAAAAAACACGGGCTACACCGTTGAAAACATTGACCTTTTTGAGATTAACGAAGCGTTTGCCGCACAAAGCATAGCCGTGTGCCAGCAGCTGAACATCAACGAAAGCAAACTGAACATAAGAGGCGGCGCGATTGCGCTCGGGCATCCTTTGGGCGCTAGCGGAGCCAGGATTTTAACAACACTTCTTTACGCACTTAGAGACAATCACATGCAAAACGGTGTTGCAGCTCTGTGCGTGGGAGGCGGAATTGGAGTGAGCATGCAAGTTAGGATGCGAAAGTAGACGTGTGATAGACGTGCACGTGTTGTGACACGCGCGAAGTAAGTCGCAGAACGCATACGGAGTGTTGTGATACGCGCGGTTGCTGGCGGTGAATGTGGCGGTTGCCGGCGACTTGAATAGCGTCAATAGCGTCAAAGCAACATTGCAAAAGTGAAAATCGCGAAAATGACGTCAAAAAAAAATGGAGAAACATGGCAGCTTTTCGAGAATTAAGCGTAGAACAGCGCATAAAAACGCTGGAATCAGAGGGCGCGCTTAGCGGCGATTACACGCAACTTCTGCTCGCACAACTCGCGCAAAGCAGCGAAACAAACATTCCTGCAAGCGTTGCAAACAGCATGATCGAAAACCAAATCGGGCGATTCAGCCTGCCAGTAGGCGTTGTGCGCGGCCTAAAAGTAAACGGAGTTATGCAAAACGTGCTGATGGCTACAGAAGAGCCATCCGTGATCGCTGCCGCATGCAACGGTGCAAAAATCGCAGCAAAAAGCCTAGAAAACGGCGTTGTAGCACACAGCGCACATTACGTTACGCGCGCACAAATAGTTTTTGAAGACGCGGACGGAAGCGTAGCCAAAAAACTAGATAGCATAATGCGTAATGAGTCAAAACGCACGGCGATTAGTGAGGTTGCGCGCTCCGCACACCCATCAATATACCAACGCGGCGGCGGATTAGAACGCGCGCAGGCGGCGGCGTTAACAGGCTTCGCCAAGCTAACACTAGACATAAACGCATGCGACGCAATGGGAGCAAACATAGCAAACACCATTGGCGAAGCTGTTAAAACCCAGCTGGAAAGCTGGGTTGGACGCAAGGCGCTGGTGGCAATTCTTGCCAACTCCAGCCGCGCGGCAACAGTCGCCGAAGTGCGCATACCCGTAGAAGCGCTTGTGACTAGCGCAAAAACAGCCGCGGCTGGAGATGCCGACGGCATGCGCCTTGCGCGCCGCATCGCCGCCTTAAGCTCCCTGGCCGCCGTAGACGCGGAGCGTGCTGCAACCCACAACAAAGGAATCCTAAATGGAATAGTTGCAGCAGCACTCGTATCTGGCAACGACACGCGCGCATTACAAGCCGCCGCACACGAATGGGCAGCAAAATCTGGTCGTTACATGCCTCTTTCAACCTGGACCTTGCAAAATTCAGGTCAAATCCTTTACGGTCGCATCGAAATCCCGTTGCAAATCGGCACAGTGGGCGGCGCAATCGCCTCGCTCCCAATGTCAAAAGTCGCGCTGCAAGTTTCTAAAGTCAATAACGCCAATGATTTCCGTAACGTTCTAGCAGCCGTAGGACTCGTGCAAAACCTGGCGGCTCTTCGCGCACTCGCAGGTCCTGGAATCCAAGCTGGTCACATGCGCCTTCAAGCCGCAAATATCGCTATAGCATCTGGAGCGCGCGGAGACGAAATTCAAAAAGTTGTGCACGCGCTTCTAAACGAAAATTCTTCCGATTTAAACACGAATTCTGCAAGGATGATTCTTGATAATTTGCGAAAAGACAAAAATACTTAGAGTTTAAAATGATAATTACACGTGTTACTCGGTTAACTGCGACTTCCTTCTGTTTGGGATAAGTCGCCAGCAACCACGCCGTAAAATTTACACCACTAAAATCGTCCTTAAAAAAAAATCGCCTTAAAAAAAAATAGGAAATCATGAGCAATACTTCAAAAAACACGCCAAAAGTCGGAATCGACCGCATAACTTTCGCAACCCCAAATTGCTATCTAAGCATGCGCGACCTTGCGATTGAGCGCGGAATAGACCCGAACAAATTCACAATCGGAATCGGTCAAAGCCAACAGGCAGTGCCACCAAACCACCAAGACATCGTAACACTTGGCGCTCAAGCTGCTCTGCCGCTTATGCAGTACATCGACAGCAACCGCCTCAAAATGGTGATCGTTGGCACAGAAAGCGGCGTCGACGCCAGCAAATCCAGCGCGCTTTATATTCACAAACTTCTAAACCTTAGCTCGTGGGTGCGCTGCGTGGAAGTAAAAGAAGCGTGTTATGGCGGAACTGCGGCGCTTATGATGGCTCGTGACTACGTTTTGACGCATCCTGGCGCGCAAGTTTTGGTGATTGCTGCAGACATTGCGCGCTACGGCGTTGGCACTCCTGGCGAGGTGACGCAAGGCGCTGGTGCTGTGGCGATGCTTGTAAGCGAGAATCCACACGTGTTGCAAATCAACGACGACAGCGTTGTAAAATCGGCGGAAATCCAGGATTTTTGGCGTCCCGTATATCAAAGCACGGCGTTGGCTCGCGGAAAGTTTTCAACCGAACAATACATTCGCATGTTCTGCGACGTGTGGCAGCGGTACAGTGCGGAAAACGCCTGCAATTTCAACGATTTTGAGGCGATTTGCTTCCATCTTCCATACACAAAAATGGGGCTTAAAGCGCTTCGAGCTGGGTTGGAGGAAAAGTCGAGCGCGCCTATTACAAGCGATACGCGCGAACGTCTTCTTGCGCGATACCAAGACAGCACACAATATAGTCGCCGAATCGGTAATATTTACACTGGTTCACTCTATTTAGGATTAATTTCTTTACTTGATTACGATTATTTTAAGAATTTTGACGATTCTGCGGTTGATGGCGATAGTGAGGTTTCTTGCGACTTATCTTCCGCAACACACACAAACGAATCGCCGACATGCCTGTCTCCTTTACTCTCAGGTCAAAAAATCGGCTTGTTCTCCTACGGTTCTGGCGCTGTAGCAGAATTCTTTAGCGCAACACTTGTTCCAGACTGGCGTAGCGCGCTGTTTTCTAATCAGCACTTAAAGTCGCTAAACAATCGCACGCAATTAAGCGTTTCGCAATACGAGGAGATGTTTAACAGCGCAGCGCCTTATTCTCCGCAGGATTTTATAAGCAGCCAGAAGAATCGAAGTGGCGCGCGATTCGTACTTGACTCCATCACATCTCAAGAGCATAACTATCGTTCTATCTAGCTGTAGTGCGATTGTACTGAATTACGGTGTTTTTTAATACAAACGCACTACACATACACACAAAACCGTAGTGCGATTGTACCAAAATACGGCAGGTCGTCGCGCAAACACACTACGCATACACACAAAAACAAGCCAAAAACGTTGATATATCAAGGGTTTTCGGCATGAAAAAAGGGTTTCTAGCAATTTGCTAGAAACCCCGTTCGCGGATGAGGCGAGATTCGAACTCGCGGTAGGTTTCCCTACAACGGTTTTCAAGACCGTCTCCTTAGACCGCTCGGACACCCATCCATGTGTGATTGCTACGCAGTATGCACATCAATCACACAAGCGAATAGCCTACCATAATCCCTAGGAAAACGCACATACTCGTATCTAGTCGCGCCTATTTCCCAGCAACTCCAGCAAGTACACAAACATGTTGATGAAGTCCAAATAAAGATTAAACGCGCAAATAATCGAAATACGTTTAATCATTTCTGGCTGATCAGCATACGCTTCAAAAATCGCACGAGTTTTCTGTGCATCGTAAGCCGTAAGACCTGCAAAAATCAGCACTGCAATCGCAGCAATAAATCGCATTGTTCCAGCACTTGGAGCAACAAACATAAGAATTACCTGACTCACGCACAACACCAGCAAAGCCACCATAAGAATAGGACCAGCCTTAAGCATATTCACTTTTGTAGTGAGCGCAAGCATTGTAAGGCACAGGAAGAATCCAGCAGTTAAAGCCAAAACCATTGCAATAGAGCCTAGACTAAACACAGTAAAAATCGTACTAAGCGTAAAGCCAGTAAGCGCAGCATACGCATAGAACATCGCACGCGCAGCAAAAACGCTCATTTTCATAACGCGCATTCCAAGCACAACAGCAAGCACCACTTGCGCAATAATAATGCCGAAGAATCCAAATCGACCCGTAGCATACAAGTAAGAGTAAAGCGCACCCGTACTTTGCGTAAACATTGCCACAAGCGTTGTGACAATTAGTCCAACAGTCATCTCTGCGTAAACTCGACGCACACTCACTCGCTCTGCCTGCTCGCGCACATAAGTAGCCTGCGCGTCGACAATTGTTGGGTTTTGTGCAAAGTTGCCAGCATAATTGCTGTTAAAATTTCCAAAATCTCCCATAATTCCTCCTAAATCCTTATTAAGTATTTAATTATAGTACATTTGTACGACTATGTGTGTCGCACAGATCAATATGCATTAGTTGTTACGACTCAGGCGCATCCTCCACGCGCGGCGCACCATTAATATCGCGATGAATACCCTGCATTTGCGCCTCAATTGCCTGCAAATTCTGCGCGCACTCAAGCAGCGTCTTAGAATGCTCCGCCAACTTTGCGTCCGGCAAATCAGCCTTATAGCGCAACGCGTGCTCCAAACTCGCCCAATAATCCATTGCGATTGTACGGAATTGCACCTCCACCGGCGTGTAATGCGCACCCGACGACAAAAACACTGGCACAGCGTAAATCACGTGCAAACTGCGATACCCGTTCGGCTTTGGGTTTTTAATGTAATCCTTAACCTGCAACACTTGAATATCCGTTTGCTTGGAAAGGTATTGCGCAACCGCATACACGTCATCGCGATAGTTGCAAATCACGCGGATTCCAGCCACATCAAACAGATTGTCACGAATCGAACGCGTTGATATGCTTAGGTTTCTGCGGCGCAGCTTCTCAAAAATCGAGTGCACGGATTTTAGTCGCCGCTCCATGTGATGCACGGGATTGTGCGAAAATCGCACCTGAAACTCACCGTCCAAAATCTCCAGCTTCGTGCTGATTTCGTACATCGCGCCTTCATACACCTGCATCATGTTTACGAATTCGTCCATCTGCTCAGGCGGAAGATGCGGAGTTTCGCTTTTTATAGGTGATTTTTGCGCGGACTTTTCGTCGGCGGTTGCTTGCGATTTTTCCGCAGCGGTCTCTGGCGACTCACCATCGCCAGCACCTTGCAAGCTTGCGTAAAGTTCGGCCAAATTTAAACGATTATGACGATCAAGTATCACGGTTCTTATTCTACTCGTAATTTTGTTATAAGTCTGATAATCGCCTGAAAATATGCGCGACGACCTGCCTTCGCGCTTAAAGCGTAGCGCGCGAAGGCAATTCGGAGCGCTGAGCCGCTCAAGGCAGAAGCACTGCTTCTGCGCGGCGAAGACGTGAGCGCGGCTAATCCGCGCGAACGATGTGACGCACTTTCTAGCTCTAAACAGCGTGTTGGACTACAAAATCGGGAAATAGCGCTAGCGCAGTTTAATCTCGCCGCGCCCAACCCACAGTATGTGCTTGCCGCGAATATCCCACTTACGCCGCCTCTTACCAGCAACCACAGTGATCATCATGGCAAGAATCGCCGCCGAGAATATCATCGCAATAACAAACAACGTCATCCATAGCGGCCATTGCACATGGTCTTCTGGCGGCGCAACAGGGTCCGGCAGCACACGATACCCCGTAACCAGCAACCTATGCGAGTTCACACCATACGGCGTACAAGTAAGCAGCGTAGCTAAATCGCGCCCCTTCTCGCGCTGCAGCAAACTTATATCGTGCGGATCCACCACGTTTATACGAAACACCTTGTAACGCAAGGTCTCCCCTTGCACATCAAGATAAAAGTAGTCACCCTTTTTAAGGTCTGTTAGCGAATCAAACATGGTTGCGTTCGGCAAACCAGTGTGCGCGGTGATTACAGTATGCCGCCCCTTGCCGCCCACTGGCAAATCCGTGCCGTACAAATGCCCCGCACCTCGTGCAAGCGTATCTTCTTTTGTACCGTGGTAAATCGGCAGCTTTACGCCAATCTTCGGAATCTTTATAATGCCGATAATGCCCATCGGCTCCTCAAGCGTTTTAAGATAACGCTTGTATCCAGGCGTGTTAGTTATATCTTCCTGACCGTCGCCTCCGTACGGGTCGCGCGTGAGCATGTCTTTGCGCGTTGCGTTGTAGCGCTTTGCGCCGCGAATGTGCGCGCGCCGCACGTCGCCAGCCTGATCGTGATTATACTTGTCGTACGCTGTCGATATCTCCTTCGAAACGTGATTGTTCCACAGCGTTGAGCACACAGGGTAGCTAAAGCACAAAATGCCTGCAAGAACCAGCGCAATCGGCTCTAAGATACGCATCAGTGTGCTTTTCTTTTTAGTTATTTTTTTAGTTTTAAGTGTATTTTGGTTTATATTTTTGCTTGAGTTGGATCGTGGAATTTGCTCTTCGGTTGCTTGCGACTTATCCGCTAGCAAACCACTCGCACCAGCCACACTGCTCGTGCCAGCCACATTGGAGGTACGCTTCGCCTTATTCTTAAACAATTTAGCAACAGCGCGCTCACTCAACGAGTGGCACAAATTGCTAATATCGGCTAGCTTCATAACTCCTCCAAGCTCAAGCTATTGAATTAAAGATAATATTTGGTTTGATTTTGCTACAAACGCAGTGGGATTTTGCGCTTTTTGTTGCTCAAAACGGCAAAATTAACAACAAAATCGGGAAAAACTTACCGAAAATGTTGCTTAAAACCACAAAATCAACAACAAAAAGCGGAAAAACGACGGGTTTTGTTGTTTTAACAGTCCACATAGGATTGAGTCTAGGGTTTTTGCCCTAGACTCAATCGTTTATAGATTTAATCTTATAGACTCAATCTTTATGATTTGCTAATCAACTGAGCAAATCACGCAGCCTGCTGCTCTTCTTCCTTCTTGCGATTCTTAAGGAATACGAACATACCAGAGCCCACAAGACCAAGACCCACGAGAGCGAAGATAATCACACCAGCAGCACCAGTCTTTGGAAGCTTGAACCAATCATTTCCTCCATCCTTCTTATTATCTGGAAGGTTTGCTATTGGAACTTCTACTACAGAATTACCAGATGAACTAGTATCCACCTCATGAGGTTGCTCAGAACGTATGAATCCATTTGGAGCCTTAATCTCAACAACATAGATTTTGCTATTTGCACTAGTAACTTTAGCATTGTAATCATTAGTTTTGCCCTGATTATTTGTCTCCATATATTTCTTACCATTATCAGCAAATCCAGGCAGTGCTGCACTACAATTAGCTTCTGTGTCTGGATCTTTAGCACATTTATCAGCTTCAGTCTTATTATCGAATGCTTTAAACTGCGCACCACTCAATACTTTTGTCTTTGTTTGACCTGTATCAGTTCCGTTGTACTTCAAAATATGGAACTTACGGAAGTTTGTCTTATTATCATCACCATGAATATCTGGAGTAGTACCGCCAGGAACGTGACCAGGATTGAAACCATACTTGTTGATAAGTTCAGAAGTATTAGAACTATTGCCAAAATCTTTCTTCACTTTAAGATTCAAGGTAACAATAACTCGAATATCTTTATTAGTATCACCAGCAAATTTCTTTGTAATTTTGCCTCTACCTGTTTCATTGAAAGCAAAAAGAATATGACTACGAGTAGCATCATTAGTCGTGTCTACAACAGTTAAAGTATAATCGGTATTCTTTTCAAGTTTTTGCGATGTAGCAGACTTTAGCTCACTTTTAATAGTGTCATACTCTCCAACGTTAACATCAGCTTGAATCTTATTTACTTCCAGATCATCATAAGCAGATTTCAACGCGTCATCAAAAATAGCAAAATCTATAATGTTTTTGGCATCAAAATCATTACCGTTGTTAACTTTAATAGGTGTTGCAGGTAACTTAACCTTAGCTGTTATCTTATATGGCAGTGTGTCACCAACACCAACAATTTTCCCAGTCAAAGCATCCTTTTGAACATCATTCTTAGCATTACGATTCTTTGGCTCAACACTAACAGAGTAAGTGTAAGTATTCTTATTAGTAGCATCTGCACGTGTAATCTGAGGAACTGTCACAAAGAATGGATTAAACTCAGGTGTAAATCCAGTTGGAACACCAGTTTCTTCAACATAGTACAATCCTATATCAAGATTCTTGAACTCAGCTACACCATCTTCGTTAGAAACATTCTTCGTTGTTTCTTCCATCTTTCCACCAGTACCGAACGAATTATCCATAGAAACTTTTTCGGTAATTTTCTTATCGATAATCGCCTGATTTAGATCATTAACCTTAGCTGCTAATTTAATCCAGCCATCCTCGGTCTTAAGATCGTACATATTCTCATTGCCAATCTTAGAAACTTTCTTGACTGTAAATGTTGCGCCGTTAAGACCAACAGAGTTACCAGAAGTATTATCCTTCTTATGGATGGTAATGGAACCCTTCTTGTTGGCTTCAAGAGTTGTATCCCATGGAGCCTTTTCAGCAGCAGTCTGAGCAGCCCAAGCGGAGCTGCCAGCAACCACGGCGCCAGCAACGCACAGCGTGCCAGCCATTGCAAGCGAAGCCACCGCGGCAACGCATTGTTTAGTGAACTTATTCACTTTCTTCTCCTTTATATCAGTGCCCTTTTGGGCAGGTTTTTGAGGAAAATACGGTTATTGTTTAATATTTATTGTTTATTTTGTGTTGCGATATATAGGCAAGCCACAATCTGTAAGCAAGCCACGGTTCGTGATCAATCCACAATTTGCGAACGAGCCACAATTATTCATCGCGCTAATGTTTACGCGAATCGTAGTACGCAACAAGTTTTAGCGAGAATCGCACCGCAAGCTTGCAAGCCAGCGCTACTCTTTCGACTAGCCGACTAGCAGGATTGCGTGCAAATTTTTTCATCAGCATCGCCACCTTTCGCTACGTCGCCTTAAAGCGCGAAGCTTTTTGGCAGTTTTGCAGATAAAATCTTTAATCAGTGTCTTACGCAACAACGCATCAAGCATCGCGCGCCCCCACTTGGTTTGCTCAAGGAAGAACCCAGCTGCCATCACGCCCGTGCCAATCACGCACAGCACGCTCATCAGCATGTTCCAGTTCACGCAATCTTCCCCGCCTGTCTTCGGCAGCTTAAATTGTTCGACCACGTGTACTGGGAAATACTTGACAGCCCAATCTTCATCCCTATTACCAGTTGGATTAATCGTTGCTGCAATGTCGTTATTTGTAACGTCAATTTTGTGATCGTCACCAACAGCCGCTTTGTATGTATCCAAAGCATCAGGCTTCAACGCAAACACAGCGCAATAGTATTCTCCAGTTTGAGTAGGCGCTTTGCTGCTCGTAATAGTTCCGCTTGCGCGCTCTGTTGTATTTCCAGTGCTGTCAAACAAAAGGTACTTACCTGCAGGATTGCAGCCATCACCAGCTTTACCACTCTTACGGCACTCCTGTTGTTCCTGGAAGCTTGCATGATCCCATGCCTTCTGCCAATCAAGTTTGAAGAACAGCTTATCGAGATTTTCACTCCACTGTTGCGAATTACTGCTGTTAGAAGTAGCACTACCTTCCCTACACAGTAATCTAAGAGTAATGCCGCCAATTTTATGAGATGACCAAGAGTCAATACCCATATTCTTCAGCAAGCCAATACCCTTCATAACAGTAATGCCATTAATATCGTCTACAGGTCCAGTAAACTTGCCATTTTCATACTGCTTGTATACGTTAAGATGCAAATCACCATTCAACTTCCATGGTCGCAAAATATTCACAGACGCATAAATAGGCTTACCATTGTTACCAGAATCTTCATCTTGAGAAGTGGAACCATCTGGATAGTGAACAACAACAGGCACTTTATCAGGATTATTCTCTGTCGTGGCAGGCATCCACTTATGAGGATAAAAAGCTACTTTGCCGAATTTACCAGCTTGGGTTTTATCCTTAGCATTCTTTTTATCATCGGTATTATCTTGGCCATTTTCAAACAAAGCGTAGGTTAACAATGGAATATTTGCATTTTCAGATTTATACTTCTTAATCTCAAACCAAGTTCCAGCAGGCAAATCGCCTGTTTTAATATCATCCTGATTGTAGGTAGCTTCATTTGCATTCTTGGTACTTTGCGGCGCGCCAGAAGTTCCGTGAGTACCAGCATCAAGGGTAATGGTCTCATACTTTGGGTTATAGTAGTGAGAATCTGGATGCACGGAAATATTTAACGTACTTACTGACCAGTCAATACTATTTACAGTATCCAGCTCAGGATTATTTGCATTTGTTTTATTATTTAAAACAGTTTTAATCTGATCGAAAACATTACCTGAAGAAAGGTGCTTTCTTACAATTCCATCGAACTTATCTTGCAGTTTTCCATGCTTACCTTTAATGACAAGATCTTTAATAGCGTATACTTTGCAAACAAAGTCACCGTAATTCTTAGGAGTACCTTTAATATACCCATTAGTACGCTCAGTAGTTTCATTATTACCATTGGCATTCACGTCATAGTCATAAAGGTAATCTGAAATATTACATCCACTACCATTAGATTTATTACACTTCTTACGCAAAGCATTATCCGTAGCATGCAACCACTGTTTTGGAGAAGAAGTGTTCCCTGGACCAACAAGAGTTAAACCATTAATTCCTCCAAGTTTGTAAGAATTAGGTTTAGCTTTACCAGTCTTAGTATCCTTCTCATAGCAAATCATGCGTTGATAAATAAGACCTGGCTTATATGTTGACCAAGAGTCAACAAGCTTATCTTGAATTTTTTTATTCTTCTTATACTCGTTACTTCCAAGAATATGGAGCTTTAAATCACCATTACGTGGAGTTTCTCGAACAACATGTACCTTCGCGTACACGGGGTTTCCAAGATTACCTGAATCTGGGTCTTCAGAAGTAGAACCATCTGGATAGTGCACAACTACAGGCTGATTGTAATCACCATCTTCCATCCACTTATGAGGTCGGAACGTAACCTTACCAAATCTACTTCCAGATCCCTCAGATGAATCATTGCCTTTATTTCCGCTCTTTGGCTTATTACTTTGATTTTCAGGTTCCCAATCAGCCCAGTTTAACTTATTATCACCAGTTTTATATTTTTTAAACTCAAACCATGTTCCGTCAGGAAGTGGGCCTTGCTTAACATCACCCTGATTCTTATTGGCATTGTTAGCATTTTTCTGGCTTGTAGGAGATGAAGTTGTATTCTTGTACACTTTACCATCAATAACTTTTGTACTGTTAGTAAAGTTACCAGCTCTAGCAGTTATAGGCACATAACTAGGGTTGTATCTGTGAGACAGTGAGTAAACAGTAAAGCGGAAAAGAGATGAAGCCATATCTCCGGAGTTATAATCCTTCATAAGAGACGGAGAATCTTTAGCTAATTTATCAAAGTTTTCTAATAATTGGCTACCTTGATGGAACGCAAACACTCTGCAACCAAAGGTACCTTTAGAGATAGGAGTACCACTGATTGTTGCGCGAGAACGCTCCATAGTATCTTTTTCATAATCTTTTTTATAAAGATACTTATTAGTTTCACACTTAAGATTATCTCTTGTACATAGTGCTTCTTGCTTTTCGCTTGCACGTTCCCATTGCACTGGATCTCCAAGATGCAATCCATTAAAACTATCAGAACTACTTTTTATAAAAGTGTGATTTGCTGTGATATCATTCTTCTCTTCGTAACAAATAGAACGAAATACAATCTTGCCCTGATTAACATTAGACCATGAGTCAAGAATCAAATTTGGTTTCATTTTTTCATTGATAGTAAGATTCAGCGGCCTATTCGAATCCACTCCAATACCACTTAGACTATAATTATCGTTACCTTTATTTATTGCTAAATGTAAGTCACCTTGACCTGCAATAATTTTTTTTACGGTGACTTTGGCATAAACAGGAGCACCCTCATTCGCTGAGTAAGGATCTGCAGAAGTAGAACCATCTGGATAGGTAACAAGCACAGGCGTCTGTTCACTTTTGCCTTGATCAACTTTACCTGGAGTAAAATGTACCCTACCTGTATTCAAATCATTATTCTCAATTTTTGACCAACTTAATACCTTAGAACTAATGTCAATAGTGCTATCGCCTAATTTCTTAGTATATTTTTTTAAGACGAATGAAGTACCTCGAGGAAGAGGACCCTCTTGAATAATAACGTTATTTTTTCTCTTTGAATCTTTAGCACTAGTAGGTGGATTTGCATAAGCATTCTTCGCAGTAGGCTCAACATTTTCTAACGTCTCATACACAGGGTTGTATATCCACGATTGAGGTATGACCTTAACCTTCGTATTGTGAGTGTATTCAAGAGTCTTAGAATTGTTGCAATTGTACAATTCGGGATTAGGATATGTAATTTTTGTGCCAAAAGTAAAAGTCTTATCTTTATCAGATTTACGAGGATTATATGTTATGTATCCTGAATTAGGATTAATATAAACAGACCCTTCAGGCATATTATTAGGAGAATTTACTGTTTGAATACTACTATCAGACTTGTTTACAATTGAGTATCGTATACCAATATCATCAGGTAAATCAGTGGAAGTTTTTCCATCATACACAAATTTACCTTTAGAACTGTCACCCTCCCATTTACCCGTTTTGATAAAAGGCTTTACTGTTACTGGACGACCATAAGTAGTAAGCGGAACATTATCCTTACCGTAATCTTTCAGCATAGAATCGTTATACTGTGGGTAATCAATGTCATTCACACCTTTAGGGTTCATGTTATGCAAGTGTTCCACATAATCAGGTATGCCATCACCATCAGTATCAAATGGACCAAAAACCGCGTACTTATTTCTACGATAATCACTTCTAAAACCAGCAGCAACAGGCATTTTTGTATACACATCTTTTTCAGTGTATCCATTTGCTAGGTAGGCAGTAACAATCCACGTATAACGTCTATCATTAGACCACTCCCAGCTCGCGAACATTGTCTCAAAAAGATTTCTATCATTCCACTTTTTTATTTCGCACATAGAATACTGACAATCCTCAGTATTCCCTTGTAATCGCGAGTATTTGTAAGGATTTGGAAGGCCACCGCCAACGCCATTGTCTCCACTCGAAGGTCCAAGATTATCATTCCAGTTATTGTTGAAACCATTAAGCTGACCATTATCATTAGGATTTTTAGTATATGTCCAAGCTGTCCATTTTCCTCCATATGTTTTAAGAGTACCAATACGCATATCATCTTGATCTTCACGAACAAGCTGTGCAGAAGTCTCACCGATGTTTATCTTACCGCTTGAACCTTCCCAATAACGTTTAACAAGTATTGAACTTTTATCTAAACCCTTAGGCAGGAACAATGAAAGCGTAGGTCTACCCAGATAAGCAGTACCGTCTTTAGGTTTATTTCCTTTAGGCTGCATCTCACCTGAATCAAGCTGCCTAGCAAACTCAGCATTCCTGTTGAAAATTATTTTATAAGTTACTTTCGTTCTTCCATTTTCTTTTTCAATAACAGGATCTTCAATCCTCATATCTCTAAATGCATCAGCAGCATCATAAGTATGCTCTTCATCTTTTCTACCTTTATTATCTTCAGTTGTAGCAGCAACATAACCGTTACCAGCGTAATCCCACCAAACACTTGCCGCATTAGCACTATTCACTGGCGGCACGATGAGCATGGTTACTATGGTGGCAAAGGTGACAATTATTGCAAGAATCATGTTTCGGAAGATATGCGATTTTCTTGCTGTTTTACCTATGTATGAACTTAATGAATCATTATCCGATAATGAAGAAGAAGATGATGAAGATAAAGAAGATGATGAAGAATTTACTTGCATATTTGAGTACGAATAAATTGGCGCACTGTGGTAATCGGAATCTGGGCGCGTTGAATAGGTAGAGTCAGAACCAGCAGGCGCATCTGCCACGCTATTCGCATTGTCAGTATCGCTCACAGAAAAAACCTTCTGCGCAATGCAGTACACGCGAGATGCGAAACGAGCAAACTTTGCAGGTAACATAATCGACTCACCTTCGATTGTCATTTTTGGCTAGTTTGTACATCCTAGCCATTTTGGCAATTTCGGCTATTGCATAAGCAACACCCTGCTTTTACACGAATCCCAAAATTGGGCAGAATACTACACGTATCAAGTACAGAAGTACTAAGAGCATTCAAATACATGAACTAGCATTTAGCAATTGCAGCATTTACAAACAACGCTTAATGCGATTCCACATGTGAGCACAACAATAAAGCAGCAGAACGCGCAGCTTTACTAAAGTACTCAAGCAAAAGCATTTAGCAAATATACCCCCCCCCCTAACGAATTGCAAGAAAAAATAGACTTTAACAGAACTTTAAGGAAAAGTTTTTACAATCGTTCTCTTTTACAAAAAAATCTATTGATTGATTGCTAATAACAGAATAGTTTTATGTAGTAGGTGAAGTGTTTTGCGTGACCTGCGTGTCGTAAAACCACAACATCTTGTGGTTCGGATGCGCACTGACCACAAATCGCCAGCTATGTAGTGCGATTGTACTGAATTTCAGCGTTTTTGATACAAACGCACTACATAAAAGCGCTCAGGCAGGTCGTCGCGCAAACTCGGGAAAGCAGATCATTCGTTCGAGCACTGCAGAGTATTGCAAAACGTTACGAGTTTGATAGCACTGCGATACAATTAACAAAGTCAAAGCAAAACACACGGCAAATAACGCGAATACACAAATAACACGGAAGGCAGCACTACGATTAGCTTAATTAGGCGGCAGATTCTGCCAGAGTTTATACCAGTTGGCGCACGAATTGTTGTGCGAACATACAAAGTCGCGCAATTAGGCGGCGACGAAAGATTGCAAACAGCCACTGGCAGATCGCAAGCAACCGACGCCAGCGAAGAAACAACCGACGCCAAATCGCAAAAAATCGAATACCACGACGCGATTGGTCACGTAATCAGCTGGGACGGAGCAACATTGCATCTTATGCGAGACGCGGCAGCAAACGGAAGCCGACCCGAGCAAGAAATGTTCATCGACGCGCGCACAATCGTGCGATTAAAGCCCGTGCCCGAGCGCAAACATCGCAGCTAATCTACGCAAGCTATGTAGTGCGATTTTACTGAATTTCAGCGTGTCGTACCGCGTGCTACGCTTTAAGCAAAAAGGCAGGTCGTCGCGCGAGAGAATGTTGCTCTAATTGGCGTGTCGAGCAACAAAAAGCGGAAAGTTTTCCCGACTTTGTAGCTCAAAACCACAAAATCAACAACAAAAAGCGGAAATATCGTTCGCGCACTACAGCGCAATGCGAAGGCAGATCGTCACGCAAAGCGCTATTCAACAACGCCGTTAGAAATCAGCTCGCGCGCAACCTCGCGATACTCCTTAGCAGTCTTATGCTCAGGAGCAAAAATCGTAATCGGAACCGCCGCAACAGTGGAATCTGGCAGCTTAATCGAACGCGAAATAACAGAATGCAGCACGCGCCCCTGGAAAGCCTCGTAAATCCTTTGCAAAACCTCTTCGCTATGCAAAGTGCGCGTAAACATAGTAACGAGCACGCCAAACACTTGCAAATCTGGGTTAATTCTGTGCTGCACTTTTTCAATCGACTGCATAAGCAGCGCCACGCCTCTAAGCGCAAAGAACTCCGCAGCAACAGGAATAATCACACCATCCGCCGCCGTAAGCGCGTTTACAGTGAGCAAGCCAAGCGAAGGCTGGCAGTCAATAATAATAACGTCGTATTCGTTACGAACTTTGCGCAACACGCCAGCCAAAATCTGCTCGCGACCAACCTCGGTAACAAGCTGCACCTCTGCAGCAGAAAGATCAATGTTTGCAGGCATAACGTCAATGTTTTCGGTGGCAGTGTGACGAATCACATCGTGCACGTCTACAGAAGAATCAAAAAGCGCCGTATAAACCGTGTTATCAAGCGCGTTCGCATTAATCCCAAGCCCCACCGTTGCAGCGCCTTGCGGATCGAAGTCAACAATTAAAACTCGCCTACCGTATTGACTCAACGCACCAGCGATATTGATGGAGCTGGTGGTTTTACCAACGCCACCCTTCTGGTTACACATAGCAATAATGCGCGCAGGACCGTGCGTTGTAAGCGCATCGGGCGCGCGGAAAGTCTCATATTCGCGTCCAAGTAAATCAGTAGGCATAAACTTCAGTCTATCAAAAGGTATGTTCAGTGAATCGATGCGTCGTTGTGTATCTATCTCGCGCGCGGATGACTCATAACATACGCCTCCATAAGCGCATCTGGGCTTATATGCGTATAAATTTGCGTTGTTGTAACGGACGCATGACCAAGCAGCTCCTGCACAGTGCGAACATCGGCGCCCCCCGAAATCAAATGCGTTGCAAATGAATGTCGAAGCGTGTGCGGATGCAATTCTTTGCCAATTTTAGCCATTTTGCCAGCACGCGAAATCGCCTCCCACGCGGATTGACGAGATAGCGATTTGCCACGTTTGTTGAGGAAAATCACGTGAGTATTAGCAGATTTTGACGATGAGCTTAAGGGTGACTTGAGTCGCGACTTTGCGGTTGCTGGCGACTTTTGCGCGCGACTTGCAAGAATAGGTCTTGCGTTAGCTAAATAATCGCGCAACGCGCGTACCGCGCACTTTCCAATCGGCACAAGCCTCTGCTTTTGACCCTTGCCACTAAGCCGCACAACTGATTCCGTCAAATCAATATCCTCGAATTTTAGTCCAACCGCCTCGCTCACGCGCGCGCCAGTCGCGTACAAAAATTCCACAAGCGCACGGTCTCGAAGCGAGACGGCATCCGTGCTACCAAATCCGCCAGCAGCATCGATTACGCGCTCCACTTCGCTAATGCTGAGCACGTCTGGAAGATGCTCCGCTTGCTTTGGCGCTTTGACTTCTGCAGAAGGGTCGCTTGCGATTTGCGCGTTGGAAAGCATGAATTTGTTCCACTCGTGGATGCTTGCGATTCGCCGCGCAATCGTGCGAGGTCCTAAGTTTTGCGATGACATTGCTTGTGATGACATTGCGCGCACGTATTCTTCAATATCTAGTTGCGTGATTTCATTAACATCGTTTATTTTTCGGGCTTCGCGCAGCCAGTTCGTGTATTTTGTAAGATCCGACTCGTAAGCTTCAACGGTTTTTGGCGAAAGCCCGCGCTCCACGCTTATGTGGTTTAGAAACTGCTGGATTTTTGGGGAAAATGGCGATTGCTGCGATTCGGTCATATGTCAATTATATGCCGCTCGAATCTACCACTTCGAGTTGCGTAATGCGCAAGCAACCGCAGAATCGCTAAACGCCACGCCAACAATCTGCTCGCCGCTTTGCGCGCTTTGAATCAGCTGACTTTGCCAATCACCTGCACAATCAAGCGCAAATCGAAGCTCGCGCAAATCGCCAGCCGACTTATCGCAAGCAACCGCGCGCTCCTTATACTTGTATTCGCGCCAAGAATCAGCCTTAGCAAAAAACGCGCGCTCATCGCTAGCAACCGCCGAATCGCCATCGCTCCTCTCAAGCATCTTCTTCGCAAAACTCAACTCCTCAATCACACTCCCAAGCAAATCCGCAACATTTCGCCGATTTTCCGCAACCATTGCACGCGTGCGATCTGGATCCGTAAGCGCCACTCGCGTCATATCTCGCCAAGAACCAGCCGACATTTGCAACGCAACATTGCGATTTTCGCTTCCGCACAAAACGTTCGCCAGCGCTGTAGAAACAACGTGCGGCATGTGCGAAATCAGCGCCGCCGAAGCGTCGTGTATAGAATCGTTCAACACAAGCGCGCGATTGCCACACAACGACACAATAACGCGCAAAACCGCGCAAAACCGCCAAAAATCACTGCTCTCATCAACGCTAACTGCCCAAAGCGCGCCGTCCAGCAGCTGCGCGCTAGACGCCTGCCAACCCGTAAACTCGCTTCCAGCCATAGGGTGCGCACCAATGTAGCAATCGCCAAGCCCCGCGGTCTTAACCTGCTCGCGCACAAGCCCCTTAACGCTACCAACATCCGTCAAAGTTGTGCGCTGCTTGTTGATTCCGCGCGAAATCTCGCCAAGAACTTCTGGCATAGAGGCAAGCGAATTGCATAAAATCAAAACATTTGGCTGCATGCGCGCAAGCTCCGCAACGCTTTCAACGCAAGTGATTCCAAGCACCCTCGCCTCTTTATACATTGTTTGATGGCGATTATACGCGTACACTTTGCAGGAGCCAGTCGCAGCCAAACGCTTTGCGATTGATCCGCCAATAAGTCCAAGTCCAACAATACCAACAGAAAATTTTTTAGAAAATCCAACATCTTCTACCATAATAATTCTCTTTCTGCACGCATTGTGTTCAAAGCGCTCAAAGCATCAACTAGAGCATCGCCTGGAGCATCAATACACACTCCGCCATTAGGCAGCATCCAATCATTCATAACCGGATTATCTCTATTATCAGAAGGATACACTGCTAAAACTCGCACCCAATCACCATGTTCAACAACTTCTTGAATCATAGCTTTGCACGTAGAATCCCAAGGAGCAGCATCAACAGTGGCAATAAAACTATATAAACCATCTTGACCTTTAATCGGCCTAGACATAAAAGAAGTCATATTAAGACCATGATCGCGCACAACGTCAAGCAAATTTGCTAGCACTCCAGCACCTGTACAACGCGGAATAAAAGCAATAATCGAAGAAAAAGATGAATAGCATTCGCGATGCATACTAACAAAATTGAAAGCCTCATCTCTAGGAGCTAACACTAAAAACTCAGTGCGCGCGCCAGAAAAATCTTCAACAGCTTCACTCACAATCCGCCTATTGTATAAATCAGCACAAATTTTAGGGCACAAAGCAACTTCGCCAGGAACTAAATCCCTACAAGCAGCAGCGTTTGAAGACGCAGTTTTTTCTTTCAATCCATGCTTTTGAGCAAACTTACGGCATTGTGCCAACGCGTGAGGGTGAGCAACAATAGTCGAACAGTTATCGATTGAATCCGACTGGCAAACAACAGCATCAAAACTTATATCAACGCCCAAGCGAGCAATGCCAACCATATTTTTTGCATCAATTAATAGATCTAAATTAGGTATTACTACGCCTTCAATATTGTTTTCCCACGCAATAATACCCAAATCGTGACAATCTTCAATTTTGCTAGCGATATTACGAATATTCTCACACGCAGTTGGAATAAGACGCAAAGCACCTAACGATTTACATTGTTCTTTAACTTTTAAAGCAGCTTGATGAGTAAAAGAACCTTCCGGCCCTAAATAGCATAATTTACGAGCATTATTACTGTTCTTATTACTATTCATGACTATATTGCTATTCATGACTATTCCTCAAAACTACTCTAAGACTGTAAGTAAGACTACTGCATAATGCTATTTTTGCACAAACATGCAGCAAATTCACCTATAAAAATTCACCTATAAACTAACTTACACTTATTTAGCACCGCTTATTTAGCATCAGAGATAACAAAGAATTTATTAGGGATAAAAAGCAAAACTACGTGAACAATAATAATGCCATAAAGCCAAAAATATCCAGCATTTTGCGCAATCCACGGAAGATTATCCGCGCCAAAACCAACTGCAACAAGCACGCCTCGAAACGCGCCAAAAATCCTAAACCATCCAAGCGCAATCATCCACACAACCGAACAGCACACAATTGCGTGCAAAATAAAGCCAAACATGCCACAAAGCATGCGAGCAAAACACGCGCTCAAAGTAACAAGCAAAAGCGCGATTACAAGACCGTACGGAAAGTTGTACATAGCGCCCATTCGATGCGCAAAAGTGCCCAAAACCGCGCAAAATGCCGCCAAAACGCATAAAGCCGCACACTTGCTAGCAAATAGCACGGAATGCGACTTTATGTTAAACATCATTTTAAGGAATCACGCAGCATTATTTTGACGACGCTGCTTAGCACGCCACTTATACCATTCATCACGGCTCAAAATGATCTTGCGCACGCGAATCGACTCAGGCGTAACTTCCACACACTCATCTTCGTTAGCAAAGTCAAGCGACTCTTCCAAGCTCATCTTAATTGGTGGAGTCAAAGTCTCAAGCACATCTGCTGTAGAAGAACGCATGTTAGTCATATGCTTAGCAAGCGTAATGTTAACGTCCAACTCGTCTGGCTTATTGTTAATACCAACGATTTGACCTTCGTACACAGGGCTTTGCGGATCCACAAAGAACACGCCACGCGCCTGCAAACGCTGCATAGCATAAGGCGTTGCAACACCCTTACGATCGCAAACCATGGAGCCGTTTTGACGAGTTACAATCTGACCAGCCCATGGAGCATAGCCTGCAGAAATAGAGCTTGCGATTCCCGTTCCGCGAGTCGCAGAAAGAAGAGCTGTGCGGAAGCCAATAAGACCGCGAGAAGGAACAGTAAATTGCAAGCGAATCCAGCCAGATCCGTGATTGCTCATAGAATCCATGCGACCCTTGCGATCCGCCATAAGCTGCGTAACAGTACCCATGTATTCTTCTGGAACATCAATCGTAGTGTTTTCCATAGGCTCGTTAATTTGACCGTCAATCGTCTTAGTAACAACTTGAGGACGACCAACTGTAAGCTCGTAGCCTTCGCGACGCATTTGCTCCGCCAAAACTGCCAACGCCAACTCGCCACGACCCTGAACTTCCCAAGCATCTGGGCGGTCTGTTGGAAGAACCTTAATAGACACGTTACCAATAAGCTCTCGATCAAGCCTATCTTTAATCATGCGCGCTGTAAGCTTGTGATCCTTGCCTTCTGTGCCAGCAAGCGGCGAATCGTTAATGCCGAAAGTCATGGAGATAGCTGGATCGTCAACGTGAATCAATGGAAGAGGCTTTGGATCGTTCTGATCTACAATCGTCTCGCCAATCATAATGTCATTAACGCCTGCAACTGCAACAATATCTCCAGGACCTGCAGATGCAACAGGAGTGCGCTCCAAGCCTTGCGTGCGCAAAAGCTCAGAAACACGGAAGTTTTCAATAGAGCCGTCTACACGAGAAAGCCCGTAAGTCTTACCCTTTTCCAAAGTGCCATTGTAGATTCGCACTAAGCCGAGGCGACCGAGGAAGTCGGAAGAATCGATGTTTGCAACGTGCGCCTGAAGAGGTGCGCCTTCCTCGTACTCTGGTGCTGGAATGTTGGAGATAATGGAGTCAAAAAGAGGCTCCAAATTATCGTTATCTGGCAAGCCGCCGTTTTCTGGCTGATTCAAGGATGCATAGCCAGCTTTTGCCGCGCAATAAATAACAGGCAAATCAAGAAGCGAATCAATATCTAGGTCGATTCCTTCTTCAACAACGTCTTGTGCAAGACCGAGAAGCAAATCTGTAGCTTCGCTCACAACCTCGTCAATACGCGCATCTGGACGATCCGTTTTGTTAACGCACAAAATCACTGGCAACTTTGCCTCAAGAGCCTTGCGTAGAACGAATCGAGTTTGCGGAAGTGGGCCTTCGGAAGCGTCAACAAGCAGCACAACGCCATCAACCATGGAGATGCCGCGCTCTACTTCGCCACCAAAGTCGGCGTGACCTGGGGTATCGATTACGTTGATTGTAATTCCCTCTGGGTGACCGTACTTTTCTGCGAGCGGGCCAGTGTATTGCACAGCAGTGTTCTTGGCAAGAATGGTGATGCCTTTTTCGCGCTCAAGGTCGTTGGAGTCCATTACGCGGTCTGGCACTTCTTCTCGCTCAGAGAATACGTGCGACTGCTGAAGCATGGCATTTACGAGCGTTGTTTTACCATGATCAACGTGCGCTACGATTGCCACATTTCTAATATCACCGCGAACAGTCATTACAAACCTCTTCCGTTTTATTTAGCCAAACCTAGACGAGTTTACTCGCGGCTTTAGACACGCTATTACACGAGAGATATTGACGCATTTTGTAGCTCGAAACGGCAAAATCAACAACAAAAAGCGGAAAACAACCGACGCGCTATATAACAGAAACCGATTCAAGCAATTGCAGATTCGCTGGCACCTTCTGGCAAATACTTGTCGTATCCTTCTTCTTCCAACTCGTCTGCAAGCTCTGGTCCTGCCGTCTTTACAAAGTGACCTTGCGCAAAAACGTGAACAATATCTGGCTTAATGTACTTTAGGATTCGCGTGTAATGCGTAACCATCATAATGCCCAAACCAGTGTTTTCTTTGGCGCGATTTACGCCTTCCGAAACAATTCGCAAAGCATCCACGTCTAGCCCAGAATCCGTCTCGTCTAAAATCGCAAACTTTGGCTTTAAAATCTCTAGTTGCAAAACTTCCGCGCGCTTTTTCTCGCCGCCCGAAAATCCCTCGTTTACAGAGCGAGACGCAAATTTTGGGTCCATTCTTAAGCGCTTCATTGCTTCGTTAAGCTCTTTAACCCACGCGCGCAAAGTCGGAGCCTCTCCGCTCACTTCTGTTTTTGCTGTGCGCAAAAAGTTCGTCATCGAAACGCCAGGTACCTCTACCGGGTATTGCATTGCAAGAAACAGCCCAGCTTTTGCGCGCTCGTCTGGAGTCATCTTCAAAATATCTTCGCCGTCTAGAAGCACCTGACCCGAATCCACTTCGTACTTTGGGTGACCTGCCAAAGTGTATGCGAGAGTAGACTTTCCAGAGCCATTCGGACCCATAATAGCGTGCGTTTCGCCAGAATTAACTGTAAGATTTACGCCCTTTAAGATTTGCTTGCGCCCCTCCTTTGTTTCTACAGACGCGTACAAATCCTTGATTTCTAAAGTTGACATGTTTATCTCCTATTCTTCGGTTGCTGGCGATTTTTCCGCATTTACAGATTCTGCGGCTGCTTGCGATTCTTCCGTCTTAGCTAAACGCCTCTCAATCGCAGCCATCAAATGATCTACGATTTGCGGCACGCCAATCTCCTCAATAAGCTCGTTAAAGAATCCGCGCACAACAAGCTTTCTCGCATCCGCTTCGCTCACGCCGCGAGATTGCAAGTAAAACAGCTCCTCGTCGTCGAATCTGCCGACAGAACTTGCATGACCTGCGCCAATAATATTTCCATTTTCAATTTCTAGATTTGGCTCCGAATCGGCAATCGCGCCAGGAGTTAGCACCAAGTTTCTGTTCAACTCGTACGAATCCGTGCCTGGAGCTTCTGGCTTAATAAGCGCGTTTCCAACCCATGTAGAATGCGCTCCCTTGCCGTAAAGCGCGCCCTTATACACTACTCGCGACTTGCATTCTGGGTGATTGTGCACAACCATAGTACGATGCTCAACGTGCTCGCCTGGATCCACAAAATACATGCCAAGCATGTTTAAATCGCCCTTTTCGCCACCAAAATCCTGATCCATGCGGATTCGCACAACGTCTCCGCCAAGCGTGACCATTGTGTGACGAAGCGAAGCACCCTGCCCAACGTGAATCCTATGATTTCCAACGTGTTTGCTGCCTGAATCCCACTCTTGAATGAACGTTGTAGAAACGTGCGCGTTATCTCCAAGAATGATTTCTACGCCTTCAGCAAGCTTTGCAACTCCCGTGTGCTCTACAATAATATCCGCGTTTGTGCAGGAATCGGCTTCAATCACTAAGTGCAAAGCGTCAAGAGATTTCGCAGCGTCTAGCGATTGCAAGTTATTCCCATGAATTTGCAATATTATTGGCTTTGTAACTTCGCCACAAACATGCAAAACGTACGCCGACTTTGCAGAATTCCACGCAACAGCAGCCACGCGATCCGAAGGCTTCATATCTGTATGCGGAGCCTCGTTTTTAGGCAAAATTTGCATCGTTACATGCGAATCGCCATCAACGCCTTTTAGCTCCACAGCAACGTTGTTAGATGGCTTAAAACTATCAAAAAACTCGGAAATTCGCTCAACTGGAGTGTATCGCCAATCTTCCTGCTTCCTAGTTGGAATCGTAAAGTCTTGCACATTAAAAGAGCGCACGGATTTATCTGCACTAGAAGGCATTGCAGCAGGAACCGCGTAAGGATCATTAGGGTCTGCTACAGGAATATTAATTTCTTTTTCCGTCATTTTATTGCCTAAATTCTTTTTCAGATCTTCGCTCATCACCCCACAGATCCTTCCATTTGCAATTCCACAAGACGATTAAGCTCCAGAGCATACTCCATAGGCAACTGGCGACTAATCGGCTCCACAAAGCCGCGCACAATCATGCCCATAGCCTCTTTTTCTTCCAGCCCTCGACTCATCAAATAGAAAAGCTGATCCTCAGAAACCTTAGAAACAGTGGCCTCATGAGCCATTGAAACGTTATCTTCGCGCACGTCAACATGCGGATAAGTGTCGGACCTTGAAAAATCGTCAACAAGCAAAGCGTCGCACACAACTGAAGAGCTAGAGCCGCTAGCGCCCTTAACAATCTTCACAAGACCGCGGTAAGCAGAGCGTCCACCGCCGCGCGAAATCGACTTAGCAACAATCGTAGAACTCGTGTGCGGAGCCAAATGAATCATCTTCGCACCCGTATCTTGGTACTGACCGCGGCCCGCAAAGCTCAAAGACATGGTTTCTGCTTTTGCGTACGGCTCAGCAAGAATGCATGCAGGATACTTCATAGTAGCCTTGGAGCCAATGTTTCCATCAACCCACTCCATTGTGCCGCCTTCGCGCACGTAAGCTCGCTGAGTTACCAAGTTGTACACGTTATTTGACCAATTTTGCACGGTTGTGTAGCGCACGCGCGCATGCTTTTCTACAACAATCTCAACGTTTGCAGCGTGGAGCGAGTCCGTGGAATAGATCGGAGCTGTGCAACCTTCAACGTAATGCACGTACGATCCTTCGTCTGCAATAATCAACGTGCGCTCAAACTGACCCATGTTTGGCGTGTTAATGCGGAAGTAAGCCTGAAGCGGAATATCTACATGCACGCCTTTTGGCACGTACACAAACGATCCGCCACTCCAAGCCGCTGTGTTAAGAGCCGCAAACTTGTTGTCGTCAACTGGAATCACAGTTGCAAAATACTTTTTTACAAGCTCTGGATACTTTTGAACTGCTGTATCCGTATCAACAAAAATCACGCCTTGAGATGCTAAATCCTCGCGAATCGAATTGTAAATAACTTCCGACTCGTACTGTGCTGCAACGCCTGAAACTAAACGCTTTTTCTCCGCCTCTGGAATGCCAAGCCTATCGTAAGTTTTGCGAATATCTTCTGGCAAATCATCCCAAGTTTTCGCTTGATCATGAACAGGGCGCACGTAGTATTTAAAATCGTCTGCGTCAAAACCGCTTAAATCCACTCCCCAATCAGGCATCGGCTTTTGCAAAAACGCGCGGTAGCCTTGCAAACGAAGGTTTAGCATCCACTCTGGCTCGTGTTTGTCTGCGGAAATTGCGCGAACAACCGACTCGTCAATGCCCTTCTTTGCAGCTTCGCCTGCCGCATCCGAATCATGCCAGCCGTAATTGTACTCGCCAAATTCAGCAACAATCTGCTCGTCTTGGCGAATTTTATCTTCGTTTACGCGAGCGCGATCTGCCACGTACTGGCTCATTTCAACGTCTGCCGCGCTGGATTCTGGCGTGCTGGAGTCGTTTTGATTTGCTGCATTCTCATTCAATGATGCGCTTGATTCAGGCTTATTTGAATCATCAACCACTGTTTTACCCTCCTATCAAGCTTATAAATCGATTATACATTTAGCCACGCAACGCACGCTCCGAGATTTTTGACTTTGCGCGATTTTGCCACCATTTTGCCACCAAACGTGACTCAAATCACATCTTTACATTCTCTGCATAAACCTTGTCTGTATAAATGAAAATAAAGAAAAATACTTTATTTTTTATTGCATTTTTATTAAAATCTTATTTAGAAAGGTGGTAATTTAGATGACAACAAATACAGTGAACATTAATTTCAAGCTAAATGCAGACGATAAACGACTTATGGAAAATGTTTGCCGAGAACTAGGGCTTTCAATGAGTGCAGCATTCACAATATTTGCTAAGAAAGTTGGAAGAGAACACAGAATACCATTCGAAGTTTCAGCAGATCCGTTTTACAATCCGGAGAATATAAGTCGTCTTAAAAAATCCATAGCACACATGGAAGAAACAGGCGGCACTATACACGAGGTTCCGCTCGATGATTAAAGCCTGGACAGATGAAGCGTGGGAAGACTTTGAGTACTGGTCTAAGCAAGATAAGAAAACTCTTAAGAGGATCCTTCAGCTTCTTAAAGATATTGATCGCAACGGATATAACGGCATAGGTAAACCAGAACCTCTGAAAGGTGATTTTTCTGGATACTGGAGTAGACGGATTGATGACTGTAACAGAATAGTTTACCGAATCGATGGAAACATAATGAGAATAGTTCAGTGCGGTTCACATTATGATAGATGATCGCAAAATCTACGCACGCGGGAAGGCTTGCGAGTAACGCTGTTTAAGAGCCTGAATAGAAACGTGCGTGTAGCGCTGCGTTGTGTTAAGCGACGAATGCCCCAAAAGCTCCTGAACCTCGCGAAGGTCCGCTCCCCCGTTGAGCATATGTGTTGCAGCACTGTGGCGAAGCGCGTGCGGCGCAACATCTGGCACGTTTGCAGCAGCTGCAGCCTCGTGAACAATGCTCCTAACAATGCGCTGGTCAATGCGCTTTGCTCGCGCGCCCAAAAACAGCGCTTGCGAGTTTACGGCAGATTTTTCTTGCAGCGCACTTCTCCCACAGTCAAGCCACTTTTTACACGCTTTTGCAGCAGGAACACCGAATGGTACTACACGCTGCTTGTTTCCCTTACCTGTAACTTTTACAGTGTGATTTTCAAAATCCATATCTTGCACATTAAGACCCGTAAGCTCCCCCACACGCATGCCCGTGGCATATAAAAGCTCTAAAATCGCAGCATTTCTGAGTGCGATTACATACTCTTGTTTCGTTTTTGTTTGAGATTTTATTTTAGATTTTATTCGCATTTTTATTTGCGACTTTAGTGGTGTATTTTCTTGATGCTCGGTTGCTGGCGACTTATCCACAGCATAATCTTCAGAACGATCCTCAGCACAATCCAATAACTTTTCCGCTTGCGCCTCGTCTAAAACCGTAGGAAGCTCATTAACAATTTTAGGTGTATTAAGAATTTGCGCAGGATTTGCGCTAATCAAACCAACGTGTGTAGTCCATGCAAAAAAGCCGCGCACAGCCACTACTTTGCGAGCCAAACTAGAGCGCGCGTGATTCTTATTAAGCCAATACATCCATTGACGCAGAACGCTTGTAGACACAGAATTTAAATCAGAAAGATCGTTTACACCACACCATTCAAGGCATTGCAAAACATCTACCCTATATGCGCGAAGAGTGCGACTTCCAAGGCCTTTATTTGAACGCAAATAATCAATATACCGATCGGATAAGTCGGAAGCTTCCGTTGACGATACCAAACCATCGTCAAATAATAAATCATTATTATTACGACTGCTAGCCATAGAACCGCCTCAAATCGCCTATATCACAGCAATCAGAAAGCTCTAATTACCGCTTTCTCCGCTAGACTTACGCCTTCTATCCAACACGTGCCAAGCTTTATCTGCAGCAGCAAGCTGAGCCTTGCGCTTGCTAGAACCATCCGCCTCACCCAACAGCTCGTCGCCGCTTTCGTGTGCCAAAACCGCGCGCGCATGGAACACGGGCGCATAATCTGGGCCAGAAACCGACATCCTATATTGCGGCTCGTCAAGCCCCATCTCGTGCGCCAAAACCGTAAGCGAAGTCTTCCAATCCAGAGCAGGACCTTCTGTAAGAACCTCCGCCAAAGTGTCGTCAATCAAACGATGCACTACAGCGCGCGCCTCGTCAATGCCATGCTCAACAAAAGTCGCGCCAATAAGCGCCTCAACAATATCGCACAAAATCGAGTCTTTTTGAGCGCCTCCATGCTCCATCTCGCCATGACCCAAAAGAATATACGGTCCAACGTGCAACTTATCTCGCGCAACCGCGCTCAAAGCCCACTCCGAAACAGCCTTAGCGCGAAGCTTAGCCAACTGACCTTCCGTCATATCTGGGTGAGCAGAAAACAGCGTTTCTGTAGAAACAAGCTCCAAAACAGCGTCTCCCAAAAACTCTAGACGCTCGTAGTTTTTAGTGCCTGGATGCTCGTGCGAAAACGAGCGATGAGTGAGCGCCTCAACAAGTAAATCTGGCGAAATCGTAGTACCGAGCGCGCGTAAAAGCTCCTGAGTAGGGTCACCATCATGAGTATGTCCGTCTTTAGAACGCGTAACACCTATGCTGCTAGTTCTAGCATTTTCTGGATGATTTGGGTTCTGATAATTGCGATTTTGAACGTCATTTTTTACATCATCTTGAATGTCATGCTGATCTTTTGTATTGTTCCCACTCATATTTTCAACATTATAGCGCATGCGTTGAAGTCGTTGATTTACAACCTCATGCAATTTCAAGCTCAATAAAAGCGTGCAAAAACACAAGAACCCTGCCACCCGTCGATGGCAGGGTTCTTTTAAAATACAACCTACTTGGTGTGCGCAGAGCGAATTGCTTCGCGATACACGCGACCGCGGAAGTTACCGCAGGTTGGGCAAGCCATGTGAGACAACGCTGGCGAACCGCAGTTCGGGCAGGTAATAGTCTGCACGGCAGAAGCCTTCCAATTGGCGCGACGCGAATGAGTATTAGCGCGCGAGGTCTTGTACTTTGGCAGTGCCATAATCTTTCCTCTATTTCGTTCAACCGATTGAGCTTAAGCGTTCTGTATATTACAGCAAGCGCCATACATTATTCAGAAACACACTACATGGCAGGTCGTCGTTCGCGCGTTACAGCGCTCTATTCCTCGCGGCTATTAGTAGCCGCTCGGCTGATTTGGCATGTAAAGTCCACTGGACTTTACATTTGAGCCAAATCACGCTTTGAAGGAGCTTGAAATGCGTTATGCAATTTCAAGCTCAGTCAAAGCGCAAGTAAGGTAGAGATTCGAGGTTTTTCGCAGCTAGCGAGGCGAGCCTCAGCATGAAATGGTGACTCGCCGAGAGAGCAAGAAAAATCGAGAATCTCGGTGATGAAAGCTACGCAATTGTTCAAGCACGTAAGAGGGCTGGGTGATTCTTGGTCGAACAGTATAAGAGCGGCAGCCGATACCAAATAATCCAAATGATCAACCACTACAAACAAACCTCAATCCAAAAACAGAATCAAAGCCAAAACGGAACAACCGCAACAACAGACAACACGTAATAGGCAGAGCGTTGTGAGACAAGAAACACCCAGCCCTCACACAACAACAAACAAGGATTTTATTCAGGCAGATTGTTGTGATTCAAGCTTTTGCTTAAGTCCTTCAAGCGCCGCAAACCGAATATCCGTAATATCGTGATGATGATCTGGATGTTCGTTCAAGTTTTCTCCGCATTGCGAGCAAAGGCCCTTGCAATCTGGCTCACACAAAGGTTTAAGCGGCAGCTCGCTAACCATTGTGTCCCTAATCAATGCCTCGATATCAGCAAAGTCGCCTCCGCCAACCAGTGGATACACGTTTCCAGAATCGTCGCCCTCGTCCCAAATATCAGCATCTTCTAAATCATCATTATCGCCATTAGATCTATTAAATTTGGAATTATTGGAACGCGCACCACCCTTGCTTTCCACCTGTGCAAAGAACGCGCACACATCGACGCTCCAATCCCTATGCAACGGCATCAGGCATCTAGAGCACTCTGCGTGTACGCGCGCTGTAATCGTACCCTGGAACATAAGCCCATCCACTACGGAATCAAAGTTGCCGTCTACTGTAACATCGCTCCCTGGCTTCACGCCAATAACGCTGTCTCCTATACCTTCTGGCGCCGGGAAAACGCGATGCAATTGCATGCTACTTCCTGCTCGTGCCGCCATTTGCGCAACTGGTACCGCCCATAAAGACTGGGAGGGATGCGATGCCATTTTTAGTTCCTTTCTTCGCTTTCGTTTACAACTTCTCCATTAACTTGTCTGTTAATCTCGTCTTGCACATGCGCCGCCGCACGCCTGCGTTCTTCTAGAACTCGCTGACCTGCTTGAACATCCTGCTCTAGCTTGTCTAACTGCTGTTTTAAACCTTCCATAACCGTAGCACTGTACTGATCCGCACCACGCGTGAGTTTATCAGCCTTTGCCTGCGCCTCGTTTACGATTCCTCGCGCCTGATTTCTTGCAATGGCGACCACGTTTTCTTGCCCAGCCAAGAATTTAGCTCTCTCTTGTGCTTCTTCAATCATCTGAGCAGCCTGGCTTTGCGCAGAGCTTACGATTGAATTTGCTTGAGCCTGAGCCGTGCGCAAGCGCCTCTCTGCCTCTCGCATTAATGCACTCGCGCGCTCAAGTTGCACTGGTAGCATGTCTTTTAACCTAGATAAGTAGTCGCCGAATTCTTCGCGATCAATCTTTGCCATTCCAGCAGAAAACAGCACGCCTTTTGCTTCATTTAACGTAGTTTCCATTGTGTCGATTATGTCGTAAACCGTTGTGAATTCTTCACGCGACTTTGTTCGCACTTCTTCGCTTACTGTTTGCGGATTAGCGGCTTTAAACACGTTTTCTTTTTCATCTTCAAATTCTATTGCACCACCGTCTTCGCGTTCACGCAAATCTGGCATTGGGAACAAGTTTTGCGCATTATCGCCAGCAGCCGTAGAATCAGCAGAAGAATCGCCAGCAACCGTAGAATCGCCAGCACTATCATCCTTAGTCTTATTCGCCGCAGGCACTGCGTCGTAAGCTTCAAAAGCAGCACTGGGCGAATCATCGTTGTTTGCAATCACTGGATTTAATGGCAACTTTTGGCTGCGATTTGCCGATACTTGGCTTTCCATTGTGTCGTCTTCGTTTTCGCTCATTTTTTCTCCTTCGCTAAGTAGCTGCTCTCTGTTTCTCCTAATAATTTTATTTTATTATTTTAATTTTATGACTTTATTGTACGTATTTTTGTGATATTGCAATTGTTTTAGAAAAAACGTTCTGTAAAAGTGGAACCACATTATCTGGCACCATTCCCGAAACGTCTCCGCCGTGACGAGCAACATCTTTTACAACGGAGCTAGAAACATGTTCCAAAATAGGGTCTGCAGGCAGGAACATGGTTTCTATCCCAGCAAGCTTGCGATTAACCAGAGCCATTCCAAGCTCCGCCTCATAGTCACCATTTTGGCGCAATCCCTTAACTATTACGGTTGCGCCGACTTTTTTGCAATAATCTGTGATAAGACCATCTGTTGAGGCAACAACTATTTTGCACGCTGGCGACTGTGCTGCTCCGCATAAAGGTGGAGCAAATTCCCCGACTGGAAAATCATTTTTTAGGTTTTTAACAGCATTGCGAATAATATCCACACGCTCCGATTCGGAAAACATTGGCGTTTTTGCCGCGTTAACAGCTACCAAAACATGCACTTCTTTAAAGAGATGCGTACAACGTTGTATCACGTCTAAGTGTCCGGCTGTAACGGGATCGTAGGAGCCTGGGCAAACAGCTATAGTCATGCTTTTAGGTTACCACGAATCTGCCACGAGTCTGACACGAATCAGGCATGAGCTATACATAAGCTAGACATAAGCTAGACATAAGCTAGACATAAGCCTATTTTTCCTGCTTGTGTTTCTTTTTCCCCGCGTTTGTTCCCATATTTGACGTTTTGATAAACAAACACGGGCAAAATACGCAGCTCGAAGTCGTCGATTCGCGCGGCGAAAAATCGAGAATCCCCACGCACTAATAGTAGATAGGCATAGGACTATGATTGGCTGCAGGTAAAAGTCGCGTATAAAAGTCGTAAAGAACGCGCTTTAAGTTTGATTACTAAAATTGCAAGAAAGGATTGAAAATGCTTGATTCTTTTGATTTCTCAAAGTCTGAAGCAAAGTCCGAAGTAAAGTCTTACACAAACTCTTCCGTACTCATGACAGACATGTACGAGTACACAATGCTCGACGCAGCACTAAAAGACGGCACAGCAAATCGCAAATGCGTTTTTGAGATTTTTACTAGGCACCTTCCTCAAGGCCGCCGCTACGGAGTGGTAGCAGGCACAGGCAGAATCCTAGAGGAGCTAGCGCGATTCCACTTTAGTGACGATGACTTGCGATTTTTGCAAGACCGCAAAATCGTTAGTAAAGACACCATTAAATGGCTAGAAAACTACCATTTTAGCGGCAAAATCCGCGGTTACAGAGAAGGCGAAATGTTCTTCCCAGATTCGCCGATTTTGCAAGTTGAAGGCACTTTTGGCGAGTGCACGTTGCTAGAAACGTTGCTACTTTCCGTGCTCAACTACGATTGCGCAGTGGCGAGCGCCGCCGCACGCATGGTTTCCGCGTCTGCTGGAAGGCCGTGCATGGATATGGGTGGCAGGCGCACAAACGAGTGGTCGGCTGTGGCTGCTTCTCGCGCGGCGGTAATCGGCGGTTTTAAAGGCACGGCAAACCTGCTTGCGGCAAAGCTTTACGGGCTTAAGGCGATTGGAACGGCCGCGCATTGCTTTACGCTTGTGCACGATTCGGAGCGCGATGCCTTTGAGTCACAAATTGCAGCACTCGGAAAAGGAACAACGTTGCTTGTAGACACATACAACGTAGAAGAGGCTGTTAAAACCGCCGTGCAAGTTGCTGGTGCGGATCTTGGCGGTGTGCGCATTGATTCGGGCGATTTGTGCGTTATGGCTCGTCGCGTTCGCGCTCAGCTCGATGCGTTGGGTGCTAAAAATACTAAAATCACGGTTACGAACGATTTGGACGAGTATGCGCTCGCATCTTTGCAAAATGCGCCAGTTGATTCCTACGGCATTGGAACAATGCTTGTTACAGGTTCGGGCGCGCCTACTTGCGCAATGGTTTATAAGCTTACGGAGCGCGAGGGCACAGATGGAGTTATGCAACCTGTTGCTAAGAAGTCTAAGAATAAGGCGACTGTTCCAGGGCGTAAGCTTGCGTACCGTTCCTACGATTTTAGCGGCGGTGCGAATGGCGGCGTGGCTAGCAATGGCGTAGCCGATTGTGAGCATGTAATTTCTGGCTCGGAGAGTGCCCTCGCGACTTTTAAGCCGCAAGATTCTTGGGAAGATTTGCTAGTTGACTACGTGCAAAATGGCGAATCTAATACAGAGTTTATGGGTCATGACGCAATTATGCGAGCACAGGACTATTGTGCTAAAGCACTTAGCAGACTTCCGATTTCTGCTCAAAGTCTTATGCGTGGCGACCCTGCTATTCCTACAGAAATCAACGTTTTAGGCTAAAAGCCCAGATTGTTCATCTCTTCGTAGATTTTTTTGCACTCTGGGCAAACAGGATAGTCGTTAGCTTCGCGCTTTGGAATCCATACTTTTCCACACAGTGCTACAACTGGGCGGCCAGTCAAGCGCGATTCGATTACGCGATCCTTGGAAACGTAGTGTGCAAAGCGGTCTGCGTCACCGCCATCGTCCATTCGCGCTGATTCATCTACCTCTGGCTTTTCAAGTATGCTCGTGCTTGTGCTAGACCCAGAATCTGGGAGGCTTTGTGAATCGTCTTCCATAACAGCGTTCAAATTAGCAGCGTTTGGATCTTCGCTATACTTTGAATCATTTGAAAACGTCATTGCATCCCTTTCGTACAAATCGCGCTTTGTTGATTGCGACTCATGTTTATACAAGCATAAGTCATAATCGCAACAAATACTCGAATCGACAACTTCGAGCTTAACGCGTGAGTTATTAGCTAAACATATAATTGAGATTATGCTTGAAAATACGAACAGAACTCTTACAGCAGCAGCGGCACGATTGCGCCTATATAACACAGCAACGCACAACACTAGCGGGTTTACAACAGTTACTCCTGGCCACGTTGGGATGTACGTGTGCGGCGCAACTGTGCAAAGCTCGCCTCATATAGGTCATATTCGCGCAGCAATCGCCTTCGATGTTGTTCGCCGATGGCTTTTGCGCCTTGGCTACACTGTTACTTTTGTTAGAAATGTTACAGATATTGACGATAAAATCATCAAAAAAGCTAGCGAAAATGGCCAAACATGGTGGCAGCGCGCCTACATTTACGAGCGCGAGTTTACTGAAGCTTACAACACTCTTGGCGTTATGCCGCCTACTGTGGAGCCGCGCGCGACTGGTCACATAAACGATATGGTGGAGCTTATACAGCGCTTGATTAATCGCGGACACGCATACGCAATAACAGACGCGAATGGCAATCCTACTGGAAACGTGTATTTTAGTGTGCCAAGTTGGCAAGATTACGGCGCACTAACGCATCAAAATGGTAATTCAGATGACAACAATAGTGCTGACAAAGCCGACAAATACAATCCAGTTGACCCTGCTGACGCAAGCCCAGATAAGCATGATGCTCGCGATTTTGCACTTTGGAAAGCACCTTGCGATTTTGACCAAAAAGACGCGCGCTGGAACACGCCGTTTGGAGCAGGACGCCCAGGTTGGCACATTGAATGCTCAGCAATGAGCCACCGCTATCTTGGCGATTCCTTCGACATTCACGGCGGCGGACTAGACTTGCGCTTCCCACACCACGAAAACGAGATGGCACAAACACTCGCTGCTGGATGGAAGAGTGCAAACGTGTGGATGCACTCCGCGTGGGTTACATCTAAGGGCGAAAAAATGAGCAAATCCCTTGGAAACGGTCTTTCTGTTCCATCTGTTTTAGCTCAAAAATCCGCGTGGGTCGTGCGATACGCGCTAGGCGGCGTGCAGTACCGCGCAATGCTTGAGTGGTCGGATCAATCTTTGACCGAGGCACAATCTGCTTATGATCGCATATCTAACTTCCTCGAGCGCGCAAATCGCGTAATCGAAAATCAGCCAGATTATGCGGAAGTTCAAAGCGTTGATGCAGATAATCTTCCAAAAGATTTTACTAAAGCTATGAACGACGATATTAACGTTTCGGGCGCGTTGGCTGCGATTTTTACTGCGATTCGCTCTGGTAACGCGCTTTTGGATGACTATGCGCAAAATCAAAACGAAAATCAAAGCAACGGCATTAAAAGCCTTATTAAGACTTGTGTTTTGCAAGTTCGTGCAATGCTAGACACTCTTGGACTAGACCCTTATTCTCCACAATGGCGCAATCTTTCGCAAAAATCGCAAGATTTAGGTGCGAATAATGGCGCAAGCGCGGAGCATAAGGTTCTTGAATCTTTGATTGCAAATCAGCTTGAACAAAGGGCTATTGCACGCGCAGCTAAGGATTTTGCACGCGCAGACGCGATTCGCGACTCTTTAACCGCCGCTGGCGTTGTAATCGAAGATTGCGCACAAGGGTCATCGTGGCATTTGTCTTAAGTAAAAGCAATGTAAACATGATAAAAAGCAATACAACAAAACATTCCAAACAACCTGTAGAATAGAGCAATTATGGCAGCATTTAGTTCGTTAACAGAAAGACTTTCTGGCGCATTCAAACACTTGCGCAGAAAAGGGAAATTATCCGACGCAGACATCGACGGCACGATTCGTGAAATTCGTCGTGCGCTTTTAGACGCAGACGTAGCTCTAGATGTTGTGCGATCGTTTACTGCTAAAATTCGCGAGCGCGCACTAGGCGAGGAAGTTTCTAGCGCACTGAATCCTGCTCAGCAAGTTGTGCGAATTGTAAACGACGAGCTTACAAACGTTTTGGGTTCAGGCGTTGATAGACCGCTGAATTTTGCAAAATATCCACCAACTGTAATCATGCTTGCTGGTTTGCAAGGCGCTGGTAAAACAACGCTCGCTGGAAAGTTGGGCTACTGGCTTAAGGATTCGGGTCATACGCCTTTGCTTGTTGCGGCGGATTTGCAACGTCCTAACGCTGTTACGCAGCTTGAGGTTGTTGCAGAGCGTGCAGGTGTGGCGATTTTTGCGCCAGAGCGAGGCGTGCAAAGTGACGGTGGTAGCGAAGTTGTTTCGGCTGGTTTAGCCACTGGAGACCCTGTTAAAGTTGCGCGAGATTCTATTGACTACGCGCGCGCAAAAATGTACGACACGGTTATTATCGATACCGCTGGTCGCCTTGGCGTGGACGATGCTCTTATGCAGCAGGCGCGCGAGATTCGCGATGCTGTTAATCCGCAAGAAATTCTGTTTGTTATAGACGCCATGATTGGTCAGGACGCTGTTCGTACGGCTCAAGCGTTTAACGAGGGCGTTGACTTTACGGGTGTTGTGCTTTCTAAGTTAGATGGCGATGCACGAGGCGGCGCTGCGCTATCTGTTGCAAGCGTTACAGGAAAGCCGATTTTGTTCGCTTCTACTGGCGAAGGTTTGAAGGATTTTGAGATTTTCCATCCAGATAGAATGGCTTCAAGAATCCTCGACATGGGCGATATTCTAACGCTTATTGAGAATGCGCAAAAACAGTTTGACGAGGAAGAGTCTAGAAAAGCTGCCGCTAAAATATCTGAAGGAACTTTTGGACTAGACGACTTTTTGGATCAGCTTCAGCAGGTTAAAAAGCTTGGTTCTATGAAGAAGATTCTTGGTATGATGCCTGGAATGGCAGCGCACAGACAGGAACTTGAGCAGTTTGATGACCGCGAGATAGACCGCACGGAAGCTATTATTCGTTCGATGACGCCTAAAGAGCGCAAAGACACCAAGATTATTGATGGTTCTAGGCGCGCGCGCATTGCAGCTGGCGCAGGCGTTCCAGTTTCTGCAGTGAATGCGCTTTTGCAACGCTTTGAGCAAGCAGCTAAAATGATGAAGCGCATGAGCAATGGCGGCGGCGCAGGAATGCCTGGAATGGGCGGAATGCCTGGGTTTGGCGGTCCTGGCGGAAAGTCTAAGCGTAAAGACAAGAAGAGCAAGAAGAAGGGCGGAAAGTCCGGTAATCCTATGCGTCGCGAGGCCGAGGAGCGCGCGCTTAGAGAACGCTTGTCTGGAAATTCTTCTGCAAATAGTGCAAATGATGACGCGAATGGCGAGTCTGCTTTTATGAAGAAGAAGCAGGACTTGCCTAATAATTTGCCAGAAAATCTTCAAAATCTTATGAGTGGCGAAGGTGACTTTGCTGACGAAATGCCTGATTTACCGCCTAATTTGGGCGGCGGACTCGCAGGTCTTTTCGGCAGATAATGCGAATAATACGAATAATCAGTAGATGATTTACGCTATTTTACTTGCGATTTTACTTGTTGCACTTGTTTTGCTTCTAGCTTGGCAGCTACTTAGGTGGCTGCCAGCTGGAGCGGATAGACTAAAGCCACTGCCATATGTTATTGCATTGCTTCCAATTGCGCCGTTTTGCGCTGCACTTGGGCAAGTCGCCAGCGCTGTGGCTGCAGTTGCAACACGATCGCAAAATGAATTTTATAAATCTTATTTATTTTTGTGCGTAGCATATGCGCTGTTATTCGTAATCTCTTTAAAATCGTATACGCCGTATTGGGCAGTAAGATTGCGGCGAATAAAACAGGAAAAATCGCCAGAATTATCACTAGAAAAATCGAGAGAAATCCGCGTTATGACGCTTAATTGCAGATATGGTCGCGCAAACGCAAGTCAAATAATAAAGTTAGCAAAAACGCATAAAATCGATACGATTCTTTTACAAGAAGTAAGCAAAAAACTTGTAAAAAACCTTGAAAAACTTGGGATTAAGCGCGATTTTCCACATGTGCAATTGGGAAGCGCGAACGGACATGAAAATGGCGGCTTTAACGCGATTTATACGCGACTAAGCAATGTTAAATCTTTTGGTAAGTCGATTAAGATTGATGCAGCAAACGTGCCAATTGTTACGTCGGTCACTTGCGACTCATCCGCGGAAAATCTTTTAATAACATTCGCTTCGGCGCATCCAAAGTCGCCTATGCGCGGATGTGCGGCTTGGAGCAGCGGAATAATGGCGCTTGCAAAAATCGGCGAAAATCACAATGAAAACAACGTCAAAAAAGTCAAAATAATCGGCGGAGACTTAAACTCTACTCCAGACCACCCAAGCTTTAGAGCGCTACTAAAATCAGGCTTTTTAGACGCATCAATGCAAATCGGCAAGCGACTAAAGACTTGGCCAACGTGGCAAAAATGGCCGAATCTTGCACTTGACCATGTGCTAGTAAAATCAACAGGATGCAACGCTATAGCCACAGAGCAACGCGCGATTCGCGTGGATGGAAGCGACCACTTTGCGTTAATCGTTTGCGTTTCAATCCACATCTAGTCACCGCCTTCTTCGCGCGAATAACTATGCTCTTTGCATACAATACCCCACTAAGTCAGGTAGAGATTCGAGATTTTTCGCAGCGAATGAAGCAAACCTCAGCATCTTTGATGGTGATTCGCTGAAGTAGCAAGAAAAATCGAGAATCTCGGTGTTTAAGCAATACGCAATTGCTCAAGCACGTAAGAGGGCTGGGTGATTCTTGGTCGAACAATATAAGAGCGGCAGCCGATACCAAATAATCCAAATGATCAACCACTACAAACAAACTTCAACCCAAAAAACGAAATCAAAGCCAAATCGGAACAACCGCAACTCTAGACTACACGTAATAGGCGGAGCGTTGTGAGACAAGAATTAGCCAGCCCTCATACAACAGTAAACAGAGAATGTCGCGCGCTACGCTCTAAGCGAAAAGGTAGGTCCTGTCGTTCGCACGGCCTAAGCGCGCGAACGTCCACGCAATCAGTCATAATAGAAAAGTTATTCGCGTGAATCGAAGCCCTCTTATCGACCACGCGAGGAACAGTGGAACTCGCAAGGAGTGCCCCACACCCGAGCGAAATTCTACGACTCTAGTTATAAGGAGAGCCATTTTGGCAACCAAGATTCGTCTTAAGAGATTGGGCAAGAAGTTCTACGCCTTCTATCGCGTTGTAATTTCTGATTCGCGCAACAAGCGTAACGGCAAGTCCATCGAAGAGATCGGCATCTACGATCCAAACAAGCAGCCATCTTTGATTCAGATTAAGTCTGACCGCGCACAGTACTGGCTTGGCGTTGGCGCACAGCCAACCGAACCAGTGTTGAAGCTGCTAAAGATTACTGGCGATTGGCAGAAGTTCAAGGGTCTTGAAGGTGCAGAAGGCACTTTGAAGACTTCCGAAGCTGGTCCAGACGCACAGGCTCGCGTTGAGGCTGTAGAAGCCGAAGCTCAGAAGCTTAAGGCTGCTAAGTCCGAAGCCGCTGCAAAGGCTCAGGCTGCTGCAGAAGCCGCTAAGAACGAAGCTGAAGAAGCTCCAGCAGCAGATGCTGAAGCCGAGGAAAAGGCTGAGTAATTATGCTGGCTCAAGCTGTGGAACATCTCATTAAAAACATCGTTGATTTTCCAGATGACGTGTCCGTGCGTTCTCACGAAAACGCTCGCGGCGAACTCTTGCGCGTGCGCGTAAATCCAGAAGACATCGGTAGAGTTATTGGAAGAAACGGTCGTACCGCTAATGCCATTCGCGTTGTTGTACAGGCTCTAAGCCGCCACAACGTTCGCGTAGACATTATGGACGTACGTAAGTGAGATTGAACGTGGCTAAAAACCAACTTTTTGACGACCCTCAGCAAGGTTCAAACAACCTACTGAGGGTTTGTCGTATTGGAAAAGCGCAAGGACTAAAAGGCGAAGTCACTGTCCAAATTTTTACCGACGAACCTTATGAGCGCTTTAAAGCAGGCAATGTGCTTTACACGCAAGACGGCGAGCGCGAGTTTACAATCGAGTCTGCGCGAACGTTTAAAAGCCGTTGGATTTTGCTTTTTGAACAAAGTCTAAATCGCAACGATGCAGAGGCCTTAAACGGCTTAGAGCTTTACACTAAGGCTCAAAGCGCGCAAGAGTTAGAGCAAGAAAATGCTTGGTATATTAAGGATTTGGTGGGTCTTAGCGCGCGCATTTGTGAGAATAATTCACTTGGAGTTGCGCCGCGTGAAATCGGCAAAGTCGTAGACGTTATTGATGGTGCTCAATCATTGCTTAAAATCCGACTTTCAACTCCTGTTGGCGATGATAAAACTGCGCTAGTGCCTTTCGTTCAAGCACTGGTTCCAGAAGTTAATCTTAAAGAAAAATATTTGACTTTAGATCCTCCAGGTGGATTAATCCCAGGAATCTAAAACACATGATTTAAGCTTAAAGGCTTTATAAAATGCAAATCGACATAATCTCCGTGTTCCCTGAATATTTTCGCATGCTAGATTTGAGCTTGCTTGGTAAAGCGCAAGATAATGGCTTGCTTAAAATCAACGCGTATAATCTTAGAAAATGGACGCATGACGTTCATCAATCTGTTGATGATACGCCAGTTGGTGGCGGCGCTGGAATGGTGATGAAGCCAGAAGTGTGGGCGGAATGCCTTGATGAGCTGCTTTATAATGGAGATGACGCCGATAATGACGATAACAAAGCCGATATTGGCGATAACGGCACAGTTCTAATCTTCCCAAACCCTTCTGCCCCACTGTTTTCGCAAAAAGACGCTACACAATTAGCAAGCGCAAAGCGACTTGTATTTGGGTGCGGACGCTACGAAGGCTATGACGCGCGAATCCCAGAATACTATAAATCGCGCGGAGTAGATGTGCGCGAATATTCGATTGGCGACTACGTTCTTAACGGCGGCGAAGTGGCTGTTAGCGTTATGGTAGAGGCCATTACGCGCTTGATTCCAGGCTTTATGGGTAACCCAGAGTCGATTGTTGAAGAGTCGTACACTGGCGCGGATGCGATTCTTGAGCATCACCAATACACTCGTCCCACAACTTGGCGCGATCTTAGCGTGCCTGCGATTCTTACTTCGGGCGACCACGCTAAAGTGGATCGCTTCCGCAGAGATGATGCACTAGCGCGCACGAGCCAGATTAGACCAGATTTGATTGAGAAACTTGATTGCAAGTCGCTTAGTAAGCAGGATAGAAAAACTCTGATTAGCCTTGGGTGGGAGGTTTCTGGCGATTCGCCAAAGCGCGCCAACCTGTAAAATTTAGCTGCGCTAGCGCGATTTCTTACTTGATGTTGCGTGAGGGCTGGCTAATTCTTGTCTCACAACGCTCCGCCTCTTGCGTGTAGTCTAGAGTTGCGGTTGTTCCGTTTTGGCTTTGATTTTGTTTTTGGGTTGAGGTTTGTTTGTAGTGGTGGCTCATTGGATTATTTGGTATCGGCGCCGCTCTTATATTGTTCGACCAAGAATCACCCAGCCCTCTTACATGCTTGAACAATTGCGTATCACTTAATCACCGAGATTCTCGATTTTTCTTGCTCTCTCGGCGAGTCACCACCTTCGGTGCTGAGGCTCGCCTCGATAGCGGCGAAAAATCTCGAATCTCTACCGCACTTGGTCACGCTCTAAACGCGAATAAAGGTCAATTAGTAGATTGAATGAACATAACAGCAGTTTCGCCATAGTTGCGCGTGTCGAAAATCTCCCACCCAGCACAAATCTTAGGCGCAACACTGCGCGCGCTACGCTCTAAAACAATAAGCGTGTCAGCTGCGGCACTTACAACGCCCTTACTGACCATATTCTCAATCAAAAGCTCAACTTGCTCTGTCTCTAATGCGTACGGTGGATCCACAAACACCAAATCGAACGCTTCACCGCTGTAGTCTTGTACGAACTGCTCTGCGCGTCTTTTATTTACGCGAGTGCTTAAATCTTCACTCCACGCGCCTTGACTTTGTAGTACTTTAACAGTTTTTGTTATTAACGCCGCCGCAGCTGCGTTCGCTTCTACGCACACGAGTTCTTTTGCGCCCCTAGAAATCGCTTCTACGCCTAACGCCGCTGTGCCAGCGAATAAGTCGAGTACTCGAGCACCATCGCATACTCCCCATGAGTCGAGCCTAGAAAAAATCGCCTCTTTTGTGCGATCTGTTGTTGGTCTTGTACATGACTTTGCAGCGCATAATGGCGTGCCTTTAAATCTTCCTGCAATTACGTGCATGTTTTAAGCATATCATTTTAAATTATTTAGACTTGTGTCGAATTTTGTTATTGATATACTTGGAACGGTCATTTGTTTATTTATATAAACAAATGTTGCTTAGCACTGGTTTCTGACGATTTATCCCAAACTACGCTAAACAATGAAGTTTGCTAAAAAGCCTAAGCATAAAATATATAAATCCCAACTACAACTGACATATAATTAAACAACTAAGGAGCTAAAATGACCACAATCATTCTAGATTGCGATCCAGGCCATGACGACGCTATGGCTATTCTTCTAGCGCTTGGCAATCCAAACATTGATTTGCTTGGTGTAACAACAGTCGGCGGAAATCAAAGCCTAGAAAAAGTGACTTACAATGCGCGAGCAACTCTAGAAATGGCACATGCTACAAATATCCCTGTGCACGCAGGCTGCGACCGCCCAATGATCCGCCCTCTAGAAGTTGCTGCTGCTGTTCACGGAGAAACTGGCCTGGATGGAGTGACTTTGCCAGAGCCGACTCGTCCTTTAGATGAGGGACACGCAGTAAACTGGATTATTGACACAATAATGAGTCATGAGCCAGGCACGATCACACTTGTACCAACTGGACCTCTTACAAACATAGCTATGGCAGTTCGCTTAGAGCCACGAATCGTTAGCCGAGTTAAGGAAGTCGTTCTCATGGGCGGCGGCTATCACGTTGGCAATTGGAGCGCAGTTGCAGAGTTTAACATTAAGGTAGATCCTGAAGCCGCTCACGTTGTGTTTAATGAAGATTGGCCTATTACAATGGTTGGTCTTGATTTAACTCATCAGGCACTTTGCACTCCAGAAGTACAAGCTAGGATTGACGCTATCGGTACGCCTCTTTCTGCTTTTGCAAGCGGATTGATGGACTTCTTCCGTAAGGCATACAAGAACAACCAAGACTTTATCGACCCACCAGTTCATGATCCTTGCACGGTTGCATATTTGATAGATCACAGCGTTGTACAAACTCGTAGATGCCCTGTAGACGTTGAGATTAAGGGAGATTTGACGCTTGGCATGACGGTGGCAGATTTGCGTGGACCAGAGCCATCGGCTGACAAGTGCCATACTCAAGTGGCAACTAAACTCGACTTTAACAAGTTCTGGGATTTGATTATTGACGCTTTAAAAGAATTGAAATAATTGAGGTAATTGAAAATAGAGGTTAATTATGACTGAGGTTTCATCTAAAAAACCATCTATGTTGGATAAGGGTGGACGATCAATCGTAGCGCTTATGGTAGCGCTGCTTGTGGCGATTTTCGCATTCCAGCTTAACGCATCTATGCTTTCTCCAGCTCTAGCAACAATGACTCGAGAGCTTAAAACAACGGATTCTCAAATCGCCTTAACGCAAACAGTATTCTTTACTGCAGCAGCATTATTCTCGCTGTTCTTGCCGCGTTTAGCTGATCTTGTTGGACGAAAAAAGGTTCTTACTGGGATTTTAATCTCCACTATTTTGGGTTGTGCAGTGAGTGCTATTGCGCCAAACGTAACAGTTCTTATGATTGGAAGAATCCTTCAAGGAGCAAGCGGACCTGTTGTACCAATGTGCTTGATTATGCTTCGCGTGCGCGTTAGCGAAGAAAAACGCTACGCAAAGCTAATGGCAATTCTAACTTCTGTGAACGGCGGTATTGCAGGCGTTGATGCGCTTCTTGGCGGCTGGCTTGCAGGAAACTTTGGCTTTAGATCCGTATTCTGGACTATGGCAGCCATTGGTATAATCGCTGTTCTTTTGGTTGCTTTCTATGCTGAAGAATCCCATGCTCAAGATACTCCAAAGATGGATTGGGTTGGAGTTGTAACCCTTGGCATAGCATTCCTAGCAGCATATCTTGCTATCAACGAGATTGGTAAACTTGCTGGCGCGAATTTGAGTCTTGTAGCAGGTCTTGTGGTTCTTGCAGCAGTATTCTTTGTAGTGTTCTGGAACGTAGAGGGCAAAAACTCTGCTCCTCTTGTTTCTACAAAATATATGAGTCAACGCCGCACTTGGGGCTTGCTTTCTTGCACACTTCTTACTATGACTGGCGTATTTGCAATTATGAACGGCGTTGTTCCACAGCTAGCTCAAGATGCTAAGGCTGGCGCTGGAATGGGTGCGGACATCGTAAGCTTCGCAACTCTTACCCCTTACGCAATCATCGGCTTCGTGTTTGGACCTGTTGCGGGTATGCTTGCTGCAAAGTTCGGGTATCGTCTGGTGCTGCGTGCTGGAATTCTTGTGAGCGTTCTTGGCGTGGTATTTGGAATCTATGTTGCAGCCTCGCCTTCTGTTTGGGCGCTTGTAGTGCTTTCTTTGTGGCTTGGTATCAGCTATGCTGGCGTTGCAAACATTATGCTTAACGGTCTTGGAATTGTGCTTTCGCCAAAGGATAATCCTGGATATTTGCCTGGAATGAATGCTGGCGCGTTTAATCTTGGTGCAGGCTTGAGCTTTGCGATTCTTTACGCTGTTATGACTAATTTTGTACAATCTGCTGGAGCATCAGCTGGATATATTGCTTCGATGGTTGCTGGAATCGTGCTACTTGCTTTGGCGTTTGCATGCTCGTTCTTGATTCCTAAGCCAGAAGATTGCGAGTGATTCACTAATCTAATTCATTCGTTTTCATTCTTTTAATAATTGCCTGAGAATGTTGCAGAAATCATATTTTGCGCACCATTCTCAGGCTAATTTTTTGCTCAACACCAAAGGTAGAGATTCGGCACTCACACGCGCTCGTGAATGTTTTCCATTCTCTCCATTACAAGCTCTGGAGTCATCGACTCGTGCACAGCTTCTACTGACTCCGTGTTAAGAGCTGCGGCGGCTACAGCGAATCGCCCTGTCTTCGTGTTATCAAAATGATTATACCTAGCATAGATCAACGCCGCTGTAGCAGCATCGCTTGAACCATTGTCGTTGCCAACCGCGCGCACGCCTTCTCCACCGTTTCCGTGCGCAACAATCATTCTTTGTACACGTTTTAGCGGTACGGGATAGAACGCTACTCCCTCGTCCGCTACGCCATACGCTACTCCCTCGCGCCCCGAGTTAACAAACACATGCCCAACTCCGCGTTTTAGCAATACTTTAGCGCATCTTACTGCAGATTTTTCGTCTACCGCACAAATGCCTGTTAACGCCTGCGATTCGGCTGTGTCTAATATGAGTGTGTCTATGCAGTGTAGTCTGGAAAGTATTCGTGGAGCTTTTGCATCGGTTATTGCGCGCACCATTATTGGTCTGTGATAGTTGTCGCACACCCATTCGAAGGATTTTTGTGAAATGTTGGTATCTAGTGCAACTATGTCTGCGTTTTCTATTATCGATATTCTTTCGCGCAAGAAGTCTGGTGTCATGTAATCGTAGATGCTCATGTCGTCTAGTGCTAAAAGCCTTTGCCCCGATGCGTCTCCTACATACATGTATGATGCTGTCATTGCATCTGGTAGCTGCTTTGAGTATCCTATTTCTAATCCGTTTACAGACGCGTCGACTTTGAATAATTCTCCGTTGTGGTCGCCGCCGTACACGGATACTAGGCTTACTCGTGTGTTCATTCTTTCTAGTGCCACGGCTATGTTTCGTCCGACTCCGCCTAGCGCGTATCGTACTTTTGCAGCGTTTGAAGTGTAGTCCATTAGGTCTCCGCACGCGATTCCCAGCACGTCCATGCTTATTCCGCCTATTACTGTTACGTAGCTAGGTGGTGTGACTATGTATCCTTTTCCTCTAAGGTATCCTTTGCGAATAAGATTGGAAATGTGTGCAGCTACGCCTGATCTTGTTATTCCTGCTAGGTCTGCAAGTTCTTGCTGACTAATCATAGGGTTCTGTTGAATCCACGATAGAATTTGTTGTTCGCGCTCAGTCATCTTTGCCTCATCTCTCGCGATTTTACCTTTCTATATATCTAGGATATTCAAAAATTGTTTTTTTCGCACGTTTATTGTGAAAATATATATTATTTTTTTATTATATTTTTTTATTTGGCGTTTATTTTTTTATTTGGCGCCTGGGTGCTTAATCGTTATCAGCCGCTTTTAATAGTGCTTTTAGCCTATTAAAAGCGATTTTTGTACAAAACTACTTGGGCAATTTGTGTTTCATGAATCTGATTTCATTAATCTAATTGCTTAGTATTGCTGTGCTGCTACCTTGTGTAAAGTCTAAAACTGCTCCAGCGGTTTGTGGATGTTCTAGTAGGGTCGGGTCGTGTTCTAGTAGCGTGTTTGCGTCCTCTCTTGCTTCTGCAATGATTTTTGCGTCTTTTACTACTCTTAATAGTTTTAGACTGGATTTTCCACCTGACTGACTGTCTCCTAGAACGTCTCCAACGTTTCTTAATTCTAGGTCTTTTTGGGCTATTATGGCGCCGTCTAACGAGTTTTCTACTACTTGTAAACGTTCAGCTGCTAACTGGTTGTTTGGTGCGTTTGACACTAGGAAAGCCCAGGATTGTGTGCCTGAACGTCCCACTCGTCCTCTGAGCTGGTGTAGTTGTGCTAGTCCAAAGCGGTCTGCGTCGAAAATCACTATACAACTTGCTTTTGCTACGTCTACTCCGACTTCTATAACCGTTGTGGAAACTAGGATTTGTATTTGTCCACTGTCGAATTTGTGCATTATTTCGCGTTTTTCTTCGTCGCTTGTACGACCTGTTAGTTGTGCGAATTCTACGCCTTTGAATTGTGGTAGGTTTTGTAAGCGTTTTGATATTTGTAAAACTGTGTGGACTTCTCGCTGAGCGATTTGTGTATTTTGTGTATTTTGTGAATTTAGAGTGTATGAGTCTTGGTTTTCTTGGTAAATCGCATCAGCATTATTGTAAGTATTATCGTTGTTTTCTTCACTGTCTTCACTGTCTATTCGAGCACATACAACATATGCTCGCTCTCCTGCATCGATTCTAGAGCGAATGTGGTAGAACATGGATGCCATCTTGTGCGAGTCTTCTTCGTTTATTACAAAAGTGCGGATTGGTTTGCGTCCGCCTGGAAGCTCTGTTAAATAGGATGCGTCTAGGTCTCCAAACCATGTCATTGCTGCGGATCGCGGTATTGGTGTGGCTGTCATGACTAACAAGTGTGGAACCGCGTTTCCGCTTATCTTGCGTAATAGCGTGTCTCGTTGTTCTACGCCAAATCTGTGCTGTTCGTCGATTATCACCAGCGCTAGGTTTGTTGGTTTAAAGCTTGCGGAGAAAGCTGCGTGTGTTGCCACAATAATCGCTGGCTCTCCACTTGCTACTTTTGCTAGTGCACTTCGTCTGCTGGCTAGCTTCATTCCGCCTGTTATGAGCGTTATTTCAACGTTTATCCCTGCACGCTCAATCATCTGTTGTAGGTTTGTGGCGTGCTGTGATGCTAATACTTGTGTTGGGGCTATTAGTACCGCTTGGTGTCCTGATCCTACGGCTTGTAGCATTGCGCTCATTGCTACTATTGTTTTTCCAGAGCCGACTTCTCCTTGCAAAAGACGACGCATTGGTTTTAATAACGATTCGCTGGTTGCTTGCGATTCGCCTTGCATATCTGCTGTTATTTCGCTAATAACGTTTTTTTGTCCTTCTGTTAGCTCGAATGGTAGGCTTTCTTCAAAGTGTTTTCTTAGCTCGCTGTTTTCGCACGTGTATGCCTTATTTTCCCCTGATTTTTTGCGTGATTGCAAAACTGCTATTTGTGATATGAATGCTTCTTCGTAGCGCATTGTGTGTATTGCGTTTTCAAAGTCGTTTTTGTTTTGTGGATTGTGGATTGATTCGAATGCTGCCGCGCGGTGCATTAGGTTTTTACTGTTTTTGACGAATTGTGGCAGAACGTCTGGCAAAACATCTGAAAGAACATTTGTATCGGGAATATTAGGATTGCCAGAATCGCAAGTCTTAAAAAGTCGCAATAATCCTAAAATCGTCTCGTGAATATGTTCACTAGATATTCTCGAATTTGCGTGGTAAATCGGTTGTGGGGCGCAAAGTTTTTCAATCCCATCTTCTACACTTTGCACAGAAAAATCATCGCTGCTTTGCACGCGCGCATCATCATTATGCGCAGAATCATCGCTTTCAGCACTCTTTGCTCGAACAGTTAGAATCTGCGGATGTGTAAACTGTAGTCTCCCATTGAACTCGCCGCTTGTGCCTCCTACAACAACGGTTTGTCCTACTGCAATTCTGCCACTAACCCATTGCACGTATTGTCTGTTCTTTGAAAAATACACAATCTGTGCTTGTGCCGCATCTTGCGCTACGTTTACTTCTAGCCGATATCCTCGTCGCGCTGCCATTTGCACTATGTTTATAGATTGTATTGTCGCTGAGAACGCCACTTCTTGACCTGGCAAAATTTGGCTTAAATGCGCGCGTTTTAGCGGATTTGTGACTCTAAACGGGTAGTATGTTAGCGCGTCTTTTACTGTGATTACGCCTAGCGATTTTAGAGCAGACGCGCGTCTCTTGTTGCTTACGATTGACGATATTGCTGTGTTTAGTGTTATGCGTGCTGCCATACTTCGATTATAATCGTTGCGCTACGATTTAAGCGAAAAATAGGGAAACAAAAAAGCCCCGAGCACTGCTCAGGGCCTTACATCTAACACGCGATTCACGCCTCAACGCGCTGAACCTTGCCTGCCTTAATGCATTTTACGCACACACGAAGGCGAACATTTTCGCCATCAATGGTGGTGCGAACCGGCTGAAGGTTCGGGCGGAAGGTGCGCTTATTGCGGATGTGCGAATGTGAAACGCTGAAACCGGTTTGCGGTCCCTTGCCACATACTGCGCAACGAGCTGCCATAATTGGACTCCTATTTTCTTTGACTTGCAAGTCTTGCGTCGCTCACCCACGCAAACCGCCCACGCGACTAACCGACGCTAAATCGCATAAACAAATAAGCATGCTTGAACGCACAACTACACAAGTATATCACTACGCCCGACATTAAATCACACAGGGCTTATCATCAATCAAAATCCGCGAATTTTCGCGCAAATCCTCAATATTCTTGCATCCAAGCAACGCCATAATCACACGAATCTGCGCCTTCCAAGACTCAATTTGCTCAACAAGCGCATCTTCTCCTTCGTTAATAAGCGTGTGCAAAAACTCGCCAGCAACTCCAACAGCGCTTGCACCAAGCCGCAATGAGCGCACAACATCAAGAGGTGTACGCACTCCTCCGCTTGCAAACACTTGCATTCGCGCACTATTGCAAGAATCCGATGAATCGCGCGGCTCGCACAAAATCTCATCGCATTGCGCTATGTCTAGCAACGATTCGACAGTTGTAAGCCCCCAGGAGTCGAGGAACTCGTAGTCGCTTTTACGCCCACGCCTTGCGTTTTCAATCGCAACAAAATTCGTGCCTCCGCGTCCGCCAACGTCCACCGCACGCACGCCCACATTTTTCAACCGCAGCACATCATGAGCGCTCATTCCACATCCAGTCTCTTTAACAACAACTGGCACTTTCATTGAATCAAGCTCGCGCGCAATGGCCTCAATATTGTTAAGCCACGCACTAAAATCGCGGTCTCCTTCGCTCATCACAAGCTCTTGTGCCGCGTTTAGGTGGATTTGCAACGCGTTTGCTTGCAAAATTTCTACAGCTTTAATCGCCTGCTCAGCGCTCACTCCTGCGCTTACATTCGCCATTACAAATCCATGCGGATTAAAGCGTCGAATCACGCTAAAAGTCCCTGCAAGCCGCGGATTTTTAAGCGCTGCGCTTAGCGAGCCAGAAGCCATTGCTAAGCCAGTTTTTGCAGCTACCCTCGCTAGCGACTCGTTTATATTTTCGCCTTTTTTGCTTCCGCCCGTCATTGCGTTAATATACAGCGGAGTATCCCATTTTGTGGTTTCGTCAAACACGCTCACACTTGTATCTACATCGCTTAATGCCAATTGCGGCAGCGCGTTTTGAATAAACCGCACGTGTTCAAAACCAGATTCCGCGTGCGCATTGTATTGTTCGCACGCGAGTTTTATGTGATCGTCTTTGCGCTGTTCAATAAGCGAGAGGTCGCCGCTTTCATCAAATTCTGCGACTTTCAGATTAAGCGCCTCAATACCGCTGTTTTGCCATTCTTCTTCAATGCGAGCAAACACAGCATCAAAATCTTCCGCGCGCGCAATTGCGATTCCGCAATCTCCTCCGCCTGCTCCACTTGTTTTGGACGGCAATCCTGCACCATTGGCAACTTCTATTAGCCGCGTGAGTTTTGGCGTTTCGATTAATGTTCCCGTGATTTCGCCAAGATCTTTTAGCAGCGCACGATTTCGCGCAAATCCGCTTAATAACGCGTCTATGCGCCCATTTTCTAGCGCATTTGCGATTTTTTGCACGCATTTTTCGCTTTGTACGCAAAAATCTTCGTATGTTTTAGCGTAAGTCTTAGCGCTTGTTTTAGAAGGATTGTGCGCGGTTAAATCGCCAGCCTTCACTCCAGCTTTTACACTTCCAACAAGTTCTGCACTGCTGGCAGGATTCCCCGTCCACCCAACTAAGAGTCGCAAGCCTGCGCCTACTTTTAATCGTTTTACTTCAAATCGCGGCCATTTTTTTCTAAGCAGCTTGTGTAGGCTTGAGTCTCCACTTTCAATCATTTCTATTTCTGCTTCAAGCCATTCGCGATTGTACGCGCGGTACATTACCCATCCGCCGTATGCGCTTGCTGCCACGTCTCCGCCGCTTCCTGACTTTTTTACTAGCGACGATGCAATTATGGCTAGCTTGCACAATTCTGGCGTTGTAAGCGTTAATCCGTACCATTTGCACAGCGCTCGCACAGCCGCCACCGTTACGGCTGCAGATGATCCAAGCCCGTATTTTTTGCCTGTTTTTTTATCGTCTAAATCACTTTCTATTTGTAGATTGTATAGGTTTATGGCTGGATTTCCTTCATCTAGTAAAACGTTTTTTACTTCTTTTGTTTCGCGCGCAAAATCGTCTACTATTTGCATTGCGGAAAATACGTATGAATAGATTTTTTTTAATTTTTTTATTTGAGAATCTTGGTTTTGTTCATCGCTGGTTGCTGGCGACTTTTCCGCTGGCAAGTCGCAAGCATCCGTTGAGTCTTTTGCGCTCATATTTATATCTTCTACATCTTTTTCGTCTAAAATAAATTCCCTGCCGAAGATTCCACGCTTCCAATAAAGAGGCTTATAGTTTTTAGACTCACTCGTGATTTTTCCGTAAAATGTTGGTAAATCTAGTTTTTTAAGATTATTTTTTTCGGATTCGTTTTTATTAAAGTCGCAGCTGTGATACGTTTTTCCATGACTATCACGTATTAGTAGGTTGTCATCGTCAACTGTAACTTTTACATAACGATTCACAGCTGCTACGATTGCAGCGCATCCATCTACAACAGCGTATTCGCCTGCTATGTAAAGTTTTCCAGGCGCTAAAGCTTGCTCATTAGTCATGATTCTCTCCGTATGCTAACGCCACTTCCTGGGCGCGCAATAACAAACTGCGGATTGGATTGCGCAAAGCTGCTAAATGACGGCGATTCCTGCGACTCGCGCAAACGCTTAATCTCACTCAACACGCGCAAACTCAACTCGTTTTTAACTCGCAAAACTTGCTCCGCGCTAGTTAAAACTTTAACATTCGGACCAGCATCCATTGTAGCCCAAACTGGAAATCCGCTTTCATCGCGCATTTTTCGCACAACGTTAAGCACAACATGCGTTTCATCTGTTAAATAGTTTACGCTTTCAGCAGCCGCGCGCATTGCGTCATGCATTCCTAAAGCGTTTCTCTCCGACACTTCTCCCAATGCTTGAATATCACAATTTTTGATAGCTGATAACGCCGTATTTAGGTCTTTTTTGCAGTTTTTGATCCAGTCTGCGTAGATTGGTGATGTTTCTACTGTGCGTCGCATTGCTTCACGGCTTGAAATCTTCTTTTTACTAGAGTTTAAAATAACAGTTACCATTGCGAGTTGAAGCTCTTCTGGTGTTTCGATTGGCTCTGCGTAAGACGTTTCGTCGCTTGTGCCAGCGTTCCATAATACTAATCCGCCGTAAATCGACCTGCATGCTGATCCAGATCCTTTGCGAGCTAGAATCGATAAGTTGCGTGGGCTTAGGTTTAATCCTGCGGCGTATGATGCTGCAGACGCAAGTGCCGCAAAACCAGATGCGCTAGAAGCTAATCCTGCGGCTGTTGGAACTGTGTTTACGCTTACGACTTGCGCTTTGCTCTTAATTCCAGCCATTTTTCGCACAATATCTAGCATTTTTACTATTCGTGCACGCTCTGAACTTTGGAGTAAATCGCCTGTAAAATTTACTCCGTTTAAGCAAATCGAGTCTGCCTCTAGGCAATCATCAAATCGTACTTTTGTTGTTGTGGAAAATCCGTCTAAAGTCAGAGATAATGAGGAAGTATATGGCAAAATCAGAGTTTCATCTCGTTTCCCCCAATATTTGATTAGCGCAATATTTGCGTTTGCTGTAGCTGTAAAAGCGGCTCCGTGATTACTGTTATTAAACGAATCAATATCATCAAGCACATTAAACGCTATTTTTGGCTCAATTTCAACGTTTTCCACGCGTATCCTTTCTTAAGTCTCTAGTCTTTAAAGCGTTTTTAAAGCATACTAACGAATTAGTTATGATTATTGTCCGATTTCTACAATCCACGTTCTAGCTGCTCCAGCGTTTTTAAGCGCTATGCTTACTTTAGACGCATCCTCCTGACTTTGCGCAATAGCTATAATGCATCCACCTCCGCCTCCGCCTGTAAGCTTTGCTCCTAGAGCACCATTTTCGCAAGCATTTTTAACTAGAGCGTCTAAAAATGGCGTACTTATACCTAATTCCGCAAGAATTTTGTGAGCACGAGTCATGCTCAATCCAATATTTTGTATATTACCAAACTCTAAATCATTCTCTGCGTTAAGAGCGATTTGACCAAGCTCTTGCAAAAGTGCATTTACGATTTTCGGCTGGCTATCGCGTTTTTTGCGTAATGCTTCTACTGTTACTTTTGTTGTTCCTTTGAATCCCGAATCAGCTAGCACAATCCAAGCGCGTATTGTTGGGCTTATGCTCATTCGGCTAAATTTGCCATCCAAGAAGCGAACTGGCTGCTGCAGCATCGCACTGGTTGCTGTGGCGTCTAATCCAGATGCTTTCCCGTGCGCAACGCGTTCTGCGTCTTGCGTAATCTCGAATAGTTTTTCATCGCTGGCATTAATACTGTAGTAGTCGAGTATTGCGCGGATCACTGCTCCTGCCGCTGCCGCCGAAGACCCCAATCCTCGCTCTGGCGGAAAATCGCAAGCGGTTTCTATTTGCAATGCTTCGCCCTGCCAATTGGCGAAACGTAATGCCTCTTGTATTGCGGTTTTAATCGACGCGAATCGCGCAGGTGCGCTTCGTAAAAGACCATCAAATCCTAATGCTTTAAATGTTATGAGGTTTTGCATCTGGCAGCTAAGGTCTTCTGCTGAATCGCATAATTCTGCTCTTTTACCTTCGTCTGCGCTTGTGTTTGTGTCGTTGAATGCTCGTGCACTTGTTACTGTTGCGTGCATCTTAAGATTTTGCAATGGAAGCGCTACTGCGCTGTAGCCATAAACAACCGAGTGTTCGCCAAAAAGAATCACTTTTGCGCAAGTTGTGCCTCTGCCAACGCGATTTTTTGCGCGCGCAACCACGAGCATACTATTGAACTCGTTATTGCGCTCTTTATCACGCTCATTCTTGTGTGCATTCTTGCTCTCGCACGGATTGGATGCGTGGCGATTCGCTAAAGTGTTGCACTCAGTCACTAATCCTCCTTTGCGACACATATGGCTTACTTGTTGGCACTGCTTAATTGATGCGCGTTTAAGCTTATTTGCCCAACTTTTATAATCTAGTCGCTAAAGCGATTAAACACCACGATTTGCGCTATACGCACACAACACATTCACATTTCCCGAATTTGCGCGACGACCTGCCTGAGTGCTTAAAGCGTAGCGCGCGAAGGCAATTCGGAGCGCAAGTGCGGTAGAGATTCGAGATTTTTCGCCGCGAGCGAGACGTTTCGTTCGCTCGGTCTAAGCGCGCGAACGTCTTCGCCGCGCAGAAGCAGTGCTTCTGCTTTGAGCGGCTCGGCGAATCGAAGTGCATTCGCGCGCTACGCTTTAAGCGCTCATGCAAGTCGATTCGCAGTCCTCCGATGGTGACTCGCCGAGAGAGCAAGAAAAATCGAGAATCTCAGTGATAAAAACCACGCAAAAGTCTTAGATCAGAAGGTTTGATGTATTTCTATACGAGCAATAAAAGAGGAGCGTAGCGACGGGACTTGCGAGGAGAGAAATACTCAAACCTCGCACAATACCAAGTAAGGAATAATACGCAACACCAAACAATTAATGGCTTGAAGAGATTATCTCCAAGCCATTAATTCACATTACTCCAATCGTAGCAGCATCACACACTACTACAGATTAAACTAACGAGCCGAATGCTTCCTACGCTTAGACGCAGCACCAACCACTCCGAGCCCAGCAAACACCGCAGCCAAAGCAGCAAACACCGAGGAACTAGCGCCAGTATTAACACCACTCACGTCACCACGCTTAAGACTCACTCCAGCAGAGTTACGCGCCGCAAACATTCCCGCACGCAAAGCTGCACGCGCAGCACGCAAACGAGCCAAAGCAGAATCAACCTGCCCCTGAGTAGCATTCGCGTCCGCCAACACTGAACGAGCATGATTCAAAGCTGCATTAAACTCACTCACCAAGTTAGAATCAGCCACTACGCCACTAGCATTAGCCGAAACATCACCAAGAGCTTGATCAACCTCAGCCTGCAAAGCACTCTTATCAACAACATTATTAACACTAGTATTATTCGAATCATTAACACCAACACCAGTATTGTCACCAACACCACTGCCACTATTAATAAGTCTGTTATAAGCATCAATCAACTTTTGCTTAGCATCACGAAGCCTACGAAGAGCCTGATTAACCTGATCCTGTGTAGCATTAGGATCCTTAAGCACACTATCCGCATCATTCAACGCCTGCTGATACTCTGCCAAATCAGCAGCCTTACCAATAATGAACGGAATCGACTTACGGAAATCAGGATCATTGCCAGCCTCAGTATTCAAATCAGACTTATCGGTCTTATGAGAATCAGCAAGCTTCTGCTTAGCATCCTGGAGCTTCTTCAAAGCCTCATCAACCTGCTTCTGCGTAGCATTCTTATCACCGAGAACCTTGTTAGCTTCATCGAGCGCCTGCTTGTAAGCATCAGCCTCTGGGCTTCCTGCAGCATTCTGATACTCAGGAGACTGAGTGAAATCAGAATCCTTACCAGCCTCAGTGTCCAAATCAGACTTATTAGTCTTGTAACCATCCGAAAGCTTAGACTTAGCGTCTTGGAGCTTCTTCAAAGCATCATCAACCTGCTTCTGCGTAGCATTCTTATCGCCAAGAACCTTGTTAGCTTCATCGAGCGCTTTCTTGTAGTCTTCAAGAGCTTGCTTAGACGCGTCATCACCCTTAGCTTGAGCATTCTGATACTCAGGTGTCTTAGTAAAGTCAGAATCCTTACCAGCCTCAGACTTCAGCTCCTCTTTCTTAGTTGCATAGTCTTTTTCTATCTTCGACTTAGCTTCTTGAAGTTTTTGGAGTGCATCGTCAAGTTCTTTTTGAGTTGGAGCCTTAGTCATACCCTGAGGCAACTGGTCTTTTACTTTGCCTGTTGTACGGTCGAAAGCATCAAGAAGTTTCTTGGCTGTCTCAAGAGCTGTCTTGTAGGCCGCCATGTCGGCATTATCTGACTTGCCGTCTTCACCCTTCTTAGCATCGGCGTTCTTAAACTCTGGAGTATTCTCGAACAAGCCATCGCGCGTATCGTCGTCACCGTTCTTAGACTTATCTACCTCATCTTGAAGGTCTTTAGGGCTTGTTACGTAGTTCTTAAGAATCTTATCCTTAATATCCTTAAGATTCTTAAGAGCATCGTCAACTTCTTTTTGAGTTGGTATTTGCTTATCAGCTGGAATATCGGCCTTTGGATTACCGTCTTCACCGAACAAGTCAAGAAGATCATTGGCTTTCTTTAAGGCATCTTTATACGCTGATACATCAGCATTATCAGATGTACCATCAGTGCCCTTCTTAGCATCAGCGTTCTTGTACTCAGTAGAGTTTTCGAACTTATCTTTGTCTTCCTTTGCTCCGCCGTCTTCCTTAAGCTCTTTTGTTTCTTTCTTAAGAGCGTCGACTTTGGTCTTGAAGGCATCTTTGATAGCGTTCTTGGCTTCTTGCAAAGCCTTAAGATCCTCATCTACCTGTGATTGCGTTGGCTTCTTATCTGGATCAGCATTCGAATCTGGGTTATTCACCTGCGCGATAAGATCCTGCGCAGCCTTGAGCTTCTTGTTGTAATCTTCTAGCTTCTTGGTGGCAGAGTCTGCACTATCTTTATCAGTTTCCGTTTTCGCTTTTTCAAGAGCATTCTTGTACGGAATCGACTCTTCAAACTTAGGTGTTACAAGCTTGCCATCTTGATCTTTATCATCAACTTCGTTAGAGAGCGGAGTTACGTTAGTCTTGTATCTTTCAGCAATCGTCTTCTGAGCCTTCTTAAGCTGCTTTACTAACGCATCAACCTCGCGCTGCGTAAGCTTGCTTGTATACTCAAGTTGCTTTGCGATCTTAGCAATCTGACCTTCAAAACCAGTTTGATTAGTAACATCGCCCAGATCCTTACCAGCCTGCTCATGCTTTGCGTTATTGTTGTCATTCTTTATTGCAATAGCGTTCTTGTATTCAGGAGTCTTCTTGAATACATCTTCTGCATATTCTTTGGCTTGCTTAAGCTTATCTACGTCTGTCTTATAGCCGTTGGTAATAGCTTTCTTAGCTTGCTTCAAAGCATCGAGTGCATCGTTAATCTGCTTTTGCGTTGGACGTTCGCTGTTCTTTGTATTTGGATCTGTCGAAGTGGCAGACTTTACAAGATCACGAGCCTTCTTGAGGGCTTCCTTGTATGCCTTAACATCCGCATTGTCGTTGGTGCCGTCCTTCTTATCGTAAGCGTTCTTGAACTCTGGAGAGTCCTCAAACTGACCAGCGGTTGGAGTAGTTGCAGTATCTGCCTGAGACTTCTCAGCTTCAGCGCTCAAAGCATCTGTATTAGTCTTATACTTCTCGATCTCAGTACGAGCATCGTCGAGAGCCTTAAGGGCGTCATCGATTTCTTTTTGAGTTGGCTGAGCATCCAAAGGCGTTTTACTCTCAGGATCTGCTTTCTTCATCAAATCCTGAGCTTTTGCCAAAGCCTTGTCATAATACTTCTTAGCTTTCTTAGCTTCATCATTCTTCTTGGTATCAGGCTTACCATCAGTAGTTAAGAAGTGAGGATCATCGGCGTTGCGATACGCGTCGGAGGTAACAGTGCCTTCCTTTGCAGAAGGAAGTTCTTCTGTAGAGCCGTGCTTGTCAACACTATCTTTGAGCGCTTTAACATCAGTCTTGTACTCGCCGAGAGCCTTGCGGGCATCATCAAGCTTCTTCTTTGCTGCGTTTACCTGCGCTTGCGTAGCTGTTGAATCATTCAGCAAATCCTTAGCTTCGTTAAGAGCTTGACCATAATAATTGGCAGCGTTACGCGCAGCAGCATTCTTAGCAGCATCAGCATTACCGTCATCGCCTAAATACCGGTGCACAGACGCGTTCTTAAACGCTGGGCTTGGATGAGTGGTTGCATCCTCATTAATCGACTTAATCAAGTCGTCGGTCTTAGTCGCAAACTTATCCAATTCCTTCTTAGCAGAATTTAATTCATCAAGAATAGCAGTAACGTCTCTGTTGAGCGGATGACCCTTTGCGTGCGACTGAATGCCATCAAGATAATTATTAGACGTTACATCTCCAGTTGCAGACGGTACTTTATCAGTCGAGATCTCAATGCCTTGCGCATCCTTATCCTTAGGCATCTTTGCATCAAAGGCTTTTTGCAACTTCTTAAGCGCATCGTCATACGCCTTCTTTGCCTTCTTAGCAGCCTCACTTGCATCATCAGCAGAAGTATTTTGATACGCAGGACTTGCCTTTACAGCCAAGCTCTGAAGCAATGCAGCCGAAATCTTACTCGTATCGGTGGCGTAGCTATCAATTACCGTGCGAGCCTTTTCAAGCGCAGCCTTTGCCTCGTTAATCTCATTTTGCGTTGGCTTCTTGGCCACATCAGTTTCCTTAAGCTTTGCACTTAACACCTTAGCCTTCTGATACGCATCGTTATACGCCTTAAAGTCCTTAGCAGCCTGAGAATTTGCGCCATCCTTTTGAGCCTGATCAAACGCATTGAAGTATGCAGTCATAAGATAACCGCTTACATTATCTGCGATTGCCTTTGTAAGGTCGTTGCCGTCAGACTTGTAACCCTCGTGCAGCGTATTTTCAGCATCTTCAAGCTTTTGTTTAGCTTCGTTAACTTGTGCTTGCGTAGCCTTATCGTTCATAAGAATAGTGCGAGCATTAGTTAACGCATCATCATAATTATTGATAGCGGTTGTAGCATTTCGCTTTTCTTGATCATCACCATTGCTCTTCTTATTAAGCGCATTCTTATAGAATGTACTCTGCTTGCTAGGATCAGACGAGTCAGGATTGTCAAAACTACGCTTTTCCGCTGCGGCAAGCTTAGACTTATCCGTAGCATTAGCATCTAGCTTTTCCTTAGCTTCCTTAAGCTTCTTGATAGCCTCGTTGACTTCCTTCTGGGAAGCGTTTGGATCCTTCGCCAAGTGGACTGCGGTCTCTAACGCATTATCATATGCCTCACGCTCATCTTGACTTGAGTTTTTATATGTTGGATCAGCTTTCTCCAATTTCTGATCAACAGTAAGGGTATTTAGAGTATCATTCGTATACTCGTACACATGACCATTATTGGCAATCGCGGCATTCAACTCATTTTTATTGGTAGTGAAGTCGTTAAGCTTGTCGCGCGCAGCATCAAGTTTTGCCTTGGCGTCATCAACAGCCTTTTGAGTGGCGTTGGCGTCATCCTTTAGCTTCTTAGCTTCAGCAAGTGCGTCATCGTAAGCTGTTTTAGCTGCTTTAGCGGCTTTGTTTCTTTCAGTGTCTGTAGTGCCATCTGCCGTCTTAAAGTCAGGGTCGCTTACGTTCTTGAACTGGCTTGTTGCCTGAGTTCCAGACGCAGGAGTCTGATTCTCAGCAGCCTTGCCGTTAGCTTCAATTGAGGTTTCCAAACCATCCTTGTTGGTAGCGTCACCATCAAGAGCTTCACGCGCCTTATCCAGCTGAATCGTTGCGTTATCAATGCGCGCTTTAAGCGCTTCAGTCAGCTTGGCATCTTCTGTTGTACCAGCAGCCTTCAATGCCTCATTAGCTTCCTTCAACGCATTATCATATGCATTCTTCTTAGAATCAGAAGCATTGTAGTACTTAGAATCAGTAGGCGTTTTCTTGCCATCATTCGTCACCGCATGCTCGCCAATCGACTTCTGCAAATCACTCTTCTTGTGATTCGTCTGCGGCACGAAGATAAAGTTAATAGCCTTAGGAGTGTTATTCGCGTTCTTTCCATCTGGGAACGCATACAAGTACTGGTAGTACCCCATATCATATGGAGCAACAAACAGACGCGCTCTATAAATCTTGCCGTCTTTAGAAGCAACTTCTACAGGCTGCGCATCATCATCCCACTTATATTTGTCGGTCTTTGCTAGCACATTACCCATATCCACATCGGTGCCTGCAATCTGAGGGTCGCCATTCCAATATGGGCCACTCATAATACCAAGCGTAAGCTCGCCAGTTGGCTGGTCATCTTTAAGCACGTAATGCATGTAGGATTTTTGAGGCTTGCCGCTACCTTCGCTGTCAAGTGATTCGCCGCCAGTAAGCGTGCGCAAACCAACGTTTGGATCCTTCGGAGTAGCTTTGAGTAACTTTATAACGTCGCCAGACTTAAACACGGCAGCCTTGGTTGGATCGTAGCGGTAAATGATTGTCTTATGGTCTTCACTCCACGAGAGACCTTCGTCAGACTCACGATTAGCAATCTTCTTATTAGATTCTTCCCACGAAACGGTGTAATCCTTGCGAATATTAACAAGTTTTGTAAGCTTGCCTGTTTTTACATCAGACTTAAACTCAGCAACTGCTTTATCGGTCTTGATTTTAACGGTAATAGCGTTTTCCGCCATACCGTTCGAAATTCCATCATTGGCGCGACCAGATGCAGTAATATTGCCCGTAATATACTCAAGAGAAATCTGCTTTTCATAATCGGCTTCAGTCAAGCCTAGTTCTGTATTGCTCTTGTTAGCATCATAAATCGACTTCTTAATGCGCGCAATTTCAGCATCAGAGTAGCCAATCGGGTTGTAAACAAATGTTGCTTGGTCGCCAGTCGGAATATTAACATCAGCCTCTGCAATCTTCTTCAACACAAGGTCGCGCAGAGCAATCTTTGGCGCGTCTTTAGACTCCACGCCGTCGAAGTTAATTACAGCATTACCAGCATTGTCAAATGTAATTTTATCTGGAGATACTCCATTAATCCTGGCAAGCTTCTTTGCAATTTCATTCTTTACATCTTCGGATACATTGGATGTGTCGTCCACAATCGGCTTTTCGATACGCGTATCGTAGCGCGCAACCGTAAGCGCTAGCGCCTCAGACTTGTAGCCCAAATCAGAGATGAGGTATGTATTGAGTGTTTGAGCGCCAGTTTTATAGGTGGTTACTGCAGCGCCTTTTTCAGAGGTTACCGTGTTAATTGTAGTTAATTTACTATCGTCATACGCCTGTTTATCGGTAATAACCACCTTTTTATAAGGGTCATCAGGCGTCTGAACAAATTTATCATTCGCTCCAGTGCGGCTACCAACACCCTTAGATGTACTTTCAGTTTTAATTTGCTCACGAATTGATTTCTTACCAGTGGCCTCGGTAGGAGCATCCAGAGCCTGTTTAAGCCTTGCACGAATTTGTTCGTCAGTAAGCTGCTCATCATACTTTAGAACAATCGAACCAGCATTTTTAGGCGGAACAAGTGTTGTTGCACGCACAATATTCGTTTTGTACAGCAGAACTTCTTTACCGTCATTACCTTTTCCGTACACGTAAATACAACGGTTGGCAGCATACTTTTCTGCACTATTAAGATTGCCATCTCTATACAACTTAGTCATGGTAAGCGTGGCTGTGCCATCTGCATTTACCTTAAAATTGTATGTACCGGAATATGATTGATGCGGGTCACCAGCATCTGGAGCCGAATAATACTCAAGAAATCCCATTGACGTGTTAGTAATAGAATTAATATCAGACGGGAAAATAGCTATATTGGTAATAGTTCTACCGTCTTCTGGCTTTGCAAACTTAAAGGTTACTTCTTGATTCTGGCCATTTTCAACATAAACATTGTCAGACTTGCCCCATGCGTACATGTTAGGCAGTGTGTCTTTTTTATCTTGTGAAAGTTCGATTGTGCTGTTAGATTGTGATTGAGGCGCTCGTGCAGGGGTCGTTGCGCGATCTGTGACAACAGTACTATCATCAGGTTGCTTATTTGCATCTAGCGAACGCCTTGCACGCTTCTTTGCACCAGATTCTGAAGGAGTGCTATTTTCTGCAGTATTCTGTTTCACATCTTTGTTATCTACAGACCTATTATAAGTCTTAGCATCCCCTCCCTCAGTGCCCACAACCTTCTGCTCAGCATTATTATCAAGCTCAGTAACATCAGAATTAGCGCCTTCAGCATTTACTACAGTCTGCTCAGTAGGTTTAATCTGCTCAGTCGGTTCTTTCTTAGGTTCTTTCTTCTTATTTTGCTCCTTCACTTCACTATTAGGAGTCTCATACTTAGAAGACTCATTCTTCTTACCAATTACACTCTGCTCTTTTGCAGGATCATTCGTATTAACAGGCGCAGAAGTATTCGCCTCCACAGCCATTGCAGGAGTTGATCCAAAAGCAATAGCAGCACCAGCAATCACGCCAGCAGCTCCAGCGGAAAGAGCGGCCACTTTGCGGATATCAACAGCCTTTGCAACACCTTTGTTGACTGCAGAATCCAATGCATTCTTTGCAATCTTATTGGCGTGCTTACCGGATTTTGTAGTCATTTTCATCTTCTTTCCATTAGAAAAATAGTCAAAAATTTTGAATGCTCTAAACCTATGAGCGACAAAAAGTCATAAGCTCTAAAAAGTAGTTATCTAATTTTCAATAGTGTGCAACTATAAAGGAGTAGCAGTCGTTGATTAGTCATTGTAACATCTAAAGAATATTTTTAATACTTAATAAACAAATGTTTACGGCAATTAGGGGCGCATACCCCCCCCCCCCCAAGCCTTTTATTTTAAGGGTTTTTGCGAGATAATTTTTTCAAAGATTCTTGCGATTCTGGCGAGTCGACCGCCATTTTTAGCTCACTCATCTAAACATTTGTATATGATACAAATCACATTTTTAGACCCTATACAGCGCGCTTTTTTCTTTTATCCAGCGTTTGTTCCCATATTTGGCGTTTCGATAAACAAATTCAGGAATACCCCTCGCACAATACCAAGTAAGGCGAATCGCGCGCGTTATATTTGCATCATGAGCGAGACAAATCTAACGAAATTAAGCCAAAAAACGTTACAAATGTCTCATCAATGATGCAAATATAACGAAAATCAATCAAAAATCGTTACATATGTCTCACGCGAAAGACATTTGTAACGAATCTTGCGCAAAGCGCCCATGCACGTCGATTCGCAATAAAAAAGCTCTGTGTGAGTCACAGCAAGTAAAACTCGCCACAACTCACACAGAGCCAATGCTTAAGATCAATCCAAATGGATTGCCTCCCAACGCAAATACAACGCAAATCCTACAAAACTCGCAACACTCGCGTGGGAAGCTGGAACACGTTTAACTACTCAGCTACAACCTTAACAGTAAAGGAAGCGCTGATTTCTGGGTGAAGAGCCACAGTTGCTGGGAATTCGCCAGTGGTCTTGATTGCAGCCACGCTAATAGCGCGTGCTTCAACGGCGGCCTTTGGTGCCAAAGCAGCAGCAATCTTATCGGCGGAAATACCACCGAAGAGCTTGCCAGACTCGCTCACCTTAGCGGCGATTTCTACAACAGTACCTTCGATTGCTGCCTTAGCTGCAACAGCCTCTTCGCGAGTGGCAACAGCCTTAGCCAAGCGAGCGCGGCGCATTGCTTCAATCTGGGAAGCAGCACCCTTATTCCATGCAAAAGCTAAGCCTTGTGGAATCAAGTAGTTACGTGCGTAACCAGCCTTAACAGTAATAACGTCACCAGAGTGACCCAAGTTTGCAACGGTCTTGGTGAGAATAACCTTGGTTTCTGCCATGTTCTTATCCTCTCAATCAGCGACCAGTGGTGGCGTATGGGAGCAAAGCCATTTCGCGAGCGTTCTTAACTGCCTTCGCGATCTTGCGCTGTTCCTGTACGGTTACACCAGTAATACGACGGGAACGAATCTTGCCGCGGTCCGAAACGAACTTACGCAACAAAGCAACGTCCTTGTAATCAATTTCAGTAATCTTGGCAGCCTTCAAAGGATTTGGCTTCTTTTTGAAAGGCTTGACCGGTGGTTGCGGCCTCTTACGTGACATAGGATGTCCTCTCTCAAATGCGTTATAAACATTTATTTTTGTTTACACGCTAAACTGATGTTTTTAAGTTTATAAAAGTCAATTTTTAGTTAGATTTTAAATCAAATTCTAAATTATGTTTTAGATTAGACTAACAAGCGCCCAACTAGATAGTCGCAAGCAACCGCGGATTAACCGCCATTATCTCGCCTAGTAAGCTAGTAAACTAGAACTCTGGCTCTTCGTCTGATCCACCAAAATCGGAGCTGGCTCCAAACGTTGCAAATCCGCCATTTGATGGAGCAGAAGCACTCCACGGGTCTTCAACGTTTACGCCCTGATTAGCGCCATTTTGCGCATTCATTCCAGCACCAGCAGCCGCACTATTCGCATAATTCGCGCCGCCAGCATAACCGCCAGTGTATCCACCAGCATTCATACCAGCTCCAGCACCAGCGCCCTGATTGAATCCATTATTGTTCCCAGCAAAACCGCCTTTAGAGCTCAAACGATTAACTTGAGCAGTAGCAAATCGCAGGGATGGTCCAATTTCATCAATCATCAAATCGATGCTGTATCGCTTTTCGTTGCTGTTTTTATCAACGTAGTTGTTTGCACGCAATCTGCCCTGAACAATAACACGCATTCCCTTTGTAAGCGTTTGCGCGCAATGCTCAGCTAAGTCTCCCCATGCAACACATCTAAGCGATAATGGTGTGCCATTAATGTAGCTATTTGTTCTTCTGTCAAAAGTCGAAGAATTAGACACAATTGTGAAAGAAGTTCTAACACTGCCGTTAGAACTGGTGGCAGTTTCTGGCTCTTTAGCCAAATTTCCAATCACCGTTATAACAGTTTCTCCAGCCATTGCAGCCTCATTCCCTACTTTAAGACTTTTCTTACTTTGAGATTTTAGAACAAAAATCCAACTTTATTTTGACTTTACTTTGCGACTTTTGACTTTACTTTGCGTCCTTGCGAAGAATCTTCGTGCGGACTACAGATTCGTTAAGATTCAAAACACGGTCAAGCTCGTCGCTAAGAGCTGGCTCAGCAGTGTAATTCACTACAACGTAGTTGCCTTCAGTCTTGCCGTCAATCTCATAGGCAAGCTTACGACGACCCCAGTAGTCGGTACCGTCAACGGAACCGCCCTCTTTGGTGACAAGCTCAAGATACTGCTCGGTCAACTTCTTAAGACCGCGCTCATCGAGCTCTGGATCGGCAATGAACATCAGTTCATACTTATGTGCAGACATCACCCACCTCCTTCGGACTATTCGGCTGTGGAATTTCCACAGCAGGAGTGTGTTTGCAAATCGTTCGCAAATTAAGTTATTACGCAATATTTTTTGCAAATTTAATTTTACGAACAACCTGTTAAGTCTACATCATGCTGGCGACTCGCCACCGCGCAGCTAATCAACAACACTAATGAGCGTAAATATTTCTGTGTTTCATGTCTTCTGGAAGTGCGTTTCTAAGCGAAACAAGCGATCCAGACCTGAACACAGACCTAATTCCAGCAGCAAGAAGAGGTGCAATCGAAAGAACCGTCATATTCTCTAAGCGCTTTTCTTCTGGAACAGGAACAGTGTCTGTCAAAATGATTTCGCGAGCTCCGCAACCTTTAAGTCGCTCTACGGCAGGTCCTGAAAGAAGCGCATGAGTTGCCACCAAAGTAACAGACTTCGCACCTGCTCCTCTAAGCGTGCGCACAGCTTCGCAAATCGTGCCGGCCGTGTCAATCATATCGTCTACAACAATGCAATCTCTGTCTTGAATATCGCCAATAATTCCGTGCGCTTCCGCGTGATTTGGCCTTGTTGTATCTCGAGTTTTGTGAATAAACGCTAACGGCAATCCACCAAGCTTTGCGGCCCACTGCTCCGAAACCTTGATTCGTCCAGCGTCTGGGGAAACAATCGTAGTGTTTTCTAGGCTCATAGTGTTACGAACGTAATCAATCAACACTGGCATTGCTGTTAAGTGGTCTACAGGTCCGTCGAAGAATCCCTGCTCTTGAGCCGCGTGCATGTCAACGGTAAGAATCCTTTTAGCTCCAGCGGAACGGAATAAGTCAAACATAAGTCGCGCTGTAATTGGCTCACGACCTTGATGCTTTTTATCTTGACGCGAATACCCAAAGAAAGGTGCTACAACGTTTATGCTTCTAGCGGATGCTCGCCTTAAAGAGTCAACCATAAGCAGCTGTTCCATAATCCAATTGTTGATTGGATCGGTGTGCGCTTGCAAAACAAAAACGTCTGCGCCTCGAACTGGCTGCGTAAAGCGCACATACATTTCTCCGTTTGCAAAATCGTAGGCAGTTGTTTCTAGAACGTCTATTCCAAGGTATTTGGCAGTTTCTTCCGCAAGTTGCGGATACGCTCTACCCGTTACCAGCATCATTTGCTTTTTTGGAGTGCCTTCAAGAATTGTTGACATATCTGCCTTCCCATTTGCAAAATCTGTAAAAACGCATACTAACCTAGTCTATCAGCATACAGCGCCACTACTCAAACGCACGAACCACCTGTTGCGCGCTGCCGTAAGACGATTGCGCTCCAAATCCTGTTGCTGCGTACGCAGCAACATATGTTGCCACTTGCGCACTTTGAGCTAGACTAAATCCAGCTGCAAGTCCTGCCAAAACGGTTCCCATAAATGCGTCACCGCATCCCGTGGTGTCTACTGCAGAAACTTTTTGCGGGCATATGCGAACAGCCTTTTTACCATCTTCCGCATTGTAATCTAAAACAACAGAGCCTTCTGCACCAAGAGTCACAACTGCCTCGTCGAAACCATACTCGTGCATAATGCGCGCCGCATCAAACCAGTCAAAATCATCCCAATTGCCATCTTCTGGCTCGTGAATTTTAAGTAATTGCGCCATTTCATGCTCGTTTACAAGCAGTATGCTTGCGTTTTCAATCAACTCGCGTGGCAGCTCGCTTACAAAAGGCGAATTATTAAGTAAAACTTTTACGCCAGCTGTACGCGCAATTTTTGCAGCCTCCGTTACAGTTTCCATTGGGCTTTCAAGGCACAATCCTAAAACGCTTGCACTGCTAATAGCCTTCTTAACATCTTCTTGACTAATATATTCCACACTTACTTTTGCATTAGAACCTGGAGCATAGACGATTGTGTTTTCGCCAGCTTTTGCATCTACTGTTATTACTGTTGCGCCACTTTTTATGCCTTCTACACGTAAAATTTTAGACGTGTCTACACCTGCAGATTCTAGCGTGTTAAGAAGGAATTCTGCGTTTTCGTCGCTGCCTACAGCACCAAACATTTGCACATTCGCGCCGATTTTTGCTGCAGAAACGGCTTGATTCCCAGATTTTCCTCCTGGTAGGACTCGCAAATCACTTCCGTTTACAGTTTCTCCAGGATTTGGAAGACGGTCGGCAACTATTGTGTAATCTGCGTTCATGGAACCTACTACAGCAACACGATTTTGACTTTCTCCTATTTTTTTAAGCGCGTTAGCAAGATTTTCGTTGCTTAACGGAGTAGTTTTTTCTATCATAGAAACCCTTTCATAAATATTCATAAATATTCACAGATATTCACACAATTTTAGACGCCGTCACTTTTAGACGACATCGCCCTAATTTTTAAAGCTATGCACAGGCGCTGGAATTCGCCCACCGCGCGAAACGAATTCCTCGCAGCTTTCGGTATTTACTGGCATAATCGGAGCATACCCCATTAAACCGCCAAAATTGGCCATTTGCCCAACGCTTTTCCCTTCCACAGGGATTATGCGCACAGCAGTTGTTTTTTGATTTATCATACCTATTGCTGCCTCATCCGCTATCATTCCAGATATTGTTGCAGCTGTTGTGCTTCCAGGAATTGCAATCATGTCTAAGCCTACAGAGCATACACACGTCATTGCTTCTAGCTTTTCTATTCTAAGGCAGCCTGACTTTGCCGCAGCAATCATGTTTGCGTCTTCCGAAACAGGTATAAACGCGCCAGAAAGCCCACCAACGTAGCTGCTAGCCATTATTCCGCCTTTTTTAACTTGATCATTAAGCATTGCAAGAGCGGCTGTTGTGCCAGGAGCGCCAACAGTAGAAAGTCCGATTTTTTCTAAGACTTCGCCTACGGAGTCTCCCACGGCTGGTGTTGGCGCAAGCGACAAGTCGATTATGCCAAACGGCACCCCTAGCCTTCTAGATGCCTCTTGCGCAACCAACTGGCCTACTCGCGTAATCTTAAAAGCCGTGCGCTTAATCGTTTCGCACAAGAACGCAAAATCCTTCCCGCGCGCCTCGTCTAGCGCGCGCGAAACCACGCCTGGTCCAGATACGCCAACGTTTATCACAGCGTCTCCTTCTGTTACTCCGTGGAATCCACCTGCCATAAACGGATTATCGTCTGGAGCGTTGCAGAATGCTACGAACTTCACGCATCCGTAGGAGTCTCGGTCTGCAGTTGCCTGTGCGATTTGTTTGATTACTCGCCCAAGTAACTCCACGCAATACATGTCAATTCCAGTGCGTGTGGAACCTACGTTTGCGCTTGAGCACACAATATCTGTCTCACTCAAGGCTTTTGGCAATGATTCTATAAGCATGCGGTCGGCTGTTGTCATAGATTTTGCAGGCAGCGCTGAGTATCCGCCGATTAGATCCACTCCAACTTTTTTTGCTGCTTTGTCTAGCGCGTGCGCAATTTGCACAAAATCGTCTGGGCTTTTGCACGCAGAAGCTCCAACTAGGCTTATTGGTGTTACGGTTATGCGCTTGTTCACAATAGGAATTCCGTAGTCGCGTTCAATCGCGCAGCCCGTGCTGACTAAGTCTTTTGCAAGGCGCGTAATCTTGTTGTACACGTTTTCGCACACTTTTTGCACGCTTGCGTCTGCACAGTCTAGCAGGTTTATTCCCATTGTTATGGTTCTAACGTCGAGTTTTTCTTGCTCGATCATTGAGTTTGTTTCGCTCACTTCCATAATGTTTAGCATGGGTTTCTCCTACTAATACCTAGATTCTGTGCATGTTTGTAAAAATTTCCGCGCGCTGGCAGTGTATGCGAACGCCGATTTCTTCGCCTAGTTTTGCTAGTTCTTCCGCTAATTCGCCAAATTCTACGCTTATTTCATTTACGTCTACAATCATCATCATGTTAAAAAAGCCATTGACGATTGTTTGAGATATGTCTAGGATATTCGCTTTGCGGCTTGCTAAATGTGATGTTACTTTGGCTATGATTCCTACGGCATCTTTGCCTACTACGGTGATTACGGCTTTGTTTTCATCATGATTAGTGGTGTTCATAATCACTCCTATTGGCGATTTTTCTCTTTTATTGGTCTTATTATTTTTTTATTTTTTATTTTTATTAGGCGCAAAACCCTTACCGACCGACGGTTGCTGGCGACTCATCAGCACGTCACCTGATCTGTTTCGATCTAGTAAAGCGCTGGTTTTTGCTCAATGCTTATACTATTGCCCGTTATGTATAAAACGCAACATACATAATATGCAAAATACTTATACAAAAACCCGCCACAATGGGCGGGTTTAATATAAAAACCTAGCTAAACTATCTATTTAGCTTAATCTATTCAGTCTAATCTATTTAGCCTGACTAATCAGCTTAGCTAGAATAGTCAGACCGAACAGGCTAAATCAAACTAAATCAGGCTTCTACTGGAGCATTCACATCAGCTGGCAAAGCAGCCTTAGCAGCTTCAACGATTGCCTTGAAGGTTTCAACGTCGCTAACAGCGAGCTCAGCCAAAGCGCGGCGATCCAATTCGATGCCAGCCAAACGCAAGCCCTGAATGAAGCGGTTGTAGGTGATTCCTTCTGCGCGAACTGCAGCGTTAATACGCTGAATCCACAACTTGCGGAAGTCGCCCTTGCGAGCCTTGCGGTCGCGGAAGTTGTAAGTAAATGAGTGAAGCAGCTGTTCCTTTGCCTTACGATAAAGACGGGAACGCTGACCGCGATAACCCGAAGCCCTATCAAGAACAACGCGACGCTTCTTGTGAGCATTAACTGCGCGCTTTACTCGTGCCATAAGTATTCCTCAGCTTTCTTAAAAAATCTTTAATTGCGTCTTCGCTTTACTGCAACTTACTTAGCCAGCAAGCCCTTCAAATTCTTGCTCTGTGCTGTAGCCAAAACTTTATCTGCAGACAAAGCACGACGCTTGCGAGCAGACTTATGCTCCAAGTTGTGGCGCATTGCGCTACCATCGTGCATTACCTTACCAGTGCCGGTAAGGCGAACGCGCTTGGACGCTGCGGAATTAGTTTTCATCTTCGGCATTGCTGCCCTCCTTATGATTCTGATCAGATTCTACAGAAGCTTGTGCTGCGACTGCTGCCGCATCCTGAGTTCCTTGCTTTGCTGCAAGACGCGCTGCCTGGCGAGCCTGACGTTCTGCGCGCGATTCAGCGCCTCTACGACGCTGCTCAGACTGAGTATGAATCTTCTTGCCCTTAGGAGCGAGAGTCATTATTATGTTACGACCCTCCTGCTTAGGGGCAAACTCAATAGTTCCACTTTCGGAAACCTCATCTGCAAGCCTACGCAATAACTCAACTCCGCCGATAGGACGCGATTGCTCGCGACCACGCAGCATAATGGTGACTTTAACCTTATCGCCGCCATTTAGGAATCGAAGAACATGACCCTTCTTAACGTCAAAATCATGATCATCAATCTTGAGTCGGAAACGAATTTCCTTAATCTCAGCTGTGCTTTGATTACGACGCGCTTCACGAGCCTTAATCTTCTCGTTGTACTTGTACTTACCGTAGTCAATAAGCTTGGCTACAGGAGGCTTAGCAGTAGGTGCCACCTCGACGAGATCGAGGTTCGCTTCCTTTGCCAGGTTCAACGCTACCGAGGTCGCGATGACCCCCACTTGCTCGCCTTTCGGACCGATAAGGCGTACCTGGGAGACGCGAATCTCTTCGTTAATGCGTGGTTCGTCGCTAATGATGACTCCAATCCTTGTTAAAACAGTGGAACAGCACACCAAAAGGCAAAGATAAATTCAAGTTCACACATCAATCAAAATAAGCACGCAACCTAAATTCATAGCCGTGCGGCTTTGTAGCAATAAATAAATGCCACGTGACCGAAGTCATGAACCCGAAACCACTTTGGGCTTCCAGGTGGGATATACCACTTTCTTGATTACTCAAGCCAAATGTCTATTCTACTTGGAGCCTTGACATTAATCAATGCCAATAATCAACCGTGCTCAAAAATACTAAACAAATCGCAGTAAAACACGCAAAATAAACGCAATTCCGCGCGCGCGATATTATTAAGTCTATGGAGCCTTTAAAGCGCTGCGTTGTTTTAGCAGCTGGAGATTATTACGACCATACGCGCGAACATGTTCCTGATCGCGCTTTAACTATTGCGGCAGATGGTGGCTGGGACCATGCGTGCAGACTCGGCTTGCATGTTGATGCTCTAATTGGTGACTTTGATTCTGTGCGCTTAAAGCTTCCAACAGATGCTGCCATTACACGACTTCCCGCCGAAAAAGATGATCCAGATTTGCTTTCTGCTCTTAAAGTTGGCTGGGCTAAAGGTTCTAGAGAATTCCATATTTTTGGCGGCTTAGGCGGTCGCGTCGATCACACGATTTCCAATATTCAGCTTATGGTTCGACTTGCCGTTAGAGGCGGAATTGGATTCTTGTATGGAGACGGCACGATTGTTACAGCAATTCACAACGGTTCTCTTGACTTTCCTGCATCTAATGGTCACGAAGGCCGCATGGTTTCTGTGTTCTCACACACGCCCGTTTCTAGCGATGTAAACGAGATTGGTCTTAAATATCAACTTCAGCACGCAACTATGTATGGTGATGCCGTTCAAGGCTTAAGCAACGAGTTACTAAACGACACTCCTGCACATATTGACGTTCATGAAGGCACTCTTGTAATCACATTCCCTATAGATGCTCCACTGCCGCAAGTCAGCTGGTTTAAGCGGCCAGTTGGCGATTTGGGAGATATAAACACTAGCATTTCAAGCGCTCTCGCTGTGCCATCAAAATAGCGTAAATAATCGCAAATTTGCGGTGTAGAGAGCAAAAATGCCTTGTAATGCGTCGTACATACCGCACATTAAAATGAACATGTTAGTTTAAATAACGAAGACCAAAACGTATTGTTAAAAATCGCGAAAAATCGCTAGAACTATGCGTTAAGGTTTCACTCAAGGGAGATCCCATATGACAGTCAAGATTGGTATTAACGGCTTTGGACGTATCGGCCGTTTGGCATTCCGTCGTATTTTTGAGCTTCAGGCTCGTGGCGGTCAAGCTGGCGATATCGAAGTCGCAGCCATCAACGATCTGACCACTCCTTCGATGCTTGCTTACTTGCTTAAGTACGACAGCACTCATGGCACTTTCCGCCACGACGACGGCACCCCAGTTGAGGTTACCTCCACCGAAGACGCAATCGTTGTAGATGGTAAGACTTACAAGGTTTACGCTGAAAAAGACGCAAACAATATTCCATGGGTTAAGAACGATGGCGTTGAGTTCGTGCTCGAGTGCACTGGTTTCTACACTTCTGCAGAAAAGTCCCAGGCTCACTTGAACGCTGGAGCTAAGAAGGTTCTTATCTCCGCTCCTGCTAAAGACGAAACCACCCCAACCGTTGTGTTTGGTGTGAACCAAGACATTTTGAAGCCAACCGACAACATTGTGTCCGCTGGCTCTTGCACAACTAACTCCATGGCTGCAATGGTTAAGCTTTTGCAGGATAACTGGGGTATTAAGTCTGGCTTCATGACCACCATCCACGCTTACACTGGCACCCAGATGATTCTCGACGGTCCACGCGGCTCCAAGCCACGCAACAACCGTTCTGCAGCTTGCAACACCATCGAGCACTCCACTGGTGCTGCTAAGGCAATCGGCAAGGTTGTTCCAGAAGTTAATGGCAAGCTTCAGGGTCATGCTCAGCGTATTCAGGTTCCAGATGGATCTGTTACCGAGTTGACCACTGTTCTCGAGAAGCCAGCAACCACCGAAGAAATCAACGAAGCCTTTAAGAAGGCATTCGAAAACTGCGAATACTTCGGTTACAATGCCGATAGCATTGTGTCTTCCGATATTATTGGCGACACCCACGGTGGCGTTTTCGATCCAACTCAGACCGATGTTAACACTGTTGACGGCGTAACTTTGGCTCGTACCGTTACCTTCTACGATAACGAGTACGGCTTTACTGCTAACATGATTCGCACCTTGCTTTACTTCGCTGAGATTGCTGAGTAAAGTTAGCGAAACACGGTAAAGCTAATAAAGCTTAAATAAAAGCTATAAACCCCTTGCGGTGACTCATCGCAGGGGGTTTTCGCAAAATATTTTGCACACGGGGGTAAAAATGAGCAAAAAACATGCTACGACAGGTAAAGCAACGCCAGCAATCGCACAGTTAGAAAACGCTGGAATTACGTTCCGCGTTGTTGACTATGAGCACGATGCAGACCACATGGATGATGGATATGGCATGGAAGCAGCGCAAAAATTAGGCGTAAATGCTGAACAAGTGTGCAAAACACTTATGGTAGACACTGGCGAAAAGCGCGTAGTTGGGATTGTGCCAGTAAACGGTAGATTGAGTATGAAGGCGATTGCTAGCGCAGTAAATGCCAAAAAAGCCAGTATGACAAGCCCAGATGTAGCCCAACGCGAAAGCGGCTACGTGGTTGGCGGAATCAGCCCATTTGGTCAGCGTACTCATCACGAAACCGTTCTGGATGCTAGTGTTATGCACTTTGATGAGATTCTTGTTTCTGGAGGCAAACGCGGTCTTGATGTTGTTCTAAATCCAAACGATTTAGTTAGCTTGCTTAACGCAACCGTAGCAGATATATTGGCTTAAGTAATACAATTCGTATTATTAAAAACGTTTTCACATAGGGGTGATTTATGAAATCGTATTCGCTACCACCGCGAACAGGCAACCAATACACGATTTGCCACAAAGATTACAAGGCTACAATAACACAACTTGGAGCTGCACTACGCAATTTTACTTGGAGAAATAGTGATATTGTTGTGCCATTTGAGGCTGACGAGTTACCGCCTTGCTACAATGGACAAATACTTATTCCTTTCCCAAATCGTGTAGATAAAGCGTCTTACAAGTTCCAAAACGCGTCTTATACTCTGCCTATCGACGAGCGAGATAGAGACACAGCTTTGCACGGCTACGGATACCGTTCATACTGGCAAACTTTAAGCGTTACACAATCCAGTGTGAGTCTTTTATGGCGATCACCAAATATGGAAGGATATCCTTTTGACATTGTCACCATAGCCACTTGGGAGCTTGACGATTATGGGATTCATTTAACGTTGAATACAACCAATCATGGCAATGATGATGCTCCATGGGCTGCTGCAATGCACCCTTGGCTGTGCAACGGATTACAAGGGCATGGAGACGAGATTGATCAACTAAACTCTAAGTGCAAGCTTAAGCTTCCTGCAAAAACGCATGTGCGCGCAAATGAACGTTTAATACCAGTTGGTACAGAAAGCGTAGACGGAACGCGATTTGATTTACGCGATAATCCATTTTTAGTTAATCAGCCATTTGATGATGCTTGGACTGATTTAATTAGGGATGACGATGAGTGGACTACTGCGATTTTTACGCGAGCTGACGACTTACAAATAGCGGTAAAAGGCGACAAAAGCGTAACATCATTCCAAGTGTGCACTGCAACTGGTTTCCCTGCAGACAAGCATCCTTGCGGAGTTGCTGTAGAACCACAGACGGCGTATGCGAATGCATTTAACACAGGAACAGACTTGACTGTTATAGCACCACAGGAAACTGTTGTTAACCAATTTAGAATTTCACCTCTGATTGAGAATATGTAATAGCTGCAGATATGTGACATCTTACGAAAGACAAAAGCTTGAACGTCTTGGCAATGTGCGATAATCCCTAAGGTTGTTCATTTTAATCGTTAGGAGTTTATTATGGGTATGCGTGGACGTAAGCGCAAGGCACGCCGCAAAAAGGCAGCAAATCACGGCAAAAGACCAAATGCTTAAGCTAGTGATTTATTAACCTTTATTTTTGGTGATTTTAAACTATTTTAAAAAAAAACGAGCATATTCACTTTTATTGTGGACATGCTCGTTTTTTATATTAACTAAGACAAGTCTTTCTTGATATTTCAACGAAAACTCGATTTGTTGACACACCTTTTGCCGCTTATCTGAATTTTTTACCCCACAACTCTTCACTCTGCCTATCTCTTACCACGCATTTGTTTATCAAAACGCCAAATATGGGAACAAATGCGGGATAAAAAAAAAACAAAAATACTACAAAATAACCCACTCGCGCAAATCAGCCGCGCTAATGCAAGTCTCTGCAAATTCTACAAACTTTTATCTATCAACTTGTCTAGTTCATTCAACCTATTCTTAGCGTGGCAAATCAACTTTTTCTCATCAATAGTTTTCTTACCAAAGAGCACTTCCTTAAGAACACTAGCTGCTGTAATATTTGGATTATTTTTATACGAATCAGAATCATATATACATTTTTCGTCTCGCTTGTAAATCTGAATTCTGTCAAATATTTTCGATTGTTCTAATTTCAACAAGTTATCTACTATATTGTTCACAATATTGTCGTGATGATCCTTAGGAGTTGCCCTAGCACTTTTAGGATCTTCCAAATACATTTCCCTGTAGCGAATCAGCGTACTGATCCATGACAATTCAGGTTTTGTTGCAATGACAGCAAGAGAAACACGGTAACCACGATCTATCAACATTTTCGCAGTACTACTAGGAACTTCAACACTGCGCAAAGTACCTTCAATTATGAGATTATATTTTTTAGAACTTAACTCATCAATTAAGCTTCTCACCATTTTTGCTGAAAAAGCACTCGTATATTTAACACTTTCTTTACCGTATTTATCAAGCAACTCGCAATAATAAGGGTGTTGAGTCCTATAGCTATCAGCATCAAGGATTATTATGTTACCGTTAAATTCTTTTTGTTTTATTACATGAATGGTCGTTTTGCCAGCACCACTTTGACCACCGAGTAAAACCGCCTTAGGATGCAAATCTGCATGCTTATACATTTGTAAAGAACGTAAATTTCTTAACAAACAGTGAGTAAAATACTCTTCGCTAAAATCTTCTATAACCATAGCAAAATCACACTTACCCATATTTTTCTATACGATTGTTAACTATTTTTATTGCAACTTACGTATTCAAGCAAGCGTTCTATGCCATCTAAATATCCGATATAACGATTTATATCTTCAAAATTTGTAGATGTATAAATCTTTGTATTAATTACATCTGATAAATCATCACTAATTGCAATCCATGCATTAGAAGAATCATCAAATTGTATATTCATACTATCCTCGTATTTATATAAACGAGCCAGTAAAAGTGCGCCACGCTCCTTTAAAACTTCAATCTTCATATTCAAATCGTATTTATCAGATGCAGATAATTCTTTTTCATGTACGATATCAAAAAGAGAAACCTTGAATTTATCACAAATCTTATCTATTAACCTAGTTGAAATAGCACTTGTACCATTTTCGTATCGCACAATGCTATTACGAGATACTCCTAATGCTTCAGCTAACTCTTGTTGAGTTATTTTTTTTGAGCGACGTAGTGCTCGAATATTCACAGAAACCATATATACGCCCTTTTATAAAAAATCTGCAATAACAATTAATTCAAAATTAAGATTTAAGATTTATTTGTGATATAAGCATATAACAAAAAACATTGAAGCACCAATTTTGGTGCAAAATCTTTACAAAATTTTTAAACTCTCACAACACATACAAAAATATTAAATTGCTCAATAATTGAAAATAAAAAGGGTCATAAGCCAAAATAAAAGATTTAAAGAAAACAAAAAGGCTCGGAGAGTTGACGCCCCTAGTAGCATCTATCTCCAAGCCCTTAATAATCACAGCACTATTACTGTCCCTAGCAAAAACAGCACTGCTAATTACCCTCAACAGTCAACTCACAAGATCAGCATCACCAGAATCCACTGCGAAAAAAGGAAATTAAGCAAAACAGTAAAAACCAGTAATGCAATCCTGCAAGAAAACTTGCGACAGAAATCAAAGAAAACTACCACAGTTGAGAGCAAAATTATAGAAGTGAGCGCACTGAAAAATACGCAGCACGCTCACCGATAACACTTAACGTGCTTTTTAACTTAGTGACGCATCTTGCGAACAGCAGCACCCATACCAGCAAGCATAGAAGCAGCCAAAGCAGTCAAAGCAACACCAACACCAGCATTACCAAGCTGCTCGCCAGCCTTACCACCATGACCATTACCACCCTTGGTGCCCATACCAGCAAGCTCACCCTTAGCAGCAGCAGCGGCACCAGCCTTACCAGCGGCTGGAGCAGCAGTCTGAGCCTTAGCCTCAACCTTCTTAGCCTCAGCCTTAGCAGCAGCAGAAGCAGCAGGGAAATCAGTAGAAACTGGGTTCAAAGTGTTAGGATCAGCAAAGCCCTTAACAGCAGAAGCCTCAACCTCAACAGCCTTATTAAAAGCAGCACGATAATTCACAAGAGCAGTATTATAAGCAGTAGCAGCAAGCAAAGCCTTACCACTCTTCTCTCCGAAATTCTTCTCAGCATCAGCATACTCATGAGTCCTATAAGCATTAGCCTTAGACTGAGCAGCCTTCAAATCAATAACAGCAGCCTTGTAAGCATCAGTATCAGTCTTACCAGCCACGCGAAGAGCCTCTTCACGATCAGCAGCAGACTTCACCTGAGCATCCAAAGCAGCCATCTGAGTCTTAGCAGCCTCAAAATCAGCCTTAGCCTTAACAAACTTCTCCTGAGCATCCTTATTAGTAGCATCAGCCTCAGCAAGCACAACCTGAGTACGCATCAACTCAGCAGAAGCAGCAGACTTAGATGGATCAGCAGTCTGAACAGGTTTAGTCTGATCTGGCTTAGTCTGATCTGGCTTAGTCTGATCTGGCTTGGTCTCACCAGGCTTAGTCTGATCTGGCTTAGTCTCACCGCCTGGATTCACACCACGCAACGCGTTCAAATAACGCTGATTGGCTTCAACCTGAGCCTTAGCAGCAGCAACAGCCTCAGTCTGAGCTGTAACCTTAGCATCAGCAGCATCAAGAGCAGTCTTCAAATCTTCAGCTTTCTTCTCAAGAGTCTTGCATTCAGCATCTGTATCCTTAAGCTTCGCTTCAGCTTCAGTATTAGCCTTATCTAAACTCTTGTATTCTTCAGACCGCTTATATTCTGCAGTAGCTTTAGTCTTATCGAAATCCTTATCGTTAACATGCTTTCCAAGATAAGCAGTCAAGCCATCTTCCACTGCCTTCTTAGCAGCTTCTGCAGCCTTCTTAGCAGCATCAAACTTGGTTTTAGCATTCTCATAAGCCGTCTTAGCTGCAGCTTGGGCGCTTTGAAGCTTGACCAAACTTATCTCTGCAGTTCTCACAGCACGCTGGCTTTCACGAAGAGTCTTGTTAGCCTCATGAATTTGTACAGCATCAGCAAGAGCATCACCTTTGGCACCAGCGAATGCTGGGGTTGCCATTGCGAAGCCGGCAAGCAAAGTTGCGCCAGCAGCGAAAGCGGCGATAGCCTTCTTATTCATCATTTTAATTTCCTTTCTTCTTCTCCTCCACGTAAAACACGCGAAGAGAAATTTTAAACATCCAACAACATTCCGAAATATTGTGGATAACCACCATCTAGAGCATCTAGCTAGCAGCTGTTATTAACATACCCCCCCCCGTTTAAAAAAGTCAAGAGGCAATCACACAAAACAAACAGAAAAAAATAATGTTATACACAAACTAATCCACAATAAAAACTATTTTCATCATAATATTTGTGGATTAACACTAATAAAACCGTAAAAACACATTGTTTCAAGGTTTTTAAAGAATTTTCCCAGACTTTTCTCAGGAAACTACTCGAACAAGAACACTAACACTATAAAACCATTGAAAAATCAACATTCCACACACATCACACACGCAACACGCCGACACCATGCATCGCCACACAGCGCCACACAGCGCCACGCCAACACAAACCAACATCAAACGAAATGCCATGCTACAAGGCAATCACACCCAACTAGATTCCCGCGTTTGTTCCCTTTTTTAGCAAAATAGAAACAAACACGGACGCGATACCTGCCTTCGCGCTCAAAGCGTAGCGCGCGAATGCACTTCGATTCCCGCATTGCTTCTAAAAATTTGCTGCAAAAGTACAAATTCTCGAGCAAGTGTTGTATACTAAAATCACAAAAGATAACATATGTGAGCAAAAATGAACACAGAACTGATGGAAAATGTGCATATCACAATCTGTATGTTTTTCAATCTTTCTATTTCAGCTTTTGCTTTATATGATGATTTTTTGCCTTAAAAAATATATAGCGACCTTATACAACCAAGTTCGTATAACAAATCTTATGCAATACTTTTGCGTAAAACATGCAAGAAAGGCTTCAAAATGACAGTCCTTGTAACAGGTGGATGCGGGTACATTGGCGCACACGTTGTTCACGCACTACATCAAGCCAAGCAAAACGTCGTCGTAGTGGATGACCTTAGCTATGGCAAACCAACTCGCATCGAAGGCGCGCGACTTTATGGAATGGATATATCTTCTCCAGACGCTGGTGCGCGACTTGCACAAATCATGAAGGATGAAAATGTTGACTCCGTTATTCACTTTGCAGCGCGCAAGCAGGTTGGGGAATCTGTAGAAAAGCCGCTTTGGTACTATCAGCAGAATATAAACGGCATGCTTAATGTTTTAGAAGCTATGCGACAAAGTGGAGCAAAAAAACTCGTGTTCTCGTCTAGTGCTGCAACATACGGCGAGCCTCCTGTAGAGGTTGTTCCAGAAGACGTTGTACCAATGCTTCCAATTAACCCATATGGTCAAACAAAGCTCTTCGACGAATGGATGGCACGGGCATGTGAAAAACCATACGGCATTCGCTTCTGCGCCCTACGCTACTTTAACGTTGCAGGCTGCGGACCTGTTGAGCTAGAAGATCCAGCTATACTGAACCTTATTCCTATGCTTCTTGAACGTTTACAGAAAGGCAAAGCGCCTGCAATTTTTGGCAGCGACTACCCTACTCCAGATGGCACTTGCATTCGCGACTACATTCATGTTTCCGATCTTGCAGATGCACACATTGCTGCACTATCATACTTGGATCGCGACGAGCGCAAGTACGATGCGTTTAACGTTGGTACTGGAAAGGGCACATCAGTGCGCCAGATTGTTGAAGAGATTCGCAAAGTTACGAAATTGCCATTTAAAGAGGCAATTCTAGATCGTAGAGCTGGCGACCCACCTCAGCTAATTGGCAGCCCGAAGCGAATCAACGAAGAAATGGGATGGCATGCAAAATACAACGTGCAAGACATAGTTGAATCTGCATGGAAAGCTTGGCAAGCAAATCCAGAACATCATATTGACGTTGATACTTGGAAGCAGCAAGACTAAAACAAGATACATAAAAATAAAGACGCATAAACAAAGACACATAAACAAAATAGCTCCTTCGTAAAACGCAACATATGAATCTAAATCACAACATATGTTTATAAACGAAGGAGCTATTTACATTATTATTTATAATTATTTAAATTTGCATTATTGCCAACCAGCCAACAATTAACACAAAACCACTAAGCACACAAACACACTAATGCATACATCAACACGCATCAACAAAGTTCGCTTCGCATAACAGCTACACTTTCTCCAAGCAATGACGCATCTTGTTCTAATGCTGGGAATCGCACTCTTACAGCCCCAAATAGCTTGCTATCAATCCTGCTGTTAATCGCAAACTGCATATTAGCAATAAAAGTATCGTTAATAATACTGCTATCACCATTTACTACCACATCTTCAATACCATTCATAGCTATAGGAATGGCTAATATCTTACCCAAAGAAGTTCCAGCCTGAGTAATAATCCTATCTTTTTCCGATGGAGCATCCGCAATACGCTGTTGCAAACGCGGAATCGATATAAGTGTTTCCAAACATCCTCGTTTACCACAACGACATAAAAGACCATCTTCATCAACAACAACATGTCCAATTTCGCCTGCAGTAAATTTTCCGCCGTCAACAATCTTATTAGAAATCAGTGTTCCTGCACCAACACCACGAGCGATTTGTATGTATATTAAATTACTCGATCCATTAGCAAGTTGTTTTTCTCCCAAGGCTGCAGCATTAGCATTATTATCAACACGAACCGGAACATTAAATATTTTTCGCAAATCATCCGCCAGTGTAACATTTTTCCAACCTAGATGAGGTGCTGATAGAATTTTCCCTTCATCGTCAATAACTCCAGGAGATGAGATACCAATTCCCAATAGTGGTGCCGTAGTCTTTTTACGCAAATCAACGATTAAAGACACAATATCATCTACAGAAAGCTTGTCATCTAAACGAATCGGAGTTTGAATACGCTCTATAACATTTCCAACAAGATTTGTTATAGCTCCAACAATCGTATTCTCTCCAGCAATGTCAACAACTATTATTTGCCTAGAATTCTCGCATAAATGCAATAAAACTGCAGGCTTACCAGGGCACGTTGCAGACTTTGTTTTGCCTTCTTTTACAAGACCGTCGGAAATCAAGGATTCTACCACTGCGGATGCAGACGATTTAGATATACCAGTTAATTTTGCCACATCAGATCTCGAAAGAATATAATTTGAGTAAAGAAGATTTAAAACATTACAACGATTCTTCTTACGAATATCTTCTGGCGTAAATGAGATCAATCTATTACGCGAATCATCAGAGTCTTTCATTCTTTGTTTCTCCTAAGATTCCCACACTAGGTAATTATTTATTTTTATCATTTTATTGCGCCTTGCATAGAACCAAACGTAAGACCATGTTGAATAATCAAGAAGAAAACAATCACTGGCACAGAGAAAATCAGAGATGCAGCCATCTGAGCACCAACATCAACTCCTGAAGGTGTAGCAAATGACGCCAACCATACAGGAAGAGTGTATTTTTCTTGAGTTTTCATAAAAGTATACGCTATTAAATAATCATTCCATGCGTGAATACAAGCAAATACTGATGTTGCGATAATCCCTGGAGCTGCAAGCGGAAATGTAATCCTCCACAAAATTTGCCATTCACTAGCACCTTCAACACGAGCTGATTCAAAAATAGACATTGGCATAGCCAAGAAAAATCCTCGCAAATTCCAAATTGCCACTGGAAGCACAGCAGTAACATAAGCTAAAACTAAACCAACGTAAGTATCAAGCATTCCAAAACGATTGAAAACAATGAATTGTGGTATAAGAATTGCTGTTGCTGGAATCATTTGCACAACAATCACAGCAGCCATAATAAGCTTTCTGCCAGCAAACGCGTGCATAGTTAAAGCAGCACAAGCCAAAAACGCTACAATAACCGCAATAACTACACTCAACACTGTTACCAACAGACTATTGCAGGCATATGAAAGCATTGAATCAGAAGAAAAAGCATCATGCATATGTTCAAACGACCAGTGACTTGGTAACAAAGTTGGCTTGGATTGTAGAACTTCGTTTCGAGGTGAAAATGCCGTAACACACATCCAATACACGGGGAAAATCCATACAATAATAAACACAAAAGCAAGCAACGTGTTAATAATTTTATTCAATGTAACACGCCTACGAAGCAAATCCAATAAGGTAACTATCTTCATAGCTCATCACCATTCTTTAGAAGTCGTCGAATATAGTAAACCGTGGCAAAAAAGAGTATCAGAGTAGTTACCACGCTTATTGCAGAGCCTTGTCCAATAGAAAAATTAATAAATGCTTTCTTATATGTAAAAACTCCAACGGTTGCAGTAGATTCACGAGGACCACCCTGAGTAAGTAACCATATTTGATTAAATACGTTGAAATCCCATATGCAAGAAAGTATGGTTATAGCCGTTAATTGTGGAGCCAACATAGGTACTGTAATTTGCCAATATATACGCGTTTTTGAAGCTCCGTCAACTGCCGCAGCCTCAGCATATTCAGGAGCAATCTGCTTTTGTACAGCATATAAGGTAATAGCAATATATGGAACAGCCTGCCATACGATTATTAATCCAATACAGCAAAAAGCTAAATTCGTGTTACTAGTCCACGAAAGATTGCGAATATTGCCAAAAATTTTTAACTGAGTTAACAGCCAACCTACTACTCCATAACCAGGTTGAAACATCCATTTAAACACTAATGCAGCAGCAACATTAGGCATTGCCCATGCAGCTACAAGAACAATGGACATAATCACCCTTACTACTGCAGATTGTTTAAACATGGTTTGCGCAACCCACATCCCTATGAGCACGCTAGTAATAACGAGAAATGCAGCAAAAGCAATTGTGATTCCTAGAGAATAGTAGAATCCTTTGTCTGCAAAAAGAGTTAAATATTGCTGAATACCAACGAATTCGAATTCTCCAGTGAACAACGATCTAGCATTAAAATTGCTAAGAGATGCTACAACAAGCATAAGTAGAGGCAAAATAACCAACACTATAAGTAATATGCAAGCTGGAAGTAGCATTAGAGCTGGAACTATTTTACTAGCACTTTTACTAGCAGATTTACTAGCAGATTTACTAGCAGATTTACTACTATAATTTTTGCTAACTTTTAGGAGCCTCATAAGTCACCACCAACCTGATTATGAGAGAAAATCTCTTGTGCATGGTCATGAAATACGCGTGCTGCTTGCAAAACAGATTTTGCAGACATAGCAGATGAAGCGAATAATTCTTTGAGAGAACCATCTGCTTCGATAGTTGACCATCCAGGAGCTGCAGGAGTTGATTGAGATACTCTAGCTGTTTCGAAGAATCCTTTTTGCACCTCGTCTAAATCGCGAGAATGTAAATATTCATCCAACAAGTCAATACTATTAGGAAGCCAACCATCGTGTTCCACTATCCACTTACGCTGAATTAAAGGGCTTGCAGCAATGCGTATCCATTTTAATGCCAACGCAACGTTGCTACTTCTAGACGGTATTGCCCAGTCTGAACCAGCAAGAACAGAAGGTTGTATACCCTTACCATTTATGCTTGGCATTGGAAATGTGGCAAAATCTTTTCTAGAAAGAGATGGATTAATTGAGATTGCCTTTGTAACAGCTGCACTATTTGTCAATACTGCTGAAGCTTTTTGTTGAGCTAGTATTTGCGCTTGATCAGGATTATTTATTTCTGCAGATCTTGATGCTTCTGTTGAGAATGCGTTTTGAAAATCTGCCCATTTTTTAAGTCCTTGTAAGGTTTTCTTACTTATTGCAGACGAATGCCATTGCATTCCATTGAATGAAGCTAAGCTTCCACCACAATCCCAAACAAATTGCATTCCAGCAAACCAATTCTGTCCTGGAAGATACATTGCACTAAAATCCGCTTCATTTTTGTGAGCTTGTTTTATTGTGTTAAGTGCAGAAATCAGCTGAGTAAAAGTTGTTGGCTGATTTGTTATTCCAGCTGAAGACCATATGCGTTTGTTGTAAATAACAACTCTAGATGCTGCAAATGCTGGGACAGCATACAGCTTATCTTTATAAATAGCTGGCTCTCGTAATCCTTTAAGCCAACGTTTACCTTGTGAAAGCATTTTTTCGTGTTCTGTTATATCTAGTAATCCTCCACTTGCTGCAAAATCCGCTATTTTTGTATTACCAATATCAACAACATCTGGCGGACGAGATGTAGATAATGCAGTTGTAAGTTTTGTAGAAATACCGTCCCAGGGCTGAACTTGTACATGTACTCGCACGCCTGTTTGTGCTTCAAACTGTTTGTTGATTGCGTTAAGTGTTTCTTTTGTAAAATCGTCTTGCATAACCCACACTGTTATGCCATTTTTGGATGAGGATTGGGAAGATACGCTGCTTGTTGGCGCTCCTATAGAGCATCCACTAAGCATTATTGCCATTGCTAGCGTAATAACCGCATAAGCAGTACACTTTCCGTATATTCGTCTCATGCGCGCTCCTTGAAAACATATTTGGCTTCGCACCATTGCTTAAGCCGTATTACTATTCTACACCTTCATAAGTACGATTTCCGCACTTATTAAATTTTGTAAAATACATGCAAAAAATGAATCAAATAGTTTATAAGACAAAGAGCGACACGCTCATAACTGTTGGAATTAAAACGATTCGACGACAAAGTTTGATTTTTGATAATTTAAATGCGATGATAGATATACTTTATTTTTTAACCAATAATTAGAAAGTAAAGCGAACTAAATATGTTCAGTGAAGAACCCTATACATAACATAAGCCAAACAAAAAGTTCATTGATGAACAACAAACAAAGGATAAAAATGGCTAGAAATACGATGATGGATTTTTTGTCCAATAAACTTGCGCCGTTTGGTGAAAAAGTCGCAGCACAACGGCATTTGAAAGCATTGCGTGAAGGCGTGCTTATGGCAATGCCTCTTGTACTTATTGGTTCCATTTTCACATTAATTGGAAGCTTCCCTATTGAAGCGTGGACCAAATGGCTTCACACACACGGCGAATTAGATGCTTTACTTAGCACTATGGCAAATAATTCCTTTGGATTAATCGGTCTAGCAACCGCATTTGGAATTTCATACAGACTTGCAGAATCATACAAAACAGACGGACCTTCTGCAGGAGTTCTTGCAATCGGCGCATTCCTTCTCGTAACTCCACCAATCGCAAGCAAAGAAGGAGCAAACGGCATTCCTTACGGACTTATTGGCGGAAAAGGTTTATTTACAGCAATTGTTATAGCATTCATAACCGCAGAAATATATCGCCAGTTTATTCAACGTAAATTCACAATTAAAATGCCAAAAAGCGTTCCAGAAGCTGTTGGACATTCGTTTGCAGCACTCGTGCCAGGAACAGTAATAATTGTTCTATTTGCAATAGTAACAAAAGTTTTGCAAGTCACAGGAATTGGCAGCCTCAATAATCTTCTCGCTATTATAGTTGGAACTCCATTAGCTCTTATTGGTGCAACACTTCCAGGAACATTCGTTGCCGTACTCCTCAACTCCGTATTCTGGTTCTGTGGCGTAAACGGCGGTCAAGTTGTTGGTTCTGTTATGAACCCAATCTGGCTTCAGCAAGCCGACGCCAATCGTATTGCTTTGCAAGCTGGTCACGCGCTTCCTAACATCATCACTGCACCGTTCATGGATTTGTTCGTGTACATGGGTGGCGGCGGAGCAACAATCGGTCTTGCGCTCTGCCTTCTCTTCTTCTCAAGGAGCCGCGAATACAAAACATTGGGTCGCATTTCAGGCATACCAGCATTGTTCAACATCAACACTGCTATCCTCTTCAGCTTCCCAACCGTTCTCAATCCTATTATGATCTTCCCATTCATCTTTACGCCTATCATCAATGCTGTAGTAACATACGGCGCTATGGCAACAGGATTAGTTCCTTACACCACTGGTGTCGCACTACCATGGACGACTCCACCAATCATCGGCGGATTCCTTGCTACAGGAAGCTGGCAAGGTGCTGTATTACAAGCACTGCTTGTAGTACTATCCTTTATAATCTACTTCCCATTCTTCAAGGCAGCAGACGCAGCTCATTCTAAGGCTGAAAAGGATTTGATGGATAGCAAGAACAGCGCTACTTCTAAGGAGGATTAATTAACATGTTGTCTAAGACACTATATGTTCAAGCTAATCCTAATACTGGTGAATTTATTTACAATGAGATGGAACGCCTCTGCAAAAGAATGTTTGGCATGAAAATAACGCCTGCAAGCACACTAGAAGAGGCAGATTTCAAGCTTTTATCCGACGAGCATAAGCAACGTGCGAATCTAAAAGATGCTTTTAGCTTGAAAGTGACTAGCGCAAAAATCTCAATTCACGCTAATACAGATGTAGCACTATTAATTGCCGTTTACAGGTTTGCTTACGAGTTTGGAGCAAGATTCCTAAGACCAGGCAGAAGCAACGAAATACTACCTTCTCTTAGCGAAGAAGACTTTGAAAAGGCAAATATTCAACTTGATGAAACGGCGAGTTTTGCTCATAGAGGTGTATGCATCGAAGGAGCCGACAAGATTGAGAACATAGTCGATTTCATTGATTGGCTTCCTAAAATTGGCATGAATAGCTTCTTTATACAATTTGAAAACCCTTACCCATTCCTCAAACGTTGGTATGAGCACGAGTTTAATCCGTATCAAGAGAAAGAGCCATTCAGCATTGATATTGCGCAACAAATGAGTGATTCTGTTGATGAAGCAATGCAAAAGCGCGGTATTGTTCAGCATAGAGTTGGACACGGTTGGACTGGTGAAGTTCTAGGATACTCCTCAAAATACGGCTGGGAATCAGGCGTTAGTCTTCCAGAAGACAAGAAACCACTAGTAGCCGAAATTGCAGGGAAACGAGAACTGTTTAACGGCGCTCCAATATTAACGAGTCTAGATTTTGCAAATCCAGAAGTAACTAAGCAACTTGTTGATATTGTTGTATCGTATGCTCAAGAACATTCAGACGTAGATTATCTGCACGTATGGCTGTCTGACGCTTGCAACAATATTTGTGAATGTGAAGAATGCAAAAAGACATTCCCTTCCGATCAGTACGTTGATTTTCTTAACGCGCTTGACAAAAAACTTACGGAAAAAGGTTTGGACACTCATATTTGCTTCTTGCTTTACCACGAATTATTGTTTGCACCAGAGCATGCGAAAATTGCTAATCCAGAACGTTTCACCATGATGTTTGCACCAATTAGTAGAACGTTTGAAAAAAGTTACGCAGACGTTGACTACAAGAATGGTATTCCACAAACTGAAGCCTACAATCGCAACAATACAGTTATGCCGAACTCGCTAGAAGAAAATCTAAGCTACCTGTTTTCTTGGAAAAAAGCCTTCCAAGGAGATGGATTTGTGTACGATTATCCACTCGGACGAGCACATTATGGCGATCTAGGATACATGGCTATAAGTTCAACTATTTACCGCGATATTGCACATCTTAGTAAGTTAGGATTAGATGGATACATTTCTTGCCAAGAGCTTCGAGCAGGATTCCCACATAATTTCCCTAATTATGTTATGGGATCCATGCTGTGGAACAATACGCGCACTTACGATGATATAAAGCAAGAATACTTTGCATCACTGTATGGCAATAGTTGGAAAACTGCTGTAGATTGGCTGCAAACCGTTTCTTACCTTTCTTCATGCGATTATTTCAACGCCATTGGTGAAAGAATTAATCTAAAGCAAAGCGAACAGTTCAATGCCATTGCTTGCCTAGCGGACTCAATGGTAACAACTATTTCTAAACAGATAAGTAATGAAACTGGTCACATTGCTAACGAATGGTTGCTTCTCTCTTGGCATCGTGAATACGTTAAGAAACTTTCCCAAGCATTGCGAGAAATTTCTTGCGGACACAACGAACAAGCCCAACAATATTGGTACGAATTCCTTGATTTTATTAGAAGGGAAGAAAACAATATTCAACCGAATCTTGATGTTTACAGAGTAATCGAAGTAGCTAAAAACTACGCTGGATTCAAGCTTTAATCAAAAATAATCCAAAAGATCAATAAATTACCATTAAGAAGTGCCTTTGATCGTTTCTACAGGTTGAAAAACAAGTAGAGACTTTCAAAGGCACATTTTGTTTATATATTATTTGTCTATACGTTATATGCTATTTGTGCACAATATTTATACACAATCCTTAAGGCGATACTACTTAAGGCATACACCATTTAAGGCAGATACTACAAAATTCGCTCACCACTTGATGAAGGTACAGCCGAAAGAGCGCGCGGAGCAGCAAAACCACGTTTTGCAAACTCATCAGCAATAGCCTGAGCAATCGGCTTAGCCCTATTAGTATCAACTAAAGCAATAATAGAACCACCAAATCCGCCGCCAGTCATGCGAGCGCCATAAGCTCCCTCATTGCGAGCCACATCAACAGCAGTATCGAGTTCTGGAACAGTAACCTCATAATCATCTCTTAATGAATTATGTGACTGGTTCATCAATTCTCCCGCAAGAGTAATGTCTGTTTTATGGAAAGCCTCAACAAACTCTCGAACGCGATTTATTTCCGTAACAACATGACGCACTCTTCTCATCATTGTTTCGCCACCAAGCTTCTGCACTCGATTAAGAGTATCTTGTAAAGTCTGCTGTGAATCCTCACTATTAGAAATAGAATCAGCAACAGCACGCAAAGATGACACATTAAGCGCTTGAGCAGCCTCTTGACACATCATTCGACGAGCAGCATATTGACCATCATTAAGCTGATGAGGAGCGCAAGTATCTACAACCAGTAGTTCTAGATTATTCGCCGCCAAATCAAACGGCTGCTGGCTCACGCTTTGTAATGGCGTCAAATCTTTCTTGCAGTCCAACAGAAGCGCATTACCTTCAACACATCGCAAAGAAGCATTTTGATCCAAGCCTCCAGTTGAAGCTCCAGCCATTTCATTCTCTGCCATAATCGCCGCATGAATAAGCTGCACGCGCCCAACATCCGAATCAGATAATCCTAAGTCAAATGCATCACTTAAAGCGAGCGCAATAGAACATGTCATTGCTGCAGAAGAGCTTAAGCCTGATCCAAGCGGAACGCATGAAACAAACGCAGCATCAAAACCACGTACCTTTAAGTAGCCTGCTTTACGCAATGCCCACGCCACTCCAATAGCGTATGCCGCCCAACCTTTTACATCTCCAGCATGTAGATGATCAAGATCCGCTTGTTCGATTGACATAGGGTTAACGCTTGAAACTACTCTAACTTTTGTGTCTCTTCTAGGATGCAACGCAACAAAAGTGCGATGCGGAAGAGCGATAGGCAAGCATAATCCTTCGTTATAATCCGTGTGTTCACCAATAATGTTTACTCGTCCAGGGCTTGCCCATACTCCACCATTATCTTGCAAACGCATTCTGCAATATTCGCCAAAAGTCTCGCTGAATAGTGATGTTGCTTGTCTGGCACCATCATCATTCTTCACTGCTTCAATAAATGATACTGGCATAATAGCACTCCTTTGTACTCACAAATCATAATAATATTTAATATTACTAATATAGTTAATAACATTAGCCTAACTAGCCTAACTCGTCTAAATCAACCGCACCGAGTTCATGGAATCGTTGTGCAATAAGTTCTGGCGTAGTATCTGAAACCCACGCAGCCATACCAGACTCAGATCCAGCCAAATACTTGATTTTGTTAACATCTCTGCGGAATGAGAAGAATTGCAAATTAAGACGATAATTTTCACGACGAGGGTCATGCAATGGGGCTTGATGCCATGCTGCAATATATGGAAGATCCATTCCCAATCCATCTCCCTTATCGAAGAATGCGTTTCCGCGACGCAATAATGTTGAATACATTTGTGCCAAATCCCAACGCTCTTGGTCATCGAGCTGATCCAAAGAAAGAACATCTCTAACTGGAGCAACATGTACCTCTAGTGGCCAGCGCGCTGCGGCTGGAACATATGCCACCCAACTGTGATTTCTCATTACAATGCGCGAAGCATTATCAATCTCTGAAAGCATTAAATCTTTCAACAAATTACTGCCAGTGCGTTCAAAATAAGCTTGAGTATGTCGCAATTCTTGCTCAAGTCTAGGCGCAATAAACGGATAAGAATAAACCTGACCATGAGGATGAGCTAAAGTAACGCCAATTTCTGCACCATGATTTTCGAATGGGAATATTTGTTCAATGCCATCAATCTGGCTAATTTCAGCCGTTCTAAAAGCCCACGCCTCTACTACAGTTCGCAAACGAGATACTGGCAATTGAGCCGGTAACATATTTTCGTCTGGTCCGAAGCAAATCACTTCACAACGCCCAGCTGCAGGAGCCTGTTTCCATAGTGGATTGCCATTAAGATAATGAGGTTCACGGCTTACACCAGGAACTTGAACCATGGATGGAAAACGATTTTCAAAAACCACAACATCGTAATCAGTGTCTGGAACTTCCCCATCTTGATATGCAGAACCAGGTTTGCGAGCGGCAAGCGGATTGCCCTTAGTAAGCGCTCCAGGGCCAGCAGTGATTGGTCGATTCATGCGCGCTGTAGACATAGGAATCCAGTCTCCAGTAAGAGGATCTTGACGCATTTGCGGAGCTGCATACTGCACTTCATTACCATCCGCATCAATATGCGAGGCAAACCTATACGCTAATTTTCGAGGATCTTTCAATTCGCGCGTTTTAAGACCACTAACATAATCTGGGCTATCATCAAGATAGAAAAAGTCACGACCGTCAGACAATTTCGTTGCAGTAATGCGAATATGATTGCGAGCATACTCTCCTTGCTTATATGACTTATAAGAATTATAAGAATATTCGCCATTATTATTATCAGTAGCATTCTGATGATTTTGAACGTCGTTAAGTCCGTCGCCAAGTCCGTCATTAAGTCCGTCATTGATGTCCATGTTCATATACACCATTGTCCTTTTGATTTTAAATCTTTTGCTATTTTGTTATTTTGTATTTATTATTTTGTTTCTTTGCTTTTGCAAAGGTAAATCCACAACGACTCCTAAACAAAAAGCACATCTCAACTCTCAGAAAATGTTACTTTTTGTAACATAACGAGCGTTCTTGATGCTATTCTATCATATAATTGTGTACTTTGAGGGCATTTTATTACATATTTTGCAAAAATTCGCACTAAATAACTCATAGACGCAACATTACAAAAAATAACAATCCACCATTTACTAACACAAACTCAGGGTCTGCAGCGCATTCTACGATTAAGACTATGCCAAACAACATTAACGAGCTTATGGAAGCGCTAAACGAAACACAGCAACAAAGCGAAAAAACGCCACTCAGCCAATCCTTCCTGCTCGGTTTCGACACAGAAACAACGGGCGCAATTCTCGGCGAAGACTCCATTTGTTCAGCAACTCTTGTGCTCAGAAACCCACAAAATAAGACTCACAATGATGTGATAGCAACCTGGTTAATAAACCCGCACAAGCCAATTAATCCAAAAGCAAGCCAAGTCAACGGGTTTACGGACGAGTTCCTACAAGAAAACGGTGGGGAACCGACGGCGGAAATCGAAGCGTTGGCTGCGGCGGTAAGCCTCGCGCAGAGCAAAAATATTCCACTGCTTGCATACAACGCTCCTTTCGACGTTGAAATGCTAAGGCATGATTTAAAAAAATGGGATTTAACAAGCCTGAACAATCGCCCGAATAGCACAATCAACGATGGAGAAATTCTTGTAGTAGACCCATTAGTTATAGACCGCGCTGTTTCTAAGCGCACAGGCAAGCGAACACTTACGCATACAACACAATTCTACGGCGTAGAGCCAATAGGAGACTTTCACGACGCAACAGCAGACACTGTAGCCGCAGTAGACTTGATTAAGCCTATAAGCGAATTACATGAAGATGTTGCAAATCTTGAATTATGCGATTTAATGACATGGCAACGCAAAGCGTATACAAAGTGGAAAAACAGCTTCGACGAGTGGCTAAAATCCAAAGGAAAACCAGCTAGCAGCGGAAACTGGCTATAATTCAAAATCAAGAGGAACAAAATGAGCGAAAAAACAAATCTTCATCTAAACATGCTAGACGCAAGCACAATTTTAAAAAATTACAGACTTCTACGAGAAATTATCCAAAAACTCCCACAGACCAATACTGAACACTCAGACGAACAAAACAACTGCATAGAAAACAACATAGAAAACAACGATTTCGTGCATATTCGCAACGAAATCTGGTCTATGAACGCGGACGATTTTAAAAACTACAAAAAAACATACAACCACATAACATACGATTCACGAGATATTAAGAAAAACACTCTTCTGTTCATTAAAGGCAATTTTAAGCCAGAATATCTTAAAGACGCTGATAAAAATGGCTTAACTACATACGTTGCCGAGCAAAGTTACGCGGATTACACCAATGCAGTAGGACTTATAGTAACAGACGTTCGTAAAGCAATGAGCTTGCTTTCATCAGAATTCTTTGGAAACCCACAAGAAAGACTTAGAGTTATTGGAATTACGGGAACAAAAGGAAAAACAACAACAGCTTACTTCACTCATGCAATTTTAAACGAACATTCTGAAGGCAAAGCAGCCCTATTCTCCTCCGTTGACAATTGCTTAGATGGAAAAACATATGTTGAATCTAATTTGACTACACCAGAAAGCCTAGACGCATTCCGCATGATGAGCCAAGCCGTAAAAAACGGTATGAAATACCTAGTCATGGAAGTTTCATCACAAGCATACAAAGTAGAGCGAGTATACGGACTACACTTTAATGTGGCAGCATTCCTAAACATAAGCCCAGACCACATAAGCCCAATAGAACACCCAACTTTTGAAGACTACCTGTATTGCAAACGCCAAATCGTAAAAAACACTGACGCGCTTATACTCAATGCAGACTGCGCTCACGCAGACTTAATACTCCAAGACGCACAAAACGAATACGTGGACGTCACAACATTTTCAAGAGTACGAAAAGAAGAAATGGGCGAAAACATCTGCAACTGCCAAGCATGCAGCGATCATTCAGACATTCACCCTTACGAAAAAAGCGAAAAATATCCAGAACTTATTTGGACAAAATATGTAGCAATGCCAGTTTCATCAGACGCGCAAGAACATTATGTTGCTATTTTAGACAACGAAAGCAAGAAAAACAAAAAACAATTCGTACCTAATTACACAACTATAGACAAATTCAATCTAAAAATCGCAGGCGACTTTAACTACGAAAACGCCACTGCAGCAATCGCAATCGCAAACGCATTAGGCATAAATGAAAACACAGATCAAAAAGCCCTACATGCTATAGAAAACGTTCAAATATCGGGGCGAATGGAAGTCTTTAAAGACACAAAATCCAATACAGTTGCCATAGTAGATTACGCACACAACTACATTTCCACAAAATCTGTTGTCGACTTCGTATACGACAAATACGGTAACAATGATCTTAGAATCACGCTTGTAACAGGATCCACGGGAGACAAAGCCGTTGACAGGAGAAAAGAAATAGTTCAAGCTGCACAAGATCGAATCAACCAATTTGTGTTCACTCAAGAAGACACAAATGTCGAAGACGAAATGGACATTTGCAAATACATGCAATCTTGCGTAACCAATCCAAACGTTGAATCGCGAATTATTATAAACAGAGCTGAAGCTATTGAGTACAGTGTTGAAGAAGCAAGAAAAGATGCTAGAGAGAACAACAGACTCAACATAATACTTGCTATTGGAAAGGGCGACGAACGCTGGATAAAGGTGCACAACAAGCATGTTCCTTACGAAGGAGATTCGTTTATTATTAAACGCTTATTTAGCTAAGCACCTCTTTAGCTAAAGTCAATTCGCAATGTTTGGATGAGTATTAGCGCGCTGATCCTTAGGCTTCTTCAAGTCTGGATTAACGCGCTCAATAAGCATAGTTCGAGCGTCGCCAGCTGTAACAAAGCTTCCGCAAATCAACACTCCATGTCCGTATCCAACTCCAAGCTCATCGTCTTCGTCAACAAGATTCACAGCTTCTTGAATAGCGTCTGGAAGATCGTCAACGCGAATCACTCGATCTCTGCCAAATACGTTAACCGCAATCTTCTCCAAATCTTCTGGATCCATAACGCGATCACGCCAAGAGTTACGAGTAACAATAATCTTCGTTAAAATCGGCTCAAGAACACCCAAGTATTCTTCAACTTGCTTATCTGCCATCATTGCCACAACGCCAATAAGCTGCTCAAAATTATAATTCTCCTCGATTGTTTTACGAAGCGACTCAGCAGCATTAACATTGTGGCCGCCATCAATAATAATTGTCGGAGAAGTGCGCACTTGCTCAATGCGCCCAGGAACCTTAACTTGGCTCAAAGCCTCGGCAACCAAATCGCCATCCAAAGCGCCATTTACAGGCAGAACAACCTCCGCAGCAGCAAGCGCCGCCAAAGCATTATGCGCCTGATGCACACCAAACTTGTCAATCGGCACATCTTCATAAGTGCCATTAGGCGTGCGCAAAGTGGCAACTTGACCGCCAACAGCTGGAGTGCGCGAAATAACCTCTAGCTCGCCACTGCCGTCACTAAAGTCGCGTAAAAGCTTGGCATTATTGCGATTTGCCACCTCTTGAATAATCGGCAAAACTTGCGATTCGTGTGGCTGCGGCCCCAAAATCACAGTGCAATTTGGCTTAATAATGCCCGCTTTTGTGCGCGCAATCTCTTCAACCGTGTTTCCAAGCCATTGCATGTGATCCATGTCTACAGGACCAATAATCGCAGCATCAGCATTCATAACATTAGTGGCGTCCCATTCGCCACCCATGCCAACTTCCATCACGGCAACATCCACAGGAGCGTCAGCAAAAGCCCAAATCGCCATAGCTGTAAGAACTTCAAAAAAGCTCATGCGCGGCTTGCCATCAGCGTCCATGCGAGCGTCAACCATGTCTATAATGTCTTTCATTTGATCATACACGTCAACGAAATGGTCGTCGCTAATTTCCTCGCCATCAATCATGATTCGCTCATTTACGCGTTGCAAATGCGGCGAAGTGTAAAGACCTGTGCGCAAACCGTACGCGCGGCAAATCGCCTCCGCCATGCGAGCCGTGGATCCCTTGCCATTGGTGCCAGTAATGTGAATTACGTGCATCGATTGCTCTGGATGTCCCAAAATATCAAGTATTAGGCGCATTCTGTCTAAATCAAGATTCGTCTTATTATGTTCTGGAGAGCGTCGCATGATATCACGCTCAACATCAATAATGCGCTCGCCGCTACTATTTGGATGTTCCATAGACATTTTGTTTGTACTCCCCCTGATTTAACTCTCGCCATACGCTGTGTTCGTTATATGCGACATTCTTATGCTCATTTTTCCAACTATCTAGATTAGTAACTGTAGTGTTTTTGTTAGTGCGTATCGGCGTGTCGAAGTAGAAGTGCACTACAGATTCGTTAGATTTGTCTCACTCACGAGACATATGTAACAGTTTTTGGCTGTTTTTTGTTATATTTGCATCATTGATGAGACATTTGTAACGTTTTTTGGCTCAAATTCGTTAGATTTGTCTCGCTCACGAGACATTTGCAACGCGAGCGATATTCCTTGCTTGGCGTCGCGCAAGCGACTTTATAACGCGTTATAAATTTCTGCAATAGTAAAAAATGTTACAAATCATACAAAAAATTATTCAAAAAGGCGTGTTAGTGGAAACTAAATGGTAGAGTACTCGATGTCGTTTCCGCCCAGGCTGCGTAGGTCAAGAGACGATTTTAAAGAAATTACAATACGCAGCATCTAGTAGTTAAGGGACTCTTATGAGTGATATTTTCAATAATGAATCAAATAATGAATCAAATTACACGCAATCCAGCACGCCTATAACAGACAAGGCTCAGAATCAAGAAGAAGTTACGCCTACAATAATTAGCAGTCTTCGCTGGCGAGTGGCAGATATATCACTTGGAGCTGCTTTAGCTGCTTTGTTTGGTGTAATCTACTGGGGCTTTACTATTGTGTTCTTCTCCCAGATTTCACCTATTTTGCGAACGGTTTTGCCTGGATTTGGCAGCATTTTGCATGGCGTTTGGTACATGTCTGGTCCTCTTGCTCTTCTTTTAATTCGTAAGCCTGGTGCTGCGATTTATGTTAATGTTCTTGGTGCTGTATTCGAAAATATTCTTGGTCAACAATTCTCCGCATTCATGGTTCTTGCTTCTGCCGCTTTACAAGCTGTGTTTAGCGAAATTCCTTTTGCGATTGCCAAATATAAGAAGTATAACCTTACCTTAAGCGTTATTGCTGGTGGTCTTACAGCTATTGAATATGGTATTTATTTGATGTTCGTAATCTACCAAGGTAAGTCTGTAAATTATCTAACAATTCACATGATTTGTGAGTTTATAAGCGGTATTGTGATTGCTGGAATTATTCCTTGGATTTTGTTCGTTGCAGTTCGTAAAACTGGAGCTTTGAGTAATTTCGCTTCTGGAAGAGGACAAGCTACAGTAGCATAATTATTCGAGCTAAAACAGCTGGCGACTAGACTAGCAGAGCACATAAGTATGCATAGCAATACGAATTGTATATGAATAGTGTTGCATAGCGTGTTAAACGTTTATGGGTGTGTGCTAATCTAGTCGTTGCTGACTTTGTTAGCGTGGGGCTTTAGCTCAGTCGGTTAGAGCAGCGGACTCATAATCCGCCGGTCCAGGGTTCAAGCCCCTGAGGCCCCACTAGATAATCGCCTTAATGGCGTATAAAAAAGCTTCAACTCGTTTGATTCTAGGAATTACCTAATTCATCTTACAAGTTGAAGCTTTTTGTTTATATTCTTACAGACTACAGTCCTGCTTTAGAAAGATAGTCTGGGATTTCGCTCGGGTACTCTGGCCAGGCTCCTGCTTGAGTGCAAACGTACGCAGCAGTGTTGATTGCAGCACGATGCGCGTCTTTAAGCGAATCGCCAGCCAAAATCCTTGCAGTAAAAGTACCAGAGAACGAATCGCCAGCACCAACTGTGTCATTAACTTCCACATGAGGGGTCGGATATGTGGAGCTTTCTCCCGTCTTAGTAAAGATTGTGCTAAAAGTAGATCCGCCAGTCAAAATCACATAATCCAAGCCGTAGCGCGCCTGGAACCATTTGCAAGCCTCATTGTCTGAAGTTTCGCGAATATTGAACATGTCTCTAAGAAGAAGCAGCTCAGAATCGTTAAGCTTAAAAACAGTAGCCTCTTTGAGCAGAGCATCAATTAAATCTTTTGAATAATGATCGCTACGAATGTTAATGTCAAAGAACTTCATGGCGTTTGGCTTAGTGTGCTTTAAAAGCTCCAAAACAGTGTCGTGCGTTTCTTGCGATCTTAAGCTAAGAGTACCAAAGCAAATCGCGTCTGCTTTGCTAACAAGATCTACAAGTTCTCGCGTATAAACAATATGGTCCCACGCAATGTTTCGCACAATCGTGTATTCTGGAATGCCATTTTTAAGTTCCACATCTACTGTGCTAGTTGGCCAAGCATTGCGCTGAATAACGTGCTTGATCCCTGCTTTTTTAACTTCTTCAACAAGTTCATCACCGAGAGAATCTTCTCCAACCGCACTAATAACATAGCTTTCTGCTCCATTGCATTGCGCGTGATACGCAAAGTTGGCTGGAGCACCTCCAACTCGTTTTCCTTGTGGGAGCAAATCCCACAGTAGTTCTCCAAGCGAAAGAACGATTGGCTTAGTCATTATATTCCTTTCAAGAGCATCAATGATTTTGGCTACAACTTGTTGATTCAACATTTTTACCCGCAGCACGCCGATAATAAAATAATGCTGTTATAACAAAGCGATATAACAACATTATTGCGTTAAGATTAGATAAATTGGGTCTTTAGGATTTTGAACTTTACAACTCAACGGTTAGTTGCCACTTTTCCGCCGAAATATAAGAAAAGTGGCACTAATCTCATCGAAAAAAGTTGCTCTGCCGCACGTTACTTTGACGCGCACTGAGCCATCCAAGCCTCTACATCATCAATCTGCTTAGGAATATCGATAGAAAGCCATTCAGGGCCATTCTCCGTCATCAAAACATCATCTTCAATGCGGATTCCAATTCCGCGCATTTCTGGCGGAAGCATAAGATCATTGGCAGCAAAGTACAAGCCAGGCTCGATTGTGAAAATCATTCCTGGAGTAATCTTCGCACCCTGATACGCCTCGTAGCGAGCTTGAGCGCAATCGTGAACATCTAGACCCAAATGGTGAGCAACACCACACGCATGCCAACGACGATGCTGCTGACCTTGCGGCGAAAGCGATTCTTCAACGCTAACCTTTAGAATACCCCACTCGTGCAAATGCTCCGCAAGCACGCGCATGCAAGCGTGGTGAATATCGCTGTAAGTTGCGCCTGGCTTAGCCGCTTCAAAACCAGCTTGCTGAGCGTCTAGAACGCATTGGTAAAGCTTCTTTTGCAAATCTGTAAACTTGCCGTTTGTTGGGAAAGTTCGCGTAATGTCTGCCGTGTAAAGGCTGTTGACTTCTACGCCTGCATCAATCAAAAGAAGATCCCCGCTAGAAACCACGCCCGTGTTGCGCATCCAATGCAAAATTGGAGCGTGCTTTCCAGAAGCAACAATCGTATCGTAGCCAACCTCGTTTCCAACTTCTCGAGCAACGGAGTTAAAAGCGCCTTCAATCATGCGCTCAGAATGCTCTTTGCCTAAAGCTTGAGGTAAACGCGTAAGCATGCGATCAAAGCCTAACTTTGTAGCAGCAACAGCTTTGCGCATTTCACCAATCTCGTAAGCATCTTTGAGCATACGAGCTTCGGCTGCTACTTCGTGCAATTTATCGTCTGCAGCAATATTTGCATCTTCGTCGCTAAATCCGCTCGCTTCTCTTAACTCATCTACACGTGCTGTTAAATCGGAGTCCGCTTCTCGCACAATTCGCACACGCACGCTTTCGGCAGAGCTATTATCGTCGCTAACATTTTTTGCGATTGCGTCGTCAAGCTCCGCAATATCACGCGTTTCAATGCCTGTCATGGCTTTCAACTCTTTGAGTCCTGCGCGAGGACCAACCCAGTATTCACCGTAGTGCGGGTCTTTGTAGAACGCATCAGTGCTATTGTCTGCGCGAGGAGCCACAAAAAGCTGCGGAACGTGAGTTTCGCCAGCCGCTTCCTCGTTACTGCCTGCTTGCACCGGCTCAAGTACAAGAACAGCGCCAGCTTCGTAATCCTGACCCAAGCCAGTGTAGTATGCGAAAGTTGTGTCTGGTCTAAAAGCGTAGTCGCAATCGTTATTGCGTACTTTTGGCTGACCTGCTGGGATAACAAGGCGCTCGCCTGGGAACCTCTTACCAAGCGCTTCTAAGCGTGCTGGCGTGTACTTTGAGGACTCAAGCGGTTCGATTTGTGGCTCCTGGTTATCCCAGCCACTAGTCATAAACTCTTTAAAGGAATCGCTGTTTGGGCGCAAAGATCGATTGTTTACGCGGTCTTGCGCTTTCTGCGTACCATCCGCGTTTAGTTGCTCACCATGTATTGTTGGCGTTGATTGATGCATATCTTCTGCCATCTTGCGACTCCTTGAATTAATCTTTAATCAACCTAATCTTTAATAAACTTAGATTCAATCTACATTTCCCTATTTTCTTATTAGGAATGTACATTGAAAATAGCCATTAACTTGCAAAATACTAAAGCGAAGCGTTGTAATGCTGCACCTTAAGCGTACGGCGAGAAGAATCAAGCTTGCCGAGCACCATACGACGCAAAGCTTGATCCGCATCCTTATGCTCATCAAGCCAGCGCTGTCCGCGCTCAACTAATTCGTCTACATCCGCATAATTTGGATACAAGCCTTCAATCAAAGTTTCCGCCATATGGAATGTGCGATTCTTCCAAATCCACTCAACTTCAGCAAAGTAGCGCTCAACATAAGGCTTAACCAAATCGCCTTTAGCTGTGCTTGCAAAGCCAACAACCACAGCACCCATTTGCATATTAGTCAAATTGAGATTACGCAAAGCCTGTTCAAAAGCCCAATCCTTAGCTTCTGCAGTTGATCGAGCCGCACGAGCTTGGTAAGCGTATTCGCGATTCTCAGTAGTATCGCGCTTTTTAAGTTCCGCGTCAATTCCAGCTTCGTCCAAAGCGTTCACGCCTGCGAGCGCAATAAGAATGCTCCAGCGCAAGTCGTTGTCGATTTCCAAGCCTTCTAAGCGCACGGAACCGTCAAGTAATCCGTTAGCTACGCGCACAAACTCAGCATCTCCAACTTCGCCGTATCCAAGATAAGCCTTGAGCAACTGGAATTGCTCGTCAGAACCTGCAGAAGCTGCCAAAGCCAACTGCCAAAGTTCGTGAGCTACATGCTTTGCGACTTCTGCTTGACGCTCAGGCACCACGTAGTGGCTTGCAGTTACCTTTACTTGACCAAGAGCATAGCGGAAAGTAGTTGATTCGCGCTCAGTTGCCAAGGCTTTAAGGCTGAGTTCCACGAAGCGTTCTGCTGGGAATTCTGCGTCGCGAGTCATATCCCACAATGCGAGCCAAATAAGCGAGCGAGTCAAAGAATCCTTGAAACGATACAAGTTTTCTGCAGCAAACTCAAGCGACTTTGCGTCAAAACGCAACTTTGTGTACGTTAAATCGTCGTCGTTCACGAGAATAAGCGCAGGCATTTTTTCGCCGCGCGCTTCCGCCACTTCCGTCACTTCGCCGTCAACATCTAGTTCGATTCGCTTTGTGCGCTTAATTTCGCCAGTTACTTCATCTACATTGTAGAATCCAACAGCCAAACGGTGTGCGCGAAGAACAGGATGCTCAGCTGGCGCGCTCTGACGCAAACGCAAGGAAGCAATAGTGCCGTCAGCTGCTTCTTCAACTTCGGTAGAAATCGTGTTAATTCCAGCTTTTTCAAGCCACTGAGCACTCCAAGCCTTAAGATCGCGTCCGCTTGTAAGCTCCAACTCGTGCAACAAATCAGCCAAAGTTGCGTTGCTGTATGCATGCTTGCTCAAGTAATTGTGGATTCCTTCAAAGAACTTTTCGCGACCAACGTACGCTACGAGTTGCTTTAATACGGAAGCTCCCTTTGCGTAAGTGATGCCGTCGAAGTTAACGGAAGTGTCGTTCAAATCGTTGATTGGAGCCACGATTGGGTGGGTTGTTGGAAGCTGATCTTGATTAAGCGCCCAGCTTTTTTCGCCAGAATTGAAAGTGCTCCAAGCGTCATGCCATTCTGTTGCTTCAGCAGTTGCAAGCGTAGAAGTGAATTCTGCAAAAGACTCGTTAAGCCACAAATCATTCCACCACTTCATAGTTACGTAATCGCCGAACCACATGTGTGCAAGCTCGTGCAAAACTGTTACAACACGACGCTCAGCATATGCGTCCGTGACCTTGGATTCAAACACGTATTGGTCGCGAATTGTAACCATACCAATGTTTTCCATAGCTCCAGCGTTATATTCTGGCACGTAAATCTGATCGTACTTTGCGTACGGGTATGGCACTCCCCAAGTCTTAGCGTAGAAAGCAAAACCTTTCTTCGTAATATCGAACAAGTAGTCAACGTCTTTTGCAAAAGCGTCTTTAAGTGCCTGACGGCAGTACATTGCCATTGGCACTACGCGACCGTCTTCGTTGTTGTAAGTCGTATGCCATTCGGCGTAAGGTCCTGCGCAAATCGCAGTTAAGTAGGAGCTCATTTTTGGAGTTGACTCAAACACCCAGCGCTTCATTCCTTCTACAGCGCCATTTTCCAAAGTGCCTGCTTCAGTTTCGCGGCCTTCCAGCGCTGTTTCGCTCTTAACTGGCATATTGGAAGTCACAATCCAGCTTTCTGGAGCATCCACGCTAAAATCAAAAACCGCCTTCAAATCTGGCTGATCAAACACAGCATAAACGCGGCGAGCATCCGGCACCTCGAACTGAGTGTACAAATACACGTTGCCATCGGAAGGGTCAACGCTTCTGTGCAAACCTTCGCCCGTGTTGGAATATTGGCAGTTTGCTACAACTTCTACGGTATTATGCTCAAGCAGATTTGCGAGCTCAATTCGACTATCTGCAAAAACCTTAGAAACATCAAGAGATGCGCCATTAAGCACAACGGATTCAACGCTGTTTGCAATCAAATCGAGGAAGCTTGTTCCACCAGCTTTAGCATCAAACTCAATCTTTGTGTGCGACTTAAAATCGCGTCCCCCTTTGCCTAAATCGAGCGCAACATCGTAGTGAATTGGCATTTGAATTGCGCTAAAACGTTCCGCCGCTTCTACGCGAGTCAGATTTGCTCCTGGCATATTTACCTTCCTTTTTATATTTCCTTTATATTTTCCTTATTCTTGATTATTTTCTGAAATATTTGCTACTACTGGCACAATCATTGGCTTCCTACGCAACGCACGCGCAATCCAACTTCCAAGCGTTCTTCGCATAATCTGCTGAAGCTTATACGTGTCTTTCTCGCCGTGCATCATGGCATCTTGAAGCTGGAAAACAATTTGAGATCGAACTTTTTCAAAATCAGACTCGTCTTCTGCAACAGCATTCAAGTAAATCTTTGGACCTGCTACAACATCTGCGCTATCTGTATTTACCACTATAAAGCTAGACACAAATCCTTCTGTGCCAAGAATTCTGCGCTTTTCCAGCTCTTCGTCTGTAAGCTCGCCAACGGAATCGCCATCAACATACACGTATCCGCATGGCACAGATCCAACAACGGCGGCGTTTCCGTGGTACAAGTCCACAACATCTCCATCTTCTGCCAAAACAACATTTTTAGGATCCACGCCTGTTTTAACAGCAATCGAACCGTTTGCCACAAGATGCCTGTGTTCGCCGTGAATTGGCATAGCGCATTTTGGCTTAACAATGTTGTACAAGTAGAGCAACTCACCCTCATTGCAATGACCAGAAACATGAATCGCAGCATTATCTTTATTGATTACGCGAGCGCCCATTTGTACAAGCTTGTTGATTACTTTGTAAACTTCATGCTCGTTTCCTGGGATTAGTGAGCTTGCAAGAATTACAGTATCAAGCTCATTAACTGTAATATCTTTGTGTATTCCGTCTGCGATTCGCCCAAGAGCTGCCATTGGTTCGCCTTGAGATCCTGTGCACATATACACAAGCTTGTCGTCTTGAATATCTTTTGCTTGCTTTAAATCTACAACAGTATTTTCTGGAATATGCAAGTAGCCGAGATCTGCCGCAATAGACATATTTCTAACCATTGAGCGCCCAACGAACACAACTTTTCGACCATACTTGTGTGCAGCGTCTACGACTTGCTGAACGCGGTGAACATGGCTAGAGAAGCTTGCGACGATTATTTTGCGAGTGGCTTCCGCAAACGCGCGATCCAAAGCTGGTCCAATAGTGGTTTCTGGCTTAACGAATCCTGGAACCTCGGCATTTGTGGAATCCGCCATTAATAAGTCAATTCCCTGTTCACCAAGCTTTCCGAATTCAACTAAATCAGTAAGCCTATGGTCTAGTGGAAGCTGATCTAGCTTTATATCTCCCGTATCAATAAGCGTTCCTGCTGGCGTTTTTACACACACTGCAAGAGCGTCTGGAATGGAGTGTGTTACGCTAATAAACTCCAAATTAAAAGGACCTATTTTTAGCTTGTCTCTGCCTTCTACATGAATCATTTTTGGGTTGATTCTGTGTTCTGCACATTTTGCTTCAACAAAAGCGAGTGTTAATTTAGATCCGATTAGAGGAATGTCTGGACGCATTTTTAGCAAATATGGCACGCCACCAATATGGTCTTCATGTCCGTGCGTAAGTACCAGAGCATCTACTTTATCTAACCTGTTTTGAATGTAGTGAAAATCTGGCAAAATCAGGTCTACGCCTGGCTGCTCTTCTTCTGGGAAAAGCACTCCGCAGTCTATAAGTAAGATATGACCGTTGTATTCTATAACGTTCATATTTCTTCCGATTTCGCCCAATCCGCCAAGCGGAACAATTCTCATTGACCCCTTGCGATATTTTGGCGGAGCGATTAACGCACCATCGCGCTGATCGTTTACCACTGGTGGAAGCGCGTTTTTAACTATTTTAGAACTTTTAGAACTTTGCGTATTTTTGATTTTTTTGCTTGCTTTCAAAGATTCGATATTGTTATCGTTAATCTTGTTATCGCTTGTTTTATTGCTTTTTTTACTTGTATTAGTTGTTTTTTCTTTTTTCACAGTTTTATTTGACTTTTTATTCGTTATTTTTGAAGGTTGGGAGGTTTTTACAGAGTCTACAATTTCTGCAAGAATCTCATCCGTCAATTGCATCGTTGTCTTACTCATCTAATCCATTGTAGCGTTACGCCTCAACGGATTAACACTTAAAAATATGAAGCAAATCGCTTTGAATTTGTCGTAAATAACCTATAAAGCTAAAGCTAAAGTCAAAATGTTAAAGCGTGTGTTGAAACGTGTGTTAAAGCGTAAACTCTAATGCTTACCGTATTTTTTCCAAATCTTGATTCCGATGCCGATTAGTACTACAACGATTGCGAAAATCATTGAACCTAAAATTGCGGAGCCTGATTGAATGTCAGCAAAGCCTGCTGCTGCGAATAAATCTGAACCAAACATTACACACCTTCTAAAATTCTTGTTTATTGTTTTGTTATAAAAACCTATTATTCCTAATTCTACAATACTTTTTTGCAAAAGATAATACTCCGAATTGCCTTCGTGCTACGCTTTGAACGCTCAGACAGGTTGTCGCGCTTAGAGCGTAGCGCGCAAGGGTAATTCTCTGTTTGCTGTTGCGAGATATGCGGATTCGTTACATTTGTATTATCGGTGAGGCATTTGTAACGTTTTTTGGCTGTGGCATATACCCCTTTTAGTATGAAAAGCGTCAGTGTTGTTTGCGTGTTACAATAATCCACCCAATTGACGCGATTGGAATTGCAACAAGCGTAGAAATCCATGGAACCATCATTCCGCCGTGCGAGCTCCACGCGTCAATCGCAAAGCCCGCGACCATTGATCCAAGAGAAGCGCCAGTTGCAGATGCCGTTGGCAGCCACGATAATCCTTCGGTAAGCGAGTGCTCAGGAATCGTGTCTTTAACAATAAGATTTCCAGTTGCAAAAATCGGAGAAACACATAGTCCGCTTAAAAGCTCAAAAATGCTTAGAAGCACAAGTCTATCTAAGTTAATGTTCATAAGAATAAAGCCAATAGTAAGAAGGCTTAAAAACACGATTAGATGAGACCAATTAGATCCGCGGAATTTGTGCGAACCAAAAATAACAGCTCCAACTAAAGATCCGCATGCAAACAGCGCAAGTTGCAAGCCGATTAATTTGTCTAATCCTTGCGCACGCATTGCTGCAGTAACAGATACGTCAAAAGCGCTAAAACTCATATTAAAAACAAGGAACATAACAACAAGTGGTATGATTCCGCGGTAAAGAAGAACGTTTTTAGGCTTCTTCTTACGATTTTTGTTTTTGAGTTGTTTAAGTGAAAGCCTGTCTATAAGCTTTGTAGTGTTGTTGCTTTTATGTGTGTTTTGTACGTTTTCGCTTTGCTCGCTTATTGCATTTTGCACGTCTTCGTCGTATTTAGGCGCGCTTTCTACTTGCACGATTTTAATAACCGCTGGCTGTGTGTTTTTAAGTGATAAGAACCACGCTCCACCTAGTCCACTTGCTAAAACCGGCACAAAAAGTTGAGATACAGGGTGAACGCTAGTGGCAAGCCATGCTGCAAGAATTGGTCCGAAAATAAACACAATCTCGTCAATTCCAGATTCAAGCGCATATGCAACGTTTAGTAACGTATCGTCGCTTTGACTTTTAAGTGTGTATGCCCAGCGCGTTCTAACAAGCGCGCCGAACGCAAATTGCGTAACTCCCATTAAGATTGCAAGCACAAAAAGTATTGGCAAGGGTACACGTATTAGCGCTGCAACAGCAAAAGATAGCATAGCTACAACTTGCGCGCTTAGAGCAAGTGTTCCAACTTTTCTTTGACCAAATCTATCAAAAAACTTTGCATATAATGGCGTTACGGCTGCTTGTGATAGCACGTATGCGGCACTCATAGTGCCTGCAATAGTCCAATTGTTGTAAATGTGGTTTAGTGCAAGAACGATTCCTAAACCCATCATCGAAATAGGCAGCCTTGCTATTGCTCCAGATATGCAAAATGCTCGCGTTCCTTCAAAAGAGAACAATCTTGCATAATTTGACATAGGCGAAGACTTTTGCTGCGCCGATTTCGATGACATATTCACTTCCCTTAAAATTTGTACGCGTTTAACGTGCTTAACATGATTGATTTTTGAGTATCTTTCTAGTCTACATTATGGCGTCAAAGTTTGCAGATTGATGTTTTGATTTTCCCGTGTTTGTTCCCTTTTTGGTCGATTGGGGAAACAAAATCGGGAAAATCGTTCGCGCATTATGCAGATCGAAATCGTCGATTCGAACGTTAATCCATAGGTATTTGATAAAATCGCATTGAAAACTTGATACCCCCCCCCGTAGAGCTGTATACTGTTTTCGTATGAAGCAAGGTTTAAAAAAGATCGCAATGGAAGCGAACAAAAATTGCGATTCTCGCACAAAATCTTGTTTAAATAGCAGAGTCTACTATTTTAATCATTAGAAAGAGGAGAGGTTAGTTATGAACGCTAAGCTTGCCGTAGCAATATCTTTAGGCGCAAGTTCTCTTGCATTATTCGGCATGGCAGGTGTTGCCAACGCTGAAACAGTTACTCCACCAAATTCTGGCACAAATCCACAACCTGTTGTACAGGCTCCACAAAGTGGTAACGCAAATCCTAGTGGCAATTCAGGTAATGAAAATCCTCAACCTGGAAGCACAAATCCTGAAAACACAAATCAAGGTGGTGCTTCTGGGCAGAATCAACCTGGCAGCACTCCTGCAGGCCAGCAAGTCGGTGGAAATAGCGAGGGAACGAAGCCAGAAGAAAAGAAAAATGAAGCTGCAGAACAAGCTATAAAGGATGCAAAGTCCAAGAGTGAAGACGCTCAAAAAGATGTAACTACAGCAGACAATGAAGTTAAGCAAGCAAACGAAAAGGCAACTGAAGCCAAGAACACTGCCGAAGAAGCTCAGAATGGTTTAAATGCTGCTAACAAGTCAAAAGATAAAGCAGATAAAGAAAAGACCGAAGCTGACAACAATTTAAACGCAGCTAACAATGAAGTTAACGCCAAAGAGAAAGTAGCTGAAGAAGCTGCAGGCGATGTAGCTGCAAAAGAAAAGACTTTAAAAGACGAGCAAGCTAAGCAGACTGCAGCTGAAGAAGCAAAGAAGAAAGCCGAGAACGAAAAAACTGCGGCTGAAGAAGAAAAGAAAGCTGCTGAAAATAATGTTACTGATAAAACCAAAGATTTAGAAAAAGCAAAAGGAACTTTAGAATCTAAGCAAGACGAGAAAAACGATTACGACAAAAAATTAAAGGAAGCACAAGAAAAGTTAGAAAACGAAAAGAAGGAACAAGCTCGTTTAGATGATATAGCTGATAGAGCCAAAACAAAACAAGAACAAGCAGATCTCGCTGTTGAAAATAACAAAAAAGAGCAGCAAGAAAAGCAAAATAAGATTGATGCTCTAAATAATCCGACTACTACCACTAACGAAGAAGTAGAAAGACTTAAGCGTGAAGCATCTGAAGCTGAACAAAAAGCTAAAGATGCTAAGGCAGATGAGGATAAGAAAGACAAAGAAGCTAAAAATAAGAAAAAAGATCTAGATAACGCTGGAAACAATCTCAACTCAGCAGAAGACGCGCTTGAAAAGAACCCAGACGCTAAGAAGTTGAGCGATACAGAAAAAGCTGTGAAAGACGCTAAGAATACTGCAGATAAAGCTGCTAAGAAAGATACTTCTAAAACTACAGCAAACTTTGCAGGATTCTTGGATTATGTGATTGAAAACTCAAATGGTGATAAAGCTCTTCTTGAAGACGCTCAGCGCGCTAAGCAGATTTTGAACGGTGAAAGAGTTGAAATCATGAAGCAAGTCCAGAACGGAGACAAAACAGAAAACGTTCTAGACCACGTTATAGAAGTTCCTATGTGGTATAAGGATCTTGTAAAGCTCGGCAAAGTTGGCGGCGCGGATTCATTGCAAAACATGAAGGAAGCTGCAACTTACTACGAGGCACTCAACAAGTTACGCCAAGAAGATAGCGCTAAAAACAGCGCAAGTACTGAAGGCAGTGCAACTTTGGGCGCTGTTAACGTGCGTCTTAGCTTGATTGCTGAGTCAATTGTAAACTCCTTCTATTCTGGCGCAAATCATGATCATGCAATAAACCACCCTGGTTATAAGAGTAGCGAAGTGATGAAAACTAACCCGTACAATGCTACAGAAAATCTTGCGTGGGGCAATTACGACGGAGACTCTAAGGATCATAAGAATCAGGAGTATGGAAATTGCTATATAACAGCAAATGGCAATACGTCTTGCTCTGTAGATGCTGAAAAATATAACGCTCTTAGCGGCTGGTATACGGTTGAAAAAGAGCGTTACGACAAGGCTGTTGAAGGAACGTTTGTAACTGGCGAAAAAGGTAGTGAAGTAACTCATAAGATTTCTGATGCTGGTAAAAAGGTTCTTAAAGAACATCGTTATGATTTGGGTCGATACATGCGGCAGAATCCAGATACTAAGTTGTTTGAGTCTGCTGATGATAATAGTAAACTCAAGGGCATTTTCTTGGAATCTGTGGGTCATTACACGAATTTTGCTAGCAAAGATATTACTGCTGGCGGATTCGCTGAAAGCGACTTAAGCTTGCAAGAAGTTACAACAACAACCACAGTAAACGGAAAGTCTACAGTTAGCAAAGAAGATGTTGTAGGAGATGTAGCTGTATGGCACGGAAGCAACGAATCTTCGATTAGCGTTGCTAAATATAAAGAGCTTCTTGCTAATTACGAGAGTAGCCTTGGTGAAAGCGCTAAGGCAGAGTTGCAAGAGAATGACGCTATAAACAAGCTGAATGCTGAAGCAAATAAAGCAAACTACGATTTGTTTGTTAAAAAGTATGAGCTTCGTAAATTGCATTATGACTTGAACATGAGCGATGCTAACAACTTAGACGCTGCAGATGCCGCTAAACCTGAAGTTGGTTTGCAAGATCAGGAAAAGAACGCACTTGATGTTCTTAAGAAGAAAGCTCAAGAACTTGTTGCGTACTATAGCCAAACTGGTGTAACGTGGGAAGCTCCGCAAGAAACCGTTAATCAACTTCTTGATCAAGCAAAATCTGAAGTGCAAAAAATCGGATCTAAAATTACTGCTATTAGTAATTCAATAATCACTGCTGACTCCAAAAAATCTGAAGTAGAAAAGCTTAAGACTGCTGTTGCAAAAGCAAATACGGAGTTTGAAAAGGCTAAAACTGATGTTCAAGAAGCAAATAAAGCTTTAACACAAGCTCAAGAAACAGCTAATAGGTTAAATACTGAAGCTACAAGTGCGCAGCAGAAGTATGAAGAAGCTGAGCAGCAGGCTCAGGCTGCAGCTCAGCAGACTAGCGAAGAGCGCAATAAGCAGATTCAAAATCTTCAAGGTGAGCTCGATCAGCTGAAAGAAAAAGCCAAAACTCTGGAGCAGACTGCTAAACAAGCTAAGACAGCTGCTGATGCAGCAAAAAATGATGCTCAACTTCAAAAGAATAAGATTGATGGAGAGTTAACTCAGGCTGTTACACAAGCTAAGCAGAAGGTTGATCAAGCACAGCAGGCTGTTCAAGATGCAATCAAAGCTAAAGATAGTGCTGTTGAAGCTCTTGAGGCAGCAAATAAGAAGGTTACTGCGTTAACTGAAAAGATATCTGGATTTGCTGCAGCAATACAAAAGCACGACAATGAGATTAAAGCTGCTAAAACAAAGGTAGCAGATGCTCAAGGCTATCTTGACACAGCAACACAAAAGCAAACTAGCGCCGAAACTGAGCTTAAGAATGCAAAACAAACAGCAAAAGAAAAAGCTGAAGCCGTTAAGACTGCTGAACAAAATGTTGAAAAAGCAATTGCTGCTATTAGTGCTGCTAAAGAATCTGTTAAGCAAGCTAAGGCTAAGGTTGCTTCTGCTCAATCTGCTCTTGCAGCTGCTAAAACTAAGGTTACACAGGCTCAAACAAAGGTTGAGTCTTATAAGACTAAATTTGCAGCAGCCGTAGCTGCTCTTCCTGAACAAGTTCGAGTGACATATCAGGCGAATTTTGCTGCTGTAACTGGTAACTTTACAACAATGCTAGCAACCCTTAACTCTTGCTCTACTACTTTGAGTTCTGCTACTAGCACGTTGCAAAAATCAGCAGAAAGCCTATCCAAGGCTGTTCCAGAACCAGCTCCAGAACCACCTGCTCCTGTGCCACCAGCTCCTGTGCCAGTACCAACACCACCTACACCACCAGTAGTACCTGCACCACCAGTGGTACCGGAACATCATAATGAAGGTGGTTCTAATACCAACACTGGCAGTGGAACACAAGAGCAAAACACTGAATCAGGCAATGCTAATCAAAATACTGGTTCAACTAGTGCAACGCAAAATAACACTAGCAGCAGTACGAGCAACAACACGAGTTCTAGCGAATCCTTCGAAAACTACTACAACCAGTATCTTGCAGGATACGCAAACAACTTGTTCGGAAATGAGCAACTCGGATTCCACGCTGCTATTCCAGCTGCACAATCGCAAAGCGCTAACGATGCAAACGCTCAAAACGCTCAAAACGCTCAAAATGCTAATGGCGTTGCAGCGAATAATGTTGCAGGCGCAGCACACGCTAACACTCTTAGCGCAAGCAGCGCTAACCGCATAGCAGCTGCTCTTGCATCTGGCGCTAAAGCTGCAGCTAAGGATCTTGCTAAGGATCTTGCTAAGGATCTTGCTAAAGCACAAGATGCTGCTAAGGATTCTGCTGCTAATAGCGAGTCCAATAATGATAATGCAAAGGATTCTGCAAAGAGCAAGTCTAAGAGCGAATCCAATAAGGATTCCAAGAGTGAATCTAGCGAATCCAAGGATGAGTCTAAGAACGCTCAAGCTTCTGGCGGCGCACAAGACGGCGCGCAAAGCGCATACAACAACACTACACTTAAGGTTGTTGCAGCTCTAGCGGCTGTTGTTGCAGGGATCGCAGCAATCGGAGGCGGCACTTACTTCGCTCGCCATCGTCGCGCATAATCAAAACTAAAAAACAAAAATAAAACCGCGGTTAACTGGTCTTATAATTGACTAGTCTTCCGCGGTTTTTGTATCTGTCATATACAAAAATCGGCTCGTATCGCTCGAACATTCTCCTTATCTGTTGTTGAAGCGAGGGCTGGGTGTTTCTTGTCTCACAACGCTCTGCCTCTTACGTGTAGTTTGTTGTTGCGGTTGTTCCGTTTTGTCTTTGATTTTGTTTTTGGGTTGAGGTTTGTTTGTAGTGGTGGCTCATTGGATTGTTTGGTATCGGCTGCCGCTCTTATATTGTTCGACCAAGAATCACCCAGCCCTCTTACATGCTAGGACTTTTGCGTATCTCGAATCTCCACCACACTTGACTCAGTCATGTAGTGCGATTGTACCTAATTTACGGCGTGTCGAACAACAAAACCCGTCACATCGTTCACACGGATTAGCCGCGCGAACGTCTTCGCTCGCGTTGAAAGCACACCGTGCTTTCAACCTTAAGCAAGCTCAGCGCTCCGAATTGCCTTCGCGCGCTACGCTTTGAGAGCTCAGGCAGGTCGTCGCGCCTGCGAGGAGAGAAATACTCAAACCTCGCGCAACAACAAATAGGAAATGTCGCGCGCTACGCTTTAAGCGCTTATGTAGGTCGTCGCGCGACGACCTACATAAGTAGCAACTAAACACTAGTCGCGATTAGCGTGCATTGCGCGCATGCGACGAGTTACAAACGCTCCTCCAATTGCAGCAATCATAGTTGCCATCAATCCAGCAGTAGCAACGTCTGCGCCCGCAGCAACGCCTGCATTCCCGCGAGAACGCATGCCCTTTATAACGCGGCTGCGAACAGCTGCACGCACTTTTGCAGCATTGTCTTGAGCATCCGCAAGTGCCTTACGAGCATCCGCAAGCTTAACAGCAGCAGCGTCAACTTGCGCTTGCGTTGCATGCGGATCTGCAGCAACGCGCTTAGCTTGTGCCAAAGCTTCGTCTAGCGTAGCAGCAGCCTGCTTAACAGCAGCATCCGCTTGCTTTACTTCTGGAGCGTTTTCTACAGCGTTATTTACAGCCTTGTTGTCGACACCTGCATTGGCTGCGCCCGCAGTGCCAGTGCCCATTCCTGAGCCTGAAGATGTACCTGCACCACCCTGGGCGCCTGTAGCTGAGCCAGCGTTTGCGTTACCAGCGTTACCAGCTCCAGCATTGCCAGGCTTAGAATCAGTTTCAGCACTATCAATCTGAATGTTCAACTCGCCCTTATCTACAATGGTAGGCGCATTATCGTTCACACCATAACCTGCTTCAGAACCAGAACCAGCATTACCAGAACCAGGATTATCAGTTCCGGCACCAGGAGTTGGAAGCGGACTTGGGGTCGGGGTCGGGGTCGGAGTTGGATTTGGATTTGGAGTTGGCTCTATTGGTTTCGTGCCATCAAGAGCTTTAGCAGCGTCTTGCAACTTCTTCAAAGCCGCATCCAAAGCCTTCTGCTTAGCTTCCTTTGTGCTAAGATCTGGCTGTTGAGTACCTTGACCAGGTTGTGCTTGCTGATCGGCAGCGCCAGTCAGCTTCTTGATTAATTCATTAGCTTCGCTCAAAGCTGTATCGAACGCAGTCTTCTTATCCTTAATAGAATACGTATACTTATCTGAGTTCTTAACCTTGTTGTCCTTATCAATCTCATCTTGCAAAGGCTTGGTGTTAACACCATCCAAAGCAAGGCGAGCCTTAATAAGCTTGTCTAGAGCTTCGTCAACAGCCTTCTGCTTTTGAGCTTCTTGATCAGGAGTAAGCGGAGTGGAAGTAGGCTTCTTAGCATCCTCATTATCACTGTTTGCTGTTTGCAAAGCAGCTTCTGCATCCTTCAGAGCCTTGTCAAACGCTTCCTTCTTTTCTTTAGACGAAGTGTTGTAAACAGAATCGCCTGGAGTCTTAGGATCAGTTTCGCTTGGCTTCAAGTTCTTGTCGGAGTCAATCTCCGCAGCAAGAGCATCGGTCTTAACGCCTGCACCCTTAACTGTGTTGTCAAGATCCTGCATTGCCTTAAGAAGATCCTTGTACAGCTCATTAACCTGATCCGCATCCTTAGGATCGCCCTTAGCTTTGTCAAGCACGGCACCAGCTGCAGTAGAAGCATTATCAAATGCAGTCTTCTTTGCAGAATCACCGTTCTTGTACTTTTCGCCCTTAGCAAACTTATCCGCAATAACCTTCAACTCTTCAAGACGAGCCATAGCATTATCGGTGTTTGCAGCATTTGCGAGCGCATCGTCAATGTCGTCAACACCAGTATCTTTGCCATTATCGTCCTTGTGATTACCAGCATCAGTGCCATTGATGATCGCCTTGAAAGCATCCTTTTGAGCCTTGTTTAAATGCTTAAATTCATCAATCTTCTTTAGAGCATCCGCAATCTTCTTTGCTTTCAGCGCGCGATCAGCAATACCCGTTGGGTCGCCAAGCTTTTTTGCATTGTTGATATCATCAATAGCCTTCTTCTTTTCAGCATCGGGAAGATCACTATCTTGAATACGCTTCTTCTGAGCTTCCTTTTCCTTAGTTAGAGCATCAGCGTTATCGTTGGTATTACCAGAAGTATCGCGCTTGCCCTTAGCATCTTCGATTGCTTTATTTGCATCGTTGATGGTTTCATCTTTCACGCTTTCAACAGCAGTCTTGATGTCAGAAGGCTTTGTTGCTTGGTTAACAGCAGATTCAGCATTATTAATTGCTTGAATAGCAGCATCGTACTTTTCTTTAGCTGATTTCTTTTGATCTTCAGTCAAAGAATTGTATGCTGCATCAAGTTCTGCTTTCTTAGCATCAAGCTTCGCAATACCAGCATTCTTTGCATTCTGCTCATTAATTGCGTTCTGGCGCTTGGCTGCTTTAAGAGCCTTATTGATGCTTTCTGCAGTAGCGTCTTTTGCAGTCAAAGCATTTTCCAAATCGGTAAGCGTGCTATCCTTCTTAGCTGGATCAGAACCGATTAACTCCTTAAGAGCCTTATCATCGTTGTCGCTTTCTCCCTTGCCGTGGCTTAAGAATGGTAACTCATCCTTAATAGCTTTGCGAGCAGCATTTCGAGCTTGAGCTTCGTTAACAATCTGCTGAACTTCTTCAGGAGTCTTAGCACCAGGCTTGGTAGTATCTCCACTCTTTCCATTCAGATTTTCCTTGAGCTTATCCTTTTCATCTTTAGTTAAATCACTAAGACCATCAATAGTGTCGTTAGCACTCTTCTTATCCTTAGTGGTTTGCTCTTCTTGCTTCTTTTCGCGCTCCTTCTTATCCTTTTCTTTTTGCTCTTTTTCCTTCTCCTGCTTGGCGTTACTACCACCCTTGTTGTCGGTTATAGTTTGCTTCTTTGACGGATCGTTTTGGTTCGCTTTACCCTGTTGAGCAGCTTTATCTAGAATTTCTTTAATCTTGTCGACAGTGGTTGCTTGCTCAATCTGCTTCTTATAATCTTCTTTTTGGTCTTTCGTTAAATTAGGATTACGGTCGATTTGCTGCTCAGCGTCCTTTTTCATCTGCGCAAGTGCATCAGGCGTTGGTGCAGGGGTTTCCGCCTTTTTCTTGTATTTTACAGAAACAGTAAACAGCTGTTTCTTATTTTTGTCAGTGAAAATAAGCGTATTAAAATCACTGTTTGCGTATGTAATCGATGAAATACCTGTCGCGTTAGTATCGGATGCAAGCTCCATTAAGGCAGTATCTGTTTTTGGCGTGAGACCCGTAGGAACGGTATACGGCGCCTTATCTCCTGCTAGTGAACCCGTACCATCGTAATTGGCTTTTAAGAATGCTTCCGCAGCTTTCTTGAAATCAGCTTCAGACAGATTTTCTGGGTCGGCAACTTCAACTTCTGCAATAGCGTGATATTTACGCTCAGCTTTCTTGGCATCGGTGAGCTTGCGAATAAGATCGCGCAAGTCTTTCTCAGCCTTTTGACCTTTCGCCATTTCATCGATCTTGGCATCATTCAGTTGATCAGGGTCCTCGATGCCAGCGCGCTTCAAATCTTCGTTAGAAAGCTTATCTTTATTTTTACGCTTATCTAGCAGATCCTTAGCTTGCTGCTTTAGATTGTCAATCGTATTGTCTTTTTGCTGCTGAGTATTTCCCTTTTTAACATACAAATCGCTGGGTTTGATGGTAAACAGAGTTCCTTCCATAGCAGAATCCCAATCGCCACCATCATCATTGTCAGCCCAAGGGTGACCATTAACTTTGATAGCGTAGCCGTTAGTGGTATCAATATCAAACGAAGTCACTGGGCCATCATTAGGTTTTTTAGCGTCATACGCACCCATATTGCGAGTACCAGTTTTTGGAGTCCAGGTCGCTTTAGCAGTAACGCTGTCAACAACAGAAGCTAAATCACTATCAGATACGTTATCGTAATTGTCTTTTACAAATTGCTTTAGTGCTTTCACAGCATCTTGAGCAGTTGGTGTATCACCATTAATCTGAGTCTTTGTAACCTTATACTTAAAGGTATCGTGCTCATTTTGACCATTTTCCGTCTTCGTTTCCGTAGAAGGAGTCTGAGGCGTTTGATTATTAGCTTTTTGCTTAAGGAATACGCTCATTGGATAGGTAGCGTCTTTGTATTTGTCAGCGTGGAATACTACTACGCCCTTGCCGTCTACTATCTTAAATTCAACAGCTTTGATTGTGACAGATGTATTGTTGTCCTTTGCATCTTTTGCCGCGCACTTTTTCAATACGCCTTCAATTGCTGTAAGAGCCTGTTTATTCTTATTATCTGTTAAGTCGGATTCCTTTGCATTAAACGGATCGAAATCAACACTTGATTGGTTTTGAGGCGCTTCAACAATGAACTCTTTTTCGGCAGCAGGAGTTGGAGCAGGCGGCTGAGGCTCTGGAGATGGCGTAGTCTTTGGCTTCTGCTTTAGGAATTGCCACGCGGCGATAGTAGTCTTAGAACCATCCTTCCACGTGATTGTTGCGTCGCCAGTGGTCTTATCAATCGACACAGGCGTATTACCACTATTGTTGGTCTTTGCCTCGTCATACGGCGCTATGCCAGTGTTGGCTGTATCAAAAGCATTGACAATCTTGGTTATCTCTTCTTGAGAAATCTGCTGAAGGTTGTCAACCTCAATCGCATCTGGCACAACATACGGCGCCCAGTCGGAGATTTTTGGCCCCTGGAACACCAAATCTGTAGAAGGAATAGTAAGTTTTGAATCATCCTCGTACGTAACTTCTACGGAACCATCTTCATTAACTTTGAAGTCATACTGACTATTAGTTTGCTTCACATGCTTCAAGAAATCGTTTGGAGTTCCCTTACCATTAGCATCAATAATCGCTTGACGAATTTTAGTTTTTTCATCAGGCGTGAGCTTCTTCAAATTCACTACAGGCGTGCGCTCAGGCAAAGTTGGCTTATACTTATCGCTATCGGACTCGTCTTTAGAAACAAGCAAGCTAGCTGGCATAATGCGCTTAGTGTTGTCTTTAAATGTGATAGTTGCAGAGCCGTCATTATTTATAACAATGCCGTCTTGACCGTCTTTAACTAATTCATCAAACAGAGTTTGAGAACCAGCTTTTCCGCGATTAGCATTTTCTATTGCTTCTTGAACCTTACCCTTTTCATCAGTGCTAAGCGCATCAAGCTTCTTAACCTTCGTAACCTCTGGATAGTTAAGCTTCAAATGGTCCGCAATCTTTGGCGTATTGTGCTTTTGACCAACAGCATAGTGCCAGTTACCAGCAAAACGATACACGCCAGCAGCAAAACGAAGCGGATTCTCATCGCGCTTCTGCCAAGCATCATCCGTCATCTCGCCAACATAAGTCATATCGTAGAATCGCTGCCCTGCAGACTCCCAGTCTACAAAAATGCCTTGCAAGCCAGCGGTTTGCTCTTGGTAAACACTCCACTGGCTCTCCGTATTTCCAGCGTTATCGTAACTTCCCCCATTAAGACCAAGCAGCTGCTTCCATCCCTTACTTGCAAGCACATTTTGCTCATCAAAGTAGAAGTTGGAGATGCTTTTCCACTGCTTTGGAGTAGGATATGTTTTCTTAGACACAACGCCGTAGCCGTTTGTATCTGTAAACGTAAACTGCGAAGAGCCAGTTGGCACAAACGGCTGATTTCCGCGCTGATTTGTTAGTTTTTCAACGCGCGTATACGTAATATTTTGAACGTTCTTCAAGCCTTTTGGAACGCCATACCACCACATTGGGCGGAATCGCCAATCGTCAGCTGCGCCGTCTTTTTTGGCACAATTAGAAAGATAATGAACGCGAACAAACTTTCCAAGCGGGTCTTTACCTTCATCCTTGCCCGCCTGAGCATGCTCAAGAGTATCGTAATAATCCACTTCTATGTGGAAACGAGCTTCTGTATAACTTGCGTCTGTTTTATAACCGTAATAAATGTTGTTGCCAGTGCCGTCTACATAACCGTCAGCATAGGCAGGTGAGGAAACGAATACCCCCCCCCCAAGCACCATTGCGCCAGTCAACATTGCAGCGCAAACGCTCTTTGAAAGAACTGGCTGAGAATCAGCCCCAACACCAGAATTAACGCCAGAATAGTGCTTAACTACACGAATCTTCTTAGACATACTCTTACTCCATTATCTTACTCTTTGGATTAATGCGCCAACCAGACCGCAAAATCCACATAACTATGCAAGTCATATTTTACTAATTGTTTTATACAATTTAAGATTAATTCGTATGATGAATTTTATATGATTAACGCGCACAACACACAAAAATCTCGGTGATGAAAATCACGCAATTGTTCAAGCATGTAAGAGGGCTGGGTGATTCTTGGTCGAACAATATAAGAGCGGCAGCCGATACCAAATAATCCAAATGATCAACCACTACAAACAAACTTCAACCAAAAAACAAAATCAAAGCCAAAACGGAACAACCGCAACACAAGATAACACGTAAGAGGCAGAGCGTTGTGCGAATCGACGACTTCGAGCTGCATAATGCGCGAGAAGTCACTTCGATTCGCTGAGCTTGCTCAAAGTTGAAAGCACAGTGTGCTTTCAACGCAAGCGAAGGCGCGAGCGCGCTTAGACCGCGCGAACGTAGAAACACACAGCCCTCGCGCAACAGTAAACAGAGAATGTCGTTCGCGCAGATTAGCTGCGCTCACGTCTTCGTCGCGTGTAAAGTCCAGTGGACTTTACACTTAAGCGGCTCAGCGCTATATTCCTCACGGCTATTAGTAGCCGTTCGGCTGATTTGGCACATAAAGTCCACTGGACTTTATGTGCCAAATCACGCTTTGAAGGAGCTTGAAATGCGTTATGCAATTTCAAGCTCAGTCAAAGCGCTTGGTGCGGTTTACAAACGGCTCGCCCGAATATATGTACAAGTCCTCAACAAGATCTTTTACGCGGTTCGCATACTTCTCATGATCCTTTTTAGCCCACGTAGCATCTCGCCTAAGCCCGTGATAATCGTAGAAACTAACATCGCAAGCCGTATCTGTGTGCAAAAAGTAGCGATTCACTCCGCGGCTGCGCAAATGTTGCATTGTGCGCTTCCACAATCCGCCACCGACTCCGTGCCCGCGAGCGTCTGGAGAAACAATAAAAAGCTCCAACTCTGCCTGAGTCAAGTCGTTAATATGGCTCATCGCCTCTAACTTGCGCTCAATCTGGCCCATGCCAATCGCAGAATCCAACGCTTTTGCGTGCGAAGAATCGCCTTTGCTAGACATCTTTGCTTCTTGCTCTTCTAGCATCTTCTTAACTTGCTTAAACAGCACTTTATCTCCATACACGCGCGCAAGCAAAAGTCCCATAAATTTGCCGTTTATCGTTGCAACAGTTCCAAACGTGGATGGCTCTAAATAGTGCAGCACGAATCGCCTAGAAAGATTGCGCGAAGCGTCTGCTCCAACAGCATTCGCAATCCCCCATGTGCGCTCGTATTCTTCTACGATTGCGTCAATGTCGTTAATTTTAACTGGACGAAACTCAACCGTCATTTTGTCCTTCTTTTACTTTTACTAATTTTACTTTTACTAACTTAAATCGGCTTATATTCTACTTTTAGATTATCAAAAAAGTTGATTTTAAAAAGACGCTTCACTCAAAATTTCGTCGCGCGTTTTACACAATGCGTGAATCTCGCGATTTTCCGCACGCGCCTCGCTAACGTAGTAAAGAGTGGCGTCAATGCATCTTAAATCAACGTTTGTTGCGCGCGCTAGCAGCATCCTATACCAGTCGAGCTGCTCTAGTTTTAGGCGAATATCTTCCGCGCTTTTTGGCCGCTTTCCCGTCTTCCAGTCAACGATTGTGTAGAGTTTTGTAGTATCGCTAGCGTCTAGTCCTCCTGCAAAAACAGCATCCAAAGTGCCGTTGATGATTCTATTTGCAAATTCCGTATTATCGATTTGCATTAAAATCGGCATTTCTGCAGCTAGCGGCACTCGTTTTGCCCAACGCGATTCTATAAGCCGTTGCTTCCATTGATTTAATGCGCAGCTTTGCGAATCTGAATCTTTGCAACTTTGATTAAAATCATCTATAACTTTTTGTCTGTTTTCAGGCGTTTTTTCTAACGATATTCCATGTTTTACAATGTTTTTCCACTCGTAGCATGCGCAAGATTCGCTCGGTGTTGCTGAGTCTACAAACTGTTGCGCCCAAGCGTGGAATTTTGTGCCTAGGTTTGCATCTATTGAAGGAATGGACGGGATTGGTCTAATGCAAGCCAATAGATTGTTGTAAACGCTTGTTTTTGCATTTTGTGCGATTTTACTTATTTTTTGCAACGATGTTACGTTTAGTCTTGATCCGCTAGATATTTTATTCACTTTTTCGGCTAATTCTTCTAGCGAATAGTCGCAGTCATTTTGTGATGTTAAGTCCGCGTCTTGTATGAAAATTTTTGCCTTATAGAGCAACGATTTAGGGTTTGTGTTTATGGATGAATCGTATACGGATTCTAAATCAGAATCGCAGTTTTCTACGAGTTTTGCTGATTCTATTAAGGATTTTTCTATAGTACTGCTCAACGTACAAGGCCATTTAAGTGTTGGCTCTAAACTTGATGAGTCAGACTGAGGCGCGATTTTGCTAAATTCTGCAGCAAATTCCTGAGCATCGTCTCCAGCTATAAAACCGAAAACATCCTGTTCTTCATATTCTTCAGATTCTTTCGATTCTGTTTTATTTTCCTCATTTGAATCACAGCGTTGGCCTTCGATAGCTCCATTGAGATTTTTAATAGCATTTATTGATTCGTTAAGAAACACTGACGCACTGCGCTTTCTGCCACTTTGAGCGCTATCTCCAGATGTAGCTGATCCTGTTAAAAGAGCAGCGAACTTTGCGCGCGTAAGAGCAACATACATAAGGTGACGCTCATCCATGTGAAGCTGAATTCCGCGCTCCTCACTTTGCGTAAATGGCATAGAATCAACGTTTTGCTGGGATTTATACGCGTTATACACGCGGCGCGTTTCTTCGCTCAAAAAATCGCCAGAATCCGAAGAATCGCAAGAATCTACTTCTTTAACTGCCTCCGCAAAATCGCACAAAGCTTTGATTCTATCTGGCTTAATCTCGTCAAAAATCTTTTGCACACTATCTAAACTTTGCATTGCTTTTTCTGGGTGCATTGCCTCCGCGCGCGTGACTGTATGCGGAAAATGCGGCAAAATGTTGGCATCCACGCGCAACGCAGAAGGCACGCTTGCACCAAACTCAATCGGTATGCGAGCGCTTGCCTGCCCATTATCATCAACTTTTAGCGAATCTCCTTGATTACTTGGAAAAGCGCCCTCATTTAGCCCAACTACAGCAACAGCAGGCCATTGCAAACCTTTGGATTGGTGAACTGTCATTAGCACGACTTGCGCTGGTTCTGTTTGAGACGAAGATGAAACAGAGGATCCTGACTGAGAATCAAGATTTTTTGCTGAGTCAATCCAGCTTATTAGTCCGCGCAAACTTACGTCCTGCCACTCGCCCATTTCCTGAATATATGTTTCTACAATTGCATTTAGCGAATCTAACACACTACGCATGTCGTCCAGTATGATTTGGTTGCTAAAATCCTTGTATTTTAAGGCAGACCCCACTGCTGTATCTATGTCTACATTAAGAGCTTGAACAGCGGCTTGCATTACGTTTGTTAGCGAGTTTCTTTGTATGCCTTCTACATTATGTAGGATTTTACTAAGTCTTTTTACTGCATCAAACCCTCTAATGCTAAGTTTTTGCTGCATTTGATTAACCCACTGGTCGTTTTTTGTGGAAAAATCACGCATTATTAGGTCTGCTAAATAAACTCCGCCATAAATATTTATGACTTGCCCAGATATTTCCCCACTATTCGCCTTGTTTCTAAGATTGCGAACGGCAGAATCCCACTGACTTTTAGGAAGATCTGCTTCTAATAATCCTGCCGACGAGTAAATGTTGTAAAGATATTCCGTGTTTGCGCTATTTGCGATTGCAGCTAATGCCCCCAAATCGTCGGCAGATAGCGCAAAACGCGGTGTAGCTAGAAGTCGCATAAGTGAGTTTGAGTCGCTGTGATCTTGCACTACTTTTAGGAGGCTTAATACATCTTTAACTGCTGGCTTTTCGATTAACGATGAGTATCCTACTATGCTTGTTCTTATACCTGCTGATTCTAATTTTTCAGCATATTTTGGCATATTTGCTTTACTTCTAAATAGTATTGCCAATTGTGGTTCGCGCGATACTTGAGATACTTGCGATCCTTGACTTTCCTGCTTTTCCTGCTTTTCTATAATTTTTTGCGCAAATCGCACTACTGCGTCGATTTCTTCTGCCTGAGATGGCATAAATAGCGCTGCAATCGTGCCATTTGGCGCATCCTCTTTTGGCTTTAAGGTTTCTACTTGCACTTCGCGATCATCAATGCTGCTAAATCTACGACTTGCGTTTTGCGTTGAATTATCGCCATTTTCTCCGCGCATCGGCTCAGTTAGTGCGTTTGCAACTTTTAGTATAAAAAGCGAGTTTCTGCGTGTAACAGTTAGCGAATATTTGTTTTGTTTATTTATATTAAAGTCTTGTTCAAACTTGCAAAAAGCTCCAGTTGAAGCGCCTCTAAACGAGTAGATTGCTTGGAATGGGTCTCCTACTGCCATAACGTGTGTACGCTTTGACGCCGCAAAATCTCCACCATTCTCCGCATCATTCTCCGCATGAAACAGCGTATTTATAAGCATTGCTTGCGTTGTAGAAGTATCTTGGTATTCGTCTAAAAGAACTTGCGAATATTGATTCCTGTATTGCGCACAAATCGAAGGAAAATGTGTTACTAAATAGTAGGCTGCGATTGTAAAATCGCTAAATTGTGCCATGTTTACGCGCTTTTTTTCAGCGTCAAATTGCAAAACAAGATCTAACAGTATGTCTCTTTTTACACATGAGTTGTATAGATTCACGCAGAGTTGCAAGCATGAATCATCCCAATATTTTTCGTATTTTTTACACGCTTGTTTAAATTTTTCTGAAGATGTTTTTGTAACGTCTTCCGCACTCATTCCAGCAGTTTTTTTGACTTTTTTGTATTTTGGTATTGCTGGTGATTTAGCAGGTAATGGCGATTCGACTTTCTTGTTTCCTATGACATTTTTTAAGTGTTCTGCAAATTCGTTATTCCACTCTCGTATTTTTTGTACTGCTTGAGGCACACTGGAACAAGTGTTTCCTTGCGCGTCTACACCTATCATTGAGCATGATATTTCAGCACAAAGTTTCATAACATCTGAACATAACGTGTCAAAATCATATAATTTGTTTAAATTTTTATTGTGATTTTGTGGATTATCTAAATATTTTCCGATTATACTTTTTATGATTTCCATCGCGCCAGCATCGCTTAATGGCATTGTGTTTTGATTAAAGCCAACCAAAAGCCCGTATCTTCTTACGATTGATTGAAAGAACGCGTCGTACGTCATAACTTCTGGCTTTAAGAATGACTTTGCGCCATTTGCACCGCTTGCGCTAACCTCCGCCGAAACGCGACTTAGCAATTCCGCAGCCGCCTTGTTTGTAAAGGTTAATCCCAATATGGACTCTGGCGGAACTTTGCTTTTAATTAAATGTATTACGCGACGAGTCATAGTGTATGTTTTGCCGCTGCCAGCTCCAGCAACTATTAGCACGTCTTGATTAATCGGCGCTTCTATAACGTTTTTTTGCTCTAAACTTGGAGCACTATTAGGTGTGGATTTTACGGCGTTAACGTTGTTATTATTCATTTTTACCTTCAATCATTTCGTAAACCGTGTCCACTTTTCCAGCGCAACCAGGACATACATCTAAACATCTGCAATGATTTTTATGGTCTGCTTTTGGCTCAACAACAAAACTGGTTGACTTAACAGCAGAAGCAGCAAAGAATACTCGAGATATCATCATAAGAGACCATTTTGTTCTCATAGGCAGGTTTACAAAATCCGACCACGCATTCTGGCTCACACCGTCCGCAGGATTTTGCTCATCAATATCTGGAAGTTCGTAAAGACGATTATCATCTGCATACCTGTATCGACTTATCAGTCCTTTAGTGCTCAACGCGCCATCAGCACCAAACAAAGACGGCTGACAAATGTTTTCTGCAACACCATTATCTTGCGCAGGAGAATCTTTGTATACAACGTGAAACAGCGCACTTCGCGCGATTTTTGTATGCTTAAACTTAAGCAATTGTTTAACGTCTTCAACATTTTCGTTACAAAACACAATCCCAAGCTGATAGCAGATAAGTTGTAAATCGTTAAACACCTGCTGCGTTTTAGGAACTTTTCCTGTTTTATAGTCGATTAAGCGAATTTGTTCCGTATTGTCATTTAACTTTCTAATTTCCATGCGGTCAATTCGACCTTGAATCCTCACTCGCAAATCGCTAGACGCGCCATTTTGCCATCCGCCTACTAAGAATCCCATTATTGAATAAAGATCTTCCAAGCTTGTTTGCGTCTTAGACGCACGATTATAGGCGTTTAAAATATCGTCGAATCCAAAAGTGGCATTTATATTACACTCACAATAGACATGTTCAAGATTCCCCAAATCGACGTCTGCAATTGTAGGTTTTGCAGACTTCGACTTTTCTAACGCTGGTAAAATATCAGTAACCACACCGTCTTCATCTTTTTTCGCCATAATCGGGTAGTTTGATCCAGTTAAAGAACCTACAAAATATTGAGCAATCGTATAAAGCGCTCGTCGAACATTTAAATCATTTTTTATAAAACGATATCGGTCTTTTACGTCTGAAATATTGGAATCGCTTGGGCAAATCGAATAATAATGCTCAATCATAGTGTTTGCAACATCTTCAATAGCCTTTTTTTGTAAAGCGCTTATAGATTCAAACGAAAAATCAAAGTCAGGCAATTCGCTAACTTTGTCATTTTTAATCGCAGCAAACGCTTGCAATTGTGGATATTTTTCGCGTAAATACTCGTTGTCTAAATGCTCATCTTGACTTGCCCATCTAGCAGTTTCATGAATAAGCGTGCCGAATTGTGCTGCCGTTCCTCCACGTGTAGGACCTGCAAATTTTCGCTCTAAAAGACAACAGACTGGACATGACCAAAGACTATCCACCATTGATGGAGATAGTGTGATTAAGTTTGATTTTGATTCGGTTTCAATAGATTTCTCTTCGGTCTTAGAACCGTAATTTTTACGAATAAAATCCCAATTTTCTGGATTTGCCGAATCCACTCCATTATTTTTCAAAAGATTCAACGCTGTTAAAGCATCTTTAACAGTAGGATTTCCGTCTAAGTTGTGACTATTTTCTGATTCATATATTGCACGCGCTACTTGTGTTCGCGCCGAGGCAACAAGCCCTCTAGGATCCGCATCCATTACAGCAAAATCTTCACAGAAATCAGTGTATTCACTACTTCCATCCGCATTACGCCAATATATTTCTGGCAAATAGTAGTAGAGAAAATCAGAAGGAACACAATCATCACTATTAACCGCGCTTATAAATAGATGACGGTTGGCGCGCGTAATCGCCATTAAAAAGCTTCGCTGCTCTCCAGTAAAAATCGCTTGTCTATCGTTTACGCAAATTCCATTAGGATTAGCGTATTCATCTAATAATGATGAATTTTTAGAATTATTAGATTTAAGGTTTACTGAGCCGAAAATCCTATTATTTAACACCATGTTTACTAGAGTTTCTGCCCCAAACATTGTGCTTCGAGCCGCAGTATTTGGCCAAACTCGCTGCTGTACGGCTGGAATCCACACATAATCCCAGCGAGAACCAACCGAGCCAGACGGAGTTGTGAGCGTTACAGAATCAGGAACAGGAGCAACACTGGCAAGAGAATCAGCTTCAATTTCCATTTGACGAACTTGATCAATAAACTGTGTGATTGTTGGTGCCGCTGCAGAATAGTCGCCAGCAACCGACGACTCGTAATAATCCGCACGCGAATCTATGTAATTAAACGAATTAGCATACTCAAATAATCGCATAGCAGCATCTAGTCTATCGTTTGCAAGACGACCTTCATCGTTGTTTTTAAGCGCTTGAATCTGCCACTTTTTAGCGCAATTACAAAGATTCCACGCCTGCCCAAGTATGTAACTAGCCTCGTTTGTTTCACTATTTTGAATTTTTGCTAAATCTTGTTTTAAAATCTTAGACAGTTTAGACGTTATTTTAAAAACGCGCATTAAAGTACGAAGATGAACACTGTTTGGGCGCATTTTTTGCAAAACAGAAAAAATTTCTGTAGTTTGATCAGATTGAGTTTGGTTAGCTGGTGACTTATCAGCTGGTGACTTATCCAATAAATCAGAATCGCAGGAATCAACACTAAAATCATCACAATCCATTGATTTATCAATAGCACAACTATCAATAAGCGCTTTAATTATCAGAAGATAGCAGGAATCAACACTAAATCGCGTGGAATTAGGGTTTGGATTTGAATCAAAAATACGATTGTCGAAGTTAAAATTAGCATCCAAACCATCATTCTTAGAATCAGTCTTGTTTAAAAGCTGATTTTGCAGTAAATCCCACTGTCTTATAAGAACGCTAAGAGGGGAATTTTCCTTAGATGTAACCATGTCACTAAGAGAGACAATGGAACGCATAAGCGCTTCTACAGCACTTAAATCAGCACAATTATAATTATCTGAATCTATCAGGGGACTATCCATTATGGTTTTTATGCGACTTTTCACAAAACGCGCAATCGAAGAAATAGTGCGAGTTCCTAAAGATACGTCTTTAGCTAAATTATCCACGCTATTTTGGCTAAATTGCGCCAATTCAATAAGCGCAAACAATGCTTTTATAAACGGCTCTTCCCTGAGAGCGCGAGTAACGGACGAGTATCGCACAGGAACACCATCTTTGCGAAGTCGCTCGCCGAAAGCACGAACAGTAGCATTATCGTGAGCAATCACAGCCATATTTTTCCACGGGATTTTGTGATCTAAGTGAGCGCGTTTTATTTGCCAAATAACACAATCCATTTCTTCGCGCGCAGTACGATACAAGTCGCCAGAAACCGAAGAATTTTCTGTTTCTTGCGAATTTGATTCGATTTTTTCTATAGGAAAAGCGCCTTTAACATTTGCCATCTTCCAAGCCCTTCGGGCGATAGGCGTTTGCGTTGGCATAAGCGAAGGGATTGAAAGCGAAACCCTAGATGAAAAAAGACTCAGTGGAATTGAGTGACTATTTTGTTTTAGCAAATCTGAAGTATTTGAAGAATCTACATAGTCATTGGGATCATTGGGATCATTGGGATCATTGTAAGACTCAGCTACACCGTCAATCCTGTAGTCACATTTAAGTACCGCTGCTTGCATAACACCATGCTGAGCAGCTTCAACCACATAATCTGGGTATGATCCACGGAAGGATTGCACAGATTCGTCTGGGTTTGCCGTTAAAACAATACGAACACCTAAACTAGATAGAGACTCAAGAAATGCAAGTCCAGCAAGTGTTACATCATGAAAATCATCTACCACCAAAAGACGTGGAAGTGAACATTTAAGCGCAAATAATTCTTTAGAAAAATCCTTTGAAGAGTCAGCTGAATAGTCGCAAGCAACCGACGATTCTTCTGTATTATCATCATATAAACTCTTAAAAATCTCATTCAAAATTTGAACACCGTTAGCCAAAAGTTTAGAAGAATCTAATCTAAAAGCATTTGGATATTTTTTCCGCACACAATCCGCATACTGACTACGAAGTGCAAAAGCCAAATTCCATTGCACACGCAAACGATTAGCAATGCTAGAAGATTGCAAATCCGCCTGCAAAGTTGCAAGCAAATCGGAACTAGAGCCGGATTGCAAATGCGACTGAAAATTAAGGCTATTTAATATTTGCAACTCTGCAGATTCGCTTACAATTCCCATTTCGTCTAACCGAGCGAGCATATCGCGAAGTTGATGAATGAAAGCACTATTTATTGGCAAATCCTGAGTATTTTGAGCATTATAAGCATTATAAGCATTATGCGCATTATGTGCATTCCGATAATCTGTAGAGTCGAACGAATCCATAAGATTATCACTGTTTTGCAACTGCGATATTACGTAAATCCAAGAATCATGTGATTTATAATCACCATCTTGCAAAGATTTAGAATACTCTCCAGAAAAATAATCGTTAAAAAGCGAGCAGATTTTGCAATCACCGCTATCGCCTTGCAAAACATGATTAACATGCATTCGCACTATTTCGCGAAGAATCGCATCTTGTTCAGCGCCGTTAAGCAATTTAGGAGATGGTATTCCAAAAAGCTTATTTCGTGCGGAAATCAGGCTGAATGCAAAAGCGGAAAGAGTGCCAACTGGACGAGACTGGTATGAAACACCAAGATTGCTTATTACGTAGTTAGACATGCGTGCGGCAGTTGCACGATTCTGGGCTGCGGCGATAGCAAAATCAGTGCGAATCGCATGTTTGAGTAAAAGCTGTACGGCTTCATCGTATTTAGAGTCCTGCGTATTCTTCCAATTAGCTCGCAAACCGCATAGAAGAGCGTTTAGAGCGAAACTTGACTTTCCAGAATTTGGAGCGCCAAACACCAACAAAACATTGGTGTGACGTTCGCTGGTGTTTTTAAGAGTGCCATTTAGCAACGATTGAACAGCAGCCAGCGCAGAATCTTCCGTACACATAAACACAATTCTACCAACTGGCTTAGTTTGTATGTAACCTCGTAGTGCGATTGTACCAAAAAATGCCCAAATTAGATACAATCGCACTACAGCTTTATGTAGTGTGATTGTATAGAGACACGCCGTAAATCAGGTACAAACGCACTACATGGCAGGTCATGTCGTTCGCACGGATTAGCCGTGCGAACGACTTCGCCGCCGTAGAAGCACACCGTGCTTTCAACCCTAAGCAAGCTCAGCGCTCCGAATTACCTTTTCGCGCTACGCTCTAAGCGAAAAGGTAGGTCGTAGCGCACTATTGTTGACTAAAAAGTCGCGTAGCGCGAGCGTTTTTAATCGCAAGAAATGCTATTCCAATGCCAATAAAAATCAGCGTAAAAATGGCAAGCAAATAAACAACACCCACTCCAAGCGTTGTGGAATTAAACGTGTTTGGCGCAAAACCAAACCATCCTGCAGGAGCCTTGTAATTCAAAAAATTGTACGGCGCTGCCATAGCATGCTCTCCCCATCGCACGCCAGCAAACTCGCTTAAACACACAGCGTACGCAACGTAAGTGAGCGGCGGAATCGTAGCAAAATAAACGTGCGCGCGGCTGGACTTGTACTTGTAATCAAAAAGAACAAAGTCAAAAATCGCAAGCAGCGGCGTTATAAAATGCACGCATAAGCTTGAGCACCCATTGTTCATGTACGCGCCAACAAATCCGAGCTTATTTGTAGGAGCCAAAAAGCACAGGTACAGCGTAAAAGTGACGGCGATTGAAATCGTCATCATAAATTTAAAAATGTACCATGCGTTTGGCTTTGCATCCACCCAGGCTCCAGCGCGCTCACTCTGTTCATCGTTTTTAGATTTAAGCGCACTTCGCGTGTCTAAAATCAGCGAGCCAAGCAGCGCAACACAAATCATCAAGTTAGAAAGATTCGTAAAATACGTTAGTGCCATTGAATCCCAAGACATTGCCATTCCGTAAATGGACGAAACTATTGCAATAATTCGAATCATGGTTCTTGTAACGTAATCTTTGCGCGCCAAGACTAGTGTTTCGCTCATTCTTATCTCGCTTTCAAATAATTTTTAACTCTCATCTATGTTCTTCAATTATTTATGTTCTTCAATGTTTTACATAAATAAGATTTACTATACTTGACTCCGATCTAGGAATAGCAAAACGTGCAAAATTTAATGGCGATTTTTGTATATAATGCCAAACAATCTGCTGCAGCGCAACGGTTCTGCCGAAACGTTGCAATGCTTGCTGTACGTTAACTCGCCACTAAATCCGTTTCCGCTAAGCACAGACGCCAAGCATCCGCGCCTACCGAATGCGCCCGACGCGATGAAGAGTGCCATTAATATGCCGAACAAGAAGGTATACGTAATAGCAGCGTTTCCACCAGTAAACGGCAGCGGAATCGGCGACACGTTGATGCCAGTAATCTTTATGTAGCCTATGATCGGAGCTGTTTCTTTACTCTCATCATAGCCAACGCTCTTATTATCTGACTTATCTTTTGTCTGCGCGTATACGGCGTAAACAGCCGTATTGCCATGAGTGACAAGCATCTGCTGCAATTTGTCAGAATCTACACTTGCGTTTCCGCTATTATCGCGCTTCAAAATAGGCGTGCAATCTTTATCTTGAGGCTTGTTATTGTTCATCCAACGCACGCATACTTGAAGATTCTTCTCAACTACGTCTCGAGAATCAAAATCATCGCTAGCATCTACTAACAATTCTTTGCCGCCCACTTTACCGTTAGTGTCTGGATTACCCGTGAAAGTGAACTTAATGTCATTAGCACTAACCTCGTAAGGCTTACTCATAGTCGATTTCTGAAGCGAACCTATAGATTCAGCTTTAGGCTTTATTACATCAACCGGCACTACGTATACTGGAAGAAGTGTAGGTGCAGAGGCAACATTCTTAAAATGAGTTTGTGCATTATAGCCATACGTGTTCTTTAAGCTATTCATTGCCCAACCGTTAGAAAGCGACAAAGCATAAACTGGAGCAATAGCCTTTTTAGATGTTCCTTTTATGTCATCTGCAGTTTCTATGTTCTTATGTCCGCCTAAAACTTTTTCAAGATTAAATGATTCAGAATTGACACTCGTACAATTTGGATTTGCAGTATCACCGCCCTCACACCATTTGTTCACAGTAATATCTTGAGGACTCATATTCAAATAATTATTACCCAATGTACTGTAATTCATGCCATTAGTGTTAGAAACATTTAATCCGCCACCATAGTTTCCATTACCTAACACTAAATCAGGTATATTGATATACTCATCGTTCAGCGTGAAGAAACCAGAGCCATTGCCGAATTTATCTACTCTAGTTTTGCCATCAGGGAGCTGTACCGTAACTTCCTTACTACCTTCGCCATTTTTCTTATCTGTACCACTTACAACGCGCAAAGATGGTTGAATCTTCTTAAACTCATCTTCACTCATACCAGATGGAACATTCGGCTTAAGAGTGAGAGCATTCTGTAATTGGTTTAAATCGATGCGCTTGTCTTTCGTACTCGCGTTATAACGGTACACAAGCGATTGATGACCAGGCGCGCCAACCAGTTCAAAGCCAGGGTCGCTAGAACGCTCACCAATATATGGCTTCTTCTTATCCCAAGTAATCGTGTAGTCAGCGGCAGAATTACTATCACTTCGCAGCTTAGCAAATCTTGTTACAATATTGCGCCTAGGCTCTGGCGTTACAGTTCTCCTACGCCATCCGCGCGTAAGTATAAACGAGTCCTGCTCGCTACCTACATTAGAGTAATTATTGCGTCCATCATCCTGTTTTTGAGGAGCAATATAGTTCCCACGTTTCCACGTAACTTTCGACTCATTTGCGGCAAGAGTATCGTCATCATCATCTAAGCTAGCGTTACTATTGTCTACACTAACACCACTTCTTGTATTAGTAGCATTATCGAGCGAATCGTTATCACCCGAGTCTAGCCATTTGCCTCCTGCATTTCCGTTGCGCAATACATGATTCACAGCACGCTTTTCGGAATCATTCAGAAGCAGTGGATGCACTTGTACTACTTTCTTATTGACTACGACTGGGAAGAATACACAGTCAGACGGTTCACTCCACACCTTTGGAGCCTTACTTTCAAGACGGCATACAGAACTTCTCTTAGAAGACAAAGAGTCAACTGATTGAACACCTCGCATGTCTTCTTCTTTTGCACTATTTGCTCCGTTTTGAGCCTGACTTACATTTTCACTACCTGAAAGCTTCTTCAAATCATTATTAACAGAAGTAGTTTCATTAGCATCATTTGCTAACTCATCCAAATTTTCGGATTTAACGCCAGGCATATCTGACCAAGGTCCGTAAGATCCAGTGCGATTCCTTGCACGCACTACGCTTCCAGGGGCAAGGAAACCTGATGGGAACAATATTGCAGTTTTATCGCCACCAAATGCTGTCTGATTTAGATCATTTGTACTTAGCCCTTCTGGGAACATGTAGCCATCACACAAACTCCACCTATCACCTGTTTTAGATCTACATAAGGCCAATGATTCACTAATATCACTATCATCATTTATACCTGCAGTAGCATCTGCACTTCTACTGTATATTGCATTAGCACCAGCATTCCTTAGCGATACTGTATTACCAGTTTTTGCTGCAGCTTTCTTTGCGCGAGCAAAATACACTACGAGTCGAGTTGCATTATTTCCAGAAATCACAGACACCTTATTGCTGTAATTAGGAGCAGAGGCTCCTTCCCAATCATGAAGCCACACGCCAGAACCAGACAAATCATTATAGTGATTACCATCGTATGCTCGCACAACTGGAGCTTTAGCTACAGTCCAATTGAACTTGAATTTGCCTACTACTGCTTCGTCACTCTTGTTTCCAGAGTCGTCAGTTACTTGCGCAATCATCTTGAAGGTTGGAGACTTCGCAGCATCTTGCCCACGCCATTTTTCTATGAACGCACGCAACAGTTCCCTGTTAGTATTGCCTCCTGTTACAAACCTTACGCGAGGAGCTTTTTTAGTTTTCGGATCTGTTGCACCTTCTGCTTCAATGTCTATGCTCAGAGTATCCTTCAAAGCTTTGCTTACATGCGTAGTCTTATCTGCAACATTGAAATCATCATCCAGTGCAAGCAAATCTACTACGTTGAATAATCCCGACTGCTTTGTAATATCAGTCTTGTTCATATCAATAGTCGTAACAGTTCCGCAAGAATCAGACTTTGTTTTAGTAGGATTGCACTCGCCAAGAAGCTTCTTACTAGGATCGTTAGCATCTTTTACTGAAATCCACGGCTTGTTCTTGTCTACTGGCACGAACCACACGTTAATTACATTTGGCGTATGATCTTTGTCACCCTCGTCTCTGGCCTCTAATTCTCTCCACGGATTACCGTTGAAAATATATAGCTGCGCATGCAAAGGGTATTTGTTACCACTTTTCTTTAGAATAGCAGCACCAATATTAGCTCCAGAATCTTGCTGATTATAATCTTCGCCACCTGGCATAACGTAACCTTGAGGCTGAACAAAATTATCTTTATCAGTAATATTATTTGTGAATATAGTCTGACCGCCGCCAAGATTACTATAATTAACTAAATCAACAATATTAGCCCATTCTCCGCGCGCATTATTTACTTTACGTGCGTAGCCAATTCCATCACCGCGATTAGGCATTCTGTTGTATCCACCCCACAGCTTTTCTATGGTTGTCTTATTAGTAGAATCAGCAGCATTAGTGTTCAATGGGTATAGTGATGGCTGTATTTGGTTTCTAAGCCATCGGCTTTTCTTTGTGCCTTGGAATAAGCTCAAAGCCTCATTCGTGTTGAAGTTTTTATTATCACCTTGGTTGATGTTGAATCTGTACACCAAATACTGTGAGCTATTTTCATCACGACCGTACCACTTAAAGCCATCGTCTGTGTTACGACCGTTTATTTTTCCACTGCCGTATGACCAATCATAATCTGCACGAATATTAACAAATCGCGTGATTTTCTTCTGCTTTGGATCAAGTACAGTTTCCTGATTTAGATCATCTTTAGTGTCATTGCCTGTACCAGTTGCTTTTACTACTTTAAAAGTCTTTTCTGAACCTGACTTACCTTGAGCTGTATTTTTAGTGTCAGGAGTTACAGAAAGGCAGATTTTATACTGCTTTGTGTTGTCTTTACAAGAATATTTATCGCTTGTGCCGCCAAGAGTTTTAGTTTCATCTTTCGACCAACCAATTTCATCTTTTCGGTATTGGAACAAACGCGGATTCTTTTGCTTAATTCTATCTATCAAACCTTGTTTTTCGGAAGGATTCAGCTCATACGGGTTCACCTGAACCATGCCATCGTCTGGCCAAGTCATATCTAATGGCAATGGGTCAGAAGATGCATTCAAAGTTGTTTGAAGCTGAGAAGCATTATTGCCAACACCCGCATAAATTCTTGAACCAATCTCTGCCAAATGCTCTGGGATAGTTATTTCACCAGTTTTTGGATCAAATGTTATATCCTTCTCATAAGGCATAAAGTTAGTAAAGTACGAATGATCAGGTTTATCATCGTTAAGCTGTTGCCAATCTTCACCTGCTTGACGAGTTAACATAATACCGTGGCATGATTTATTAGGACAATCACTAAATATTCTGAATGTATCAGTTTCTCCTACAGGCTTCTGCTTTGGCTCACCTCTTTTCCATATGCGAACAGCTAATACTGCAACTTGCTTAGATTTTGTTAAAAGATTAACTTTACCAACGTATCTACCATTTGGCTGTTTTTGCCAACGAACATTAGGAGCAGTAAACTCATCGCCAGTTATAATAAGCTTAATCTTTTTTTGAACCTTATTTCCAGCATCATCCCAAGCGTGGAACGTAAACTCTTTAACACCAGAATCATTAGATTTAAGTTCAGGACCATTTGTTTCACTTGTAGTTACATAACCTGATTGATCTGTAGCACTATCAACGCCTACAGGCTTAGATTGATCATATTTATTAAAAGCAGTTGCTTTAAATTGTTCACTTGTTGACTGTATATCTGTTTTATTGTTGTTATCTTTTACCTTTTCCTTGGTTCCCATGTACACGTGTTTATCATCGTGACCAGTTACTAGGAATCTAATTCTGCTGCCAACCGATATTTTCATACCATTTTCAGGCACAGATCTAGGCTCTCCACCATTGATGCTAACTTTTACGTCTATAGTCGGCTTCTCATCATCAACATGCGTAAACACAAGTGGTAATACGCCAGTAGACTCATCCCAATACGTTATTTTTGCGTACTTTGCAGCAACATACACTGGCTTTACTTCTGGCTGTTCACCAAATTGAAGCATAATACGATTTTCATCATTAGGATTAGTTGGGGTTGCGTATTCTTCCTTTACAGGATTTGAGAAGTAGTCTTTTGCAAGTTTCGCATATTTTGCTTTTTCGTCGCCAGTTAACTTTTGGTCAACTGTTTTACCACTAGGCGCATCATAAAGTTTCCAAATATAACGCTTTGTATAATTTAGCGGACTAAGCTTACACTCTTGACTATCTTTATTTTTCGCAGCTGCATCCGCTTGTGCAGACTTATCTGCAGCTTTATCAGCAGCTTTGTCATCATCGCCCTTGCAAGGGTCTACTACGTTTACAACTGGTACTCTTACAGCAACCTTCGTTTCTGCATCTTTCAGAGTGTTAGATTTCTTAAGCGAACCATCTGCATTTGTCCATTCAACACTATAAATGGCGCGATCTTTAATCGCCGCGTTTGCACCAGAATCTTGGCTATACAAATAACTATCGTTAAGCGGATACTCTAAACCATGAGCATCACCAGGAATTTTACCATCCTTAATAGAACCGTAATAAACAGAGTCTTCTGCATCTGAATAATTATCATAGTTGTCAAGATTCTTCTTAGTGTGAGCATCTGGCATATATAAACGCGGATTCAATGCGTGAGCAAATTCATATATTTTACCCTTGTTATCAAGATAATTTACATAATCTGCAGCTTTTCCTAAACTATCTTTAGAAGACCTATATTTTGGATTATCTTGCCACTCTTGAGTCTGCAGTGGTCTAAACACATCCGCTTGACCAATAATATCGTACTTTACTTTTTTAGCAGAACCCATTTGAAGCTTGTCATTCCAATATTGAACAGTCAAATCGTGTATGCCAAACTTTGAATCTTTTGTATTAATGTTAGTTTTAGGATCTAATGGTTTTCGCCACCATCTGTTTCCACGAGCGTACTTGTTTTCTGACGCATTATACTTTGGCAATAATGAAAGCTGGCCTTTAGCCCAAACTGTATTATTACCACATTGTGCTTCAGTATCTTTATCACACACTTCTTGTCTTGTAGGTTGGAATAACAAACTCGTAACATCAATATTCTTAGTATGAGCCAATAATTGACCATTATTGCTAGTAAAAGGACCTAAATGTGTACCACGAAGGAAGGAGTAATGCGGCACATTTATATCTACAAGATTAGGTATTCCATACCATTGCTGATACAAAGTAGTGTATTCGTAAGTTGTATGGCCTGATCCAATACGATAATTTGACAAAGAGTATTTAGGATTCCTACTATATGGATCGCCTAAACCGTATCTTGAAAGAGGACCATGCCAAGTATCTCCATAATAGCTTCCTGCACCATAGTAGGAAGTACTCAGTTTTCCATATTTACCATTATTCGATGTTGTATAGTGAATATGGTAGCTATAAGGTGATTTGCTCTCATCAAATTGATTACGTAATGCAAAAATCTTTGCTCGTGGCTCTTTATCAGTTCCTCGAAGCTCAGAAAAGAGGTTATCTATCAATTTTATATAAGTGTCATTAAATTTTTGAGTACCATCTGGAGGAAGACGAGTACCAGCTTTATGTTCACCTTCACTTGGGAAACCATAGTTACCAGAATGATAGCAGTCAAAGCCGTAAGAATCACATAATCCAAGTTTACTATTGCTATCATCTCTAGACTTTTGCGTTCCACCTTCAAAAACACCAACATTGTCTATAGCATTTGAATTACCAATTCGATACCACGCTTTATCAAGGGTCTCGCCATCGTTAAGTGTCTCTTTTCTAGTGCCCTCATCAATACAAAAACCGTTTGGATTAACCCAATCTTTTGCGCAACCGCGATTCTTTGCATCAAAATGCAAGCGCTCTACATACTGGTCATACTGACCATTACTTGTGTCGAGACTCTGATCTTTAGGAACAACAAAATAGGTCAAAGCTTTAGCAGCACCATGAATGCGCGCACCCATGTTTACAAGTACATCCCAAATATATCCATTACCATCACGTTTAGGAGTACGTTTCATAAAAATGTAATCGTGAACATCGTCAAGCTGAATACGATTTAAAGAATCAACACCATTTTTATTTTTCAAATAAGCTAAGTTACGTATACGTTTTTGCAGGTATGTTCCACGCGGATATGGAGTAAAGTTTGGGTCATTATTCGTATAAATACCCTGAGGTTGATCATAACCACTATCTTCGCGCCAAGGATTATCTCCACGTTCCATATCAGCACCTTTTGACGCTCGATGACCTGTTTCATCACCATCATCTGTAATGCATTCAGAACGAGCATAATTACGATTACAGCCGGGACGAAACTCCATCCTGCTGCGATCGTAACCCATTTTGTCTCCATTTGAAGATCGTTCTGTATTATTGAATATTTCATTGGAGCGATCCATGCCAAAAGAAGTATAAGATGCACCCTGCTTAGCCATACCTTTGGCAGCGCTCATCATAGCACTGTCAATAAGTCCTTTATCAGACGCATCACCCTTAGCGGCGTTGTTAGCAAGATTATTATTTACGCTTACACCATTTTTCAGCTTTGCAAACGCATTGTTTTGCCCATCTACAAAAACTGGAGGTTGCGATGGCGCAGAAATATCGGCATTATCTGCATCTACATCGGCATTAGGCTTAGCAGCAGATTTAGGCTTATCGCCAGACTTATTGGACTCATGCTTTTTACCAGAATTACCAGAGATATCTGCATTCGCAGCAGTGCCACTGTCAGCAGCTACAGCAGTGTTTGCAGTTAGGCACATCGGCAGCCACATCGCCACCGAAATCAGGAAAATAAGAGCAGCCTTAGTCGCCTGCTGAGCTAAACGCCCTATCAAGACGATAACGCTTAGCAAAACCGTCCAAATACTTCTCATTTGTCCACCTAAACTCTCGTGTGCTAATTTCCACATGCCAATCAATGTATTAAGTTTTAAAATCTTAAATTTTGAGGTATTTAAATTTTGATGTATTAAACGCATCAACTTATTTAACCTATTAACTTTTCAGTTTTTTAAGCTTTGAAGCCTTCGGACGCTTGCCCTGCGCAAAACCATCAATAATCGACTCAAAGGATTCCTGACTAATCCTTCTCGCTTCTTCGGAATCCCTATACATCTGCTTGTTTTGGTCGCCATAAATGCCAAGCCAAAGAGTATCGTTAGTCTGGTCATCACCATTGGCATCACTATGGTCATCACCATTATTTCGATCATCGCCGTTCTGCTTATCGTTTTTCTTCTTTTTCTTCTTAACAATCGGCAGACCAGCCCAGTAAATGTAGCCTCCAACCACACTCAAGCTTGCAATGCTCCCAACAAGCCACCACGGGAATCTCGGAACATCTGGCTTTTTACCAAGCAAAGACTTGTCGGCGACAGGCGTCGGCACTACTCGCTCTCCCGTCACCAAGATTCTCTGTGTGTTTATTCCAAGCGGCGTGCAAGTAATCAGAGTCACAAGATCCTTGCCTGGCACTGCAGCAATCTTCTTTGTTTCGTCTGGGTTTACAACAATTTTTTCTATCACCTTGTAAGTGAGAATCTCGTCAAAAACCTCGATCGTAAAAGAATCGCCCTTATCTATCTCATCCAATCTCGTGAACATTTCCGCACTAGCCAAACCGCGGTGGCCAGTAATCACGGAACGAGTCCCTAATCCTCCAACTGGTAGAGAAGTTCCGCGCAAATGTCCCAGTCCCTTAAGCAGAGTATCGTCCTGCGTACCGTGATACACGGGCAAATCTAGGTCAATTTTCTTAATGCGAAGGCGAGCCATAAGACCATCGTCATTCGCTTTCAACTGATCCCAATAGTTTTGACTAACGTCAGATGTTTCGCCATGGGATGTTGGAATATTCGTGTTCGCCTCATATATTGCGCCTACGGATAGCTTGCGATTGTATTCGCGCGCGCGAGCCAGCTGCTCATGCGGAGCTGGAATAGCATGCGTGATTAGCTTAGCGTATTCTGCGGCTACTTCCGACATGTGATACTGGCTTAACCACATTGCTGCATGTGGGTATAACAGTGAGGCGAACGATGCGGTTAATAGAAGCGCTGGAACGATAGAAGATTTAGAAAATCTCCACTTTCGTTTATCGCGTTTCTTATGCTTAACCGCAACGTTTCGATTTAAGAATAAAAACCTAAGCATTTGTTGCTTTGCGATTGGACTTGAAATTGGATTTACGATTTTATTTGTGATTTGATCTGCGACTTAATTTTCGATTTTGTAAGCCGATGCGAGTATTCGCGAATCCGCGCAATTCACTCACTTGAATACGCAAACACTCGCATACAGCTTAAATCACAAAACAATCACAAAATAATCACAAAACCAAGTAAGCCTTACGCTTCTTCTTGTTCCTTGCGGCGACGGGTGATGATGTAGAACAACGTGCCGCCCAAGCCAACAATGCCGAATGCAGTGAGCAACACTAAGCCGCGCGCACCAGTCATTGGCAGTGCGCCAACAATCTTGTCCAAGGCTGTTGAAAGCTTGTTGACTACTTCTTTACTGTTCTTAGTTGCAGCATCAGCCTGACCCTCAACAGTTAAGTCGTAGCAAGTTGGCGTGTCTGAAGGCTGATAACCAGCAGGAGCCTTGGTTTCCACAATGCAATACTTCTTAGATGTAGTATCACCATTGCCAATAAACAGTTCTACAGAAGCTTCACCATTGTCGCCAGTAGTAAGGGTAACGCCTTCGACCTTCTTGTTGCCTTTATCATTGCCAGTTACATCAGCATTGGTTGTTGATGTAGCATTATCTTTCATTGCGTAAACTTCGAACTCAGCACCCTTAAGTGTCTTCTTATCTTGACCTGTCTGTTCATTAACCTTAGTAACCTTTAGTGTTGCAAAGTTAGTTACAGACTGACCAGGATTATCGCACGGCTTACTTGTAGTTGGAACGCATGGCTTTGGATCATCTTTTTGACCAGTTACAGTATTATTAACCTCAGTATTAATAACGTTAACAACCTTTGTAGCGCCTTGCTTAACCTTAGCAGTAATCTTGGCAGTAAGCTTCAAAACATTACCATCGCCAAGATTCTTATACAATGAATCAGCTTTACCTAAACCAGTATTATTTAAAGCAACAGTAACTAATGTGAAGCTTTTTTGATCATTGCCAACTGCATATTTCTTGCTAGTATCTGTAGTGACAGTGTAATCAGTATCTTTGGTAAGATCGTTAAAATCATTAGTCTTTGTAGAAGCTGTATCGCTACCTTTAGCAAACTTTGAAATCTTAACATCGCTTATGCCGCTAGCAGCATCAAACACTAAATCCTTCATTAAAGGATCAGTGAACTTAATAGTAGTGAATTTTGTAGCAGGAGCAATAAGGTTCAAAGGAATAGTAATATCCCAAGACATTGTTGTAGCATTATTGCTCTTTATGTCGAGCGAGCTTGGAGCATTAGCAGGAGTCTTCTTTGGAAGATCAGTGCTTGTATCATTCTTTGGATACACGTTCACATCGTAAATCCACTTCTTCGTAGTTTCATTAGCGAGTGGAGTCGTCACAAAGAATGGATCCACACCCTTTGTAATGGAAACTGGCTTCCATGTCTGTCCATCTTTTAATTGCGCTCCAGAAACATCCGTTTCCTCAACGTAGTACAAGCCCATCGGGAGTTGTTCAAACTTGCATGAGCCATCTTCACCTGTTGTGCACGACTTTCCACTAGCCTTATCAACACCTTCACCAGCATCGGTATACTTATTAAACTCTGGATTAGTGCCAGCTATAAAATCATGAGCGGTCTTCTTGTTGTTCTCAGCTGTTGCGACTAGATTTTCTAAGCCTTTGATCTTCTTCCATCCTTCAGACGTAGAAAGATCAATTTCATCAGCACCCTTCTTTAATCGCCACAGAGTAAACTTAACACCCTTAACTGGCTTTCTATTAGAAAGATCTTTTACTTCCTCACCATTAGCGCGTATAGTTCCAGCAGGGTTATTCTCATATTTATGAATAGTAATGGATGTAGTACTTTTCTTTGTAGTATCAATAGTAGCTGTATTAACACCAGCATCCTTAGCATAAGCAATAGAGCCAGCAATACAGCATGTTCCAAGTGTGCATACCGCCGCCAAAACAGCAACGGTGCGCTTCAGCGAATTCGTATTTAAACGCATGTTTCCTCTCTTCTTTAGAGTGACATCTCGTTATGAGAATTTTGTGTTTAGAAAGAATCGCCCATGTGATTAGACTTTTCCGCAAAAATCGCATAAATATCGCGAACTACAGATTCCTCTCACTGGGCTTCTATGCGCACTAAAGCTGTGCGCCAAACCTTCATTGACTAAAACAGACTAGCATTTTGCAGCGTAAAAATCACCTAACAAAAGCCTACTAAAATAAGCTTTTAATACCCCCCCCCCGGTATCGTTGAAATATCAGGGTTTTCTCAGCTTAATAAGTGATTAAAATTGTTAAAAATTCTTTCCGAATTTTTGCTAAATTCGCACCTTGGCGTGTCGAATAAACCGCGTCGTTATCGCTTGCGCGAACAGCGCGCGAACGTCTTCGCCGCGCAGAAGCAGTGCTTCTGCTTTGAGCGGCTCAGCGCTCCAAATTGCCTTTTCGCGCTACGCTCTAAGCGAAAAGGCAGGTCGTCGCGCGCGTTTGTTTTTCCCTTTTTCAGCAAATATGACTACAAACACGGGCAAAAATACACAAACACAAGCGAATCAAGTCAAATTGCATTTTATAGCAAAATGTCGATTCTGCAATAAATCATCAAAATAAAATTGTCGATTTTGCAAAAATCTGTTAAAATAAAATAATCGATTTTGCAAAGAATGGCGGAATTACAATGATTTATAACCTTAATCAATCAGCATCTAGCACAACAAACACTGCACGCAAATTTCCACGCAAAATCTATTCGCACATGCTCAATTGGAAAAACTCTTCTAACGGGAAAAGAGCACTACTCATAGAAGGACCACGACGCGTAGGAAAATCCACTATTGTAAAAGAGTTTGCGCAAAATGAGTATGAAAGTTACATATTAGTGGATTTTTACACAGCATCTCCAGAAGTAAAACAACTATTTGAAGATCTTTCAGATTTAAACTACATCTTCTTGCAACTCCAGCTTACATATAAAACAAGCCTCAAAGAACGCAAGTCGTGCATTATTTTTGATGAAGTTCAACTCTGCCCAAAAGCGCGCCAAGCAATTAAAGCCCTAGTCAACGACGGAAGATACGACTACATAGAAACGGGCTCACTAATTTCAATCCACAAAAACGTTAAAAATATTCTTATTCCAAGCGAAGAACGCAAACTAAAAATGCATCCTATGGATTATGAGGAATTTAAATGGGCACTTGGCGACAATACAACCATTCCGCTTCTAAAAAAACTCTACGATTCTAAAAAACCAATCGGTCAAGCAGCATGCAGAAAAATGCTAAGAGATTTTAGACTTTATATGCTTGTTGGAGGAATGCCACAAGCTGTTGAAAGCTATATTGAAACCAACGATTTTAGTGTTGTAGATAGAGTAAAACGCGATATTCTTTCACTTTACGAAGATGATTTTAGAAAAATAGACCCTACTGGTAAAATATCTGCAATTTTTGATTCTATACCAGCTCAGCTCATGTCTAACACTTCCCGTTACCATGTTTCGAGCGTTCTTGCTGGCAACAGAGCAAATACTGTTCTTGAACAACTAGCTCAACTAGAAGATTCTGGAACTGTGCTAATCTCCCACCATACTAACGATCCTAATTCTGGAATGGCTCAACACAAAGATTTATCTAAGTTCAAACTCTTTCTTGCAGATACTGGCTTGTTTGTTACGTTAGCATTTAAAGACAAGTCTTTTACAAGCAACGACATTTATATGCGATTGTTAAACGATAAGTTGCAAGCAAATCTAGGTTATGTATACGAAAATATTGTTGCTCAAACTTTGAGCACTCATGGACACGAATTGTATTATCACACTTTTATGGACGGCGACGCGCGCTTAATCGCGGACGATACTAATGTTGAGATTGACAATCACGATAATCGAAATAATCACAACAATCGCAGCTATGAAGTAGATTTCTTGATTGCTGATAAGAACAAGATTGTGCCGATTGAAGTAAAGAGCTCAGGTTATAAAACGCATGCTTCGCTTGATACTTTCGCGCGCAAGTTTTCTTCGCGAATCGCACGGGAAATTCTGATTTATACAAAAGACTACCTACATAACGGAATGCTGGAATACATTCCAATAGTAATGACTGAGTTCTTGTAATTCCCCACGTTTGTTCCCTTTTTAAGCACATACGACTACAAACACGGGCAAAAATAAACAAACACAGGCGAATCTACGACTTCGAGCTTAAAGCGTAGCGCGAGAGGCGCTTTGACTGAGCTTGAAATTGCATAACGCATTTCAAGCTCCTTCAAAGCGTGATTTGGCTCAAGCATAAAGTCCAGTGGACTTTATGTGCCAAATCAGCCGAGCGGCTACTAATAGCCGCGAGGAATAGAGCGCTGAGCCGCTCAAACGTAAAGTCCAGTGGACTTTACGTGCGGCGAAGACGTGAGCGCGCTTAGACCGCGCGAACGAAGTGACCGCACTTTACACCAGATTTAATACAAAACACGCAAACGCAAAAAACAAAAGCCGCTGCAAGATGTGTAAAACAACTTGCAACGGCTAATTCAATTCAGACTAGCAAAATCAAACCTAGAGATTTAAGCAAATCACCCATAAATAATATAGATAGCCTAAAATCGCCAGTTATACCTAGCCTGATTAGTTAAGGTCATCGTCATAATCACCCTGACCACCCTGATCATCAAGGAAGTCATCTGGATTAAACTCATCCCCAAGCTGCATGTCGCCAAAATCAATGTTCGAGAAATCAACATCTCCCATGTTGCTCTCGCCAAAGTTTGACGGAGTGCTATCTGCTCCACCCAAACCAAGGTTTGGATAAACAGCATCACGCACCTCAGGATCTGCAAAGACATCCGCATTACGATAACGCGCCAAACCAGTACCAGCTGGGATGAGCTTACCAATAATAACGTTCTCCTTCAAGCCCTTAAGATCATCTTCCTTCTGGCTCAAAGCAGCTTCAGTAAGCACGCGAGTAGTCTCCTGGAAGGATGCGGCAGAAAGCCAAGAATCTGTAGCCAAAGAAGCCTTTGTAATACCCATAAGCTCTGGACGACCAGCAGCAGGCTTACCACCATTCTTAACAGCCTCAAGATTTGCTTCACGGAACTTAGCCTGATCCACAAGTTCGCCTGGAAGAAGGTTCGTGTCTCCAGAATCAATCACCGTAATGCGGCGAAGCATCTGGTGAACAATAACCTCAATATGCTTATCGTGAATATCAACGCCCTGAGAACGGTACACGTTGTGCACTTCTTCCACAATGTTCACCTGAGCAGCACGAGGACCAAGAATTCGCAGAATCTTCTTAGGATCCACAGAACCTTCAATCAGCTGCGTACCAACCTCAACGTGGTCTCCATCCTTAACAAGCATTGGAGCACGACGAGTTACTGGGTAAACGATTGGCTCAACCGTAGTATCGTCTGGAGTCAAAGTCACCTGACGACCATGGTCAGTATCCTCAACCTTCACAACACCTGGGAACTCAGCAATTGGAGCTTCGCCCTTAGGTGTACGAGCTTCGAAAAGCTCGGTAACACGAGGAAGACCCTGCGTAATATCGCTTGCCGAAGCAACACCACCAGAGTGGAAGGAACGAAGCGTAAGCTGCGTACCAGGCTCACCAATGGACTGTGCTGCAACAATACCAACAGCCTCGCCAACATCAACAAGAGAGCTTGTAGCCAAAGACCAACCGTAGCACTTTGCGCAAACGCCACGCTTAGACTCGCAAGTAAGCACAGAACGAGCCTTAACTTCTTCGACACCATGCGCAACCAAGTCACGCAAAACATCCATCGAAAGCGCGTCACCACACTTTGCCAAAACGGTTGTACCATCTTCTGGATCGAGAACATCTGCAGCAAGCAAGCGCGAGTATGGACCACCATCAGCAGCCTTAACAAGCGTCAAATTGCCATTTTCGTCGCGGTCCGCAATCTTCATCATAAGACCACGCTTTGTGCCGCAATCTTCCTCACGAACAATAACTTCCTGAGAAACGTCCACAAGACGACGAGTCAAGTAACCAGATTCTGCAGTACGAAGTGCGGTATCAGCCAAGCCCTTACGCGCACCGTGCTGGGAGATGAAGTACTCCAACACAGAAAGACCATCACGGTAGTTTGACTTAACAGGACGAGGAATAATCTCACCCTTAGGGTTTGCCACTAAGCCTCGCATACCAGCAATCTGACGAATCTGCATCCAGTTACCGCGTGCACCAGACTGAACCATGATGTTCACGTTGTTATCATCATGGAAGTTCTCGCGCATAGCATCTGCAACCTTATCGGTGCATTCAGTCCACAAGTTAATCAACTCTTGACGACGCTCTTCATCTGTAAGAAGACCCATATCGTACTGGGAGTTAATCTTTGCAGCCTGATTCTCATAGTCTTGTGCAATAGACTCACGATTTGAAGGAAGCACAATATCAGAGAATGCCATTGTAACGCCAGACCAAGGTGCTCGAGTAAAGCCAAGATCCTTCAAAGCATCAAGGGATGCGGCTACCTGAGCAGTGGAATAACGTGTAGCAATATCGTCAACAATCTTGGAGAGAACACCCTTTGGAACCTGCTGGTTCACAAACGGATAGTCCTCTGGAAGAGTGCCGTTAAACAACACGCGACCGTAGGATGTGGCGAACAATACAGTTCCATCCTTAAAGCGCTCTTCATGAACAACATCTGGGCTGCCTGGCTCTGGATCTACGACCTTAAGTTCTCCTGGCTCCCAATCCTTTGGTAGCACAAAGTCCTCTGGCACGCGGATTAATACCTTTGCCTGCATGTCAATCTCATGCTTGTCGAGTGCCATTTGAGCCTCTGCAAGCGAAGAGAAGATTCTGCCTTGACCCTTTGCACCGTCTATTACTGTAGACAAGTAGTACAAGCCCAAAATCATATCCTGAGATGGCATGGTAACAGTGTGACCATCTGCTGGCTTCAAGATATTGTCGGATGCCATCATCAAGCTGCGAGCTTCTGCCTGAGCTTCGGCGGAAAGTGGCAAATGCACTGCCATCTGGTCACCATCGAAGTCAGCGTTGAATGCGGCGCAAGCAAGTGGTGGAAGGTGAATTGCTTTACCTTCAACCAAAATTGGCTCAAATGCCTGAATACCCAAACGGTGAAGTGTAGGAGCACGGTTAAGAAGCACAGGATGTTCAGAAATAACTTCCTCAAGCACACCCCAAACCTCGGAATCTCCGCGATCTACAAGGCGCTTTGCGCTCTTCATATTCTGAGCAAAGCCCTGATCCACCAAACGCTTAATAACGAATGGCTTAAACAGCTCCAACGCCATTGGCTTAGGCAAACCGCATTGATGCATGCGGAGGCTTGGGCCAACAACGATTACGGAACGGCCAGAATAATCAACTCGCTTACCGAGCAAGTTCTGGCGGAATCGACCCTGCTTACCTTTAAGCATATCGGAAAGCGACTTTAGTGGACGGTTCGATGCACCAGTTACTGGGCGACCACGACGACCGTTGTCGAAGAGTGAATCAACTGCTTCCTGAAGCATGCGCTTTTCGTTGTTAAGCATGATTTCAGGAGCACCAAGTTCAATCAACCTCTTCAAACGATTGTTACGGTTGATTACTCGACGGTACAAGTCGTTCAAATCGGATGTTGCAAAGCGTCCACCATCAAGCTGAACCATTGGTCGCAAATCTGGTGGGATTACTGGAATAACGTCCAAAACCATTGCTTCTGGCTTGTTTCCAGTAGTCAAGAACGCGTTTACAACTTTAAGTCGCTTCAAAGCGCGCGCTTTGCGCTGACCAGTACCATTGTCGATTTCTTCGCGAAGTTCTACGGCAGCAGACTTAAGGTCGAAGTCCTGCAAGCGCTTCTTGATTGCTTCAGCACCCATGCAGCCTTCAAAATAGTCACCGTAGCGGTCTTCCATTTCTCGCCAAAGGTCAACATCGCCTTCCATGTCTCCTGCGCGTAAGCCCTTGAAGCGATCGAAAACTGCGTTCAAACGCTGAATCTGCTCATCGTAGCGAGTACGAATAGCAGCCATTTCTCGCTCTGCTCCAGCGCGCAATTTAGACTTTGCGTTGCCTTTTGCTTCGCCTGATTCTTCCAGCTCGTGCAGGTCTTCTTCTACCTTCTTTGCGCGAGCTTCAATCTCATTGTCGCGGCGCTTACGAAGATTGCCGATTTCCGTATCGAACTCGTCTTGTAAGTCTGGAAGATCTTGGTGACGCTGCTCTTCATCTACCTTAGTAACCATGTAGGCTGCAAAGTAAATAACCTTTTCCAAGTCTTTTGGAGCAATATCAAGCAGGTAACCCAAGCGGCTTGGCACACCCTTGAAGAACCAAATGTGTGTTACAGGAGCCGCAAGCTCAATATGACCCATGCGTTCACGGCGAACGCGGCTGCGTGTAACTTCCACGCCGCATCGCTCGCACACGATTCCCTTAAAGCGCACGCGCTTATACTTGCCGCACGCGCACTCCCAGTCGCGAGTAGGACCGAAAATCTGCTCACCGAACAGACCATCCTTCTCTGGTTTAAGGGTACGGTAATTAATGGTTTCTGGCTTCTTAACCTCGCCGTGGCTCCAGCTACGGATGTCGTCGGCGGTTGCCAGTCCAATCCTCAGTTTGTCAAATGCGTTGACGTCCAGCACTATTATCGTCCTGTCTCATGAAATTGTTTTTCTAAGTTTCTTAAAGTGATTAGTGATTAGTGATTAAGTTATTTCTAATCACTGGCATCACTGGTATTCAGGTTCTTGAATAACTTGATCTTCCTTGGCGGACGAATCTGGTCGTGCACCAATGTTGAAGCCCAAATCTTCAGAAGACGACACCGGATCATCATCCTCATCCTTCATGTCAATTGCCACTCCTTCGGAGTTAAGCACCTCAACATTCAAGGAGAGAGACTGCATTTCCTTGAGCAACACCTTGAAGGACTCAGGAATACCAGCTGGTGGAAGGTTATCGCCCTTGACAATAGCGCCATACACGCGCACGCGGCCGTCAACGTCATCAGACTTTGTGGTCATCATTTCGTGCAATGTGTAAGCAGCGCCATAAGCCTCAAGCGCCCACACTTCCATTTCGCCGAAGCGCTGGCCGCCGAACTGCGCCTTACCACCCAACGGCTGCTGGGTAATCATAGAGTAAGGACCAGTGGAACGAGCGTGAATCTTATCATCAACCAAGTGATGCAGCTTCAAGATGTACATGTAGCCAACAGAAATTGGCTTAGGGAATGGCTCACCAGTGCGGCCGTCAAACAATGTTGCCTTACCGTCGGAACCAACAAGCTTATTGCCATCGCGGTCTGCAAGCGTAGTGCTCAAAAGACCCTTCAAGGTTTCTGGGCGCACGCCGTCGAACACTGGAGTTGCAACAGGAGTGCATGGATCGCCGTGCTCAGCGCCTTCTGGCACATACTTCTTCCAAGCAGCCTCAAGGTCTGGATCCAAATTAATATCCCAACCAGCGTGAGCAATCCAACCCAAGTGAAGCTCGAGCACCTGACCCAAGTTCATTCGAGAAGGCACACCCAACGGGTTAAGCATAATGTCTACTGGAGTACCATCAGCCAAGAATGGCATATCCTCTTCTGGCAAAATGCGGGAAATAACACCCTTGTTGCCGTGGCGACCAGAAAGCTTATCGCCCTGCGTAATCTTACGATGCTGAGCAATGTACACGCGAATCATCTGGTTTACGCCATTTGGAAGCTCATCGCCATCGTCTTCAGCGTCTTCACGAGTGATTTCCTTAACAGCAATCACAGTACCAGTTTCGCCGTGTGGCACGCGCAAAGAAGTGTCTCGAACTTCACGGCTCTTTTCGCCGAAGATTGCACGAAGCAAGCGCTCTTCTGGAGTAAGCTCAGTCTCGCCCTTAGGCGTTACCTTACCAACCAAAATGTCGCCAGCTTCCACCTCGGCACCAATGCGAATAATACCGCGCTCGTCGAGGTTTGCAATAGCGTCTTCGCCAACGTTTGGAAGGTCGCGAGTAATCTCTTCGGCACCAAGCTTGGTTTCACGAGCATCGATTTCGTACTCTTCAATGTGAATCGAAGAAAGCGTATCGTCTTGCACAAGACGCTGGGAAATAATAATAGCATCCTCGTAGTTGTAACCATTCCAAGGCATAAACGCAACGAGCAAATTCTTTCCGAGTGCAAGCTCACCCTTGTCTGTTGCAGGACCGTCTGCCAAAACTGTACCAGCTTCAACACGCTCGCCATCTTTAATAAGTGGCACCTGGTTGTAGCAAGTAGTCTGGTTAGAACGCTGGAACTTAGAAAGCTTGTAGCTTGACTGAGTTCCATCGTCGTTCATAACGCGAATAATATCTGCAGAAACGTAGGTTACAACGCCTGGCTTTTCGGAAAGAATCACGTCTCCAGAATCAACTGCAGCACGCCATTCGGAACCCGTACCAACAAGTGGACGCTCCGACTTAATAAGCGGCACAGCCTGACGCTGCATGTTGGTACCCATCAAAGCACGGTGACCTTCATCGTGCTCCAAGAATGGAATCAAGCTTGCGCCAAGGGAAACCATCTGTCGTGGGGAAACATCCATGTAGTCAACAGTGCTTACAGGCACATCGACTGCTTCTTCTTCGTCAACACGAGCAAGTGCCTGAGTGCCAACAAAGTTGCCATTTTCATCGAGTTCCTGATTTGCCTGAGCAATAACATGCTCGGCTTCGCGGTCTGCAGTCATATATTCGACTTCGTTAGTCACATGACCGTTAACAACCTTACGATAAGGTGTTTCAATAAAGCCGAATGGGTTGATGCGACCAAAGGTAGCAAGAGAACCGATAAGACCGATGTTTGGACCTTCTGGGGATTCGATTGGGCACATACGACCAAAGTGGGATGGGTGCACGTCTCGAACTTCCATAGATGCGCGGTCTCTAGAAAGACCACCAGGACCAAGAGCAGAAAGACGACGCTTGTTTGTAACGCCTGCCAAAGGATTGTTCTGATCCATAAACTGGCTGAGCTGAGAAGTTCCGAAGAACTCCTTAATCGTAGCGTTAACTGGTCGAATGTTAATCAACGACTGTGGTGTAATCGCCTCAGCATCTTGCGTGGTCATGCGCTCGCGCACAACGCGCTCCATACGGCTTAAGCCAGTACGAATCTGATTCTGTACAAGCTCGCCAACCTGACGGATTCGACGGTTTCCAAAGTGATCAATATCGTCCACGTCTACACGCAATTGCACATCTTCGCCATCGCGCTTGCCTGGGAAGGTCTTTTCGCCCGAGTGCAAAGTAACCAAATACTTGATTGTGGCAATAATGTCTTCGCGATTCAAGCTGCGATCGTTGTAATCCGCTTCCAAACCAAGCTTGCGATTGATCTTGTAGCGACCAACGCGCGCCAAATCGTAGCGCTTTGTGTTGAAGTAGAAGGATTCGAGCAAATTGCGACCCGCGTCTGGAGTTGCGGTATCTGCTGGGCGAATCTTGCGATACAAGTCTGTAAGAGCATCATTTTGAGTGTCGATTGGCTCTTTTTCTAGAGCGTCGAGAACAAGAGGATACCCTTGGAATGCCTCGGCAATTTCTGGCTTAGTCATGCCAATTGCCATCAAGAACACGATTGCAGACTGCTTACGCTTGCGATCTACGCGCACGCCAAGAACATCGCGCTTATCAATCTCAAACTCAAGCCACGCTCCGCGACTTGGAATGATTTTTGCGCCAAAAACGTCTTTGTCGGAAGTGCGATCTTGCGTGCGGTCAAAATACACGCCTGGGGAACGCACAAGCTGGGACACGATTACTCGCTCAGTGCCGCCAATAATGAATGTTCCGTGTGGTGTTTGCAGCGGGAAATCACCCATAAACACAGTCTGGCTCTTAATCTCGCCAGTTTCGCCGTTTTCAAACTCTGCGTTTACGTACAAAGGAGCGGAATATGTGTAATCCTTCTCTTTGCACTCAAGCACAGTGTGACGTGGCTCTTCAAAATATGGATCCGAGAATGTGAGGCTCATTGTCTCAGCAAAATTCTCGATTGGAGAAATCTCTTGGAACACTTCTTCTAGACCAGAGACATGAGGCACAGTGTGAGTGCCATTTGCCTCATCTTCTTCGACGCGCTTCTTCCAACGCTCGGAGCCGATCAGCCAGTCAAAGCTGTCGGTTTGCACACCGAGGAGGTATGGCACATCGATTGGCTCACAAATGGAGCCGAAATTCACACGATCCGACGCTTTATGCAATTTAATGCTGTGCTCGTCGGCACGCGCGATGACTTTGGTGGTGTTCGTCGTAGCTTGTTCAGCAGCCAATGGACGTTCCTTTATCGCTAGCTAGTTTTCTTAATCCTTGGGAGCTTTAGAAAATCGCAGCAAACGCGCTTAAAATCAACGATTTTGGGTTTGCGGGCGCCTTCTTCGGTTCCTTGAGTATGCCCGCTATATGACACACCTTGTACAAAGAAACGATTTTACCCCTTCACATCGACTTTTGGCGCCATTTGTGCATGTGCTAGCGAACAGAAATAACCACGGGATTGCTTTGTAATCCTGACACATCCTTATGCGCAATTTGTGCAATGTAAGTTCCGCGCGAAACTTTAGGCAAGTCGGCGTCATCTAAGCAATCTTTGCCGGTAGGCGTTCCGACTGTAGCATCCGTGCTCCATACGATTTTTTTCTCGTACGAATCACCTTTTGCCATTAACAAAGGCTTGAGTGGAATTCCGCACACATCTGATCTCCACTGCGGCTCTATTTTCTGCTGCTTTTCTTGCTTTTCTCTAGATTTATCTGATTTATCTGATTTATCTGATTTATCAGCACTTACGCTGTCTCCAATTGTCAACACCATTCTGCCATCCGACGCATCTATTCTGCAAGAATCGTCTCCTTCATGAACTATGCGAGCAGTAAATTCTACGCTTCCTCCCATCGGTACAGATTGCGATGCTGAGGTTAATTCAATACGAACGTCTTTTGCACTACATTTTTTTATGATTCCAACAGGCCTTGGATCTGGCACAAGTTGTTTAGATAGAGTAACGTCTGAATGTTTGCTTATAGCACTTCCAATTGCAGATACGCCTTTAAAAATGCTAATTATGCAAAAGATACAAAACACTAAAACAGCCAGCAGCCCCACGCAAACTACGATTCGGCGGCGAATGTACATGCGACGGCGCGCAGCACTAATCTTCCGCTTCGGTTTACGTTTTAACACAGGCATAGTCACCATTGTAATGCATGAGTAGTTTTAAGACTATTTTTGACTATAGGCTATTTTGCTATTTTCTATAAGCTATTTTCTGTAGACTATTTTCCGCCCTCAAATCCAAGCTGACGCCACGCTTCATAAATGGCGATTGATGCGCAATTTGTAAGATTTAAGCTTCTAAGCGAAGGACGCATTGGCAAGCGAACCTGTTCCGCAACATGAGGGCCAGCCATAATATCCATTGGGTCTGGAATATCTCCTGGCTCTGGTCCAAAAAGCAAAATATCGTTCGGCTTATACTCAATATCTGTGTAAAGTTTTGTGGCATTTGCAGTAAACGCGATTATGCGAGAATTTGGCATTGATTCCACAAGGTTTTCAAAATTCGGGTGCATAACAACGTGTGCCATATCGTGATAATCAAGACCCGCGCGACGAAGCTTTGTGTCTTGAAGATTAAATCCAAGCGGCTCTACAAGATGCAAAATGGTGCCCGTTACCGCGCAAAGGCGAATCGCAGAGCCTGTGTTTCCTGGGATTCTAGGCGAATAGAAGCACAAGTGCGGAGTTTGAGTTTGCGCAGTGCTTGCATCTTGCGCGCTTAGCATGGCATCCATAACGCTGATTGGATTTCCGTGCGCGTCTGTTACAAGCTCGTCCGGACCGTAATTTGACTTTCGGTAGCCGTACTCATACATCTGCTCTACACGATTGACTGGGTTTTGTGCGTCTTGATTTTGTGCGTCTTGCATATTTTTATCTTCTTTACTTTTATCTTCTTTACCTGTGACTTGCATACTCGTAATAATCACCTCAATAAAATCATCATAATAAAAATAAGCGCAAATCCTGCAAAATCAGCCCACGAGAACACAGCTCCCGTAAACACAACAGCCGTGATTGCAGCCATAACAGGCTCGCTCGCCCCCAAAAGCGTTCCGCGCACAGATCCAACTCGCATAACGCCAGCCAAAAACATCCAATATGCGCCAAAAGTTCCGCCAACAATCGTAAAAGTAAACAGCAAGTACGCGCGCAAATCCAAAGGAGGCATTGTTTGCCATGGCTTCACAAATGGCATCATAATAAGACCTGCAATAATAAACGTAATTCCGTTTACAGTAAGATTTCCCCATTTTGCAATCAATTTAACTGGCATAATCGCAAGAGCCGCCGTACTTGCAGCATCTGCCAATCCCCACAAAAGTCCCATCAGCGGCAGCGAAAGCGAGCTAAAATTGCCTCCCGTTGCCATAAGCGCAGTTCCTGCAAATGCAAGCAAAACACCAATGTTTTCGCGCAAAGTCGGAGTTCTTTTTGACCGCAAACACACATAAACAAGCACAAAAAGCAGATTCAGGCTTTGCAAAACAGTAGCCGTGCCAGAATTAGTCCAGTCAATTGTAAAAAGATACGCCACTTGCGTTAAAAGCACACACACAATACCTGTTACAACTAGCATTGGCCATGATTTTTTTGTGCTTAATGCACCAACGAGTTGCTTACGATTAACAATTGACGCAACGATTACAAAAAGCACGCCTGCAGCAAGCTGACGAACGCACGCGATTTGCAACGGACTCACAAGGTATTGCGACATTAGAATCTTAGAAACAGTAGCATTCGTGCCCCAAAGCGCGCCACCAAGAATCGTCAAGATTATGCCAATCATCATTGTGCGAGGACTATGATCCACCGCAGGATTTGGCTTTTTAGGCTTTATTTTTTGGATATTCTTTACAAAACCAACATCCATGCTAAACACCTTCTAAACTTACATCCCGTACTCGCTAATAATCCTGTAGTTTTGCGCATATGTAGCAAGTTGTAAGTCGCAAACCTCGCAAATCGCTTACTACATATGAAAAATCTACACTATCACATAATCAACAACACGCACATAATCAACAACACGCAATTGCAAGGATTGCATACTCAAACCAATACGCCACGCGCGACTTTGCATTATCCTCAGTTTATGTTATCTTATTTAAGTTGTCTTTCGTTATGCTGTTTAGCACAATGATTGATGTGGAGAATTCGCCTAGTGGTCTATGGCGCACGCTTGGAAAGCGTGTTGGTGTAACAGCCTCACGAGTTCGAATCTCGTATTCTCCGCGAGTAGGGGTTCTAGCCAGTATGAGTGGTTAGAACCCTTTTTATATATTTGCCTATGCATCAAAATATATGAACATAAACAAGCAGCTTAGCGTCGAACTCAACTGTTAGGCAATTTCTGCGCAGAACAACCATGCAAAATTGAAGCCATGCTACGTTTTTCCGCATTAGTAACGCTAAGATCGTACTTATACTTAACAGCAATCTGCCTAGCAACATAATCGCATCTAAAGAATTTATTAGATGGCAGCCAATAAGCCGCAGAAGCAGATCCTTTTTCTTGGTTCGCTGCTCCTTGAACAGCAAGAAGATTAAGCATATCGTTACCAAACTTAAGCCTCTTGGCATGACTCCATTTCCAAGCGCCTGATTGCCAAGCGTTTTCTAGTGCTACAACATGGTCGATTTGAACAAGAGCACTAGTTTTTCTTCCTCGAACAAAATTAATATTTAAACCGGTATAAGGATCGTGCAAAAGCCCTGATGCTACTTTGCAAGAACCAGAATACTTAAAACGAACCTGTTTTAAATCGCGAGCAAGAACATCTTCTCTAACATCACAGCCATTTTTATCAACATCTGTAGTCCTGTATCCAAAGACACTCCTGTTGTATCCAGACGGATGTGATTTAGAGACTTTTAGCTTATTAAGAAGAGCAGCAGCATCTCCATCAGCAGCGTATTCACCAGTAATTTCGCCAACATCATGATTGATTTTTGGCAAAACAAGCCCAATAACAATGCCTATAATAATAGCCAAAGAAATAAGCCATATAAAAGAGGCTATTCTTTTAGATATAGGGTTACTTGAATAATGCGTATTATGATCGTACTGCATGATTTATATCTACAACCCAAGGAATACGCCTAATAACAACGTCTAGAACTTGTTGAATAAGGCTAATAAGCACAATAATTGCCATAACTGCGTAAACAACATTCCATTGTGGATTCTTAGTGACAATTGGGTGAATAGTGTTAGAAACAAGCATTATTGCGTTCGCAATACCTATAAGAGCAACAGACATAAGAATTGCCTGCATTCTTCCCACTTTACGAGATAATCGCACTCGCTGTTGTGAAAGCTTACGCATTGAATCAACAACACGCTTAACACAATGCTCGCCCTGTCGGAAAGCTAGAACCTCATCAATACCAAGTTCTACATCATCAACTTCAAGCTCTACCATCTTTTGCTCTGAATGAACTTTTTTAATAAAACTGCGGAGTCTAAGTCTAAATAATCCTGGAATTATAAACACTATTAGAGCACAAATCACAACAGCAAAAATAGCAATTTGAATATCAAAGTAACATAACAAAACGATTGCTGGAATAATCGACAAAACCATTCCAACACTCATGCTTAAACCTGCCTTGTGCAAATGCGCATGATGAAGATCCACGCCAGCAAAAGATGTTACTAATGTTATGCATCTTAAACATGCGCATACGCTTACGATAAGCACGTATTCTTGCATAGCAAGTCCAAAAAGCGGTCGATTAGCGATAGCGAACATTGCTGCAAAAGTGCAAACAGGTATCAATACTGCGCAAACTATATTGATTGCTGTAGAGAATGCTGAAAGAATCGCAAAAAACGCCTTTTTCAACGAAGATATAGTTGATTTACTTTCATGAGATAAATCTTTCAATAAGCCTTCGTGTTTGGCATTATTAAAATTCTTATTAGAGTTTTCATCAAAACTTTTAGCATATTCGTCTACTTTATTAGCTTTATCAACGCTACCATCTGCGAAATTTTCGGCATAAGAGCTAATAGAACTAGAACTGGTGTAATGCGAATTATGATATACACTAACGTTAATCAAATTGTCCGCTTTAGAAGCGTAGTTATCGTCTGGCAAAAATACAAGAATCGTAGTTTTTTTAGCAACATGACGCAAAATATCACATAAATTCTTAGCTTCATCAGAACTAATATCGCTTGAAGAATAGTCGAAAATATACACTGGAGTTCTACGAATAAGCGCACGAGCCATAATAATTCGTCGGAAAATATCTTGCTTATTTTCAACCTGAATATTGTCTACACGCAAATCTAATCCGTTATAATCCGCATAAACAACACCATCTACATGAGCAGTACGCAATGCTTGCCACATAGATGTAGTAGTAGCATTAGACGATGCCATGAGCAGATTCTCTCGCAAAGTGGCTGAAAACAGATGACTATTTGAACGAACAATAGTAACAAGATCTGCAATAGCACCAGGATTTTCATTATTTAGTGAAACATAAGTTGAGTTTCCAGAAATATCACCAAAATCAGATACTACAAAAGGCGATTCAACATCTACTTCAGAAAAACCATATCTATCACTGTAAGATAACGCAACATCTGATTTATCGCTAAAAACTACGCCATTCAAAACATTATTAGTAAATAATTCGTAGTATTCCTTTGGCATTACATTCAATTTTCCACTTGAAATATTAAAGGATGCACGCAAATGTTTATTATTTTCAGTGAAATTGCATCGCACATGAAGAGAAACATTATTAGCTCCATCTGGGATGCTCAGTGACTTTTTATTATCTGAGAAATCTATGGAATCTGCAGAAGCAGAAGATTCTACAGAGTCTAAATTAGAAGAATGAACTTTACTAGAAGCAACACTTTTAAACAAGTTACTAATGTTATTCAAACCTAAAACAGCCCGATTTTTAATATGCATACAGTTAGCAACTCTACGTATTGGATCTACGCTTAGCATAAGAAGTGGCAAAGTTAGCATTGCAGCAGGAAGACCAACAGATTTAACAGAAAGAAGCCAAACTGTAGAAATAATTGCCACGCCAGTCATTAAATACGTTAAAAATACGCATAAACAGCGCCACAAAACGCGAACATCTGCAAGAGCAGATACAAGTGCCAAAGTAGAAAAAATTGACGCAAAAACGCAAATAGTGGCAACATAAGAGTTTATTGAAAACATTGCAACACTAACCGCAAAAGGCATAGGAAAAGCAGCAATGATCTGCGGCAAAAGTAAACCATACCAACGTTGAACCCACTCAACATCATCGTTCACACAAATAGAAGAATATCCCTTAGACCACTTTTTAGAAGAACTCAAAGAAAGCATAGAACGCAACATTTTTGGTCTAAGCTTCATAGATACGCGAGTTCCAATTTCGGTAGAAATAGTGCATGACTGATGGAACGCAATATATTTTACGATGAGTATTCCAACAAGAGAAATAAGATAAGACGTCAATTCAACAGAGCTTAACAAGGATTTGCCAGTATATTTTGCAGGAATAAGCACTGGCGAAAGAATTCCAACACAAACATACACAAAACCAATATTCGCAAGAGAAGATATAGCAAGACATGCCGCTCTTAAAACAACCAAGTGCTTAACACCTGGAACAAAAGCGAAGAAACGACCAATCATTTAACTATCCTTTTCTTTTCCATAGAAAACTCTTTTAAATTCCAAAAATACTTTCACGCACTACAAAGTACACACACGATACCCTGCAGATTGAATCTACAAATTCGAGTAGCTCGCACTGTTAAAATCAGCTTTAAATCTCTTAAAAACGCTATCTAAACACTCTCTACAAACACATACCCACGCACTAGCTCACTACCCCTTTAGCATTCAAGATTACGCTGAGCATCAGGCATCAACACGCCGAAGAACTTTAGCTTAAATGCCAACTAATACGATGCAAATCACTAGGACCATACTCTAAAATCGCAGCTCTATGCGATTTAGAACCATAACCTTTGTTATGTGCCAAATCGTAAATTTTATATTTAGGATCGTCAGACAAGCTTGTCATAAGAGAATCTCGAGTCACCTTTGCGATCACAGAAGCTGCAGAAACACTAGCACACTTCTGATCAGCCTTAACTAAAGTGTGAACTTTAACAGGAAAATCCATACTAGGTGCATCAAAAGTTCCAGAAACCTTACCAATATAATTAAATGGTCCATCTAAAATCGCTGCAATATGAGCATTTTCAAGCTTATATCTCATACTGTTTTGCACATCTGAAATTGCACGAATCGCGGCAACACCAAGAGCATAACTTATTCCCCACTCGTCAATCTCGCGATTTGTACAAGAACCAACAGCAAAAGCATCGCACCAATTTTCAAGAGGCTCCAATAATCCTTCACGCTTGTGAGCGTTAATAAGCTTGGAATCAGCTAATCCATCAGGAAAATAACCAGAATTAATTTTATCGGCACCAAAAAGAGCAGCACCAACCATAACAGGACCAGCTAAACTACCACGTCCAACCTCATCTAATCCAATAACCCAATCGAAGCCACTTTTTAAAATGTCTTGCTCAAAGTTAAAAGACGGAACAGCAGCCAAAATCTCCCCAAATCTAATATCTACGCACGTTTAAAAGAACTATTTAGCATCTGACTTATTTCTTACATCATCAAACGCATCGCTATGATTTTCAAAAATACCCATACGATTCAAAGGCCAAAAACGCATAAATGCCACGCCTTCAACCTTAGAAATAGGTACCAAACCATCGTCACCATCATTCTTATGATACCTAGAATCCGCAGAGTTAGCGCGATTATCTCCTAGAACAAATACATGACCAGGTTTAACCTTCACCTTAAACGGGAAGGAACTAGGACTTACACCTGGTTTAATATAAGCAGATTCAAGCACAGGAACACCGTTAACAAGAATTGGGTCACCATCGCCCTTACATTCAACAGTATCCCCAGGCAATCCAATTAGACGCTTTATAAGATCTTTACCAGACACAATTCCGCCGCGACTATTTTCACCTTGAAGCCAATTAGCAGGATCTTCAAAAACAACAATATCTCCACGATTTAGTGAAAACAGGCGAGGAGTGAGCTTAGACGTAACAACATAATCGCCAATATGAATTGTGTCTAGCATGGAGCCAGATGGAATAAAATATACGCCGAGAATAAAAACACGAAGAAAAATAACAACAAGAATAGGCACAAGATACCATGCAACAAGCTCTTTCCAAGATGTTTTAAAAAGCTTGCGAGTACGAACCTTGGACTGAGATTTAGAGGAATCATAATCACTATCTTGATATCCAGAAATATGATTCCCTTTTATTTTTCCATGCCTAGCACGTTTAGCACTGAAGCCAGAAGTTAGACTTGGTCTTTCTTCTGGCTCCGGTGGAACTGGAGAAGGATTTAAGCCGTGACCTGCCACATTAACAATGTGACCATCGCTATTTTGCAAGTCTTCGGCAGACATATTAATCCTTAATGTTAAATCCTTAACCTTAAATAAATTTACTTAGCAGCGCTGTTGTCACGACGCTCGGCAATACGAGCAGCCTTACCACGCAAAGCGCGCAAGTAGTAAAGCTTAGCGCGACGAACGCGACCACTACGAACCAGCTTAATCGAATCGATAGCTGGGGAATGAAGTGGGAAGCGACGCTCAACACCAGTGCCGAAGCTCACCTTACGTACAACGAAAGTCTCGCGAACGCCAGCACCCTTACGAGCGATAACAACGCCAGTAAAGGTCTGAATACGAGTGTTGTTGCCTTCCTGAATCTTAACGTTAACGTCAACAGTATCTCCAGGACGGAAAGCTGGGATTTCCTCAGCAGACTTAAGATGCTTAGCATCAAATGCTTCTACAGCATTCACCATGATAATTCCTCCTCGCCGCCGCATATCGACGTAAGCTACATCAAAGTAAGTTAGTCTAATTTTAACTTTTTCAACTTTACTTTGAATAATCCTTCCCAAAAAGTTTACTTTTCAGGGCTTCCATCTGCCAAAACTTTAAAAAAGCAGGCTAGACTATTGATAAGTCGACTATGCGGCATCGCCTTATCGAAAGCATACAGAACACAAATTTATGCTCAATAATGGACATTATTGAGCATTATTTCGCACTATTTCAGCGCACAACGCCATTAAGCGGCGCCGTCTCAACAGTACGAGTTAATTCGTCATCATCGGCATCGTAGTCAAAAAGCTCACCATAACGACCCCAGCTAATCGCAATATCAAATTGCTGACGAGCCAAGGCGTCCGTATGCTTGCTGCGAAGCAAATCCAAAATCAACTCGCCACGAAGCTTGCCATTGCGGTTTCGGCTCAAAGCCTGATCAATTGCATGAACAAGAGGAGCATGCTCAATTGCAAGACGCGCAAACACCTGCTTACTGTGCAAAATGTCGGCATTATGCCATTCTTGACCTGCTGGAGTAATAGTAATATGACCATTTTCTGCTGTAAGCAAATTAAGCATTGTTCCAGCATCTACAAGTGGGAACAAATCATCGATTTCGAACGACAGATCCGCAGCCAAATCAGCCAAATCAATGCCATCTGGCTCTTCCGAAATAACGTCTAGCAAACCTGCCATTCCTCCTGGCGTTGCGTTCGGCAGCAAGTGCACAGCAACAGGCTCAGGCTTCGGCTCCCCCGCATCCGCCTGCTCCTCGTTTTGCTTAGCTTCTGCCTCCGCGTCGTGATGCTTTTGAATAAGCATGTCGGCGATTGCAGCAGCTTCTGTTTCTTCCGCATCCGTCTGTTCCACAGGTTGAGAATCGCCATCTGCAGCAGACAAGTCGCCAGCAACCGTTGTATCAGTATTATCTGGCTCAGATTCACCCTCTGGCATAGAACCAGTCAAAATCGCATAAAGATTATCAACCATCGCCTCAAATTCAGCACTATGTTTGTCTCTCGGGCGAGGCAAATCAACTTGCACGTCTGCAATCAAATGCCCAGGATGAGATCCCAAAACCACCACGCGATCTGCCATTTGCACAGCTTCTTCAATATTGTGCGTAACGATTACAACAGACTTGATATCACGCTCTTCACTAGACCAAAGCTTAAGAACTTCCTGACGAAGATTTTCTGCTGTAAGGACGTCAAGCGCAGAAAATGGCTCGTCCATAAACAGAGCATCTGGGCGCAAAACAAGCGCGCGCGCAATACCTACGCGCTGACGCATGCCGCCAGAAAGCTCCTTTGGGTACGCTGTTTCAAAGCCGTCCAAACCAATAGCATCTATTGCTGCGAGAGCAAGCTCCGTGCGCTTTTCTTTACTAACGCCTCTAGCGCGCAAACCAAGCTCCACATTGTCTTGAACTGTAAGCCATGGCATAAGTGCGAATGTTTGGAAAACGATTGCCACCCCTGGGTTTGGACCAGTAAGCTCGCGACCGCGATACGTTACAGTTCCCTCTGTTGGCTGAATTAAGCCTGCCATTGTTCGCAAGAAGGTTGATTTTCCAGCGCCAGAACGCCCTAGAATTGCAACGATTTCGCCTTCGCGCAACGTAAACGATATATCGTGAAGTACGTGCTGAGTAGTTCCACTATCCGATGTGAAACTTTGAGTTATGTGTTTTGCGTCGATGATATCGCTTGTAACTGAAGATTGCGCAGCCAAATTCTGCGCAGCCTTTTCTGCGGTTTTGTTCAAAGTGTTCATAATATTTGCCAATCTGTTTTGTAAAGTTAAAAAGTTTATAAACTTAAAAAGTTTAATTTTCCGTAGTTTATTTGATTTATTCGATTGATTAGTCGATTGATTAGTCGATTAATTCAAAACAAATCTTTTTGCCGAATACCTTTGCAAAGGCGTCCAGAACAGTCGATTACTTAACACCACTATTAAGCTCATAACCGTTACTCCCACAAGCGTTTTTACAGAATCACCAACGGTTGTTGCATTCGTAATATACGCGCCCAAACCCTGAGTTGCCATGTGATTCTTGCCATATTCCACAATCTCTGACACAATCGAAGCGTTCCAAGCACCGCCAGCGGCAGTAATTCCGCCAGTGCACCAGGATCCAAAAATCGCAGGCAAAACAAGAGTTTTCCACTTGAGCATACGATTTAATCTAAAGCTTCTTGCCATTTCTCGTAAATCGTCTGGAATCGCGCTAGCGCCTGCAATAACGTTAAACAGAATGTACCATTGCGTGCCAAGCGCCATCAAAATAATACTTCCCCATCCAAGGTCAATATGCCAAGCCATAAACCACATCATTGCAAATGGGAACACAAAGTTTGCTGGGAAGCTAGCCAGAATTTGCACAACAGGTTGCATAATTCGCGAAATCTTAGGATTCATGCCAATATATACGCCTACTGGAACCCAAATCAGCGAGCTTACAAAAATCAACACAGCTACGCGAGCAAAAGTCAAAGCTCCTAACGCTCCAGCTGTAGCGAACTCCTGCAAACCTGTGCGAGTTGCTACAAAGTAAAGCATTTGAGCAGCAAGCCCCAAAATCAGCACAGCCATAACAATGTTGAAAACCAAGTCGCCAAGTTTACGCTGTGATGCTTTACGCGGCCACTGTGAACCTGTGCGTCCGAATGGTCGTGTAATAATTTCAAGCCATTCGCGAATCGGAGAAAACAGCTTGCTAATAACTTCGTCGGCATGCGAATGACGAATAAGTGTCAAAACAGCACTCTTTCGCTCCTCGTCGGATGCGCTTTGAGTTATGCGGAATCGTTCTGCCCAGGCGGTAAGCGGCTTCCAAAGGAAGAAGTCAATCGCTAGCACAACAACAATCATGGATAAAATAGCCCACCAAATGTTTCCAAGCTTGTTTTCTGCTGCAGATTGCGCCACAAAACTACCTACTCCAGGAAGCGCGTAAGTGTGATTGTTTACGGAAATCATTTCGGAAGCAGTAAGGAAGAACCATCCGCCGCCAACGCTCATCATGCAATTCCAAAGCAGCGGAATCATTGCGTTTGGCATATCTAGTACCCAGAATCGCTGCCAATGCGTAAGTTGCAAGCTGCGCACTGCCTCATCTAGCTCTTTTGGCTCGCTTAAAAGCGAACGGTGGAACGAGAAAGTCATATTCCAAGCCTGGCTTGTAAAAATTGCAAAAATCGAAGCGGCTTCAACGCCCATCATCGATCCTGGGAAAATCACCAGCCAAATCGTTACTGTAGCTGAAAGGAAGCCAAGAATTGGAACGGATTGCAAAATGTCTAGCAACGGAATAAGAACCTTGCCTAGTCGGCGGCTGCGCGCTGCAAGAGATCCGTAAACAATCGTAAAAATCAGCGACGCAATAAGCGCAAGCATCATACGAAACACTGATCTAAGCGTGTAGTAAGGCAAATTAATAAGGTCGGTTGAAACCGTGGAAGGTATTCCTTTAGGTCCAATTGGCTGGTTAATGCGCTGCAAAAGGAATGCACTTACGCCGAAAAGTGCGATTATACCAACGCACACAATAATGTCGGACCAAAAACGAGTGTTTTCGTCTACTTGCGTACTAGCACCGTTTTTTCCAGATGTTGTAAATATTGTCATGATAAGTCCTCTGGGAACGCGTATTTTTACACGCGTTTGCCGCTTATCACCACTATTTTTTGCGTTTATCTTAAATTTTGCTTAGAATTTTAGACTTTATTTTAGAAGCGCCTATTTAGCGCGCGGCTGCTGGCGACTTATCCCAACAAATCAAATAAAATAAAATCTTTAATCGCAAAACCTGTAATCGCAAACATTTTGGCGGTGACTGCCGGTTTTTTATATTCATCTTTTGTATATTCAGGGGGAACGTCCGTACTACTACTAATACTGTCTGAATCGTCACTAACGGCATTAACTGTATTAGCACTTTGATTACAACTGGTACTACTGCTACTGTCATGTTTCACGGCAATCACCTCCTCTAGCTTGTGCGCGCCAACGCAAAACCGTATCATCGTATCATCATTGAACCGGACGGCAAGCAAGAAGACACAAGGTGATTTTTAAATCAAAAGAAATCAACCTTAATCTTGTCGTTCAAGCTTCAGCTTCGCAGGGCGGTGGTGTTGCATTAGTCGAAGCCTTGAAATCGACAACGACTGTTGACCAACTTGCAGTGTCTCCACTGTGTTGCGGCAGCAACCCGTATCCCCGTGGTAGCCTTACCTACCGACCGTGCTCATTATAAATTATCACTGCTCTTGTGTCAACCTATTTTTGAATCGAAGTGCATTCGCGCGCTACGCTCTAAGTGCTCATGCAAGTCGATTAGAGAAAAAGCCTCTTGAAGATTTAATCAACAAGAGGCTTTAAATCAACAATCAAATAAGATTGCTACACACTCACTACTACTTGCGATGAGCGCGATAGAAGCGAATCAAGCTCTGGGTAGAAGCATCCTGAGCTGCCAAAGCATCGTCATCCTTAGAGATTGCAGGAGTAATCTGCTTTGCAAGCTGCTTGCCAAGCTCCACACCCCACTGATCGTAGGAATCCAAGCCCCAAACAGTGCCTTCGACGAAGGTGATGTGCTCGTAGAGAGCAATCAACTCGCCCAAGCTAAATGGAGTCAAAGCTTCGCCGAAGATAGAAGTGGTTGGACGGTTGCCGCTAAATACGCGAGCTGGAACAATCTCTTCTGGAGTTCCTTCAGCGCGAACTTCGTCAGCAGTCTTGCCGAAAGCAAGAGCCTTAGTCTGTGCAAGATAGTTGCCCAAGAAGAGCTCGTGCACATCCTGATCGCCATCTTTAGTAGGATTTGGCGTGTTCACGAAAGCAATGAAGTCAGCTGGAATAAGCTGAGTGCCCTGGTGAATCAACTGGTAGAAAGCGTGCTGGCCGTTGGTGCCTGGCTCACCCCAGAAGATTTCGCCGGTTTCGCTTGTTACAGGAGTGCCGTCCCAGCGCACAGACTTACCGTTGGATTCCATGGTGAGCTGCTGCAAATAAGCTGGGAAGCGGTGCAAGTACTGATCGTATGGAAGCACAGCGTGGGAAGCAACCTTGTAGAAGTTGCGGTACCAAACGTTGAGCATACCGAGAAGCACAACAACATTCTTCTCGAATGGGGTTTCAGCAAAGTAAGTATCGATTGCGTGGAAGCCCTTCAAGAACTCTTCGAAGCGCTCTGGTCCAAGAACTACAGCCAAAGAAGTGCCAACAGCGGAATCCACAGAGTAGCGGCCGCCAACCCAGTTCCAGAATCCGAAAGCGTTGGTTGGGTTAATGCCGAACTCTTCAACCTTCTCGAGGTTGGTGGAAACAGCCACGAAGTGCTTAGCAACAGCTTCAGCCTTCTTTGCGTCGCTGCCGTCAATAGCACCGCACTCCTGAAGCTTATTAAGCAACCAGGTACGAGCGGTACGAGCGTTGGTCAAAGTCTCCAAAGTGGTGAAAGTCTTGGAAACAATGATGAAAAGCGTGGTTTCTGGATCCAAATCCTTGGTCTTCTCTGCCATATCATTTGGATCGATATTAGAAACATAGCGAGCGCTAATTCCAGCATCAGCATATGGCTTCAAGGCTTCGTAAACCATGACTGGACCCAAATCAGAGCCGCCGATACCAATGTTTACAACGGTCTTGATGTTCTTGCCAGTAACGCCCTTCCAAGCGCCGGAGCGAACTTCGTTAGCAAAATCGTAAATGCGACCCAACACTTCACGCACGTCGGCAACGGTATCCTGACCGTCTACCATGAACTTACCAGCATCTTCGGCTGGACGACGCAAAGCGGTGTGCAATACTGCACGATCTTCGGTGTTGTTAATGTGCACGCCAGTGTACATCGCCTTAGTGCGCTCATCAAGCTTAACTGCCTTTGCAAGGTCGGCGAAAAGCTTAAGCGTCTCTGGCTTAATCAAATTCTTAGAAAGATCGAAGTGGAGGTCTCCAGCTTCGAAGCTCAACTTATCCACGCGATTTGCATCCTGAGCAAACCACTTCTTCAGGCTCACGCCTTCGGACTGCAATTCATCATAGTGCTTCTGCAAAGCAGCCCATTCAGGTGTTTTAACGGCGTCAACTGGTGGATTGATGGCCATTTCTTGGTCCTTTCATCTTGAATGAAGTGACGTGATGCCTTGTTTTATCAATCTTTAGGCACACTCGAACACGTTTTAATCACAATAATCATCGAGAATCACAGTGAACTATAAAGTAAACACGTGTAAATGCGCGCAAAGTGGAACTTGTGCATCACTATCTTCCAATTGCCAAGATACTCACAAAAGCGGACAGAAATACACTTTGACTAGAACACATGCGAACATTTGCGGCGCGTCATGCTAGACAAATTGCAAATATTAATATATAGTATTTGATTTGTGCGCGAGTCGCGAATGCTTCTCGGGCAAATTGCCACTTTAGCTCAGTCGGTAGAGCGTCTCACTCGTAATGAGAAGGTCGACAGTTCGATTCTGTCAAGTGGCTCTTAAAGTTTCTTTTTCGCTTGTTTTAGGCGATTTAAGCGCGAGTGGCGAAATGGTAGACGCGCAGGATTTAGGTTCCTGTGTCTTACGACATGTGGGTTCAAGTCCCATCTCGCGCACAAAAATGGACCAAATGCTATTGCACCTGGTCCATTTTTCTCTTAAACGAAACAACCAAAGAAAATATTAACTCTTAGTCTAAAACTACACTCCAAAAGCATAAGTCTTAGTATCTTTGAGTGTACCATTAGATGTGTAGGCTTCAAAATGTGTCCAATAAATTCCAGGTTTAGGACTCCACAAAGCCCATGGACCCTTAAATTGGCTCACCCATTGTTTGGCGTTATAGTCATATATTTTGATAATCGTGTAACCATTAGGATTATTTGTAGTAGCACCTAGTAAAACATTGCTACCACGCCAAGCCGCATAAGTGCCAGAAATCACGGTATCACCTGTAAAAACAGGAGCCGGTGCATTTTGAATCTCATAATGGAAAGCAATGGTTTTGTTACCCAAAGGCTTCTTAGTGAACGAATCACGAACATCACAGTGAAGCCAATAATCACCGTTGCTTGTCACCCAAGAAGCCCAATTGCTAACAGACCAGTCAGAAATAGTCTTCCACTGCTTATTAAGCAAATCGTAAGCAAGCCAACGGTATTCCATATGATTGTAAATACTACTACTTGCTGCAGCGCCTACAGCTATATCGTTACTGCGAATAATCCACGTAAAATCGATGTGAGCGCGGCTTGTAGGCGTAGTTGGCCTAGTACCAAATGCATTTAAATCAACATTACCTTGAATTCCAGATACAGAACCGCTAGAAGTGTACTGCCAGCCGCCTAATGGTGTTGTAATGTTAAAAAGCGTAGTGGCACCATAGCTAGCAACCCAGCTTGTACGATCGTGAATATATTGGGAATTAAGCGGACCGTTTAAATAATTAGCATAAGAATAAACACCTAGATTAGTGTATCCAGCAGAAGCCAGCTGATTCCACCACGATGCGACAATATTCTGATAAACGTATGGATCAGTAGGTGGTTGATGCCCTGCCCACTCCCATCTTTCCAAATCGTAGTAAACAGGGTATGAAAGGTCACTTGGATTAACTCCAGCACCTTGCAAAAGCCTTGCCACATCGGCACCTTCGGAAGCGCCATCAGAAGGCGTTTCAGCGTAGGAATAAACATAAACTCCAAAAGGAATACCTAAACGCTTGCATTCGTTGATATTTCGTACAGCATACTTATCGTAGCCATTATCCCAACCGTAGCTGATGCGAATTATTGCACCTTCTACTCCAGCGGCTTTAGCAGCAGCCCAATCAATTTCATGCTGATGTTCAGAAACATCTATAACACCTCTAGCGTTATAAGCAAACATGTTTCCGTTGCCATCAAAGAATGATTGAGAACCATTGTAATCTTCCCATTCCACACCATAATTTGTTACAGGCAAATAGGCTTTGCGAACAATACCATCAGTTGTTGTGGCTGTTTTAGAAGACAATATTGTTGAATCTTTTGCTTTAGCAGAAGATTTAGACTCGTCTGGAATAGGCTGATTTGAGCTTATTAGACGAACTTTGGAAGGATTGGCAGAATTTGTAGGATTGGCAGAATTCGTAGAATTGTAGCGCTTAATTGCTTTTCGCAAATCTCCAACAGTAATAGGCGTAAAACGTCTTCCATCGCTCTTAGCAAGAGGATCTGGCTGCTTGTCTTTAGTACCAATAATTTTAGGATCAGTAACAATATCGCCAGTTTTAAGAGATTTCAAATGACCAGTAGATGTAAGAGCATATTTTGAAGAAACTACTTCGTCACTATTCTTAAATGACGACGCCACTTTTGAAGGCAACTTAAAATCAGGATTATTGGCATCACCATCGGCAAAACCATTCAAACGATTATCTTCAGCAGAATTACTATTCCCATTATCTGCACTTTTTATTGCATTATTTTTGGCACTTCTTAATGAACTTCTTGATGAACTAGAAGCAGAGCCTTCAAAAACACCACGTCCTTCAACATTAATAGATGGAAAAACGTTCATAACAAATGCAGCAGCAACAGAAACTAAACTTGCAATTACACGTACAATAATTTGTCCCACAACTCCTCCAGAGATATGCTTTTACGTGTTTTTACCTCATACAACCATAGCAATATGCGCAAACAGTAAAGAAACAAATCGCAAATCAGAATAACGAAAAAACACAAAAATAACTATGACTAATCACGATATATTTAGAACAATCGGAATCAAAGAAATCACAGAAATCAAGTGGAGCGGATGACGGGAATCGGACCCGCGTCATCAGTTTGGAAGACTGATACTCTACCATTGAGCTACATCCGCAATTGCACGTAATGGAATTTTTATAAGACCCCAAAACAGCGACTCGAACAATTATACAGATGATTTTGACATAAAACAACTAACGACACTCCACTTAGATCCTCAAGAGCGTTGTACCACACAATTAACATTCCCGTGTTTGTTCCCTTTTTATGCAAATACGACAACAAACGCGGGAAAAAATACACAAAACCATACAGCGCAAATCGCAAAATATCTAAACTATTTCTAGAATCACAAACGCAGATGCGATTGCAGATACGTCTTCAAGCAAACCATCGTGGCTCAAAGAAACATGCCATCTAATAGAAAAGCCATTCTGTGCATTAATCATAGGAACCGTGCTCAAAGATTGCATAAGCTTTTCATTAACAGCATCATCAAGATTAACACTTGGGCAACCATGAGAATCATCTAAAATCTCAATACTCGACCACGGTGTGTTATCTAGCGTGTAAGGATATTTTGCATCTCCAAACGAAGATAAAGCCTCGCACCAAGATTTTATAACCGCCTCTTTTCCAGCCCAGCGCGCTGCAATATGCATCGCCTCAGCGTCGTTTTTTGAGTGCGCTCGCATGGCGCACTGTCTAAGCTCTCGCGTAGAAAACAGCGCGCGCCAACCATCGCCATCATGCATCTGCTGAGCGAATTGTGCAATCTGCACTATGTCGTGTCCAATGCCAGCAATCATCAAACTCACTTCCTAATTACTCGCTATCGCACTATTTAGCGCAGGTTATGCGGTGCTTTTACCCCCGCGTTTGTTCCCATATTGGGCATTTTGGAAAACAAACGCGGGCAAAAAGAAACAAAAGCCGCTAGCAATCTAGCATTTAGCAATAGTAGCCGCTGGCATCTAGTCGAGCGTCTGGGTTTAGCAGCATAGCTTTTTCTGCCTCATGCCCATCGTAGCGCGAACCATCTGGCATACGCGTACCGTCTTTAAGCAAACGGCGATTTTCCACAGGCTCAAACAGTTGCACATGACCCATCATGCCCTCTTGCAGACGTCGCTGACCTGCAGCCAAGCGCGCATTCGCCTTGGCTCGCCATTCGTTAAGCGCATCCATACCAGCGCTAGCTGCCACAGAAGCCTCAAACGCACCAGGATGCACAAGAGCCACAAATCCGCTAACATGCCCAAATCCAAGCGATGTAGCCAGAGCCGCTTTAACCATGCCAACTCGCATTGGGTTTCGCAACCACACCATATGATCATCATGCGCGAGCTTAGGATCCACACAATCAAGCGACATATTCCCAGGAATCACGCCACTTCTAAACAGCTGCGTTAAACCGTTGATTTGGAATATGCACGCACCGCCCTTTGCGTGGCCAGTAAGCGTTTTTTGGCTGATTACAAACAGCGGATTTCCGCTTGTGCGCCCAATAGCATGAGCCAAAGTATTGTGCAGCTCAGACTCGTTCGGATCGTTTGCATTCGTAGACGTATCGTGCTTAGAAACCACAGCAATATCGTCTGGTGTAACTCCAAGCGCCGCCAAATCGTGCACAAGTTTGGATTCGCGCCCACCCATTCCTGCAGCTAGCGCACCCAATCCTGGAGCTGGAATCGAAGTGTGCACACCATCTGCATAAGAGTGAATAAATCCGACTACGCCAGCAACAGGCAAGCCAAGCTTAAGCGCAATATCTCCTCGCGTAACGAGAATCGTGCCTCCGCCTTGCGCTTCCAAGAATCCTCCGCGACGTCGATCGTTTGCTCGCGAGAAGAATCGTGGATTTATGCCCTTTGCATACATTTCCTCGCTGTTTGCAGTTGCGTTCATGTTGCCGAAACCAACCACGGACTCAACGCCAATATCGTCAATCGCGCCCGTTACAACAAAGTCTGCTTTGCCGAGAGCAATCTTATCGACGCCTTCTTCAAGCGAAACCGCTGCAGTGGCGCATGCTGAAACTGGCTGAATCATGTTTCCGTAGCCACCAATATATGTTTGCATTACGTGCGCTGCTACAACGTTTGGCAATGCTTCTTGCAATACGTCTGTAGGGATTTCGTGGTTTAGGAAGCGATCTAGATACAGTTTTCGCATAGACGTCATTCCGCCAAATCCTGTGCCTTGAGTCGATGCTACAAGGGACGGATGCACGGCTTGCAAAATTTCCGAAGGCGTGAAACCAGCGGAAATGTAGGCGTCTACGGTTGTTACGATATTCCACAAAGCAATCGGGTCTACACTTCCCACCATCGAAGCTGGAATTCCCCACTTTAATGGGTCGAAGCCTTTAGGGAATTGTCCTCCAACAGTTCGGGTCATGGCTGCGCGCCTTGGTACGCGTATCATTGAGCCAGTTTTGCGTGTAACGGTCCATTCTCCCGATTCAGCATCTTGCATAATCGTAGTGTGTTCTTCATCTAGCGCCACGTATTCGCGAGCAATCGTTTCTGTTGGCACACTGAAGCTCACGTCGTGGTCGAGGAAGATTTCGGCTTCTTCTTCGTTTGCTCCGTCTTTGTAGTCGCCACCCATGCCGGTTTCGAATGGTCTAATACCAGAACGTGCAACTACCTCATCGCGATACTTTTCTGCAATATCTTCTTCTGGCACAAGTGTGCCGTCCGCATCATACCATCCTGGTTTTGGCGAGTCTTGCCAAGTTAGCAAGCCCATGTTCCAAGCCAATTCCAATACTGCTCCTGCAGAAATATCAACGGAACCGTCTTCTTGTATTCCAAGTTCTGCTTCGAATCGTGTTCGCCCAGATCCCCATGGTCCAAGTTCTCCAACAGATACTATTACAATCTGGTTTTCTGGTCGCGCTGTAACGTTCTTCCAATCCGCTAGATTTACGTGAGGTTGTTGCAAAGCGTATGGTGTTGGAAGTGCTTTGTTTGTTATTTTTATAGAAGACTTTGCGTTTGGATATGACTCGTCTAAAGCTTGCGACTTTTGAGCGTTAGTTTGGGATAAGTCGTAAGCCTCCGCGCGTTCTTGATCCGCAAGTGCTTCTGCGCGAAGCGCGTTCAAATCAAGAGCATCCTTACCTAATCCTCCTGTAAAATCAACGTCCAGAGGTGCAATTGCAGCCTGTTCGCGCGCTTTACGAGTGCACAAATCTAGCAAACGGTTTGCCATTTGTTGAGTTGAATACGTTGTTATGCCGTGTTTTTCTACGACTTTAACAAGCGGATCATTGCCTCCCATCAAACCTGTGCCACGCACCCAACCGATTTTTGGATGTGCAAAAGTCACGCGATTTGACCATACGCTTTCGGCATGTGCACGGTTCACAATCGCATCGAATGCGCTCTTGACTTCGCCGTAAGCGCCGTCGCCGCCAAACATACCGCGGTTTGGAGAGCCAGGTAACACAACGTGCATACGATGTTGCACATCTGTATCTGCTCCGATTTGCGCGAATCCTGCGATTGCACGCTCCACACCCCATAGCATTAGGCGAGATTGAGATTCGAAAAGCGCACCAGAATCAGCCAAAGTGCCGTGAACTGGAGGTGCTGCAAACGGGAAGAACATGCTTGGCTCATAAGCTGGCTTCAAAATGGTGGTTGTTGCGCCGCTGACTTTCTTTGAAACTGTGCCAACCCACTTTACTAGAGCATCTACATCTCGGTAGCTAGATAAGTTTGCTGGCACAAGCCATAATTTAGCTCCCATAACAGCGTTTTCACGATACGCTTTTTTCGCCCATGCTTTAACGCTTGGCTTAAAACTGTGAGATGTTGCTATAACTGTTGCTCCACCTCTTAGTAAACCGCAGACGACTGCTGCAGCAATTGAATTCGGTGCAACGCCTGTTACAACCGCAACATCTGATGCGAAGCGATTTGAGAAAATAGGACGAGAATCAAGGTTTTCGCTATTGACTTCTTTAGTATCTTTAGGAAGATCATTAATATCTGTTAATGCATCTTTAGATATGCGCTTGAATACGCAACTCAAATCATCAAGTCCGGTTGCTTGCGACTTTTGAGCGAACCATAATGCTTCTTCAGCAATAGTTTTTCCCGTGCCAACAAAACAACCAAAATTGTTGATTTCAGATAAACCAGGATTTGAACCAGGGTTTGAACCAAACCCCTGATTAGCCTTATTCGCGTAGTATATTCTAGCCAAATCTTCGCGAGCGCTAGCCCAGCGATCATCGAAGAGAATCGCCTTGCGCTCATCGAATCGAGGCTCCACTTGCTTTGGCCAATCCGCTCCAAGCTCAGCTTCTACAGCTGCAACAACAGCCGCATTTTCATCCGATTCAGCTTCTGCTTTAGGAGCTTCAACACCAAGCTTCGCTAACACGAATTTAGCAGTAGCAGCCAAAACGCCGTCAGCACCAACAACCTTCTGCGCAAACTCGTCTAAGGCTGCAGAATCAACTACTGCGCCGCCTGCTGTGCCCGCGGAACCTGGTTGAGCGAGAGCAATTCCGTGTTCTTTAGCAACCTGATTAATAGCAGAATCGATCAAATCTTGCGCTGCAGAAGTATTCTTTGCTGGCTCTGTAGAAAGTTGCGCCAAGTCGCCTCCGCGTACGCTTGCTCCTTCTCGCGTTTGCAAAATAAGAGCAGCCAAAACGTGTGCTCGCCAGCCTTCACCTAGCTGCCATACTTGTTCAATTCTCTTATCTATTTGCGTAGGCTTAAATCCAGCTGCGCCGAAGAGTGCGCGCAAGCGTTCTCTCACAACGTCTGAAAGAACCGCCCCAAAAGCTTTATAACGCGGAGCAACAGAATCCACTAACTTGTTTAGTGCGCTCATCGGAGCTTCTGCAGCACCATCTACGCTTGCCACTCCCAGCTCGGCGCTTATGTCCATTAAAAGCTGGTTTCGCCTAGAGGATACGCCGTTTGTTAGCGTGTCTGTGGTGTCTGCGTCTCCGATTTGGTCGGCGCGAATTTTTGCACTGTAAGCTATAAGTGTTTTTATAGCATCAGACGCTTTAAACTCAATATCTGCCACAGACCCAGATTGCACATTTTGCACATTTTGTTGCACATTTTGCACAGAATTATCTGCATTTATTTGAGTAGATGCTGCACTTGCTGTGGCGGCTGCTTGCGATTTTTCCGCGTTAGTTTGGGATAAGTCGCCAGCAGCCGTTGCTTCTGCAACCACAGGTTCTTCGTCTTCAAAAACTTCTGGCACAAGCGAATCCGTGTCTGTCATATAAACACGACCCTCGTCTCTACCAACGTTATAAACGGTAACTTTCTGTCCGCTAAACTGTGGCATAGAAAGCGTTTTTGCTCCAAGATTTGCCAAAGTTGGCGCGTTTCCTAAACCAACTTCAACATATTCTTCTACGCCTAATCCACCGCATGCAGCGCTTTCAAACATAAGCGCCTGCGTTTCAATCCAGCGAACAGGGGACGCAAACTGCCAGGAAAGAAGCTCCGTAAGAAGCAACCTGCCGAGTTTTTGCTCATCAGCTGCATAAGAATCCCAAATTTCGTCATTTTCTAGCGCAGCCTTAATACGTTCTGAAGGAACAACGTCTAGAATCTTTTGCGCAAATTCTCGCGTAAGCTCAAACGGGCAAGCCACGAGGTTTGGAATGTAACGGCCTACAAGCACAGAGTAATCAATATGCTTCGGCAGCAGCGAATCGAGCTTGTCGCGGAATTCTGGCACACCCTTTCGAAGAATTCGAGAGTGGAACGGCACGTCAATTCCTGGAACAAGCATAAATGGAGGCTTACCGCCATACTCTTTAGCCCTCTTGGCAGAATCTTGAGCCAAAGCTTTCAAACCTTTTATTGTGCCTGCTATTGCGTATTGTTGACCTGCCAAATTGTAGTTTACGATTTGCAAGAATTCGCCAGTTTGCTTAGAGATTCCTTCAACGTACGCGTTTACACCATCATCGTCCACACCGAACTGGTTTGGACGCAAAGCGCCCATTCGATAGTTGGATCGTCCTTGCGCATCTCGCTCAATCAAGTGATGCATTGTAGATCCGCGGTGGAACACGAGTTCCAACACGGTTTCTAGCGGAATAATTTGAGCGAAGGAGCTTAGCGCATTGTATTCGCCAAGCGAATGACCAGCAAAATACGCAGGCCAAATATCGCATCCTGCTTCTCTTAAACGCGCGGTTTGCGCAAAAGCAACAGTAGCGAGCGCAACTTGAGTAAATTGCGTTAAGTTGAGCAAGCCTTCTGGATGACGATATGTTACGCCATTTGCTGTTAATTCCTTAGGATTATCTCGCACTACAGCAAGAATTGAGAATCCTAGTTTTTCGCGAGTGAGTTTGTCTGCGCGCTCCCAAGTTTCGCGCACAGCTGGCGATTTGGCGCGCTCATCCAATGACATTCCTTGTTTTTGGATACCCTGACCTGGGTATACGAATGCTGCTCGCGGCGCGCGTGTAAGTGCGCTCGCTTTAGAAACTATTTGCCCGTTTACTCGGCATGTGATTTCTAGCGCTAGCCCTCCGCGGCGTACTTTCCCTACTCGTTCTACGGTAATTTCTACTTCGTCATCAAGCTGCACCATGCCGTACATGTTGTACGTCCAGCCAACAAGATCATAGCGTGCGCCTTTTTCATCCAATGCTTGAGCAACATGCTGAGCTGCTGCTGAAAGCCACATGCCGTGTACTAGAGGTGCGGAAAGTCCAGAGATTGCGGCTCCTCTTTTGGATGTGTGTATTGGGTTAAAGTCACCTGATGTGCGCGCAAAAGCTGTCATGTCTTTAGGTGCGCGAATTACGACGCGTCTAAGCGCTCTTCTAGGCGTGTTGTCTACGCTAAATCCGTGTAATTCTGCCGCATCTCCGTATTCTGGAGCAGACTTTGGTAGTGCTGCACTGTAGCTTCGCCCACGAATCGCGAATCGTTCTGTTTCGTGCGCGATTTTTGTTCCGTCTTGCGCATTGTGAATTATGTGTATTGTCACTACTCGCCCAGAAGCTGATTCGGCGTAATCTTCTGCCCAACCAGTGAGGTTTATGCGTGTTCCAACATATTTTTGCAGGTCGTCTGTAGATAAATCTAGTTCTATTAGGTGGTCTAAATGTACTGCGTTGAGTAGTCCTTCAATTACTGGGTATCCGTCTACCATTACGGATCCTAGTGCTGAGTATATTGTTGGCCATGCTGGACCTACTAGCGCGTCTGGCACGATTCTTGATGCTTGCAAACCTTCTGGCAGGCGTCCAGCTGTAGCAGATTCGTGGTCGATTCCTAGGTTTCTAGAAAGCGTGTATGCTGATTTAACTACGCCAAATGGTATTTCGCAGGCTGTTTCACATGTTGTTTCACAGGCTGATTTGTTAGCTTTTCCACAAGCTATTTCTTTTTTAACTTGCTCGCACGCTTCTTGGCTTGCGTCTACTTTTGGCATTTCACTTAAAACATCTCCAGTAATCGCAGTATTTCCAATGCCTGCGGTTGCTGCCAACATGTTATAAACGTGTTTTGGTAGTCGCTCGCGGTCTACTACTGGTATGCTTCCAGCACGCTTTGCGTCTACAATAAGCGGAATTACGATATCTCTAACAGCATGATTTTTGCCGCTGTTCTTTACGCTATTTTTACCACTATTTTCATTGTCGGCTTCGTGCTCATCCCAGAACGTGTCTAGTTTAATGTCTAGATCAAGCTTAATTACGCTATTTTCTTCACTTATTACGGTTATAACATAGTTTCCACTATTATTTTGCGTCTTATAAGCAGGATTATTGGTTACGTGACCAATCCAAGAAATATTCGGACATGAGCGCACATATTCTTCAACATTTTGCGCACAGTCTATTTGGCTAAATGCGTTTTGATTAAAGCCCAGAGGCAAGTCGCAAGCAACCGAACGATTTATAACCGCAGCCTCAAATCTTCCTAAAATATCCGCGATTGGCTCATCCATTGTGATTATGCCTGCAACAGAAATAGGTCCTGGAATTACTCGCACAGCATCCGCAGAATATCGCGAATCTTCCGACTGCCAAAGCTGATCCTGACCCCACCAGCGAAGAAGATCATTGTCAATTACTGGCACAAATGGCATTGGCTTAGGATATTCACGCACCAAGGTTGGGAACCACGCAGCATCCATTGGAACAACGTTCATCGTGCTCGCATTAGGAAAAACTTGCACAAGAGAATCGAGAGCAGACTGAGGATTTTCAGCAACCTGCTTAATATCTGGCAAAATCGAAGTAAATTCGCCAGAATCTTGGCTTATTAAACGCGCTTCAATTCTCTGCAACAAATGAAGGTAGCGATCCGCGTAAGTAGGATCTGCCCAAGGATAGCTTAAATCAAGGAATCGCTGCGCAAACTGGGTATATGTCATATTTTCAACATCGCCAAAATATGGTTTTGCAGTAGAGTTAAGAGCAGCAATAACCTCGTCTTTACGTAATTCAAGCTCTTCTGGATGCTTCATCATATGCACAAGAAGACGACCACAGCGTGCAGACGCATTCTCAATCTCGTAAATATCCGCGTGCAAATGGCTTAAACCGCTTGTTACTCCGCCAACAACCTTTCCAGAAGGCACCCAGCGCTCGCCAATCGGAGCAAACGGATCTTCACTTGCGCCAAGACCTTCCACACACGCATCATTTGCTTCTGTGATTCCAGGCGTCTCCACCAACATGCGCTTAACTTGCGCGCTTGTGTGCGCTTCCTTTGCTGTCATTGCTGCCGTGCCGATCATCACAGCATCTACTGGCATATTTGGCAAACCGTACTTATTGGACCATTCGCCACTAATGTAGTCTGCTGCACGAGCTGGGGTGCCGATTCCGCCACCTGCTACAAGCACCAAATTATTGCATTCGCGCACTTGAGCATAAGTGCTAATCAGCAAATCATCTAGCGACTCCCATGAATGGTGGCCGCCTGCAGATCCGCCTTCTACTTGCGCAATAATTGTTGCTGGCTTAACAGCTTTTGCAATGCGAACTACTTGGCGAATCTGCTCTACTGTTCCTGGCTTAAAAGCAACATACGGGAATCCGTCGGCTTGAAGAGTTTCAACAAGTTCCTTCGCTTCATCTAACTCTGGGATTCCTGCAGAAATTACTACGCCGTCGATTGGCGCTCCAGAAGCACGCTTTTTTGGAACTATACGTTTGCTGCCAAATTGCAAATTCCACAAATAGCGGTCCATAAACATGGCGTTGAATTCTACGGTTGCTCCTTCTTGCAATTGCTTGCTCAAAGAGTCCATGTGCCTGTCGAATACTTCTTCTGTTACTTGTCCACCGCCTGCAAGTTCTGCCCAATATCCTGCGTTGGCTGCGGCGGCTACAATTTCTGGGTCTACTGTGGTTGGAGTCATGCCGGCAAGAAGCACAGGAGCTTTGCCTGTTAGCTTGCTGAATTTTGTTACAACTTTCTTTCCAGCTGGAGTATCGATTACTCGCGGCGCAAAATCCTCCCAGCAGCCAGTACGCAATAATTCAGCTTCTGCAGCGCTAGTTGTGCTTGCTTTTGCGCGCGCGTTCATTGTCCCGACTTCTACTACGCCAGCTCCGCTTCCTTGTAGTAGCACGTTTGTTAGCTTGCCAAGCACTTCTCCTGGACCCATGTCTAGTACGTATAACTCTCGCGCATTCACGTTATTTAAAACTTTTGCTATTTGCTTCGCCCAATCTACTGGCTCTACTAGCACAGCGTTTGCAAGCTTTAGTGCAAGTTCAGCATCTAATCCTGCGTCCTTTGCCCAGGCTTCAACTTGCTCTACAGCAGGTTTCATGATTGGAGAATGGAATGGCACTGTAACATCTAAATACTCTGCAATTGGCGCAAAAACCGATCCGCCTCGTTCCTTCATTTCGCGCATTTTTTTGGAACGCTGCGACTCTTTCTGTGCCTGATTTTGCACGGCTTCCATGTCTTCTGGATATCCTGATAGCACAATGTGATTTCGCGAGTTTTTAACTGCGATTGATATAACGCCTCTGGTTCTTTCTACTCGCTTAATCAAGGCTTTTGCCTGTTCAAACGTAACGCCTTTTAGCGATAGCATTGGTGTTTTTTCGCCGTTTCCACTGATTTCTAACATTCGCGCTTCGCGGTCTGCTGCTGCTCCGATTATGTATGCGATTGCTATAAGTTCAGCTATTTGGTTTTGCGCGTTTTGCCATGACCCTGCTTTTATACGAGCTTCTACTATTTTTGCGGCTATTATGCCTTGAGAGTGTCCAAGGCTTGCAATTGGCTTGTTTACTTCAAAGTTGTAGCCTAGGTTTGTTAGGTCTTTTACGCTTGCAAGCTGAGCAATTGTGATTCCTGGTACGCTTAATTGTGCGCTGGCTGTGTTGATTTTAGGATTTTCTAAAGCATCGAATACGTTTATGTCAGTTCCAGCATTTGCTAATAACTGTGGATATATGTTTGATAGTAAAGTTTTTGCTAATTTGTTATATTCGCGTAATTCTTTATTTAATTCTGCATCGTTTTGTGTTTCTTTTAAGGCTTGCACCCATGGTGTGGATTGTCCTGCGAAGGTAAGAATGTGTGGTGTTTGTGCGAGCTGGTCAAATAAGTATGTTGTCATTTTATTTTCCTTTGTTCGTGGGTTTAAGTTTTATTTTTAAAATTTATTTGTGCTTTTTGGATTATTTGTGTTTTTTGGATTTATTTATCTTTGGTCGCTTTATGCGCGGTTGCTGGCGACTTTTGAGTGCTTTCCAAATCATTCCCGAATTATTCCCGAATTATTCCCAAATCACATTGGCTGGTTTCCATGATGCTTCCCCGTTCTCGAAACACGTTTTTTACTTCTTAAAATCTTCAAAGAATTAGCAATAACATCTCTTGTTTGCTCTGGATCTATCATTGCGTCAATCTGGCCAGTTTCCAGCGAAAGATTCGCGTTTACAGTGGTATTTTCGTAATTCTCAACAAGCTTTTTTCTTAAAGCGTCAACATCTTGACCGCGCTCTTTTGCTTTTTGCAAATCCTTGCGATGAATAATGTTCACAGCTCCTTGAGCACCCAAAACCGCTATCTGGCTGGTAGGCCAAGCGTAGTTAAAGTCTGCGCCCATAGACTTTGAGCCCATTACAATGTACGCTCCACCAAAAGCCTTGCGTAAAATCACAGTAACAAGCGGAACTTGCGCGTTTGCGTACGCGTAAATCACTTTTGCACCTCTGCGAATAATTCCAGCATGTTCCTGATCTGATCCCGGCTTGTATCCAGGAGTGTCTACAAGAGTTACAACAGGAAGATTAAACGCGTCGCACAATCGCACAAATCGCGCTACTTTTTCGGAAGAATTAACGTCTAGAATTCCAGCATTGACTTTAGGCTGATTTGCCACTATTCCAACAGGATGACCTTCTATGCAAGCAAAACCAACTACTGCGGATGCCGCGTAAAGCTCTTGAACTTGCACAAATTCGCCATAATCTACGATTGCGCGAATAACGTCTAAAACATCGTACGGCTGGCGATCATTGCTTGGAACAATAGTCGCAAGCTGCTTAGCGGTTTCTCTGTCTGCGCGCGTGGCAGCGTATGCGAATGTTGGCGGATTTTGATTGCAATTTTGCGGCAAATAAGCCAAGATTGTGCGCGCATAGTCAATGGCGTCTGCCTCGTCTTCGCCCAAATAGTGAGCAACGCCCGAAGTGGAGTTATGCACATATCCACCGCCTAAATCGTCCATGCTAATCGACTCGCCAGTAGCTGCCTTAACAACATCTGGGCCAGTTACGAACATGTTGGAGTGTTCGCGAGTCATGATTATAAAATCCGTAAGAGCAGGGCAATAAACTGCACCACCAGCGCAAGGTCCAAGAATTAGTGAGATTTGCGGAATTAAACCGCTTGCTTCACAAGTTTTTTTGAAGATTCTGCCATATTGCGTAAGCGCGTTAACGCCTTCTTGAATGCGAGCGCCACCCGAGTCGATTAGGGCAACAACTGGAACTCCAAGCTGCAACGCCATGTCTAGAAGATGGCATATTTTCTGTCCTTCAGCGCGTCCAAGCGTGCCGCCACGAACGGAAAAATCCTGCGCATAAACTGCCACTTTTTTGCCGTATACTTCGCCAAAGCCCGTGATTACAGCGCATCCTGCAATATCGTTATTTATGTCTCCACCGTTAAAGCGGCCGATCTCTTCAAACGTTCCCGTATCAAAAAGCAAATCCAAACGCTCTCTTGCCGTGGATTTTCCCTTTGCATGCTGGCGCTCTAAAGCATTCTGTTCAGCGTCTCTAGCAAGGCGAGCCGCGTGTTCTACGGCTGCTTTTCCACGCTGAGGCTGCGTAGGCTGCGCATTTTGCATAGTTTGTGCGTCTTTACTAACTTGCGCAGCATCTTTATTAACATCTTTTGCAACTTGTGTAGCATCTTTAGTAAGCGCACTCATTTTGCACTACCGCCTTTAGTCACGTCAATTGTTACAAGCTTTTCGCCTGCTTCTACACCATCTCCAGGCCCTACAAAAATGCCAGTAACTACGCCAGCTGCAGGTGCATAAACGTAGTTTTCCATTTTCATAGATTCAAGAACAGCAAGTAAATCGCCTTTTGCTACGTTCTGACCTTCCGCAACGTTTACGCGTGTAATCACAGCTTGCATTGGAGCAGAAATCACTCCAGGAGCATCCTTTGGAGTTTCCGACTTGTGAGTATCTCCTCTTAATCCTCGTCCTCTAAGCGGCTGCGATGCGCGAACTGTGCTTCTAACTCGTGCAGAGCCAGTAAGATTGTCTACAATATCTTGCGGAATCGTAAGTTTTACGCGCTTATTGTCTACTTCTATTACAAAAGACTCCATTTTAGTTGGCTTATTTTGCGCGTCTTCACCAGACTTATTGGAATCCAAAGAAGCAGGCTGTCCGCCATTTGCCGCTGCAGGAGTGCGGTTCAAATACTTGTGTTCAAGCCATTTTGTAGAAATATCAAAATCGTGATCTTGCGCTGTAAAATCAGGATCGTTAAAAATTTGCTCAAAAAGCTTAGCAGGAGTGGGCACTCCCTCAATGCAAAGCTCCTTAAGCGCGCGTCTTACGCGAGCAATCGCCGCATCGCGATTTTGAGCCGTAACAATAAGCTTGCCCATCATGGAGTCGAATTTTGGAGACACGCTATCTCCAACTTCTACTCCAGAATCCACACGGATTCCAGGTCCAGATGGCCACTCGATTTTTGTTAGTGTGCCTGCGCTAGGCGTAAGATTCGTTGCTGGGTCTTCCGAAGTGATTCTAAGCTCAAAACTATGCCCGCGCGAAGGGTGATTTTGCGTAAGCTCACCGCCGTCAGCAATCGTAAGCTGTTCGCGCACAAGATCTAGTCCGCTAACTTCCTCACTAACTGTGTGCTCAACTTGCAATCGTGGGTTCACTTCCAAGAAGTAAACCTTGTGTTGAGATGTCACCATATATTCACACGTGCCCAAACCAACGTAGTCAACAGCTTCAAATAGGTTACGAGAATATCGGTGAAGCTGCGCGTTCTCGTCATCGGTAAGGAATGGCGCTGGTGCTTCCTCAACCAACTTTTGGTTTCGGCGTTGCACCGAGCAGTCGCGCGTGGAATATATGGTGAAGTTTCCATGCGAATCGCGGCCAACTTGTGTTTCCACATGGCGCGCCTTGTCTATAAAACGCTCAATAAAGTACTCGTCAAGGTCGCCACCTTGCAAAGCGTCGTGGTTCATGTAGAATCCGCGAAGCTCGTCATCGTTGTGCACAACGGTTATTCCGCGACCGCCGCCGCCATCCGTGCGCTTCATCATAACCGGGTAGCCGTGTGTTTGCGCAAAAGTCAACAATTCTCGAATGTCTTTTACAGGCTCCGATATGCCTGGTACGGGCGGCACTTTAGCGCGAGTTGCCACGCGGCGAGCGGTTATTTTATCCCCTAAATCAATAAGCGCTTCTGGCTTCGGACCAATCCACACAGCGCCAGCATCAATCACCTTTTGCGCAAAACTCGCTACTTCCGATAAAAATCCGTAGCCTGGGTGTACAGCATCCGCGCCGCTTTTATGCAAAATGTCTATAATCGCGTCTTCGTTTAAATAAGTGTCTCTGTACGTGTCTCCAGAAAGCGCGTAGGCTTCGCTTGCCATCTCAACATACTGTGCTTGACGGTCGGATGCCGCATAAATAGCTACAGTTTGTATTCCCATTTCTTGAGCAGTGCGAATCACTCTAAGCGCGATTTCGCCGCGATTTGCCACAAGTATTTTTTTGATATTCGTAACCATACGTTACAAGTTATAGGAAATTTGGCTTATAGTATCCGTGAATTTGAACAAAACATTATGCGATTTTTTGTAAACTTCTCCAACGCGCGGCTGGTGATTTTTGTCTAATCTTTGATTCAGCAACGAAAAACAATACGAAAGAAGGATATCGTGGCTAATTTTGAATCTAACTCTGGCGTAAACTCTGGCGCAAACTCTAGCGCAGTTGCATCTAAGGCTTTTGATGTTAATCGTTTGGCTGTTCCATTTGCTAAGGCGTTTTTGTTTACTGTTCTTATTAGCGCTGCAACTATGGCTGGCGCATTGCCGATTCCTAGAACTCCTGTTCCTGTAACTTTGCAAACTTTGGTTTTGGCTTTGGCAGGTCTTACTTTGACTTGGCGCCAAGCCGTTAGCTCTGTGCTTATGTACCTTGCGATTGGCGCTGCTGGAATGCCAGTGTTTGCAGGCGGAAAGAGCGGCGTTGTGGCTTTTGCAGGCCCTAGCGTTGGATTCCTTGTTGGATTCGTGTTCGGTGTAGCTGCGATTGCGCTTGTAAAGTCTGCGCTCGAAGGCGTTGTTAATGCTGCCATGCCAGAGGATTCTGTTGCTAAGAAATTTGCACGATTTGGCGCGTATTTTGCCGCATCTGTTGTTGGTTCTCTTGTGATTTACGCATTTGGATTTGTAGGTCAATCGCTTATGATGCACTTGCCTGTTTTGGCAATCGCCGTTGCTTCTACTGGCTTTATTGTGGGCGATATTATTAAGGCTGCAATCGCTAGCGCCGCTTGCGCAGGATTGTATGGCGCGTTTAAGCGCAACACCAATGCGTGATTAATTGCAATAAATCGCGTAATACGTAATGCGCTAATCGTGATGCGTTATGCGTGACTAATCGTAATGCGCAATTAATCGCAAGCGTAACGCGCTAACTATCTAAGACCGCAGTCTCGTCGCTGCGGTCTTTTTGTTCTAAACGCTAATCGCGCAACCCATAATCCCGCGTTTGTTCCCTTTTTAAGCAAATTCGACAACAAACACGGGCAAAAATAAACAAACGCGGGCTAGCGTAATCAACAAAAAACACAATTATATTAAAAACTTAAATTAATACAACAATACAAGGGTGCGCATGCTATGCATATTTGTTACGCAAAAGCATGCACACCCAACTTATTTCTAATTACAATTCTTCTTCAAATGGTTCATATGTCTGTTTCAAAACAAAATCAAAATATCTTACATGATCCCATTCGTCAGGATTACCAAAATGTAATACTTTCAAATTGTGATTATCATACGAAAATGCGTATAAATCTTTATTACTTATATCATATGCAGACGTATATTGAGTCCATGGAACCAACATCTCATCATCTACCGATATTCGTAGAACTCCCTTAGGGGTGTTCTCCATTGACAACAACTGAAATACTTCATTAATCGCATTCCCGTCATCAACTGGCATAGACATTAATTTTGCATAAGCCGCTCTCAAAAATCGACTTTCTGGTTTATAGTCGCTAGGTATATCGAGTAATCCACTTATGTTCTCATCCAATCCTACATTATTCACAGCTTCATTGTTGTCATAAAGATATTTGCGATTGGTAGAACGTTCAAGATGAGCCTTCAAATTATTAAGATGCCAGTCAAAGGTCGGAGCATTTGTAAATACACCAACTGTATTTTCAAATATTTTAAAACCATTAGAAATAGAAGGTTCTACAACTATAGATCTCCCTGTTTCGTCGGAAAAAACAGCATGTTGCGGAACAGACATCCCCATCATTGGACCAGGTTCATTAACTATTCCTAAATCCGAATTGAGTGAATTAATGATCTCATCGAGAGAACGATACTGAGTTAATATCCATGTAACTAATTCTTCTCCACGAAGCGCAATTTTATTAGAATCATCAATTTCTTTCTTACTCACATATCGGAAGAAGTGATCGAAATAGAAAGACCCACCGCATATTCCGTATTCATTTATTCCATCTAAAATAACAGGGTTCTTATGCACATCTTTAGCCCAAGCAACACCCATTACTGCACATTTAGTAATAAATGGTGTATAGGTTGATTCTATAGAGGTACCAGACGGTATCTTCATACCAGCATATTCAAACTCTTGTTCAAAATCTTGGGTTCTTCCCCAATATGAATTTCCTTGTTTGCTTCTTATTCCAATTCCAGTACACATTGTTATTACTCCTTTATAATAACTAACTGAAAATAAAAATTTTTTATCAATTGACTTGTGAGACTAATTCATCCTGATCATTACGAGCAGAAGGTATTGCAGCTATAACAGCACCTACTAGTGCTACAACTGTTCCAATAAGTGTAATAACGTATACTTTTGCACCTAACGCCGGAACAAGCCAGTCGATCAACACAGACCCAAGTAATTGTCCAGCCGTCGAAGCTAGTCCTAGAAGAAGTAGACCTAATCCTCTCACCAATAAAGCCATTAAGGCTATAGACAATAATCCAAGCGGACCACCTAAGTACATCCACCAAGTCAATGGAAGATGGAAAGAAGTCTGACCTGTAGCGATTCTAACAATAAGAGCAATTGCTAGTACGGAAAAACCTACTATAAAGTTCCAAGTTATAGAAACTAACATAGAACCAGTTTCATTAGCCACTGCCGAATTACCAGCAGGTTGCCATCCCGCTAAAAGACCAGCAGCAAATGGTAGAACAGCTAGAAATACAACTGACGGAGCATGCCAGCTTGGTGAAACAACCATAATAGTTGCAACAATTGCAAGAATTGCACCAGATATACGAGGTAAATTAAACGGTTGCTTTGTATCTACACCTATTCCAAATCTATCGCATAATAATCCAGACAAAACCATTCCGCAGATTAAGGTTGTCTGGAATGTTGCAACACCAAGTACAGATGCAGATGCTCCTTCAGAAAAAACAACCATAGCTCCACATAATCCAGCTAGCCAACTCCACCAAGGTATATTATTAGAGCGAATTTTCGAAGGAATTGAAGCAAATTGTTGTCTTGTAGACGCTCGAGAGAGAATTATGATAAACATAACAACAAGTCCAGAACCGAATGATACTACTGCGCAAGCATTGCCATCAGCTAATTCTTTTCCCAATTGTCCATTCACAGCAGATTGCATTGGAGAAAGCATACCAGCCAATACCGTTCCAATGAACAATAAAGGAACCATATAACGTTGTTTACTATTCATAATGATTATCTCCTTTCATATAATTCTTCACTCTTATAGTGAATAATAATTTTAATTTGCAATTATTAAATTTCTTTAGAAAGCCACTTGACACAATTAGAAAATAGTTGACCATATCCACTCCATTGCATAAACGCTTCCGGAGCCCAATGAGGAGCTATATCTGATGCAAAAGCAATACTTCTGCCTTTATCTACCTCATTAACAATGAGCAAAGGATTATCATCAACTTTCATGAGAATATTAGAACTTTCTTTAGCTAAAAGCTTTTGATATCCAAGAAGAATTGGAATAGGACTCAAATCATTCACAATTGTATGATTGGATACTATTTTAGGAATTACACCTTGAGGTTTTTCAGCTCTATCATCAAATGGACTTATTTCAACAGGAAGCACATCTTCAATAGATGTACCATGATAATGAGCTTTACCTTCAAATCCAGCAAAGGAAAGATATCCACCTGCCATCATCAGTCCATGACCTTCACGAACCCATTTAGCTAATAAATCTAAACGATTTACGCATCTTTTTCCTTCACCAAATACCCTATTAGGTAGTAAAAATGAATTACTTCCTATATCTGAAAGTATCACAACATCGTATTTGTTTAATTCATCCATTGTCCATGGAAAGTTTTCTGGAACATCATGAGCTTTTAGATGTGTAACATCGTGACCAAACTTTCTAAGAGCATCAAGAAATTCCACGCAACCAATTTCTAATTTAGTGGATGTAAATTCATCAAAACCTTTATATTCTGTAGTAGATGAAATCCAAGATTCTCCAGCTAGTAAAACTTTTGTCATATAAACAGCTCCTTTGCTTTGAATAAATAAAAACATCTCTACTTTGTAAATCTCACACATTAAGGATGTTCTTATAAAAAATAATAAATCTTTTGCGCAAATAAAACAAACACAAAAAACGCTAAAAATATGGGCTAAAAGGGCTTCATTGCTAGAATACTATAATATTTTTGCGCAAATTTTTCTATTGTAAAAGTTTTTGCGCAATAGTAGCATTAACAGTATTAAATTACTTATTAAGCTATTGATTTTTCAATAAAACTTATGGAGTCTATATGTCAATTGTTCAAGTGGCTAGAAGAGCAAATGTATCTACATCTACCGTATCGAGATATTTGCATGGTACGTTAAACGTAGAAGACTCTACAGCACAAAGAATTGACGAGGCTGCACATTTCTATAAATACACAACTAAAATAAACTCAAAGACAACTTACAAAGCACTGGCGCTTGTTATTCCTGGATTAAATAACCCATTTTATAGTGAACTATGTCAACAAATATCCATGGCAGCAGATGGTTTAGGATATACATTAAATATTAAAATATCGCAAGGAAATCCAATAAAAGAAAGAAATATTGTTGAATCCATAATTAAAGAGCAAAAGTATATTGGACTTATATACGCTGGATTAAATAACAATAATATAGCTTTGCGTAAAGTAATACCTTCTGGAATGAATGCCGTTCTAATAGATGAGCAAATGAATGATGAAAAATTATCTAATATATCAACAGTAACTGTTGACAATTACTCTGGAGCATACCAAGCTGTCTGTTATTTACTTTCCCTGGGGCATAAGAGAATAGCCTACGTGTCAGGACCAGATGGATTAAGCACAACCTCAGACAGAAAACATGGCTATTTATCCGCTTTATCAAATAGCAAAATATTATACGATGATTCCTTAATATTTTCTGGTCCATATACTGAGGAATTTGGAGAAAGTATATTCCCATACATAGTAAGTAACCCAGATCCACCAACCGCAATATTCTGTAGCTCAGATATTTCAGCACTAGGGTTACTTGGAGCAGCTGAAAGATATGGATTAAAGATACCAGATGATTTATCTGTAATAGGCTGCGATGGAATTCATATTGGCAAATGGGCGCATCCTAGCTTAACAACATTGCAGCAACCATTTGAAGCTATTGCTAAATCTACTTTAGAATTAATAAGTTTTAATGGAGAAACAAAACATATTCAATTACCATTAACGTTAACTATTAGAAATTCTACTTGCAGAATAAAAAGTTAGATTAGTTTTGAAATGCATTATGCATTTCAAAACTAATCTAATTGTACTATCACATGTTATTGATATTTAAAAACAACTACTTACAGACAACCAATATTCGCTAAAGCAATACCAAAGGCACATGTAAAAGTTAACGCTATATTTAGTATGCCAAAAACTTTTAGCCACATGCATTAATATATCTCACACTAAACTATAAGAATACGAAATATTTTTTATATCATATACCCTCGTTCCACAGCACTCTAATTTTCCAGAATCGAAAACAGCTAAATTTTTACCTTTCCCACGCATAACACTCGCATACTCTATTCCGTCATATCCTTGACTTTTAATATAGTCACTAATATATTGCGTCGGAATATAATCGAGTTCATTATTGTTTCTAACGGGTTTAGAAATTTCTTCAGCGATTTTCTTTAAATGCTCGATATTAATTGCATACTGCGTATAATCAATAGTGTTTATGAATGGACTAATTTTATCAATCTTTTCCAGGTCTATAACTTTGATGTTGCTCTTAAGCTTAAAACGTCCAACTGTAACATAATCATATTTTCCTGCACGAATCTCATACAATGTTGTTTTCATCGAATCAGAAAGATATAGAACACCAATACCAATCGGATTAACCCTACCACCTTTTGCCTTATGGTTTGGCGGCTCACCCATATCAGAAGGAGAATAACCTTGCTCATCAGAACATATTCTTGACCTGTAAAAAACCTCACCTGCAGCATATTCGCTTACAGCATATTCCAGAAACGTAGCTAACTTATCTATGCTAATACATGAACTATGGAATCGGTTTTTAGTTTTAATATCTTTTACAAAGTCATCCCAATGCAAATTCTTTAAAATAGAATTTTCATCCAAATAAGTATCATCTTTGAATTGCAGCACACCAACTGGCTCATCGAACAATTCTGGATGACTCTTATATTTTTTCGCACATATCGCAGTAACAAGATCATAGATCTTATCTGCTGTTAAGTTAAAAATAGGCCATTTATCATGAAGAATATTTTTAATAAGTCCTATCTTATCTTTAGGAAAATTAGAAGGTAAAAGAGACGCAGGAGTATAAATATCTAACAATCCATTAAAATTATCCTCAATAGGACCACCTTTAGTCGTGTCATATACATAAACACCTTTTTTACCGCAAAAATCACAATCGCCAGTTTCGCGATTTTTAATATTGCAATTATCATCATCCTTCTTACCATCTATCATTGGCTTTATTTCAGTATCAGTGAAACAATTACTGCAACATAACATACTTATTTCACCTCATTCAAATACAAATCCATCAATTCCAGATGATGCATAAGAGATAATTTTTTGACAGTTCCAAGCCCAGGATAAGTTCCATTATTATAATGATTCAATAAATTCTTAAAGCCAGTAGTCATAACAGCGTACTGTGGATTAGACACATACCATTCATGCAATTTTGATACAGCCTCATAAAACTTACCAGCAATATTTGTAATATCCTCATTCGATTTGGAAACAAAATGTCTAATTCGTAGATTTTTATTAGAATCAAAATATACTAAATGAATCGCAACCGCATATGGAGCAAATCCAACCTCATTATAATCTCTTCCAACTATCGAATAATCAGAAAATCCCTCAAATTTTTCATCCTTATAATATAAGTGATCATCTGAGAAAAACTCATCAACTTTATCAGCATAATCCGCATTCCTAGATTGTTTTTTAAACTTGTCATCAAGAAGAACTCTATTTGATTGCACTCTTCTTCTAAATGTTCCTTCATCTGGTATTAGAACATATCTAGGTGTGACTTTATCAAATTCTTCTCTGTATAGATCTAAATAGTCTTGATCAATGTTTATAACAATCAACTGAGACTTATCTATTCCATTCTTTTCGCAAGAATCAATAAAATTTCTTGCATCATTTTTCAATATGATTGATTTTATAACATGGTTATTTTTATATTTTTCTAAAGCATATTTAATATAATCAACTTCTTCAGTTTTTTCTTTGGAATAATTAAAATCGTTTACAAATGTGCCAACATCTGGATTAAGTATTATAGCTATATCATGATTAGCTTTTACAAATGCATCAACAGTACTTGCAAAAGTTGAATTCATCTTAACAGGCTCTACAACAGGAATTATATTGTTACCAAGTTTATCGTTGGTTACGAGTTCTCGTAAAGCCAGTAATTCATATTGACGCCCACGAAGATATGGGAAATACATAATCTATCCTCCATACTTTTTGCTTAAGAAACAGTCTATTTTTTGCCAATCGCATTTTGACGGAAAAGAAAAATATATTAGAGACTTTAACTCGTAAGGAACGTTATTAAAATCATGCATTTCTATTATCTTATTCCGCTTTTTTAGTTGTTTTAATGTCATTTTATAAGCTATATCTATAGGAATTTTTTGGAACCAATCCAAACATTCTTTGTAATAAAATACTTGCTGAACATTAGGCAATTCATTAAAGTATTTCTCTAGTATATTCTCGAACTCACTCTTACGAAGAACCTTAAAAATATCAACATGATTAAGCTTTGAATTATCTTCAACAGGTTCTTTACGCATTTTTTCACTTATGGTATTTTGCTTAGTAAGTACATAAATTCCAACTGGTGTGTTCCTGAGAATTTTAAGAGCGTTATCATATTTATCTTCAGACGTAACAACACAAACATGATTGAAAGCCTTGAAATAATCATCAAGTTGTCTTCTTAAACGTCCAAATGTGTCTAGCCCAGTTTTTATTTCATACACAACGGCTTTACCATTAATCAAGATAAAATCTGCCTTTGATTTACCAATAGGGATTTGCGTCAAAGCAGTTGTAGTATTTATACTGTGCTTACCAAGTAAAAGTTTATTCAACAAAGTATTTTGATAGAAATATTCATTTCTATACGATTTTGACATAAACTTATAAATTTCAGCAATAAGCGTGTAATTATTCTTATTTTCAGTATTATCAATAAAATATTTAATTACTGTATTGTATGTTTTACTATTGTTTTTCAACATGTTAAAGAAGACACTACGAGTAAAGAAGCGGTTCAATATAATGGTCTTATTCATACTTACCAACACTCCTTTCCTGTATTACGCCTAACACATATCGCATAAACAAGTAAACACATATTGTTCATCTATTACACATAAATATCCTCAATATTAGAACAATACACACTCACCTAAAAACAAAAAGGTAAATTAATACCTATTATGCTTTCTTGAACTATTTTATCTCAGGTACGGCTATACGCACAAATGCCGAAATATAGATTATGCAATGATCTTGTAGGAAAAATGCGATTGCAATCATAGCAAGCATTTTTATTCATGTTGGTTGTTTATTCAACGGCTTATTCGACTACAAAACCAAGAACACTTCCCCACATTTGTTTATCAAACCACCACATCCGACTACAAACACGGGCAAAAATAAACGAACGCGGGCTAGCGTAATCAACAACGTAAATTTAAAACAAAGGATTACGAGTATAGTACTCTTTCAAAGAACTATATGCACTTCTCTTTTAATATAAGAGATTATATTGCGTCCGCTAAAACAACCACTTTCTATTAGAACACATGCTTAAAATAAGCAATGTAAATTTAATTTATAAATCTACATTGCTTATTCTGTATGCGCACTATGTCTTATGCACACTTCTTCAAGTCTTATTAACAATAAGATATGACTCATAATTGCCCATAATAACAACACATAAATACAGTATTAGCATTGCACTATTTTACATTTTTGCTCTTTTTAAACTTACAGATGTATCTATGGTTTCGGTAAGTATGAATTTTATGTTTAATACTTTTTTCATAATCTAGATGTTTTTCTATAAATTTCTTTATTGATTTTTTACACATGAAAAATATTAGGCATGTTATAGCGTAAAAAATTAGAAAAATAATTATTAAAAATAATCCATTCCATGCACATGAATGAATATCAACACCTTTTAAAAAGTTTTTATTTTTTCCGTCATAATAATTTTTATATAAGGAATTTAGGCATACCATTGATAAAACAATCAATACTTGAGATAGAAGAATCAATACCTTAACTTTAATTAATTTATATTTATTTTCTTCTGTGTCTTTTATATTTAATTTAAATATTTTCTTAGCCAAAACACTCAAATTTTCAAAGCTAACTAAAACTGTAAAAAGTCCTATTAAGACGGTAGTGAAGTAAGAAATATAATTATTGAATATTCCTCTACTACTAAAAATAATCCCTAGAATTATAGGCAAAAAGGATATCGGTATTATATATTTTGTATTTTCTTTCAAAACAAGTTGAAAAGATCTATATATAAAAGAACATGTTATTGCAAAATAAATGGCAACAACTAATATAGCAAGAACACATTTCAAAATAGGAATACATTTGATACTACTATTCAATATACTTACATAAGTATTGGAATATGTATACATACTAAAAAATATATACGTGAGAAAACTAATTATAAAACCAATTATATAGTGCTTTCCTAAGAATAAATTTATAATAAAAGCCACTGTTAATGATATGATTGTAGCACACTCACAAACAGAAAGATCAGAAAAACAAGTCGCTACTATCACAGCACAAAAAATTATAGCGGACACAATACTTACTGCTTTGCGTTCCTTAAAATAATCGGTAATTTTCTTAATAATATTCTTATGCAAATCATTCTTATTAGACGAATATGAAGTATCGTTTACGGTTTTATTAAACATAGGCAGCGTCGCCTCGATTCAATGAGTAATTTATTTAGATATGAAAATGGGGGCTGAGAGAACCCAGCCCCCGAGTGGCTTAGTAAAACCAAACCACTGGAAGTTGCAACTTACTCAGCTCTACCGCAAGAGCATACGCTCTTAGTTTAGTAAAGCCAAGTAGGTAGTGCTTAGTGACGCATCTTGCGAACAGCAGCACCCATACCAGCAAGCATAGAAGCAGCCAAAGCAGTCAAAGCAACACCAACACCAGCATTACCAAGCTTCTCGCCAGACTTACCATGACCATTGCCACCCTTAGCAGCAAGCTCACCCTTAGCAGCAGCCTTACCAGCAGCAGCTGGAGCAGCAGCCTGCTGAGCAGCCTTACCAAGCTTGCCACTAGCAGCATCATTCATAGCCTTAGCAGCACCTGGAACATCCTCAAAATTAGGAGCCAAAGGATCAGAAGTCACAACAGGAGGAAGCTGAGAAGCCTCAACACCGAAAGTCACCGCATCGTTATAGCAAGCCTTGTACTCAGCCAAAGCAGCATTATACTTAGCAGTAGAAGCAACAGCCTTAGCCTTAGCCTCAGCATAATCCTTATTAGCCTTAGCAGTCTCAGCAACAGCAAAAACAACCTTAGCCTGAGCACGATCTACAGCATCAGCAAGACGCTGAGCCAAAGCAGAATCATTCTTAGCAGAAACATTATAAGCTTCCAAAGCATCCTGAGCAGCTACCTTACCAGCCAAAGTAGCCTTAGCCTTCTCATACTCAGCATAATCCTTAGTATAAGCAGCAAAAGCATCATCAAGATGCAACTTAGCAGTCTTCACAGCCTCAACAGCCTTAGCCTTATCAGCAGCCTTCACATGAACATGCTTTGCTTCACCTGGCTTAGTTGGCTGTGAAGTTGTAGTTTTACCACCAACGAGTTTAGCAAGCTCTTCCTTCAAAGCCTTAAGATTAGCAACATCCTGAGTATAACCAGAATTATATGCCGCTACCTTTCCCTTGGCTTCATCAAACGCAGTCTTAGCCTCGTTATATGCAGTCTTCGCAGCCTCAAGTGCCTCACTTAAGCCCTTACCGCTCTGATTCTTTTCAGCTCCGTAAGCCTTATCAGTATCTTCGCTGTCGAAGTCATCAGTCGTCTTTTTATCATTGCCTTGCTTTGCTTTATACGCCTTAAATCCAGCGTCATAAGCGCCATAAGCAGCAGTAAGAGCCTTATCAGTCTCTTCAAACTTAGTCTTAGCCTGATCATATTTGTTCAGAACTTCCTCAGATGGCTTAAGATTGTTATTCTTCATCTTTGTCTCAAGAAGAGCAATAGACGTCTTAAGATCTGCAATCTTAGCATCAGTATCAGCATCAGCCATTGCAGGGGTTGCCATTGCGAAGCCGGCAAGCAAAGTAGCGCCAGCAGCGAAAGCGGCGACAGCCTTCTTATTCATCATTTTAATTTCCTTTCTTCTTCTCCTCCGTGCTAGGAACACGAAAAAGAATTTGCCTTATGCGGTTTCCCGCGTAGCACCAGTTGAACTAGGGATTCACTGGTTGCTGATTCAAAAGATACAACATGCTTTAACAAAAATCAACCAAAACATTCAGCTTACATTCAGGTTTGTTTTGAAGTTTTTCTGAAAATTCACAATAATATAACCAATAAAGCGTAAAAATTACGATTAATCATATTTAAAAACAGAAAAATATCCAAGACACGCCGTATATAGAATTTTTTTAAGATTCTTTCAGGTTTTTTTAAGGTTTGCATTTAATTGGCGTGTCGTCTGTACCTGCCGACAAACTTTTGCAATCATTTTCTGCAAAATAAAACATGTACACAATCAAACAACAAAACGGCATGAAGCTTATGCAAAAGCACAAACTCCATGCCGCACTATAGGAGAAAACTACGGGCACATACTTATACTGTCCACCATAAATCACTCGTAGTTTCGATGACGATAAGACATATCCTCATACGTAATTGATTCACTGCTATGAATAGCATATATAACAGAATCAAGAAATATCCAAGATGCCGTCTCCCACAATGTTCCCATTGGGTGAATCGTAGGAACCAAATCCCCCTTCCCCTTATAAACAGAAGCAGGTATAAAAATAGTTAAATCAGAAAGTTTAGCTGCACTACTATCTGGAACACCAGTAACACATATCAATGTTGCTCCACTTTCTTTTGCCAATCTTGCAACAGTCAACAAATGCTCAATCTCACCAGATCCACAAGTAAAGAAGAAAACATCTCCCTTAGAAATAGATGGTGCTGTGTCATCCCAAATCCAATGACTAGAATACCCAAGATGCATTAATCTCATACAAAATGCCCTACATGTAAGACCTTCACGACCTACACCAGCACAAACTATTCGTCTAGCAAATTTAATTTTTTCTATTACTTCATCAATTGATGAATAGTTCATAACATCAAAAGTTTGATGCAACTCATTTAAAATAGATTCTACATCTTTAGAATTCATAAAAACTCCTTTGTTTTAATAATTTCCCTAATAATTCAATAACATAATTACATGTTATTAATACTATTTTTTAGAAATATTATTATCTTTATTATCATGTGATGATTTGCAATTTACAGATGTTTTATACTCCAAAAGCCTATTGACAATCATCACAAAAATAAGAGCCGCTCCCCATGTAAGATTTTTAATAAATGGAGAAAAGTTTAATATAGTAAAACCAGTTTGCAAAACTTGAAGCATAATGACTGAAAGGAAAAGATTGGCAAACTTGCCTCTACCGCCAAATGGATCAAATCCAGCAAGAACTACAACCAACAACGCCTGAAGCAAATATGTTCCACCAAAACCAACTCTAGCTGAATTCACCCTAGCAACCATAACAAGAGCTGCAATAGCAACAAATAAACCAGAAATTGCATAAGTTATAATAATAGTTCTATTAACTCTATGCCCTGAGAACAGAGAAGCTACAGGATTTGAACCATAGAAATATAGTTCTCGACCATATCTAGTATGAGAGGCAACCCATCCAGTAATCGCATAACTAATTATTCCAATCAAAAACACGGTAGGAATACCAGCTACAGATGATATTCCAAACATAGAATAATCAATCACAGATACTCCTATAGATGAGCCATTGGTAGCAGCTGTTGCAATGCCTGCAAATAAAAGTTGCGTGCCTAATGTAGCAACAATAGGATTCACTCCAGCCATGCTAACTAAACACCCATTAATAACACCACATACAATTGCGGAAAGAAGACCAAGTACAACAGCGATAACTATAGATAAGATTGGCGAACCAATTCTACCCAATTCAGATCCCGACAATATCCATGCAATAACTATTGCAGCAACGTTCATATTCGCAACTACAGATAAATCAATGCCACCAGTTAATACAACAAGTCCCATAGCTAAAGCAAGAAACATAAACTCACCTATTTGGAAACCCATTGATTGTAAAGTACCCCAGTTATATAAAGTATCGCCTAATAAAATATAAAATATAAGACAAACTAATATAACAGAACAATAAAGAACCTTACTAGAACGCTCAATATTTGACCATACACGTTTAATATTCGATAAATTGAATATATTTAATCCAGCCAATAAATGATTTAACATAATTTAACCAATCAATCTTAAATTTATTTCAAATTTCAGCCAAGAAAGGACATATTCTTACGATTACGCAATTTCTCTCCATAGTAAATCGCAACTACTGCAGCAATCATCACTCCGCCAATAAATAGATTGTTCCACGATGACTTCAATCCCAAAAAGACAAGAGTATTATTAAGTAATTGCGTTAAAGCAACGCCAAGAAAAGTGCCAAATAATGTACCATATCCGCCAGTAATTCTAGTTCCCCCTATAACTACTGCAGCAATAACAGTTAACTCTGTACCCATAATGCTTGTTGGGTCAACAAACTTTAAATTGGCAAATGAAATAATTGCCATTATTGCAGCTAAAACACCCATAAGAGGATAAATGAATAGTTTTATACCAAGAACTGGCAGACCAGCACGTCTTGCAAACTCCTCCGAATTACCTATAGCGTAAATACTGTGTCCCAAAGAAGTATGATTCATAATAAACCATACAAATATGTAGACAAATATAGATATTAGGAAGAATATAGAAATACCATTTTGCTGACCATTCACTGTGAAGGAAACAATATTACATCTTCCAAATTCTAATAAAGAAGATGGCATCTTACTGATAGTAACTGGTTTAGTTCCAACCGTAGTTGTCATTAACCCGTAAAAAATAGAAGATGTTCCCAAGGTAACTATAAATGTTGGTAATTCAAGCCAATGAATTAAAAGTGCGTTTATAGCTCCTAGAATTGCTCCTATAACAGCAGCAATAATAAGAATAACTAAGATTGAGTTTATCTTAGCGTTAACAGCAAATACAACTGATGTATATCCAGACATAATAGCTACAGCTGGAAAAGATACATCAATACCTCCAGCAATCATAATAACGTATACTCCTGCAGCAAGTATCGCCATTGTTGCACCATTACGCGTCAAATCTGCAAGAGTTCCCAATGTAAAGAAGTGCTTATTCACAACAGAAACAGTCATGGCATACAAAATTATTATTGTGAGCAATGTCTTTTCCATAGAATTTGGTCGTTTTACATTAGGCAACAATGATCTTAATTTTGGGATCACAACGCACCTCCATTTTGAACAAAAGAAACAGCTTTGTCTGAAGAAGATATAAAACTTTCATTGGATTTATGAGAATTATCTCTATCTGTAGATTCCCTGAAAATCTTAGAAAATCCAGGTTCTAATTCATCACCAGTTATTTGAGTAGAAACTTTTCCTTGTTTAAAAATGTAAATTTTATTGCAAACAGCAAGGAGCTCTTCTTCCTCATCAGATATAACTATAACCGATATGCCTTTCTCAGCTAGTCTGCGTATGATCTGATAAATTTGAGATTTAGATCCAACATCAACACCAACGGTTGGAGAATCTAATATCAACAGCTTTGGGTTAGTTGCAACCCACTTACCTAAAAGAACTTTTTGTTGGTTACCTCCAGATAAAGATTTAGCTAACAAACTGAGATCATGTGTATTAACTTGCAAATCATTGAGGATTTCATCCCCAACTATTTTTTCTTCATTTTGATTTACAATTCCAAAACAGTTAGATATCCTACTCAAAATTGCAGAAGCACAATTACTTAAAAGATTACTATCTTGGAAAAGACCTTGCTTATACCTATCTTCAGGAACTAAAGCGATACCTCTTTCTATAGCATCACGAGGATTATTTATATCAACAATTTTTCCATTAATCTTCACAGAACCACTAGTTATATGATTAAGTCCAAATAGAGCAAGTGCTGTTTCTGTTCTGCCAGAACCAAGCAATCCACTAAATCCAACTACTTCACCAGGATTTACACTCAAAGTAACGCCATTAACTCTAGAAGCTTTTACATCTTCCATATTTAATGTTGGAACAACTTCCTTGTTCATGTCATAATTATTAGGAATACCGAATTGAACATCATGACCAATCATAAGAGAAGATAATTTTCTAGGATTTAAGTCCTTTGCATTATAAGTTCCAACTAATTCACCAGATCTAAATACTGTGATTCTATCTGCAACAGAAAAAACTTCATCAAGCTTATGCGATATAAAGACTACAGAAACTCCATTCAATTGTAGATTTTCTATAGTCTTCAATAATTCTTCAACTTCTGAATAAGTAAGAGCAGTAGTAGGTTCATCCATAAAAATAACTTTTGCATTAAGCACTAATGCTCTCGCAATAGCTACCTGCTGACGAGCAGCCATTGATAAATTCTCTACTCTTTCATAACAATTAATATTAGCTCCTATACGTTCGAGTGCTTCTTTTGCAACCTTATCAGCCAAAGAATTATTTATAAAAAATCTGCGGTGATGGACTTGCTCTGGCAAACAAATATTATCCTTTACCGTCATCGTGTTAAACAATGATAAATCCTGATGAATAACAGCTATACCGAGATCGATTGCTTGTCTAGCAGTTAAAGCAGAGTAATTCTTACCATCAACTTCAATACTTCCAGAATCAGGTCGCAAAACTCCGGATAAAATCTTAACTATCGTTGATTTACCGCATCCATTGCCACCAGCTAAGCAGTGAACTTCACCACTAGAAATATCAAAATTAATATTTTTTAAAGCATGCACTCCACCAAAACTTTTAAAAATATTCATTGCCTTTAGACGCATGTCCATCACCTTTATTCTTGAATCACTATGAAACTTAAAAGATTAGAAAGGATACTTTCCGTCTGGGAAATCACCTTTCTTAAGAACCATAGGAGCATTACCTCTTACTTGATGACCATCAACTTGAATATCTTCATAACCTTTTACATTTAGGTTTGTACCATTACTAATCTTCTTGCCCTTAATCTTGTTATATGCAAGAGATAGAGCTGCGTAACCAGCATCAGCAGGACGCCAAGCTTTAGCATACTTAACCCAACCTTCATTTATGTAAGGCATATCAACAGATGGAATACCAAGAGAAGAAACAAATACGTTTTTATTTCCTCGCTCTTTCAAAACAGCAGCCATATTAGCTCCTGCAGAAACGGATGTGCCAAATAGTCCTTTCAAATCTGGATGCGCATTAAGTATCTCCGTTGAAACCTTTCGAGCAGTATCATCATTATTGTTATCTTCATACGGTTCGTCAGATACGAATGAAATATCTGGATATTCCTTTTCTATCAAAGACTTACATGCCTTGTACCAAGCCATATGTGTTTCCATCGTCTTTGAACCAACTATCGCTGCTATCTTGCCCTTACCACCTATTCCATCAGCAAGAGGCTTGCAGAATCCCTCACCAAAGTCTTTATTCTTAAATGCTTCTATATCATAGTCAACATCATCAGCAATATTGCCACCTTCGTGAGAAATAACAACTATGCCTTTAGCCTTAGCTTGCTTTATTACTGGCTTAAGAGCTTGAGGATCATTTGGAACAACAACAATAGCTTTGACGTTTTGCGAAATTAAATCAGAAATCATCTGAGCCTGCTTTGCAGAATCACCAGAATCTGGAGCAATTTGTTTAACTTCAACTTCTCCTTCATGATCTTTACCAAAACGTTCAACACCACTTCGCATATCATCAAACCATGGAATTCCCTCTTGCTTGGCAACAAGAACCATTTTTATTTTTCCATTTTTTGACGATTGCTTTGATCCTATTAGACCACCTGATCCACATGCTGACATAGGAGCTAAAAACGCAACAGTCAGCATCGTTGCCAATGTTACTTTCATTGATTTACGCATCTTATTCTCCTTTGATTAGTGATGCATATGATTTTTTAATTTATAAACTATAAATATTATTTTTTACGATTATCGATATATATTGGTTTCAATGTTTTATCGTATCTATTGCCATACAATCTACAGCTTCTGAACGCGTTATAAAACGTTCAGAAACTTCATTAAATCGCTCTGCAATAAATGGAACATAATCACCTATATACTCACTAGACAATCTAGGCACCCATTCTGGAGGCTCAGAACCACCACAATAAACCCACGCAGCTTGTTTTGAAGCTCCATCCGCAACATATTCGCTATATTCTGGTACACTGACAGGCAATCCAAGAACGCATGGAGCAATTCTTCTAACAGCCTCAGACTGAGCGCCGCCTCCTATAAGATTAATCTTATTAACTTTCATTCCTAGAGATGTCATAGCTTTTATTCCGACACCAACTCCGCATAGCATTCCTTCAATCGCAGCACGTGCAATATTTGAAGGAGTAAAATTCTCACAAGTAACTCCATGTATTGCACCAGTCGCATCTGGCAAATTCGGCGTTCTTTCTCCTTCAAAATATGGAAGAACAACCAATCCTTCTGATCCAGGAGGAGCACACAAAGCAGAATGCGAAAATTCTTCATGTGTCATATGTAAAATTTGCCTAAACGAATCAATTACTCTAGATGCGTTTAACGTACAAACAAGTGGCAAATAATTTCCTGTAGCATCTGCAAAACCCGTAACATATCCTTTTGAATCGTGAATTGGAACTTTAGACACCAAAGACACAACCCCAGAAGTACCAATAGATAAAACAACTTCCCCTGGCTTTAGACCCAACCCAAGAGCAGCAGCTGCATTATCTCCAGCTCCTGGACCAATCTTCATATTAACGCCACAAATATTTGATTCACCGATACACTCATGAGGTCCTACCACTCGAGGTAAAACAACTTTACTTGCAAAATCATCTCCAGCAGTCATAGAGATTATACTTCTCTTGTATTCATTATCTTCTGAAGAAAAATATCCAGTTCCAGATGCTTCTGAACGATCAGTTGTTAAAGTATTTATGTCTTTACCGTCTTTTAAAACCCAAGTAAGCCAATCATGAGGAAGTGCAATAGCTGCAGTTCTTTTTAGATTATCAGGTTCTTCACGATTCATCCATCTAAGTTTTGTAATGGTTAAAGATGCGACTGGAACACTACCAACAGACTTAGCCCATTTTAATTTTCCATTTTCAGTAGAACCATTTCCAAATTCGTTTATTAATTCATACGCATCAATTGCAGATCTTGTATCATTCCATAAAATAGCATCTCTAACTACGTTACCATTGTTGTCAAGCGCAACCATACCATGCTGTTGACCTGCTATAGATATAGCGACTACATCATCCAATCCGCCGGCTTGTTTAACAGCTTCATCAAAAGCATTACGCCAAACATAAGGATTTATTTCAGTACCTCGACCATGCTTGGCAGAACCAGACCTTACTAATGCGCCAGTTTTCAAATCGCGAATAACTATCTTGCATGATTGAGTAGAAGAGTCAACACCCGCTACCAATTTATGAATACTCATATTACCTCCCAACACCATCGTCAGGTTTAGTTGCTTTATGCAACATAATACGTCAAATAATTAACTTTGTCTACACGAGCAACAAAAATATCTTAACAATTCCAACACGTACGGCATACTATATATATGCAGTTGATGGATTACAGTAAACACACAAGCGCGATGTCTCTATACAATAATCAACTCGACCCAGCAAGGTCAAAATCCATTCGAAACCATAATTTGACGTTAATAGCTAACACACTGACTTCAAGCAACAAACATTATTCTAGAGCAGAATTAGCAAGAATAACTGGATTAAATAGGTCAACTCTTACACGTTTGGTAGATTCACTAATAGAATATGGAATAATTAGCGAATTACATTCAGAAATAACTGGATCAGGAAGACCAGCAGTACCACTGACCCCATCATTACATACTTATGCATCAATAGGATTATCTTTATCAAAATCAAATTTGGAAGCCTGTGTAATAGACATATCTGGAAATATTCTTTCAAGATATTATGAACAAATAAATGACACAAATCCTACAATAATATTGAAAAAAATCAAAAACATTATTTACTCAACGAAGCAAAAATTACAAAAAGCAAATCTTCCAACAGTATCAATATCTATAGCAATTAGCGGTTTAATGAATACAACTGAACAACACAAAATATCAAGCCCAAATCTTAAATGGAGCCACGTTGATTTATCTGACTTCTACAATAAGAACGACAAAGATAATAACTTAGAATTCATACCAATATCATTTATAGACCTTGCTGCAGCTGGAGCATATGCAGAAATCTATTTAAGAAACAAAAAAGGTAATACAATACCGAATTTTCTCTATATACATAGCGGCAATAGCATAGATACCGCATTAATAAAAAATAACACTTTTGAACAAGGGTGCAATAATTGGGGCGGAAAGTTCGGGCACGTTTTTGTATCATCTGGAAAATCTAATTGTTCGTGTGGGCATACAGGCTGTTTAGAAAGCTTTGCTGGAAGTCGAGCCTTAATAAGGGAAGGAAAATTAGGAGAAAATGCATCGATAAATAATTTTTATGCAGCACTATTCAGAAATGAGCCTGCTGCAACTCGAGCCGCAAATATAGCAGCAGAAAAGCTTGGAATAGCAATATCATCATTTATAAATATATTTGACATACCAGTTTTCATATTTGATGGAATATATTCAGAAATTTTCGATTCTGTAAAAGATAAAATAATTGAGACTATCAAAGAAAGAGCAATATGCTCAAACTGGTCATCTATAGAAATAATGAAATCTACTGTTCCAGGTAATGCATCAGCACTAGGTGCAGCATGGAAAGGTATGAACGAATTCTTAAATACTCCAGAATTATGGATTAAAAAGTCTAAGGAAGCTTTGTCATACTACCCTATACAATCCATGTCTTCAGATATATAACTCATTACATTATTTGCATAACACATTTGTATATGACATACAAAAATTTTATGCGAAGTGAATATATAGACTACGCAGTACACATTGTATTCACTTATTGGGGAAGCTAAAACCTTCAACTGTCACCTGAGCCTGCATCAATACGCCATAAGATTGCTGAAGTATTTTAAACGCCTCGGACATATCAATAAGAAGAATGCCGCCTTCATGTAACTGAACGGTCTCTCCAGAACCTACGAAATATTCACGATCGTTTAAATCACTGTAACGCTCAACTGGTAGCAAATTTCCTTTATCAGCAATATCAATATAAGCAGTACCGCTTACAGAATACAACGCAGTTTGATATCGTCTCGAACCTATAAACCGTTTTTCAACAACGCATCGCAAATCATGAGTCCAAAATGTAATAGAATCCCCTATAGAGTAAGCCTCATCATTAGATAAACACTTGACCTTACCAATAGCCTCAATAAAACGCTTCCATTTTCGACTTCCATTTATACATACTTCAAATTCTGAAACATTGTTATAAATACGCATAATATCTTTCTTTTCATATCAATCCATTGTTGCATTATCGCAAATAGGCATAAAGGAAAAAGCGAAATTACAATTCTCAAAACGAATTCTATGAGAATCTAAAACCTCACTGCCCCATGAGTTAGATCCCAAACCCAATATTTGATCATTGAGATTTATTGTAACAAGATCATCTTCATGTAATTCATTTCTATGCTTCGCCTGTTCAATAGTATTGGAAGTAAACGGCCAAGCAGAATAAGAGAATCCATCAGTCATAGAACTACTAGACAAACGCGTTACTAAAATACCTACCCCACTACTATTACGCACAGATACCCACCGCGTATTTTGATGGTTTCCATAATCTTGCGGACGAACGTATGGAGTTATCATATCGTCGACACTGGCTTCCCAGAGTCCAACAACTTGAGAACTACAAGAATCTGGATATGTTTCACCCGGACCACGACCATACCAAGTAATATTGTCATACTCTCGAGGCATAGCAAAAGTTAATCCCACACGCGGAATAATATCTTTATAACTACCATAAGCTTCAGCGCATATTTCAAGATTAAGCACTCCAGACGAATTTACAACATACCTACTATTTAATTTCATTCCGAACGATAACACAGGAGGAGCAAATCTCTGTTCTACAGTGACTTCAGCAATATCATCACAACTCTTCCAATTAACGGAACGAGTATCTAATTGCATAATATCTAAGAAATTAGGCTTCCATAATTCATTGTACTCTTGTCGATAATTATCAATAAGAGGTCGCCAAATATCAAAATGAATCGGAGTTTTAATCATATCATGGGAAGCATTGTACCAATGTATGAGATCACCAGAAATTCTGTCAAACACATATTTCTGCGATTTCGATGTGATAGTAATATAGTCTTCATCAACTTTAATATCTGGTCGAAATACAGAACATTTTTCTTGCGAACATGGTAGTTCTATATTACCAGCCCGATAACAATACTGATATACACCAAGCGGAGAATGCTCATCATTCCACCAATAACGATGCAAACTATAAACATAAGCAGTTATTAATAACTCTCCAACATTTGAACCTAGTTTAGGAATATTTAATTTCACACGTATCGTATTAGAAGGATGTAATTCTCCTGGAGAGATAGTCGTATTATAGATGGCATGACCATTCTCACTCAATGAGAGATCAATACGAATATCATCAAGGTCAGTAAAATAACGCTTATTGGTTATAACTATATATTCACCATCTAAATCTACATGAACTGGACATAAAACCTGTTTATACTCTAATAGACCAGGGCTTGCCGCTTTCCATGGAAAAACAAGACCATCGATGCTAAAGTTGCCATCATTTGGGTAATCATGGAAATCTCCGCCATACGCATTATATGAACGACCCTGCGAATCAACTTGAGCAATTCCATGATCACACCATTCCCAAACAAAATGCCCTTGAATACTAGGATAACAATCAATAACCTCCTGATATTCCTGTAACCCACCAGGACCATTGCCCATAGAATGTGCATATTCACACAATATTCTTGGCTTTTTTGTTGGATGCTCACCAAAATCATTCATTTGAGAAACTCTCGAATACATAGTTGAAAGAACATCAACAACTTCGCCAAATCTATCTTCCTCATAATGTACGGGTCGCGTTGGATCAAGCTCTTTGCATCTATGATACATAGCCCGGAAATTACATCCAAACCCAGATTCATTACCAAGAGACCACATAACAATACACGCATGATTACGCTCTTGAAACACTTCACGTTCAATGCGTGACACGTAAGCTATTTGCCAATCAGAATCATCACTAATCATGGAGATATTACCAACATGTTCAAACCCATGACATTCGAGATCAGTTTCAGCAACAACCATAAAACCAAGCTCATCACATAATTGATAAAACCTAGGATCATTAGGATAATGAGAAGTGCGTATTGCATTTATATTATGCTGTTTCATCATTATAAGCTCATGTTTCACATCAGCAATATCAATAGCACGACCTTTATTCTGATCAAAATCATGACGATTAACTCCATGCATAACAAAATACTTACCATTAAGATACATGAGACCATCTTTAATGCTTATTTCAACGAGCCCAAGACGATGCGACACAACTTCGTTAGATCCAGTATCACTTGTAACAGTAATTACCATGTCATATAAATATGGGTCTTCAGGATTCCAAAGATGCGGATTGTCAATATACATTTTTGTATGTACTTCTCCATTTGGAACCTTTTGCTCAATACGCGAAACAACAATACCATTATCCTCAATACTGCATGAAAAAGAAGAAGTTCCGCTTATTGTAGCGTCAAAAGATAAACAGGCTCTACCATCATCTAATAAATGAGTGCGAGCGAAGAAATCTTTCAAATGTACCTTTGGTCTACGATATACATATATATCACGAAAAATTCCACTAGCCCACCACATATCTTGATCTTCAAGATACGTTCCATCGCAATATTGCATTACAACGATAGAGAATAAATTCGTGCCTTCAACTACGGCTTCAGTAATATCAAATTCAGCAGAAAGACGCGATCCTTTTGTCATTCCAACATATCTGCCATTTAGATAGACTTCACCATAACTTTCAATACCGTCGCAACGCAAAATAATCTCTTCATCATCGTCAATAGATGAAATTATTATTTCCTTCTGATAAACAGCCGTTGGAGTCAAAGTTGGAACTCTAGGAGGATCAACAGGAAAAGGAAATGCTTCGTCAGTATATTGCAGTTGACCATAACCATCAAACTGCCACATATGAGGAACATTTACTTCATCCCAATTGGATTGTAATTCTGTTTTCATATACTTTCGGACAGAATTGGGACTTTTCAATAATGCAAATTTCCATTTTCCATTTAAACATACATATCCATGCGCAAATTCACGCTTATAAGTTTTTGCTAAACTAGAACACTCATAACTTAAGAAATATGCTCGAGCCGGTAATCTATTTTTACCAGTCAACGAAGGGTTCTCCCAATCATTAACACTTTCTACCATTGTTAAACCCCATTTACTTACGAAATACTGCTAGCAAATCGCTAAATGCATGGATATTATACTCAGCTTTTAGTGATGAAATTGCAATACTACCAAAAGCAGCACAATCCATACATCCAGCATGGGCCGCTTCAATTCCAGCTATGGCATCTTCTACAACAAGACACCTAGATGCCTCACACTGCAATAATTGCGCAGTTTTAACAAAAACCTCTGGATTTGGCTTTGAGTGTGTAATATCATTACCATCACACACTCCATCAAAATAATCATCAAGTTGAATCTGATGAAGAATATACTTAGCATTTTTACTAGATGATCCAAGCCCCAATTTTATTCCATCACAACGAAGCGACTCCATAACTTCTTTTACTCCTGGCAATATGTCATCTGGGCTCATCTGAGAAAGCATACTACGATAATATTCGTTTTTTTGATCCGTCCACTTTATTTTTTCTTTGTCAGTCATTTGACCTTGGTACTTCTCAAGAATAATATCAAAACTTTCCATTCTGCTAACGCCAAGTAAGCGTTTGTTTATCTCTTGATTAAATTCAATATTTAGTTCGTCTGCTATATGTTTCCAAGCAAGATAATGATACTTGTCAGTTTTACAAATAACTCCATCTAAATCAAAAATAACAGCCTCGTACTTATACATTGTTATATCACTCCTTTGTTGAACGACGTATAAATGATGAAGGAAGACTAGAAATGAGCACCGCACATAAAATAATTGCACTGCCAATAATCATACGAATGGTTACTATTTCATTAAGCAGTATAATTGAGAATAAAGTGCCAAAGACCGCCTCTAAAGATAACACAATAGCTGATTGCGTTTCATTAACGTATTTTTGACATGCTGTTTGCAGAAGATAGCAAACAGTCGTACTTATAAAACCAAGATAAATTACACTAATCCAACCGTTTGGCGAGGCAATCCAATGGCATTCTCCAGTAAATTGCATTACAACAAATGACAATAAAAACGCAGTACACATTTGTATACAATTGAGTACATTAGGTCTATAAACTTTTACAAATATTCCAGTTAGGACAATCTGACTAGCAAAACCTAAAGCACAAAGCAATGTCAGCAAATCACCAAAGGAAATCGTAAAATTATTACTTAAAGAAAGTATTGCGACACCTAAAACGGATAAAATAGCTCCCACAATCTCCTTCAAGCCTACACGTTTTTTAAATAAAAACATACTCAAAAAAGGAACAATTACGACATTCAGAGAAGTAATAAAAGCATTTTTTGATGGCGTTGTATACTGAAGCCCAAATGTTTGTAAGGAGAAACCTGCAAACAAAGCTACACCCATACCTACGCCAGCTAAAATCTCCTTATAATTAATGACAGTAAATTGCTTAGCAGAGATTACAAGCATAACCAATGCAGCAATAGCAAATCGTATTGTCATTATTTGCATTGGTGCAAATGAGCCCAGTGCTATATCACTTGCTACAAATCCACCACCCCATATAGCAGTAACAACAGTTAAACCAATTATTGCCAATTTACGACGCATATTAAATACCATCCTCAGCACACCCATTTATAACTACTGGTGCACCATGTATTAGGATTGTCATGCTGCGACCTTGCAATATGTGAACTTCAACTTTATCCGATGATATGTTGATTTCCAACCATCTACCAGCATAATGTAATCTGAAAACTATAGACTTCCATAGAGCTGGAAGTTTAGGATCTATAGTCAATACATTTTCAGCATTAATATTTATGCCAGCAAATCCAAAAATAACAGTTTGCCACACTCCACCAGCATTAGCAGCATGTATCCCTTCGCGTGTGTTACCCTGTAAATTAAGTAAATCGAGTGTAGCAGACCTCTTTATATAACGATATGCTTTAGAGTCATCTCCAACTACAAGACCCATAATGGCATGGATACTAGGACTAAGAGAAGAACCATGTAGTGTCCTAGCTTCATAAAAATGATAATTGTTTTTTACCACTTCTTTAGAAAACTCATTCCTCAAAAGATGCATTAACATCACAACATCAGGCTGTTTAATAATCTGAGTTTTCTCTACTGGATACTCTTTCAATGCAGCTGGACGAATTGGCCAATCATTCTCATCATATTGACTAATAACCACATCTTTCAAATTAAAGTATCCCTCAAATTGCTCAATAATTCCATTACAATCTTTCGGAAGATATATGTGATCTGCTACATACTTCCAATGAGCAATCTCCTCTTGAGTAAGGTCAGAATTATGAATAATTTCACTATACTTTTCAGGTTTTGCCACTTTTATTTGTGATAATAGTTGCAAAGAATAACGTATATTCCAACGCGCTAGATAATTTGTATATGTATTATTATTGACTGGCTCATGCCATTCATCAGGACCTGTAACTTGATTAATCTCATAACGAGAAGATTTTTCTACCCACTCACAACGACTTACCCAAAAACAAGCAGTCTCTAATAAAATATTTATTCCTTTTGAATATAGAAATTCGTGATCATGAGTAATTTGCAAATACTTAGCAACACCAAAAGCAATTGCAGCAGTCACATGCTGCTCATATTGCGCAACATAGCAACGATAACAAGTACCATCTGGCTCAATCGTCCAATCTGGGCATTGTTCAGATCCGTCATCAGCTGACTCCCATGGGTACTGAGCCCCTAGTAGTCCATTCTTTTTCGCATTCCTCTTAGCTGCTGGTAAAAGATTATATCTATACTCTTCTAACTTACGTGCAGTATTTGGAAACACAAAAGCAAAGAATGGCAACATGAACAACTCGCTATCCCAGAAAGCATGTCCTCCATATTCCTCTCCACTTAATAACTTAGCACCAATATTAACTCTATTATCTTCTTCATTCGCAGAACTCATAAGATGAAAAATATTGAATCGTATTGCACGATTTAATTCATTATCTCCTACAATTTCAATATCCGCGTGATCCCACATCTTCTCATACACCGCGATATGATTTTGCAGTTCTTTTTCTACACCATCAAGAATCATTGCATTTATTTCTGACTCTACATCTTCAAACAAATGATCAACAGGTGTATCTCTACTATCTTTTACTGCAACATATTTCACGAGAATAATAGGTTTTTTGCATTGAACAGAAACGTCACAAAATTCAACACCTCGTTCTCCAAAAGCATGAAAACAACGATTCTGTAATATGTTTACAGTAGACTCAAAATTATTGTCGTATTCATATCCCAACAATCTTGCACCAACTGCAACATGAATATTGTCATCACGTGTAGCCACTTCTAAATACGTACCATCAGAACTTAAACTATTATTACGTATTAGCTCTGTATGCTTTACTTTAAATCGTGGAGCATCGCAAAAATTGATAATAGAACCATCAATAGTGTGTTCTATTTCCAACAAACCATTGTAATTTAATGGAATTACTCGAACCACAACTGCCATACGATTACGATGAGCGCGACTCACAAATCGCAATGTATCAATCTGCGTATCACGCCCTTTTTTATCACGCAACACAGTATATTGTCGTAGACAAGCACGTTTCATATCGAGCCATCTACGATATTGTATAATTTCACAATCTTCAATACCTATACACTGCTTCTCAAGATATAAGCGAACGCCTAACCAATTAGGTAATGTTGCTAATTCTTTCATAAAAGTTTCGGATTTATCAAATATGCCGTTTATATACACATAAGGAAGAGAAACACTAGTTCCTTCTTCATGAGCACCACGAATTCCTAAATAACCATTTGATAATGCAAACAAACTCTCATATTGTAAATTTTTTTCAGAGCAATATGAATCTTCTGTTATACACCAATCGCTATCAAACACGCTGAAAATATCAGAATTCATAAGCATAGAACAATCCCCCTTTTTTGCGAAAATATATACAATGACAAACACTGAAGAAATAGAAAAACTACTTTTACTTTATTGAACCACTAGTTCCCTCAACTATGTACTTCTGACCAGCTAAGAAAGCAATAACTGGAGGAATAATCATCACGACAGTAATACAAAGCATTGGAATAATTTGCGTTTGATGCACACCTTTGAATGATGCCAAGCCTAACGCAAGCGTGTACTTACTACGATCTTGCAAGAAAATCAAAGGTCCTAAATAATCGTTCCACACGGTAATAATGTTCAACAAACCAATTAGAATGAGGCACGGTCGCATGATTGGCATATATACTTTCCACCAAATCTGCAAGTCATTACAGCCATCAATGCGTGCAGCTTCTTCGTATTCTTTTGGTACTCCAAGAAGGAATTGCCGCAATAAGAAGATGTAATACGCTGATCCAAAGAACGCTGGTACAATCAACGGGAGCAATGTATTTATCCAACCAAAAGCCTTAAATTCCATATACTGAGGAATCATTGTTACATCCCAAGGAATCATCATCGTACTTAGCAAAATGATAAAAAGAACATTCTTCCCTCGGAAATTGTAACGAGCAAATCCATACGCAACAAGTGAACAAGAAAGAATCTGACCAATTGTAGTAAATACCGTCACTATCATAGAATTCATGAAAAATGTTCCAAAAGGTTGAGAATTCCAAGCTGTGACGTAATTATCCCAGTGCCATTCTTTTGGAAAAAGTGTAGGTGGATATGCAATAGCTTCAGAAGATGTTTTTAATGTTGAAAACAACATATACCCAAATGGTGCAAAGAAATAAATTGCAACCATTACCAATAAGGCATACACAACCACCTTAGACTGGATAGACATTTTCATAGCACAACCTTCTTACGCCCAAATTTCTTTATATTTTTTGCTGCATTTCGACCCTCAGTCTCATAGAACACCCAAGCGCTGGACGAACGAAAAACTAACGCAGTTAATAACAGTACGATAATAAACATCACCCAAGCATTCGCGCTCGCATAACCTAATCTATGGAATTTAAAGGCATTTTCGTATGTCATCAAACCGTAAAAATAGGTTGATTTTAGAGGTCCGCCATTGGTTAAAAGCATCACTAAAGTTACCTGTTGGAAAGAGGTAATAATAGATGTAACCAAATTAAACAATAGAGTAGGTGTAATCATAGGCAATGTAACATTGAAGAATTGCCTAGTCATACCTGCGCCATCAATAGCAGCCGCCTCATATAGATCTATTGGAATATTTTTTATATCTGTATAAAAAATAAGCATCATACTACCAACACCAAAGGCACTAGCAATAATTACTGCTAACAATGCCCACTTTGGATCAACAAGCCATTGTGGACCTTTAATTCCTAAGAAAGATAGAAGATAGTTAAGAACACCATAATTTCCATTTAGTATCCACCCAAAAATTATAGAAACTGCAACTCCTGAGATAACACATGGAATATAAAACAATGTTCTAAAGAATCTTACTCCCTTCACGGGCATAGCAATAAGTACAGCAAGAAACAGAGCGATTATTAGATTTAATGGAACAAAAATCGCCGCATATTTAAGCGTAATGCACAACGCATTCCAGAATTGTACATCATTGAACAACATCTCACTATAGTTTCCTAGCCCACGAAAAACTGGAGATCCAGTTATTCCCCAATCAAAGAAACTAATAGCAAATGATAAAAGCAGCGGTCCTAATGTAAAGACCAAAAATCCAATAATCCAAGGAGCAATAAAAAGATAGGGCCAAATGCGCCGAGACACTGACGCAGTCAGCCTCTGTGTCCTATTAGATATAACACTCATAATATGCTCTATTTCAACACTTCTGACAGAGCATCTTTAGGAGATACACTAGAGCTTGGATTATACATTTTTTCAAAAGCTAGAGAAAGCTGATCAGATTTTTTGCTCCAATCTTTAACAATGAAACTAGCTGGAGTAAATCCATCAGACAATTGCAACATATCATAGAATGGGCGGTAATGCGGCTTTTTATTCATACCTTCTGATTTCACAACACTTATTCTTACAGGTAATTCAGTTCCGATACGAGACTTATTTGCCTCATCATTTGTCCAGAACTTCATAAACTTCCATGCCAAATCCTTATGTTTGCTATTCTTTGACATAGCAACACCCGAAGAGCTTAAAATAGAAACAGACTTTTTCTTCGCATGGTCAAATGACGGTATATTTACAATCCCATAATTAAGCCCATCTTTATCAAAAGTATTCAAAGCCCAAGCTCCATAAACGAACATAGCTACATTGCCAGATCTAAATTCATCAGTACCATTAGATTCGGTGGCAACTGCAATGCCTTCTTTGCCCATATCTTGGAAAAGCTTGAATGCTTCTAAAGCTTTATCAGAATTTACATTACCTTTCAAATTACCGTTTTTATCAGTATATTTTGCACCATTACTCCACAAATACATTTCAAAATCATAAGGATCAGGTTTCATTTGATATGCAAAACCCTTAACGCCAGTCTTTTTCAGAATCTTCTTCGAAGCAGAACGAACATCATCCCAAGTCCAATTATTTGTAGGTTCTTCAACTCCTGCTTTCTTAAAGATATCCTTATTGTAATACAATGCGTGAGTGGTGAATCCAACAGGAAGACCTAAAGTTTTGCCATCATAAGAGTTATAATTCCAAAGAGTTGGGTAGAAAGCATCTTTGTAAGACTTACCTTCTTTCTTAATGTATGAATCAAGAGGTTCGAGACCATTTGCGTACCCAGGATAATTCCACATATACATTACATCTGGCGCATCATGAGAACCCATTCCAGCACTAATTTTTGCGTCAAAGTCCTTACCATACGCTTCTAGCGTTACATGAACATCCTTATTTTCAGAATTAAACTTATCAACTAACTGCTGTTGACGATCAACATCTTCCGCTACATCCCATGTAGCAAATCGAAGTTGAACTTTACTATTATCAGCAGTTGAAGAACCGCATCCAGACAAAAGCATTGATGTTGACGCAATCAATGCACATGCAAATAAAATTGATGACTTTTTCATAGAAACTCCTTTGCTAAACACAGTGATTTATCAGCAAGGATTCGACGTATATTCGCCGATTAGCATCATTGCTTAATGTCATTCTAGCGAAAAAAATACATTTGTGCAATCGGTTGTCCTACGGCGTGTCGGCATCATACTTCTGGCAGATTATAATGATAATAATAGATTTTTATTTGTTGCACGCATTGAGGACATATGAACACATCCCGTAAAAAAGCAGTAACTCTTGCAGATGTTGCTGCAGCTGCAGGAGTGTCTCGCTCAACTGCATCACGCGCACTAAATCATTCTCCGCGTATAAGTAAAGGTACAACTGAGCGCATAGAAGCTCTTGCAACGACGATGGGATTTGTTCCAAACGCTCAAGGACGAGCACTTGCTTCTGGTAGAGCAGAAGCAATCGCAATACTAGTCACTGAACCACTTAATGAATTATTTACTGATCCAACTTATGGAGCATTTATCGGAGGGATCACTGCAAAATTAGCTCAGACTTCTTATCTACCGATGTTACTGCAAGCAAGCAGCGATGATGAACGCCAAAGAGTAAAACGACATTTGGAATGTAGGTCTTTTGACGCAGTCATTGATATATCTCCATACACTGATTCTTACTTGTTAGATATAATGAATAAACTTCATACCCCTGGAGTATTGTTAGGACAAATCACAAATGAACGCTATCAAGGTATGTTTTCTGTAGTATATTCTGACGATACAAAAGGAGCTAAATTAGCTGCTCAGACAATTGTAGATCGCGGAAGAAAGCATCCTGTAGCAATAGTAGGACCTCGCGATAATCCGGCTTCACAATACAGAATTAAAGGATACACTTCCGTCTTTGGAACTAAGTTAAGTCCAGATTCTATAATCTACACACAATGGGATGCAGCTGCTGGATTTGCCGCAATGATGCAAATCCTGAGCCAAAAGAAGCCAGTTGATGCAGTATTAGCTGGATCTGATCGCATAGCAGTAGGAGTTCTTGAGGCATTAAAACAATACAACCTACAAGTTCCTGACGATGTGTCAGTTATTGGTTTCGATGATCATAACCTTGCACAAACTACAACACCATCGCTTACTACGATACATCAGCCGCTCTATGAAGAAGGACAATTAGCTGCTGAGCTTGCTATGAAAATGATTGAAGGTCAAGAGCCAATAACATCCATTCTTCAAATGAAATTAGTAATAAGAGACTCAGTGTAATTACTCCACAACACACATTATTTTGTGAACAAATACACTACAAGGTAATCACGATTACCTAAGCCTATCTTTCCCGCATTTGTTCTCTTTTTAAGCAAATCTGACTACAAACACGGGCGCTAGACCTGCCTTCGCGCTTAAAGCGTAGCGCGCGAGCGATTTTCCCGAGATTGTTTACGTATTTGGCGATTTTGGAAACAATATCGGGCGAAAAGAAACAAACGCAGGCAAAAATACACAAACGCAAACAAAAAGGGCTTCTAGCCAATCGCTAGAAACCCTGCTTGCGGATGAAGCGAGATTTGAACTCGCGGAGGGTGTAACCCTCACACGCTTTCGAGGCGTGCTCCTTAGACCGCTCGGACATTCATCCATTTTGCGCAAACTGCAAAATGCAGAAAGAAACGCAACTTTTCAATTGTAAACCAACCCTAGAATATACACAAATTTGTGTTGAGAATTTTGCAAACAATCAATCAAGTTCTTCAAGAGTTCGACGAGCGCGAATCGCATTAGCCCTAACTTCAAGTTGATCTTTCGGAGGATATTCAACATATTCCAAAGTCAAACCATTAGACGCAATAGGACCAGTAGATCCTTCTCGAATCGGATTTTCAATCTTATCCTTAAACCAGTCAACAGAACGCTTACCGCAACCAACTTGTACACAAGCCTGAACAAGAGAACGAACCATATTATGTGCAAACGCATCAGCAACAATAGTAAACTCAATCAAACCGTGCTCAATAGGTGGAATATTGCCAGTTGATCTAGAAGCAATAGACGAACCAACAGGCGCGCAACCATCCAAACAAACGCGATTCCAAACCGCTTTTTTAACGCAGCGAATCGTAGTTCCACCAGGATTTGGACGAGCAAAAGACCCAAAATCATGCAAACCAACAATCATCTGTGCTGCCTGATTCATAGAATTGACATCTAAATCGTAATCAATTTGCAACACAAAACCACGCATACGCGGATCCAAATTCTCGCGATTTGCCGCATCACTAATCCTATACACGTATGTGCGATCAAGCGCAGAAAAACGAGCATCAAAACCGCTTGGTGCAATGCTTACACTGTGAATCGAAATATCTTTAGGCAAAACCCCACGAAGCCTATATTCTAAAGCTTTTACAGGCGTCAAATTTGTGTGACCGACGCAATTTTGTAAAATATCATCTTCTACATCTAAATGACAAACCTGATAAGAAGCATGAACGCCAGTATCCGTGCGCCCAGCAACTGTTAGTCGAAGCGGAAAACAAGAATCGCCATCATGTACACGCAAAACTTTATATAAAGCGTCTTCCAAAGTGCCTTGAACTGTTCTTAAATTCGGCTGCCTAGCCCAACCGTAAAAATCACCGCCATCATAAGCTAAATCTAAACGAAGACGCATCAAAAAAACCTTCCAAAACAATTATTATAAAAACCGAATATTAGTCGCCCTAGTCGCCCTAGTCGCCAGACTGCAACGATAATCTTTTCAATTCTTATGTTCTGCTCCACCAACACCAGTAAACGCACTCATAATATTACGAATTAACTCATAAGTCTTTGAATCCATATGCGTTGCTATGCTCAATATTTTCGGCAAAAGCTCAGACCAATGCGCAGAAATCTCGTCAAAAGTCGGATATCCTAAGCTAGTTAAAGCGTTGTAAACACTATCGATTCTGCGTTTTCTTTCTTCGAAAGGCAAATTCAACATCCAATCATTAGCAGCTTTAGAAACAGCAAGTGCACGCGGAGTTACATGATCACAATAGTCAAAATCTCCATCTTTAACCTGCCAATACATGCCAAAATGTTGCATCAATCCAATAGAATCAGCAAGCGTAACCTTATACGGTACGCCAGTATCCATAATCAATCCAATAAAAGCAGATTGTGGAACGACTTTTTCAATCCTGGAAACAACGCGAGAAAAAACCTTTGGATCAACAACATCCGAGCCAAAACTAGGACCGTCCATAGAATAAATTTTACTGACAAGATCACCAAGTTGTTGATTTTCTGCATCCAAACGCATTGCCGCATATGCAGCCATATTCCCGCCTTTTGAATGACCCACAACAAATATTTTAGGATTATCACTTAAATCGCAATCATTGCTATTTTCTAGATTGCTATTCTTATTATCGCTATTTTCTAGATCGACCTTATCCAGATCGATATTCTTAAAATCATTCTTCTTATTAAACAAATTCGCGAAATAATCGGCAACACTGCTACAAATCCCACGAATACCGCCACTTTTGCAAGAATCTTTACACGCGCGCCTAGATATAGAGAGCAAATATTCTGCAGCAGACTCTTGAGCTGGAACTGGGCAGCGAAAAGCCATATTAAAATCTTCCTTCCACCCAACAAGAGTGTTATCAGTCCCCCTGAAAGCAACAACAAAACATCTATAGCCAATACAATCAGTCAAATCAAAAGTAACTGCAGCAAACTGCTGTTCACACGAATCATCAACCTTCGACTCATCAAAACGCTCAAGAACCTCGCCGACTCGCATTCCCCTATATCGCGGACTAGCTGCAACAGCGAGAAGAAGACTCTTTCGAAAATCATCAACTTTAGCTGAACCAGAGCTAAACATTGAAGAAAAATCCTCACCGCGAAGCAATTCGCTTAAAGGAACGGTTGCTAGTGCGTTAGAATCGTCATTATACTTTGGAATCGATTCAGGCATGCAAACATACGCCAACTCGCATAAAATAAGCGAATCTACGGCGTTGAATTTTCTATCTTTAAAGTTAGTAAAATCGTTATTCACTAAATCGAGAATATTTGTCATATTTCAATAATAATTGATACCAGATATAGAAAAGATATATCAGATATAGAAAAACGGGCTGGAGATAAAACTCCAACCCGTTCAATAAATCTAAAACACGACGACTACTCGTCGAAAGATTTACTTACCGATGCATCAAGATGCTAATCTAAGCTACTCGGCTGCTTCTTCTTTAGCAGCAACTTTAGCAGCAGACTCAGCTTCCTTAACGACAGCCTTCTTTGGGCTTACTGGCTCAACAACAAGCTCAATAATAGCTTGTGGAGCAGTATCACCACGACGAGGAGCCATCTTAACGATGCGGGTATAGCCACCTTCACGCTGCTTCATCTGCTCAGCAATTTGAGTGAAAAGCATGTGAACAACGGACTTATTGCGGATCACGCGCAACACACGGCGGCGCGAATGCAAGTCGCCACGCTTAGCGAATGTTATCAAACGCTCAGCAAGTGGACGAAGACGCTTTGCCTTTGGCAAAGTAGTCACAATACGACCGTGCTGGAAGAGGCTAGTAGCCATGTTGGCCAGCATCAGGCGCTCATGCGCTGGGCTAGAAGCCAGACGAGGCCCTTGTTTCGGTGTAGGCATTATTACTCCTTATTGTCGCAGAATTCAGGTGGGCAAAAACCCGAACATCCAAAAACCACGACGATTGGCGGTGGACTGTTTACTCGTCTTCTGGCGAGAAGAACGTGCCACCTTCGAGATTATTGGCGTCAAAGCCAAGCGGCGAGGCCTTAAGAGACAATCCCATAGACTGCAATTTCTCTTTAACCTCATCGATGGATTTCATGCCGAAATTACGAATATCGAGCAAATCCTGCTCAGTGTGTACTACCAGCTCACCAACAGTGTGGATTCCCTCACGCTTCAAGCAGTTGTAGCTGCGCTGCGTAAGATTCAAATCCTCAATCGGAGTAGCCATCTGAGAATCAACTTCTCCCATGACTGGAGCTGGACCAACTTCAACACCTTCTGCATCGACGTTAAGCTCACGGCAAAGACCGAAAAGCTCAACCAAAGTCGAACCAGCAGATGCAACTGCATCTCGTGGTGTAATAGCTGGCTTAGTTTCCACATCCAGGATGAGCTTATCGAAGTCCGTGCGCTGTTCCACGCGGGTAGCTTCGACCTTATAGCTCACCTTCAAAACTGGTGAGTAGATCGAATCCACTGGAATGCGACCGATTTCGCTGTTTTCCTGCTTGTTCATCTGAGCAGGTACATAGCCACGACCGCGCTCCACGGTGAACTCAATTTCAAGCTCACCATCTTCAGCAAGTGTAGCGATATGCATCTCTGGATTGGCAATAGTGACGCCAGCAGGAGGAGTAATATCTCCAGCTGTTGCTTCACCCTTGCCGCTCTTGCGAAGATACATCACTACTGGCTCGTCATACTCACTTGTAAGTACGATACCCTTAATGTTCAGCAGGATTTCAGTGACATCCTCTTCAACACCTGGCAGAGTCGTGAACTCATGGAGAGCACCAGAAATGCGTACCGAAGTTACGGCAGCACCTGGAATGGAGCTCAATAGGGTACGACGCAGCGAATTGCCGAGCGTGTATCCGAAACCTGGTTCCAACGGCTCAATTGTAAAGCGAGAACGCTGGGGATTCAGTGATTCCTCGGTAAGTGTTGGACGCTGTGCGATAAGCACTTTTGTATCCTTTCAGCTTCTGGTCGGTGGTGCACTCGCCGCCCATAAGCGGGTTGGATGGATGGATTCGTAAGAGTGCTCAGACGCGGCGACGCTTTGGTGGGCGAACGCCGTTATGCGCTTGTGGGGTGACGTCGGTAATAGAACCGACTTCAAGACCCGCGGACTGAAGGGAACGGATAGCGGTTTCACGACCGGAACCTGGACCCTTAACAAACACGTCGACCTTCTTCAGGCCATGTTCCATTGCCTTACGAGCAGCAGACTCAGCAGCCATACCTGCAGCGTAAGGAGTCGACTTGCGGGAACCCTTAAAGCCGACATCGCCACCGGAAGCCCAAGAAAGGACTGCACCCGATGGATCGGTGATGGAAATAATCGTGTTATTGAATGTTGATTTAATATGCGCCTGCCCAACCGGTACCGACTTGCGGTCCCGGCGACGCGGCTTGCGCGAGGCTTGCTTTGCAGCTGCCATTGACCCTCGTTTCCTAATGACGAATTAGTTGGTATGTCTAGGCGATGAGAATTAACTCGTGGCCTAGAGCCGACCACCGACTACTATCTGGTGGCCTTCTTCTTCCCGGCGACAGTACGCTTCGGACCCTTACGAGTACGAGCATTAGTCTTAGTACGCTGACCACGCACAGGAAGACCCTTGCGATGACGCTGGCCTTGATAGCAGTTGATCTGAATCTTACGACGAATGTCTGCATCGATTTCACGACGCAAATCGCCTTCAATCTTATAATTAGCTTCAAGATAATCACGCAAAGTGATTAACTGTTCATCCGTAAGATCCTTGACGCGAGTATCCGGATTAACACCGGTCGCGGCAAGCGTTTCCTTAGCGCGAGTACGGCCTACACCAAAAATGTAGGTGAGGGCAATCTCAATGCGCTTCTCATTGGGAATATCTACTCCGGCAAGACGTGCCATTGTAATTCCTTTACTATTACGCAGGTCGTGCACCAAGTCTCCCGCAATCATGCGGCCTGGGCCTGCGCACCCAGGGTTCAGCTTTAGCTGCGACTTAGCGCCTTATCCTTTATCTTCGCGGTGGGGATCCACTCAGCCCTGACGCTGCTTATGACGTGGGTTGATGCAAATCACCATGACGCGACCGTGACGGCGGATCACGCGGCAATTTTCGCAGATCCTCTTCACGCTAGGGCTGACCTTCATGGTTTTCCTTTGCTTGTACCTTTACTTATAGCGGTACGTAATACGACCACGGTTCAAATCATAAGGGCTCATCTCCAGCACAACACGATCTTGAGGAAGAATACGAATATAATTCTTACGCATCTTTCCAGAAATCGTAGCCAGTACAATGTGCTCGTTCTCAAGCTGAACGCGAAACATCGCGTTTGGCAGTGCTTCAACTACCGTGCCTTCGACTTCAATCACACCGTCTTTTGCCATGAGCCTCGTTCCGTTCCTTGGACGTACTACTTTACGTATCCGAAGACACGCCAATCTTCTATGATACAGTAAATGCGCCCAATACAACACTCGGCGTGTCGCAAAAGGCGCATTATAAATACGAGAAAATCTAAATTTTAAATAAATCTCATACCAAAGACTCAACTATGCGATTGTTGATTTCAGCAATATCGCCAACACCATCAACCTCAACAAGCTGACCACGGCTTTCATAAATATCAAGAAGAGGAGCAGTTTCCTTCTCGTAAGTTTCCAAACGAGTAGCAATTACCTCAGGAGTATCATCTGAACGACCCTGCTCAATTGCGCGCTTCTTCATACGCTCAAGCAAAACCTCACGCTCCGCTTCAAGAGCAACAACGTGATCCAAAGGAGTACCAAGCTCCTCAAGCATAAGATCCAAAGCCTTAACCTGAGACGCATTACGTGGATATCCATCAAGAATCCAGCCATTCTTAGCATCATCCTGAGCAAGACGATCCTTAACAATGCTATTTGTCAATTCATCTGGAACAAGCTCACCCTTATCAAGATAACCCTGAACCTTCTTACCAAGCTCCGTTTGATTCTTCAAGTTGTAACGGAAAATATCGCCAGTAGAAATAGCAGGAATCCCATAATGCTCTGCAAGCAAAGCAGCCTGAGTGCCCTTACCAACGCCCTGTGGTCCCATAATTAGCAATCGCATATTAATCTCCTTGTTTCTTTATGCTCCATCGCAAATCTTAACAACAAAACCTATCTAGTAATACTATTTAGCAACTTGCTTACTATCGTTATGATCAAACAAGAATCCAGCATATTGGAACTGCTCGGTCTGAGCCTTGGCTTGACGCAAAGTATCCAAACCAACACCTGCGATAATAAGAATCGTAGTACCACCAAATGGAAGCTTCATATTAAGGTGCAAAGACATAATCAAAACTGTTGGAATCAACGCTACGAATAGCAAATAGACAGCACCAACAGTGTTTAATCTATTCATGACATAGCTAAGATAGCGACTTGTAGCACTACCAGCACGAATACCTGGAATAAAACCGCCGTATTCCTTCATGTTATCTGCAGTTTCATCTGGATTAAAAGTAATCTCAGTGTAGAAGAAGCAGAAGAACACAATCATAACTGTGTACAAGGCTATGTACCACACAGAAGTAGAGTTTGCTAAATTGGCATTAATCCAACGCACCCAATCCTTACGACTATCACCGAACTGAGCAAGAAGAGTTGGAATAGCAAGAATCGAGGATGCAAAAATTGGTGGGATAACACCACTCATATTGACCTTAAGAGGTAAGTATGTAGAAGAACCGCCATACATCTTACGACCAATCATTCGGCGCGTATACTGTACAGGAATTCTACGCTGAGCAAGCTCCACGAAATCAACAAAAATAAGAATTACAAGCAGAACGCCACCGACAATAGAGAACTTGGTCCAATCGCCATTAGTACCATTGGTTCCCCAACCAATTTCCCACAGCTTTGGAAGGAAGCCAGAGCAGATAGACATGAAGATTAACACTGACATGCCCTGACCAATACCCTTATCCGTAATAAGTTCTGCCATCCACATGATCAAACCAGTGCCACCAGTCATAATCAAAACCATAACCAGTAAGCTCCACATAGAGCCATCTGGAATAACCTGACCACACTGATAATTAAATAGTGCACCAGAACGTGCAGTAACCAAAATGGTTGTGGACTGTAAAATTGCCAAGCCAATAGTCAAATAACGAGTGTACTGAGTAAGCTTTGTTTCTCCAGACTGACCTTCCTTGTGAAGAGCCTCAAAACGAGGAATCACAACCCTAAGCAGCTGAATAACAATAGACGCCGTAATATAAGGCATAACGCCCAATGCAAAAATAGACAGCTGCAAAAGCGAACCACCAGAGAACAGGTTCACCAAACCAATAAAGTTTTCACTAGAAGAGGCAAGCTTAGCTGTGCAAGCACGTATAACTTTGTAATCAACGCCAGGAATTGGAATAAAGGAACCAATTCTGTAGATGATAATCATTGCGAAGACGAAGAGGATCTTATTCCTCAACTCCTTCGTCCTGAAGGCCTGGATTAACGTTTTCACCTGGGTCTTCCTCCCTTTTTTGCGCTACGATCTAGGCGCAACAGTAAAAAAACAAACTCTGAGGCAATAGTTTATATCACGGTGCATACCGATACAGTCATTCCGTGAGTTTAGACAATAAAAAATAATCCCTCCAGCCAAAACTAGAGGGATTATTAAACAGTCAAATCACTGCGTTAATTAGCATTATCAGCTGAGTACATTACTCTTCGCTAACAGAGCCACCAGCAGCTTCAATCTTGGCCTTAGCAGATGCAGAAGCTTTAACTCCCTTAAGAGTCAAAGCAACCTTAAGATCGCCATCACCCAAAACCTTAACTGGGTAACCATCACGCACAGCGCCCTTAACTACCAAATCAGCAACAGTAACTTCGCCACCATTTGGGAAGAGCTCTTCGAGGGCTGCAACATTAACAACCTGGAACTCTTTCTTGAATGGGCTCTTAAAGCCACGAAGCTTAGGCAAACGCATGTAAAGTGGAAGCTGGCCGCCTTCAAAGCCTGGACGAACTTGGTAACGCTTCTTCGTACCCTTATCGCCACGACCCGAAGTCTTACCCTTAGAGCCTTCACCACGACCCACGCGAATGCGATCCTTCTTAGCTCCTGGAGCTGGACGCAACGTGTGCATGTGCAACATTGGTTCTTCATTAGCCATAATCAGTCAACCTCCTCAACGCTCAGCAAGTGGCGAACGGCCATAACCAAGCCACGATTGACTGGATTGTCCTCGCGAACAACGCTCTGGCCAATCTTGTGAAGACCGAGAGTTTGAACGTTCGCGCGCTGACGCTCGGTGGAATGAACCAAACCGTGCACCAGAGTGATCTTCAAGTTAGCCATCACTCACCATCCTTTGCTTGGGCAGCCTTAGCAGCCTGAGCTTCTTCACGAGCCTTGCGAGCTTCGGCAATGCCTGCAGCGCGCTCACGAAGCAATGCGTCTGGTGCAACTTCCTCGAGGGAAAGTCCACGACGAGCGCAAATCTCCTCTGGCTCTTCAAGCTTCTTCAAAGCATCCACAGTAGCGCGAACCACGTTAACAGCGGTTGCAGAGCCCATGGACTTGGTGAGGATATCGGTAATGCCAGCGCACTCCATAACAGCACGCACAGCGCCACCAGCAATTACACCAGTACCTGGAGCAGCTGGACGAAGCAAAACTGTGCCAGCAGCATCGTGACCCAACACAGGGTGGGTTACGGTACCACGAATACGTGGAACAGTGAACATATGCTTCTTAGCATCAAGCTGACCCTTAGCGATAGCTGCTGGAACTTCGCGAGACTTACCGTAGCCAACACCAACAGTGCCCTTACCGTCGCCAACAACAACAAGTGCTGCAAAGCTAAAGGTACGACCACCCTTGTGAGTCTTGGAAACACGGTTAATAGTAACTACGCGATCCAGAAGCTCTTCGCCGCGGTTTTCTTCACGACGGTTACGACGCTCTCCGCGCTTACCTTCGCCCTTAGAGCGACGGGAACGGCGATCGTCAGTACGCTCCTCGGCGGATGCCTGAGTGTTCTGAGTTTCTTCAGCCACTTGGGTTTCCTTTTCGTTATCGCTCACAGTGCTAGACCTCCCTGACGGGCGCCTTCAGCTACTGCTGCGACGCGACCATGATACTTATTACCGCCACGATCGAAGATTACAGCGGTAATACCCGCTTCCTTCGCCTTGGCAGCGATTAACTCGCCAACCTTGGTAGCAGCTTCAGTCTTCGTACCAGTAAAACCAGCGAAGTCAGAAGTCAAGGTGGAAGCGCTTACAAGGGTAAGACCCTTAGTGTCATCCACAATCTGAGCAACCATGTGACGGTTAGAACGAGAAACTACCAAACGTGGGCGCTCTGGAGTGCCAGAAATGCGCTTACGAAGACGGGCGTGACGACGCAAACGCGCGACTTTGGTACCCTTACCGAAAATCTTAACGCTCATATCACTTACCAGCCTTTCCAGCCTTGCGCAAAATACGCTCATCGCTGTACTTAATGCCCTTACCCTTATAAGGTTCTGGAGCACGCAGCTTGCGAATGTTAGCGGCAGCCTGACCAACGGCCTGCTTGTCAGTACCCTTGACGATTACCTGATTTGCGTTTGGCAATTCAAACTCAATACCCTCAGGTGGCTGAACGGTAATAGTGTGAGAATATCCGAGTGAGAACTCAATGCCCTTACCCTTCATCACAGCACGATAACCAGTTCCAACAATGTCCAAAGTCTTGGTGTAGCCTTCATGCACACCCTTAACCATGGACGCTACGATTGCACGAGCCAAACCGTGCTTTGCACGAGTTGGACGCAAATCATCAGCTGGGGTTAAAACGATCTTGCCATCAGCAACTTCAGCGGTAATACCTTCTGGAATTACATAGGAATCAGAACCCTTAGCGCCCTTAGCACTAAAGGACTGACCTTCAATCTTTACTTCCACGCCTGCAGGAATGTCGACGGGGAGCTTACCAATATGCGATGCCATTTTCAGCTCTCCTTTCTCACCATACGTAGGCGACGATTTCGCCGCCAATGCCTCTGTCGAGGCATTCCTTCTGAGTCAACAATCCCGAGCTGGTCGAGATAATAGCGATACCGAGACCACCAAGAGGCATAGGCAAAGAATCAGACTTTGCGTAACGACGCAAGCCTGGCTTAGAAATGCGCTTGATGCCCTGGATGGAACGCTGACCATTGGAGCCATACTTTAATGTGACTTCCAAAGTCTGTCCAACCTTGGCTTCCTTAGCAGCAAAGTCTTTAATATAGCCTTCACGCTTCAGAATCTCGGCGATATTCGCCTTGAACTTGGAGTACGGCATTTCCACGGTATCGTGCTTTGCCGCGCTCGCATTACGCAGACGTGTCAACATGTCTGCGATAGGATCTGTCATTGTCATGTTGGGCTAACGCCCTTTCTCGCCGTGGTTTCCACCGCCTGTTTTAGTTATTCTTAAAGCAGTGGACCTTCAGCGTCGATATTTACCAACTGGACTTCGTAACACCCGGCAACTCACCGCGATGTGCCTTTTCACGAAGGCATACACGGCACAGACCGAACTTGCGATACACGGAGTGAGGACGACCACAAACCTGGCAACGCGTATAAGCGCGCACCTTGAACTTCGGCTTAGCGGCCGCCTTGTTTTTCAGAGCGGTTTTTGCCATATCAGTTCTCCTTGAATGGGAAACCGAGGTGCTTAAGTAGCGACTTCGCTTCCACATCGTCCTTGGTGGTGGTCACCACGGTGATGTCCATACCACGCTGATGATCAATCGAATCAGGATCAATCTCGTGGAACATTGACTGCTCCGTAAGACCAAAGTTATAGTTACCCTGACCGTCGAACTGGTTGCCATTAATACCACGGAAATCGCGGATACGTGGCAAAGCCAGAGTGAGCAAACGATCCAAGAATTCCCACATACGATCACCACGAAGAGTTACGTAAGCGCCAATAGCCTGACCTTCGCGCAAATGGAACTGCGCAACAGATTTCTTAGCTTTAGTAACCTTTGGCTTCTGACCAGTGATCAAAGTGAGATCCTTAATCGCACCTTCGATAAGCTTGGAATCGCGAGCTGCAGCGCCAACGCCCATAGAGACGACGACCTTCTGCAAACGAGCCACCTGCATAGGATTAGTGTGGCCAAATTCCTTTTCCAAAGCTGGAACGATTTGATCATTGTATTGCTGCTTTAAGCGCGGAGTTGCCGGCGCCTCAACTGTAGTATCGGTCATGCCAGCTCCTTTCCGGACTTCTTAGCTACACGCACGCGCACGGTCTTTACTTTGCCGTCGCGAGCTTCTTGCTTAACAATCACGCCCACGCGGGTTGGTTGCTTGGTCTCTGGGTCAATCACCATAACGTTAGAACGGTGAATTGGAGCCTCAACAGAGACGATGCCTGCCTGCTGACCCTGCTGGGTAGCACGCACATGCTTCTTAACAACCTGAACACCCTCGACGATCAAACGGTCTTCGGCGAGTACACGAAGTACTTTGCCTTCCTTACCGCGATCCTTGCCGCGGATAACCTTTACCTGGTCGCCGGACTTAATCTTGGCTACCATCTCAGATCACCTCCGGGGCGAGGGACACAATCTTCATGAAGCGCTTATCGCGCAATTCACGACCGACTGGTCCAAAGATACGAGTGCCCTTTGGTTCACGGCCGGAGCCGAGAATAACAGCGGCGTTCTCGTCGAACTTAATATAGGAACCATCAACACGACGATGTTCCTTGACCGTACGGACGACGACAGCCTTAACTACGTCGCCTTTCTTGACCGACCCGCCAGGAATAGCATCCTTAACGGAGGCGACGATGATGTCGCCGATGCCGGCATAGCGTCGCTTCGATCCACCGAGCACGCGGATGGCAAGCAATTCCTTAGCACCCGTGTTGTCGGCGACATGAAGCCGCGTTTCCTGCTGAATCATTGATTCTCCTTAGTCGAGCTGGTTCTCCCCGCTCACCCGTACCTACTAGACAACAGGCACAGGTGAAGCGCGGAGCCTTGCTGAACTTGTTTACTTGGCGCGCTCGATAATCGAGTCGAGACGCCAACGCTTGGTCTTGCTCAAAGGCCGAGTTTCCATGATACTCACGAGATCGCCAATATGCGCCTCATTGTGTTCATCATGTGCCTTGACCTTGCGTGTGGAGCGGACGACTTTACCGTAAAGTGGGTGTGTCGAACGCTGCTCCAGCTCCACGGCAATTGTCTTGTCCATGGCCTCGGACACGACGTAGCCGCGACGAACCTTGCGGAAGTTGCGCTCTTGGTTCTCAGCCATGCTTACTTCTCCTTGACCTCAGTGGCGCCAGGCTCTTGGCTGATGCCGAGTTCACGCTCACGCAGGATAGTATACATCCTGGCTATGTCGTGCTTGACCGCCTTGAGGCGAGCGCTGTTTTCGAGTTGACCAGTTGCTGCCTGGAAGCGCAAGTTAAAAAGCTCTTCCTTGGACTTCTTTAAGAAGCCTTCGATTTCAGCATTAGTCTTCTCGTTTAAATTCTTGATGGTGTAGTCTGCAGTTCCGACTGGCATCAGATGTCACCGCCTTCACGCGCAATAACACGGCATTTCATTGGGAGCTTGTCGATAGCGCGGCGCAAAGCCTCGCGAGCGACGTCCTCAGAAACACCACCGATCTCGAACATTACACGACCTGGATGGATGTTAGCAATCCAGAATTCTGGAGCGCCTTTACCGGAACCCATTCGTGCACCAAGCGGGTGCTTGGTTAATGGACGATCAGGGAAAACCGTAATCCACACGCGACCACCACGCTTAATATAGCGGGTCATTGCGATACGGGCTGCCTCGATCTGACGGTTAGTGATGTACGCCGGAGCCAGCGCCTGAATACCGAAATCGCCGAAAGCGATAGCGGTTCCACCCTTAGACATGCCGCTACGGGTAGGACGGTGCTGCTTGCGATATTTAGTCCTTTTTGGGATAAGCATCTGCTCACTCCTTCGTTTCCGTTGCGGCAGGAGCTTCAGCAGCTGCAGCTTCAGCTGGCTTCTCAGCCTGTGCTTCGGCAGCCTTCTGCTGGTTGGCAGAGCGTGCGCCACGACGTGGACGACGATCGCCACGGCGACCTTCACGCTTACCCTGCTGGGCCTGCTGCTCTTCGAACTCACGCTCGGTCATATCACCCTTATAAATCCATACCTTTACGCCGATACGGCCGTAGGTAGTCTTAGCTTCAAAGAAGCCGTAATCAATAAGGGCACGCAGGGTCTGCAGTGGAACGCGACCCTCACGATAGAACTCAGAACGGCTCATTTCGGCGCCACCAAGACGACCAGAGAGCTTAATACGGATACCCTTTGCACCTGCGCGCATTGCATCCTGCTGTGCTTTACGCATAGCGCGACGGAATGTAACGCGATTGGTTAACTGTTCCGCAATTCCCTGAGCAACCAATTGAGCGTCAAGTGCAGCATTCTTCACTTCGAAAATGTTGAGCTGTACTTGCTTACCAGTGAGCTTCTCAAGCTTTGCACGAACACGCTCGGCTTCTGCGCCACGACGACCGATAATAATACCTGGACGAGCGGTGTGAATATCAACACGAACGCGGTCACGAGTACGCTCGATAACGATGCGGGACACGCCTGCACGTTCGAGGTCATGGCTCATTTCCTTGCGAATCTTGTCATCCTCAAGGACGAAGTCACGGTAACGCTCGCCGGCTTTAGTAGAATCAGAGAACCACCTAGAGCGATGATTCTCGGTAATGCCCAGGCGATAGCCGAAAGGATTGATCTTCTGACCCATCTTTAGCGATCCCCTTCCTTAAGCGAGACGATAACAGTGATATGGCTTGTGCGCTTGTTAATGCGCGCAGCGCGACCTTGTGCACGAGCGCGGAAACGCTTAAGCGTTACACCCTCATCCACATAGGTTTCCTTGATGACCAAGTCTTGCTCACGGAATGGTTCTCCAGCCTTTTCAGCCTTAACGCGAGCGTTAGCGATCGCGCTTTCAAGAACCTTACGCACTGGTAAAGATGCGTCCTGAGGAGCAAACTTCAAAATGGTAATAGCTTCGCTTGCACGCTTGCCTCGGATGAGGTCGACCATGCGGCGAGCCTTGCGCGGCGTCACACGTACGTGACGAGCGATTGCTTTAGCTTCCATGTGTCCTAACTCTCCTTTAGCGGCGTGCTTTCTTGTCGTCCTTCACATGACCCTTGAAGGTCTTGGTTGGGGCGAATTCACCGAGCTTATGACCAACCATTGCTTCGGTAACGAATACCGGCACATGCTTGCGGCCATCGTGTACGGCAAAGGTGTGTCCAATGAAATCAGGAGTGATCATCGAACGACGCGACCACGTCTTGATGACGTTATGCGTGCCCTTGTCGTTTTGTTCGTCGACTTTCTTCTGTAAGTGGGCGTCGACGAAAGGGCCCTTCTTGATGCTACGAGTCATCTGTTCGACACTCCCTTACTTGCGGTTCTTACCATTCGGACGACGACGAACAATCATCTTGTTCGAAGCCTTCTTCGGACGGCGGGTACGAACCTCGCCCTTGCCCCATGGAGAAACAGGTGGTTTACCACCACGGGTACGACCACCATGAGGGTGATCAACAGGGTTCATAGATTCGCCTCGGGTGATTGGCCTGCGACCAAGCCAACGAGCACGACCTGCCTTACCAAGCTCGATATTAGCGTGGTCAGAGTTGCCAACCTCGCCGATTGTAGCGCGGCAACGAGCGTCCACGTTACGAATTTCGCCGGATGGCATACGCAACTGAGCGTAAGCGCCATCCTTAGCTACGAGCTGAACGGCAGCACCTGCGGAGCGTGCAATCTTTGCGCCACCAAGTGGACGAAGCTCGATTGCGTGCACCACGGTACCAGTTGGGATGTTCTTAAGAGGCAAGTTGTTGCCTGGCTTAATATCAGCCTGGGCGCCAGTCTCAATAACATCTCCCTGGGAAATGCCTTCAGGAGCGATAATGTAGCGCTTCTCACCATCTGCATAATGCAACAATGCGATGCGAGCGGAACGATTAGGGTCATACTCAATATGAGCAACCTTTGCTGGCACGCCATCCTTGTCCCAACGCTTAAAATCGATGAGACGATACTGACGCTTATGTCCGCCGCCGCGATGGCGGGAAGTCATGCGACCGTAAGAGTTACGACCGCCAGTTTTGCTGAGTTTGCGTACCAACGACTTTTCAGGAGTGGAACGCGTAATCTCGGAGAAGTCCGAAACGGATGCGTTACGACGTCCTGCAGTCGTAGGCTTATAAACGCGGATAGCCATAATGTAGTATTCCTTTACTTTTCTCGGCTAGCCTTCAGTTACCAAAGATATCGATTGTCTGGCCCTGTGCCACGGTGACAATAGCACGCTTCTGATTCACACGACGACCGAAGCCGGTGCGAGAGCGCTTAAGCTTGCCAGCGCGATTCAAGGTGTTAACATTCGTTACCTTGACTTTGAAGATTTCTTCGATAGCCTGCTTGATCTGAACCTTGTTAGCATTTGGAGCTACCACGAAGGTGTACTGACCACGATCGGAAGCTGCATAGCTTTTTTCAGAAACAACTGGCTTTAAAATGATGTCATGTGCTGGGTTATGGACTGCGACCATTTAAATCAGGCCTCCTTAACTTCAGGCTCGGTCTTAGCTGCAACGAAGGCTTCGAAACCTTCCTTGGAGAAGACTACGTACTGAGCGGTGATGACATCGTAGGTGTTGAGCTGATCAGCGAAGATCACATGCACCGTTGGAATGTTACGAACAGACATCCACTCATTGATGTTTTCACGAGAAAGAACAACAGTGGTGAACTGATCCTTAGTTACTGGTGTAAGTGCTGCAACTGCTGCTTTGGTGGATGGAACATCCTTAATACCAAAGTCCACAACTGCAATGCGACCAGCATTTGCACGATCCGAAAGAGCATAACGAAGAGCAGCTGCCTTCATCTTCTTTGGAGTACGCTGATCATACTTGCGAGGAACTGGACCATGTACAACGCCACCATGCACCCACTGTGGAGCACGAATGGAGCCTTGACGAGCACGTCCGGTGCCCTTCTGCTTCCATGGCTTCTTACCGCCGCCAGATACATTAGCGCGATTCTTAACCGCGTGAGTACCCTGTCGAGCAGCAGCAAGCTGAGCAATAACGACCTGATGAACCAATGGACCGTGAGCCAAAACGTCTTCGTTGGAGATGCCGAAAATCTCAGCAGGAGCTTCAACAGTTCCGTTTGCATTGCCCTTGGTGTCAGTTACGTTCAGAGTTACGTTTGCCATTTAAATCAGGCTCCCTTCACTGCCGAACGGACGAGAACGATAGCACCTTTAGGTCCTGGAATAGCACCCTTAATAGCTAAAATACCGTTCTCAACATCCGAAGAAACGATTGTGAGGTTGAGCGCAGTAGAAGTCACATGACCCATGCGACCAGCCATACGCTTGCCCTTCAAAATGCGGCTTGGAGTTGCACATGCGCCCACAGAACCTGGACGACGTTCATTCTTGTGCGAGCCGTGAGTACGACGGTAAGACTTGAAGCCCCAACGCTTGATTGTGCCAGCAAAGCCTTTACCCTTTGTAGTACCCGTTACGTCGACTTCGGCACCTTCAGCAAATACTTCAGCGGTCAATTCTTGACCTGGCTTGTAATCTGCTGCATTTTCAGTGCGCACCTCAGCGAGGTGACGACGAGGAGTCACGCCAGCCTTTGCAAAGTGACCAGCCAATGGCTTGGTAACCTTGGTAGGATCAATCTGGCCATAACCGAGCTGTACGGCGCAATAACCGTCAGTTTCTTCGGTCTTAACAGCGGTAACTACGTTAGTAGCAACCTCAACCAGAGTTACGGGGACAAAAAGGCCGTTTTCATCCCAAACCTGGCTCATGCCCAGCTTACGGCCGAGCAAAGCAGTGCGATTCTTATTTTGCGACATTATTTACCCCCCTTCCTACAGCTTAATCTCGATATTTACATCCGCAGGCAGGTCAATGTGCATCAAAGAATCCACAGCCTTTGGCGTTGGATCAACGATGTCAATGAGGCGCTTATGAGTGCGCATCTCGAAATGCTCGCGAGAATCCTTATATTTGTGAGGAGAACGGATAACAACAAACACGTTCTTCTCGGTCGGCAGAGGAACCGGACCCACTACTGTGGCGCCCGCGTTCGTCACCGTCTCGACGATTTTCTTCGCCGATTGGTCGATGACCTCATGGTCATAGGACTTAAGCCTGATGCGGATTTTCTGTCCCGCCATTGCCGTCCGCCCTTTCTAGCGATTCGTTTACTGTTTACCAACCTGTATTAAAGGGCACCGGGAGAATAGACACTAAAGGTCATTCCACATCAGTGCGCAGCCTACAAAAATCAACAAAAATTGCGATTTCTGTTTCTGCGCTCGCTTTTTTGAATTACAATATGCGAGCCTTAAAAACAGGCAACTAAGTAATTAAACCATCAACCTTGGATTAACAAAAATCGGGCGTGTCGGCTATTTTCCAACGAAAAATGGCAGAAACTACAGCTAGTGCAGCCTCTGCCATTTGCAACTAAATATACAATAATTATTCAATAATCATCTAAATAATCATTCGAAAATCACTTAAATAATTATTCAATAATCACTTAGATTCGCGCTCCAAACGCATACGATGTCCTTCTTCTTGGGAAACACCATAATACGCTGCAATCGCAATATCTTTCATATCTTCGATTTGAGGAATACGAGGATTTGCAGGAGCGCACTGATCTTCGTAAGCACGCATGCCAATCTGATCCAACAAAGACCAATAGTATTCTTCATCCACACCGCATGCCTTAAACGAAGCATCCATACTAAGAAGATTATCTCGATAATTTTCAACAGCGCGCGCCAAATTCTCAACGCCCTCTTGAGGAGTTTTACCAGGATCTATGCCAAGATTCTTTGCAATCTGCTGGTATCGCTCCGGAGCGATGTAGCGATTGTACTTTGGCCAGCTTGTAGGCTCTTGTGGAATTTGACCATTGTAGCGAATCACATAAGGCAGCAAAATTGCATTCGTGTGGCCGTGCGCAACATGGCACAAAGCTCCGATTGTATGCGCCATTGCGTGGCACATACCAAGGAACGCCGAACCAAACGCCATTCCAGCCATAGTAGCCGCATTATGCATTTTTTCTTGAGCTTGAATCTTGCGTTCGGAATTATTGGAATTCACAGAATCGTTAAGATTATCCCAAATCAACTTTGCTGCATGCAATGCCATTGCGTCCGTAAAGTCGTTAGCATAAACAGAAGCAAAAGCTTCCATAGAGTGCGTCAAAGCGTCAAAACCAGAATCGCAAGCCAAGCGACGAGGCTGTGTGCGTGCCAAAACTGGATCCACGATTGCCACTGAAGGCGTAATTGCGTAGTCAGTAATCGGGTACTTGTAGCCAGTCTTATGATCTGTAATAACTGCAAACGGAGTAACTTCCGATCCTGTTCCAGAAGACGTTGGTACACAAATCAAGCAAGCCTTTTTACCAAGAGGCGGAATCTTAAATGCGCGCTTTCTAATATCGAAGAACTTTTCGCGCAAATCAGCGAAGGAAATTTCTGGATGCTCGTAAAGAAGCCACATAATTTTTGCAGCATCCATAGGAGATCCGCCGCCAACAGCAATAATCGTATCTGGTTGGAACTCTTCGCGCATCATTTCCGCGCCGCGCTCAACAGTTTCAACGCTTGGCTCTGGCTCAACGTAGTCAATAATCCTAAACGTTACGCGATTGTCTCTAGCGCGAAGCTGATCAATTACCTTGTCTATAATGCCAAGCTGCTCCATAACTTTATCGCACACAATAACTGCGCGCTCAATGCCATACATGTCTCGCAAATAGCGAACAGCATTCGGCTCAAAATACGTTTTGGCCGGAATCTTGAACCATTGCATATTGTTATTCCTTCGCGCTATGCGCTTTATATTAATAAGATTTACTGCTTGAACGTTTCCAGAAACAGAGTTTCCACCATAAGAACCACAGCCCAAAGTGAGAGAAGGTGCGATTGCGTTGTAGATGTCACCAACACCACCCAAAGATCCTGGGGAGTTCCAAATGATTCGGCAAGCGTGCATGCGGCTGCCATATTCGCGAGCAAGCTGCTGATTATTAGTGTGAATCACAGCAGTGTGACCAGCTCCGTGAACAAGCATCTTCTCGCACATTTCAAAGCCTTGTTCCTTATTTTCAGCGCGAAGCAAAGCATGAACAGGAGCCAACTTTTCCATTGTTAGAGGCTCCATCTCGCCAACTTCCTTGCACTCGGCAATAAGTATCACAGCATCTTCTGGAATCTCAAACCCAGCTTCATGCGCAATATATTGAGGAGATTTTCCTGGAACAACTGAATTAAGCTTAGGAGTTTGACCTGAATACGAAGTGCAACCAAACATATACTGTTCAAGTTTCGCTTTTTCATCGGCATTAACGAAATATGCTTTTCTGCGCTTCAATTCCTTTAACAATGGCTCATACACGTCTTTATGCGCAATAATCGCCTGCTCTGTTGCGCAAATCATACCGTAATCAAAATGCTTTGAAAGCACCAAATCGTTTGCAGCGCGCACAACATCTACGTCCGCATCAACATATGCTGGAGCGTTTCCTGCACCAACGCCAAGTGCTGGCTTTCCCGAAGAATAAGCAGCTTTAACCATTCCAGGACCGCCTGTTGCAAGAATTGTTGCAACATCTGGGTGCTTCATTAAAGCTCCCGTAGCTTCGATTGATGGATGTTCAATCCACTGAATGCAATTTTCTGGCGCGCCTGCTTCTATCGCTGCATCGCGCACAACTCTTGCCGCTTCTGCGGAGCATTTTTGAGCGAATGGATGGAAGCCAAAAATAATTGGGCAACGAGTTTTAAGAGCAATTAGCGATTTAAAAATGGCTGTAGATGTTGGGTTTGTGACTGGAGTCACGCCTGCTACTATGCCAACTGGCTCAGCGATTTCATCGATTCCAAGAACATCATCTTCGCGAATAATGCCTACTGTGCGCTGGCCTGCAAGATAATGGGTAATATGCTCGCATGCAAAAATGTTTTTTGTGGCTTTATCTTCAACTAATCCTCTGCCTGTTTCTTCAACAGCCATTTTTGCTAATACTAAATGCTTGTTTAACGCTGCAATAGACGCTTTTGCTACTATTCTGTCTACTTGCTCCTGATTTAATTTTTCAAACTCTTCTAAAGCAACCTTTGCTTTTTTAGCTAATTCATCTACTTCTCGTTTGGCTGCTAATGCGGCTTGCTCTTTTTCATCAAGCACTGTTTCTTGCGCCTTTTCTTGCGCCTGCGCCATTTGGTCCTCCTCGATCATTCATATATTTTTATATTTACATTTCATATGCAGACATTTACATGAAGAATCTTCTTTATAAACACATCTTAAATGTCTAACAATGTGATACAGTTCACAATCTACTTGATTTACTGTACTATTTTGGATTTGCAGCGAGTTGCGCTATTTATGAGCGAGGTTTATCCTCTAATGTTCGTTATTTGTTATTATTTGTGACTATTTATGTGCGATTATCCTCTAAATTTTCTAGAATGTTAGATTTAATGATTACTTATAAACGATTAATAACATTTAGAACATTCAACCGCATTAGATACAAAAAATGGCTTCCAGCAAAAGCCAGAAGCCATTGAAAATATAAATTCTTCGCAGCTTAACGCTTTGAGAACTGAGGTGCACGACGTGCCTTGTGCAAACCAGCCTTCTTGCGCTCCACAACGCGAGCGTCGCGAGTCAAGAAGCCAGCCTTCTTCAAGGAAGCACGGTTTGCATCACGGTCAATAGCATTCAAAGCACGAGCAACACCCAAACGGATTGCACCTGCCTGACCAGTGGTGCCGCCACCGTCTACCAAGACGACAACGTCGAACTTACCTTCAAGCTTCAAAAGCACAAATGGGGAATTAACTTCACGCTGCAATAAGCGAGATGGGAAGTATTCCTCAAGAGCGCGACCATTAATAGTCCACTTGCCAGTGCCTGGAATCAAACGAACGCGAGCAACGGCTTCCTTACGACGACCAGTGCCATAGCCTGGAGCAACGGCAGAAGTACCAGTGCCTGCGCCAGCGTTTGTCTCAGTTGTATAGCTAGTCAGTTCTTCTTCATTCTCAAGAACCGCGGAGTTGTTGTTATCTACCATAATCATATTCTCCTTACGATTCACTTAGCCTGCTGAGAGACCTGAGAGATCTCGAAGACCTGTGGTTTTTGCGAAATATGAGGATGCTCAGCACCAGTGAACACACGAAGGCGATCAAGCTGAACCTTAGCAAGACGATTCTTTGGAAGCATTCCCCTCACAGCGGAAACGATGATGCGCTTTGGATTCTTCTCCAAAAGCTCAGCATAGCTATCGCGACGAAGTCCACCTGGACGACCAGAGTGAGAATACAATTCCTTGCTCAACTTATTGCCAGTTAAAGCAATCTTATCTGCATTAATGATAATGACGTGATTGCCAGAATCAGCATGAGGAGCAAATGTTGGCTTATTCTTGCCACGCAGCAAAATGGCTACCTGGGAAGCCAAACGACCAAGCACCACATCAGTGGCGTCGATAATATACCAGTCATGAGTTAAATCTGCTGGTTTCGGTGTGAAAGTCTTCACAATCGTACCTTTTCTCTATTGTGTTTCGAGCTTTATATCTTCTTGGTTTATAGGAGATATGCTGCTCATAATCCGTGGGCTCCCTGAAAGTCCTCGATGGCGAGTGGGAAAAGCGCTTTGAAGGACCCCTTAGGGAAACACAACAATCTGCAAGTATATCGCCATATGACGACTATTTGCAAGTTTCTATTTTACATACAATGCGGACTGCAACGCTCACGAATATCAACAAACGCTGCAGCCCGCAATTAATCACGCATCTAGAACTACTTATTCATGATTTGCGCTAAAGACTTAACTCTAGGCAAGTCAAATAAGTTGTCTAAAAGAACAGGATTACAATTAGCATCAGCCAAAGGAATACGCCAATTTGGATATTCATCATTGGTGCCAGGCTGATTCTGAGCACGATGTTCACCCGTTGCATCAACAATGGATGCAGCAAGCAGCTTGGAAGGAGCAGCTTTAAGTGCTCGATATAATGCTTCTACAATCTCTTGCTCATGCTCAGATTCATTTTCTAGAGCCTTCTTGTCTAAGAAACCTCCAGAAACAAGCATTTTCAGCATCGCATTATGCTCTTTAACAGCACCAGCGCGGAATTCTTCTACGGATCCCGAAAGAAGATTCAAACGCTCGCGAATATTAACGTGCTCGTAGTTTAAGTAGCCTGCAGCCGGTGGCAAATCGTGAGTATTTACAGAAGCAAGCGTCATTTCGCGCCACTTCTTAGGCTCGCGGAATGCACCATCCCTCTGTTCAAACCACTCAACCGTGCATCCAAGAACCTTATTCTTAGCCAAAACTTCCAAAGTTTCAGTTGGCACAACACCAAGGTCTTCTCCAACTACAACACCATTTGCGCGCGTGGCTTCAATCGCAAGAATGCCAAGCATAACGTCTGCATCATAGTAAACGTAAGCTCCATCACCTGGAGTAGATCCTTCTGGAATCCACCATAAGCGGAAAAGCCCAAGAATATGGTCAATTCGCACAGCGCCAGCAGACGCAAACATTCCGTGAACCATATCTTTGTACACTTTAAATCCAGTGCGCTCAAGCTCGAATGGATTAAGCGGAGGCTGAGACCAGTTTTGACCCTGCTGATTGAAGTAATCAGGAGGCGCACCTACGCAAGCACCATTGGCAAATCGCTCTGGATTCCACCAAACCTCGGAGCCTGCAGGATGCACGCCAACAGCCATATCCGACATAATGCCAATGCGCATACCCGCATTTTTAGCTGCAACTTGAGCATCATGCAATTGCGTAAACGCAATCCACTCAAGCCAACGATAAAACTCTAGAGTATCTGGGAATTGTTTACATAAAGCACTAATCTCATCGGAATCTTTAGTAAGATGCTTCTCCCAGCAGTCTTCTCCCTTAGGAGCACCCCACTTATCGTAGCAAAGGCACCAAGTTGCATAAGATTCAAGACGCTCACCCATGTCCTGCTTAAATGCTTCAAATTCTTCGGAGCGTTCAGCAGAAAGCCCAGACTTAAAAATAATCCACAAAGCATGCATTTTTACTCGCCACATGGAGTCTCGATCAACAATTTGAGCATCATTATTAAGAGGCTCTACTTCGTTATGAAGATCGTCAACAGTCTTACGATCCTTATCATTAAGCGAATCATATTCTGGAATTATTTCTGGGCGAATATAGGTTACATTAACCATTCCTCTTGCGACTGGCAAATAAGGAGACGGTGTTAATGGTGCAACTGGTTCACCTGCATGCAATGGGTTTACAAGCACAAAATCTGCACCTGTTTTTTTCTTTGATTGCACAAGAAGATCAGCTAAATCTGCGTAATCGCCAACACCCCAAGACTTAGAAGAACGAATGGAATAAAGCTGAGCCATCCATCCCCAAATCTGCTTTCCATCTTTTTCAAGCTTTTCTAGAGTATCAATGCTTTCTGGAGCACTAATAAGTGACGCCTCTTCTACTCGATCCGCAACGCTTATTCGTAGAGTGTGATACCCCATAGGCACGTCTGCTGGAATTGTCAACAAAGAGCTTGCCACAAAAGTGCCATTAACAGGGAACGCAACATCATCTTTACATGGAGAAATCTGCAAGTCACCTTGGTACTGTTCTCCATCTTCCAATATCAAAGTTGCTGTAGGATACTCCAAAATACCTGTGTTGATTATAACAGTGTCTTCTTTACCAACTGTATGCAACACCGTTGGAGCAACTAAACGTGTATGACGTTCCAAAAGAATCTTCTGCATTGATTCTTCAATCGCTTTATCAGTACTTGCATCTACGCACAGAGAGCGCAATACTTTTACAAGCACGTTATCAGCAATCTGATGTTCTATTCCATCCGATCCAACGAATTTGGAGCGCACTCCCATTAACTCAGCCAAACGCCTTAATGGGCTTGTTTGCTGAGTACTTTCTTCATTTTTATTGTTCATAGTTTCCATCGTAGTATATATGTGAGTTTTTTATGCAAACGTATGCAATTATTGTTTAATTTAATTTTACACTCAAGACTTATCTAAATTTTTTTATTTATTTAAAACTTTATTTATTTAAAACTTCTAATGCGGCAGAGGAAACATCTGGGTCTTTGTCTTTTGACAAAGCTATCAATGTTGACTGCGACACACCAGGATTAAGCGCCACTGCTCTTCTTACCATTGCGGAAAGTACTGGCGAATCCTTACTTTCTTCACCTACACCAAGTGAGGCTAAGTAATCTAATGTTTGTGCCCCAACGCCTTCGGTTTGAGCACCCTCGAGACGCATTTTCCATGATGTCTGCGGATTGCACAATGCAGCATCTCTAACTTCTCCGCAAGAATCTTTAGTAAGTCTTCCTACTAGCCAATTTTTAGCATTACGATTTTTAGCAACAGCTAAACGAACGTTATCAGATTTATCCTGTGAAAGTTTAACCAAAATATTAGGGAATGGCATCACTGTTGCTAGATGAATACGATCTTCTTCTGGAGTATTTATGTTGCCTGCTACAGCTTCTAGTAATGCCGTAGCCCTAGAAAATTCTGCTTGATCTGCTCTATCTGGGAGTTCTTTTACAGCAAATTCGTGAAGCTCTTTAGAATTACTGGAGTGGCGTAAACGCTCATAAATAGATGTCAAAGGCTCATAAATTTCATGAGAATCGTCATGAGAATTACTATGCGAATCATCATTGTGTTCAAGATTATTTTGATCTTGTATATCACTCATAATCTACTCACCAACCTTTTAGCTACCAATATCCAATATAATGTATCAGTTTTACGACACAAATTCTAAAACCGACAAGGTGAGAAAAACTTTATCAGGAAATCCTACTGTAAACACCACATGATTTAGGAATTATTATAGCTGAAAATGTATTTTTTACTGATTCTAAAAATCTGTCTGACTCTTCAAAAGGAACACAAACCTTTAAATCTACAGAAATTCCGTATTCTTCATCCATAATTTCTGCGTTATGTTTTAACAATAAGCTTTTAAACATTCTTAGCTGAGTATATTCGACTTTGCAAGAAAAACAATTACATTCTATGATATCTGCCATTTTGCTCGACTGTATAGCGCCAGCTGCTGCATGTGAATAAGCGCGCATCAATCCACCAGAGCCAAGCAAAATCCCACCAAAATAACGCGTAACTGTTACAACTGTATCTGTAAGATTAGAAGCCCTTACAACATCTAGAATAGGTTTCCCAGCAGTACCTGAAGGCTCTCCGTCGTCACTCATGCGCTCACACAGTCTGCCATTATTGTCTCCGCACACAGCAGCATAAGCCACGTGCCGCGCCTTAGGATGTTTTAGCCTAATAGACTCTACAAAATCTATTGCTTCTTCAAGAGTTGTTATATGGCAAGCATCTGAAATAAATTCAGACTTCTTTTCCACGAAGGCAAAGTGCGCAGGATTTTCGCATAAATCAGTTACGGTTCGCATATTATTCATACTTAATATTCAAATCGTTTTCAATTCAAACAGTTTAAACGCTATCGATAAATCATACGAAACCGTTAGAATCACAAATCACGATTTATCGTATCTCATTAAATGATCTACAACATCAACAAGTTCAGCAACTTTCTTGTCGGTAACTTTTTGATCTGAAGCATTTTGCGCCGCCTCTAAAGCTTTTGAGATTTCCTGATGAGCAACTATAAGAGCAACAGCTCTAAGAGCTGCAGTAGAAGCAGAAAGCTGCATAAGAATATTTGTATAATCTTCTCCCTTTTCGATCATATTCTCAACAGCATGAACCTGTCCACATACCCTATGTAGACGAACCAACATTTTTTCTTTATCTATGTTGTAGTCGCTCATATAAAACCTCGTAGTATAAACAGTACTTCTTACATATTGTCTATATCAAAATTGTGCGTTGTATAGTATGCATGCATAAACTACGCCACATCAATAAACTATATCTATAGAAAACGATATCTATAGAATAAATTATGCATATTATACAACGCAACAATTTTATTTGTATTTAATATTTTGTTAATATACAACGCGATATATATTTTTTCCCAAAACTATAGCACCAGCAATAAGTAATACTGCCATAGAAAGCATCAAGACACTCTCAATTTTTATACCAGCATTAAATAAAGATGTGGCACTTACAACACCTGCACGAGCATGCCTGCGCTTATTCCTTTTTGTATTTGTATATTCTGATTGGCTTTCTGCAAGAGACTCAGATCCTAAATCAGATGCTTCTTTTTTAGATTTATTATCATTCTGTTCATCAGTATTTAGGCTGGAAACCGCTGCAGAAGCTGTTCTCTTTGTTGTGCGACCATCTTTTTTATCACTATTCGTATTGCCTTTATGCACAGTTACGCTACTACCAGAATCTTTCTTAGATGACTTATCTGCTTTATCACTGTGAACATTTTTGCTACTCAAATTCTCATTATCGGCATTTTCCGTATTCTCTGCATTCACAGATTTATCTGATTTACCAGCACTACCAGCGTTTCTTGCATTATCTGATTTACCAGCATTATCTGTGTTACCAGCATTCCCAGCATTATCTGATTTACCTGATTTACCTGCGTTTGTTTTATCTACTACGCCAGCATTATTTTCTTTATCACTTTTATCGACTTTGTTACTTTCATTATTCTTTTGCGAAGAACCGTTTACATTTGTATTATCACTATTAACAGCAGAATGAGAATCAGAACCACTCTGAGAACTATCTGCATTAATATTGCTATTTTGTTTACCTTCAACATCACCAGTTTGCTTATGTTGTTTTTGCGAACCAGCATTTTGACCACCTTGATTCTGCGCAGTTTGGGTACTATTGCCTTGACTTTGTGTATTTTGATTAGTATTTGGCTGCGTATTTGACTGAGTATCTTGTTTATTATTTTGTTGCGCACCTTGATCATGAGAGTTTTGCTTGTTGACGATATTGTCTACAACAGCGCCTCCAGCAGACGTTTTTGGATCTATCTCATTCTTAGTGACTTCACCAGATTCTTCTACTTTATTATCATTGTTGTTTACTTTATTATCATTGTTATTCGTAGATACGTTATCACTTTTATTACCACCATTCGGCTTCGCATCACCACTTGGCTTTACATCACCACTCGGCTTATCACCACCATTCGGCTTAACGTCACCGTTTGGCTTCTCATCACCATTTGGCTTATTACCATTTGGTTTCACGTCATCATTTGGTTTTACATCTCCGACACTCGGCTTAGACCCACCATTCGGCTTATCACCATTCGGCTTTGCGCCACCACTCGGCTTTACATCACCAGCATTACCTGCAGAATTATTATTTACTGTTTTATGCTCTTCTTTTTCTTGAGTAAATATGCTTCTACTGTCTTCATCGTTAAACGCTGTTTTAAACGCTTCTGCTCTAGAAGAACCAGGGAAATCATATACAAACACATACATTCCACTTTCGCCCGAATTGCCAGACTTCAAATTAACAATATCGGCAACTTTCTTTCCAAGCTCTGACTCTTCTTTTTCATTACCCTTTTCACTATTGCCAACAGCACCACTATTACCAGCGCCATCCGCAGAATCTTCCTTTAGCATCACTTTTCCGTTAGCAATCGTATAAACGCCATTTCTAAGCGGAACTGACCATTCGCCAATTTTCTTGTGATTATCGTCTTCCTCAGGCTCTTTATCTGATTTTGGATTTAACTTACTCATAGACTCTTTATCAACAGTGCCATTTTCATACCCAATCCACCACAAGCGAACTTTCATATTTTCATCGCCATCAAATCCATACTCTTTATTGCCTTTAAACATTCCGTAATCTTTTGGCGCGCCACTAACAACAATCGTATCTGATACTTCATTTGAATCTTTATTTTTAGCATTTTTAACATGTTTTATGTTTACTTTTGTCATATGAGTTAAAGTAGATTGTGCTTTACCAAAACCTTCAATAAAATCACTAGAAACAAAATCTTTAACGTCATTATCTTGCTCATTTTTAGCAATAGTCCAAACCCATGTACCAAATAGTCCAGCATCTTGTTCACCAACTTTATATTCTGTTGCTTTTTCAAGATTTTCTGGTTTCATATCTCCATTTGTTACATGAACAACTGTTTTAGCTTCTTCACCTGATTTAGTAAAGTAAACGTCACTTGCACCTACTTGTCTAATGCTAGAATCAGCGCGCAACTCTTTTATGTAGTCATCTACGCTACTACCCACTGCACGTTCTTTTAGAATATTTTCATACGATCCTACAAAGTAGTATCCGCGCGCACGAATCTTCTTATTTTCAATCCAAGGCTTATTCTCTTCGTTATTAACGCTACTTTTTACATTACCTTCTACAGAATCGCCTAGTTTTAACTTTTTAACTTCAGATTTTGATGTAACAGCTGGGTAAAAATCTCTATGCGCATCAATAGAAATTGAACTATCAATATTATATTTCACAGGAGATTGCGACAACCTAAGCAAGTAGCAACCGCTTTTTGTATCTCTTCTCTCCAAGTTTGGAAGATAATATTCGCCATTAATATCAACTTTGCCTTCTCCAGACGCAACCCAAACAAATTCATCTGAATAATCTTTGTCTGTACGTATAAAACCTTTGCGTTCTGCTTTTAATTCATTATTGTTGTAATAATAGTTATCTTTGAACATAATATTTCTATTCGATGCAGTTATTTTAAAATCAACACCGTCATCACCGTTATATGCTGTTCTTAGAACTCCTTCTGCTTTTACTTTTATTTCACCAGAATTGCCTGAAGTCCCATACAAATTTTCAAATGAAACTTTTGTAGGAATTTTGCTAGCAGCTTCATTCCAAAGTTCATCAGCTTTAGCAGCTATTTCACTAAAATCTTTAGTACTGGTGAACGAATGCTGTTTCGCATTATTCCATTTGTCTTTATCTTCAAAATGTTCATGAATAGCATAAGCAATTGCGACTCTGTCTCTATAGTCACCGCGCCAATACTTTCCATTAACGCTCAGTTTTATCATCATTGCAGCAATCGCAACATCACGATTATTTACTACAGGACCCCAAGAAGTATCTGCAAACGCGTTTCCAGACTCATAAAGATCAACGCAATATGTAATGTCGTCATTAACTGAATACAATCTATGGTCACCTTCAGCTCCGCAACCATAGTAATTGCTTATATACGTAGGAATATCGTCAAACGCATATGCTCCGCTAATTACACCATTTCCAACAACAATTGCAATAGTCGCCAGCAACGCTGTCAGTAAAGAGAACATTCGCGTGCGCTTATTGCGTAAAAAGATTGGAATCTTTTTACATACATGTTTTCCCATATCAACTCCTTAAACGTTGTTTTCTCTTACGTGACAAACGTTTTGCTAGCCACGATGAACGAAAAATCGCTCATGCTCTAACTATGATTTAGGGATTTAATTATGTAAATAAAAATTTATCAATGTGGTTAAAGCCTATTTTAAAGGCGACTTATCCACAGAGTTATCCACAATTCTTGCGGTTGCTGGCGACTATCCAATGAGGAACAGGGGTTATAGCCCAAAATATCTCAAGGAAAAAAATTGTAATTACGGGAATCTACCCAAAACGCAAAAAGCTCTAAATCACTGAAAAATCAACGATTTAGAGCTAAAACCGCGGAGTCAGAGAGATTCGAACTCTCGAGCCGCTTACACGACTAACACCTTAGCAGGGTGCCCCTATCGGCCACTCAGGCATGACTCCACTTTGTAGCTATTCAAGATAGCAACAGATTCAGACTATATCACCTCTTGAGGACGTGCACAATGCTTCAGCGACACACCAAACACACAAAAGTGGATTGAATAGCCAAACAGCAAAATTTATGCAGGATTATGGTCTCCCGAAAATGTAATCGCAACAGCCAACATAACTAGAGCCATTCCACAAACATCAATCCAAGTTGGCACTTCTCCAAATCCCATTCCAACAACTGCAGCAATAGCAGGATATAAAGCCTGCATAACAGAATATCTTGCCGAAGACACGCGCTTTAAAAGAACTTGATCCAACAGCGTAGGAATAAAAGATGCGCATATCGCAATAACAACCATCAAAGCTAAAAGCTTTATAGAACCGCCAGACTGTGCAGCCCAAGTAGCTCCTGGCTTAGGGTATATAACATGAGAAATCGCAGGAACTGCAAGTACGCTAGACTGCAACAACCATCCAATTAAAATAGCTACACTAACTCTGTCTATAGCATTAGAACCTCTAGCCAACATTCGCCCAGAGACAATATACATTCCCCACATGGATCCGCCAATAAGAATTGCAACTAATCCAACAAGAAAATGCGGACTTTCATTAGAACCCATAGAAGCGCTTGCAAGAAGCACGATTCCACACGCGGCAATAACTATACCAATGCGCTCACGCCACGTTTTACCTGTTATAACAGCAACCATAAGCGGTCCTACAAACTCGATAGTAACTGCGACCCCCACAGCCATACAGCTAATAGCTAAATAGAACATGGTGTTCATAAGAACAACGGAAATTCCTACTGCAACAACAATTAACCATTCTTTTAACGTTTTAGGCAAAGAATTGTGCGCGCGTTTTTTGTGCGAAAAAGGTCTTCTCCAAGCAAGTAAAAACAAAGTCATAAATCCAACGCGATACCACACAGAATACAACGGATCGAGCTGACTAAACGCGACTTTCGCTATTGATGTTGCTAAATAAACCATCGCCGCTTCTACAACAACAATCAGCAAAACAGGCATGCGATTTAGCGCGTTCACTATGATTTGTTTCATACAGCATACCCTACACGGCAGTAGTTATATTTGCATATTTTGACTATATTTTTCGTAAAATTTATTGCGACACACTATAGATAAAATCGAACGTTTGTTCTACCATAAATCCATGAGCACAGCACCTCGAGTTACAGCAGCTAAACGCGACTGGGGGCATGACACGTCTGGTTGCACAATACTTCATATCGATATGGATGCGTTTTACGCATCACTCGAGGCGGCGCGTAATCCTAGGTTACTTGGTAAACCTGTGATTATTGGTACAGGCTCGCGCTCCGTAGTTTCGGCAGCCAGCTACGAGGCACGTAAGTATGGCGTGAATTCAGCTATGCCTACAGCGCGAGCACGAAGCTTGTGCCCTAATGGCATTTTCTTGCCGGTAGATATGCCATACTACGTTTCCATTTCATCTAGGATTTTTAAGGAGGTTTTTTCAAAAATCACAGATAGGGTTGAACGAGTCTCTGTAGACGAATGTTATATGGATGTTAACTCCGCACTTTTACGCTGGCATTCGCCTATTGTTATAGGCGAATGGATACGAAGCGAAGTCGCGCGTAAGTTTCATATCACCTGCTCAGTGGGAATAGCATCCAATAAATTAATAGCAAAAATGGCATCAACAAATGCAAAGCCAAATGGAATGCTGGTTGTCCCCCAGAACCGCAACGCTGACTTTGTGTCAATAATGCCATTACGAGCAATACCAGGAATTGGACCAGCTCTGGCAAAAAAGCTAGCAGCATGGGGAATAAATAGTATAGAAACACTAAGAAATATAGATGAAAAGACTCTGGAACGAATTGCTGGCTCTAAGATTATTGCACAAATGCTTTATAACACTTCGCGCGGATTCGACAATCGGCAAGTCATGCCCCATGTTCCAGAAAAATCCATCGGTACAGAACAAACTCTCAATTCTGACACCACAGATATTGCAGCAGTGAAAAACCTGATCAGGCACTGCTGCAATGACGTGGCGCAAGAACTACGCAAACGCAATATGGCAACCAAAACTGTCACGTTAAAGCTACGATTCAGCGATTTGCACTATGTTACTAGATCTAAAACGTTAAGAAACGCAACGGATTCTTCCCATGAATTATATAAGCACGTTGACTCATTGTTAATGGATGCAGACCCTATAGTACGCAATCATAAATTAGGCGGAAATAATATTTGCTTATTAAGCCCAGTTAGGCTGGCAGGAGTAAGCGCTAGTAATCTTGTGAAATGCAGCAAAACTTTCATTCAGCCAACTATTAATGACATTCTTGAAGAAAGCAAAAGAGAAACCGTAATAAACAACGATACATACAAAAATTCAACATCAATTAGAGAAAACGCAGTAAAAAATACTTATGCACGAATAAGTCACGCAGAACATGTTTTAGATGCTGTAAGAGAAAAATATGGAAACAATGCGGCGCAACTAGGTATTTAAGCATCTCTTTTAGGAAGAGCAGCTACACGATCTTCATCCCAGCCAGATGGACCAGCTTCTTGCGCTCCACCTAAATCACCAAGTTTGTTAAAGTACTCTACTGCAGCGTCTTTATACCATTCCCACTCTTCTGGAACATCGTCCTCGTAGAAAATGGCTTCTACAGGACAAGCTGGTTCACAAGCACCACAATCAACACATTCATTAGGGTTTATATAAAGCGTACGATCGCCTTCATAAATGCAATCAACAGGGCACTCGTCAACACAAGCTTTATCCTTAACGTCAACACAAGGTTCTGCAATAACATAAGGCATAACAAACGCCCCCCCCTCTGCATTCTTTTGCTCTAATGAAACAATTTAACTTTTCTATTATAGTGCAAACACGGCGCGCAAAACTAATTGAGTCGACACGCGTAAAACCGCATGCCGACTCAACGTGATTAGAATCAATAAATCTAAAAATAAGATAATATCTTAATTCAAGATTTTATAATCAATTATTACCTGTCTCTTGAGCAGCTTCTGCACGAGCCTGGTCTTCAGATTCTCCCTGAGCCATCTTTTCAGCTGCAACAGCATCTTGAACAAACAAGGTTTCTACTGGAACACCAAGCTTCTTAGCCTTGCGTAACTGCCTTCCAAGCAAAGAATTGCGGTAGGAATAGCCGAAGTACACTGCAAAGCCAATCGCGAGCCAAATCGCAAAACGAATCCATGTAAGCACGGAAAGGTTTAGCATAAGCCAGAATGTAGAAAGCGCAGCGAAAATAGGTAAAACTGGATTCCATGGAACCATAAAGGATCGATGCAAATCTGGTCTACGCATACGCATAATTGGAACACCAGCAGAAACGAGCAAGAATGCAGAAAGCGTACCGATATTCACCATATCAGAAAGAATTCCAATATCTAATGTAGAAGCGATTATAGCAACTACAATGCCAGAAACAATCTGAATACGTGCAGGAATGCCGCGTTTGCTAACCTTAGAGAAGCTACGAGGAAGAAGACCATCGCGGCTCACAGCAAACACGATACGCGTAAGACCAAGAAGAAGAACCATAACAACAGTTGTTAAGCCGATTACAATGCCAAGAGAAATAATCTTTGCTGCCCAAGTTGCGCCTACAAGCTCAAAGCTTGTAGAAAGAGAAGGAGCCTCTTGCTTAGCCAAATCCTTGTACGAAACCATACCAGTTGTAACAACAGCAACAAGAATGTAAAGAACAGTCACAATCAAAAGACCAAGACCAATGCCCTTAGGAATGTTCTTGTGTGGGTCCTTAGTTTCTTCTGCCGTAGTTGCAACAACGTCGAATCCAATAAATGCAAAGAACACAAGTGCTGCGCCAGAAAGAATACCAGTAACACCGTAAACAGCTGGCTGCATGCCAGTAAGCCATTGCCAAAGCGGCTGGCTCATTGTGCCAGAAACGTGGATTCCCTTAACGCTAGCAACATCTGTTGCAGGTGGAACGAATGGAGTGAAGTTAGAAGCCTTAATGTAGAAGAATCCAACAACAACAACGAACAGAACAATACCAATCTTCAAGATTGTTAAAGCGCCATCAAAACGAGCAGAAAGCTTTGTTCCAACAACAAGCATAATCGTAAAGAATGCAACGATAACTACTGGAGCAAGATCGAAAGTAAAATTACCCAGCTTTACAGAAGTAGATACATTAAGACCAAACAAGTGCATTAAATCGTTAAGATAAACGCCCCAATATTTGGCTATAACGGATCCTGCCATAAGCATTTCCAGAATCATATCCCAACCAATAATCCAAGCAATAAGCTCGCCTACTGTAGTATACGTAAAGGTGTATGCAGAACCAGCAACAGGAATCATCGAAGCAAACTCCGCGTAGCACATTGCAGCCGTTCCGCAAACAATACCAGCGATGATAAAGCTAATAATAACTGCAGGACCTGCGTGGAACGCTGCAGCCTGAGCACCAACGGAGAAGATGCCAGCACCAACAGCCACAGCTACTCCCATAACGGCAAGATCCCATGCATTTAACGTACGCTTAAGATGGCGATCACCATCCATTGTTTCTGCAATAGTCTGTTCAACAGACTTTTTTCTCCATATTTGCATAATCCAACCTTCTCTAAAACTACGTCTAAAACATTCCATATAAGGGTATATATGTTATTAATCGCAAAAAATACAGTTCAACACACATTAAGTGCCATCAAACAATAATTTTTACGATATTAAAAGAGCATAGTACTGTGTTCAGCGGAAAATCACAACATAAATCGCGATTTATTATGTTAAATTATGCTAAATTTGTGTTAACAACTTACATTAACAATCTAAGTTAATGCCGATTAGAACAGGCTCTGGAACAAGTTTTACGCCAAAAGAATCATAAACACCATCTATGATTTTGCGCGCTAAATCAACAATATCTTTGCATTTTGCGTTATTGCGATTGGTCAATGCCAAAGTATGCAAAGAAGACAACCCAGCCTCACTTTTTATACCATTGTTTTGCGTAAGCCTAAATCCTTTATGGAATCCTGCATGATCAATAAGCCATGCGGCAGAAGTCTTAACACCCTTAGATCCATCTGGCAAAGTGGCGTCAAATCGCGGAGCGTCTTCTGGAAGCAAATCTGCCTGAGATTCTGTCAAAATCGGATTCATAAAGAAACTTCCACAACTATGACGATCGGCATACTTAGAATCGCCGTCTAACAAATCTCCACAAACATAGTCTTCATTTTGAAGACTAATCGCAGACTCAACACCGCTCTCGCTTTTTGCGTAGCACATCCACTTATTTGCGTAACGCATAGCATCTTCAAGCATGCCCTTAGACGCTCTAACGCGCAAAACTTCGCGACGAATCTTAGATGTTTCCATCCTATCGCCAACTTGCACGCCAAGCGCGTGAGCAAGCTGAGAATGAGCCACAACACCCGTTTTTGAATGCTTTAAGCAAAAAGTAACAGATAAAACAACATATCTAGGCGTTGGGAAGAAGCAATCGGCAGCAACACCAGGCGCCTTATACATGCTTTTTTTAAGAACAGACGTGCGGTATCCAAACTTAAGATCCGCAAGATTCATATAAAAAGTTGTTTTATCTTTACGATCCCAAACTTCTACACATTCAACGCTTTGCGCCACTTCCGCACCATATGCGCCAATGTTTTGCACAACAGATGCCCCAACAGTTCCAGGAATACCAGATAGCGCTTCTACGCCTTCTAAGCCAAGCTGAATCGTATGCGATACAAAATCATCCCAATTGCATCCTGCTTCTGCACTAACGTGAACTAAACAATCTCCACTATCCTTATCAACGCCATCTTCGCTAGGAGCCGCCTCATCTAAAACACAAATTTCACGCCGAGCATCGCGCACAACAACTCCGTTAAACAACTCGTCGCTAACGAGCATATTAGATCCACCACCAATAACACACAATGGCAATCCCGCACAATCGGCATCTTCTACAGCTTCAATAACAGCCACCCTGCTATTAGGCTCTACAAAACGAGCAATACTACCCCCAACCCCAATTGTTGTAAGGTCTGCGAAAGTTGGATTATCAGATTTCGATAAGGATGATTGCATACTCATATGCCTAATCCTAACAGCACTAAATAACAAAAAACCCCGCAAAACGCGGGGTAAATAAAGCTACAAAACTTCGCCGAAGCTCACTCGCTTAGCGAGTCTCGCGATGGAGAGTATGCTTGCCGCAACGTGGGCAGAACTTGCTCAACTCGAGACGATCAGGCGTATTACGACGATTCTTCGTCGTGATGTAATTACGCTCCTTGCACTCCGTGCATGCAAGCGTAATGCCTGGACGGATGTCTGCGCTCTTACTTGCCATTTCGTTCACCTCTAGAATGTTGTGTGTTGACCAACTCCTGCTGGCCATTGTAGCGAGGAAGAGACTCGAACTCTTGACCTTACGATTATGAGTCGTACGCTCTAGCCAGCTGAGCTACCCCGCCAGAGAGCCTCGAGTGAGAATCGGACTCACGACCTCTTCCTTACCAAGGAAGTGCTCTACCACTGAGCTATCGAGGCGTGGCGGGTAGTGGATTTGAACCACTGAAGCACGAAGCAACTGATTTACAGTCAGTCCCATTTGGCCGCTCTGGTAACCCGCCAATGTTTCCGAACGGAGAAGAATATCTCCAAACGGCAACTTTGTTATTTTGCCACGAACGCGAGACTAATGCAAGATTAAGACACGCCGAAAGGCAAAAACCGCATCTAAATGCAGTCAAAAATATGATTATTTAAGCGAAAAACCATCTTTCTTTAAAGACTCGCATATTTTAAGAACACGGTCATTTGCTTCGGTTTCCGCAATTGTTATGCGAATACCTTCTCCAGCAAAAGCTCGCACAGAAAGACCTGCATCAACAAAACGCTGATTAGCTCGCTCTGTGTCTTCACCAAACGGCATCCAGAAGAAATTTGCGTACGGCTCGACAATATTCCACCCTTGTTCACGCAAACCGCTTACAACGCGATTACGCTCCTTAACAAGCGCATCTACGCGATTGCGCATCTCTACGAGTGCTTGAGGTTCTAAAGAGGCAATGGCAGCCACTTGCGCAATTTGACTTACTCCAAACGGAACAGCCACTTTTCTCATGCCGTCTACAACATCTGCAGCGCCAATAGCGTATCCAATGCGCAAGCCAGCTAAACCGTATGCCTTAGAGAATGTTTGAGCAACAACAACGTTTGGATATTCGCGGTAAAGTTGCATGCCATCTGCCGTGCCTTTTGCGTTGTTAAATTGCACATACGCTTCGTCAATAAGCACCAAAACGTCGCTTGGTACAGCATCCAAAACCTTTCTAGCATCCTCATCAGAAAGTTGCGCGGATGTAGGATTGTTTGGATTGTTCAAAATAACAAGACGCGTGCGCTCATTAATTGCATCAATCATTGCGTCCACATCGTGCGACCCATCTGCGCGATTAGGAATTTTAACGCTTGTAGCACCAGCACCCGTAACAATAATTGGATATGCCTCAAAGCTTCTCCAAGGGTATATAACTTCGTCTCCAGGACCAGCGACTAAGTCTACGAGCTGCGTAATAACCTCTGTGGAGCCGCAGCCAAGCACAACTTCATTGGGAGTAACGCTAAACTTTTTAGCTAACTCTTCTACAACTTCTGTTCCACGCATATTTGGGTAACGATTAATAACACCAAGCGCGCGGTTAGAAATAGCGTCTTTTACGCTTTCTAACGGCTCAAATGGGTTTTCGTTGCTCGAAATCTTATATGCGCGAATGCCGTCTAATGCGGACGCTGGTTTGCCTTGCTTGTAATTTGGCAAACTATCTAGAATACTGCGGTGTTTGTAATCCATGATTTTATAATAGTCGCGTCTTAAACAAATTAAGCAAAAACGCTGAAAACAGCGGCGAACCGTTATTTTCAGCGTTAAATAGATTCAAATATTATTTGATTAATTACAAGCGATTAGCAAAGCAATCAACCAAACAATTAATCAAAAATCAGCCAAGGATTGCAAGAACGTCACGAGACGAAACAATTAAATAATCTTCGCCTTCGTAATGAACTTCTGTGCCGCCATACTTGGAGTAAAGAACCTTGTCTCCAACTTTAACGTCCATAGGAATGCGCTCACCCTTGTCGTCGCGACGACCTGGTCCAACAGCCAATACTTCGCCCTGTTGTGGCTTTTCCTTAGCGTTATCTGGAATATACAAGCCAGAAGCAGTTTGAGTTTCTGCCTGAGCTTGCTTAACAATAATCTTATCTTCCAACGGTGTGAGCTTAATCGACACTGTCGCCACCTCTTTCTTAAGAGAAATGTAACTATTCGCACAAATAATATTGACGAGGCTGACGATCACGTCAAAACTATCGCGCACTGTGACTTATAATAGCGCGTTTTTAGCACTCTACCAACTAGAGTGCTAAAATTTTGGAAAATTTTTTAAAAATATGTGTATTTTAATCTACTTTTAAACTTATTTTCATGCGGTGCGACGAGCTAAAACATCTCGCAAATCAGCTTTTCCTAATGAATCTTCAGTAATAACTGGTGGTTCCACATTATTATCGGAAGCTTCTTTAGTAGAAAGCGGTTTTTTAGCTGAAATTGCCTTAGCAACCTGCTTAGTGGACTTTATTTCCAAGCTTAACGGACCATTATTCTTGTCATTTGAAGAAGATTCTGTAGAATCAGACCCAAACGAGAAAGATATTAAATCTTGATGAGATTCAGACGAATCAGACGCGCCAGAAGAATAAGATACATCAGGCAAAGACGATGACTGATTACCAGCAGATACATAACCATTAGCATTCTGCGAATTGACGCGTTCTAAAGCCATACTAATTTCACGCTGCTGCATAACAGAAGTTTCTGTATTGTCTTGAGTATTCGACGAATATTGTGTAACAGAACCTGATGAATAATTTTGATACTCTTCTTCATGAGCTACAACAGAATTGACAATTGCGTCAAAAACTGGTTCCACAATAGATTCACTAGATTCGCCATAACCTTTTTTACCATAGTTTTGCGGCACTCCAGCAGATTTGTTATAAGCAGCAACGCGCGCTTCCCAATCTCGCGCATGCTTTGCCGCAATATAGCCAAAGTAAAGAACTGTTGACACCATAGCGAATGGTATAAGAGCGAACCAAGCAGAATATAATCCAGACAAACCAGCTACAAGAACCACAAGTGTCAAGAAAACAAGCGAAAAAACCAAAATACGGCGACGACGAACCGCAGCGCGACGAAGAGCACGAATACGAGCCACATGTTGCGGAGTAAAATTATCTCTTAACACCTTTGACTTATTGCTCTTATTTTTAGTGTTCTTATTTTTATTCGATCGCTTCTCTGACGGTTGCATTCCAACCCCTTTCGCCATCGCACCACTACACTCATGGAACAGCGAGGCACTACGCTCATCCACAATATGCAGCGAAGGTGAATACCTATCTTCGCTGTGCTCCAACATTGACTTCATGCTGTTAACAGTGCGCTTAGGCAACCAACCAAACATTAAGGCTATGATGATAATTAATACAATTAACGCACTCACCGATTCATAACCCATACGTATAAATATAAAGTGCGTTACGGATGTGAAGAGCCAAAACCAATTCGGCGTGTCGCAATTATAGGAATTATTACATTAAATTTTTACAAATTACTGCATCTTTTTGCATATATTTTAAGTCATCTTTCATGCGGTGCGGGAATGAGCTAGGATATGTGATGGAAATAAAGATCGGAGGAACCGTTGCCTACTTATCATTACCGTTGCAAGCAATGTGGATATGATTTTTCGGAATATCAATCGTTTGAAGATGACCCAATTACAGTGTGTCCAAAATGCGGAAAACCAGAACTTCGTAAGGTGTTTTCTGCGCCACCAATCAATTTTAAAGGTAGCGGATTTTATCGCACTGATAAATAATTTTTCAAGCAGGCACAAACAATTTGTGGAAATGTGCATAAACAATTTCGCTTATTAACCAATTTGTGGAAAAGTGTATAAAAATCGTCTGATTTACAATAGAAAATAACCTTTAACCACATTGACAAAAATATCTTGTAGAAGCATCACCTTTTATTAGATGATGCTTCTATGAGCATGATATCAATATTAAAAAACACATCTAGCACGCATGATGCGCACGAGAATCAAGTGCCAGCCATGCTTTTAAAACGCAGGCAGAAAGCACTTTTGTTAAATGCGCTTACCATATTTTTTATTAGCGTTGCAACACTTATTGCAATAAATATGATTACGAGCTGTCAAGAAACGCAAATCATACCTGTAGCAATTAGAGATATATCTAAAGGCACTCTTATTAAACAAGATGATTTGTCTTATGTTAACGTGCCCAAAAACAGTGTTTTTAATCATGTTATTAACAAAGATTTGATCAAAAATGCTATTATCGCAACCTGCAATATCAAATATGGTATGCCTATCTTTACTAGTCAGATTACGCAACAAGCAAAAATTCCACCAGGATTCACAACGATTTCAATAAAACTGGCAAGCAACAACCAAGATTTAAACATTGGAGAAAATATTTCGATAGCATTTAGCAAAGTTTCAAGAGGAGATCACAACGAGAATGACATTGTTCAAGAAAATAAAAACATTTCTTTTATCCACGACGTAATAGTAGTCAAAACAGGCAATTCATCTCAAAACGCGTTACTAGCCATGCCTGCAGAGTCTGCATTACAGATAATAAATACACAATCTATTATTCCAAACCTTGCGGTTATTGCAATACGAGGATAAAACAGTTTTACCTACCACGTTCACTAAAAACTGCCCAATGAGGCGGAAGCTCTCCAAGAATACGATTATCGTCATCTTTAGAGCGCTGGTCTAAAGTCTGAAAATCCGAAGGCTCCAGCTTAACGCCATCAGCATCAAAAAGCTCAGAGCCTTTACGAACTACTCGATTATGCGTTCTAGAACATCTGCGATTAGGATTATAGTCACTCACTTATAGTCACTCACCTATCACGGCTCACTGATCTTCACCGTAAAGCTCGCCTATTCTAGAAACGACCCGCTCAACCTCTTTTTCAGGATTTACGAATGCTCCAACGCTCCAAACATTCATAACAGACCAGCCAAGATACTCCAAATCTTGAGCAAACATGCGATGACGTTCACGCGTTGATTCTATATTCATGAATCTCATATCATCCGTTAAAACAGCAAGAGCAAAAGGCTTATCTGGCAAACCAACAACAAGAGGAATACTGTGTTCCTTATCAAATCCGTAATTCACCGCTACGCACAATCCGCGAGCGCGAATACGATCCGCCAAATCAGTAAACAAAACATTATTAAAACTGTCTACTGAAGAATCAAAAGCCTCCGCACGCGCACCTGCAGCTTCTTCCTTATCTTCTGCCTTATCTTGATCATATTCAGATTTTGCTTCATCAAAATCAGTTGGATTTACTGGACTATCATCCAACTGCTCAGCCCAAATAAGCAATTCTTTAAGCAGCTTAGGACCATCCTGATGCAAACGTTCATCTTCCATATCACTAGATTTAAACGCGCAAACAATATCTAAATTCCTACGAGCTAATGCTAACGAATCAAGAAGTATACCCTTACCGCCTTCTTCTTCCAAAACACCAAATTGTTGCAAAAGCCTACCGTGAGAAGTTTTTGCATAGCATAAGGAAAGAATAACATCCGTAGCGGCAGCACCAACAGACTCACTAGCATCTACAAGACGAACATGGCGAAGGAATCTATTCATATTTTCATCTTTAATAGCAAGAGCCTTAAGCTCCGCTCCTAAACGATTCCTAAACACACTCGTAAGAGTTACAACTGCAAGAACATAGCTGGAAGGAACTACCGTGAAAGTCGTAGCACGCTGTTTTATCAAGGAAACAACTTCGTCAATTTCCCTCTGACTACTCTCAATCAAACCAGTAGACATAACAGGAACACCAGAAGCCTCAACTTGGTGAAGCTTAACTTTACCTTGCATTCTATCTACAGGAACATCGTGACGAAGCGAACCATACCCATGATTTTCAAGGAAATTGGCAAGACGAAGCGAACGCCTAGTAGCACGAGATTTAACATGTACAGAAGGCAAAACACTAATCAAATCGTTAACGCTCTGTGAACTTACCGTATTCTTATGAGCAATAACTACAACTTGGCGTGCACGAGCGAGAATGCTAAGAAGCTCAATATTGCTCAAATGCTCAACAGAATCAAGGATCACAATGTCTACAATCGGCTTAAATTCAGTCATCATAGTCAAAGTAGAAGGCATAGCAACCATAATTGGCTTAGCAGCAAGAAGAAGATCTGCATGAGAATTCATCAATTTGGTAAAAGTCACGCCAGAACTATTACTTGCCAGAGTTGTGTGAAGCTGATTAGCTTCCTGAGACCTAGAGAAAAGAAGTTCACACAAACGTTTTAAAGTCTCTTGTTGGACCATAGGCCCCACAGAGCGCACATGCTCAGTATCTACCTGAACAAAACGGTCAGAAGCATCTTGCATAGCCGAACCATCTTGGTTAGAAATAATCGCGGAAGAATTAACGATATCTTCAAAAACCGTAGTCCACCAAGCCAAGTGAAGCTCACCATCTAACGCAGAACCAGTAACATTACGCCTACGCAAATCGCAAACAAGGTCTTCTAAACCAACACCGCGTAAATCGCGCTCAATCACACACCTACCAGGTAAAGTATCTAAGGAAGCACGATCGTCATGTAAAGCCTGCAAACGCTCATCAAGTTTAGTAAACTCAACATTTTCAAGATCAGCACCCAAACGCGTGGTGGAAAGAACAGCATCAAGAGCTACAAGATTACGATCCAAAAGCTCCTGAGTACTAACAATCTCATCTAACTTAGGCGGTAACACAGGCCACCCTCCATGAGGAACAAAAGTACGCCACTGAGCAGCTTGCTGAGCAACAATCTTCAAAGCCTCATGAAGATCATCTACTTTAGCTCCTACACGCAAAAGACTACGAGCTTCTTTAATATGACGTCTACGCTCCCAGAAGCCCATTACTGTACCTTCACGCTTGCGAACAGCTTTAGGCTTACTTGCTTCAATCATCGCGCTAAGATCACGTTCAAAAATATCTGCTTGGAAAACATCTAAAACTCGGCGAAGATTCTTTAACACCGTAACCTGTCTACCCCATTCGCGTGCGGTAGCAGGAACAGGAAAACCGCAGTTTTGAACAGTTGATTTAACATGTTCACGTGCTGCAGGAAGAAGCTTTAGTAGAACATCTACAACGCGCTGATATACAGCAACAGCCTCATTCTCATTGAACAAAGACGCGCCAAACCACGGGGTATCTTCAGGCTTTATCGTAAATTCTCCAAGCTCATCTGCTTGATGTAATTTTTGCGCCCATTCATCTAAATGACCAGAAAGCGATCTTGCAGCAGCAACATCTAGTCTTACATGAGTACAAGGATGAGTAGGCAACATTGCAATAGCAGCAAGATTTTGCATTGTCTGATACGCTGACACACCCCAACGCTCATCTACTCCGTGCAAGTCTCCCAAATAACGATTTAAGCGAGTTTTAACACCAACTAACTCGTCACAAACCTGCTCAAAACGGCTAGAAGCAACGCTTTGACGCGCCCCAACTGCAGCTATGAGCTGAGAATCCACATGTTTCGCAAGGTGAGAATCCGAAACGTCTAGCGCAAGCGAAGAAATCTCATTCGCACTAAGAGCATGACGGAATCGACGCTGTTGTTCCATAACATTTGGAACATATAAAATGGACTTTCCAGCAAGAACACAGCGTGAAGAAATCGCAGCCGCGATAGAAGCAGAATCAGATCCAGCATCCACGTCTAAAGCCAGAGAAACGCCATTAGCAGCTAAACCAGATGCATAACGTACAACATTATCTACATCACCGACTTCATATTCACCATGAGGGTCTACATCTAGAGGAGAATACTCTTGCCTATCATTTGCCGCCAACTCTTGAAGCGCACGCTCATCGCCAGCAACCGCATCAATCATAGTGTTTCCAACATTCCCAACTTTAAGCGCCTGCAAAATCTGAGCGCTTTCAGCCAAAAATCTGGATCCCGAATCAGTAAAACATCCAAGAACAATATCTCGTTCAATATCAAAATCTGGGAACACGCTGCGAGCAGATGCACAAATTGCATCAAAAACAGCTGACGTTTCTGGTGTTCCGCTTTCATAGTTTGCGCCGTCAAAAAGCGCATCTTCACTAAGATTCACGCCTCTCTCTTGCAATCTAAGAACAAGAGCATGGTTTAAGCGCACATTGCCAGAAAAGTAGATTGTTGCGTATGTTTCATCCTTGCCAGAGTCTCGAATAACTCTCACTGGGTATGTTAAAACTGGCACATGATTACCGCTCCACGATGCCACTCCAACAACAAGCGAAAGCTCCGAAACACCATTTTCGTGCGCCTTATTATCTCTATCTTCAAAAACCCTGTCTAGTCTGCGCCCTGCCGCGCGCAACATTCCAGAATCGCGGAATAACGCCTGAAGAGTTACTTTTCCACTCGCAAAAAGTTGCGCTATCCCAGATGGGTGAGCATGCGTTAATTCTAATTGTGCGGAAAGTTTCGTTATGTCTTCAAGCGGCGAAGGCGCAAGCTGTGACTTGTATTGTTCGCGCCAAGAGTTTATTCGCCTTAACTTTTCATCTCGCGAAGCTGTAGCCTGCGCACTTTCATGCTTTATTTGCGCATTCTGCTCGTAAGCTTCTTGATAATTTTGTTCACTCGCATTATGCGCTTGATTTACTTGGCTTATAAAATCATTCTGTTCGCCGCTCATACTACTAAACTCCCCTGTTTATAAACCTACTGCGTTGCGGTAAGCGTTATACCCGCTATTTTGCGCTAAAGCTTCATCTACGTCTGCATTGCCTTGAGCTGAAAGCCAAGCGTATAAATCGTCATAAAGACCTGTATTCATGGCTAAAAATGGAAGTAATTCTTGATATTTTGCTATCTCAAACTGCTTAGAGAAATCAGTGGTTTTCTGAGCTTCTTCCGAAGTGAATCCACCTGCTTGTACAATTTCTTTATGCGCGTTGAATTCTCCATTTGACACTTTTTCAAACACAGACCCTGGTTCAAAAGCTGGAGTGTATTGCGAATCTTCTTGAATATTGACTGAATTGGATTGAATGAATTGTTCATGATTTAGTTGAATTTGAGGCTCATCTTGCAATGAATCGTCGGTTGCTGGCGACTCATCTTCTGCCCCATCTTGTAATTCATTCTCATCTTGATAATTGATTTGAATTTCTGCTATCTCTTTTTGTTCAGTATTCTGATCTTGCGTTGTGTGATCCTCGTTTTCAACATCTACATTTTGCGAGTCCGGAATTTTAGAATCGTCTTGAACATTGTGAGAATCAAAAGAATCATTTGCAACAACACTGTTGTCAGAAATAGCAGCGTTACCTGCAACAGCACTGTTATCCACAATATTATCTGGATTTACAGTTTCATCACTATTAGTTTTGTCACTACTAGCTTGTGATGCATTAGCTTGTGCTGCATCATCAAAAAGATTACGAGGTTCTGCAGCAGACTCAAAATCTTCACGCACAACAGGAAGAACAACCTGATTAGCAATCACGGGATCGCTTTGTTTTACAGGATTTACTGAAATATCAGCCTTGCTTGCACTATAAACATCATCAGCTTTACCGGCAGCATTTAATTTGGACTGATTATCCCACACTAAATTAGGGTGTGAAACAGATTGTGCACGGAAAACGCCTGTTGGCTCTCCAGCACGAATATCAAGAATATCATCGACCGACAAATCCGAAGCATCTGGCTCTTTAATGGAACCGTCAGCAGCATAAGAGAACAAGTCGCGTACAGGCTCCGCACTATTTTCAGCCAAAGGAACTGGCTCTTCTATACGCACAAAGTCAATTGGCACATCTCCAAATTGCATGCGAACAATGCTATCTGGCATATGAAAATCAACATCTGGATCTAGTCGCAGCAAATCTCCGCTTTCGTTTACAAGATAAGTTCCGTTTGTAGAATGCAAATCTCGAATAGTCGCCACGCCACTTGTGTCTACTATAAGAAGCGCATGCCTTTTAGACATTGAGCGCTTATTGTCTACAATGTCTACACGCATAAAACCGTCTTCGCGCAAAGGTCGTATAGGCTTTCTGCCGATCTCCACAGACTGACCCGCTCCAACGCGCGCCTGCTCGACACCACCTACTGTAATCATCCAACGCTGCAAGGTTTGTCGACTTCCCACGGAACCTGCTCCCTTCAAAAAACACACTACATACTATTGTGTCATGCTTTGTGTATATTGCGCGAATCGACAACTCCGAGCTGCATAATGCGCGAGATCACCTCGATTCGCTGAGTCTATTAGAGCAGAAGCAATAGCTTGCGTTATATTCGTAGCTCACATGATGCGTTTGTAACGTTTTTACCGCAAAAAACGTTACAAACATCTCATCAATGATACAAAATGTAACGAAAATCAGTAAAAAAACGTTACAAATGCCTCACACGCGATACAAATATAAGAAACAAGAAAAGTACGAGCAACGTAAGCTATATCTTTTATCTTTGAAATACAAAAAAGCCCTCGTAAAATACGAGGGTTATTCGCTGGGGTACCTGGACTCGAACCAAGAATGGATGAACCAGAATCACCTGTGTTGCCAATTACACCATACCCCAATTGGCAGGCTTCGCGGCTCTTGGAACCGTTCCGTCTTTGTACCCCCGACCGGATTTGAACCGGTGTTGGCGCCGTGAGAGGGCGTAGTCCTAGGCCGCTAGACGACGGGGGCTTCATTTATCTGCTACGCCTCTAGACGCAACAAATGTCGACTTTACAACATAACAGCTCAATACGCAACCGCGGCGTGTCGAAAATACGCTAAAACTCCTAAAAAACACAAAAAGCGGAAATGCAGAATTCCACTACATTCCCGCTTTATACAAAATCTACTTAAGATTTAAAAGCTATTTACGATTTACAAATGCTCACGCAATCCAGCCAAACGCGCCAAAGTCACGTCTTTACCAACAATTTCCATGGACTCAAACAATGGCGGAGAAACGCGACGGCCAGAAAGGGCCACTCGCACAGGGCCAAATGCCAAGCGCGGCTTGTAGCCAGCTTCCTCTACAAGCTTCTTGTTCAAAAGCTCGTGCAAAGAATCCGTATGCCAATCAGAAGCATCAACACTTTGCAAAGCAGCGAGCGCAGCGTCAAGCACATCACCAGCAGATTCCTTAAGCTGCTTACGAGCGTCGTCATCTGGCTCAATATAGCCATCTTCGCTCAACAAGCTAGAAACCATTCCAGCAACTTCACCAAGCAAACGCACTCGAGGCTGAACAAGAGGAGCAGCAGCGGTGAGCACTTCACGCTCACGGTCAGTTAAGGCATCCCAATTGTCCGCGCTAACTACGCCATCCTTATGCAAATAAGGCACAGAGCGATTTAAGAAGTCTTGCGAATCAAGCATGCGAATATGCTCAGCGTTAATGGAAATTGCTTTATCCAAGTCAAAGTGTGCAGGGTTTGCCTTAACGTCTCGCACATCAAACTTTTCAATCATCTCGTCCATAGTGAACACGTCGCGATCAGGCGCAATAGACCATCCAAGCAAAGCCAAGTAGTTCAGCAAGCCTTCTGGAATAAAGCCGTTATCTCTATGCAAGAACAAGTTGGACTCAGGGTCTCTCTTAGAAAGCTTCTTCTTGCCTTCGCCCATAACGTAAGGCATGTGGCCGTAAAGCGGAGTTTCCTTCGCAATACCCATTTCCATAAGATAACGGTAAAGCACAATCTGACGAGGTGTGGAGCTAAGAATATCCTCACCGCGCAAAACAACGTTCACATCCATTAACGCGTCATCAACAGGGTTCGTAAGCGTGTAAAGCGGATCACCATTCGGGCGCACAATCACATAATCTGGAACAGATCCAGCTTTAAAGGTGATTTCGCCACGAATTAAATCGTTAAAAGTAATGTCTTCATTTGGCATCTTCAAGCGAAGTGCAGGCTTGCGACCTCCATCGCGGAAAGCTTGCTTCTGCTCCTCAGTAAGGTTGCGATCATAACCATCGTAACCAAACTCAGCTGGGCGCCCTGCAGCAATATTGCGCTCTTTAATCTCTTCTGGAGTAGAGAAGGACTCGTAAGCGTATCCTGCATCAAAAAGCTTTTTCGCTACATCCTTATAAATTTCCATACGCTGAGACTGGCGGTAAGGGCCATTTTCTCCGCCAACATCAATGCCTTCGTCCCAATCAATATTGAGCCAACGAAGAGCCTCAATAATCTGCTGGTAGCTTTCCTCGCTATCTCGCTCATTATCTGTATCTTCAATGCGGAAAAGCAATTTACCATGCGTGTGGCGAGCTTCCGCCCAGTTAAACAGCGCTGTACGAACCATGCCAACGTGAGGCGTGCCGGTTGGCGAAGGGCAAAAACGCACACGAACATTCTTTGGAAGTTCAGGCTTTGTGGATTTTGTTGCATTATTAGCAACTTCTTGAGTTTCCTCTGTATCAGTCATAGGTTCCATTGTGCCGCGCGTTACGGACGTGCCTATCTAGTCAAGCGCTTGCGTTGATTCCTTATTACCTTCCACATGCGCAAACTTTGCGGCCAATGCTTCTCTGGACTTTCTATCGTCTTCTTCTTTTGCAAGCTTCTTAGCCTCTTCTGGATCCCAAAGTACGTCTTCCTTATGCTTTAACCATTCGCTCTCAAGCAATGGGGCTGCAATTTCAAGTAGCGTGCTCATACTATTTTCGCTATTTTCGCCATTTTCGCTAGCTTTACCACTTTTTACGCAATCAACAAGCTCACGCCATTGATTATCCTTAAACATCATTCGCGGAACTCCCGCGCACTCACACACTTCGTTAATATATAGGAATATAGGCAAAGTTTCGTAAATGTTGCTTGTTTTTTCAATAAGACTTTTAAGAATAGACAGTATTGCTGTAATTTTTTGCGATTCTACAGAATTAAGTCCGCAAAAATCACACTCTTGTTTTGCGCATCTAAACGCATCTTGCAAGCTATCAACACTCCAATTACCTGCAACGCTTAAAGAATCCGCAGCACCGTTGATTGCGTTAACATCATTAGAAAGATTTGATTCAAGCTTGCTAAAAATAGCGCTAACATCATTCGTGTTATTTTCTAGCTCTTCTTGCGCTTCGCTGTAGTCTGGTTCGTAGCATAAATCCATATCATCGTAAGCGTTTGCAGCAGCTAAAAGCGCGTCAACTATCTCTTGAGGGCGTCCTGGAATTTCGTCTGCACCTTCATACACAAACTCTGCATCTGGAACAGTAACGTCTAAATCTGTAATAATTCGAGCAATAGTGCGAATTGCCCTAACCTCAAGATTTTCAGCATATTTTGCGTCATTATCTAAATGGCGAGCTTCGCTTAAAGGCCACAATTTAGTTAAATCCGCGGCCGACTTTGCAGCAGACTCAAGCAGACTCAAAGCCTGTGAATCCAGCTTTTCTACAGAATCACCCATAATAACGCTCCTTCGCATTAGCTGTAAAAAACAGTTTCTACGCATCTTTTATGCATATTTTAAAGTCTATTGCTTATTATTCCACACGTTCTATTGCACACGCGCCGCAGGATCCACATATGTGATGGAAAGCACATTCATATTTTCGCAATCATATGTAATTGACGTAATTGACGCCAAAGCCGTTTTGCGTAAAAGCATATTGTGCTCCGCATGACCCGTTTCTAACAAATGACGGTAAGACCATATTGGCGATTCGTGCGTTACAGCTACGATTTGTTCACCTGGGTGATTTTTCACTTGTTCGCACGCAAAATCGCCAACGCGTGCAGCAATACTCTTGTAGGATTCTCCCCAACTCGGCTTCCACAAGTTAGATACAAGCTTCCAATTGTTGTTTTTCCACAAAGCGCCTTCGCCGTAGCCGATTCTTTTCCCTCGAAAATTGTTTTCTGCTTCGATTAGACGATTGTCTAAAATAATCGGGCCAATTTGCAAAGCGTTTGCGATTTGTTGCGCTGTTTCTTGCGTGCGCTCCAAAGGAGACGAGTAAATCGCACTAATTCCGCGCATTTGTGGAACAGTCGCAATGTATTTTGCTGTAGCGCAAGCCATTTTTAAGCCGCGATTAGATAAGTGAAATCCTGGGAGCCTCTCGTAAAGCACGTGATTTGGATTTTCCACTTCCCCGTGGCGCACAAAATGAATAGTCGTAGCTGGCATATTTTCTAAACCTACTTCCAAACCTACTTCCACCCTTTTGGAGTGTGACTTAACGACCATTCACCTAACTTGTGAGCAAAAGTATTGTCTTTAGCGGCATCATAATCAGGTTTTTGCGACTTTGTGTCGTCTAAAAGCCATTTTCTAATAACAAAATTCCACACAGCTACAACAACTGTTGCAATAAGCTTGCCAATGTTTGTGCGAAGCATGTAAATCGCAGTACCACGCAAAGTTTGTGCCATTCCAAGCGTGCTAAGCCAAATAATCGCATCGTTAATAAGCAAACCAATAACTGCAGAAATAATAAAAATCAGCAATTCCATCCAACGAGCCATGTCTTCGCGGTGCTTAAACACGTACTTCATGCTGGCAATATAGTTAAAAATAAGTGAGATTATAAAAGATATTGTTCCAGCAACAACGTTATTAAGATGCACAAGAAGAAGCAGGTTTAGCAATACTACGTCAATAATCAGCGCAATGATTCCTACGATTCCAAACTTAACAACCTGTTCAATAAGTTTTTTCATACATTCAATTAAACACGCGGAGGCTAACAATTCACTATAATTATTGCGTAACGCAAGTTGCGTGATACAAGTTTATAAAACTCAGCAAATTCATAAAACTTAGCAAAGGAGCGATTATGCCAGTTATTCACACTCATGTTTCTGTAAGCACTACGCCAGAACAGCGCGATGCATTAAAAGCAGCATACGGCAAGGCGATTAGCGCAGTTCCAGGCAAAAGCGAACATTGGCTCATGTGCCCGTTTGAAGACAATATGCCAATTTATTTTGCAGGAGACAATTCTAAGCCTGCAGCTTATGTTGAAGTGAACGTGTTTGGTTCTAGCGTACCTGGGTCTGCTTGGGAAAAGTTGACAGAGCAGATTATGGCAGCTTTGAATCGCGAGCTTGGAGTGCCACAAGACCGCACTTACATTCGTTACACTGCAACAACTGACTGGGGTTGGAACGGCGGCAACTTCTAGTCGCAAGTCGCAAGCCTAAAATCTCAACTCGCAAAAATCGCCATATCGCAGCTCATATGAGCATTAATATGGCGATTATTTATTATTACAACTATCTATACAAATAGTTGTGAATTAGTCACTAGGATTGATTGCCAAAATTAGGCTCGTCAACAGTAGACTTAGCAGATACAGCGAACGCATCCGACTCGTCAAAATCAGCATCGCTTGAAGAATAGCCATCGCTATTAGCAACGCTGCCTTCAAGATCTGGGCCAGCAGCTACGCGAGCCACTTCTTCCATACCTTTGTTGTCACATAAAACCATACGAACATAGCCAACAACAAATCCAACAGCAGCAGGGCAAACCCAAGCCATTCCAAATTCCGAGAACGGCAACCAGTTTTGAGCAACCAACAACATATCGTTCATATGCAATGCGTTGCGCAAAGCGGATGGCAAACTATTTAAAAAGTCAAATACAGCTGCAACACCAGTAAAACCAAGTGTCCAAGCGTACACAACTTTGGAATTTCCAAAAAGTCGACCACACAAAGCCAAAAGAATCAGCACGATTGACAGCGGATACAAGAACATTAATACTGGAACCGCATATTCGATGATTGCGCTCAAACCAAAGTTTGCAAGGCCAAACGAAACAAGCGTAATCAATACAGACCAAACACGATAGCTAGGACCTTTAGGGAATAGCTTAGAGAAAGTTTCCGAACAGCTTACGATTAAGCCAACTGCCGTCTTTAAGCATGCAAGAGTTACAGTTGCAGCAAGCACGAATAAGCCAACGTTTCCAAGATGATAGCGTGCAACTTGCGCCAAAGTCACGCCACCATTTTCCGCAGGTGGGAACAGCGCGCGGCTACGCACACCAACAACAACAATCGCAACGTAAATCAACGCCATAAGCAAGCAGCTAAAGAATCCAGAGCGGGCAGTATTAACTGCCACATCTTTAGGATCTTTTACACCAAACTGACGAATGGTGCTAACAACAACAATTCCAAATGCCAAGCTAGCTAAAGCATCCATTGTGTTGTAGCCATCTAAGAATCCTGTAAAGAATGACTTATTAACATAATTTCCTATAGGAGCAGCATCCGAAGAAGCACCGCTTATAGGAGAAAATAGTGCAGTAAATACCAAAACAGCTAGGAACACAAGGAAGATTGGCGTAAGAACTTTACCAACCCACGTAAGTATGCCGCTTGGTTTCATAGCAAAGAAGAATGCGAGCGCAAAGAACACTACAGAGAACAAGAACAAGTATAGTTGTCCGTTTCCGTCTTGCGGAATAATTCGCTCCAATCCAACAGTGTATGAAGTTGTTGCACAGCGCGGAATTGCGAAGAACGGGCCGATTGTTAAATAAAGAACGCATGTAAAGAACATGCCGTATTTTTTGCTAGCTTTGCTAGAAAGCTCAAAAAGACCGTTTGCGCGACTCATTGCAAGAGCCGTAACGCCCAACAATGGCAAGCCAACGCCAGTAACAATAAAACCGATTGCTGCAGGCGCAGAATTGTTTCCTGCGTTAGCACCAAGGAATACTGGGAAAATCAGGTTTCCAGCGCCAAAGAACATGCCGAACAACATGACCGCCACGTATGCGGATTCAATAATTGTCAAGTTCCTTTTTTTCGGGGCACTGTCTGTGCTGACACTTTGTGTTGTGACGCTCATGCTACACCTCCTATATGGTGAAAAATTGTTTAAGCATATTATTTAACGCATTGAATAACAAAACTGAAACCGAAAAATAATATTAGGGGGTATACTAATCAATCGCATGTACTTAATCGACAAAAATTTGCAATTTCGCGCGTGTCTACTAGTCAAAAATAAAAGGACGCTAGCGTAAAAACTAACGTCCTAAATAAAAAAGCAAATGCACTAAATCACATCTTGTCTGGAGCAGAAACTCCAAGCAAATCAAGGCCAGATGCAATAACTGTGCGAACAGCCTCGTTAAGCTTTAAGCGAGCTGCAGCGCGTGCTGGCTCTGGGCACTTTGCAATGCGCTGAGCTTCGCGCTCTGCTTCTGGCAAACGATTTTCTGGGTCGCTCAACTCCATTGGCACTACGCGCTCAAGGTTGTACCACTTGTGGTAGCTTGCTGCCAAATCTTCAAGATAATGCGCAACTCTGTGTGGAGCACGCAAATCGCCAGCTTGTGCAAGAGCTGCAGGCCATTGCGCCAAAGCAGCCAGCACTTCGCCATCTGCCTCGGTATTAAGCAAGCTTAAATCGGCTCCATCTGCACTGATTCCAGCATCCGCAGCGTTACGAGCCACATTACAGCTGCGTGCGTGAGCGTATTGCACGTAATACACAGGATTATCGTTGCTGTGAGAAGCAAGCAAATCCAAATCAATATCAACGCTTGTGTTGTAGTCGGTGCGCGCAAGCGAGTAGCGAGAAGCATCAACGCCAATTGCATCAACTAAATCGTCAATCGTAATAACGTTTCCAGCACGCTTACTCATGCGCACAGGCTTACCATCTTTCATAACGTTTACCATCTGACCAATAAGAATCTGCATGTTTTCGCCTGGCTCATCCCCAAAAGCCGCGCACATTGCCATCATTCTGCCAATATAGCCGTGATGATCCGCGCCAAGCATGTAGATTGCTACGTCCGCAGGATTCTGTTCGCGATGACGCTTGTTGCGATAGTACGCAATATCTGCAGCAAAATAGGCGTAATTGCCGTCAGACTTAATAATTACGCGATCCTTGTCGTCGCCATGCTTAGTAGATTCAAACCAAGTTGCGCCATCTTTTTCAAAAATGTCTCCACGCTCACGCAAATCTGCAATAGCGCGCTCAACTTCGCCATCCTCGTACAAGCTGTTTTCGTGGAACCACACGTCGAAGCCAACGCGAAAATCGCGCATTGACTTGCGAATTTCCGCAAACATCATTGGAACTGCGCGCTTGCGGAACTCTTCACGCTGCTCAGAGTCGCCCTCGCCAAGCGGCAAACCTTCCTCGTCTTTACCAAGATCAATTCGAGGTAAGGAAAGAACATCAACGCCGTCTGCTTGCGCTTCTTTTATAACAGCATCCGCGATTTCGTTAATATACGCGCCTTTGTATCCGTCTGCAGGCGTTTCTTCGCCGTGAGCTGCAGCAACTAAAGACTTAGCAAAACGGTTGATTTGCTCGCCGTGATCGTTGAAATAGTATTCGCGCACAACTTTTGCGCCGTTCGCTTCCAAAACTCGAGCCATAGAATCACCAACTGCCGCCCAGCGAGTGCCACCAATATGAATTGGGCCAGTTGGGTTTGCGGAAACAAACTCAAGGTTTAGGGTTTTTCCGCCCAAGTGCTCATTCTTACCAAAATCCGCGCCCTGCTTTAATACTTCGTCAACAACAGCCGCTGCAGACGCAGAATCAAGCGTTATATTAATAAAGCCAGGGCCTGCCACTTCTACGCGCGCAATACCTTGCGCTTCTTGCAAACGCTCGGCAAAAAGTTCGGCTAAATCATGAGGCTTCATACCAGCTTTTTTAGCGAGTTGCATAGCAACATTCGTGGCCCAATCGCCGTGTGCGCGATCTTTTGGCCTCATAACTGCGAGTTTTTCGGCAGCTGGAATCAAATCTTCTGTTAGATTGCCAGCTTTACCGCTTGCTACTAAATCTTTCGCGATTTTTTCAATTAATTCACTTAAGCTTTCTGGATTCATGGTTTACAGTCTAGCGTTACCGCGCGATGCTTAGTATTTACAATACACAAAAAGCGCTGGAGTCAAAGATTAACTTACAGCGCTTTTGTTTTGCAATTAATCGCGAAGCAGCTTACGATTAGTTACTTCGCGATTAATCATTTTCGATTACTTGCGATTACTGGCGATTACTTCTTTTTTGCAGGAGCTTCACCGAGTTCGCTTTGAGCAACAGAAACGTTTACATTAGTTGCATCAGAATCTGCATCTGCAGACGAAGAATCCGCCGCCGAATCGCCAGCATCCGCAGCCTTAACAGCGTTAAGCTTTACTTCTCCAGTAACGCGTCCAGCTTCAGCAACGTCTCCCAAAGTCTCCTCAACAGCCTTATAAGCATTTTCTGCTACGTTCAAAGTCACTTGCAAAATAGGAGTCTTCATAGAAACCTTTGCTTCAGACTTAATCTTTCGCAAAGTAGCCAAAGCCTCGCCCGCGTAAGCCAAAGTGTCTGCAGAAACACCGTTTGCAGCAGCCTCATATGCCTTAGCACATGGCCAGCTAGAGCGATGCACAGAGCCTTCGCCGTCATGCATCCAACTCCACACTTCTTCCGTAGCATAAGGCAAGTAAGGAGCAAGCAAGCGAGTCAAAGCGTCGAGCGCAAGACCAAGAGTTGTGCGAGCAGACTTTACAGCAGCTTCGCTTGGAGTACGTCCAGTGGATTCCGCAGTACCATAAGCACGATTCTTTGCAAGCTCAATGTAATCGTCACAGAATTCCCAGAAGAATGTTTCGATTGCTTCCAAAGCCTTGGAATGTTCGTAAGATTCAAGCGCATCAGTTGCGGTACGAATAACGGATGCAAGCTTTGCCATAACAGAGCGATCCAAAACTTCCGTAACGTCTGCAAAATCCCAATCCGCGCTAGCAGACTCAAGAACTTGATGTTCATCGTTTTCTCGGCCAATCGCGAGCGCAAACTTAGTAGCGTTTAAAAGCTTAATCGCAAGGCGGCGGCCAATCTTCATTTGACCTTCGTCGTAAGTTGCATCCAAGCCGAGTTTTGCTGAAGTTGCCCAGTAGCGCACAGCATCCGCACCAAACTCTTCGATTGGCTTATTTGGCACAACCACGTTGCCTTTAGATTTAGACATCTTCTTGTGGTCTGGGTCCAAAATCCAGCCAGAAAGCGCAGCATGCTTCCAAGGCAAGCAGCCGTTTTCGAGATGCGCGCGATCAACCGTACTAAACAGCCAAGTACGAATAATATCCTGGCCTTGTGGACGCAAATCCATTGGGAAAGTAGCCTTAAACAGAGCTTGATTTTCCTCACCTGGCTCTTCCCAACGAGTCACAATTTGTGGTGTTAAGGAAGATGTAGCCCAAGTGTCCATAATGTCTTGCTCAGCAGTAAAGCCGTTTGGCTGATCTCGCTGAGATTCATCGAAGCCTTCTGGAACGTCAATAGTTGGGTCGATTGGCAAACGATCTTCGCTAGGCGTCAAAGGATGCTCGTAATCCACTTCACCATTTTCGTTTACTGGGTACCAAAGTGGGAATGGCACGCCGAAGAAGCGCTGGCGAGAAATAAGCCAGTCACCATTCAAGCCGTGAACCCAATTCTCGTAGCGCACGCGCATAAAGTCTGGGTGGAAGTTAAGTTCTTTGCCGCGCTCAATAAGCTCAGCATTCAGCTTTTCGTCCGTGCCGCCGTTCTTTAAGTACCATTGGCGAGAAGTGACGATTTCCAAAGGCTTATCGCCCTTTTCGTAGAAGTTCGTCATACGCTTTGTTGGCTTTGGTTCGCCTTCCATATCTCCAGCTGCTTGCAAAGCTTCAACAACTTCCTTACGGGCAGAGAACGTGGTTTTGCCAGCAATTTTCTCGAACATTTCGCGGCCAGACTCGTCCGTAATCCAATCAGGAGTCGTCATTACAATGCGGCCGTTACGCTGAATAATTGGTCGAGTTGGCAAACTCAAGTCGCGCCACCACTCAACGTCGGTTACGTCACCGAAAGTGCAGCACATTGCAATGCCAGCGCCCTTGTCCATTTGAGCTGCAGGATGCGCCAAAATCGGGACCTTCACCTTAAACAGCGGTGAGTAAACTTCCTGACCAAAGTACTTCTTGTAACGCTCGTCGTCTGGGTGCGCAATCAAAGATGTGCAAGCAGCAAGCAATTCTGGGCGCGTAGTTTCAATATAAATTGGCGTACCATCTTCAAAGCGGAACGCAATCTTATGATAGAAACCAGGGTACTCGCGCGCTTCAAGCTCAGCCTGCGCAACAGCAGTCTGGAATGTAACATCCCACAAGCCTGGAGCGTCTTTCTGATAAGCCTCTCCACGAGCAAGATTGCGCAAGAATGCTTTTTGTGCAACTCGGCGAGGCTGCTCGCCAATAGTGTGATAAGTTTGCGACCAATCAACAGAAAGACCAAGCCTACGCCACAAAGCTTCAAAAAGCTTCTCATCTTGAGAAGTTAGGCGCTCACAAAGCTCAATAAAGTTCTGTCTGCTTACAGGAACCTGATCCTTAGCTTCAATCTTCTTGCCTTCAGTGCCTTCAAAAGGCGGCTTAAAATCAGGGTCATACTTCAACGAAGTATCCACTCGCACACCGTAATAATTCTGCACGCGGCGTTCTGTTGGCAAGCCGTTATCATCCCAACCCATTGGGTAGAAAACGTCAAAACCTTGCATACGCTTATATCGCGCAATCACATCAGTATGCGTGTAAGAAAATACGTGACCAACATGCAAATGACCACTAACTGTTGGAGGTGGAGTATCGATAGAATATACTGCCTTACGATCGCGAGAATTATGGAATGCGTAAGTCTTAGCTTCGTCCCAATTACTACGCCACTTGTCTTCAAGACCATCAACGCCAACTTTGTTAGGAAGCGGCGTTAAATGTGCGTGTTTTACTGTGTTATTATCCTGTTCGCTCATGAACTGAATATTAGAAACTCAGCGCGACAACGTCAATATTTTTACAAATATTTGTAAAAATTATTCAAATCAACGGTTGCTGGCGACTAATCCCAAACCACACGCACTTATATTCCTGAAATAATCTTGGATTTATTTTACGTTTACATCGTGCAATGGTAAAAGTTGATCAGTCATGTTTGTAGGATATCCACTAACATTAGATTTAGCTACCACAATGCTCTTTCGCGCATACATCCAGTTCGAAACAGCGTAATTATTCAACTCTTTAGCATACTGTTTGACATTTGACTCATATCCTTCTGCATTGGTTGATTTCATTGCCTGTGCAAAATATTTCTGCGACTCATGATCTTGGAACAAATAAGTAGACTTTGTATCTGCATACGCTCCAGAATCCAAAGTGTGATTCATCCATGTGAGTGCTAAGTCATATTTACCATCATGAATTCGCTGTTTCATAGTGTTCTCATCTACTTCTTCGACATTCACACGGAAACCGCCGGTAGCGTTTAACTGAGAACCAAGCGCATTACCAATATTGCTCATTCCAAGAGGTACGAGGAATGTAATTTTACCAAGGTAGGCAGCAGAGAAATATGAGAATAGAGATCGAGCTTTTTGAGGATCATGTGGATAAGTGCCACTTAAATCCTCGTATCCTGGCGACAATGGGGAAATTGGTCCACGCACAATTTGACCACCAAATGGATCAGCCGATAAAACAGTGTTTATATCCATTGCGTAACTGCTTGCTCTACGAACATGCTGATCGCAGAAAATAGACGATATTCCAGTGTTATAAGCAATCATTCGTATTCTAGTGCTCTGACCTTCAACAAGTTGAGTATTTGGCATTGACGCCATACGTTTGTTTTCATTGCCATCAAGAGGAACAGCCATTTGAATATCGCCATTCTGCATGGCATTTGCTAAAGATGTATCGTCATTAAAGTATTTAAGAGTTATGCTAGCGCAGCCAGATGCTGTACCCCAATATTTGTCGTTTCTCACAAGAACAAGGTCTGAACCTTTACTATAACCGTTAACTTTAAAAGGTCCTGTTCCCATAGCGTCTGAAGCGTAGTTTAATGAAGCGCGAGTGTCATATACAATTCCAGCTCTACCTGCTAATCTTCGCAGCAGTAATGGATCTGGCATTTTTAATGAAATGTTTAGAATATTAGGTCCTGAGTTAGATACGCTTGTAATATTCGTCAACTTTTCATAGCCTGGATAGCTTTTTGTAATACCTTGCTGAAGTGATTGCAGTACGGAGCCAGAGTCCATTACGTCTCCATTTGCAAACTTCACGCCTGAACGAATCCTAAACTTATAATTCAAACCGTCGGAAGATACGCTCCAAGACTGAGCAAGACCTGGTTTTAAAGCATTATTGCCGTCTCGTTTAATAAGCGTTTCATAAACGTTTTCAATAAGAGCTTGTTGCAGTGAATCACTGTCGTCAGTCCTAATATCTAAAGATGCTGGGGCTGTACGCAAGCCTATTTTTAAAACTGAGCTTGATGCAGGAACAATACTTTCTGGAATTATTGATCTTCCATCTAGAAATCGCCATCCACCCCATGCAACAACGGACATAATGGCAATTAAGACTATAAAAATAACCCATGAGGACACGCCTTTTTTAGCTTTTTTTGCATAACGTGCTTTTCTCATATGTGATCCAGATGAGTATCTTTCAAATTCAGACATAGCCAACAGTGTATATCATCAATTGAATCATACGTAGAATTTATGCAAAAAATAATCTAAAAATACCCTAAGAATATTCTAAAAGTTGATTATATGAGATATTAGAAAAATCCGTTACGACAACCACAACGCAGCTACGACAAAACCTACAACATAGCTACAACATAGTTACAACGAAACAGATGGGCACAGAAATCTTAGAGGGCAGTCAGCACAATGCGGATTCCTAGCTGTACATATTTTTCTACCATGAAGAATAAGGCGGTGAGACAAATTAGTCCATTCTTCTGGCGGAAAATAAGATGTAATTTCACGCTCAACTTTTACAGGATCCGACTTAGCAATTTCCCAATCGCTTCTCCATCTAAGCCTTGACGTCACACGCATAACATGGGTATCTACTGGAAACCCTGGGATACCAAAAGCATTGCCCAATACAACGTTTGCTGTTTTTCTTCCTACACCTGGAAGTTTTGTAAGATCATCCATATTATTTGGAACTACACCATTGAAATCGTCCATAAGTTTTTGCGAAAGCTCTATAATATGCTGCGCTTTTACTCTATAAAATCCAAGTTGATGGATGATCTCTTGTACCTTATATATTGGTGCGCGCGCTAAATCTTTTGGCGTAGGATAAGTTCTAAAAAGTTGCTCCGTTACAATATTTACACGTTTATCAGTGGTTTGTGCGCTAAGAACAGTGGCTATTAGTAGTTCAAATGGATTTGTAAAATTTAATGCACACTTTGGATTCGGTATTTCTTCGCATAAAATCCTATACTCTTCACTCATCCTAGCGATTTTTTTAGATTTTCTAGAATTGGAAGATGATTCTTGACTACTATTCACGTTTTGTAATTTAACCAATATAATAAACCACTAATCCGCTACAGGAATTCTAGTCGGAAGCCGCCGACGAATCACTATTATCAGAATCTGTAGAATCTACAACTTCATCCTGAGACTCTAAAGGATCGAAACGATATCCAACATTCCTAACCGTTCCAATAACATGCTCATATTCAACGCCTAATTTCGCGCGTAACCTACGAATGTGAACATCTACTGTACGAGTTCCACCGTAATAATCGTAACCCCAAACCTCTTGAAGTAAGTGAGCACGAGTGAATACTCGCCGAGGATGCTGAACAAAGTATTTAAGAAGCTCAAATTCTTTATACGCTAAATCAATAGGCTTTCCATGCAAACTAACCGTGTAACTCTGCGTATCTACAACTAAATCCCCAGAGCACATTTGACCGCTACTGTTAATTTCCACGCTACCAGAATCAGCTACATGTTCTTTAGAAGTAGATTCAGCCGACCCACCTCGTTGAGAAGCTAGTCTAAGTCTACCTTCTACTTCGGCTGGAGAAGCGGTTGTCAGCATAACATCACTAACGCCCCAAGATGCATTAACAACCGTGAATCCGCCTTCTGTAAGAATTAAGATAACAGACATTGTTAAATTAGAAGCACGAACAATAGAGCATAAAGATTTCGCCAAAGACAAATCTTCTCTAGCATCTACAAGAAGAATAGTGTTTTCTGGCATCTTAAGCATACTAGACGGTTCCATTGGGAGCACTCGCACTCTATGCGAAAGTAGAGTCAAAGATGGCAAAACTTTTGCAGGCGCGGCACAAGAGGTCATCAATGTAATATCCGTCATATTGATACCTCCAGAACGCATAGAATTGAATAACAAATTCAAAATCAAGCTGTTAAAAGAGAATTGTAATCCATACTTAAGATACTTAATAAGAATCGAAGCATGCAAGTGTACGCTTACATATAAAATAAGTTAATACGGCTAAACAATTTATTAAAATTATCTTATAAAACGCGATAGGAGCGTAATATGAGCAACGATAACATCGCACATAATGCAATGCATAATCACATTACGATTGTTGTAACTCAATTCGTTGCTATAGCCCTTTTAGCAATTGCAGCCATTCTGCCAATAGCCACAGCAAAAGCCGTTATAACCGTTTGCGTGATTATTCTTCTTGCTCTAGTTACTTTCTGGCCGTTACAAGGTTCTACAGCAGATAAAGCTATTCCGCTTTTTGCCGGAATCGCATCCATGTGGTGCGCGGCATTAGCTTTAAAAGGTTGGCTTCCTAGCAGCGTAATAGATAATACAGAAGTTAGTATGGATAAGTTCATTGCAGCTATTCACCCATATGAACGTTGGGCTGTTAGCTTTGCTCTAATTCTTGTCGCTGCAACTTTTGTTAGCTTTGGTCGTCAAATGCTTAGGGAAGAGAGATCTAATCTGGTAAGAAATATTTCACATTCTCTTACCGCAAGTATCGCTTGTGCAGCTCTTCCAGGATGGCTTTTTTTGCCTTCGATTATTCGTTTCACATTCTCCGTGCGTATTTTAGAACTTGGCGTACTGGTAGCAGTATTGGGTTTGCTTGCCATGATTGTTCTAGCTGGGCTTTCTCATCTTTGGGTTAAAGATGCAAAATACAATACTGACATGCTTTTGCCGCAAGTTGGCACTGCTTTGATTCCCGTAATGATGGGCGGAATGGTTGTTTACGCAACTGGTTTAGGAATGCTACTAATAGCTTAAATTTTTTAGAATAAAAAAAGTGTCTAACACATAAAAATGTGTTAGACACTAGTAAATGCGTTTCTAAAACGCTCGGAAGATTCGCGACTAATCTCGAAAACTACTTTTCGCTTTCTTCAAGACGCTTGCGAGCTGCGACAATTTCCTTTTCAGCCTGCTCAACTCCAGCCCAGAAGTCACCAGGAAGAACTTCCTTACCTGGCTCCAAAGCCTTGTACTGCTCGAAGAAGTGCTTGATTTCAGCCTTGTGATACTCATTCACGTCATCAATATCCTTGATGTCGTCGAAACGAACATCTGCTGGAACGCACAAAACCTTATCGTCTCCGCCAGCTTCGTCAACCATGTGATACAAGCCAACAGCGCGGCACTCAACAACGCATCCTGGGAACACAGAGTTTGGAATCATAACAAGAGCATCGAGTGGATCGCCATCTTCGCCCAAAGTTCCATCAATGTAACCGTAATCATCTGGATAACCCATAGCTGTGAAAAGGGTACGATCCAAGAAAACACGACCAGTTTCGTGATCAACTTCATACTTATTCTTGGATCCGCGTGGGATTTCTACCACAACATTGAATGTTTCTGCCATGTTTACTCCTTAATGCGTAAAATAATGCGTAAAACACACTGTTTATCAATCTAACGTTTATACACCTAAATTAGACTGTTCAGTCTAACTCTAGCGCGCAGCAAAGAGCACGTAAAACGCGTTGTATAACATTGGCATTTTAGCAAACAAAAGTCGAAAGCAACCGCACTAAAAAATAGCAGAGAAAAATCTTAATAAAAACGAATAATTACCTTGAAAAATATTTAAATCCGTATTAAAAAATTTCATAAAACTTGCAAAAAACATAAGAAAAATCAAGGAAAAACTAGGGAAAAACTAAGACACGCTATAACTAACTACAGTGTCTTAATACGTAGATAATATGACTACGTTTTGGGCGATGTTAGTCATAAAACAATTCATACCCACATCATGCCCACAACCAAAATTAAACCACGTATTAGCAAGTTGCAGGCAAAATGACAGAGATAAACAACGCAGCTAACACTACAAGCAAACGCAACGCTGCAATAGATGGCATGCGTGCTATTGCTGTTATTGCGATTGTAGCGTTCCACCTACGTCCAATAGTACTTCCAGGAGGATTCTTGGGAGTAACAATGTTTCTTGTTATGGCTGGATACTTCAGCACTATATCTCTGCTAAAAACGTTTGAAACATCAAATGCACAAAAGTCGCCAGCAACCAGCGAACAAACCAAAACACCAGTAAAGTCTAAAATATTCGCCTACTTAAAATACTTGTTTAAACGCGTAAAACGAATTTGGCCGTCTACTATAGGGATTATTGCTCTGAGCGCCCCACTAATGTGGCTATTTTCACCAAGTCTTTTAACAAAACTACAATCTGACGCACTAACAGGCGCTAGCTTTACAAGCAATATGGCGTATATTTTGCGAAAAGTATCTTACTTTGAACAATCAGGACTACCATCCCCAATAAAACACCTTTGGTATTTGGGACTTATTATGCAAATCTTTGTATTTTGGCCGATTATACTATGGGTGATTCTTAAAATTGTGCACTCTAAATTTGTAAGAATGTGCGTTACGGCGATTCTTATGCTTGCATGTTCGTTGGCAAACCTAGCAATTACGCTTTTTTATGGAGATGGACAAACCATTGCGCGCGTGTATTACTCTATTGACACTCGAGCTGGAGAATTCTTAATTGGTGCGTTACTCGCAATGTATTTCACATGGTTTAGTGAACGTTCTATTCTCAAAATTATTGCAGATGCTTGTAAATATATTGTTGGAAACAAAAGCAAAAAAACACAAATCGAAAAAATAGAGGATTCATCAGAGCTAGAAGCGCAAAATACACAAAATACGCAAAATAAAAGCCAATCCTCAGAAGCCTCGATACCAGACGATTTACGAGCAGGATTGCAAGTAAACATGATGGAATCTGATAAAGATGGCGAACCCGATGAATATGACGAACCCGATGAATCTAATAATGAAATTGCAGAGGAAAAGTGGCAACAAACCAACGAATCAGAAAACACTGATAAAGTAAAAACTGATCTAAAAAATAAATCAGAATCTGGTAAATTCGCAAAAATAGCAAAAACTCTTCAAAAACCTCTAAGCACACTACAAAAATCGATTATAGGATTGGCTGCGTTAATTTTTATTCTATGGTGCTTAGTGAAAGAAGACGGTTCAAAAACCTGGATTGTTTACGGCGGATACACGATATTCGCAATAGTTTGCGCGATTTTAATGTGGTCCTGCCTACAGAAAAATAGTATTTGCACTAAAATACTTGAAATTGCTCCACTGAAATATATAGGTCTAAGATCTTTTGCGATTTACATAGTCCACTTCCCTATTCTAGAAATACTAAACCCTGCTACAAGAACCACACAGATAACTCTTTGGGAACAGGCAGGGCAATGCGTAATAGTTATTATTGCAGCAGAGGTTTTTTACAGAATATTCGAGATGCCTCTTGCAAATAAGCATATAACCTTTAGTATTAGCCAGAAAGACGATATTATCTCGGACAATATCGACGCGAAAAACCCTGATTTATCTTCAGATACTTTAAACGTTAAAAGTAAGAATATAAGATTGCCGTTTGTTTTAAGAAGAACGGTAATAGTGATTTGTGCAATAGTTGGACTAGCAATAATTGCAGCGCCAGTTAACTGGAATAGTATTGCGCAAGCGCGAGCTATACAATTAAGACCAGAATTAAACGCGCAAGACGCGAATACTCAAAACAAAACTGCACAAGAAAAAACTGCACAAGAAAAAAATTCCGCTAATACGAAGAAAAAAACAGGCGGAAAGCGCGAGAACATAGAAAAACAAACGCTTCCAACAAAACCATCTGACCATAGGATTCTCAACCCGATTGCAGAAAAAGTGCCAGAAAACATAAATACAAAACCGTGGAAAATAGACTCAAAACGCAATGTTTGCACTGCAGACATAACAATGGTTGGAGATTCCGTAACAGAAGGCGCAAAACCATACCTTATGCAAGCATTACCAAACGCTTGGATTGACGGAAAAGTGAGCAGACAAATATTCCACGGAGCGGAAGATTATCAGCAAGATTTAGTTGGGAAACACCCTGGAAGCGTTGTAATCTATGAGCTTGGAACAAACGGACCTCCTAGAGACGAATCTGTTTTGCAAAATATGGTAAATGTTACAGGCGGCAAACCAGTGTATTTTGTAACAACCCGTGTTCCACAGCCTTGGCAAGACGAAACAAACGCAAGACTGCGCGCTTTTGCAGCGAAACGCAAAAATGTTGGAATAATAGACTGGTATGGTTTAAGCGCAGGACACTCCGAATTCTTAACAGACGATGGAATACATTTGACTCCTATTGGAGGTCCACAATACGCGCAAATGATAAGACTAGCCGTGTGTGGAGGATGATTTACTGGTAAATCCTAGTGAGAATCATGGTAAGTCCTGCGCAAATTTTGGTAAGTCCTGCGCAGCAAATCAAGTCGAAACATTACGATGGTATACATGACTGAATTAAGAACCACAATATGCTCGACTGCGCATAGCGAAGAAACAACAGCTTGGAAAAATCCGCTACGCGATCCACGAGACTTGCGTTTGGCTCGTATTGCAGGACCATGTAGTTTAGTAATATTCGGAATTACTGGCGATTTAGCGCGCAAAAAACTTATGCCAGCCGTATACGATTTGGCGAATCGAGGGCTTTTGCCACCTGGATTTGGTTTAACGGGCTTCGCAAGACGCGACTGGACAGATGAACATTTTGTAAACTTTGTGCGTGAAAATATTCAACAACATTGCCGCACACCATTTCGTGAATCAACATGGATTAACCTTGCTAAAGGCATACGTTTTGTTCGCGGAACATTCGACGACGCAAGCGCATTTGAGCGCTTAAGCAAAACCGTAAGCGAATTAGACAGAGATCGCGGAACTCGCGGAAATCACGCGTTTTACATGTCGGTTCCGCCTTCTAGCTTCCCTGTTGTGGCGCAGCAGTTAGCAGCATCGGGGCTTTCACATTCCTCCGAAAACGCGTGGAGACGAGTGATAATAGAAAAACCTTTTGGCCACGATTTAACAAGCGCACAAGAGCTGGATCGCGTAGTTTCCGAAGTTTTTGACCCTAATTCTGTATTCCGCATAGACCACTATTTAGGCAAAGAAACTGTGCAAAATTTGCTGGCTTTTCGTTTTGCAAATGCAATGTATGAGCCAATTTGGAACGCTAATTATGTTGATCACGTGCAGATTACTATGGCAGAAGATATTGGCATAGGCGGCAGAGCTGGATATTATGATGGGATTGGAGCAGCCAGAGATGTTATTCAAAATCATCTGCTGCAACTAATGGCTCTTACTGCTATGGAAGAGCCAGTAAGTTTTAGTGCTAGTGACTTGACGGCTGAAAAAACTAAGGTCTTGTCTGCTATACGCTTGCCTAAAGATTTAGCAGCAAATACTGCGAGAGGTCAATACGCAGAAGGTTGGCAAGGATCGTATAAAGCCGTTGGATATTTGCAAGAGCAAGGGATTAGCCCGGATAGCACTACAGAAACATACGCTGCCGTGCGTTTAGACGTAGACACTCGTCGCTGGGCTGGAGTTCCGTTCTATTTGCGAACCGGAAAGCGCTTAGGAAAGCGCGTTACAGAGATTGCCGTGATTTTTAAGCGCGCTCCACACTTGCCTTTTGAGTCCACTGCTGTGCGCGAACTTGGTAGTAATGCGATTGTGATTCGCGTGCAGCCAGATGAAGGCGTAACAATGCGATTTGGCGCAAAAGTGCCAGGCGGAACATCTATGGAAGTTCGCGATGTTTCTATGGACTTTAGTTATGGAAGATCTTTTACAGAGAACTCTCCAGAAGCCTACGAGCGCCTTATTCTAGACGTTTTACTTGGCGAGCCACCGCTTTTCCCAACTACACAAGAAGTTGATTTAAGTTGGAAAATCTTAGATCCTATTGAAGATTTTTGGAGTTCGCTTGGTACACAGCCTCAGCCATACCGTGCTGGAACGTGGGGTCCAGCGGAAGCTGACGCTATGCTTGCTCGCGATAATCGCCATTGGAGGCTGCCATGATTATTAATCTTCCTAACACAAACACGTCTAAAATCTCTGCAAAAATCGACGAGCTTCACGAAGAGCGTGGAGAATCTGCAACTGGACGCGTGCTCACTCTTCTTATTGACACCACTCTTAAAGAGCTTGAAAACGCACTGGGAGCAGCAAATTCGGCTAGTCGCGAACACCCTTGTAGAGTTATTGCCATTGTTCGCGAATCACAAGTCAATATAGCAGATTCACAAAGCGAAGAAACGCCAAACTTAGACGCGCAAGTGCGTTTTGGTGCAGATGCTGGAGCTGGGGAAATCATTATTCTCTACCCTCATAATGGCTTAGTTCGACATCCAGATACGCTTGTTATTCCTCTGCTTGTTCCAGACGCGCCGATTGTTGCGTGGTGGCCTACAAATGCACCAGAAAATCCTGCTAAGGACTTGCTTGGAACTATGGCAAGTAGCAGAATCACTGATGCTCAAAATGCGGACAATACTCTTGAAACTGTGAAAAATTTGCGCAAAAACTGGTCTTCTAAAGATGTTGATCTTTCTTGGACTCGTCTTACTCCTTGGCGTGCAATGCTAGCTTCTATGCTTGATCAGCCTCCGCATTTACCTGTTATTAATGCTAAGGTTAGCGGTCCAAAGCATTATGTTCCGATGCATTTGCTCGCACAATGGCTAAAAATATCGCTTAATGTTCCTGTTGAAATTGTTGAGGATTCGAGCGCGCATGCAATTACGGAAGTAAGTCTTAAAAGACAAGATGGCGTGCTTTCTTTGACTCGTCCTTCTGGAGAAGAACAAGCAATGATAAGTCTTCCAGGACAAGCAACACAGCCAATTGCAATGCCAATTAGATCTTTAGAAGATTGCTTGAGTGAGGAGTTGCGTAGAATCGATCCAGATGAGATCTATGCTCAACTTGTTCACGCAGATTGTTGCACAATGCAAGATAACGAACTTTAATACAACGGGTAAAAAATAATAAAAGGATTCATTATGGCTGAAGATTTTAGATTTGCACACAATGCAACAGTGTACGGCTACGATAATCAAGATATTCTAGCTGCTGTTGCTGCGCAAAAACTTGTGACTTTGATTATGCAATGGCAAAACAATGTTAAAAATCTTAATAAGCCATTCCATCTTTTGCTAACAGGTGGAACAGATTCTATTCGCATGTTTCAAATGTTAGCTAGCAACCCATTGCTTCCAGCAATCAACTGGTCCAATGTTCATATTTGGTGGGCAGATGAACGTTTTGTAGCTTATAACAGCGACGATCGCAATGCGCTCAAGGCTCGCGAGCTACTTCTTAACTTACTTACTTCTAACAAAGCTTTGGCAGAATCTCATATTCATGAGATGCCTGCAGATGATCGCAATGCGGAGGAAATTGCAAAAGCCAGCGACGCTGAAAATAATGCGATTTTAGATGCAGCAGCGCGCGATTACGAAGAAGAAATTATAGGCTTACTAGGCAAAGAGCCTGTGTTTGATTTGGCGATTCTTGGCATGGGACCAGACGCACATATGGCTTCACTTTTCCCAGGATTGCCGCAAATTCATAATCGCGATCGCATAGTTTTAGGCGTGAATCACTCCCCTAAGCAGCCGCCAATGCGATTAACTCTTAGCGCACCCGTGCTAGCTCATAGCCGCCGCACTTGGTTCTTAACGGCTGGGGAGCAAAAAGGAAAAGCTTTAATGAACGCGCTTTCTTCGGATAATAACCCAGATTATCCTGCGTCTTTTGCTAACGGCACGGAAGAAATAGCATGGCTAACCACCGCAGAAACTTTGCACGCCGCAATTCAGTAATCTGCATAATATTCAGCAAGTCAAAAATTAAATGCGCTACATAAATTGGCGCAAATGCGAAAATAGCATGTTTAAAACATGGCGCATTTGGGAAAATCTTCATAAAACCATTGAAATATCAAGGAAATCAATCAATTTAAGAATATTAGTAAAATTCAGCAATAAAATATGCTAAAAAAGAGCAGAATAGAGTACATGCCTCTGCATAATAATGCAAAGGCATGTTAGTTATAAATATTATTTTGATTTAATCCTGCTTTACTTCTGGGCGATTAGGCTCTGCCCACAAAGTGTGGAATACTCCTGGCTCGTCAATACGACCGTAAGTGTGAGCGCCGAAGAAATCGCGCTGAGCCTGAATAAGCGAAGCTGGCAAACGCTTGGAACGCAAGCCATCGTAGTATGCAAGCAAGCTAGAGAATGCTGGCACAGGAACCCCGTGCTCAACTGCGCGCGCAATAACACGGCGCCAAGCAGCCTGAGACTTTTCAATAGCATCCTTAAAGTAAGGAGCAAAAATCAAGGAAACACTTGCCTGCCCAGATTCAAAAGCCTCGGAAACGCGGTTTAAGAATTGCGCACGAATAATGCATCCACCTCGCCAAATGCGAGCAACAGCAGCCTGGTCAATCTTCCAATCATGCTCAATTGCAGCAGCTGCAATCTCGTCGAATCCCTGAGCGTAAGAAACAATCTTAGAAGCGTACAAAGCTTGGCGAATATCCTCAATAAACGCCTTGCGCTCAGAATCGCTAAAATCAAAATGCATATCTGGACCAGTCAAACCTTGGCTTTCGGCAGCTTCACGCAAAGCAACTTGGCTTGAAAGTCCGCGAGCAAACACAGCTTCAGCAATACCAGTAACTGGTATTCCGAGAGAAAGCGCAGACTGCACAGTCCAAGTACCCGTGCCCTTCATACCAGCGTGATCCACCATCATCTCAACCAAAGGCTTACCAGTCTTAGCATCCTTCTGTCGCAAAACATCCGCCGTAATCTCAATCAAATAAGAATCAAGCTCGCCCTTATTCCACTCGCTAAACACATCTGCAATGTCTTCAGACTTCATACCCAAGCCGCGAAGCATTAAATCGTAGCTTTCGGCAATAAGTTGCATATCTGAGTACTCAATACCGTTGTGAACCATCTTTACAAAGTGGCCAGCGCCATCAGTGCCAATATGGGTTACGCAAGGCTCACCTTCTGCAACAGCTGCAATCGACTTTAAAATAGGGCCAAGAGTCTTCCAAGACTCCTCCGTGCCACCTGGCATCATAGAAGGACCGCGCAAAGCGCCTTCTTCGCCACCAGAAACACCGCAACCAACGTAGTGAAGACCGCGCGCGCGAATGTTACGCTCTCTGCGAATTGTGTCTTCAAAGTAGGAGTTTCCGCCGTCAACAATAATATCTCCTGGCTCCATAGCGTTTGCAAGCTCTTCAATAACAGCGTCTGTAGGAGCACCAGCTTTTACCATAATGATTGCAGTGCGTGGGCGCTTAAGCGAAGACACAAATTCTTCAACAGTTTTAGCAGGAACGAAAGCACCTTCACTGCCGTGCTCATTCATTAAAGTTTCGGTGCGTGAATAATGACGATTGTAAACAGCAACTGTATTACCGTGATGTGCAAGATTTCTCGCTAAATTCGACCCCATAGCCGCTAAACCAACAACGCCAATATTTGCCTGGGCTTCCGTCATAATGACACCTCTATCTTTTAATATTTATAACCGTAATATTTATAACCGTTTTATTATTTTATGATTGCTTTATTTTTAACACTTAACCAATCAAAACACACTTTTTTAAGTTTATCTACCTATATGCACAAGCGTCATTCATACGATCACAAAACCTACGACATAACCCACGCGTTAATCGCGATTTTGTGATAAAGATTACATTTTTACTTTTATTAGTCGCTATTAAAAAAAACATAAATACCGCTTAAATCTTATAGACACGCGTGATAGCCAAAAATTTGGGCACACTAAATATAGGGATTAGACATACAACACGCCACTATAAATAGTGTTAAGTGGTAGTAGACTGTTAAATCGTGCCAAAAAGCACAAACTTAAATAATCATCAAACAAAAAGATTTAAACACCACATAACGAAGGGAGACGAACCGTGACTATTACAGTTTTCACAAAGCCACATTGCCCGCAGTGCGATGCCACAAAGCGTCAATTCACTAAGCTAGGCGTGAATTTTGAAACAGTAGATTTAACTCAAAGCCCTTCTACTTTAGACCAATTGCGCGCAGCAGGATATCGCCAAGCGCCAGTGGTGATTACTCCAAACTCGTCGTGGAGTGGGTATCGCCCAGATTTGATTGCGCAAATCGCAAGCCAACTAGAAGACGAAAATCAAAGCAATAAAAATAATTAAAGCAATCAACAATCAAGAATAAACAATCAACAATCAAAATAATCAAAGCAATCAAGAAGCATAAAAATGTGTGATCAAGAAAATATGTCACAACCAAGCGAGCCAGAAGCGCGCGCACAAGGCGAATCAATCGGAGCTGTAGTCTATTTTTCTTCCGTCTCCGAAAACACACTACGATTCGTGAAAAATTGCGATTTTCCAAGCAACAATGTGAACGTATATCGCATACCGCTTCGACCAAAAGAGCCAGAATTGCACGTGCGCGAGCCATACGTTTTGATTGTACCGACTTACGGCGGAGGAAACATATCTAAAGCAATACCAATGCAAGTGCGCAAATTCCTAAATAATCGCGAAAATCGTTCGTTTATTCGCGGCGTAATATCTTCTGGAAATACGAATTTTGGAGATGCATATTGCGCTGCAGGCGGTCAAATCGCTGGAAAATGCGCAATCCCAAATATGTATTCGTTTGAACTTACAGGAACTGCAGAAGATATAGAAAAAGTAGCGCAGGGAATACCAAAATTTTTAAGGCAATTAAAAGAAACAGAAGAAACGAAATAAACAAATAAACAAAATCAACAAAATCAACAAAAAACAGCGTTTGAAAAGCAAAACTAACGCACGAGGAAAGGAATAAACACCATGAATAGCACGGATCCGATGAGCGAATCTACTTCGCTTAATCTTGATCACACTGACGACACCAACACTGCTAGCAGCACAGCAGAGCGCATTCGCAACAGCCGCGACTACCACGTTCTTAACGCTATGCTCGGTCTTTTCGACCCAGAAAAAGGTATTCAGTTTGATAAAGATCAGGAAGCAGAAAAGCTTTACGTTTCGGGTTACGTGCAAGAACACAGCATGAAGTTTGCTTCAACTCATGAGCGCTTGAACTATTTGATTAGCAACTACTACTACAACGGAAACGTGTTCGGCAAGTATAGCAGCGAGTTTCTAGATAAGTTCTACGAGCACGCGGAATCTGCTCACCACACTTTTGGCACATTCTTGGGTGCTTTTAAGTTCTACACTTCTTACGCTTTGAAGACTTTCGACGGCAAGCAATATTTGGAAAACTTCGCTCAGCGCGCAGCTGCAGTCGCTTTGGAACTTGCAGACGGAGACGAAAAAGCAGCGCTCAACTATTTGGACGAGATGCTTGCAGGTCGATTCCAGCCAGCCACTCCAACGTTCTTGAATCTTGGTAAAGCTCAGCGCGGAGAGGCTGTGAGCTGCTTCCTCGTGCGTTTGGAAGATAATATGGAGTCTATTGCACGCGGAATTAACTCTGCTTTGCAGCTTTCTAAGCGCGGCGGCGGCGTGGCTCTGCTTCTTACGAATTTGCGCGAGCTTGGTGCTCCTATTAAGCGCATCGAAAATCAGTCGAGTGGCGTTGTGCCTGTTATGAAGCTTTTGGAAGATTCATTCTCTTATGCTAATCAGCTTGGCGCTCGTCAGGGCGCTGGTGCCGTGTATATTAGCGCTCACCACCCAGATATTATGCGTTTCCTTGACACTAAGCGCGAGAACGCGGACGAGAAGATTCGTATTAAGTCGCTTTCTTTGGGTGTTGTGATTCCAGATATTACTTTTGAGCTTGCTAAGCGTAAGGAAAAGATGGCTTTGTTTAGCCCTTACGACGTTGAGCGCGAATATGGCAAGCCTTTTGCAGACATTTCTGTTACTGAGCATTACGATGAGATGGTTGCAAATCCTCGCATTCACAAGAAGTACATTGATGCTCGCGAATTCTTTATGACGCTTGCGGAGATTCAGTTTGAGTCTGGCTACCCTTACATTTTGTTTGAAGATACTGTAAATCGCACAAATCCTATTGAAGGCCGCATTACTATGAGCAACTTGTGCTCCGAGATTTTGCAAACTCAAGAAGCAAGCACTTATAACGCCGACTTGTCTTATAGCCACGTTGGTCGCGATATTTCTTGCAATCTTGGCTCGCTTAATATTGCTAAGGCGATGGACGGTGACTTGGGTACAAGCGTTGATTTGGCTGTGCGCGCGCTCACGTCTGTTTCGGAGCATACTTCGATTGATTCCGTGCCTTCGATTCGTCGCGGAAACGCAGAGGGCCATGCTATTGGCTTGGGTCAAATGAATTTGCACGGTTTCCTTGCTCGCGAGCACATGCAGTACGGAAGCGAGGAAGCTCTTGACTTTACAGACATGTACTTTATGACGGTTGCTTACCACGCTTATAAGGCTTCTCACGCTTTGGCTGTAGAGCGCGGGACTGCTTTTGCAAGCTTTAAGACTAGCGCTTACGCTAAGCCTGCAGGAAAAGGCAACTACTTCGATAAGTACACTGATGGCAGCCGCTCGCTTGAGCCTAAAACTCAAAAGGTTCGCGATTTGTTTGCTCGTTTTAACGTTGCAATTCCAACCGTTTCGGATTGGGAGCAATTGCGCGACGAGATTTTGCGCGATGGCATTTACAACGAGTATTTGCAGGCTGTTCCTCCAACTGGTTCCATATCGTACATAAACCATTCCACGAGTTCAATACACCCGATTGCTTCTCGCATTGAGATTCGCAAAGAGGGCAAAGTTGGCCGCGTCTACTACCCTGCTGCATACATGACGAATGACAATATGCAGTACTTTAAGGATGCTTACGAGATTGGTTGGAAGGCAATTATTGACACTTACGCGGAGGCAACTCAGCATGTAGATCAGGGATTGTCTCTTACTTTGTTCTTCCCAGACACTACGACTACTCGCGATTTGAACAAAGCTCAGATTTACGCGTGGCGTAAGGGTATTAAGACTCTTTACTACATTCGTATTCGCCAGAAGGCTTTGGAAGGTACAGAAATCGAGGGTTGCGTAAGCTGCACGCTGTAAACCTTATGGTTGTAAATCTTTCGCAAATTAAATCAAAAACTTAAAAATTTTATAAAACGTAAACACAGAATCAGGAGTAATTATGACAGAACTCAGCCCAACTGCGCTCGATCCAACAGAACTTCGCAGTAGCTTAGATAAGCCTTTCGGCACGAACCGCGTAATCGCAGACGACGCTATGATGGCAGATTCCATCACCCCAGCTCAATACCGCTATCATCACGGATCTCGCGTGCGCCCAGTTAATTGGAATAATATTGTTGACGACAAGGATTTGGACGTTTGGAATCGTCTTATTGCTAACTTCTGGCTTCCTGAAAAGGTTCCGCTGAGCAACGATATTCCTTCTTGGCGTTCCCTCACCGATCTTGAACGCAAGACAACTACTCGCGTTTTTACAGGCTTAACTTTGCTTGATACCAGCCAGGCAACTATTGGCGAACTTTGCCAGATTGAGCACGCACGCACGGAGCACGAGCAGGCTATTTACACGAATATTGCTTTTATGCAGTCGATTCACGCGCGCTCCTACTCCTCTATTTTCTCCACTCTTTGCTCTAGCGAGGAGATTGACGAGGCTTACCGTTGGGCTGTTGGAAACGACGTTTTGCAGCAGCGAGTTACAACCGTGCTTTGCGAGTATGAGAGCGAAGATCCACTTAAGCGTAAGATTGCTGCAACTATGCTTTCTTCGTTGCTTCTTTACGCAGGTTTCTACCTTCCGCTTTATTTTGCTTCCCGCGGCAAGATGATGAATACTGCCGATATGATTCGCTTGATTTTGCGAGATAAGGCGATTCACGGCTACTATTCTGGCTACAAGTTCCAGCGCGGTTTGGAGCTTAGAAGCGAGAACGACAAGAAGAATCTTGAAAAGTTCACTATGAACTTGCTTGATACTTTGTATGATTTGGAAGTTGAGTATTCTGGTCAGATTTACGAAGGATTTGACTTCCACGATGACGTTTTTGACTTCGTGCGTTACAACGCTAACAAGGCTTTGATGAACCTTGGCTATCCTGCTAAGTACAGCGAAGAAGAAACTCACGTAAGCCCTGAGATTCTTGCGGCTCTTTCTCCTGCAGCCGACGAAAATCACGACTTCTTCTCTGGCTCTGGTTCCAGCTACATTATGGGCAAGTCTGTTGAAACCGACGACGACGATTGGGATTTCTAGTCGCTAGTCGCTTTACTAATTAATTAGGTTGCTTATGCACTTTCATAAGCAACCTTTTTTATTTAATTATTTAAGAATATTTCCGTTTTGGAACTATTTTTAAATATCCGCGTACTTACTGAGTTATCGTGGCAGTTTTTGCTAATTTTGCAATTTTTGCCACGATAACTATGTGCGTCACGCATTTGCTGGTTCTATTGCAATACGTCCACCCAACGCTTGAACAACCTTCGCAATAGTTTGAAAACTAGGATTGCCGTCTCGTCTTAAGCTTTTGTAAAGGCTTTCCCTTCCAACCTCAGCTTTTTGAGCAATCTCTTTCATTCCTCGAGCTTTTGCAATATCACCTATAGCAGCTTGCAACAAGCGAGGATCGTTAAGTTCTGCTGCAGCATTGAGATACGCAATAACATCATCATCGTTCTCAAGATACTCACTCGCATCCCATTTACTTATATTTACCATTTTCTCATCCAATTGCGATACTCATCTGTTTTAAGTATCTCCATAAAAATATTTTATCCTGCAGGATACAATTTTGCAATTTTTGCCATGATAACTTGTTATTTTGTAATAATTGTGTACACAATGGCGCTACTTTGGCATTACGTTGGGTGCTACATGTCTGCTACAATAAAGCAAAGCACGAATAACAAATTTATGATTCTAAGCTTAAAGGAAACGACATGACTTCTACAAAAACGGTTAAAACAGGCAGATTAAGTGTAAGAGTTAATCCAGAAATACGAGATAGTGCATCGCAAGTTCTTGAACATTATGGTCTTGATATGAGTTCAGCAGTCAACCTATTTTTGTATCAGATTGTAAATACGCAACGTTTCCCATTTTCACTTGAAAGTTCTCCATATGAGCACTCTATTGATGAAGCTATGAAAGAAAAACCAATAGCTGCAGGTACTGTTGACGATTTTGCTGAGCTGATGCGCAATGCCTAAACCGCCATTTTATAGTCCAATCTATCTGCGAGATGTTCTACTGTTGTATCAAGTTAAAGAAGATTGCATTATATTCCTACGCTTAGGATCTCATGACGACTTATTCTAGTTAGCAAAAACTGTCACGATAACGCATGATTGCGTTGAGCATATTGAAAAATAATATAATTTAGATTATTATAATTATGATTATAATAATCGCGATTATATTAACTAGAGTGCAGATTCAGCAGCAATAAGATGCGCTGAAAAGTATTGCAATTATTGGCGTAACGGCAGGTGGAATATGGTTTTTGTTGGCAGACAAGACGAGTTACAAGTACTTGAAAAATTATATGAGAACAGCAAACACTCGTTCCAGATGGCAATAGTTTATGGTCGAAGACGAATAGGAAAAACTTCGCTTATTTCACAATTCTGTAAAAATAAGCACGCAATACTTTTTACTGCTCGCGAGCAAACTAATATCGAGAATTTGCGTGATTTCTCGCGCACTGTGTACGACTTCTTCAATCTACCGTCAACTACAGGATCGTTTAATAATTGGAACGACGCTCTCGATTTTGTTGCGCAACAATCTAACGCCGTAGACCAGAATGCTCCTAAATCTCCACTTATTCTAGTTTTCGACGAATTTCCGTACGCAGCTCAAGCAGATAAATCCTTAGCGTCAACATTCCAAGTCGCAATAGATCATAAATTTAAAAACGCGAACATGACTCTTATTTTGTGCGGCAGTAACGAAGGATTCATGGAAAGTGAAGTGCTTGGCAAAAAGAGTCCGCTTTATGGAAGACGTACCGCACAGATTCGCTTGCAACCATTTAATCTTTTTGAAGCATCTGAGCTTATGCCAAATAATGCTACTTGGGAAGATAAAATCAACTATTTTGCATCCCTTGGAGGAACACCATACTATATAGAGCAGTTAGATAATAAGTCTTCGTTTGCGGAAAATCTTGAGCAATTATGCTTTAACATTTCGGGAATTTTGTACGCTGAACCAGACATGCTCATGCGCCAGGAATTGCGCGATCCTTCAACATACAATAGTGTGCTAAATGCTCTTGCTACGGGATGCAATACTCCGACTTTAATATCGGATCGCATTGGATTGCCAGCTACATCAGTGAACGTGTATTTGAAAACATTAGAAGGCCTTGGATTAATTGAAAGAAATATTCCATTTGGCATGAATCCACTTCATTGCAAAAAAGGATTATGGCAGATTTGTGACCCATTCTTTGCGTATTGGTATAGGTTTGTAGCGCCTAATAAAGGATTGATCGAACGCGAACTTTCACACGCTGCCGCAAGTAGTGTTCTTGGCGGTGAGCATGAAGCGTTTAGTACTTTTGTAGGTCAACAGTTTGAGAAAATGTGCGAACAGTGGATTGTGCACCAATGCAAAGTTGACGGAATGGACTTTTTGCCAACTAAGTTAGGTAAATGGTGGGGTGCGGATCCTATTGCTCGTGAGCAAACCGATATTGATATTGTTGCAGAAGACGATATTAACAAGCAGCTTCTTATTGCAGAATGTAAGTGGCGTAATAATCTTAACGAAGCTGAAGCAGTGAGCAAGTTGTTGCAGCGCGCAACTTTAGTTGAGAATGCAAAAAATAGCGATTATAAGAAAATATTTATGTTGTTTACAAAACATCCAACTTCTTACAATCCTCGTCATGCTAAAACAATCATCAACTTCGTTGACGCACAAACAATGTTTTTTAACTGATTGCGCGACAATAGTTACGTACTATATCGCGCAGCCGAAATCACGCGTTATCGCGTCAGTTTTTATAAGATTTGCAATTTTTGTCACGATAACTTCATCTTCTCATATGTTACGTAAATATATATCTTTATTATTTTTGCGACAAAACGACAATTTTGGCGACATAAAAATGTCGCTTTGTGCCATATTTCCCATGTTTATTCTTGACAAACTCATACAGCAACTTTAATATTTTTAATAAAAGTTTAATTTAATTAAAGTTTATAGGCTGAAGAAAGGGGTGATATGGATCATATTCCAAGATGGATGGCTAATCTCACAGACGAAGACATGTCGTTTATAAAGAACTTTGTATTATCGTCTGGATCGTTAAAAGAAATGTCGCAAATGTATCAAGTCTCTTACCCAACGATGAGAATCAGGCTTAACAGGCTCATTGAAAAAATTCAAATAAGCGACAATGAACCAGAAGACCCGTTCGTTCTTTTAGTAAAGAGTCTTGCTATTGACGATAAATACGATGTTGACACAGCTCGAACACTCATAAACGAATATAGAAAAAGAAAGGATGAATCATGAGCTATGCATTATTTGGTCCGATAATTGACATTCTTATCGCACTTGCTATATGTGCTTTAGTGTTCTTTATCGCAAGAAGTCTTATTCGCTATGCGCATTCTCTTAAAAAGGACGATAAGTCATCTAAGCAGTCTGCAGAAGATAAAAGAATTGCGTTACAGGACTTATAAAACACAAAAACCGAGTTATCGTGACAGTTTTTGCTAGATTTGCAATTTTTGCCACGATAACTCGATATAAAATAGCAACGAAACAGCATTCTGCATCACATATTAACCGCTTACTTGCATCTGCTGCACAAAGGCGCGTCCAAATACTCGATTGAAAAGCGTCCAAATACTCGATTAAATCGCAAGAAAGCACAATAATTAATTATTCTTGCATAATGGCTATTTCTCTACATGAAGCGGAACGTGTACATTAATAATCCACGAATCGTCATCTTCAATAACTTTAAAAGTTCCACCAGCCCGTTCCGCAAGCATCTTATGAAAACGCAGTCCATATCCTAATTGCAAGTTAGCAAGAATACCGCGTTGCGCACTATTTATACACGTAATATGACATTCATGGTCATTAAGCATTACATTCATGGCGTATTCTTTAGGCTTTGCAGCATGCTTTTTTACGTTTGCAAGTAGTTCTCGGCAAATATATTCAATTTGAGCACATTCTTCAAAAGGCAAATGCGCTGATCTCGAATCTTCAGCAACTAAATCACTGTTCAAATCAATGGAACCAATATAGCCAAGCTTCTCAAATGACTTTTGCTCACCATCAAATAAAACGCGTAAGCCTGTGCAAAAATCTTTATAACATGTAGTCGATTGCATAGCATCGCCAGTGCTTGCAGTTGTAGCATTGTCAAGAAGAGAAATGATATTACGTGCTCTATGAACAGCTGTAGTAGCACGTTGAAGAATCTCTCGCGAATTTTCATGCTCTTGGTCATGAGTCGTTTGAGGTTCAATAGATTGTTGAGCCATCATCATAATGCTGGAAAGCTCATTAGTTACTTCATCGTGCATGCGAATTGCGGCAATAGTGGCATATTTTTGAAAAACGTTGTAACGCTGTGCAAATAACTGTTCCTGCTGTTGGTGAATAGTAGAAATATAGTATTTTACGATTGCGCTAGAAATAAGAGTGATAAGAAGCCACCACCCCAACACATAAGCGTTTTGAAAATCGCATATAATAAAGAGCCATGAAGATACTCCGCAAGAAGCAAGCACGGTGTACCAAGGTTGAGTAATTACAGCAATTGCCAAACAAATCAATATGGTAAGCATCATAGATGAATAGTTGATATTGGGTGCAACAATTACCAACGGCATCCAAATGAGCACAATAAAAGATGCCTTACGTGGCCATATTGCAATACATAAGCATATTACAATCCATACTATTTCAACTGTAATTGCATGCCAATTAGAGTAGTAATGAAGATTATTATAGGAACAAATTTCAAGAATCAAAGTACAACTTATGATTGCACCAATTCCAATTTTCTGCCAAGCATCATGCGGCAAAAAATTGATCATACGCATTAATAATTTCATAACTACCTACTTTTACACGTTAATTTCTTACACGTTATATGTCATGCGAGTATTTTGCGAGCGCAGCGAGCGCCTGCATGCGACTTTTAACTTGAAGTTTTCCATAAATACGCCGTAAATGCGTGTTGACTGTTGAAACTTTCACATTAAGCTGATCTGCAATCTCTTTCGTAGAAGATCCCTGTTTGCACAAGCGCATAATTTCCGATTCTTGAGGAGACAAAACTGAAGTCTTCGGAAGTTGAGAAATCATATTAAATGATTCTTGCGGAGTGTGAAAATAGTCAATATATTGTGGCAATTCTGGGCAACCGTAGCTTGTTGCGCGCGATTGGATGGCTGCAACTACGTCTGCTAAATTGTCTTTATGTACTAGCGCTTGACCACCCGACTTAGCAACTTGCAATACGTATTCATCTAGCATGTAGGAAGTAATGCCAATTAAAACAATATTGCTATTGCGCTCGCGAATTGCCTTAATTACATCAACACCACTCATTTCTCTCATTGACATATCTACTAAAAGTACGTCAGGAGTATTCTCTGCAACGCAACGATGAATAGCTTGTTTTGTAGAAGAACACATCCATGCACAAACAAAGTTTTCAGGCAAACGACTTTTAAGAAGAAGTTGCATATATCGCAATACAAGCGTGTCATTATCAACAATTGCGTAAGTAGTGTTCATACAATATATGATATCTTGTTTTGGAATCCGCTTATCAAGAGATGTGCGATTGTATTGTTTTTCTCAAATTATCAAGATTGTACACATTAAAGTGCCATACGCTAGCACTTTCCGTTGGCACACTCCATTCTTCGGTTTTGCCATTCGCAGTAAAACGAATTATTTGAGTTGTTGGTTTACTTATAACTTCAAAATTAGTGAGTTGATTCCACGCAATACGACGAAGATACTTATCGTCTAATTTAGCTAGATTACCCGAGCCTAAAATGACATTCGGATTAACAATAATAAACTCATTATTAGTGGCAGCAATAATACGCGCAACAACGCCTTGCGCTACATAGAATAATTTAGGTAACAAAAATAGTTTGATTAAATCTTTCCACCAAGGGTCGTATTTCATTGTAAATACATACGTCTTATCAACTGAAAGATTGTGATCTTTAAAATACTTGACGATATCTTCTTCTCGTATACCGCGCAAAGGATTAGTCATAATAAGCACCTCCTCGTGATTCTCGTTTTGTAAATTACCAACATACTAGCGTGCAGATTTTATCTACACAAATAAGCGTACCTATTTTTAACGATAGTGCTTTTAGAAAACTTTTAAAAAACTTTTACTATTAGCAGTTTGTATGTTCTCAACAATCAACATTTAAGAATATTTCCGTTTTGGAATTATTTTTAAATAGAGGCGTACTTATGGAGTTATCGTGGCAGATTCTGTTAGATTTGCGATTTTTGCCACGATAACGCAAGAGTCTGATTGATACTAGTTTAGCGGAATAACAACATTGACCAGCCAAGTGTCGTCATCTTTTTGCGCGTTTAAAGATCCACCTAAACGTTCCACAGATTTTTTGTGGAATAGTAGACCTTTGCCAAAAACAAGTCTTTCGCCAAACTTATTCAACGTCGAAATCGAATTCATGCACATTATTCTGCATTCGCGCTTATCAACCGTAACGTTCATAGAAAAATCAACGCTAGTATTGCAATGCTTACGAATATTAGTAAGCAGCTCGCTGCACATGCGAATAGCACATTGAGCTTTTTCAGTACTAATAGTTGCAGATGCAGTAAAATCACCACTCCCCGAACTTTTATCATTCACTGTTAGAGAGCCATAGTACCCAAGCTGCTCGCAAATCTTACGTTCAGCCTGTAAGCGTGCGCGAATATTGCATAAGAAATCAGTCAAACTTATGCGATTATTGCTATTAGAACTATAAATAAACTGCGTGCTGGCAATATTTGAATCTAAAGAATCATCATACTTATGCTCAGCTTGTTCAAGTAGATTAATAACAAGTCGCGTTTTAGAAAGCGCATTACGAGAATGCTCAACAATCTGCTCTAGCGACTCTTTTGTATGATCACTTTTCTCGGTATACAAAGCATCAGTCGCAAGCAATGTAATATCCGTAATCTCATTGTTCACATCGTCGTGCAATTGCAATGCAACAGAAGCAATATAAGACTGGAACTCACTGCGCACAATATCCATTTTTGCGCGATTATTTTCCTCCAACATGTTCAAATACTTGCGCAAAGCGTAGCCACAAATCATGGAAATAAGAATAAAACAAGGGAAAGTAAGCGGAATGTACGCAATTTTTGCAAAGTACATAATATTCAGCGAAACTATGTACGCACAAAGCAAATACTTCCACGAATCGTAAAAGCCTGCAACAAACATGCTAGCGATCAATGAAAAAAGAAAGCAAGTTGCATTTACGCCTGGTACTGCTAACGTTACGCAATATAAAATCGGAGTTACGAGGGATATTTGACGAGGAAAAGCAATCAAAAGAAATATTGCGAACATCCAAACGTATTGGCACACAGATTGTAATGGATTATGCCACAAACCAGCTGTATTGCAAGATTGCACATCCATTGACACTACAAGAATCGCCAATATTATGAATAAAGTTCGTTGAATTTTCCAGCTTTTAACCAACTCAATAACGCGCGAAAATGTTTTCATTAACATGCGTTATCCGTTTCTTGCAAAAGATTCGGATGATTCTGCGGCGAATCATTAAAATATTGCATATTGCTATTTTGCTCACGATTTTGCATTGCAGCAAACGCGGATATTGCTTGCACTCGGTTAGAAACATGTAATTTTTTGTAAATTCTATGAATATGCGTGTTAATAGTGTTTGGCATAAGACCAAGTTGAGACGCAATCTGATTCGTTGTGTACCCTTTAGCAAGCAGATCCATAATTTTTAGTTCTTGAGGCGGCAAAACGCTGCGCGATCTTGATTTAGAAAGCCTAATAAAAGATTCTTGCGGAGTAGCAAAATCGTAAACAACGTCTTTAACGCAACGGCAGCCATACACATTCTGCTTATCGCAATATTGCAAAGCTTCTGCTAGCCCTTTGAAATTGTCTTTAGCAACCATCGCTTGCCCGCCAACTTGCGAAACCATAGAAGCGTAGGATCTACAATCGTAAGAAGTCATGCCAATTAAAATAATGCTGTTGTTTTTCTCACGAATTGCGCGTATTACGTCTACTCCAGACATGTCTTTCATTGACATATCTATCAGAATATAATCTGGAGTAGTTTTTGCTACTTGGCAATATTTCAAAGCTTGCACGCCTGATTTTACGCACCATTTGCACTCGTACTCGCTTGGCAAAAGCTTGCTGAGCACGTTTTGCATAACCGCTAAAACTAATGTGTCGTTATCTACTATTGCATACGTTTTTTGCATAATGGCTTTCTTGCAATCTTATGCTACTTTTCTTACATTCTACTTTATAAGCATGCGCAAAATAGAGCAAATCGTGTAGTAATAAATGATTACAAGTAATGCATGTAAATCAAATGTGATTATAATGAGTGACAATATGTGACTTTTGGTTGCGTTGAAAATTTATTTTTAATAATGATTGCAGCAGGATTATATGAAAAAACGACTAGTAGTATTGCACTCCGCAGAAGTAGCTGCGATGGCGTTTGCCTCAGCAGCTGCTTTTATGCGTAGCTTTGACTTTTTCGCTTTGTGGCTTGTTCTAGGACTTCTTTCTGTTGCAATGTATTCTTGTGCATATTTTTTCTTGCTCAAAAGCGTTATTAAAGCAAAAAATGCGTATATAGAAAATAATATATCTAAGCTTAGCGGCGCGGGCGCTAACAGCATAAGTAGTGATGTTGAGAATATAGAAAACAACAAAGATTACATAATGACTCTTGAGCGAGAGCGCAAAAAAGTCGAATCACAAAATAATCAAATACTCAACAATTACTCAAATAATTTAATAAATATTATTACATGCTTTATTTGTGGGCTTATTCACGTTCCTTGGATTTATTACTACGGAATTGCAAATGGCGTTTTAACATTAGTGATTCTGTGGCGAGTAATAAAGCGTCCACAAGGTCACCCTATTGATGAAAGCGATTTTTAAAGATTTAAGACTTTAAGGATTTAAGCTTATTGCTGATCTTCCATTGAAAGATTTAATCCTTTTGCAGCATTGCGAAAATATTCTATGTGATCGCCATAACCGTCTGCAATAATAGCATCCTCTTTTACAACAAAAGAGCCATTTTCTAGCACAATATATTTTGTAAAGAATTCTTCTAATTGCTTAGCTAATTCATCAATTTCATCTTGTGAAAGCCCATCGCTACTATTTTCCGCAAAGTTATCTTCCTGCTTTTGAATTTGATTAATGCTATTTTCACTAACATTTCCTATTTTGTTTACGTTATCTTCTGGCTGCCAAGAGTTTATGCCAAAATCACTCATGCTTACACTACCCATATTTGCGCTACTCATGTTTGTGTCTCCTTGTATTTGTAACATATTCACAACTTATATTCGCAGCACATTTGTGCGTTGCTTTAAGTCTAATTACAAACATTTTCCGCGCAATATTGAGTACTGAGTTTTGAGTACATCATATTGCTGCAAAGAATTGCAATATTTATACTAGAAATACAAAATACATACGAACGAGAAGCAATGTACATGAATTAGCTACAATGCTCACGAACAAAACAGCAAATTGGAAGGGAAACAACTCATGAGCAAGGACTCTATAAAACTTATTAAAAAAACGCTTATTTGGATTCTTAAGTGGGCAATATCTACAGCAGTCGAATTTCTTCTTTTGTACGTTGCAATTATTTCTTGGAATCATGATTTTGCACGGTTCATGCACGAATACAGTAATGCTATTATTCCATTTATGGCAACAACCGGAGCCATGACAGCAACGATGAGTCGAAACGAAGGCACTATTTTTGAAGTCAAAGATTAAGGTGGTTATGGCGCTAAAACACAATATTGCAAACAATAAACAATTTATGATATAATTTTACTACGCCGTGACTGCGCCATATTGTAGGTTTGAGGTTAATCTTCAACACGGCGTCTATTTTTATTATTTCAATTTTCAATAATACGGCTGCCACTAGGTACAGCCACTACTCCAAATCCTTCCGCTTTACCTTGACTATTTCTACGAACGTTATTTCTTATCATATTATAAAAAGTTGAATCTCTTTTAGAACATTTTCTATAAACTGCTCCTGCAACTAAATCTGCAAACTGCACACCTACACTGTGATGAGAAGCTGCTATAAATAATCCTTCAATTAGATTGTTATAATCAGCTCGATGTGAGTCATGATTATTGAGTAGATCAAAATGGAAATCATCAAGTTGCTTATTTTGTTTACTATTACGAGCATCAATAACTATCATTCCATAAACTTTTGTACCAGCATTTTTACTTAAATCTTGAAGATAATACTGAAAACGTTCACATATTTTTTCAAACGCAGTGTGATACATATTTTCAGCATTGCCATCTTTATATTTATCGTAATACTCCTTAGTGTTCACTACAGCAGCAATAATTTTAAAATCTTCATTTTCCGAAATCAGCTTAAACAGATTCTCACGCAATTCATTCAATTCATTAACACTCAAATTAGAAAGAGGCGTGGTCTTGTTGCTTAATGGATGATTAATGAAATAACGCCACTTAACTTCCCCCTCAATCCCATATTTCTTTTTTAATCCATGCAGATTACTTTGTAATGATTTCCATTGCGATTCTGGAATGACTAATCCGCCCAAAACAAAATAAGGATTTTGCTCTACAGCATCACGTTTAGGAGCAGTTCCACTCTCGTCCAAAAAAAGAATTTGCATGAGAATATTTTATATGAAATATTCAACATTCTACAGTTATAAACACAGCGCAGCTACTATTGCACTATTAATTAGATTATGCAAATATTTATAAACTATTGTATTTAATACAAATACGAGTATACTTTTGCCTTCTACAGGTATAGTGTAGAAACTGTATTAATATGATGCATTAACTAGCGCCCAACTTCAGCGGACAATATGGAGCTAACAATGAGAAGAAATAATAAATATAAAGGCATGCGCATACTTACTGCTTCAACTATCATTGCAGCAATGTCGATACTTTCTGTATATCCAATAAGTGCATTAGCTATTACCCCCCCCCATCAACAGAAGTAACCGTAAGTAACCCAGCTCCAAAAACACAACTTGTTGTAGATGGCACAAACGGATCAGACACAAACGATGGATCTGAAAGTAAGCCATTAAAAACTATTCAAAAAGCTCTTGAAAAAGCCACACAAAAACCTGCAAATATCAACATTAAAGGCAATTTTTCACTTAATGCACCTATAGAAATTCCACAAGGCATTACACTTTCTATCGATAAATCCGGCGCCACAATAGCAGGCTCGAATAATACCAACGATGGCATCACGCTGAAATCTGGTTCCACACTTCGCGGTGACGGCGAATTGAAAATGACTGCATTTAAGGTAGCTCTTACAGCAGAAGAAGGCTCTCTTATTACGGACGGCACATACAATTTCAAAGATAACGGAGTAAAAGACAGTAACGGAATCTACCTTGCGGGAACAGTAAAAGGTACAAGCAAAGATAAATTAACAATTACTGCTGACGACAAATGTGATACAGATTTTTATGCTGATGGTATTACTTTCGAAAACGCTACTATTAACGTTAAATCACAAATTCGCACATGGTTTGATGCAAGAGATTTAACTTTGAAGAATTCTTCACTTACCGTAGCAGGCTTTGGAATGTCATACTACGTAAACAAATTAAACATGGATAATTCGGAGTTTGTGATTAATCAAATTGGTTGGCGGCACTCAACTGGTTTAACAATTCAATGCGACTCAACTGTTACCAATAATTCACGAATTGTTGCGAATGCAGGATCTACAGCAGGCATTTCCGTTGGAATATCAAACGGAAAATTAACTGTTATCAACTCTACTCTTGAATTTAATAATGGTGGCACTGGCGGCTTAAATGTAAATACCGGAAAAGTAATTCTCACCAATTCTACAATCAAAGGTGATGGGAAAAATAGTGGAGCGCTTTTTGGAGCTCAGGAAAACGGATCTATTGAACTTAGAGAAGACTGCTTAATAGATAGCCCGGCAATCAAAAATGCAGATGGTGGAGCTGGAACAGAAAATAACTATGTTGTGACTGGAGGCTCGCACATGGTTACATATGCTCCTGATTATCACAGCAACAAGGGAAGCACTGTTCCTGTAAACGGTGAAGAAAACGGTAATGAAAGGCTAAGTCTCTTTACTCTTGCTGATAGTTCTGTAAATGAGATAAAACCAATTAACAAAAATGGAAATGCCTACATATACTCAGTTAAAAAAGCTTCTAAAGATAACGAAAAACACGTATGGGTTCCAGCAGCAAAAGTGACATTCGAGCTCAATGATACAAAAGCTGAGGATTCTAAAAAAGCTAAAGGAGCTATATTCTCTGACTCTTCAACTAAAGCAAAAGAATCCCTTGCTATACGCGGTTACGCATTAAACTTTGCAAAAACAGTGGCAGGAGGAAGTACTGAAGTACCAGCAAATCCAATTGCTCCTGGATATAAGTTCCTCGGGTGGTTCTGCAAAAACGCTCAGCATAGCGAGCAAAAATTTACTGAAAAAATGATAATTAAAAGCGACACAACAGTGTACGCAAAGTGGGAAAAAGATTCCTCATCTTATGCTGTTCGCTACCATAATTGCGCTCAAGATGATGCAACATACATTGTTAGTGAAACTAGTCCAAAACGCACTAGCAAAGTTCTTTCATTCTACGAAGTTGTTAAAAATAATGCAAAATTTGCCCGAAAGGGAATGGTCTTCAAAGGTTGGACTACCGATAAAAACGGCAAAGGCAAGACTGTAAAAGCAGGTAGCAATATTTCTATATCGCAAAGTGAAAACTTAATTGACTTATATGCAAATTGGGAAGAAAAAGAATTTACAGTAAAATTCTCTGCAAATGGCGGAACTTTCTCCAATAACAGTATCTTTAAGACAAATACAAAAGTATTTGAGATTAAAAAAGATAAGCGCGGTGGAGATGTTGCTGTTGTTAAGAAAACAGCAAAATTTAGCGAAAACAGGACGCTAATCAATCTTATTAAAAGTTTGGATGATAATGTCAATATAGACACAACTGGCATTAGTGGCAAAGCAGATTCTGATTCAGACACAACTTATACAAATCTAGCCACGCGCAAATACTACACGCTTAAGAATAAAGATGAATCGTACAGTATATTCGGAATTACGATTGGAAGTTACTACTATTGGTTCAAAGACAAGAATGGAACTGAAAAAGCTAGTATTGATAACAATTTACGAGTGAACGACGATCTTACCTTCTACCTTAAGTGGGAGATTAATCCAAATGTTAAACAGATACAACAGGAGGATATTAATCTTCCTGCAGATTTATTAACTGGCGAGAACACAGCAACTACAGCGTATAAAGTTACTCCAGGACAAACTATTGATTTCACTGGCACAATCACAGCTTCAGTAGTAAAAGACCAAATGAAGACGATAGAAAAGAAATTTAACACAGTAAATGCGAAAGATTATGACAAAATTACTCTCGGAGATATGACATCTTCGTTCATGGCTACATTTACTATCCCAGACGGTTTAACGCTGCCTGAAAATATCACAAAAAATACACTTAAGCTCGATGGGTTCTCAGATACTTTTGCTATCCAGGATGTGCAAGTTAAAGACAAGACTGTAACAGTTACTATTAATTTGAAATCTGGCATTACAACGTATGCAGCATTGCAGACAGCAGTACAAACAAATCTTGGCGACGCAATGAAAATCACTATTCCGGGAATAAAGATAAATCAAGATTTCTCCGGAAAAGCTACAATCGTTGGAACAGTATCTGGCTCATTCCACGCAGCTGCAACATTTAATGGAACAACGAAATTATTTGACTTTACTTGGAACGGCTCACAAACAAACGATGGTAAGAACTCTGACGCAGCAGCAGGCGCTAATGATATTTCTCTCACCGTAGAATATGATCCACAAACTCCTCCGACACCTCCAACGCCACCTACACCGCCTACGCCTGTTCCTGAACCTACGCCTGTTCCTGAACCAACACCAAAACAAACACCAGAAAAAACACCATGGCCAAAATATAAGCCGACTCCAGAAAAAACACCAAACATTACGCCACTACCAAAAGAAAATCCAAATAATAAAATCGTAGAAAAACGCAAAAATGATAATAACCAACTTCCAAAAACAGGAAGCGCAATATCACTAACCGCTTTTTCTACAATTTTAACGTTTGGACTTGCTGAAATCATAGCAAAAATTAAAGCACATAAAAATAAATAAACAATAATTTCATAAGAAAAAACAAACAAAATAGGGGTTAGTATTGTAAACAACTGCACTACTAACCCCTATTAATTACACGCAAATATTCAACAATATAATCACGATTATTATAGTCACGATTATATTAATAAAGTAAGGTAGTTCAAGATTATTTTGCGGATTGAATTGAAGCCTCTTGGCGAGCAACGTCAAGCGCTTTGTTGAAGGCATCACTAGTCCAACTTGCTCCAGCAACAACCGAAATATGCAAATCTTTTAACGGTTTTCCAACGATTTTTCCTGGAATAGCCTCACTGAAAGCGCTCATGTGTTTTTTGGAGATTGGCGTAAACGGATGAGACGTTATTTGCACACTGCTAATATTTCCATTTGCAACGCTTAAATTCACGTCAATGCTATCTTCTGCAACTGGCCCATACTTAGCTTTGATTTTGTAATCGCCATCTTTGTAATTGCCAGTGTCTGTTTTAGGCGAATTTTGCTGATTTTGCTGATTTTGCGAATCCTCACTTTGCGCGGAAGCGTGCGATTGTTGAGCACCAGAATCGTAAGATTTCGAAGCATTGCCACTATCGTTTTCGCTTTGACCAGAGTTTCCTGCAAACTCATCATTCATTGGAACGGCACTCGGCTCGCCGCAAGATGCAAGAAACGCACTTGAGCTAGCCAAAACCGCAATCGCAGCAACCGTTTTTGCAATTTTTTTAGACTTCAAATCATCACGCAAATTAGTGCAGCGTGAAACATTGTGAAACATATTGTCTAAAATCATAAATCATCGCCTTTAAATCTTAAATTAAAACTATGCGCAACTAATCATTTAAAAACTAATCATCTAAATTCGCTAATTTAGGTGACTTAGTAGGCTCATGATTTTGCAAAGCTTCCGCAACGCTTTCATCAACATGTGCACTCGTAAACGCAGGCTTGCCACCAATCGCCTCGTACGCTTTGCGCGCAACCTCATTATTCCAACGTTCACCAACAAGCACACCGTGGTTGAGCATAATTTCACGATCCGCGCATTGAGCAACCAAAGAATCGTGCGTTACAACAATAATCGTAGTTCCCTGGGAATGAAGCTGCTTAAACAAGTCGAGTACAATCTGCTCATTCTTTTCGTCCAAATTACCAGTCGGCTCATCCGCAAGAAGCAACTTCGGGCAGTTAATAAGAGCACGCGCAACGCAAACGCGCTGCTGCTCACCGCCAGAAAGCTGGCTTGGTAAATGATGTGCTCTGTCCTTTAATCCCACGCGTTCCAAGGCTTCCATTGCTTGCGATTCATCTACAACTGAATGATAATATTGCGCAACCATCACATTTTCTACAGCTGTTAAATGTGGCACAAGATAAAACTTTTGAAACACAAGACCGATTACGTTTTTGCGAACGTCTGCAAGCTGGCCCGCGTTCAAATCCTCGAGTTTGCGGCCTTGCAAAGCAACGGAGCCTTTAGACGGCGAATCCATGCACCCAATAATGTTCATTAGCGTAGTTTTGCCAGAGCCGCTCGAGCCAACAATCGAAAGCCACTCGCCTTGCGGCACAGTAAGCGACAAATCGTCAACAGCGCGAAGAGAGCCGTAAATCTTGGAAACATGGTCCAAAGTCAACAGCATTTCTGGCTCAGCTTTTGTGCTCTCCAGCTTAGTTTCTTTATTCTCTGTCATATTAAATCCTTAACTAAAATCCTTAACTAAACACTCTAAAATCACTCTAAAAATCACTATAAAAGCTATTCTTCTCGAAGCACAATCGCAGGGTCTATTTTTGAAGCGCGCAAAACAGGCGGCAACGCAGCAACGCAAGACGCTGCAACGCTAAACACAATAGAAAACACAACCAGCCACCAATTTACGCTCAAATCTCGCGCAAACACCATTGACGCAAGCAATCGCGCAAATCCATACCCCACTGCTGTACCAGCGATTCCGCCAATAAAACCATAAAGCCCAGATTCTGCAGTGAACTCAATGCCAATGCTTTTAGCGCTCGCACCCAAAGCTTTGCGCAAGCCAATCTCATTTCGGCGCTGCTGCACAATCGAAGAAATCGTAGTGCTTACGCCAACCATCATCAACGCAAGAACAACCAGCGAAACAATCCAAAATAGGCTGCGAAGCATAGCAATAATGCCAGTATCTGCCGCCGTAACTTTAGTAACTTGTTGCGCACGAACACGCATAGAAGTCATATCGTTAATGCTGCGCACAACAGCATCTACGTTCGGCGCAGAAGACGAGTAAGCAATCACGTCCGCACCGCGCTTAACGCCTGTAAGCGCACGCAAATCCGCGTTAGTTGCGTAAAGCATGGAATCTTCGGCATCTCCCGTATCTAAAATGCCGCAAACGCGGAAAGTTGTGCCGTGAGTATCCATAATATCTGTGGAAACTCTGCCTTCAACAAGCTTATTTTGAGAAGATTTATCTGTTTGATTATCTGTTTGATTGCCTGCTTGATTATCTTGCGACTTACCTTCCAACTGTTGCGCAGGCTTGTGCGAATCCGAGGAATTATCGCCAGCGCGATACGCGATTGCAATGCGCGAACCAATCTTCAATCCCATAGCCGAAGCAACATCTCGCCCAACCATAACGTTGCCACTGCTAGGCCAAGCGCCGTCCACGTTCCAATGCTTATTAAGCGACTTAACAGCGGAGACATCCACTCCAGCAAGCACGTACGGAGCCGCATTAATGCGCACATTTTCGTAACGGTAGGTAGCAAATCGCATAGCACCTTTTGCAAGAACCATGTCGTTAGTGTGCAAAACCATTGCGCGATCAATGCCATTTTTCCACTCGCCTGCAAGCGGCGTCACAATAATATTCGCTCCGTATGCGCGCATTTCGTCACTCATTTGTTGAGGAACAACAATGCAGATTGCAGCCAAGCAAAATAGCGTAGCGGCACCAACAAGAGTGGCAACTACTGCCATAAGCGCACGCGACTTTCGGCGAAAAACCGCGCCAAAAAGCATAGTCGCAAACATTGCGCCATTAGAAGTCATACCCGAACCAGATTTAACGCCCATGAAGCACCTCCGCAGGACGCACATGCAAAATAGAGCGAATAGAAGAGCCAGCAGCAGCAAGAACAGTAATCGCAAGAAGCACAAACACCAGCACAAATACCATTGGTCGAAGCGAAATCGCAGAACCAAACACGCTAAATCCAATCACTTGCGCAACGCCAAAGCCTGCAATCATGCCAATAAGCGCACCAGCGCACGCAATAACCGCTGTTTCCATAAGCATTAGCCGCGCAACAGCGCCATCGCGCGCACCCAGCGCCTTGAGCAGCGCAAGCTCCCCAGAGCGCTCAGAAATCGCAGCTGCCATAAGATTCGCAACCGCAACAGCCGCCGCAACCAAGCTAAGCGCCGTCATAAGCACCATCACAGCGCGCGTCTTGTTAAGCACGCTGCCTTGCATAGCAGAAACTTGCCGCACTTGCTTTGCAACAGCTCCTGGAATCACTTCTTCAATTTGGTAAGTAATCGAGCTTGGGTAGGCTGTGCAATACCACGTCTCCCACTCTTCTTGGCTAAGAGCCGCTGGATTCTTCGCCGCTTTACGCGCTAAATCGTTTTCTGGCGTAGTCAATGCTTTAACTTCAATCGCCTCAACCATATTTGGCTTATTTGAAAGGCGTTGTGCCTGGCTGGAATCCGCGTAAATCGCGTTATTGTCGCTATCTCCAGAATCGTAGATACCAACAATTTTAAGTGAGATTTGCCTGCTAGAACGATCTAGTTTTATTCGCTGACCAACTTTTAGATTATGACTTTTAGCAAGATTTGTGCCAACAGCAGCCTCGTGCTTAAAATCGCGCGGGAATCTGCCTTCAAGCATCTTCCACCAAGACCGCATTCCTTGTACACCAACAACTGTTGTTTCTCCAGAAGCGAGCGCAAGCTTGCGATTAAACCACGTGCCAACAATTGGGACTACTGAATTAGCAGAATTAGCAGATTCGGCAGAAGAATTTGCTTTAAGATTTGCATAAATCGTTAGTTTTGGCGCAAAATTCGTTATGTTAAACGCCCAAAAAATCATTTTGATTTTTGCAGCATCCGATTCCTTCAAAAAAGCGGTAGATTCTTGACTTTCAGCATCCGCCAAAGTTTGAGAAGTTCGAGAAGTTTGCGAATTACTATAGTTCGACTTTGTGCGAGACGCATACAAGTCGTTCACAACAGCATTCGACTTAGGCTGAACAATAATATTGGATCCGTAAGAGCTAAGCTCCGCGTTAATTTTGTCTCCAACATCGTAAACAACACTAAGCATTGCAACGCTTACACACGCACTCAAGCACACAACAATCGCTATAAGAACTCGCTTTTTAATCTGCCTTGCAAGAGATCGCGCAACCATTCGAATCATAAACATTTGCAAGCGCTCCTACTTAAAGTGCGAGCTAAGCACGTCTAAATCGGCTGTGTGAATGGTAATTTTTCCGCCACCAGCCTTGTATGGGAATGGAATCGGGTTGCATCCGCCCTTAAAACCAATAGTCGCCAAATTTATTGCAACATCGCATTTTCGGCATATTATCTTGCCGTCTTTTTCGTAGTAGCCTGCGTCTCCGCAATTTTCGCAAGCATCCAAGCCCACTCCATACGCTCCACCATTTTTCTTGATGATTATAAAGCGCATAACAGTGCCATCTTTAGCTTTGTATTGGAATCTATGCAAGTGACCATCGCTAATTTGCACAAAGTTGATTGTTGCTACGCCATCATGCAACTCGTACGGTTCTGGCGGCGTAAGCGTTGGCTTAATATTCATAAGAGACACACCAGCAGTAAGCGTAAGTATTACTACAATTGCAGCCATTAGCGCCGCAAGCGCAGACCTTCTAGACTTGCGCTTAAACGCTCGCTTTGCGCGGATTTGTGCAGAATTTTCTCCAACTACAGGCGTCTTAAAACCAATTACAAGAGAGGCGAATGCAGGAATCAAAAACACGCAAATTTGCGCCATAATCATAAGCGGAGCGTTGTTTATAAGCCAAACAAGAATGCTAAACGAAAAATCGTCTATATACAGCAAAATACTTCCTTGCATAATTTGCAGCAGGGATGTTAAATGCTGAATTAGTAAGATTATTATGCTTAGAATAATTGCGATTCTAAAGGCGCCAATACTCGCGGTTGCGCGCAAAGATCGCACCATAAGACTTATGCAAATCGCAGCAGCCGCGCCAAGAATAAATCCTAGCGCGCGAAGAAGCATATCGGAAGTAAACGGAGGTGTGCTGGAGTCAACGAAAATCGTAAGCTGCAAAATCACGTCTGGGAGCGCGTAAAACACTGTAAACGCTAGGCATAGCGCGCCAATCGCATTGCTTATGTGCAAGGGCAGCGGATTTTTGCGCCATTTTGCAACCGTTTTGCCAGATGCGCCAACACAAGCGATTGTGGCAACGTCTAGCGGAACAGCAATGCAGAGCGCTGGAAGATTCACAAAATTGCGCTGATTAATCACCACGCTTGCGCGCAAAAATGCAAAAACAAGCGCCGCAACTGTTCCAAAAATCAAGCCAAAAAGTCGCCAGCGAGAGCTGATTGGCTTATCTCGCCCCTCGCCAACGCTTAGCGTGGCGCTTAATCCCATTGTAAGCAGCGCAAGAGGGAGCAGCCCTGGAAGTACTGTAACGAACAGCCTGAGCATGTCTCCCTCCTTTGCTGTTTATGTGATTATTTGTTATTTATTTATGCATTATGCATTATTTATTTGTTGTTTTTATTTGTAAAAACTACCACTGGAAAAAACACCACTGCAAAACTACCACTGACGTGGAGTGTACTTCCAATCGTCGAATGTAGCGGTAATTGGCTCAGTCCAGAATCGGCCAGTCACACCCGTAGCAGGATCTACGTGAAGCATCCAACCCTTCTTTTCTGGCGATTCAACAGAAAGCACTAACTTGTAGTTTCCAGCCTTATCGAGCTTAACATTTGCGCCGTAGTGAGGACCGTCGGAAGCGTTCATTTGCATAAACGTTCCCTTTACAACAGCTTCACCGCTCGCCTTATCAATAATTTGATAATTCACAGTCAAATCTGGAATAAACTCGCCCTTGCCGTAGCCAAGCTTTGTACCTTCCTTGTTTGCGTGAATATCTGCCTCAAGATGGAAGCTTGCCTCGCTTGCCTTTAAGCCCATGCCTGCTGGGACCATGTCAACTGGCTGGAAGTACACGGCGCCAATCGTAAGTGGGCCAATGTTCTGGTCTTGGTTAGGTCCAACTGGAACCTCTTCAAAGCCTTTGTCTCCGCCCTTATCGTCGGCCTTCTGCTCAGATGCTTGTGGCTTTGCAGCAGATTTTGCCGCGTTTCCGTTTGCACCGCAACCAGTGAGTGTTAGCATTCCTGCCAGCGCTAAGGCTGCAATTGCCATCATCTTTTTGTTCTTCATATCTAACCTTTTCTGTTAGTTAATTATCTGTTTATTATTGCTTGATTTTTAGTTTTGATTTTTAGTTTTGACTTATCCGCGAACGGTTGCTTGCGACTTGTGTGTGCGCAAAATAGACACGCATAACAGTGCAATAACCACGATTGCAGCTACGACTTGCGCCGAAATCGTTTCAACGTACGGATAGAATCCAAGCCAATCGTTAGTTGGCAAGCCTTGAATATAAACTCCAGCGAGCGCATCACCCTCTATGAGCGCATGCACGCCTCCACCAGCAAAAATCACCACTAAAATGCACATAAGCGCGCTGGTTCCTGTAAAGAATGGACGAATTGGTATGCGAACGGATGCAAAGCGAATCAGCAGGAAGATTACAACCAAAACAGCGGCTGCAGCTACAAACCCGCCCCAGATCATGGAGTCTGCTCCACTTGATACAGCAAAAATCGCTTGATAGAAGATTACAGTTTCTGCACCTTCGCGAAACACTGCTAAGAAGCTTAGCAGCGCTAGAGAAATCAGGCTTCCTTTAGAAACTGCTGCTGTCGTTTGGTTGCGAATATACTCGTTCCAAGCTTGCACAGAAGATCTTGAAATCATCCAATTGCTTGTGTACAGCAGCATAAGCATTGCAAACAGGGCTACAACGCCTTCCGTAATCTCTTGCTGCGGACCAGAACCGTTAAACAACAATCCAAAAAGCGCAGCAACAATAAGCGAAGCTATGATTCCTGCAACAAGCCCCATGTAAATGTACTTAACCATGCTCTTGTGCCCAGATTTAATAAGATACGCGATTATTGCAGCCACAACCAGCAGCGCTTCCAACCCTTCGCGCAACAAGATTATAAAAGCCTGCCCAAAGGAGCTTGTTATAAATTGCATAAACGGGTTGGCGTTAGATGCCGCTCCGCCGTCTAGTTTTGCTGCATCTTCAATAAGCATTGACTTAAGATCTGTCACGAACTTTTTTGTTTGCTCAAATGTTTTGCCATTGTTCATAGCCTGCCTGCACTCTTTGAACTGGTATTCAACAGTGCTTACCCGGCTTCCGCTTATTGCGTTCATCACGTTCTTCTCAAAACCGAGCTTTTCGTAATATTGGTAGTAGGCTTCGTTTACTAAATCAACAGCTTTGGCAACTTCTTGCTTGTTTCCTTTTGCTGCTTTGTACGTTGATGCAGATTTGTCGAGTATAACGTTCATTTCTCGCGCAACTTGGCTCCAAGTTCTGCCATTTCGCCCAAGATTCTTCTTTTTTGCTGCATCGAGCTTTTTACGCTCTTTTGCGATTTGCGCGCGCAATTTGGATGCATAAACATTCGGCTTATCTAGCTGCGTGTTTGCATCGAGTTGAGAAGCGGTTTGCGCAATATCTCTTTCCAGAGTAGATGCCACTTCACTAATCTGTGCGCTTTGTTTTTGTTGATATACCAAAGTTTGCAGTTGCTGGAACTGGTCACTTTGCGACTGCACCTTATCTTGCCCAATTGTGTCTCTAACAACGGTTATGAAGTTTGATGCTACGTATACCGAATTGTATGCAGCTTGGAATCTGGTTGCAGCTCCTGCCATATTTGCACTATTGTATTCGTTTTTACCTTGTTCTATTTGGCTTGTAACTGCTGAAGAAACTTCTGACCAACTGTTATAGGTTTTGTCAGCGTCAGTTGCGTAGGCTATTGTTGGCTCTCCAACTAATCCTACTAATCCAACTACTCCCATTGCACAACTTATTAAAATGCATATTGACAACAAAAATGCCGATGCGCTCGCAACTTTTTGGCGCGCTTTTGCACACGCGTGCATAATGTCTCCATATCTCCTTTGGCTCTATCCCCCCATCGAGCGCACACAATTTTTTCTATTTTCGTTTAGTTTTAATCGTTCAAATTTTTTGGCGGCTTTTGCACGGTTTGTATTTCCGTTTTTATTCTGTTTAAAGTCGCTTCGCAAGTAACCCCATGAACATAATATCGATATATCAAGTAGATTGATATAGTTAGACGCAAAAAACACGCAAATATTACAAAAATGATATTGATAATGATAATTATCAATCTTTTTGCGAATCGTATTGAGAAAAGCCAATAAGCCCAACAAACTCATTAAACATGTTTCTCATACTTTCTACAATGCGACTTTTCTTCTCAGCGCGCGCAATCGCCGCAGCGCCAAATCTGCTCATTCTAGGCATTAAATCATTAATGTCTGTACCAAGCTCACTTACTTCGCCAGCGCTAAAAGATTTCTCCATAAACTTGCGAGTCAAAGCATCGTTTAATCCTTCACTTTGCACAAGTTGCGCCAAATCATGATTATACTTTTTCTCAACATACTCGCTCCAGCAATCAACAATACTCAACTTGTTGCCGTTAGAATCGTAAATAGTAATGTTACCTTCAGAATCTACAAGCTTCCCAAGCTCCTTCTCGTTAAGCTGCGCAATAAACCCTTCAATAAGCTTCTTTTTACTACGCAACTGCGGGCTAGCGTCAATCGCCACCCTAATAGAAGCAAGAACATTTTTATCTTTACAATGCTTACTATGGTAACGTTCTACTAACATCAAAATGTAGTCAATATTTACTTCTACTTGGCGCACAAGCTCCATCTCAAACACAACGTCATCCGTAATGTCGGCGATCTCGCCTTTTTGCTCTTTGCGCTTCCACTCTTCATGCAAATCCTGGTAATGCCCCAAGTAATCTTGCATATCGCGCTCTTTGATTATCTCGTTGCCTTCAAATTGATCGAAAGCTTTCAGCAGGTTACGCAAGCGCAGAATATTACCAAAAAGCGATATAAACTTTTTCTGATTCTCTTCTCCAACAATGTCGAAGCCTTGCAGCGGATACTTTTCCATAAGCTCATTTACTAAATCACTGTATCCGCAACGCTCAATTCCTTTAGCGTCAACGTAACCGTTGTAAATCTGCTCAAACGTAGGACAAAGCACAATACCTTGCGCATCTTTATCTCCAAAAAGACTTACCGCTTCGTCAACTCTATAACTCAAATCCCTAAAGCACACAATGTTTCCGAATGTTTTAACGGAATTTAAGATTCGATTTGTGCGCGAAAATGCTTGAATAAGCCCATGCATGCGAAGATTTTTATCTACCCAAAGCGTGTTCAAAGTTGTTGCATCAAAACCAGTTAGAAACATGTTGACTACAATCAAAACGTCAATTTCCTTATTTTTCATGCGAATTGAAACGTCTTTGTAATAGTTTTGGAATTTGTTATTTGACGCATCATACGCAGTATTAAACATTTCGTTATAGTCTTTTATTGCGCTTTCCAAGAATTCTTGCGAATTTGCGTCTAGCTTTGCAGTACTTTCGGAATTTTCTTCTCCAAGAGAACCCATGCCGTTGGCGTACGCCGAAGAATCTGACTCGCCCTCGTTTACTGCATAGCTGAAAATAGTTGCTACTTTTAAGCGTTCGCTTGGAGGCAGATTTTGCTGCTGCTTTTTGAACTCGTTGTAATACGCTTTTGCAAGAGGAATGTCTGCAACAGCAAAGATTGAATTAAAGCCGTTTACGTCAACTGATTCAGAAGATTTTTTAGTCTCTAAAGTATTATGCTTATCTGCAGCAAGTTCTTTAACGTTAATAATGCGCTTGTACTTGTAAGTTTTCTCGTTGCGATACGTTTTTTGAGTAAAATGTTCAATAATATATTGAACAACATTATGCACGCGATCTTTGTGCTTAATTACCTCAGGGCGATTAATATCTTTAACCAATTCGTCGGTTGCTTTTTCAAGCTCGCTCGACGTTTTTACAGTAGCAACGTATTCCACGCGGAATGGCAACACGTTTTTATCGTTAATCGCGTTAATGATTGTGTACGTGTGCAAGCACGGTCCAAAGGTTTGCTCGGTTGTAGAAAGATGCGTAGCGTCGGAGCCAGCAGCGTTCGCTTCAAAAATTGGCGTGCCAGTAAACCCAAAAAGCAGAGCATTTTTAAAGTGTTTTACAATATCCGCGTGCATGCCTCCAAACTGGCTTCTGTGGCATTCGTCAAAAATAAACACTATGCGCTTTTTGTAAATTTCATGACTTGGGTTGTTGTTTATAAACCTACTAAGCTTTTGAATAGTGGTTATAATAAGCCTGCATTCTTCCGTATTGTCTTCTAGCTGTTTTGTAAGTACAGCTGTTGAAGTGTTACTATTTGCGGCTCCTTTTTCAAACCTGTCGTATTCTCTCATTGTTTGATAGTCAAGATCTTTACGGTCTACAACAAACAAAACTTTGTCAACAAGATTATTGCCTTCTGCGTCTTTCAAAGCTTTTACTAGCTGCGATGTTTTGAAGCTGGTTAGCGTTTTGCCAGATCCAGTAGTATGCCAAATATAACCACCCTTTTGACGCTCTGATGCTGGCGTTTTGCTCGCATTAGCAAACATGTATTTTACGCGATTCACTATGTTTTCTGCTGCAGTAATCTGGTATGGACGCATAACCATCAAGCAATCTTCTGCATTAAAAACGCAATATTTTGTAAGAATGTTAAGAATTACGTGCTTTGCAAAGAAGGTTTTAGCAAAATCGCATAAGTCGGAGATTATAGTGTTTTGAGCATCGGACCAATAGTTTGTAAATTCAAAACTGTTACTTGTTGTGCTTTTGCTAGATCCTTTACTTTTCTGCTCTCTGTAAGCATTATTTCGAGTTGAGTTGGAGTAATACTTTGTTTCAGTGCCGTTTGAGATTACGAAAATTTGCACGTATCCAAATAGTCCGCTTCCAGCCCAAAATGAGTCGCGAGCATAACGGTTAATCTGATTGAACGCTTCTCTAATAGGCACACCTCTGCGCTTTAGCTCAGTATGAACCATTGGCAAGCCGTTTACTAGAACAGTCACATCGTAACGATTACTACGCGCAGGGCCATTTGCATCATTATTGTTTGCATTATTGTTTGCGTTGACAGCATACTGGTTGATTACTTGCACAATATTCTTGTGAATATTTTCTTTGTCAATAATAGTAATGTTCTTATCTGTGCCGTCATCTTTTTTGAGTATTTTAACGTTATCTTGCTGAATAGTATCTGTTTTCTTAACTATATCGTCAGTGCCGTTTGCAATATTTTCTTTGAAAAATCTTTCCCACTCGTCATTCGAAAAATGGTAGTCGTTGAGCTTTTCGATTTGCACGCGAAGGTTTGCTATAAGATCTTTCTCGTTGTGAATGTGAGCGTACTCGTAGCCTTGGGATTGCAAAATGTTAATAAACTCTTCTTCGAGTTGTGCTTCGCTTTGATAACTGCCGTCGTTGCGCGCGCTCGGCGTAAACGTAGACATTACAGTGCTATCTTGATTCTCTAACACGATTTTCATTTTGCTTCCTTCTTTCTTACTTACTCACATAACGCATTGCATATTCTACAAATTTAAATTATCTCCAATGTAAATGGTTAAATATCCCATTTTTATATTCTTCATTTTTATTCAGAAAATCTTTTATTTCAGTCTCATAATTATGATTGTTTTCTATTTTTGATACTAAATACATTAAATTTACTAATGCTGCAGCAATAGATTTATCCGTATAACCATTTAATAAAGAAGAATTTTTAACATCACGAATTGAAGGAGTCGATATTACAGTTTCCTTATACCATAATCTACAATGATGAGAACACAAATTACGCAAGTAAACTATTGAATGGATTGCTTCAGAAGATTTACGAATTTCTGTTTTTAACCCCATTGAATCAAAAAGTTTTCGCAACACATTAGTATCTTTATACAAAGAAATCATTCGTGAAATAGTATCAAATGGAAAAGCTTCAACGGCAGCCCATATTGGTATAGGTTGTTTCTTACTCTTGTAATGTTTTATACAAACTTCGTTAGATTTTTCCAGCCATTTATTCATATTAGATAAAAGATTATTTATGCTTATGTTAGATTTTTTAATATACGAATCTGAATTGAGGTATGTATATGCTCCTCCAGAGTTTGCAACGTGATATGCAAATCTAGATCTTAATGTTAACTCTACTTGTGCGGTACCTTTAAGAATAATTGTTCGCAATTCTTCATCCATTTTGTACGGCACAAGAAAATCAACATCTTTGCTGCCTGGCTTAAACTGATTATTGCCAGAAGAAGGATCGACTTGAAACACTCGAAAATACCCAGATAATCTATAGTAGTTGCAGTTATATAGCATACTTTTTAAATTATTTTCATCTGTAACTACTAATTCTCGAGTTTTCATGAGTTGAATCATATCGTCAATAGATTTTGGAGGCTTTGAATCAGCTGAAAAACAAGAAGAACCCCCAGGTTTGAGCACTGTTAGTAGGCTTAGGGGGCTGCTGTTATCAGCAAGTCTATCAGACATTTTTTACCTCCTCAATCTCTTCGGCGAGTCTCACTAGAAATGTAATTTATGTAAATTGTAATACTAAATACGCTTTTATAGTTTACTTTACATAAATTGTGCATAACTACATTACGCACGCTTGAAGGTTAGGAGTTGATCTCGATAGTACTCGTATTGCTTGCGCCTAGCTTCGATTTCTGCAGGCAAACCTTGAGTTAAATCATTGCAAAGTGCGTCAAAGCGATCCAGAATTTGTACTATTTGATGCTGAACTTCTAGAGGTGGAACGGGGATTGTTACTTTACTCATTAATGCTTTAGATACATTAAATCGCGTAACACCGTTAGCAGTTCGCTTTATTTGAGAACGCAACGCGGTTGAACGAAACAGATACTTGGAAAAATCAGGATTCATTACACTTACGTCATTGAACCTAAAAGCAAAACAAAAACTGTTTAAATATACTTCTTCATTTAGGTGACATGTAACAGCAGATGAAAAACCACATTCATCAGGAGTCTCAGAGGAGCCAGTAAAAATTACATCACCATATTGTAAAACATTTTGCTTTTCACCATCAGAAACCTTAACAAAATCATTTGCAGAGAAATCTACAGCCGCATTACAATACACGTTTTTGTAAGTTATATAACGAGCATTTCCATCAACAAAATCATTCTTATTTTTACCAGTTAATCCGCCAAAGAACGAACCTAATTCTTTAAGATTCTTATACTCCACACCATTCGGGCAGTAGCGTGAGATAAGCGAGTGTAGAGGATTATTATCGTCAAATGTAAGCAAGGTATCTCGATAGTATTCGTACTGCTTTTTACGAGCTGTAAGCTCTGCTGTAAGCTCTGCTGTAAGCTCTGCTGTAAGCTCTGTGAATGTGTCTAAAATCCGCACAATCTCCGATTGAACCTCAAGCGGCGGCACTGGGATTTCAAAATCTTTTACTAATGAATCACTTATGGATGGATAACTAGCCCCATTTTGATTATTTTCTATATATGCGAAGAAATCATTAGTACTGATGATATGGTAAATCCATCTAGGCAGAACTACATCAGGGTTAGCACGCAAAACGCAAAAACCCGTACTACAAATTTCATCATTATATAAATCATCAATAATGCAATACCTTCTTAACATAGGACGAGTTGTGCCAAAAAGTACATCATTCTTTTTAATTATCTGTTGAGCCCTACTAGGTGCAGATACTGCATTGATACTTTGATAACAAATTACAATATGTCTATCTATATCTACAGAACTTAAATCTATATAACTTTTATCATTCCCGTTATAATTCTTCCACTTTATATTATCAATTTTAAATACGCACTTCTTGAGTGCCTTATACTCCACACCATTCGGGCAAAGCTCAGCGATTAACTCCTCAAGCCTGCTAGTCATTGAGCCACCTCGCTATTATCAAAGTTAACGCTGCCAGCTTCAATCTCGCTTACAATCTTCTCAATCTGTTCGCGTAGCTCTTGCTCGCGAGCGCAAACCGACGCAATTTGCGCGTTAAGCTCCGTAATATCAATCTTTTCGCGAGTATCTTCTGCTTCAACGTACGTGGAAACGGAAAGATTGTATTTATTGGATTCCACTTCTTCCAAAGATGCCACGTGCGCAATGTGCTCTACATCTTGCCTAGAAGTGTACCACTTAACAATCTGCTCAATATTCTCGTCCGAAAGCTTGTTACTATTCGTTGACTTTACAAACTCTCGGCTCGCATCAACAAACAGTACAGAAGTATCATTCCGCTTGTTTTTACGCAAAACCATAATGCACGTAGCAATCGAAGTACCAAAGAACAAGTTGCTCGGAAGCTGAATCACGCAATCAACAGCATTATGCTCAACTAAATATTGGCGAATCTTTTGCTCGGCTCCGCCTCTATACATAATCCCAGGGAAGCAAACAATAGCAGCAGCACCATCTTCCGCCAGATGCGCTAAACAGTGCAACACAAATGCCATATCTGCCTTGCTTTTTGGAGCAAGAACTCCAGCTGGAGCAAAACGAGGATCGTTAATCATCAACGGATTAGAATCCCCCTCCCAACTCGTGGAATAAGGCGGATTAGAAACCACTAGCTCAAACTTTTTATTAGCATCGATTTGCGGATTTATAAGAGTATCGCCGCAAGTAATCTCAAACTTGTTAAAATTCACGTCGTGCAAAAACATGTTCATTCGGCACAAATTGTAGCTAGTAACGTTCTTTTCTTGACCGTAAAAACCGCCATTAATATTTTCAATGCCTAGCACTTTTTTGGCCTTTAGCAGAAGCGACCCAGATCCGCACGCGGGATCGTACACGCTGGAAATGCTTGATTTTCCAACTGTTCCAAGGCGCGTGAGCAGCATTGAAACTTCTGCAGGCGTAAAGTATTCGCCACCAGACTTTCCAGCGTTAGAAGCGTACAAGCCCATCAAATACTCGTAAGCGTCACCAAAAGCCTCAATCACGTTGTTGTTTACACTGCCAAGCTTCATCTCACTAATCACTTGCAATAACTTAACAAAACGCTTATTTCTGCCTTCAACAGTATCTGCAAGCTTAATATTATTCACATCGTAATCGGAGAATAATCCCTTAAAATCACCAGACGACTTAGTGCCTTGAGACGACGCTTCAATATTGCGGAACACGCGGCTCAACGTTTCGTTTAAATCACTATCTTGAGGAGCGTTCTTAAGCACATTGCAAAACAGCTCGCTAGGAAGTATAAAGAAGCCTTTTTCACTAATCATTTCACTGCGAAGAGGCTCGGCATCTTCATCGCTTATTTTTGCGTAATCAAAGTTTGGATCACCGCCTTCAGATTCGTGCTCATCTTTATTAATATAATCGCATAAATTCTCGGAAATATAGCGATAAAACATTGTGCACAACACGTATGCTTTGAAGTCCCAGCCATCAACAGAACCTCGCAAATCGTCGGCAATCTTCCAAATCGTGCGATGCAATTCCGCGCGTTCTTCTTCTTTGCGAGTGTCCATTCTGCTGCTCCCTATTCGTGCAATTCGTGCAAGCGCATGCGCAATATATAAGCTAATTAAATAAGCGTTCTTTAATATTCTACTGTAAACGCGCACAATCAGCAGCGATAGTATTCGTATTGCTTGCAACGAGATTTTATCTCGGGAAATAACCCCCTTTGGACTATAACCCCGGAATCGTCTTTGTGTTGGCGTTTGTTGTGCGTGTGGGGGTTTTGAGTGTTGAATGTGTTGCTTTCGGTTTTGTTTGCTACTAGGGGCATTCAAAACCGAAAGCTTTTTGTTTTTGTTCTATTTATTTCCATACTGCGTTTTGAACGTTTTACGCGTTTCGTGTATAGCTAAAAACTTATACGCGATTTTGCAAGTCACATCTGCATTTGTTATTTCACTGCATTGTTATTTAGTACCCCTTATTATCTCATCTCTTTTTTGCCAAATTGTGTTATTGCAATCAAAAATACAAACACAGATATTGCAATTGCACATGGCAAAAATGGTATAAGATTAAATCCGTTTCCTAATCCTGTTGATGTAACTGCATGTAGAGAGCGGGAAACCATATATCCGCTGTAACAATAAGGATAAACTACCCAAAGTGGAGTATTTGCTATTAATACGCCAGGAATCACAAGAAGTATATTTAATCCAACGGATAACATTGACTTTTCAAAAAGAACAGTAATCGCCCACATGACTATTACGCTTGGAATCATAGTCAAAAACAGATCTAAACACCATTTTAGTAGATACATAATTGGGAGCGTTTCTGTAACTCCTGTGCTACTGGTTGCAAACAATCCTGCTATAACGAATACGGCAAAAAATACGACCATTTCCATAAGCAAATAAAATAGCAGTACGCAAAATTTTGCAGCAGAAATCGCGTATCTGCTAACAGGCAGTGCCAGCATTTTTAGTATTCCGTTATTGCTTGTTTCTCGTCCGGCAATCATCACACAAATAACAATCATACTAAGAGGAAGCAAATAGTATGAATAGACTAATGCGCTTTGAATAAACATAGCAGCCCATGCGTGTGTATATTCTGGAGTGAAGTATCTATGAAGGCTTGCTACACCAGATCCAACCACAATTAGTGGCGCAATAAAAATCAAAGGAATAATTTTACTACGCTTTACTTTCTTAAATTCGATTCTAAGAAGTTCAAAAAATCTCATTTTCATAATCTCCTTATTCGTAGTGCAGGTTCTTAGCTGTCCACAATCCAGAACATAAAAACAGAAGTGTTTCAACTATTGATACGATTACGACCGTAGTATTAGGTTGCGCGCTCATGGCAACTGCTGGTTTTAGCATAACGATAAAAGGTGATGCCATAAAAAGCACGATGTCTGACGAAGCCAATGCCATGCCGCTTAAAAATCCTGCTACACCAATTCCAAGCGTCACCCACATGTTTTCAAATAGTGATGATACAAAAATCATAAAGGACAATACAGGCATTGACGTAATAAATGAATATGCAGCAAAAGATATAAGAGTACTTACATTAAACGTGCCTTGTGGCAAATCTGTTACACCGATTTTTGCAAGTGCTAAATTTTGTATGCAAATAGCGATTAGTAATAGAACAGTCAGCAGAATAAATTTGCATAGGTACATAGCAGGAACACTCATAGGAAGCATATGCATCTTTTTTACTGCATTTCCCTTAAATTCCATGTTGTAGATAATGCATGCGGCGACTATTATGCCGAACATGTTTAACACCATAATCATGCCGTAAAGCTGTGTAAGGAGAATATCCATAGGAGCTAAAGGCAGGTTTAATAATGTACTTTTTCGTACAATGAAATTCACAAAAGCGTACGCTGCTCCCATAATGCCAATAGCAATCATAAGAGCTATAAAACCAGTTCTCTTGCATTTTTTTAGTTCGATTACAAGCGTTTTCATAGTCTTGCACTCTGCTTCCTGAGTGTATTGTCTTTATCAATCATGGATAGGAACATATCTTCCAAATTGTCGGCAGCAAAACCAGATCGTAATGCGTATTGTCGTAGTTCATCTAAACTACCTTCAAATAGTAAGTGTCCGTGATTAAGTATTCCAATATCATCTGCAATAAGCTCAATTTCGGATAGCATATGAGAAGAAATAAGAATCGTGCAATCGTAAAAATCTGGAAGCGACTTAATTAGATTTCGGATTTCGTGTATACCAGATGGATCGAGTCCATTTGTTGGCTCATCTAAAATCAAAATAGGTGGTCTACCAAGCAATGCTCCAGCAAGACCAAGCCTTTGTTTCATGCCAAGTGAATATTTTTTTGCAAGACGGTCTCCAAACTCAGAAAGACCTACTAATTCTAATGCGTCATCAACTGCACTCTTAGGTAGTTCTAAAATACGACGTATAATGTCAAGATTTTCTCTACCTGTTAGATTTGCATAGAAAGATGGGGATTCAATAAACGAGCCTATTTCTTTCAAAATAGGTATGCGGTCAGCAGGAAACCGCTTTCCGTCGATTGTAAATACGCCTTTTGTTGGAGCTGTAAGTCCTAGGAGCATTTTCATTGTTGTAGATTTTCCAGCTCCATTTGGCCCAAGAAAGCCATAAATGCTACCTTTTCGAATATGAAGTGAAACATCATTAACAGCAGTAAATGATTTATATTTTTTTGTTAAATGTTCTGTTGTAACAATATTGTTCATGGCAATATCTCCTTTCAGGATTTATGATATTGCGTCAACCTTTCTACAACATTCTCTTCACCTTACATCTACCTTACATTTTTATGCGAGGTCAAAAAATGAATATTCACATGGCATAATATATGTTAGGGGGCGCTCCATGAATCAGGATGATTATTTGTTGAACAAGCATATTCTGCTTGTTGATGACGAGCAGGAACTTTTAGATATGGTTGTATCCATATTAAACGAATACGGTTTTCATAATATAACTACTGCAAAAAGCATGAAAGATGCTGTAGAAGCAACACAAACATTACGTCCAGAATTAGCAATACTTGATGTTATGCTCCCTGACGGTAATGGATTTGAGTTAATGGAGAAGATAAAACAATATAGTGATTGTCCTGTTTTGTTTCTTACTGCTTGCGGTGAGGATGAAGATAAGTTTAAGGGATTTGACTTAGGAGCAGATGATTATATTGTAAAGCCGTTTCTTCCAAAAGAGCTAACGTTTCGCATTATGGCAATTTTAAGACGAAGCTACAAGAGCGAAAATCCCATTGTTAAACTGAAAAATAGTCAGATTGATTTTTCTTCTGCAGAAGTAATAAAAAATAACGAACATATTCCACTTACAGCCAAAGAACACGATTTGCTTTCTGCTTTATATAGAAATGCGGGACGTATCGTAACAATTGACGCGTTATGTGAAGCTGCATGGGGTGATAATCCTTTTGGATATGAAAATTCTTTAATGGCGCATATACGTCGTATAAGAGAAAAAATAGAACTCAATCCATCGCAGCCTGTTTCATTGGTAACAGTAAAAGGTTTAGGATACAAGCTGATTGTGGAGTAAAGCAGAATGAAAAGCATACCAAAACTAATACAACGCTTTATAAGTATTTTTCTACTAAGCACTGTGCTCATAGTATTAATGAATATTATTGCGTTTGTTGTACTTATAGGGAGTTACGCACCCGATAAAGAGATGTCTCCCTATAACATAGCAAAAGAGACGGGAGAAGCATTACAATTATCCGCAAGTGGGGATTATGTATTATCAAAAAATATGTCTTCCAAATTGACAAATTCTGGCGCATGGGCAATTTTGATTGATAATAATACGTTAAGAGTCGTATGGAAAACAAAAGACGTTCCTGCAACTATTCCAAACGATTATACTTTGTCTGATGTAGCTAATTTGAGCGTTGGCTACATTGATGGTTATCCAACTTACACTGGTGATAATAAGAATGGAGTTGTCGTAGTCGGATTTCCGCACAAAAGCTTTTGGAAACATACGCAACCAAGTTGGAACTACAGTTTAATCTCAAATTTTCCACAGATTGTTTTAAGCGTATTCTTCATCAACATTTTGCTTATTCTTGGAATTTATTTAATAGCTAATATAAAACTACTAAAATCAATTAATCCGATTACAAAAGGGATACAACGTTTATCTAGTGGAGAAAGCGTGCATATTCCAGAAACAGGAGCGCTTTCAGAAATTTCATCTAACATAAATTCTGCTTCCGATATTTTGCAAATACAAAAAGAACAATTGAGAAAAAAGGAGACTGCAAGAGCGAATTGGATAGCTGGAGTTTCGCATGATATTCGTACTCCGTTATCTATGGTTATGGGATATGCGGGACAGTTAGAAAATTCTCTCCATATTTCGCAAGAAGATCGTAAAAAAGCGACGATGATTATTAAGCAAAGTGCAAGAATGAAGAATTTGATTAATGACCTTAATTTGGCTTCAAAACTTGAATATAATATGCAACCCATTATGAAAAAAGAAGAAAATATTGTTGCTGTTGTTAGGCAAGTTGTTGTGGATTTTATGAATATGGGTATGCAAGATGAGTTTTCGATTAAGTGGGAAACAGATGCTAAATTGACTGTTTGCAATATTAATGTAGACAAAGATTTATTAAAACGAGCAATATCTAATCTTATTCAGAACAGCATATCTCATAATGAAAATGGGTGTACGATTTATGTATCCGTTGCTGCAAATAATAACAATTGTATTATTTGCGTTGAGGATAATGGTATAGGTGCTTCAGATGAAAAAATCGAAAAGCTTAATCATGCACCGCACTATATGATTTGCGATACAAGTACTGTAGAGCAACGGCATGGTTTGGGTCTGCTAATTGTTCAACAGATTATTAGCTCTCATAACGGAACGGTTGATATAAGCAGAAGCAAACATGGTGGGCTTAAGGTTGAGTTAACAGTGCCAAGTAAAAAATTTGGGTTATAGGTCTTTTGGCCTATAACCCAAATATCCAGTACTTATTAGTTGTCTTTTTTGTACACTACCAGAAATAATTAAGCCGCTATCTCTAAGATGTCGCATTAAAGAATCAACTGTTTTATAAGACATTACACACAATCTCCTTCTCTGCAATTTTTTACTTTACAGTAAAATTTATTTTACAATTTTACTATGCACATTTGAAAGTGGAAGCTGATTGCAACGCTACCGTATTGTTTGCGTCTAGCTTCGATTCTTGCAAGCAAGCTAGCTCACATAGTCATTATTGGGCATTAGTTGGAATTATTCAGCATTACTCAGCATCACTCCGCAAAAAAGTGCGCTGGGAAGGCGCGTGTTTTGCGAAGCGCATGCTTTGTCAGCATTACAGCAAACTCAGCACTGGTGGTTTGCACGATTTTTTGCAAATTGTTTTCTTGCGATACAAACAACGCAGTTGCGAGCGCATCAGCGTAAGCAGTTGGAAAATCGCAAGTTTTGCTAGGCACATACGCCCAACTTGCGCATAAATCGCAAGCAGGAATGCCATCAAGCGCATTAATCAAGTGAGTCGCAATTAAATTAGACTCAAAGCCACTTGCATCTTTGCCTAAATAACTTGTGTCTTTTACTTTCCAACGCCTTCTTGCGCTAGACGACGCACACAACGCTCCGCTTGCGATTGATGCCACTGCAACTGCTTGAGTTGTGTCAAACGGATTTTCCAGAGCCACTTTTATTTGATTATTCTCTTCGCTAAAACAAGCGCGCATATCTCCGCCAGCGTTAACCAAAAAATCAAAATCGGCACGCGAATCGCTATTCGAAGGCGAATCGCCACTAAGCTCCTCTTTAATAATCTGTGTTACAAGATCTACAAAATAGCCCTTTCCAGCTGCACCAAAATCAAGCTGCACTGGCTGATTGGTGCGAAGCGTTGCGCTGCCGCAATCTCGCGAAATATTCCCCCACGTAACTGGCAAAGCGCGGCGGTAGTTAGACCAACTGTCACTGCTACTATTCTCATTCTTACCCGCACTAACTGCCGATTGCGGAACGAATTGCACGGAATTATCGTAGCCAAGCGCAAGCAAATCTGCACCAATACACGCGTCGAAAGCACCGTGCGTAGCAGCGTAAAACTCACTATAAAGCGTAAAAAGCGGCTGCGTCCACGTTGGAAACTCAAAATCGCCGCCATCATCCGCACAAGCCATGCGCGAAACAAGCGAATCCGCGCGAAAGCGCGAAAGCACCGATTCGTACTCGTCAACAAAAGCGCGAATCCGCTTCTGCACGCGCTGCGAAATCGGCTTGCTGCTAGAGATAATAATCCCCGTTCCAAGAGCACGCTCAATCGCCATTACGTTCCTAAACATCGCTTGCCTCACTCCCAATATCAAACACTCTATCAATCATCAAAAACCATAACAATATCCCCCCAAAATCCACAAAATAGCAAAATGTCGTCATAGTTTACAGAAAATCGCATTCTATACCGACATTTTTAAAAAATAGCAGCATAGCGAGTAAAAAACATTCATCTATACCGACATCGTGGGAAAAATACTGTATCAACAACTATATTAAGATTGATGGTAAAGTCAGCATAAATCACAAATCCTCACTTATATACATGCCAGATCGCAATTATCTTTAATATTTTCACATCAGCATATTGCCAACGAAAAATATTTACAAAATATATAAATATAATATTTATGTACTTTACCTTGGTAGAATTTGTCTAAAAATTAATCAACTTATTGAATTCTGTCGAATAAGAAAAATTAAAAACAATATTGACATTCGATATAGTAATTGCAAATCATTAAGACTCTTCAGGGAAAAAATCAAATATATTATCATCGCATAAACAAGACTTACTACAACAACCAACATGCTTGCAACATGCCGGTAAAGCTTTTGTATTATTGCAAAAAGATTAATATTCCGACAATGACTTTATTAGCTAAAAATACATTACAACGGTATTCATAATATAAAAATAAACTTACTTTTTGTATTTAGCACTTAATTTATTATTAAATTGTACATATAATTATCCCATATTATTCAGTCGTATATGAAAATCGAAAATTAGTCTACTAACTTATGCAGCTAAAGATGATTATCATGCGTGAATGGGAAAATGATGAAAACAGATCAATTAGGCATGACCCACAAAGATCATCAAGCTTTAGACGTTGCAAAGCTTTATTACAATGGATTATCTCAAGCTGAAGTGAGCGAAGTTTTACATGTTTCAAGGCCGAACGTGTCAAAATTATTATCTCATGCTAAAAAACGTGGATTCGTAAAAATTACAGTAGAAGATCCAAGAGAGAAAGACATACATCTTATAGAAACATTAAAAAAATATTTTCAACTTGATGAAGTTAGACTTGTTTCTCCTATAAGAGGACGCGATATAAATCTCCATAAATCATTAGGAAAAGCTGGTTCACAACTCATAGCTAGCCTTCTGAGAGATGGAGATACAATTGGAATATCTTGGTCAAGGACGATCGATTATGTTGCTTCACAAATGCCAGAGATGCATTTTAATAACATACATGTTGTTCAATTGCGCGGAGACATGTCTTTGCCTTCTATGGATCTTTCTATGATGAACGCATTAAAAGCATTCCATCTCGCTTTAAATGCCACTGTACATACAATTGCTTATCCAATTATTTTTGAATCTGTTGAAGCTAAACAGGCTGTAGAACGTCAAACTGGCATAAGGAATGTGATTTCTCATGCAGAAAAAGCAAGAATTGTCGTCTATAGTGTTGGTTCAAATGAATCTACATCGCCTCTTATGTCTTCTCCACTCATAACAAACAATGAGAAAAAAGAATTAACTGAAAATTCTGTCGGCGATATTTGTTCACATTTCGTAGATAGAAATGGTAGGGTTTGCTTACCAGATTTAAATGCTCGGACTCTTACGATTTCTTTGCCAGAACTACGGCACAAAGAGCAACGCATTTTAATAGCAGGCGGAAATGAAAAATTAGACTCCATTTATGTTGCATTGACTTATAAATATGCAAATCGATTGGTTATAGATGTACCAACTGCGCACAAACTAGCGTCGATATGTAAAAAGAGTAACAATTCTTAAAAATTGCACATATGTTCTGAAATTTTGTTCAAATACGTCTCCTGAACTACTACACTCTATGCCTAGAGAAACTGAGGTAGTTTCTCTAAAGTCAAAGGAGACAAAATGGAAGAAAAAGCTAAATACATAGATCACACATTGTTAGCTCCCGATGCAACAACAGAACAGGTCATAAAAATCTGCAACGAAGCTAAAAAGTATGGATTCTGCTCAGTATGCATAAGCCCATGCAGAGTTAAACTAGCTTCAGAGCTCCTTAAAGATAGTGACGTGAAAGTTTGCACTGTAATTGGATTCCCTTCTGGAACGCATTGTACAGAAGTCAAAAAGTTTGAAACAGAACTTGCAATCAAAGAAGGTGCAAATGAAATCGACATGGTTATTAATATAGGAGCCGCGAAAGAAGGCGACTGGGGATATGTAACCAAGGACATTGAGGCAGTTGTAGAAGGTGCAAATCGCCAAGCTATTGTTAAAGTCATCCTTGAAGTGTGTCTATTAACAGATGAAGAAATAGTAAAGGCCAGCAAATGCGCACAAGAAGCTGGCGCTGATTTTGTTAAAACTTCAACAGGCTTCTCTACTGGAGGAGCGACAGTACACGCTGTTAAACTTATGCGAAAAACTGTTGGACCAGATATGGGCGTTAAAGCTGCTGGGGGAATTCATACATCAAAAGAGATGAACGAAATGATTGAAGCTGGCGCCAACAGGATCGGAGCCTCTGCTGGAGTGAAACTTCTCTCAGGAGAAGAATCATGATTACACAGCAGTCAGATTTAGCAAATGAAGAAACATTTGCTACTAATAACACTTGGGGAATTATAAAAGATAAAACCATACAACTAAAAGATGGATATCTAAATAAAACTCCTATTTTTCAATACATGCTATTATCGATATGCTTCCCAATGTGGGGAATCGCAGCAAGTCTTAATGATGTATTAATCACTCAATTTAAGTCGGTGTTTTCACTGTCCGATTTTGCATCAGCATTTGTACAATCAGCATTCTACGGGGGGTATTTCTTAATCGCTATACCTGCGTCTAGAGTAATTCGGCATTCTAGCTACAAGGTTGGCATACTGATAGGTCTTACCGTATACATAATTGGATGCTCATTGTTCTTCCCAGCATCCACTATGGCAACATATTCTGTGTTCTTAGTGTCTTTATTTGCAATAGCAGTAGGTTTGTCATTCTTAGAGACATCATGCAACACATATTCATCGATGATTGGAGAAAAACGACTTTCCACTTTGAGATTAAACATTTCTCAAACTTTCTACCCTCTAGGGTCTATCGCTGGTATTCTGCTAGGAAAGTATTTAATCTTCACAGAAGGTGAATCTTTACATAATCAAATGGCAAAAATGAGTGTGGCAGAGAGCCAAAAGTTTGCCAGGGAAATGTTACAAAGGACTCTACATCCATATAGGGTTATCATTTTAATCCTGTTAGTAATGCTAATTATTATTGCTATAACACAATTCCCATCTTGCAAACCTACACACACTGATGAGGATGCAAAAGATAATGCATCAATAGTGGAAACACTACGCTATCTAATAAAAAATTCTAGGTTTAGAATCGGCATTCTAACACAATTCTTGTATGTAGGAATGCAGACGGCTGTTTGGTCGTTCACTATTAGACTTGCTCTCAATATAAATCATGGTTTAAATGAACGCACCGCAGCAAACTTCATGATCTTTTCATTCATTGGATTCTTCGCAGGAAAGTTTATTGCAAACTTACTTATGACGAAGATAAATCAAGATCTTGTGCTTATTGGATACTCAGCATGCGGATTTATTGCATTAGTGTATGTAATACTTGTTCCAAATATGACTGCCGTATATGCAGCAGTGTTAGTATCAGCACTATTTGGACCATGTTGGGCAACTATTTACTCGCGTACTCTGGATTCCATAGAAGACAAACGTTTCACAGAGACTGGCGGCGCGGTAATTGTTATGTCAATAATCGGTGGAGCAATTGTTCCCGCAATACAAGGACTTGTATCTGATCACACTGGCTCTATGCAAATCTCATTCATAGTTGATTTAGTCTGCTTTGCAGCGGTATTCATCTATTTCTACTTAACCTACAAAAAATCTAAAAAAGAAAGCTGAATGTCATGTCAGAATTTAATATTAATCTTTTCGAATCACAATTCACTGAATCAGTAAAAGAAATATTACACAATAATGAATGGTCTGTTACCACGAAACAATATCCTCAAGGTATTGCATCCTTGACAATACATAATTCTAGAGGATATGTTGAAGTGCTCCCATTCATGGGACAGATTATTTGGGATGCAAATTTTGATGGTAAAAGTTTGAGAATGGATAACATGTTCTCAAAACCTAAACCAGCAAACCAAATTGTTAACACATACGGGTGCTTTGCATTCCATTCTGGACTTTTAGCTGCAGGGTGCCCTTCTCCGGAAGATACGCATCCTTTACACGGTGAATTCCCATGCTCGCATATGGATAATGCAAAATTAATTGTTACCGAGACATCTATAACAATTGAATCTTCCTACGAATACTTACAGGGCTTTGGTGATCACTATGTTGCAAAACCTTCAGTAACTTTACACGAAGGTTCTTCAATGTTTGATATTCATTTAGAAGTAACCAATAAGTCGCTATATGCGTCAATGCCACTACAGTACATGTGCCACATGAACTATGCATTTGTAAAGGACGCTAAAATAATACAAAACTTTGGCAATGACACATTCAAGTTACGAACATCTATTCCTGCTCACGTAAAGCCAACTCCAAGATGGACACAACTTAATGAAGACATACTAAGTGGTAAAAAAGATGCTAATTCATTAGTAGGAGCAGAAGAATTTGATCCAGAAATTGTCTACTTTGCGGATGGAGTAAACAAAATTACGGACAATGCAATTATTGATATGGTTGCTCCAGACGGTACTACATTCGAAACACAATTCTCCACGCAAGAATTCCCTGTTGTGACCAGATGGATTCTTTACAATGCAGATCAAAAAGTTGCAGCTTTTGCTCTGCCTGGAACATCTAGGCCAGAAGGGCGCGAAGCTGCTAGGAAAGCTGGCACATTGATTCAATTAAATCCTGGCGAAACAAAGAAATTCACTGTTCATACTGGAATTAAGGAGAAGTAACAATGGAAATTGCAGTAGTTGGATCAAATATGGTTGATTTGATTTCTTACATAAACCGTATGCCAACAGATGGAGAAACAGTAGAAGCCCCAGACTTTCACATGGGTTGTGGAGGAAAAGGTGCTAATCAAGCCGTAGCAGCATCTAGAATGGGCTCAAAAGTATTGATGGTAACAAGGGTTGGTAACGATGTTTTCGCGGAAAACACAATTAACAATTTTGAGAAAAATGGTATTGACTCTAAATTCGTAATGAGAACAGACGCTACATCTGGAGTAGCCCCAATCTTTGTAGATCCACAATCGCGAAACTCAATAATTATTGTCAAAGGAGCAAACGCAAAACTTAAGCCAAATGATGTGGAAAAAGCTCGCAGTGAAATCTCAAAATGCAAACTGATAGTTCTACAGTTAGAGATTCCTCTAGAAACTGTATATGAAACAATAAGAATGGGGGCGGAATTGGGTGTACCAGTCCTACTGAATCCAGCTCCAGCAGATCCAGCTTTATCACTAGAGAATATTCGCAATTGCGAATTTATTGTGCCTAACGAAAGCGAGCTTTCTCTCCTTACTGGAATGCCTGTTGACACTAGTGAAGATATCACTAATGCAGCTAGAATGCTATTACAATCTGGCATTCCTAATGTAATTGTTACATTAGGAAGCAAAGGAGCCCTATTGGTAAATAGCGAAGGCGAAAAGATGTTTAAAGCTGATGCACAATCCGCGCAAAATGCAGTTGACACAACTGGCGCTGGCGACGCGTTCATTGGATGTTTCAGCCATACATGGGTAAAGACCCATGACATAGAAGCATCTATAAAGGCAGCCAACATATATGCTGGAGATGCTGTAACCAAACGAGGTACACAGTTATCTTATGCTACGGCAGAAGAAGTTGGATTGGAATAGTTTATTATAAACTCAATATACACTAAAATTAAGCGTATAGCATAAAAGTTGGGTTGATTATACTCTATATAGTTATCAACCCAACTTTTTGTGTTATACAATGGAAAATTGCTATTGTATCTTCCCAGACCAAAATTAGGGTTAATTGATTAATTTGCCTTCTCATACATCTAATAATCAAACAAAAAAGAATGTAAACAACAAAAATGTAGTCAAAAATAATATCAGTTTATTAATGCGTGCTCACGCAAACGCGCAATCAGTGTAGCAATGGCATACAAGCTATATAAAGCTTTTAGAACAATCCCAGACTTTTGGCTCAACCTTCAACGCGACTACGATATTCTGCGATTTGACGAATCCAGCATGGGTAACATCACGCCAATCGTTTCAGCGTAACATGATTTACGCGCTTTAATGCCAAGCAAATCTAATTTCGCAAAACAGAGCAAATCTAATTTCACAAATTTGAAAATTTTTTAATTTTGCGAAATGAAACAAACATCGCTTGCCTCACGCAAACATTTCATTCGCTTTTTTAGAAAGCTCATACCGAAGAGGGCGTTCGCCAATAGAATCAACCATTTCAAGCTCAATCAAACCGTTAAGCGCGCTCACAATCTTTCTCTCACCAATCTTCTCATCAATTGCATTACCAACGTATTCGCTTAGTTGCTTGCGAGTCATTGGAGTTGGATTATACGAAAAAAGCTTATTTTGCAACAAAATAGACAGAGCTTCACGCTGCACTTTAGAAATTTCTTCCTCTGGGAAAAGCTCACGCAGCTTACCCATACAGTAAATAATGTGCTTTAATTGCACACTAATATTCTCAAACACTTCGCTCTGTGCTTTTTTAATATATTCCAATATTGTGCAACAAAACATAGTTAAATCATTGCAATTAAACAGTTCTTGTGATTTAGAAAAAGCAGCATAGTATCCAGATTTTTCTGCGTAAATTATGGAGCTTAAGCTCAAAACCGTTGGCATTGAAAGCTGCTCATGCAATTGCAAAGCAAGCAAAAACCGCCCAGTTCTGCCGTTTCCATCATAAAATGGATGCACGCTCTCAAAAGCATAGTGGCACATGCACGCCTTGATAAGCGTTGGAACTTCGGCACTATTCATCAAATGCAATAACTCAGTTATATGCTTTTGAATTTCCGCTTCCGTTGCATCGCCATCGTGCACTACATTATTTGCACCATCACGAATACTTACTTTTCCACTCCTAAAAATCTCACCATCTGGAATATTATTTGCTTCTAATTCGCCCTGCATAATACTGTCGTAGATTTTTCGTATATCTTGCAAGGTTTGTGGAATCGAAGTGTCACATTCACTTGAATCCGCAAGCTCGAGAAAAAGCTTAGTAAATTCACTAAAACGCGTATGCTTATTCTGCTCGTTTGCAGCATCAAGTGCTTTGGAAAGCTCTTTTCTAGTGCTGTGAACACCTTCAATAATGTTGGTATTTTGCACTTCTTTTGCAATAAGTTGCATTAAATACTCGCGCTGAGCAAACCGCGACAACTCGTTCCACGCTTTTTCAATGATTTTTTCAGCGCGCATAATATCATCTATGTACGTTACAAGATCCGTTACACACATTGCAAAAATCTCATGGCCATCAAATACGATTCCAGAACGATACGTCACAGGATTATCAATGCGCAATCGATATTCTTCTTCCGCAATATCACAAGGTTTTGCATTACTTTTAGACATCGCAACTATTTTGCGTATTGTTTTGTAATCCATAATGCGACTCCATTTACGTTATTGCGTTTACATTATTGAGGATTTTGCAGTAATGTCTTGCAATATTTTGCTTGCGATATTTTTGTTTACAAGCAAATAATGCATTTATTACAAAATGATTGCATAGCTAACGTAAGAATCTATTCTATACCTACATTTTGCCAAAATGAAGGCATAGCTAGTAAAAAACATTCATTTATACCGACATTTTGGCAAAAACGCACTATAGAAACATCGGCAGCGTCGGTAACATCAACATAACGCCACTCGTTTCGGCGTAGACAACACCAATGCTACGCACGCAAAAGTAAAGATTCGGGATTTTACGCAAACATACGCCCCCACTTTCAAAACTTAAAAAATATTAAAGTTTTGAAAGTAAAAATACGTGTTTGCTTTCAAAAGTAAAAATACTACGAGCTTGAAGATAGCATTAGTGACAATGCAACGTTGGAGCGCGAACTTTCGCCACTAAAAGCAATAAAAGACGCTTATCCTAAAATTCTGCTTGCAAACACTCGCCACGATTCTTACGACGTTGAAGGAATCCGCGTAATAGACATAGCACAATGGCTAATTGGCACAAAGTGAGTAAAACACAAAAAGGGTTTGTTAGAAGTAACCTAACAAACCCTTAAAACCAGAAGGAAGAATCCCGTCCCTAGCAGGAAACAACCAACCAGCAACAAGCATCAAGCACAATCAAACAGCAACCCAAACTCCACATGGTAAGAAAAGGAAATTTTCGGCAAACCACACGAAACCCAAGCCACTATTTGAAAGCTCGTGATACGCGTGAAGCAAAAACAACACGCGCATCACACGCTCAACGCAAGCCTTTTTAACTTAGTGACGCATCTTGCGAACAGCAGCACCCATGCCAGCAAGCATAGAAGCAGCCAAAGCAGTCAAAGCAACACCAACACCAGCATTACCAAGCTTCTCGCCAGACTTACCATGACCACCCTTAGCAGCAAGCTCACCCTTAGCAGCAGCCTTAGCCTTATCAGCAGCCTTCACATGAACACCAGGAACAACAGGCTTTGTTTCAGGCTTGGATGGCTGTGAAGTTGTAGTCTTACCACCAACGAGTTTAGCAAGCTCTTCCTTCAAAGCCTTAAGATTAGCAACATCCTGAGTATAACCAGAATTATATGCCGCTACCTTTCCCTTGGCTTCATCAAATGCAGTCTTAGCCTTGTTATAAGCATCTTGCGCAGCAGTAAGTGCTTCATTCAACTCCTTACCACTCTTATTCTTTTCAGTTCCGTAAGCCTTATCAGTATCATCTTTGTCGAAGTCATCAGTCGACTTCTTATCATTGCCTTGCTTTGCTTTATACGCCTTAAATCCAGCGTCATAAGCAGCGTAAGCAGCAGTAAGAGCCTTATCAGTCTCTTCAAACTTAGTCTTAGCCTGATCATATGCGTTCAGAACTTCCTCAGATGGCTTAAGATTGTTATTCTTCATCTTTGTCTCAAGAAGAGCAATAGACGTCTTAAGATCTGCAATCTTAGCATCAGTATCAGCATCAGCCATTGCTGGGGTTGCCATTGCGAAGCCGGCAAGCAAAGTAGCGCCAGCAGCGAAAGCGGCGATAGCCTTCTTATTCATCATTTTAATTTCCTTTCTTCTTCTCCTCTGCGTTAGGGGCGCAGAGAAAAATTTGCTCCACAATCCACAACACGTGAATAGTGGTTTAAACACCAGCCAAAACTAGGAGCAGCTGGCGTTTGCTTATTAACATACCCCCCCCCCGTTTAAAAAAGTCAAGAGGCAGCCACACAGAACAAACAGAAAAAAATAATGTTACGCACAAACTAATCCACAATAAAAACTATTTTCACCATAATATTTGTGGATTAACACTAATAAAACCGTAAAAACACATTGTTTCAAGGTTTTTAAAGAATTTTCCCAGACTTTTCTCAGGAAACTACTCAAACAAGAACACTAACACTATAAAACCATTGAAAAATCAACATTCCACGCAACCCACACACGCAACACGCCGACAACCCACCAACAATCACACCGACACCACACTGGCAATCATGCCGACACCAAACCAACATCAAACTGACACCGCACAAACATCACACCAAACCGAATACCACACCGGCACCACATCAAATGCCACGCTACAAGACAATCGCACCCAATTAAATTCCCACGTTTGTTCCCTTTCTGGGCAAATATAGAAACAAACGCGGGATAAAAGAAACAAAAAAGCAGGAGCCGCGATAAATAATCGCAAACTCCTGCTTATCTAGCGTACCTTATTACAAAAGTCAGCCTTAGATTAACTTAAATCACATTAAATCACTTTAGCGTTAGGCAACACATTGCCGTCTTTATCAACGTTACAACTGTGCTCAACAGCAATAGTAATATTGTCTGAGTCAACAGAAAAGAATCCGTCAGTCACCTTAAAAACATGACGAACGCCATTCAAATCGTCAACCTTTACAAAACCGTGATCAATCAACGCAAGCACAGCCTCATGCCCAGGAAGAACACCCATTGCGCCATTCACAGAAGGAATAACCACAAACTTGGCATCGCCTTCCCAAACAGGATGCCTAGCTGCAACCACACTAACGTGCAGCGTTTTCACTTGCTTCTCTGCCATAATCACGCACCAAACTCTTGCTTCATATCGTGCCAACGACGCTCAAGATCGTCGATGCCACCAATGCCAGAGAACGCCTGCTCAGGAATCTCATCGTAAGTACCATTGCAAATTCGCGTAAACGCCTCAATGGTCTCATCAGCTGGAACATAAGAACCTGGACGACCAGTGAACTTTTCAGCCACATAGAAGTTCTGACCAAGGAACTGCTCAATCTTACGAGCACGGCTCACAGTGGTCTTATCTTCCTCACCAAGCTCATCAATACCAATCAAAGCGATGATGTCCTGAAGCTCCTTATTACGCTGCAAAATAGCCTTCACACGATTAGCGCAATCGTAATGAGCCTGACCAACATAACGCGGATCAAGAATTCGCGAAGTAGAAGTCAAAGGATCCACAGCTGGATAAATACCCTTAGCCGCAATATCACGCGAAAGCTCGGTAGTAGCGTCCAAGTGAGTAAAGGTTGTTGCAGGTGCAGGATCGGTGTAATCATCTGCAGGCACGTAAATAGCCTGAAGCGACGTAATAGAATGACCGCGCGTAGAAGTAATACGCTCCTGCAACGCACCCATTTCATCCGCCAAGTTTGGCTGATAACCAACTGCAGAAGGCATACGACCAAGCAAAGTGGAAACCTCAGAACCTGCCTGAGTAAAGCGGAAGATGTTGTCGATAAACAGCAACACATCCTGATTCTGAACATCACGGAAATACTCAGCCATAGTCAAAGCAGTAAGAGGCACACGAAGACGAGTCCCAGGAGGCTCATCCATCTGACCAAAGACAAGCGCTGTTTTCTCCAAAACGCCAGCCTCAGCCATTTCGCCAATCAAATCGTTACCCTCACGAGTACGTTCGCCAACGCCAGCAAACACAGACACACCACCGTGATTCTGTGCAACGCGCTGAATCATCTCCTGAATCAACACGGTTTTACCAACGCCTGCGCCGCCGAACAGACCGATCTTTCCGCCCTGTACGTAAGGCGTAAGCAAATCGATAACCTTGATACCAGTTTCAAACATTTGAGTCTTAGACTCAAGCTGATCGAAAGCAGGTGGGTTGCGGTGAATTGGCCACCTTTCAGTAACCTCAATGTTCTCGCCTGACTTAGCGTTCAAAATGTTACCAGTTACGTCAAAAACGTGACCTTTTGTAACATCTCCAACAGGCACAGAAATTGGGCCACCAGTATCTCGCACTAAAGCACCACGGACCAAGCCGTCCGTAGGCTTAAGTGCCACTGCTCGCACAGTTGAATCACCAAGGTGCTGCTCAACTTCCAATGTAATCTCGTGGACGGTATCTCCCTCCGTGTTTCCAACGGTGTTGATATCCACTTTGAGAGCATTGTAAATATCTGGAAGATAGCCGACTGGGAATTCAACGTCAATCACGGAACCCTGAACACGGGTTACGCGGCCGGCCGTTGGGTCGCTTTCCTTTGCATCTTCTGGAGGTGCTGTGGCCTGATCTTCAGCCATATGCTCCTATTCCTCCTCATTATTCAGCGCGTCAGCGCTGCCGATAATCTCGGTAAGTTCTTGTGTGATGGAAGCCTGGCGAGAAGCATTAAGCTTTCTTGTCAAATCCTCCACCAAATTGCGGGCGTTATCTGTAGCCGTATGCATAGCATTCTGTCGACTAGCTGTTTCGGAAGCAGCAGAAGTAAGCAAGCATTCGTGTATACGCGATTGAATATACTTTGGCAAAACCGAATCCAACACTTCGCTTGGACTTGGCTCAAAGCAATATTCCACAGCGTCCGGATTACTGCGGCTAACCGCTTCTTCTCGAGCCGAAACCGCACCCGTAGACGAAAGCGAAGCCGAAGGACCAGAAGCTGCCTCGTAATCTGGACGATGCATGGCAAACTCTTCGCCGTCCTTTAAAGGAACCAGCTCAACTGGAAGCATGCGCAGCGTACGAACCTTCTGCCTCACCATGTTTATAAACTCGGTGAATACAATGTAAAGCTCCGAAACTCCTCCATCTTCTTCTGGAGTCATATACGCATCCATTAAAGTATCGGAAATTCGCTCCGCAATAGTCACATCAGGATGATCAGTAGACCCTTCCCAAGTGCCTGCAACATCGCGATTACGATACTTGTAATAGGTTGCGCCACGGCGACCATACACGTACAGCTCAGCGTGCTTTCCTTCCGCATCCAACTTTGCGAGCAACGCCTCGGTTTCTCGAATAATCGATGATGTAAACGCGCCAGCCATGCCACGGTCTGAAGTTAACGCCAACACGGCTACGCGATTACCCGAACGCTCTTTACCAAAAATAGGATGCTTAATATTCGCTTCATGATGAGCTACCAACGCCTGCACGGCATCGAAAATTGCGTCGCTATAAGGCTTAGCATTTAGAGCGATATCACGCGCTTTTGCTATATGAGAAGACGCAATCATTTCCTGAGCCTTAAAGATTTTACCTAAAGACTGTGTGGAAATAATTCTCGATTTCAATGCAAGTTGGGAGGACATACGCTACTTCCCCTCAGATTCACGATTATCCGACTTCGGCTTTGCAACAAGCTGCTCTTTTTCAACTGGAGCAGGGTTTTCAGCTGGAGGCAGAGAATCCTTAACAATCAAAGGCTTACCTGCAGAAGTCTTAAACATCCTACGGAAGTCGTCAATTGCAGCATCAAGCTTCGATTCTGTTTCTTTGGTGAAATCTTCAGTATCGCGAATCACTTGCAAAATGTCGGTTCCCTTATCGAGATAATCCAATAATTCGCTTTCAAAACGCAAAACATCTTTTACAGGAATGTCATCTAACTTTCCGTGTGTACCAGCCCACACAGAAACAACCTCTTGCTCCATGGAACGAGGCGAGAACTGCTTCTGCTTAAGCAACTCGGTTAAGCGAGCGCCACGAGTGAGCTGTGCTTTGGAAGCTGCATCCAAATCGGAAGCGAACATTGCAAATGATTCCAAAGACTTGTATCGAGCCAAAGAAATCTTAAGCATGCCAGAGACCTTCTTCAAAGCCTTGGCCTGAGCTGCGCCACCAACACGAGACACGGAAATACCAACATCGACTGCTGGACGCTGACCTGCGTTGAACAAATCGGACTGCAAGAAGATCTGACCATCGGTAATAGAAATCACGTTGGTTGGAATGTATGCAGAAACGTCATTTGCCTTGGTCTCAATAATTGGCAAGCCAGTCATTGAGCCGCCGCCCATATCGTCGGAAAGCTTTGCGCATCTTTCTAGAAGACGAGAGTGAAGATAGAACACATCACCTGGATATGCTTCACGCCCAGGTGGGCGACGAAGAAGCAAAGAAATCGAACGATATGCTTCTGCTTGCTTAGACAAGTCGTCGAAAACAATCAAAACGTGCTTGCCGTTGTACATCCAATGCTGACCGATTGCAGAACCAGTGTATGGAGCAATGTACTTAAAACCTGCAGAATCCGAAGCTGGGCTTGCAACGATTGTTGTGTACTTCATAGCGCCTGCTTCTTCGAGGCTTTGACGTACAGATGCGATTGTTGAACCTTTTTGCCCGATTGCTACGTAAATGCAACGGACTTGCTTCTTTGGATCTCCACTTTCCCAGTTTGTGCGCTGGTTAATAATCGTATCGATTGCGATTGCTGTTTTACCAGTTTGACGATCGCCAATAATCAACTGACGCTGACCGCGGCCAATTGGCGTCATTGCGTCAATTGCCTTTAAACCAGTAGACAAAGGCTCGTCCACAGGGTGACGATGGATCACGTCTGGAGCCTGGGCTTCAAGAATACGACGCTCCTTGCACTCGATTGCACCTAGACCGTCGATTGGATTACCCAATGGGTCTACTGTACGACCAAGATAGGCGTCTCCCACTGGCACCGATAACACTTCGCCAGTGCGGTAAACTTCCTGCCCTTCTTCAATGCCCGTAAAATCGCCTAGAATAACCACGCCGATTTCGTGAGCATCAAGGTTAAACGCTAAGCCAAGGGTGTCGTTTTCGAAGGTGAGCAGCTCGTTTGCCATGCAGCCAGATAATCCAGCTACGTGCGCAATGCCGTCACCAGCCGTAACAACATAACCAACTTCTTGTGTTGGCATGTCTGTCGGCTTATACGAGTCAACGAACCCGTCAAGTGCCTTGCGTATAAGGGCGGGATCAATAGATAGTTCCGCCATAATTCTCCTTATTTAACTTATTTCACTGCCTGTGTCCAAGCACCATTTCGCGCAGAACGCTGCAACTGCTTAAGCTGCATCAACATTGTGCGGTCTGTTACTTGATCGCCAATACGTATACGCATTCCACCAAGCACGTTTGGATCCACAATTGGGTTTATGTAGGCACGATGACCCAACTTGTTGCTGTAAATCTCAATCAAACGCTTGATTTGCTTATCCGTAAGAGGCTGAGCGGTTGTAACCGTAACCAAAGTTTCGCCTGCTTCGCGCTCAAAACCAGACCATGCGCCTCCAAAGCTGCCCGTCTTGCCACTTTCTGCACCGCCATGCCAAGTACCTACAAGATAGTGCATAATGCGCAATACAACAGGATGCGCCTTACCTCCAATAAGCTCGTCAATCAGTCGTGACTTATCTTCCGAAGACCTATTTGGATCGGTAATAGCGTCAGAAAGCTCTGGGTACTTTTCTAGCGTATCCATCATTGTTGAAAGCTCATCAGATATGCGCTGAGCTTCATCATGAGCATCTGAAATGGCTTGCGCAAGCGAAGAACGCGATAAGTTTTCGCTTACTCGCGATGCCTTTTCTGGCATTCTTACCTCCTAATTCATGCAAAACTTAAGTAGCAATTAAGTAATACTAAAAAATCGTTTTAGCTACTCTCTTAACTACCTGTTTTGACCCGAACTCTTAACGTCTCCCACTTCATCAATAACATGATCAATGATTTTAGAGCCTACAGTATCGTCATCTAGCTTAGACGCAAGAATCTTTCCAGCTAATGCTGCAGCGAGTACCGATACTTCTCCTTGGAGGCTGGACATGGCATGCTTATGCTGAGCCTCAATGGAATACTGAGCTTCACTAATAATCTTCGCAGCATCTTTTTCCGCACGCTGTCTTGCTTCATCAACAATTTTGGAAGCTTGTGCACGAGCCTGTTCGCGAGTCTTTGCAGCATCTGCTTGAGCTTGGGCAAGTTCTTCTTCCATCTGGCTTTTTAACTCATCAGCTTCACGCTGCACGTTTGCTGCTTTAGACATTCCGCCTTCGATTTTCTCTGCACGCTCATCAAGAATTGCCTGGAATTTAGGCATAACGAACTTGTAGAAAAACGCTGCAAGAACAACTAAAATAACCAGCGACCATATAACGTCGTAAGGCTCCGGCAAGAACAACGCCAGTTTATTAGTTTCGGCTGCATATGCCATGGCTTGTCCTTTCTATTCTTTCAACACTTGTATGCGTTGGAACGAGTTGTTTCGTTCGGTTCAGCTTCCCATAATGTATGCAACGAATCCGAGCAAGCCCAGAACCTCGATGAATGCCAAGCCAATAAACATGAACAACTGAATACGGTTGCCGACTTCTGGCTGGCGTGCAGTGGATTCCATAGCCTTGGATACAACCATTGCCATTCCGATAGCAGGAGAAAGAGTAGCAACGGCAAAGCCGAGAATGCTAAGGTTGCCCGTCAATCCTGCGAGAGCGATGATACTATTCATTGGTTTCCTTTCTTTAGGAACAGTAACCAGTTATAAACCCTAAGATTATCAAACCTGACTTATTTGTTTGCTTTAATTAGTTTTACCTATTTACGCAATAGCAACAGCAGATTTTTCTTCTTTCTCAGGGTAACTTTCCGAAATATATACAGATGCAAGAACGGTAAAAATAAACGCCTGCAAGCCTGCGACTATTATTTCGAACACTGTAAACAGAATGCCACCAAGCAGCCATAATGCACCGCCTAAGGCAAGGAGTTTATTGCTGGAATCCACCACAAAGAAGTTGGTGAATACTAGGCAAGTGGCCACCAGCAAATGGCCAGCAATCATATTCGCAAACAAACGTATTGTAAGCGAAAGTGGTCGCACAATCAACAATTCCAGCAGCTGCAACGGCGTAAGAATAAAGTAAATCGGCCATGGCACGCCTGCTGGGAACAAGGATTCGCGGAAGAACGTTAAGAATCCTTTTTCTCTAATTCCAGTGATTAAGTATTGGCATACAACCCAAAGAGCAAACACTAATGGCCCTGTAATAGTTGCTGTTGCAGCCATATTTAAGCCTGGAATAACTGAGCAAAGATTAAAGAAGAATATTGTTATAAAAAGAGTTGTTATCATTGGCACATAACGCTTGCCGCGCTCTTCGCCAATCATTTCGTACACAATATTGAATCGCACAAAGTCCATTAGAATTTCTAGTACGCTTTGGAATCTTCCTGGAACCACTTTTGCGCGTGCTGCGCCAATGCCAAAAATAATCATAACGATTACGGCCATAATAAGACGCACCATAACAATTCGATTCATTGCAAAAGGTGTGCCTTGGAATAAAATCTCTGGCGGCAAAAAGTCATTAATGCTTGGCATCTCTGGCTTTGCTGAAGCTAGCAGCGCCGCAACATTTATATGCGCAGCTTTCGCTAAAACTTCGATAGCTCCACTCATTCGTGCCTCCTTGTAGGACTCTTTTACAATACAGCTGCGTTAAATATAAAGTTATTCACAAGCTAGTTTGTAAAACCGTAAATCCTGTAAATTCATTCGTTGATATATGCGCGAAACGAAAATATATCTCTAAAAAGCTGATTCTACTCTTAGTTTGTACATTTGAGTTATATTTGAGTTATATTGCTGATTATTAACGAGTGTTGCGATTATAGCAAACATGCAAATTCTTAATAACTCGCTTTAGTCACTTGTTTATTATACTCCACATTTGTTTAGAATTAAACTATTTACGCGAGAAATTTACGAGAGAAACACGCCGAGAACTTGACAAATCACAATTTGCACCTATCGTAGATAGAGCTGCTAAAAGTAGCCGACGCGGGGTGGAGCAGCTCGGTAGCTCGCTGGGCTCATAACCCAGAGGTCCATGGTTCAAATCCATGCCCCGCTACTAGAAAGCCAAGAGTCGCATATTTCTCACGAATGCGAATCTTGGCTTTTCTTTTAATCTTTTTAGTTGGCGCAGTCTTTTGCGTGGTATATCAGTACAGGAGAACTGCTAAGCGACGACGCGCACGATTCAAACGCTCATCTCCAGCTGGAAGCATCGCAAAATACTCAAGCATACGTTCTTTAATAACATCTGCACTATCACGATGACCAGCAAGAAAATCAAGAAGCCTACTAAAAGCATCTTCAATATGACCATCAATCATATCTACATCTGCTACAGCAAGCTGAGCGGAAGCATCACCAGGATTATCGCCAGCAGCCTTACGAACTGCATCAACATTTGTATTTGCATTTCTGCCAAGAAGCAATGCTTTAGCGCGTTCGCGAGATGCCAAAGAATCATTCGGGTTAGCCTGCAATACTTTTTCATACTCACTTGCAGCTAAAGCATAATCGCCATTCATAGCCGCCTCATGAGCAATTTTATGTTCTGGCGGAACGTCAGAAGAGTCGCCAGCAACCGCAGAATCATCACCTACACCAACACCTGACGCATCCGTAGAATCACCTGCAGAATCAACTGAATCAACATAAGTAGCCATCCCAGCTACACCAGATTTTTCCGCAACTTTAACCAGCTGAGGCAGAATATCATTACAAATCTGCTGCAACTCATCTGCACTAGGCAATCCCTGACAAATAGGCATTGGTCTGCCTCCAACCAATCCATATACAGCTGGAAGCTGCTGTGCACGTAAAGCTTGAGCAATTGATGGGCTTTCATCCGCATCAATACGAGCAAGCTGCATTCTGCCATCTAACGCAGTAATAGAATCCGCAAGTTTTTGTGCTAAATCGTAAGAAGTTTCATCGCTTTTTTGCCATACAAGCAAAATAATTGGAAAACTTACAGAGGTCTGAACCATCGCCTGAAAAGTTTGTTCATTAACATCAATCACATACCCACCAGCAGACGGCATCTTAGACTGAGGTTTTCCTGACTTTTCAGCCGCTTCTCGTTTTACAAGAGCTTCTGCTTTGCGCTTTACACCTTCCAAGTCCACTGCTCCAGCCAGAGAGAAGCCGCCTGGGTTCATACCCATTGATTGTGAATCAACCATAATTTCCTCTTTTGCTTATATTGCTTACAACTTTGCTTACATTTCTTATATTGCTTATACAACTGCTTACAGGGCTTCTACCTTTATAGGCTGACGCTCCGCTCCCACAGGAACAATCTGCGCATTAGAGCCAGCTGGTGGAACAACCATTGCTACAACATTTACGTAAGTTACACGCATTGTAGAAGTAGCCTTAGCATTTCCAAACAAAGCTTTCTCCTCGTCAGACGCTGGTCTTGATTCTCGACCTTCTCCAGCTCTTCTAGTCCACACGGAGTCAATACGCGCAACCACTAAATCACTACCATCGCTTGCGCGCATAACGCTAATCTGATTTGGAACTGAAGCAAAAACCTGTTCCTGAGAACCTTTGTTTCGCTCCATTCCCGCTTGAACAGTCTTAGATAATTCTGCTAATTTTGCGCGCAAATAATCACTAGCAAAACTCTTTGCAAATTTACTAGATTCTCCTTGCTGCAGAACATCAGCATAAGCCGCTGCTGCCGCATGAGGAGTCATAACAAGACCAGAATCATTTGCTTTACCCATTGAAGCGCCGATTGAAGAAACAGGGAATTTTGGCAGACGCACACCAGGGAACAGTCTTGCAACTGCCCACAATTTATAGTTTGAGCGTGCCCTATCCTGACGGATCACCAACAATCGCTTAGACTGCTGGTCTTTTGTTGTAGTAGTAATCGTCATCAAATCACGAGGCCAGTTTGCATTCGTAGGCACAATAGTCTGAGCAACTTCACGAGGAATTGTTGTTTTTGGATCCAATTTTCCTGTTTTAGCCGCAATCGCAAGCTCACTAGTTCGCACAAGCATTGCAGGACCACTCATATAGCCATCAAGATTACTAGAATTCTTCTCTTCATTCGCGCGCTCTAGAGACCTCAAAACTCTTAAACGTATATCTTTTTCTCTAATAGACGTTACGTTTGGAAGCTCCTTTGTGCTATGCCCCTCAGCGGCTTTAGGAACTTGACCATCGCAAGCGCTAAGAGCAAAACACATAATTAGCGACATTATTGTAGCGAATGTAAATCTTACATAATATTTGATTTTATGCGCATAAAACATAGTCATACTTACTTTCCACACTCACTTTTGCTCATTTCCACGCGCATTATTTTTACGCTTACGATTCTGGTTATAGTTTGAATTCGTGTTGCCACCAGCGTTTCTGTTATTTGCATTATTTTCGCCGCTATTTCTATTACGATTATCTAATTCGTTAGATCGACGATTTTTGCCATATTTTTGCCCGCGCTGACTATGCTGATTATTCTGACTATTCTTACGCTGGTCGCGATGATTACTCAAATCACGATTATTCCCTTGATTTCGCGACTTGCTGCGATTATTTAACTTTTCATTGCTTGAGTCGCAAGCCTCCGCTGATTTACTACGATTATCCCTATATTTGCGATTTTCTACATCTCTACTACTAGAACGACCATCTTGATTGTCATGCGAATCACGATTTCTTCTACCATATCTACTATTGCGGTTGCCGCGATTGCTATGACTCGACTTTCTAGAATTATTATTGCTACTATTCCCTGAATATTCCTTTGAAGATTGCTTTTTATTAGAATCATCATTCAAAGAATCTTTGGAATCACGTATAGCATCTTCATCTTTAAAAGAATCATAGGAAGATTTATCAGAAGAAACATCAGAAACTTCTAAAACAGTAGACGAATCGCTATTATTCTTGGAAACATCCGAGAATGATTCACTAGCAAAACGAGCAAAATAAGACTGCAAATCTTCTTTAGAAATCACAGCAGTTTCATCCAAAGATGGAGTTGGAGAAGAATTTAAACCAGACTTTACGTTTACAGACAAATCCACGGTTGCTTGCGACTTTGCAACACGAGTTTTTGAATGAGAACCATGACGAGCATGAGAAGCTGAAGAACCTTTATGCCTTGACTTCTTATCTTTAGCAAAACTGCCAAAAATACTAGCCATTGTGCCAGCAAAAGCATCTGAGAATTTAACTTCTTCGTCTCTGGATACACTTTCTACAGTAATAAGACCACTTCTACTAGCCACCAAACGCTTATTACGCCTGCGATGTGGAGCCATAGCGAACACAGAAGCAGAAAGGACACAAAGCAGAGCAAACAGTGCTCCAACAAAATACAAAGGAGTTGCAAAATCTGGAAGATTGTGTCTACGCCAACGAAACTCTACGAATGCTTCAGGAGAATTTTTACCTAAGTCAATAATCAGCACGCGTCGAGAAATCCTTGCACGCAATGCGGATGAAACTTTTTGATGATTCGACTGGCTATTTTCTTGATTTGCTTGATTTTCTTGATTTACAGCATTGCCACTGCTCAAATCTCCAGGAACAATGTTCTCAGATTGTTCAAAATCTTCCGCATTAACAAACAATTTAGCCAAACCCATTTGGCAAGTAGCATTAGTCCACAAATCTGAATCTTTAAAATCTACATCTTTAGAAGCCTTAGAATCAGAGTTATTCGCGGAATCTACAGAATTTTTGTTATTCACATCTGACTTTGCAGAATCATCCGCCTTCATAGGGACAGTAGAAAGATTCTCCCAATCTTGCAAACCAGTTATTCTCTGTACAGAGTAGCCACGAGTCCACCCACGAACATCTTTAGCCAAACCAACTGCTACACAAATCGGCTTACGAGTATTAAGAGCCGCAACACTAATTTTTACGCGGTAATCCACAAGATTTAAAACACCTGGATCCGTAACAATGTATCTTGAACCATACACGTTTGTATGAGCCGAAACAATAGAGTTTGGCTTCCAAACTGTGGCATTAAGAACACCAAGAACAATACTAAGCACAGCAAGCAACCCAAAAATAGGTGCCACGATTCCTCGCATAAACTTAGCTCGTTTTGTAGGTCGTTGCATCAAACCTCTTTCTGCATCCTAATCAGCAATAAATCATGCATTATGCTTGTAATCAGAGCATGAATTCTTTTTGATATTCGCCTTAATAATCGTCATATCGTATTTGCTCCTATCTATTCTACAATCTTTCATAATCTTTTATAATTAATCGATTGTTATATTTATTAATCTTTTACAATTCTTCGTAATATTTAATATATTTGCTACTGAATAATTAAAATCAGACTCAAGCGATAGTCTTAAACCTATGAGAAAAACCAGATTATACACAATCAAATCTTTTGCAATACGCGCAATTAGCACAATTAGCGCTGCAGCCTTGTGTTTTACAATGGCATCTTGCAGCGGGAATAGCACGAATGATAACGGAATGGCAGACCCAGCCGCGAATGCTGCTGGAATGCAAGTTTTAGGCGGCGTTAAGGCTAGTGGAACTTTAGGCAAACAACCAAAGGTCGATATAACTACTCCTATAGACGTAAAGCCAAATTCTTACGCCATTTTGCAAAACGGAAACGGTGCTAAAATCCAAGAAAATAGTCGCGTATGCGCTAATGGCATTGTGTACAATGCTAAAAACGGCAAAGAGCTTATGAACACATGGAAACAAGGCAAACCAGATTGCTCAATCGTTGTTAAAAAAGGCGTTACGAGTAAACCTTATTATGCACTGTTTAAGGGAAGAAAAATTAATTCCACGATTGCATTTGGTGTGCCTGCAAATCCGCAAACTAAGCAAGATGCGTACGTAATGGTGTTAACTCTTGTCTCTTCAATGAAATCTCTTGAACGCGCAACAGGCAATAAAGTTAAGGATATCCCTGAAAATCTGCCGAAAGTAACTCTGAGTAAATCTGGAGAACCATCGTTAGATAAGAATAACTACGTGCCAGATGGAAAGTTGGTTTCTCAAACTTTGATTGAAGGAACTGGTAAAGAGGTGACCAAAGAAAGCACTGTAACCGCTCATTACACTGGCTGGACTATCGATAAAGACGGCAAATTGCATCAATTTGATTCGTCATGGAAGCGCGGCACGCCTGCAGACTTCTCTCTTGCAGGTCAAGTGATTCCAGGATGGACTAAAGGCTTAGCTGGGAAGAAAGTCGGATCTCAAGTTCTTTTGGTAATTCCTCCAGAAGATGGCTATGGCAAAGAAGATAAGAAGGATGCACAAGGAAATGTAACAATTCCTGCAAATTCAACGCTTTACTTTGTTGTAGATATTCTCTATGCTTCCTGATCTATTAATCTCTTAATGATTAATTCTCTTAATGATTAATTACCAATCGAATCATGCCGCGCTTGAATAAATCTTGCGCGGCATTTTTATACGTAAATTTACGTAAATTTCGTAATAAATCACAAATAAAACAGAAAATCGTTAAGCTAAAACAGGCGAAGATCGTTAGACTCAGCACCGCGCATTTCATCGTAATCGAGGATTAAGCAAGTAAAGCCACGATCCTCAGCCAAAACTCGCGCTTGTGGGCTAATAGTCTGCGCAGCAAAAATGCCTCGAACTGGTTTAAGCAACGGGTCTCGATTCAATAACTCGCAGTAACGCGTAAGCTGCTCAACACCATCAATACCACCGTGTCGCTTAATCTCAATAGCAACGTGAACACCGTTTGAATCCTGCGCCATAATATCCACTGGACCAATAGCAGTAGGATATTCTCGGCGAACCAATGTAGCACCATCGCCAATACGCTCAATTTGCTCAGCCAAGTAGCGCTGCAAATGATCTTCTACGCCATCTTTAACAAGACCTGGGTCTGTGCCTAAATCATACGAAGAATCGCTATAAACGTGTTGCAGAACAATGCAAAGCAGATCATTACCCTTTTTTGCAGCAATTTTTAAAACAGTTCCGTCGCTAAAAACACGCGAAAAGTCGAAAGCATCCGCGCTACAAGCGCCGACAGAACCATCTGAAGAAACAGAACTCGAATCGTCGCACCCATCAGAACAATCGTTCTCTTTAGAAACATTTCCATCAATAACACGCATAGTGCAAGGAGCAACCATCCAATTAAGAGGTTTATATGACCCTAACTCTGAAAAAATCAGTACACTACCATCAGCCTTAATAAGCAACACGCGCTTAGCTGATGGAAGGCTTGCATTAAGCCTACCCGTATATTCTGCACTACAATCCGCAACAATAATTCGCACACAAAAAGCGTAACATAAATCGCGTAACTAGCTATCCAGAGCTACCTACCCAAAGCCGCCGCTAAATCGCGATTCTGCCAATGCTGATGCAGAGCGCAATAGCCTCCAAAAAGAACAAGCCAAATAAGACCGCCAATAGCAGATCCACGAGTATCCTCGCTAATAAACAGCGTTATGTACACAAACACAAAGAATGCAATAGTAAGAGAATTAAGCAGCTTATAATGCGGCATAACAAAACCATCTGGCATAAAATCAGCAGAAGCACGGTACTTTCTGTGCGTGACCATAATCAAAATGTAAATCATGATTATCACTGCAGAAGAGGCAGAAGCAAACACTATAAACGCTCCGTGAACTCCAGGAATCGAGTTAATAATCGGCGAGAACAGAATTAGTGCAGCAGAAAAAACGATTGCTCGTGCAGGAACTTTAGCGCGCGAAACCTTGCGCAAATGCGAAAGAACAGGCGAATTAGATTCCAACGCAATCTGATACATGTGGCGTCCTGCAGAATAAAGCAGCGAATTAAGAGCAGAAGATGCTGCAGTAATCACCACAAAGAACACAAGTGCAGAAGCCCAATGAAGCCCCGCATATTGGAAAACCATTATGAACGGAGACATATAAACGCCTTTAGAATCGGTAGCTTTAAATTGTTGCCAAGGAACAATTAGCATGATTGAAGCAAGCGCTCCAACGTAGAAAATCAAGATTCGCATAATAATCTCGTTGATTGCCTTTGGCAAAACTTGGCGAGGATTCTTAGTTTCCGAAACTGTAACGCCTACAAACTCAATAAGCTGGTATGCGTAGAACACCATTTGGAAACTCATCAAAAATGCCAACCATCCATTTGGCATAAGCGAGAAGTTGTTGAAAATATTGTCAAAGCCTGCGTGGCCTGCAGGATTTGCAACGCCGCTAATCTGTGTTGCAGGGTAATGGTAGCCAATAATAACCATAACTGCAGCAGTTGCAATAAGAGCCACAATCAACGTGATTTTAATCATTGAGAACCAAAACTCTGTTTCGCCAAATAGCTTAACAGCAACCAGATTTATGCACACTAAAGCAGCTAAAAACGCTATTTCTATAAGCCATTTCCAGCTGCTAACGTCTATGCCAAAAGTTTGGAAAAATGTAACACAATACGTACTTACAGCCGTAATCTCACTCATGCCAATAAGTACAAGCACTATCCAATACGACCATCCTGCAAAATTGCCCCAGCCTTTGCCCAAGTATTTAGTAATAAAACTAATAAACGTATGCTGGTTTGGATCCTTGTACATAAGTTCGCCAATGCCTCGCATAAGCAAAAACATGATTAATCCAACGATTATGTACACAAGCATAATGCTTGGACCCGTAAGACTAATGGATTTGCCCGAGCCTAAGAATAGTCCCGTGCCGATTGTTCCGCCTATAGCAATGAATTGCACGTGTCTTTTTGTAAGGCTGCGCTCCATTTTGTTAGTGTGACCATTGTTAGTTTGGTCAATATCACTCATTGCTATAACTCCATTCTTTTAGCCGTGAGCTTTCAATTTTATAAGAACCCGTAAATATTTGAATTTCATTATTCAACTTTATTCAACACTTTTAAGCGAACTAACAGGGTCAATGCGGTCCAACGCGGGATTAGTTGACCATTGAACAACTAAAGCAAAGACCAGCGTTGCAAAGCCAGCAATAGCGTAGCTTAATGGAGATACTTCAACCTCAAAATACAGAGAAGGCATGCGCAAAGCATTTGTTAACAAGCCTGCAACCAATCTTCCAAGAGGCAGACCAACAAGAATACCAATTACAGTAAGAGTAAGCATCTCCTTATGCACATAAGCATGAACTTCTCTACGATAAAAGCCAAGAACCTTTAAAGTTGCCATCTCTCGCGTGCGTTCCGAAATATTAGTGCTTGCCAATGTAAACAGCACGGCTAACGCCAAGCCTGCTGCAAGAGTTACTATAAGCGCTACAACAGCATTCATTAAATCAAAGCTAAACGAATGTTTCATGCGCGTAATGTTCATAACAGCTAACACGCCATCCCTATCTGACACATGGTCTGCGTAACACATTTTTGCATCATCGTCTCCACGAAGGCGCAATATTAGCGCATTATTCTTAACGTTTTTCCCATTTTTAAAACTGAATATTCTTTCATAGCAGCGAGAAGTCATATAGATATTTGAACCAATAAGATTACGCACGATTGCACGCAACTTCACTTTTGCGCGCTTAAAACTGGAGTTTGTTATTGTAATATAGTTTCCATTCGCAATTCCCAACGACGATGCTGCGCTCTGCGAAAGAAGCGGACCATCATCATTAAGCGAAATATTTTGCAAATTATTGTTAACATCTTGTAGACGAACCATATTAGACAAAGCTTCGGCATCTTTAACAACTACAATTTGCACGCTTTCAGAATCTTCAACGATTTTATTATGCGAATTGTTATTGGAATTGCTATTAGATTTACCATTATCTGCATCGCTTTTTGCGATTTCTCCAGAGCTAATGTAGGCAGGCAAAATGGTATCAACAAGATTGCTGGATTTATCTTTTTGCACACTTTTCTTCATATTTTGAAATGCATCTGGAGTGGAAATAGAAATCATATCGTAGCGGTAAATGCCGTCATATTGGCGGATTCCAAGAGTGGCTACAGTATCGTTTAATGCTAAAGCACACACGATTAATGCCGTGCAACCAGCTACACCGCCAATCGTCATAAATAGTCTGCCTTTAAAACGAGCCAGATTCCTTATAGATACTTTGTTGAGGAAACTTAGACGATTCCAGATAAAAGGTAAATGTTCAAGAAGCACGCGAGCACCAGCTTTTGGAGATTTTGGACGCAATAATGCCGATGGTACTTGCCTTGTCTCCCTCCAGCTTACGATTATTGTGCATATTGCAACTGGTATTACAAACGCGAGTACACAAATCGAACCATAAAGCCAATCGTATCGTAAAACAACTCCTGGAACTGTGTACAATCCGCGCAAAATCTTAAGTAGTAAAGATGGAATTGCTAAGAATCCTAGAATATCGCCAATTCCGCCGCCTACTAGACAGGCAAAAATCGCAAAGAAAGCGTGCCTTGTTATTGCTGCGCAACGTCCATAACCTAAGCTTAAGTATGTTCCAATTAGTCCTCGTTCTTCTTCTACCATTCTTGCCATGGCTGTTAGGCTCATCATCATTGCCACCACAAGAAAAAGCACTGGGAAAGCGTATCCAAGAGATTGAATCGAGGCAACATCAGAACGCAAGCGAGTATAGCTCCCGTTTGATATGCGAGCAAAAATATGCCATCTTGCTTTAGGAACATGCTTTTGCACTTCTGGCTTAATTTTTGCGTAAATTTGTGCGCGAGCCTTAGCTAAAACCGAGTCGGGAGCGTTTTTAAGCATTGGCATATTGGCTATAGTTTGATCTACTTGTTGATCAGTCTGGTCTTTTATAACCTGATTTGTGCGCGCCTCTTGGCAATCACTCTGCACACTGTCTTTAATTTGGCTTGAAGCATTTGCCACAATTGCGCGATACTTTTGCGAAAAATCGTTAACGCGTCGAGCCTCATTTAAGCGCACATATATAGCTGTGTATGGAAGATTATTTGTGCTTTCAGTAATCGCAGAGGTAAAAATAGGGTAGCGTGATATTACGGAATTGCGGAAAGCTTTTGATTGATACCCGTTTGGATTATCCAAATCGTTTACGTCTAACACACTTCCTGTAATTAGAAGCTTATATTTTTGATTTTGAATCGGTTGATTAGACGAATTAGGCTGATTAGTGACTTGTTGCATACTCAAAAACAGTGTGCTACCAATGCGCAATCCGCTATCGTGCAAAAATCGTTCAGTTACCACAGCTTGACGATTGTTTGTTGGCATATTGCCACGCATCAAATGCAGACGATTCAGTTTTTTAACATTGTGATTATATTGAACTACGTTCATTGCATAAGACAAATTGGCATTATTCGAAGGATGAGCAGTAGCTTTAAACGACTTTCCCGCCTCTGCTTCACTAACAAATGGCAATTTTTTGATTGCTTTAACATCTTTGTCAGTCAAACCAAGCGTAGAAACAATTTGTAGGTCGTAAGCTTTGAGCTTAGAGTAAGTGTCATTTGCTCCAAGAAGCATATCGTTGCATCCTGCATAAATGCCAGTCATAACAGCAACGCCAAGCATTGCTATAACTGCTAGTATGCAAAAACGACGCCATTCGTGAAACCACATTCTAATAGCACTAATAAAAACCATTGGAAAAATAGAGCATGAGCGCTTATTACTAATCGCATATTTACGCTTGATTTTCTTAGATTTTACAGTTTCGCTACTCACTACAAACCACCACTCTACAAATCACCATTCAATATCTGCAATTGCCGTAGGATTTTCTTGTACTGTTTCGCTCACGACTTTTCCAGAATGGAATCTCACAACTTTATGAGCCATAGGAGCAATAGCAGCATTATGAGTAATAATAAGAACCGTCATTCCTTCTTTTTGGCAAATATCTTGCAATAATTGCAAAACAGCTTTTCCGGTTTCATAATCTAGCGCACCCGTAGGCTCATCGCATAAAAGCAACTTAGGCTTTTTAGCAAGTGCGCGCGCAATAGAAACTCGCTGCTGTTCGCCTCCAGAAAGTTGCGCTGGGAAATTATTAAGTCTTTTTTCCAAACCTACGTCAATAAGTGTTTGAGCTGGATCAAAATGATCTGAGCAGATTTGTGAAGCAAGCTCCACGTTTTCTAACGCCGTCAAGTTTGGAACAAGATTATAGAATTGAAAAACAAAACCAATATCTTCTCTTCGATACTTTACAAGCCCACGACCATTTAGCTTTGTAATATTTAAATCACCAACAGTTACGCTACCGCTTGTTGCCGTATCCATACCGCCTAAAATATTCAATGCTGTAGTTTTACCTGCGCCCGAAGCCCCTAGTATTACGGTGAGCTTACCGCGCTCGGCTGTAAAACTAGCATCATCTAGAGCGCGCACAACACTTGATCCAGATGGATACTCTTTTACAACATGATCAAAAGTTATGTATGCCACAATACACCTTGCTTACTTACTACCTAATGACGCTTTTTCTATCAACTTCTTAATTTATTAGATTAATATTTAATACTCTTCATTGGAATAGAGATACACCACGACGTGCTGTACAATATGCGTTGCCAAGCCAAGTATGCCTTGAATTTGGCCATACAGCTCCAAGACGAGGAGCACCTTGACTCATCCAAATACTCGGCACTCTTCCATCGGAACTTTTAGACCCAAGAAGATTAAAACCATTTTTTATTTCAAGCCAGTCTGGATGCTGAGTAACAACCGCCAATCCTTCTTCTAAAGTCAAAGGAAGACGCTCGTCTGAATCTATAAGTTTTCTGGCAACATCTGGCTCACGATTCAAATACGATGTACCTGTATGAGGGTCTAATGCCAAGTAAAACGGACCTTCTGGAGGCTCAAAACCATCTTGTGGCAGGAAACTAGCTATATCTCTAGGCGGCATTGTTGTAAAACCAGCCATACGATCAATACTCGTCCTAGAAATTAAGGATTCTGGCGAAACTAGCTCACGAGTAGGCACAAGAAGAATATTAGTACCCAAATCGCTTTGATCAAGAGCGCGAATAAGCGGCAAAGCTAAAGCACGAAACGATGCAGCACTCATATCTGCAACATCTGGGTAGCCAAGAGCAACAATACGATCAAGCTGCTTTTGTATTTCTTGCGAAGCTATAGACATAATTACATTTTACGTAAAATTTTTTATAATAGCGAATTCGCGCAGGTCTAATCAATCCACAAAGTGTCGTTTTTTAGCTACGATTTCCGCCAATTGCACAGCATTAAGAGCAGCACCCTTACGAAGATTGTCATTTGTAATAAACATTGCCAATCCACGCTTTCCATCAACCGCTTGATCTTGGCGAATACGCCCAACATAGCTCGCGGATTTTCCTGCAGCAAGCTGAGGAGTAGGAATATCATCTAGCGCAACGCCAGCGGCCGATTTTAGCACTTCGCGAGCCATATCTGGAGTTACATCGCACTCAAATTCGGCATTAATGCTCATTCCGTGACCTGTAAAAACGCCTACGCGCACGCATGTGCAGCTTGCTGCAAGCTTTGGCAGATGCAGAATCTTACGACTTTCATTGCGGAGCTTTTGCTCCTCGTCGGTTTCTTGCGAACCATCCTCAACAATCGCACCAATGAATGGCACAACGTTAAATGCGATTGTGCGCGCAACTTTTGTTGGTTGCGGAAAATCAATAGCATCCCCATCAAACACAAGCTTATCCGCGCCCTGATCTAAGGCAGCTTGCGCTTCGTTCATAAGCTGCAACGCTCCAGCTCTGCCAGCTCCAGAAACCGCTTGATAAGAAGATACAATAAGTCGCTTTAAGCCAAAAGCATCGGAAAGCGGCTTTAAAACAGGCATGCACGCCATTGTTGTGCAATTAGGGTTGGCAACAATCCCACGCGGAATATCATTTAAATCTTCTGGATTTACTTCTGCAACTACAAGAGGCACATCGTTATGCATACGCCATTGAGAAGAATTATCTATTACTATTGCACCCGCATCTGCAAATCGCGGTGCCCACACTTTGGATGTTCCGCCGCCTGCGGAGAAAATCGCAATGTCAATTCCACTTAAATCTGCTTTTTCTACATCTTCTACAACAACATCTTTGCTGCGATATTTCAAAACAGTTCCAGCGGAGTGTGCGGAAGCCAAAAATCGCAAGTTTTTAATTGGAAAATCGCGCTCGTCTAATACGCGGCGCATAACCATTCCAACTTGGCCAGTGGCGCCTAAAACCGCAAGGTTTACGCCTTTGTTGCTTATAATTGCCATTTTGTCTCCCTTATTTTGCGTGTTTTTGCGATTTTCTTTGATTTTTGCGATTATTTAAGCGTGATTTTTGCGTAATTTTTGCGCGCGATTAGCGTCCGCTTCCTCCATAAACAACAGCTTCGACTTTGCTTGCGTCTAATCCGTAGGCTGTGTGAAGCGCACGAACCGCTTCGTCAAGCTGTTTTACTGGAACAATCGCTGCAATACGAATTTCTGATGTAGAAATCATAAGAATATTAATACCGTGATCGCTTAGCGCTGTAAAGAAGGTTGCTGCGAGACCAGAATAGGTTTTCATTCCAACGCCAACAACTGCGACTTTGCCAACAGAAGGGTCCACGTCCATAGACGTAAATTGCAATTCGCCGCGCGCGCCCTGCAAAACCTTGCAAACGGCGTCTAGGGACGAGCTTGGAGCCGTAAGCGATATGTCAGCCGTTTCGGTGGATGCGCTTGCCTGAGCAATCATGTCTATGTTAACGTCTGCAGCAGCAAGAGTTGTAAACACTTTTGCAGCGTTTCCAGGCTTATCGGGAACGCCTCGAAGAGTAATCATAGATTCGCTTCTATCGTGTGCAACGCCAGAAATCACAGGGGTCTCTGGGCCTAAGTCTGGGAATAAATCGCCCATTGTTGAGCGAATGTCTACATTTGTTATTTTATTTGCCATTTTTGCCGCCTTATGTCTATTGCCTATGCGTTCTGTCTGTTGTTATGCTTGTGTCTTCTTTAATAAATAATTAGTTTAAATTCGGCAAGCTCTTTGGATTTACTCCACTCGGCACAATTAATGTTCCGTTTCTGTGCGAAAACGAGCTGCGAACATGAAGAGGCATACTGAATCTTTGTGCGTATTCAACGCATCTCAAAGCTAACACTCGAGATCCGCAAGATGACATCTCAAGCATTGAATCATAATCGATAACAGGAATTCGCTTTGCGGTTGGAACAATTCGAGGATCTGCCGTAAATACGCCATCAACATCTGTGTAAATCTCGCAAACATCTGCTCCAAGAGCAACAGCAAGCGCCACTGCCGAAGTGTCTGATCCGCCTCTACCAAGCGTTGTGTCGTCACCAATCTCGCTGATTCCTTGGAATCCTGCAACAATAGCAACACTGCCTTTTTTAAGCGCATGCTGAACACGATCTGGCTTAACAGCGCGAATATGAGCTGCTCCAAATTGCGCGTCTGTCATAAATCCAGCTTGAGAACCAGTAAAAGAGTATGCGTGCGAGCCTTGAGCATGAATAGCCATTGCTAGAAGACTCATGGAAATACGCTCTCCTGCAGTCATAAGCATATCCATCTCTCTAGCAGGAGGATGCGCATTTACACTCATTGCTTGGTCAATCAAGTCGTCTGTGGTATCTCCCATAGCGGAAACGACAACAGCAACATCGTTACCAGCAGCTTTTGTATCAAGAATCCTTTTGGCTACACGCTGAATTGCGTCCGTATCTTCTACGGACGATCCACCGTATTTCTGCACTATAAGAGCCACTGTAACCCCTTATGTTCAGCCGTCACTATTATCTAAAGCACGCTAATGCAATAAGAATTAATCCAAATAAGACTAATCTAAAATTAGACTATCAACTGTGCTCTATTTATTTTTAGTTTTAGAGATATTATGAGTGGCGTATATACAACAAGCGGTTTCTTGCGACTTATCAAACGCGTTCGCTTATGAATTCACAAATCTTCTATACTTCTTGTCTTCCTGCAAATGCGCGACCAAGAGTTATCTCGTCTGCATACTCTAAGTCTCCACCAACTGGCAATCCGCTTGCAAGTCGCGTAATACTTATGTCAAGCGGCTCAAGCAAACGTGCTAAATAAGTTACTGTAGCTTCTCCTTCAATATTTGGGTCAAGCGCTAAAATGACTTCTTTTACTTGCGCGTCTTTTAAGCGCTCAAGTAGTTGCGTTATTTTTAAGTCTGCAGGTCCAATGTTTGCCATTGGATTAATGGCACCGCCCAAAACGTGGTAAACGCCAGCGTATTCGTGAGTTCTCTCAATGCTCATAATGTCTTTTGGCTCTTCTACAACGCATATTTTTGTGTGATCTCTTCGCGGATCTTGGCAAATAACACAAGGACTTTGCTCGCAAACATTTCCGCAAATTTCACAAAATCGCACATTCTCGCGCAAGTCACTGATTGCGTCAATTAAATCCTGCGTTTGTACATCAGATGATGAAAGTATATAGAATGCAATTCGCTGCGCGCCTTTTGGTCCTATTCCTGGAAGCTTAGAGAACGCATCAATAACTCTGCCTATTGCACCGTCATACGATGACACGTTATGCACTTTTACTTACTCCTCTTGCTTTCGCTTATGCAATCCTGCATTTTTAGGATTTTTTGGATCACTTGCAGCGAATTCTTTTACAGATTTCACCTCAAACATCTTCTCTAAATCATCTATGCTCAAATTGGTTGCCGACTCTAACGATTCGTCCTGCATTGAACATTCGTCTTCTTGCGCGCCGTTTACACCATCAGAGATTCGTGCTTTTGACTCATTATCTGCCTGTGATTCTGAATTTGCGCGCTGAGGATTTTGCTGGCTTATCTTCGACTTTTGCCCCCATTGCTGCGCGTTAGATGCAGCGTTATCTGCGTTTTCTGAATCGTTTACTACTTCAGCATTAAAATCTGCATTCTGTAATGCAGCAATCGCATCTCCCATTGGAGCAGATCCCATACCTGCCCATGCGTCATCTTTCTCAATATCTAAATCTAAAGCACTTTCTGAAATTGCAGAACCAGATAAATCGCTAGCCTCCGCACCAGCACTTGAATCGTCACTAGAGCCAGCATCATCGCTACTGGAATTCGAATTATTTGAATTTGAATCAGAACTTTTCTCGATTATTTTTCCGAATCCTTTTACGATTCCAGCTTTTCGCATAAGCAAGTCTCGCTTAACTTGTGCTAGTCGTTGCGGAGTCATTCTTGCAACAGACTCCACTTTTTCGCCGTTTGCAGCTACTAAATCTGGCGCTATTGCAACGTTTTTTCCAAATGCGTCTTTTACTTTGTTCATAACCACAACTGGCACTTTTTTACCATCGTAAGGTTCTGTTGTGCAAATCGCGAGCGCAAAAGCATGTTGGCTTATAGGCTGGTCAAAAGTTAATACAAGCCTTCTTTTTGATGCATTTCCATCGTCTAATCTAACTTTTGGAACGCGATCTCTCTCTACGTATTCACGAACATCGTCTGGCAGATTTTTAACCAGATTATCCCAAGTTTCGTCCACGTCAAGCTCTTGTGTTGTCTGTTTTTCAACGGTTGCAGTTGACCAATTCGCTTGCGTGTTATTGTTGATTTCAGATTTATCATCAAGAATTACCGAAGGAGCTTCAGCAATTTTTACTGGATTTACTGGATTAACAGGATTAACTGAATTTACAGCAGAATTTGAACCAATAAAATGCCTTGCAGAAGATGCAGGATGCGAGGAGGACTTTGCAAGAGATTGATTAGTGGCTTTAGAAAATGGTTCCTGCGCAGTAGTACTAGATTGCATATCAGCAAGAAGTCTAGCCATAAGAATCTCAAGATTCATTCTAGGAGAAACCGCATTTGCCATTCCCGCAAAAGCATTATTGACGATTTCTGCCATTTTGGACAAGCTTCTCAAAGTTAGCTGACTTGATTGTCGTTGCAAATCTTGCATGTCTTCTGGCGATAAATCGCCTAACAAGTTTTTAGCACAATTTGGACCAGCAGAAACCAAAAGCAACAAATCACGCAATCGTCCGAGAAGATCTTCCACAAACTTACGAGTGTCAAATCCTCCGACTACCACTTTTTGTACAACTTCATATAATTTTGCACCGTCTTTTTCAATAAGGGCATCAATAACATCTGCAATAAGATTAGAAGGCGTAAAACCAAGCAAAGCAACTGCTGAATCTAACGAGATAACACCATCATCTGAGCCAATCATAAGCTGATCTAAAACAGATAATGTGTCTCGCATGGATCCGCCGCCAGCGCGCATAGCAAGCCGCAAAACGCCCTTTTGCGCTTGAATACCTTCCTTTTTGCAAATGTCTTGCAAATACGGTCCCATTACTTCTGGAGGAACAAGTCTAAACGGATAATGGTGGGTTCTAGAACGTATAGTTCCAATCACCTTATCTGGTTCAGTAGTGGCAAAAATAAACATAACATGCTCAGGTGGCTCTTCCACAATCTTCAGCAAAGCATTGAATCCTTGCGGAGTTACCATGTGCGCTTCATCAAGAATAAAAATCTTATATCGATCGCGCGCTGGAGCGAAACCTGCACGTTCGCGTAATTCTCTAGCATCGTCAACACCATTGTGGCTTGCAGCATCTATTTCTACAACGTCTATTGAACCTGATCCGCCTGTTGCAAGATCTTTACAGCTTTGGCATTTTCCGCATGGTTTAGAAGTAGGACCCTCTTTGCAGTTAATACAACGAGCAAGAATACGCGCAGAGCTTGTTTTTCCACAACCGCGTGGACCCGAAAATAGGTAGGCGTGCGTTATTTTGCCTTGATCTAGCGCTCTCATAAGAGGAACGGTAACTTGATTCTGTCCTATCACTCCTTCAAACGTGTCTGGACGATACCTTCGATACAATGCAAGTGCCATAACTATAACCTACCGTCACCTGAATATTAGCTCAACTCTACTTGAGCAAAGTTTCTGTTCTATTCTAAACATTTAGACATTAACATGCTAATCGCCTATTAACATGCTACATTATGACCAATCGCATGAATACTTGATATTTTCCACACACTTATTAGTCGCAATCTATTAAACCAGCTCTAGCCATTACATTTATCTTATTAACCATAGGAAGTCGTAAAGGCACACTTAGACTGATTAATACATCATCATCTTTTTCAACACAAGATTCTATTTTCCCATTATTTGCCTTTGCTGTGCGCTCTGCAACTTGACATGCATCATCTTGCATATTTCTCATAGCAACTGCACCTGATATAGCCGATGCATTTGCAAGAGCGTAAGCTCGGTGTTTTTGCACCAAAATTGACCCTAAAGTCGCACAAACAACAAGCATAGAGCAGATTGCTATTACCAATCCTATGCCTAGCATAGTTCCAGAACCACAATCTGCTCTACGCAAATGTTTAAAACTGTAATATTGCGTATTTAAAATGCTTAATCGCTTACATATTTTTTGACTCATATTAAAACCTGGCTAATGCGAGCTTCCACAGACAATGGCAATACTTTTAAAGGGTCTGGCACAACTGGGCAGCTTACAACAATATCTGCCATATTCCCAACATATTTGACTTTTACAGAACTATTAACTCCAGATACTTTAGATACTATATTTTGCGCATCTTTAGAATTGTGGTGCGAAGCAACATAGTATGCTACTTGACCTGCTGCATCATGGCAATTCATTGTATTTACTACTGATTTACCAAAAAAAAAATAACGTTAAAGCAAGTACCACAACTGCAGGAAGAATAATCGCAAATTCTGCGGTAACAGCCCCAGAATCTTTTGAATTATTTATCTTATGACAATTATTCTTAGTCGTTCTCTTATCTAAAATGTTCAAAAATACATGATTCTCCATTTTGTCTCGTTTCTTTTCGCATTAGTTAAAATCCCACAACAAATCACATAAACATCACGGTCAAAAAAACTTTATAAATATTTCATATCACGTTTTTCAAAGTATGTTTTAAGTTTCACGCAATGTTTCACAGTTTTACAAATGACTATTTACTTAAAGCTAGCTAACATGTAGAGCTTTTGTAACAAGCTCACTGATAGCTGTACGAACAGCATCTGATTTGGCAATAGCAATAAGCACTGTAGCAAAAGCTGTGGCAGCTATAAGAACAACAGCATATTCTGCCGTAACAGCCCCATCATCACACTGCTTTAAATCTTTGCTCAAACGATTCTGCATGTTATTACATGCTTGTTCAGCTTTAATTAATCCTTCATTCATTCGCATTGAACACATGCAATACCATGTTGACAATGCAGCAGTAATTGATCTCATAATCACTCACCGTTACCTTTCTTTTTGTTATTTTTATTGTTATTTTTCTTTTATTTATGTACCCAATATTGGGATACAAATTTTTTATTTTTAGATTGCGATTAATACATAAATGCAGATACTGTCGGCAAAATTCCTACGAAAATAAACGCTGGCAGAAAACATAACCCAACAGGCAGAAGCAGACGAACAGAAAGCCTAGAGCTTTCTTTTTTTGCCACGTTTCGCATAGATTGCTCATAATTTTGTAAAATCGCTATGAGTACAGGAACTGGAGAACTTCCACAACTCCATGACTCTCTAAGTGACTGTCTAAGCCACATACTTAACACAAAAGATGCAGATGGATTTTTATCTTTTTTATCGAAGCACACATAAGGAGCACTCCAAGCTTCTATCCAAGTATCTCCAGAAAGTAGTGCTTTAGAAACATTCCTTAGCCAAATCCCTTTTCCTCCAGGAATAGATGACCCAACAGCGTCAAGCGCTCTGGTAATTGCGACTCCACTTTTTAAAGCAACTATCATCATTTGCAAACCCAAAATTGGATCTATATCTTCAACTTTGTTACACCTAAAATCGTAATTGCTTCTCATAGAAACCGCAGGCTTGTAGGCGCGCTCATAGCACGGATTAAGAATCATCTGTCTAGTAAAAAATTTGCATAACGTAACTATATAAGCTACTAAAATAATCCAGACGATAATTGCCTTAAACATTTTCCACGATCCTTAATAACCATTAGTTCATCAATCGACATTAGAAACAGCACTCAGCATTGCTTTTTTAGATGACTTCATGATCCATGTAACCCATAAAAGACCGATTACATAAAACAATAAGCCAATACCTAAGAGTGCGTATCCTCTAGAACTTGTAAAAATCATCAATATTGGATTTACACCCAACAATTGTCCAGTAAGAAGAGCCAAAAATGGTAGAGCAGTTAGCAATCTAATAGTTGCTTTAGGCATCGCAAAAACTTCTGAGCTTAAATCATTAACCCTCTTATTGGCATGATAAGAGTCAGAAACAGCTTGAACGCAATCAGTCATAGAGCATCCTATAGAACTGCTCAATTCGTATACAGACATAAGCGATTGTGCAACCTTGCGCATGTCTTTTCTAACTTTACTTCTTTGGCGAGCGCTAAGATTTTTAATCCTATTAGAACAGCGAGAATCAATCCATTTAAACACCGATTCAACGTTTATAACTTGGAAATAGCTTTCGCTGTTATTGCTGTTGTAATTGTTATTGCCATTATCGGTCTCTTCAATAAGTCCATTGCGATTCTCATTATTGCTGTCTCCTCTTATAATCGATTCAAAAGAAGCACCAGAACGCAAAGAAGACACAAGAGCAGCTAGTGATTCTTCAATACCCATTTTCAAAAAATCCTTTACTGTCGGTATCAATTACAGAAACAACCCTGTATTCAACGGTAAATGCCATTTAACAGCAAAATTTTTCCAAGCAGACGTTTCCTCTATCTGAGCAGAAAAATTACTATCATTAGAATTAACGCAATTTTTCAATCTTAAAATTGGCACACCTTCTAACGCGCCAGAATCCGTAGAACGCAATACTCCAAGTTCTTTTACAATTCGCATACCATTTACTCTTTCTACATGTATAACAACATCAAAAGCATCAGCGGCAAGAGCACATAGTGAAGAAGGTTCCAGTCCTGCAAGAAGCCCTAAAGACATTAATCTGGCTGGCACCTTTTGGACTTTATCAGCATGCAAAGTTGTCATTCCACCTTTATGACCACATGTAAAAACGCGTAATAAATCAGCTATTTCTTGACCTCTGCACTCACCTAAAATAATTCTGTCTGGTCTCATCCTCAAAGTTGCCTTTACAAGATCCGACAAGCCAACGCTGCCTACTCCTTCAACGTTTGCTTCTCTTGTAGCTAAAGACACATGATCCTTAGATAATGAACCTAATTCTCTTGTTTCTTCAACAGTCACTATTCTGTCTTTTTCATCACAAGAAGCTAAAAGAGACTTCATTAACGTTGTTTTACCAGAGCCAGTGCTTCCCGTAATCAAAATATTCGCACGTTGAGTTACCAATAAATAAAGTATTCTAGATAATTCAATAGGAAACATTCCTCTACTACTTAACTCTGTTAAGCAATAGCGTTTTAAAGCGGGAAAACGAATCGAAATAGCAGCACCACTTAAAACTATTGGAGCAATAAGAGCGTGTACTCGCACTCCTACTGGGCTAGAAGCATCTGCGATTGGGCATGAATCATCTAATCTTTTGCCTAATTGTGCACAAAGCCAAACTGCATATTCTCGCAAAATCATAGGATTATCAAATGGAATTCTTGGATTGTACTCTTGCAACCCAAAACCTTTATCTACCCAAACGCGACCTGTGTCTGTAACAACAATATCTGTTGTTTGAGGGTTATCCGCAAGCTCTTGCAGAATGCCAAAATCAATATCTTCTAAAACCATGCTTACCCCTTGATATTTTTGAGAATCTTTCAGATTCATATGATTGTGAATTTGATTGTTTATATTGTTGTTCAGATTGTTTTCCAGATATTTTCAAAGAGGAATTAGAGGAATCTCCAAGCAACCATGTTGTTATTTTTTCTATTGGAATTTTGGCGGATTTTGGAATATCTCTTATACCGTAACCAGATATTATGTCTTCGTACATTTTAGGATCGTGACCAATTGGGCCTTCTACATCGCAAAGCAAATAATCACAAGCTTCATTAACATTTACAGGGCAAAACCTTTTAGAAAGACCACGCGGATTTAATCCTGCGACAATAGAAGTTTGTTTTCTAGAGTAATCTTTATGGTCAGATTCTAGGCTTCGCCAATATGCGCGCAATCTGGCAAGACCAAGAACACTAAGCTCTGCAGCAAATATGGTTGGAACTTGCGCTAAAGTTGGAAGATTCTTTAAAAGCCTTCTTGCTGAAAAACCAGATCCAATATCAACAATTACTACATCACAAGCGTTGGAAAGACCTCTAATAGCAGCTTCAATAACCCATGGTTTAGGCTCTTCACTTTTCCAAGGAGCGTAAGCCAAAATATCAACGTTATTCCAGTGCAGAAGTTCACAACGCAATACATATCCGTCTAATCGTCCTAAAGGAGCTTGAACCTCTTGCAATCTTCTACCCTCGTCCTGCTCCAATCCCAACAAAACATCTAATCCGCCGTTAGAAATATCTGCGTCGATTAGTGCAACAACATATTTTTTACTAGATATATGACTTGCCAGAAGAGCAAGAGTAGTGCTTAAACCAACTCCATCATTTGCCGATGAACCGATTACAACATTTTTTGGAAAAGGCTTTAGCGAATAGTTCAAGCTACCAATATTTTTTTGAACACTATGATTATCTAATGCATCAAAATCGCTATGAACTGAAGTAGAAGATACACCAGTCGCGTAATCTACATGATTTGCGTAATCTGCATTATCCACATGATTCGCATGATTCAAAGATGCGATAACAGTCGAATCTTCCAACTTATTACTATCAGATGTACTTTTGCGCATACTTTTTATCGCACTCGCCTGAGGCGGGTACGTTTCTATAATGCGCGGAACGCAAGAAGGAGCATCGTAATTATCAATAGTCATATTGTCCATGTGGCTATTGAATCGCATACTAAACCATTAGGCAATACTATTTAAACAATGTGGTTAAAGGATCAATAAACGTTGCAATTCCGCCAAAAAGTTATCCACATTGCTGTTTTTGTTGTATTAACGCACAAGTTTTGGATTAGAAGCCATATATCTTTCCAGAAGTTCGCCATAGATTGGCTTAGTGTGCAAAATATCGGATACAAGAAGCGCAATAAAAGCAGATGCAGCAACTGGAAGAGTGTGAATCATTGTTCCCGACATTTCTACAGTTAGCAAAATCGAAGTGAGCGGAGCTTTTACAGAAGCCGAAAGCGTGCCAGCCATAACACACACTGTAAAAATTGGCATTAGCTTTGCGTCAATGCCAAGAATCGGAATGCTTATTATTGCGCGAGAAGCAACGCCGCCTGCAAGTGCGCCGACAGCAAGAATTGGCATAAAAATTCCGCCAGGCGCTCCGCATCCAAAACTTGTAGAAGTAAATAGCATTTTTGCAACAAACAGGATGCACAGAAGCGCTATGCTTGCTTTTCCATATTCAGAGAGCTTAACAAGATTCGATCCTCCTCCAAGAACATCTGGCAAATATAAGCCAACAGGAATCGCGATTAAGCATGCTACCGATACGGGAGCCCACTTTGGCAAATACTTATACAGCGTTTGTAATCCAAGCAAGGATCTGTTCATTAAAGAGCCAATAAGCCCTGCAAAAATGCCAAGTGGAATCAGCCAAAAATGAAGTGTCATTGGTAAGTCTGGAATTCTTCCAAAGTCTAAAACAGGTCGAAGTCCAAAGCATGTTTGAGACACAAAGTCCGCGCAAATAGATGCAGCAGCAGCTCCCATAAGAACTGTAGAAGACAATCCGTGTTGAACTTCTTCCATAGCAAACATAAGCCCAGAAAGTGGAGCGCTAAACGCTGCAGATAAGCCAGCTGCCGCTCCAGCGGTTACAACATAATGCTCTTGCGTATCGTTTTTATTGCCTTTTCTGAAGATGCGAGACATCATTTGCGCGCCGCAAGCTCCGATTTGAATCGAAGGGCCTTCGCGCCCAAGAGACAAGCCAAATAGCGAACCCAACAATCCGCCTACAAATCGAACAGGCAAAATAGTGTTCCAACACATTTTTAGACCGCGTTGAACGTATCCAACAACTTGTGGAATGCCGCTTCCAGACGCCATACTTTCTTTGCGACTCATCCAGCCAATAAAAAGCCCAGCAGCAATTGCAAAAACCACGCAAGGCACAATCCAAAGCATGTTTTGCAATATTTGCGCATACATCCATCGCGCAAAATCGGTTCCGTACTCAATCCCAAGTCTATAAGTTGCTACAAGCGCACCAGAAACAAGACCAACAACTACGCCAGCAAGAACCATCTTCCATCTAAGATGCTTAAGCGTTTTAAGAACGCGATCAGAAAAGTCGCGCAAAAAATCGCGTATAAAACCGCCTACGTTCTTTAAAGTCACAATAAACCTATTCTTAAATCAAATCGCAAACAAATACATCAAGCATTTTAACATTTTTAATAACACAATAAATATAAATTAATAAAATACGTCAATTAATAAAATTCAAAACTTAAGACTTTAGAAGCATAAATATTACAAATGACGGTCCAGCGTATGCAATAAATGCGCACAAAAATGGCACTATTAGTTCGCTAATAAAAAGCCATAGTCCAAGCTTGATTTTCTTTAGCTTAAACAGGCTTACGACTTCTAAGATTGCGGTTGAAAACGTTGAAAATCCGCCTAAAAATCCCAATGCGCACGTGTAAATAATAGTCGAAGCAAAAGTTAAATCGTATATAATCGAAGAACTTAAAAATACAACTAAGCCCATTATAAAAGACGCAAAAGCGTTGATTAGCAAAGTCGCGATTGGAAAATCATGGTTATAAACGCGCCCGATTGCGTCAGATATTGCACAACGAAGAACGGCGCCAAGTCCAGCGAAAACAACAGGCAGCCAAAAAAGAACATATGCGTAAGACATCATTTTGCACCGCCCCTGTTAGCGTCTATTTTATTGATGACGTTTGCATCACCAGCATTTTTTACGCTGCCATTGCCTTTAAAAGCAAAAATTTTATCTCCAATTAGACTCCCAACAAGCACTGCTAAAACGCCAAGAACCATAGACAACGCCATAATGGCAATTACTTCTACAATGTTCATTGCAGTAAATGCGGAATGCGCGCCCTCAAAAGCAAAAGTAGACATTGTTGAAAGTCCGCCGCAAAATCCTGTGCAAAAACCGTATTTTATTAAGTCTTTGTTCTTGCAGCTCTTCCCACTTACAACAAGTGAACTTACTAAAGCAAGAATAAAACATGCTAAAACGTTCGACAAAAGAGTTGCAAAAGTAAAGCGGCTAAAAAGCATAGAATATCCCGAGTCCCAATGCATGCCGTGCGTAAAACCACTTATTTCACTACGCACAAAAGCGCCAAGCAATCCGCCAATAAACACAACAAAATATGTTTTTGCACCAAGTGATTTATGCTTATGCTTTTTAGGCAAGTCGTGGCAATTACTGCTTGGAATACTCATAGTTTTTAGCCGCCTTAAATAGCCTTAAATAGCTATTCAAATAGTCACTAATCAATCAACGAATGAACGCTAATAATGTGGTCGCGCTGAGGACCAGTACCAATTGCCGAAATACGGCACTTGGAAAGTTCTTCTAAGCGCTTTACGTAGCTTTGAGTATTTGCTGGCAATTCTTCAAACTTGTGAATTTGCGAAATATCCTCACTCCATCCTGGAAGCATCTCGTAAACTGGCTTAGCGCTAGCAAACAGAGACTGATCTACTGGCATTTCGTTCATTCTCTCAACGCTTCCGTCAGACAAAGTTACATCGTAAGCTACGCAAACTGGAATTTCTTTTAAGCCAGTCAAAACATCTAACTTAGTAAGGACAATATCAGTTAAGCCATTTACGCGAGTAGCATAGCGGCTTACAACGGAATCAAACCATCCGCATCGGCGAGGGCGACCAGTAGTTACGCCATATTCGTGACCCTGCTCACGCAGCCAATCGCCACTTTCATCCAAAAGTTCCGTAGGGAATGGACCTTCACCAACACGAGTGATATAGGCTTTAGCAACTCCAATTACTCGCGTAATACGAGTTGGACCAACGCCAGTTCCCGTGCAAGCACCTCCTGCAGTAGGATTTGAGGATGTTACAAATGGGTAAGTTCCATGATCGACATCCAGCATGGTTGCCTGACCGCCTTCAAAAAGCACGGTTTTGCCATTTTCTATAGCCTGATTCAGTATAAGCGAAGTATCTGCAACATAAGGCTTCAAACGCTTTCCAAGCTCCACAAGCTGTGCTGTAACATCATCAATATCTATTGGATGCTGGTTGTAAAGTTTAACTAACATCTGATTCTTTTGATGCAAGCTAGCTTCAACCTTATCCCTCAAATGCTCTGCATTAAATAAATCATGCACACGAATACCAACGCGATTAATCTTATCTGCATAAGTCGGGCCAATTCCGCGACCTGTTGTACCAATCTTGTGCTTGCCAAGGAACCTCTCCGTAACCTTGTCAATTACGCGATGATAAGGTGTAATCACATGCGCAGACTCGCTCACTTTCAAACGAGAGCAATCAACACCTCTAGATTCAAGTGCGTCAATCTCCTCAAACAGAACTTCTGGGTCTACAACAACACCATTACCAATAACAGGAGTTACATTAGGGCTGATTATACCGCTAGGAAGTAAATGCAAAGCGTAAGACTCGTTTCCCACAACAACAGTATGTCCAGCGTTATTACCGCCATTAAATCTTGCGACAATATCTACCTTAGAACCAATTAAATCAGTCGCTTTGCCTTTACCCTCGTCACCCCATTGAGCGCCAATAAGCACAATTCCAGGCATGCTGAACCTCCATTTTTGGGCTAACGTTGCCCAAATAAACACAATTCCTACGTGTTAAGACTAGCGCAAAGCCAATACCGAATTTAATTTGCAACTTGATGAACTTATAAGGCTTTACCGGCAGAGCCAAGCTGTACACAGGCTTCAACAACACGCTGAGCCATTGCTTTTTCTGCCTCTTTGCCCCAAGACCTTGGGTCGTAGAGTTTTTTGGCTCCAACTTCTCCGTCGATTTTAAGAACTGAGTCGTAGTTGTGGAACATGTGATCTGCTATTGCTCGAGTAAACGCATATTGCGTGTCTGTATCGATGTTCATTTTTACTACGCCGTAGCTTACAGCTTGCGCAATTTCTTCGGGAGTAGATCCAGAACCTCCATGGAATACCAATAAGAATGGTTTTGTTGGCACACCAAACTTGCGATTACATAAATCAAGCTTGTACTTGTTGTATACAGCGCTTTGAATGTTGTCTAGCAACTGTGGTCGCAGCTTAACAACACCAGGCTTGTATGCACCATGCACATTGCCGAACGTAAAAGCAGCCATATATCTTCCGCTCTCTGCCAAACCTAATCGTTCAACTACTCGCATAGCGTCCTGCGGCGTTGAGTATAGTTTTTCATCAATGTCTGCTCTATGACCGTCTTCTTCGCCTCCCACGGCCCCAATTTCAATCTCTAACACCGTATGAGCCTTCGCCGACGCCTCAAGCAATTCTTCCGCAACGTCTAAATTGTGTTCAAGCTTAACTGTGGATCCGTCCCACATATGCGACTGGAAAATCGGCTCTTTGCCGTGCGCAATTTGATCTGCCTCATAGGCTAAAAGTGGCTTAATCCAATCATCTAAATAGCTTTCTGCACAATGATCTGTATGTAAGGCAACGGTAATATTTGGATATTGCGCTGCTACTTGATGCGCGAATTGAGCAAACGCTAGCGAACCGACAACGCGATTATTTACGCACTGTCCCGAAAAATACGCGGCCCCCCCAACGGATACTTGAATAATTCCGTCGCTTTGCGCTTCTGCAAATCCTTGTAGTGCAGCATTTAAAGTCTGCGTGCTAGTAACATTAATTGCAGGGTAGGCGTATCCACCTTTACTGGCGGCATCAAGCATTTGCGCGTAACGTTCAACGGTTGCAATAGTCATATTTTTATTATGACTCTAAGCGCGCATATTTTTTTAGATTTTGCTAGATTTTTTACTAAATTTGACTAGATTTTTGATTAAATTTGTAGCTATTTTTAACTATTTCTGGCTATCTTTTATTTCTTGATGGCGCTTTTTTGCGGCAGCTACAACAAAATGTAAATATTCGAGCGCGATTTCTTCTTTTAATCCAGATTCTTCAGCAATTTTTTTAAGTCGATTTGCTTGGCGATTTTCTCTAGATTTATCTTCCGCAGCAAGATTTGCGCGAGCTTTTATTTCTCCGACTTTTTCCGTAACTTTAAAACGCTCTGCAAGAAGTGAAACAACTGCATTGTCAATATTGTCAATCGATTGACGCAACGCAAAAATCTCGCTTATTGAATCGTTACAATCATTGCAACTCGGTTCAATCTGATGCTTACGCGCGCCAACCGATTCTTTAGGAAATTCACACATATTACTTCTAGTCGAAATAAGTCTGCAAAACCATAGTTGTTTCTGTGCTAACTGGCACAATCCTATGAATCGTGTTAATTAGCTCTTCTAGCTTGCTAGGTGTAGCAACACGAACTACGAGCATGAAACTTGGGCTTCCAGTGATAGAATAGCAGGCTTCAATACCTTCAATATCTTTCAACTTGGCTGGAACAGATGCTTCTTGCTCAAAGTCAAGAGGTGTTACAGCAACAAATGCGCTTACTGGCAAGCCTCTGCGCTCATAGTCAATCAACGCACGGTAACCAGTGATAATTCCTCTGCGCTCAAGCTTTTGTACTCTAGATTGTACGGCAGAAACCGATAATCCAGATGCTTTAGCTAGTCTGGTTAATGTTGCACGACCATCATGTTCAAGAATATCTACAATAATCGCATCTGTAGAATCTATAGGAGCAACTGTGCTCACATTAGCGTTCAAGCCAGAAGGAATATTATTTTCAATCTTATGAGAGTTTCCTGTCATACGACCTCCATCCTCATACAGCGCATCTTCCTGAATACTGTTGTAGATTTCAGATTGCGCTACCCTGCAGTCTCTTCAATCGTATCGTATTTTTTAACGAAAAAGAACAAAATTATATAAAAAATCACGGTTTTTCACATTAAATATCAAATGTTTATAGGAATAAACTTTTGACAAGTAATTATAATTATTTAATTTTTATTATTTGCATACGCATTATCAATAGTAAAAATTACCAAGAATAGTGTATTTTATAGGAAAATAATTATATATAAACGTATATTTTTTTATTTTAAAAAACAAAATGAGTTTGTAATAAAAACAGTATTAAAAAATAAACAATAAAAATTACCCCTCGATTAATCAAACCAAGGGGTAATTAAAGTGTATTTTTTAAAGTTATATTTATAAAATTACACGAACATAACCTACTTAAGCAGCGGTTGCTGGCGACCCGCCATTTGTAGAGTTATTCGCTTGCTGCACAATCGCCGCGAGAAAATCGCGATTCGACGCAGTTTTCTTTAAGCGTGGCACCAAAGTCTGATAAGCCTGCTCTGGCTCAAGTCCGCCAAATAGTCGCCTTAAGCGATAAATAATAGGCAATTCTTGAGCAGGAGTAATCAACTCTTCGCGGCGCGTGCCAGAAGAATTAATATCCACTGCTGGGAACAAGCGCTTATCTGCCAAATCGCGACTCAAGCGAAGCTCCATGTTTCCAGTGCCCTTAAACTCTTCGAAAATAACTTCATCCATCTTTGAACCAGTTTCCACCAAAGCGGAAGAAATAATAGTCAAAGAACCGCCATTTTCAATGTTTCGCGCGGCACCAAAGAACTTCTTAGGAGGGTAAAGCGCCTGAGCATCCACGCCACCAGAAAGAATACGACCAGATGCAGGAGCAGCAATATTGTATGCACGAGCAAGACGAGTCATAGAATCAAGAAGAACAACAACATCTTGGCCAAGCTCTACAAGCCTCTTAGCACGCTCAATCGCAAGCTCCGCAACAGTAGTGTGGTCTGATGCTGGACGGTCAAATGTAGAAGAAATAACCTCACCCTGAACAGTGCGCTCCATGTCGGTAACTTCTTCTGGACGCTCGTCTACAAGAACAACCATCAAATGCACTTCTGGATTATTAACAGCAATCGCGTTCGCAATATTTTGCAAAGTGATTGTTTTACCAGCCTTAGGAGGCGAAACAATCAAACCACGCTGACCCTTACCAATAGGAGCCACAAGATCAATGATTCTGCCAAGCATACGATTTGGCGTAGTCTCCTGCTTTAAGCGCTCTTGCGGATACAAAGGCGTGAGCTTAGCGAATTGTGGACGATTCTGAGCATCTTCTACGCTCATGCCATTAATGCTGTCAACGCTTTGCAAAGGAACAAATTTTTGGCGCTGATTCCTACGATCACCTTCGCGAGGAGCACGAATAGAACCTTGAACCGCATCTCCCTTGCGCAAACCATACTTTTTGATTTGGCTCATAGAAACGTAAACATCATTTGGACCAGGCAAATATCCAGAAGTGCGCACAAACGCATAAGATTCAAGCACATCTACAATACCAGCAACTGGAACAAGCTCTTCTTTTGGTTCCTCTCTACGAGAAGCTGATTCACGAGACTCGTGGTCTTCACGAATATCATTGCGATCAGAACGATCATTCCTCGTAGGTCGATCTTCACGCTCTAAATGATCAGAGCGATCCGAGCGGGAATCGTAATCATCTCTATCGCGTCCACGACCACGCATACGGCGTTGATACCTGTCATTCCTATCTGAATGCGTATCATAATCGTCATCGCCATTAGAACGCGAAGCTCCGCGTTGCCTGCGAGATTCAGAATCACGATTTGCATTAGAATCAGAAGACTTTTCACTTGGCAAAGTAGCAAGAATCTGATCTAAATCATCTTCCGCATCATCTGCATCATCCGAGTTATTTCCGCGATAATTATCTTTAAAATCAGACTGACGACGACGCTGAGATTGATTATCACGCGTAAACTCACGACGACGCCTAGACTTACCGCTTCTATTTGAATCAACAGAATCATCAGAATCAGAAGATTCAACAGAATCAGGCAAGCCGAGATTTTCTAACAAATCCTCATCAGCAGATTTACGAGCAGACTCACCACTATCATCATCAAAATTGCGACGCGACCTAAAAGATGAAGATGAATCGTATTTAGACTCATCCTCATCATTAAGCGACGAACGACTATCCCTAACAATGCTTTTAGGAACATGTACGCTAACTCCTGCTGGCGCATCCCCACCATTGCGCGCAGCGGTAAGCGTAGCAATCAAATCCGGCTTACGCATTGTAGACGTACCGCGCAGGCCCATTTGCTTCGCAAGATCCTTAAGCTCAGAAAGCTTCATATCATCAAGATTTTGGCTTGTTGCCACAGTTATACCTTTCCCTAACCCCAAGAAACAAACTACTTGGAGCTTTACATGGAAGATTTCGGAAAAATCCGTTGTGAATACAACGATAAGCACATAACAATGTGACTTAATCGCTGATAAATGTATGCTACTACACTCATGCGACTCACAACAACACGGCGTGGCAAAAAGAAAAAACGCTACTTCTTTTCGTGATATGACTTTTCTGTATTAACAGACCAAACATTATCTTTAGACTGTTTTCCACTGTTAATATTAGACACGGCTTCAATAGCAGTAGCCATAGAATGATCCTGATTATTGTAACGATGCTGACCATTTCTACCAACACAATACAAGTTACCAAAACCATCCAAATACTTAACAAGCTCAGGCATCTGAGCATAAGTATCGAAGTAAGCTGGATAAGCCTTTGGAACACGCTCACGATGCGCATCCAAAACATCATCTTCGCCATCAATAACCTGCATACGAGTAAGCTCATCAATCGCAGATTTACGAGCCTCTTCGTCGCTCATATTCCAAAAATCATCGCCCTCATTGCAGAAGTATTCAAGACCAATCCACACAGTGTTGTCAACATCCTTAACGAGATATGGGCTCCAGTTGTTAAAGATTTGCAAACGACCAACTTTGTATCCTGGATCCTGCACATAAATCCAGCAATCAGGCACAATAGGAGGGTTACCTAACGTTGGAATATCAGTCGTATTACGCAAACGCATACGCTTAACAAGAAGTCCAACGGTTACGAAATCACGGTAAGGCAAGCCTTTAGCAACTCGTTGTAATTCGGCTGGAACCTGCACAGACTCATTTCCTTCGGCGCCATGCTCAATAGCTGCAACCAAATCTTTTATTGGCATAGAAGAAATAAACTGATCCGCATGAAGTTCTTGCTGCAAACCATCTTGATTTTCAACGACAACACTAGAAATTTTACCGTCGCACTGTTTAATAGCAACAACTTTTGCATCTGTTAAAACAGTAGCGCCATTTTCACGGCAACGACGTTCAACAGTCTCCCAAAGCTGACCAGGACCAAGCTTAGGATACCAGAATTCTTCAATCAGTGAAGTTTCAACTTCCTGATTTGCCTTCTTTTTCGGCATAAGCTTAGAGAAAGCATTCTTTAAAACTTCAACAATGCTCAAACCCTTAACTCGCTGAGCACCCCAATCTGCAGAAATCTGACTTGGATGCCTTCCCCAAAGCTTCTCGGTATAGCCCTCAAAGAACATAGAATACAGCTTTTTGCCAAAGCGATTAATGTAGAAGTTTTCGAGGTTTGTTTCTGGCAACTTGTGAATCATAGACCAAAGGTAGCTAAAACCAACCTTCATAGTAAGAACAAAGCCCATAGAGCGCAAAGTAGACGCAGAAAGAGAGATAGGGTAGTCGAAGAAATGATGATTCCAGAAGATTCTAGAAACGCGATGACGCTTAAGCATAACCTCATCTTCGACTTCTGGGTCTGGGCCGCCATTCTCTAAATCGTGGTGTCTGCCAAGTTTTTTGTCGTCGTAAGAAGGAGCGCCTTGAAGTGGCAGCATATCTCGCCACCATTGCATAATTCGATCATCTTTAGAGAAGAATCGGTGACCGCCAATATCCATGCGGTTTCCGTTGTATTTTACAGTGCGAGAAATTCCGCCAAACTCTTTAGATGCTTCAAGAACAGTTACATCGTAGCGGCTAGCTCCGCCATCTTTTACAAGCTCCCATGCAGCCGTCAACCCTGCCGGACCGCCACCAATAATCACTACAGATTGTTTCTGGGATTGTGTATCAGTCAATTTTCCTCCATACCTAAAAGACGCTTTATAAAGTCAAAATCGCAAAATTGCAAGCACGTATCTATATTAAAATCTAAACATAAGCTTTACTAGCATACTCTTATCATGCGATAGATTCTGGAATATCGATATCTGTTTTCTGCACTTCTTCCACATTTACGTCTTTAAACGTAACAATACGAACGTTTTTCACAAACCGCGAAGGGCGGTAAACGTCCCACACCCAAGCGTCTGTTAATTGCACGTCAAAATACACATCTTGACCTGCAGAACGCACGTTAAAATCCACCTTGTTTGCCAAATAGAATCGTCGCTCAGTTTCTACAACATACGTAAAAAGCTTAATAACGTCACGATACTCCTTGTACAACGCAAGCTCGGCGTCAGTTTCGTAATTGTCGAGATCTTCAGCGCTCATCGCTTCCCTTCCGCATTATTGCCATTAGTGTTACGCTTACGACCGCGTCCTATAATACGCCACCATGCGCGTTTAGAAGAATCTTCTTTGACTGTAGCCGCATTATACGGCCACGATTCGTCGGAATTATCTTTGCTAACAGGTATTGCAATTGAATGCTCATGCGCACTTAGCGCTTCACAAACACCAGGATTATCTTCAATAACGTGCAGACCAAAAGCGTCTAAAGAACGAATGGCATCATATTCATCTACGAGAGTGTCCATAACAACAAAATCTTGATATTTTTGATTTTGTGAATCCCACAAAGCATCTCTAGCTGTTCCAGTTTTTACAAAACCAAGAGACTGATAAACAGAAAGAGAACGCGTATTCGCTGCTGGAACACCAACCCAAATCCTATGCAATGCTAAACCAACTGTGTCTGGAGCAAAACCATACGTCATAACTCTAGGCATTGCATCTCTAGAATACCCACGACCCCTATAATCGCGTCCTAGAATCACCTGAATTCTAGCGGATTTAGACCAACCATCAATGTCGATCAAAAAAATCATTCCAATAATATCGCCATTGGTATTTTTAGCGTCATCAATAAGATCTGGCACAATTGACCATGCGATTGTTGGGCGTGATTGAGCATCTCCAACAACCCCAGCATAATCAGACATACTTTTATCATTATTGCCCAAAGACCACTGCACAGAACGCTCAACCCACGCATGAACCATAGCACGTTCAGATTGTGAATCCTTGCCAGTTATAACAGCCGCACCATCAAAAGCATGTAATGAATCCATCCTCGCTAAATCTTCGATGGTTGCTTGCCTAAGACGAGCCATCTCGCCGCGTATTGACGGAATTACAATACTTTCTGGTAACTCTCGAGAGTTTGTAGAGTCAGCATTGACTTCCTGCATATTCACCTGTTTCCTGTACCTAATTGACCTTGCGTTACAAAAAGTTCTACAAAAAGCATAAGCAAAATACAAATGCGTAAGCAACTACAATATAAGATTACACTTTTTGCACTCTACACAATGCTATAAAACACAAGGTTAAAACGCAAAGCATAAAATGCAAAAAGTGCATCTATAAACTATTCTTTTCTAGCTAAATTTTAATCTAACTAAAATTTAAATCAGCCTTTAATCTTTGCCATCACGATCTTAGTAACAGCCTTAGCATCAGCCTGACCTTTAGTCGCACGCATAACAGCGCCAATAATTGCGCCCATCGGCTTCATATTTCCAGCCTTAAGCTTTTCTGCAACTTCAGGATCAGCAGCAAGAGCAGCGTCAACAGCAGCTTCCAAAGCGCCGTCGTCGTTCATAACCTTGAATCCGTGCTTCTTAACAACTTCATCAGGCTTACCCTCGCCAGCCAAAACGCATGCAACAGTTTGCTTAGCGAGCTTATCGTTAAGATTGCCATCTGCAATTAGCTTTTCAACTTCAGCCACATCTTGCGGAGTAATAGGCAATTCTTCCAAAGTCACGCCACGAGTGTTTGCTTCGCGAGCAAGCTCACCAAGCCACCACTTCTTAGCACCAGCAGCACTTGCACCAGCCTTAACGGTTTCTTCAACCAAATCAAGAGCATCCGCGTTAAGAATATCTCGCATTTCAAGATCGCTAATACCCCATTCGCTTTGCAAACGGTTACGGCGCTCGCGAGGCATTTCCGGCATCTCGGCCTTCATGCGCTCAATATGCTCTTTCGTGATATGAAGCATAACCAAATCAGGATCTGGGAAGTAGCGATAATCGTCAGCATCCGACTTCACACGACCGCCAGCAGTAGTCTGAGTTGCTTCATCCCAGTGACGAGTTTCCTGCAAAATCTCGCCACCTTCGCTCAAAATAGCAGCCTGACGACGAATCTCATATTGCAGCGTCTTTTCAATACCGCGGAATGTGTTCACATTCTTAGTTTCGGAACGCGTACCAAATGGATCAGTCGACTTGCGACGAAGCGAAACGTTCACGTCAGCACGCATATTGCCCTGCTCCATACGAGCGTGGGAAATGTTAAGAGCGCGAACAATATCGCGAATAGCACGCATATAAGCACCAGCAATTTCTGGAGCGCGGCTACCCGCACCTTCGATTGGCTTAGTTACAATCTCAATTAAAGGCACGCCTGCACGATTGTAATCAACCAAAGAATGATTTGCGCCTTCAATACGACCGTCAGCGCCGCCAACGTGAGTATTCTTACCAGCATCATCCTCAATATGAGCACGTTCAATCGGCACGCGGAACACGGTGCCGTCTTCCAGCTCAACGTCCAAGTAACCATTGCCATTAGTAGGCTTATCATACTGGGAAATCTGATAATCGCGAGGCATATCTGGGTAGAAGTAGTTCTTACGAGCGAACTGGCTCCACTCAGCGATTTCGCAATGCAATGCCAAACCGAGTTTAATAGCGTAATCAACTGCAGTCTTGTTTACAACTGGCAAAGAGCCTGGCAAACCAAGGCTTACAGGAGTTAACTGAGTATTTGGCTCGCCACCAAAAGATACCTCCGCTGGGCAGAACAGCTTTGTGCGCGTGCAAAGCTCAACGTGAGTTTCCAAGCCGAAAACTGGGTCAAATTGCTCCACAGCATCGGCGTATTTCATAAGTTTTTCAGCCATGAGAATCCTTCTTACTTAAGCTTTATTTCACTTTACTTAGCCAATGAATCGAGCCAACCAGCTTTAAGCGACTTCCAGATTGGGCCACTCCACTTTTCTTCGAGCGCTGCTTCCAACGCTGCTGCAGGCTTGTACATCTTTTCATCATGGCATTGCGGAGCAATAATCTGAATACCAACAGGCAAACCATCGTCGCTTAAGCCAGCTGGGAGGCTCAAAGCTGGAACGCCAGCCATGTTTGCAGGAATCGTAGCAATATCGTTCATGTACATGGAGAGTGGATCGTTCATCTTCTCGCCAAACTTAAATGCCGTTGTAGGGCTTGTTGGAGAGACTAGAACATCTACCTTATTAAACGCTTCTTCAAAGTCGCGAATAATAAGCGTACGAACCTTTTGTGCAGAGCCATACCAAGCATCGTAGTAGCCGGCGGAAAGTGCGTAAGTGCCAAGAATAATACGGCGCTTTACTTCGTCGCCAAAGCCAGCTTCGCGAGTTGCAGCCATCATGTTTGCAGCAGTTTGAGGCTTGTCTGCTGGTGGCATTACGCGCAAACCGTAGCGCATGCCATCGTAGCGAGCCAAATTAGAGCTAACTTCGGAAGGCATAATAATGTAGTAAGCAGCCAAAGAATAAGGGAAATGAGGGCAGGAGACTTCTGTTACTTCTGCGCCCATATCCTTAAGCAATTGCACAGCCTCATTAAAGCGTGCTTCAACGCCTGGCTGGAAGCCTTCTCCGCTAAGCTCTTTAACAAGACCAACCTTTACGCCCTTCAAATCACGGCGAGCACCCTCGCGCGCAGCCTGAGCCATTGGAGGAACAGGAGCAGGAATCGAAGTTGAATCGCGCTTATCGTTGCCGCCAATGATTTCCTGCAAAAGTGCAGAGTCAAGAACGGTACGAGAAACAGGGCCAATCTGATCAAGCGAGCTTGCCATGGCGATTGCGCCAAAACGGCTAACTCCGCCGTAAGTTGGCTTTGCGCCAACAGTACCAGTTAAAGCGCCTGGCTGACGAATAGAGCCGCCAGTATCTGTACCCAAAGCAATAGGAGTCTCGAATGCAGCAACAGCAGCTGCAGAACCGCCGCCAGAACCGCCAGGAACGCGCTCAGTATCCCAAGGGTTGCAAGTGGTTTGGTAAGCGGAATGCTCGGTAGAAGAACCTTGAGCAAATTCATCTAGGTTAGTCTTGCCAAGAATTGGCATGCCAGCTGCCTTGAGCTTTTCAATAACAGTAGCATCGTAAGGTGGAACCCAGCCTTCAAGAATCTTAGATGCTGCAGTAGTAGGAATGCCCTTAGTAACAATCATGTCTTTAATGGCAATTGGAACGCCTGCAAGCTCAGGTAAGCCTTCGGCTTCGCCATTAGCGTTCTTTTTATCAAAAGCATCTGCTTGTTCAAGTGCAACATCTGCAGAAACATGCAAGAATGCTTTGATTTCTGGCTCGGCTGCTTCGATTACTGCCAAGTGAGCTTCAACAAGCTCGCGGCTAGAGACTTCTTTAGCTTTTACAGCCTTTGCCATATCGGCAGCAGAAAGCTTTACTAAATCTTGAGTATTAGTCATGTTTTATTCCTCCCCCAAAATTCGAGGTGCTACAAACATGCCAGACTCACTTCTAGGAGCGCCAGAAAGCGCTTCTTCTTGAGTCAATGGCGTAGCAGGCTCGTCTGGGCGCAAATACGCTTCAAGAGGTACTGGATTTGCAGTAGGTGGCACATCTTCGCCAGCAACTTCCTGCACTTTGTTAATGGATTCTGCAATGACGTTTAATTCGCCTTGCAAGCGACTGATTTCTTCGTCGCTTAAAGCAATCTGGGACAAAACACCCAAATGCTCAATTTCTTCGCGTGTGAATGTAGGCATAACCTCAACTATATGTGTGATGCGTGACCTTCTTATAGAAGAAAAAAGCAATATTGATAAAAGATTTACACACGTTACTGTAGAAATATTTTCCCAATTTTAGAACATGATTGTCGATCCATATTTTCTAGGGAAAATTATGTGTAATATTAAAAAAATTTTATTAGTGAGACAATAAGCGAAATAACAATTATTGTCACATACAGTTTTCATAAAATTAACGAGTATAAAATATGTGAAAACGAAGGTCTATGCATGTCAACACGCCATGAAATGTAAATAATTCAATAAAAGAATGTTGGCATTCCAACCTTCTTCATACGTTTATTTGCAGAATAAAAAAATTTGTTTTATTTCACTATCCCAGAAATAAAAAAGCATGTAATAATAAGATGCTATGAGATATTAAGCTAATGCAGCGAAGCATGCCATGCATAGAAGCAAATAAGTTACGGTATCTCATAAAAAATAACAGAAAATATCATAATATAAGGATACATATGAAGAGTACAAAGTTCTACCGTAATGCAGCAATGTTGCTCCTCGCGGGCGCAACTATTGTTCCACAATGCTTAGCAGCACCAGCAATGGCCGCTCCTTCCGCTAAGGATTCTGAACCAGCTACATCTTGCGCAGCTAAGAAAGACTCGTTGAATAATTATTTGTGGGATTTGCAATACGATAAAACAAACATTCTCGCCCGTCATGGCGAAACCATTGAGAACAAATTCTCCAGCGACAGCTTCAACAAGAACGGTGAATTCGTTGTTGTTGAGCATCAGAAGAAGAACATCACCAATACAACTTCAAATTTGTCGGTTACTTCCGCCAACGATGATCGCGTATACCCAGGTGCTCTTTTCCGTGCTGATAAGAATTTGATGGACAATATGCCAAGCCTGATTTCTGCAAACCGCGCTCCAATAACGTTGAGCGTTGATTTGCCGGGATTCCACGGCGGCGAAAGTGCTGTAACTGTTCAGCGCCCAACCAAGAGCTCTGTAACTTCCGCAGTGAACGGCTTAGTTTCTAAGTGGAATGCACAATATGGAGCAAGTCATCATGTTGCAGCTCGCATGCAGTACGATTCTGCAAGCGCACAAAGCATGAACCAGCTCAAGGCTAAGTTTGGTGCTGATTTTGCCAAGATTGGTGTTCCGCTGAAGATTGATTTCGATGCAGTACACAAGGGTGAGAAGCAGACTCAAATTGTGAACTTCAAGCAAACTTACTACACCGTAAGCGTTGATGCACCAGATAGCCCAGCAGATTTCTTTGCTCCTTGCACTACGCCAGACAGCTTGAAGAACCGTGGCGTTGACAACAAGCGCCCACCAGTTTACGTGTCAAACGTAGCTTATGGTCGCTCAATGTACGTAAAGTTCGATACCACCAGCAAGAGCACTGATTTCCAGGCTGCGGTAGAAGCAGCAATTAAGGGCGTAGAAATCAAGCCAAACACCGAATTCCATCGCATTCTCCAGAATACTTCTGTTACTGCAGTGATTCTTGGTGGCAGCGCTAATGGTGCAGCTAAAGTTATTACAGGCAATATCGATACGCTTAAGGCTTTGATTCAGGAAGGTGCAAATTTGAGCACCTCTAGCCCAGCGGTTCCAATTGCATACACCACTTCCTTCGTCAAGGATAACGAAGTAGCAACTTTGCAATCCAACAGCGATTATATTGAAACGAAGGTTTCTTCTTATCGCAATGGCTACTTGACTTTGGACCACCGTGGAGCTTATGTAGCTCGCTACTACATCTACTGGGATGAGTACGGCACCGAAATTGACGGCACTCCTTACGTGCGTTCTCGCGCTTGGGAAGGCAATGGTAAGTATCGTACAGCTCACTTCAACACCACTATTCAGTTCAAAGGAAATGTACGCAATCTACGAATCAAGTTGGTTGAAAAGACTGGTTTGGTTTGGGAACCATGGCGCACAGTATATGACCGTTCTGATTTGCCACTAGTTCGTCAGCGTACTATTAGCAACTGGGGCACAACCTTGTGGCCTCGCGTTGCTGAAACTGTAAAGAACGACTGAATTCATAACACATGATTAAATATAGAAAAATAGAAAAGTAAACACAGGAAAGGGCTTTATCTTGTAGTCAGTTACGAGATAAAGCCCTTATTGTTTTTGCAAAATATTATTTGCAGAATATTTAAATATTTTAGATATCGCGCTAAATATCGCGATGCTTTTCCACAACGTGGCCAATTGCATACATGACTACGCCCCAAGCAAGAACCACCAAGCCTGATTGCCACCATGTAAAAACATATGCGTTTGGTGGAAGCTGTGCACCCGAATTAGGGGAGCCGCCCAAGAATTTCTCCACCGCTGTGGCTGGCAAAAGCTGTATAAGTATTGAATTCCACTTCGCGAAATTGCTTGCAAACATAATAATGCTAAGAACACTAGGCAAAATCATCACGGCTCCAATAACGCACATAATTCCGCCAGCAGTTGACTTGCAAATCATGCCAAAGCCGTACGCCATTGCTGCTACAACAACCATAATTGCAGGAGAGCCAAGAAACAGCGTAAGAGGCAATTTCCACGCGTTGCTTCCAGATAATCCAGAAGTGTTGTCTCCTATAAAGGCTAATTCTGCAGCGCCTAGCGAAACTGCCATTGCAATAAGTTGCACTACAAAAACGTAGATTGCAACAGCAATAAATTTAGCCGTAAAGAACATACCCCTTCTAGGTACAGCAGTAAGAGAAGCCTGAATCGAAGTTGTAGAATGCTCCGCGGTTACAGCAAGCACTGCAAAAATCGCTAGAACAATCAAAGATACAGAAGCAAAACTAATAACTAAGTGGAAAATGCTATCTTGAGATGCAATAAGGCTACTTTTATTGCTCGGCCCAACAGTAATTGCAGCGCTTGATTTGCCTTGATTTGCTCCATTCTTAATGTCAACTTTAGACATTGCTTTTTGCACAATCGCTATAATAAAGCTAAAGATTACTGGCAAAACAATTGTTAATGCCATGCACCACCAGGTGGATGCAAGTCCGCGCAACTTAACAATCTCGGATTTAAGCGTGTGCATAAATGTTAGGCGCAAGTGTTGAGCGTTCATGCTGCGGCCTGTTTTGTACGCGTTGGATTGGTGTGCGTTGAACTCAGAAGATTGCACTTGTTGATTTGCTACTTGCTCACTCATTTTGCACTCTCCTCATTATTAGATTGCTCTACGTTTTGTTCACTCGGCTTTTGTTCACTCGGCTTCGAGCCGCTGCTAGGAACAGCCTTCGTTACATACTGCTCTTGACCGTGTGTAAGAGCCAAATATGCTTCCTCAAGTGACGCGTGCTCGTAATTAAGCTGATATACCAAAATTTGATTATCCGCAATTTCTCGCGCAATCTGACTTAGTTCGCAATCTGTTATTCTAAAAAGTTCGCCTTCTTGAACGTCTTGAGGTGTGCGATTATCTGGCAAAATCTTGCACTCAGGATGATTTTGAGCAAGCACTTGCTTTAGCTTTTCGCCTTCTGGAGTTACAAGTCGCACAGCGTGCTGCGAATGTGCGTCAACAAAATCTTGAACCGTTGTGCGCTTCAAAATCTCGCCATGCGCAATAATCACAAGGTTATCTGCAGTAAGCGCAACTTCGCTCATTAAGTGCGAGCTAAGAAGTATTGCACGGCCTTCGCTTGCGTAATACTTGCATAATTCACGAACCCACTTAACGCCTTCTGGATCTAAGCCGTTAATTGGCTCGTCCAAAATAAGATTGTGCGGATCTGCTAAAAGAGCCGCCGCAATGGAAAGACGCTGGCTCATACCAAGCGAGAAAGATCCTGCTTTGCGGGTTTTAACACTTGATAATCCAGTAATATCAATCACTTCGTCAACGCGCTTTTTTGATATTCCGTGAGTTAAAGCCAATGAATACAGGTGATTGTAAGCCGTACGGCCCCTGTGAGCAGACTTTGCGTCAAGAACTGCGCCAACTTCTGTCATTGGGGATACGATTTTTGCGTAAGGTTTTCCGTCAATAAGAGAAGTACCACTATTGGCATGAATAAGATTTAACGCGCAACGCATGGTGGTAGATTTACCAGCGCCGTTAGGTCCTAAAAAGCCTGTGACTTTGCCGTCTTCGGCGACGAAAGAAACGTCGTTAAGCGCTGTTTTTGCGCCGAAACGCTTTGTAATATGTTGAAATTCTAACATAAATTAACAATATCACAAATAAAAAAAATACACCTAAAATGTAAGTGTTTATGAGTACAGGCTAATGCGTTTTAATTAATATTTTTGTTGAGATCTTGCTGATGAAATTTTAATTAATCTCTTATTAAGATTCAGCAATTTGGTGCTGCATGTTGCGCAATCCACGCGTGCATGGAAACAGCTGCGGCTGCTCCTGCGTTTAGCGAGCGAACAGAGCCAAATTGCGAAATGTAAACAACGTCATCCGCCATTTCTAGCGCTTTTTTAGAAAGACCTGGACCTTCCGCACCAAAAAGCATAAGGCAACGTTTAGGGAACTTGTAGGTTTCCATAGCAACTGCGCCTGGAATAATATCGAGCGCTATAACGCGAGCGTTTTTAGCGTCTTGTTCCTTGATATTTGCGATTTTTTCGGCTTCTTTATTGCCATCTGCTTGTGCTTTAAGCAAAAGTTGATGCGCTTCTTCTGCTTCTTTAAGCATATCTTCGCGCCAATTATTCACTAGAGTTTCAATCGTAGGGCAACACTCAACGTATTGGTAAAGCTCAGTCATTAACGAGCCTTTGCGATTCCATTTATGAGGCCCTACGATATACACTTTTTTCGCAGTAAACGCGTTTGCAGTGCGAACCATAGAGCCTATGTTGAAATCGTGAGTCCAATTTTCTACAGCTACTTCAAACTCATGACGGCCTTTAGAATCGAGATCCGCTTTTATGTCTTCCACTTTCCAGTACCGGTAGCAATCTAAGACGTTACGCTGGTCGCCTTCGTCTAGTAATTCAGCGCTAAACCGCGCATCGTAATTTGGCGATTCTGGATTATCTGGACGAGGCTCACCTGGATGTTCTTCTTCCCATGGGCCAACTCCTATAGGTCGGAATTCTGGCTCATCGGAAGCTTTTGCAGCCAAAGTAATTGGATTCGGTTCGTGCATGTATAAGTTTTGCTCCGTTTAATACTTTTGCTTAGTATTGGCAGCTAGTCTTTGCAGCTAGTCTTGGCAGCCGTCTGTTACGCAATCTCCTGTGCAGTCTGACTTGCAGTGACCGCCACAGCAGTTGTCTTCGCAGCACGGCTCAGTGCAACCGTCATGCTTGCAATCGCCAGTGCACTCTACTTTGCAATGGCCACCGCAGCAATTATCTTCACAGCAAGGCTCAGTGCAACCATCATGAGCACAATCACCCGTGCATTTAACCTCGCAATGACCGCCACAGCAATGATCGTTGCAGCAATCTTCGTGTTCTGCATCTGCGCGTAATTCTTCTTCACCGAAAGCTTGAACAAATGCCATTTTAGTACTCTCCTTACTTATTGGATTTACTAATTGAAGATGCCTTGTGCCTTGTTCGTCGGCGTCAACACCACCAATTAATGCAACTATAGCAAGAATTTGCGCGCCTTGCTGATTAACAATGCCAAAATCAAGACTTAATTCATTTCCGTGTCGTAAAGTCACAAGCGAAGAAGTTTGAACATACGATTTTTCAGAAAGCCAAGAGTCAAGTAACAATACTCGCTTGCCTTTAACTGACGGACCTTTTGTTGCAGGGAAAACAAAATCCATAACAAAGCCGTCGAGTGCAATTCCTTTACGTTCTGCAGCATGAATAAGCGCAAAAACCATAGGCACTGCAGCAGCAGTTAACGCTCCAACTGCGTCAACATCGCGTTCTAACGAATACCCAGCTTTCTCAATTGCATCAAAAAGAACATCACCAACCAACTTGGAGCCGCGCTGAGCAAATGTAACAGAAAACAGTTCACTAAATGGTTTCGCACTCATATCCGCACAAAGCATGCGCTTAAGTTCCGCGCGCTCTTCTTGTAATTCTGTCATTTTGCACTCCTTAGCATTTAGAGTTGTTCAATTTTTGATGCTTTAATGTTTTTATGCTTAACGATCTTCTACTGATACTTCCGGAGCGCTCAGCTCTTTAACATCAGCTTTATCAGAATCTATAAGATCTATTGAAGCAATAACTTTACTTTGATCTAACTTCTGAAGTTTACGCGCTGTTACCAACACTCGCGACTCAAGCGAGGAAGCAAACTTATTGTAAGCTGCAACTGTTCTTGCCAAAGATACGCCAAGTTTTGAAGCATTTTCTCCAAGAACCGCAAAGCGATCGTACAATTCTCTAGATAAATCGAAAAGTTCTTTCGCATCATCTGTAAGACTTTGCTGCTGCCATGCGTACGCAACAGACTTAAGCACAGCCCACAAAGTAACTGGGGAAGTGAGTGCTACTTTTTGCGCAAAGGCATCATCCATAAGCGTTGGATCCGCTTCAAGAGCCGCCTGAAGCAACGCTTCGTTTGGAATAAATGCAACTACAAAGTCTGGTGCTGTTTCAAAAGCCTGCCAATACGCTTTAGCTCCTAATACTCTAACATGCTCTCGCAAAGCCTTAGCGTGCGCTTTTAGAAGCTCGCTCCTTCTAGCTAATTCTTCGTCACTTGCGTTATCTGGGATTTCGCAAGCACGCTGATAATCCGCATATGGAACTTTTGCATCAACTGGAATTGTTTTGCCTCCTGGCAGATGCACAACCATATCTGGCCTCTGCTGTTCGCCATTTACTCCAGTTACAACAACCTGCGTATCAAAATCAACGTGCTCAAGCAAACCTGCAGATTCCACAATATTCTTTAGCTGAGCCTCACCCCAAGCTCCGCGAACCTTGTTATTACGCAATGCTGCAGAAAGCGAACTAGTTTCGCGGTCAAGCCTTGTTTGCTGCTCGCTTAAGCCTTTAAGCTGAGTGCTCAGCACACCCATTTCTTGCTTGCGTCCTTCTTCAATCTGCGAAACTTTATTCTTCAGAGCTTCAAGATTGTCTTTTACTGGAGCAAGCGCTTCCAAGACTTTACCTTGCTCTTTCAAAGTTTTTTCACGATTTAATCGTTCGCGTTCTTCTCGCTCTGCACGCAATTGTTCTTCGCGATTCACTCGCAATTGTTCTGCTTGCTGCGCTTTTAGCAGCTCAGACTCCACAAATTTCAATCGCTCAGCAAGCTGCTCTGCTTGAGTGCGATACCGTATAGCTTGATTGCCATTTTCCTGCGCTTGAGCGCGCGCTTGTTCATACTGCGAGCGCAATTCGTTAAATTCGCGTTGGCTTACGCCATTAGAGCCTTGCGTTCCATTGTTGTGCTTAACAATAGCCAGCACAACAATGGCGGTTATTACGACAGCAACCACCATTAAAACAAACATCACAATATTATCGAACATACGTTCTATTAAACACTATTGAGTTGACTTTTGAAACATAATTAGACACGTCTTTTAAGCACGTTCAAAATAAAGCAATCCACGTCCACACGTGCCGCTCCATAGGCAAACTGCAATTACAGTAAGCACAACAATGACGTATAACAATATGGATTGTCCAGGAATTACAGGCAAAGTTCCAGAAGGATACCATCGCAAAATCAATCCAATTTTACTTTGCAAACCTTGTGTAGCAATATTCATCACCACTAAAAAGACACCAAATGCAAGACCGTAAAACCTTCCAAAACAGGCTAATCCAATCATTATGAGCACAATATCAATCCACGCATTACCTAAAATCATCTGCAATGTACTAAATAGCTGCAAGTCAACTATACGAACAATCAACACTGAAGCGCCAAATGAAACAAACAAACACAATAAAGCAGCACTCAATGCATATATTCGCAACCTTTTCATCACGAAACGTTCCCACGATACCATAATCGGAGCAAGACAAACGAATGCCGCGGCAATAAACCCAACTACAATAACTTCATACAGAGGAACAACAAAATTAACAACACTACTACCAGATTGACATTGAAACGTTATACCTCCTACCGCATTATGCACATTAGCAGAATCCGGCAAACAAATATAACCAACATAAACTGGCAACTGCGTTACAAATGATCTGAATATAACAAGCATTAAAGAGGGAAGGACTACGGACAATAAAATTGCAACGATTGCAACAATATAATGCCTACCTTCAAGCCAAGCGCGAAAATTATTTTTCATGCTTATCACCAAGTTCCGATAAGACTTGTTGTGGAGTTATGCGGCATTGATTAAGTTCTTTAACATGATTTTTTACAAATTGTTTCAGCTTAGCATCATCAGCATTATTAATACTCATAGCCACTTTATCGTTTGCTTCACCTGGAATAAATCCATATGACCCATACACATCATTACTTATACGAGAAGGAAGCTGAGCAAGCAAAAATGCTGTAACAGAAGCGTTTGAATCAAGATTCTTTTTTACATATACTTCTTTCATAGCATTTGATGCACATTTTGCAGGCACAAATCTTTGTAACACTTCTTGAGCGATACCAGTCATATCACCATATTTCTCAGAACGCCTAACAAATGTATCTGTTTGTTGTTGAATAACAGTAGCTTTAAGATTACGTAACTTTATTAAACCACTATTAGTAAGATTCCAAGATTTTTCAGTATTTGTTGGAGTAAACGCATTTCCAAGCACAAGCACAATTCCTTTGCCTTGCGAATCTCTCTGATTCTTAGGAAACCAAGAAGCAACAGTTTTCAAATGTTTAACAGCACGAAGTTTACGAATATAAGCTTCTTCAGGATGTACACAAACAGAAAAAGCAGTATCTTTAAACGTCGTACACTGAGGCACAAAAGGTCCAGAGCGAATCCAAGGTTTTGGACCCCACATAGCTATACAACAAGCACATACTATTGGCATAATTAAAGAAATACTTATTGCTTTTATGCACCAATAAGATCCCTTTTGCCAAAAATATCTAATATGCGCGCAACAAAGAATGCATGAAACGATAACAACACACACAAAGAATATGCGCAAAGTCACCAACCATGGGTTCATTCGCAAACCAGGCTCAGCACCAATACCAGCATCCGACACTGGAAGTATTGCGTATAAACTACTACCCCAATATCTAGGAAAAATATCTCCCTGAGGGATAACGCCATTACGCATTATAATGACGCCATAAATACAGCACCAAATTATTGCAAAAGATAATAAAGCTGATAATACAATTGCCCAACGATTGCCAATAATTACTCCTAAAGTAAAACCAATTGCAAAAAATGCACTCGGCGTCACGCCTCCACACAATAGTGGAAAATACGGAAAATTTGTAATATTTACATCACTCTGAATTACTGTTGGCAATATACTTACGCAATATAACAAACTGCACAGTATAGCGCCTTTTAGTATAGGAATAGCGTAACGACTGGCTGATTTTCCTGCACACCACGCAGGATTAACCAAACATCTGGGCGAGCAAGCTTTACATGAACACCATGCGCCAAAAATGCAAGCAACAATATCAGACAAACAATGCATCCACGTGACATCAATTCTTAACCAAAGCGCATAATTATTATTATGCGCTAAAAAATTTGCCACACCCAAAAAAACAGGATATGCAATCAAAAATAAGCTAAAAATACAACTGCTTATTAGAGATAATGGGTACATAATATGTGAAACAATCGTGCACTTCTTATGACTTTTCGTAAAAAATCTGAATTCAGTTAAAAAGTTAGAATATTGACGCATATTTAATCACATCCCTACTCACTACCACATTAACAAAATAAGAAACTATACATATCCAGTTACTGCTACTACTCACTTTTATGAAATTTAGATAGCAAATGCCTATATCCTGATTCCCATGGAGTTACCATAAGATCTTCACGATTAGCATACTGAAGAAGATTATCCATTTTCCCATCAAGCAATATAATTCCTTCATTAAGAACTATAACCCGATCCGCAATTACTGCTAAATCTTCTACTAAATGTGTACTGACAATAACAGTATGCTTTTGCTAATAAGACTTAAGAAAATTACGAATATCAATACGCTGCTCAGGATCTAAACCAACAGTAGGCTCATCAAGTATTAGTACTGCAGGCTGACTAGCAATCACACAAGCAATACCAGCACGCTGACGCTGACCTCCTGATATTTTTGCAACTATGCGATGCGCTTGTTTTTCCAAGCCAACCTGTTTGAGAGCATTCCAAGCAGCTTGATACGCGGCGCTCCACGATAAACCTCGCGCCCATGCGGCATATTGGACATTTTTTAACACACTCGATGCATTCATAAGTTCAAATGATTGTGGCAAATAACCAATATTTGACCGAGCTTTAGCCCTTTCCGCACGACAAGTTACGTCAAAGCCATGAACAAAAAGTTTTCCACTAGAGGGAGCATAAATCGTCGCTATAACGTTAAGCAGAGTAGTTTTCCCAGCACCATTTGGCCCCAAAAGACCACATATGCCAAAAGATAAATCTATAGAAAGATTATGCAAAATTTGTTTTTTCCCATACGAAAAATTCACATTAACAAGTTGCACATCTGAGCCCATAAATGATTCTTGTTGCATATCTCACCACTTAATAACTAGACTACTTACCTACAACTTCGTATATTTTCTCTGTCTATTCCAACTACAGAACCACTCATCTGAGCATAAGCTGAAATTGGCACAGCATAAACAATAGTAGCAAGCGCAACTATTGCAAATCCTTTCTTTGCGAACATATTCGTATCTCCATTTTCAATCTGCTTCATAACGTATTCAGCCTTGAATAAGTACATATATTTTATGATAATTTAATATGAAAAAAAATAGATTTTTATAAAAACCAATTAAAATTTTAAAAGATATGCATATCCTATAATGCCAATTATCAGCAATAACTTGAAAAATTAAGGGGGATTCCACCTTTTTATTTCAAGTTCCTTCTACAAATATTTTTTATTTAGATACAAAAATAGCGTGCTGTCTAATGGAAAATAATCCAATAAACAGCACGCTTTGTTTTATTTGACTACATTATTTGACTACATTAAATAGTGCATATATTACGCAATCTTGAGAGTTACATGGTCGCTAGTATTCTCACAATCCGCAACTACGCGAGCGCCATCATGCACCTTGCCAGAAAGCAGCAATCGCGCAAGTTGATCGCCAATTTCCGTTTGAACCAATCTACGCAACGGACGAGCACCATAAACTGGATCGTAGCCATGCTCCGCAAGCCAAGCGCGAGCAGAATCACTCACATCCAAGCTAATGCGGCGGTCACTCAAGCGTGCAGCCACTTGGCGAACTTGAATATACACAATTCCACCAAGCTCTTCGCGGCTCAACGGATGGAACATAACAAGCTCATCCAAACGGTTAATGAACTCTGGCTTAAACTCAGCGTGAACAGCGTTCATAACAGCCTTGCGTTTAGCAGCATCGTCCAAGCCTTCTTGCACAAGGAATTGCGAACCCAAGTTTGATGTCATAATCAAAATCGTATTCGTAAAATCAACCGTTCTACCTTGTCCGTCAGTCAAACGACCATCATCCAAAACCTGCAACAAAACGTCGAATACTTCTGGATGTGCCTTCTCAACTTCGTCAAAAAGCACTACAGAATACGGACGTCTGCGCACAGCTTCAGTAAGCTGACCGCCTTCCTCGTAGCCAATGTAACCAGGAGCAGCACCGATTAGACGCGAAACGGAAGCCTTTTCCATGTACTCGCTCATGTCAATGCGAACCATTGCGCGCTCGTCGTCAAACAAAAAGTCAGCAAGAGCCTTAGCAAGCTCCGTCTTACCAACGCCAGTAGGACCCAAGAATAGGAACGAACCGGTAGGGCGATTCGGGTCTGCAATTCCAGCACGGCTTCTGCGCACAGCATCCGCTATAGCCTGAATTGCTTCGCTTTGACCAACAACGCGCTTAGAAAGCTCCTTTTCCATGTTAAGCAGCTTCTCATTTTCGCCTTGCATCAAGCGGCCAACAGGAATGCCAGTCCATTCGCTAACGACTCCAGCAATAGAATCAGCATCAACCTGGTCTGGAACCATCGGCTCTTTTGCTTCACTCTTAGCATTAGCAGCCTCGGATTCTGCTTCTTCCAAAGCTTTTTGAATGCTTGGGATTTCGCCATACAAAATACGGCTTGCTTGCTCCAAATTGCCTTCACGCGTGAATTTGTCGGCTTCTACGCGCTTAGCATCGAGTTGCGCTCGCAAATCACCAACCTTGTTGTGACCAGCCTTTTCCGCATCCCAACGCGCTTTCAAACCAGTAAGCTTTTCGCGCGAGTTTGCTAATTCTTCTTGCAACTTTTCTAAGCGTTCGCGTGCAGCAGCATCTTCCGCTTTCTTTAATTGCATTTCTTCCATTTCAAGACGCGTAACTTTGCGCTGCAATTCGTCGATTTCTTCTGGCTGAGAATCAAGCTCCATACGCAAGTGAGCTGCCGCTTCATCAACCAAATCAATCGCCTTATCTGGAAGTTGTCTGCCAGTAATATAGCGGTTTGAAAGCGTTGCTGCAGCTACGATTGCATCGTCACTAATCGTCACCTTGTGGTGTGCTTCGTAACGTTGCTTAAGTCCGCGCAAAATCGTCACCGTATCTTCAACAGATGGCTCGCCAACAAATACTTGCTGGAATCTACGTTCAAGCGCCGAATCCTTTTCAATATGCTCGCGATACTCGTTAAGCGTAGTTGCGCCAACCAAGCGCAGCTCGCCGCGCGCAAGCATTGGCTTAAGCATATTGCCAGCATCCATTGAACCTTCTGCAGATCCTGCGCCAACAACAGTGTGAATTTCGTCAATAAACGTAATAATTTGACCGTCTGATTGTTGAATTTCCTTCAACACTGCCTTTAAGCGTTCCTCAAATTCGCCGCGATACTTCGAACCTGCAACCATCGAAGCCAAGTCGAGACTGATAAGACGCTTGTTTTGCAAAGTTGTAGGCACATCTCCTGCAACGATTCGCTGAGCCAATCCTTCTACAACTGCCGTTTTTCCAACGCCTGGCTCGCCAATTAGCACAGGATTATTCTTCGTGCGGCGAGAAAGAATCTGAATCACGCGACGAATTTCCTGGTCTCGTCCAATTACTGGATCGAGCTTTCCTTCGCGAGCGCGCGCAGTCATATCAACCGAATATTTTTCGAGCGCTTTGTAGTTGCCTTCCGCATCTGGGCTTGTAACTTTCGCGCCTCCGCGTACAGTTGGCACAGCCTTGCGCAACGCGTCTGCGGAAACGTTGTGCTTTTTGAAAATATCCGCAACTGCATTCGGCGCGCTTGCAACTATGCCAATAAGCATGTGCTCTGTAGAAACGTATTCGTCTCCCATTGTGCGCATTTCTTTTTCTGCCTGGCTTAGCGCAGCTAAAAGCTGACGGCTTGCGTCTGGCTTAGTTGTAGTTGAGCCAGTAGATGAAGGCAGTGCCACTAATGCGTTGCGAATTTCAGCGCCGATTTGTTGCGCATCTGCACCAGCCTGTGCAATAAGCGCGCGCACTACGCCTTGCTCTTGTCGAAGTAAAGCATCTGCCAAATGTAACGTATCAACTTGCGCATTGCCAGCTGCCGCCGCGCTTTGCACAGCATCACTTAATGCATCTTGCGCTAAGGTCGTAAATTTTTGTTCCATATTTACCCCCATTTGCACCGCTATCTAGCGGATTTTAGGTGATTTACGTGCACTTTTTGCGATTGCACTCAAACCACATTCTGTCAATTTCTAAAACTTGAGTCTACTACACTCAAGTTTTGTTTTCAAGATGTTTGTGGCGTTTTCTTATACAACGGTTGCTTGCGACTTTTCCATATCAAATTCATCAATTGCAAAGTCGTCAGTCAAAAATTCGTTAATCGTCAATAGTCAATCGCAAAGTAACAAAGTCAAGTATTAAAAATAAATAAGTATTAAAAATAAATAAGTATTAAAAATAAATAAGTATTAAAAATAAATAAGTATTAAAAATAAATAAGTATTAAATATGTCGTAATCTTAAAAATATGAGAATTGCACGTTTTTCCTATAATGAAGTTCCTCAATACGCGTTTGTCCAAAAAGACGAAGCAGACGGCAAGGATTATTTAGTAGCGCTAGAAGGTCATCCACTAAGCCCTCAAGGAGTTAAGCCAACAGGCAAGCGCTACGAGTTAGATGCCGATGGCGTGCGCCTGCTTGCACCAGTGATTCCTTCAAAAGTATACGGATTGGCAAAAAACTACGATACGCGTTCTGCCGAAGAGCGCGCATCTTCTGCTGCGTCGTCAAGCCACACGGCAGCAGACATGGTGATTTTTACAAAGCCGAGCACATCTGTAATTGGCCCAGACGACCCAATTGTTATTCCTGCTTTTTCAAACGATATGAATTTTGAGCCAGAAGTGGCTGTTGTTATGGGCAAAATCGCCAAGAATGTGTCGGTCGATAAGGCAATGGACTACGTTTTTGGCTTTACTTGCGTAAATGACGTGACTTTGCGTGATTGCGCAGGCAGCGATCCAATGTTTACGCGCGCAAAAGGATTCGACACGTCTTGCCCACTTGGTCCATGGATTACAACCGAGCTAAATTGGCGAGACGCGCATATCTCGTTTACGCTTAATGGAAAAGATGTGCCAGAGGCGAGCGGCACCACAGCGCGATTGATTCACAGTATTCCAGAGCAAATCGCTGCGATTTCAAGCTTCTCAACTCTTCTTCCAGGAGATGTGATTTTGACAGGAACGCCGTATCCAGCAGGAACTTTGCACGCTGGCGACGAAGCGATTGTGCATGTAGATGGTATTGGTTCGCTGCGCAATGTGATTATGCATGCGTAACGGTAATAAAAGTAAAAGATAAAAATCAGAAGCTAGACAAAACTTAATACTATACAAATGCGCGCGGGCCAAAGATTGCCGAACCAATTCGAACCATCGTCGAACCTTCGGCAATCGCCCACGCAAAATCACCAGACATTCCCATTGAAAGCTCTAATTTTGTAGAGTTTCCATCATGATCTTGCGCGAGTTGTTCACTCACGCAATCTCTAATTTCTCGCAATTTTGCGAAACCACTTCTCACTATTTTTTCATCATCCACGCGCGCTCCAAGTGTCATAAATCCGTGCAAATTAAGCGCAGGCAGGCTAGATATAGCGAGAGCTTCGTCAATCGCACGTTCTGGCGCGCATCCGGATTTCGTAAATTCTCCCGAAACATTCACTTCCAACATAACGTCTACGCGAAGTCCCAAATTTTGAGCGCGAGCAGATATTTTTTGCGCAAGATCAATGCTATCAACCGACTGAATCCCATTTGCAAGAGGCAAGACTTTGTTTATTTTATTGCTTTGCAACTGACCTATTAAGTAGAGCGGAATTTCGCCGTTTACACCAACGCTTAAATTCTCGCGCGCAGCTTCCTTGCGTAAAATTTCTGCTTTTGCAACAATTTCTTGCGGACGATTTTCCCCAATTACGCGCACTCCAGCTTTAAGCGCTGCCATAATTTCGCCAACATCTCGCGTTTTAGTTGCAGCAAGCAGCGTAACCGACTCAGATTTGCACCCATAATGCGATTCGGCTTGAGCAATGGCGTCTTGCACGCTGTGCACGCCGTCGGCAATTTGACGCGCGCGAACACAATCTACCTCAGTATTCGCTAAATCTTTTTGCGTCATATATGCCATTTATTGCCCCAATCTATCATTCTAAATACATAGTTTAGTCGAGGAAGGGCACGGATTTGTCTGCTAAGTTTGCGCGAACAGAATTCCACGGCGTTTCGTCGCTTTTAAATAACGCGAGCGCATCTGCAGCGCTCATATCTGCTGGGCGAGTTTGCTCAGGATTCTTATATCCCAAAAGATACATGCAGTAACCAATCATGCGCTCGGCGCTCCAGCCAGATTCACGAAGTGCGCCAACATCTAGTGAATGCTTGCTTTTTGCGAGTCGCTCGCCTTGAGCGTTATCAATTAGTGGCAAGTGCGCAAATTGCGGACGCACGTAATGCACGCCGTTAGCCGCAAAAAATCCCGATTTTTCTAACAGCTCACCAATCCAAATTTGAAGAGCCGCCGAACGCAGCAAATCGCGTCCGCGCACAATGTCGTTTACTCCCGAAAGCACATCGTCAACAACAACCGCAAGCTGGTAGGAAAACACGCCATCCGCGCGACGAATCACCATGTCTCCCAAGTCGCGATTAATGTTAAACGATTGCGCACCAAAAATCGCGTCTATAAAACTCACATTCGCTTGGTTTAAATCAGCAGTCGGTACAGCAAGCCGCAAAGAATGTTGTTGATTATTTTGCAAACGCTTTTCGATTTGCGCCAAGCCTTGCGCATTTTTGCGAAGATTTCTGCACGTACCGGGATAGCGTATAAAGCCGTCGCCTTCTTGCGGCGCTGCAATCGCGCGAATATCGGAACGCGAGCAAAAACACGGGTAAATCAGGGAATTCCCGTCTCCGTCTTGCAAAGATTCTAACGCATCAAGAGCTTCTTGGTAGAGTGCAGTGCGCTCATGCTGATAAGTCGGCTCACCAACCCAATCAAGCCCAGCCCACTTCAAATCGTCAATCACTCGCGCGCTTGCATCTTTTGGCATTCTAGCAATATCGAGATCTTCCAGACGCAAAATCATGCTTCCACCTTGCGACTTTGCAGAAAGCCAAGCAGCCAACATTGCTACCATATTGCCAATATGCATACGCCCAGAAGGAGTCGGCGCAAAACGACCAATTGCAATAGGTGACTTAGAAAACATGATTTCGTCTTTCTAATATCTTTCTTAAAATCTTTCTTAATAAGCACAAGTTTGCAAAACATAAACTTGCAAAATAAAAAGCGCGTAACGCATTCATACTAGCATCACGCGCTTCTTACAACCGCAATTAATCACAATCAATAACAGTTAAAAGCAACTGTTTTATGCAAATAGCGACTTAAACATAAGCACGCCCAAGATTGCGCCGGCAATAGGGGCTACGACTGGAATCCACGCCTCGCCCCAACGAGAAGAACCCTTGTGCGGAATAGGCAAAATGGCGTGGAGCAAACGTGGCATAAGGTCTCGAGCAGGATTCAAAGCAGGACCAGTCGGACCGCCCATAGAAGTCACCAATCCCCAAACAACAAAGCCGACTACGATTGATGCTCCAGCCAAATTCTTCTCTCCCCAAGGAGAAGTAAGGCAGCAAAGCGCAGCCAAAACAAGCACGAGCGTGCCAAAGAATTCGTTTAGGAAGTAGTTAAGCTTGTTATTGTAAGCATCCGTAGTGCAGAACGTGCCAAGAATAGCCTCTGGCTCTTCGGTTTCGTTGTAATGTGGCAAATAAGTTACGTACACAATAAGCTGACCGACCAATGCGCCCAAAAGCTGAGCCACAATATACGGAAGTACGTTTGCCCAAGGGAACATTCCGCAAACAGCTTGCGCAATTGTCATAGCAGGATTTATGTGCGCGCCAGAAATTCCACCGAACATTAGCACTGGGAACATAACGCCAAAACCATAGCCCATAGCAATGTTTAGCCAGCCTGCGTGATGACCTTTAGTGTTTTTAAGTTCAACATTGGCAACGGCTCCATTGCCAAAAATCATAAGAATGGCAGTTCCAATAAACTCGGCTGCCAACATTACTGTAAATGAATGTTGCATGGTCCTTCGATCCTTCTTAATTGTTTTGTTGCTTTTGCTTTTGTACCACATCTCATTTTCAAAGAAGCTAAGAAAATGAATCCAGCAATTATTATTCCAACAATTATTCTTTGATAGTTTCCCCTATGAACACGACACTGCGAGTAAATATCAAATAGTCATATATCAAAAGAGGCCCGCCACACTGGCGAGCCTCTTACTTACAAAAACAATCTTCAGCGGTTCTATCTGCACAACATCCTCGTTGCAACGGTAAAGTCTTATGTATCCGTCCAACGTAATTGGAATCTAACATCCATACATTTTCTGTGGTCTACCGCTCTTTTAATTTGTTCTTGTGATTCTTATTATTACTGTTTTTTGTTCTTTAGTAAAGTACAAAATCATCTTTGTTCGCATATTGTAATTAGTGTTCATTCGCACATAAAAAATAGATGGTTTTGCATCATTTTGTGAATATGCAATGGTTGTCATGTTCAGATGCGTTCACATATTGCAATTATCGGCGTGTCGAGCCGCATAGCTGCCGACACTCAGTCGCGCACATCCCTTACAGTGCATACAATTACGGAGTATGGTACAAATTTTTGACGCTCCCTCAAAGGCGATTCTGCGCGGTCAAATTGCAGAGCACATCGCCGAAGACGAAAAGGCAGAAAAGCGTGAAGCTCGTGAGGGCGAGCTACCGTTGCCAAAAGATCGCTTCTTTGACCGAGAATTAAGCTGGTTAAAGTTCAATCGTCGCGTGCTTGAGTTAGCGCAAAATACCGATTTACCACTTCTTGAACGCGCTAATTTTGCAGCCATCTTTGCCTCCAACCTAGACGAGTTCTTTATGGTCCGAGTTGCAGGCTTAAAGCGCAGAATCGACTCAGGAATCGCAGTAACCGCTGCAAGTGGGCTTAGCCCGCGTCAGCAGTTGCGAGCAATTAGCGAGGTTACACATCGTCGTCAAGATGAGCATGCGCATTATGTTATTGACCACATTTTGCCAGAGCTTGCTAAGCAGCGCATTGTTATGCTCAGTTGGGACAAGCTTACGCAATCCGAAAAAGATAGACTTTCAGACTATTATCGCAAGCAGGTTTTCCCAGTATTAACGCCACTTGCAGTGGATCCTGCACACCCGTTCCCATATATTTCTGGCAAGTCAATCAACTTGGCTGTTATTGTAGAAAATCCAAATTCTGGAAAATCGCATTTTGCTCGCGTAAAGATTCCAGATAATTTGAATCGTCTTGTTCCAGTTGACGATTTAACCGACGAAGAGGGTCGCGAAGAGCGCTACGGCTTTATTCCTATGGAAAAGTTGATTGCAGCACATTTGGAATCGCTTTTCCCAGGCATGATTATTAAAGAAGCGCGATCTTTCCGCGTTACGCGTAACGAAGATATTGACGTTGAGGAAGACGATGCAGAAAACTTGCTCAACGCTATGGAAAAGGAGCTTTTGCGTCGTCGTTTTGGGCCGCCTATTCGTCTTGAGATTTCCGACGAAGCTAGCCCATTCTTGTCTCAGTTGCTGGCTAATCAGTTGCGCGTAAGCCCAGAAGAAGTATATCGTTTGCCTTCGCCGCTAGATATGACGGTTCTTTTTGAGTTGCAAGCGCTGGATCGCCCAGATTTGAAGTATCGTCCGTTTATTCCTACTACAAATCGCCAAATTGCAGAAGTTGAAACTAGCCATGCGCAAGATATTTTCGCTTCGATTCGCGAGCATGATATTTTGCTTCATCACCCATATGATTCGTTCTCTACTTCTGTTCAGGCGTTCTTGGCGCAAGCGGCGGCAGATCCAAAGGTGCTTGCAATTAAGCAAACGCTGTACCGCACGTCTAGCAATTCGCCAATTATTGACGCTCTTGTTGACGCAGCTCACGCTGGCAAGCAGGTTCTTGCGCTTGTTGAGATTAAAGCGAGATTCGACGAGGACGCCAACATTGCTTGGGCGCGTAAGCTTGAGCGCGCAGGCGTTCACGTTGTTTACGGCATTGTTGGATTGAAGACGCATTGCAAGCTTTCGCTTGTGGTTCGCCAAGAAGCCGAAGGATTGCGCCGCTATTGCCACGTTGGTACTGGCAACTATAACCCTAAGACGGCTCGCCTTTACACAGATTTGGGCTTGCTTACTTGCGATCCTGTAGTTGGTCAAGATTTGACTCGCTTGTTTAATCAGCTTTCGGGTTACGCTCCAAAGTCTAGTTTCCATCGCTTGCTTGTGGCTCCTCGCACAGTTCGAACGGGCATTATTGAGCGAATTCGCAGGGAAGAGGCAGCGGCTCTTGCTGGAAAAGAAGCGTGGATTAAGATTAAAGTCAATTCTGTTGTTGACGAAAAGACGATTGACGCTTTGTACCGCGCGGCTCAAGCTGGAGTAAAGATTGACATTGTTGAGCGTGGAATTTGCTCGCTAAAGCCTGGCATTGAAGGATTGAGCGAGAATATTCGAGTTCGCTCTATTCTTGGCAGATTCCTTGAGCACAGCCGAATCTATGCTTTTGCTAATTCTTGCGGTCCGCAAATTGGCGATGGTCCTGCAAGTGGCCCAGAAGTGTGGATTGGCTCGGCCGATTTGATGCATCGAAATCTTGATCGCCGCGTTGAAACACTGGTTCGCATAAGCGCTCCAGACCAGGTGGAAGCGTTGATTCAGTACATTGATTTGCAAATGGCTGATTCAACAGTTTCTTGGTGGATGGATGGAGATGGCACATACACGCTGCATTCTCGCGATTCCGAAGGTCGTCCTCTAGTCGACAGTCAGGAATATCTAATTCATACTCACACACGCAAACCTCGAGGTGTGAACTGATTGCGAGTAACTAATAAACAATAGGCAAAGAGCCAGATTCAGCAATATGATTCTGGCTCTTGTTGTATTTATTGCTCCTTCTAATCTGACTAAATCTCAAGCGTTCCCTCAGCCAAATCGCTAGCCACGAACGTCATAAAATAAAATGGCATAGTCGCGATTTTCTGATTTGCATCATAGCCATAATTATTTTTAGAAACTTTTATTGCAAACTCAAACTTGTTGTGCATTGCAAACTTATTTAGAGAATTAAGAGTTCCTCTGCCTTTTTTAACATCAATCGGAAAAAGTTTGTTATTTGATTCAATTATAAATTCCAATTCTGAATCTGATTTTCCGCGCCAATAAAACAGTTTTAAACCATTTGCGCTAAGTTCGTTTGCAACGTAATTTTCGAAGAAAATACCAGATAGCGTATTGTCTCTTTCGTTTGAAATAAAAGATGCTGCATTAACTCCGCTTTGATATGAGAACATGCCAATATCGCACAAAAATAGTCGGAAATTACTTTCGTTTTCTTGCATAAGCGGCGTGGTTATATGCTCTTTGAGTTGGAATGACTGATTAACAATATGAGTCATAAGCAGCCACTGAATGGACGTCGCAAAATCTCTAGTTCTACTGTCTTTTTTAATAAGACCAGCTGAAAAGTTTTTTGATTCCTTGTTAAGCTCTCTGAAAATATTCTCAAATAAAAGTCGAGATCTTAAAATCGATTCGCTACTTGCTTGGTACAACTCCATATCTGCAAGATAATTGTCATAAAGCGAGCGCAAAATCTCACGCGATTCTAGTAAATCTTTACGTTCAATGTATGCCTGTACTGCTTCTGGCATACCCCCAATCAGCAAATATTTATACACTTCATTTAACGCAAGATTGTGAATTTCTGTAGGCAGCGCTTGCTTAGAATCATATGCTTCGCGCACCTTTGAATATAGAAGACTATTATTGTTCAGTAGGAACTCACCAAAAGTCATTGGATATATTGTTATCTGGTCAATTTTGCCTACTGGAAAGAGGAATTGACCAACTGCTGATTTCGACGAATTTTGCTTGTGAGCTTCGCGATGCAATTTAATTCGCACCATTGAACCCGTTGCAATTACGTGAATTTTTCTAAAATCTTGGCAAAAATATTTAAGCGACGAAATAATATTTGGGCATTCTTGGATCTCGTCAAAAATCAGCAAAGTGCCTTCATCTATAGCCTTGGAAAATCGCAAAGACAAGTATTCTATAATCTTTTCTGCGTTTGCTGTGCTTTCGCAAAAGTTACGAACCTCATCTTCTTTTTTAAGATCGATGTAAATATAACTATTTTTATAATATTTTTCCGCAAAAAGTTCTTTTACTAGATACGTTTTGCCAACCTGGCGCGCACCCCATATTATTAGCGGCTTGCGATTCGGCTTGCTATTCCAGGCGATTAATTTTTGTAATGCTAGTCGTTCCATGGCTTACTCTTTTTAATGTTGATATTACAACGATTATAGCATTATTTGCCAGTTTTAGGAGGTTTTTTGAGCAATTATTTGCCAGTTTTGGCATGTTTTTTACGCCATAATTTGCCAGTTTTTGTAAGTTTGGGAATTTAGTGTTGCCAATGTTTTAGTACAAGTCAATTACACGCGCGAGAACAATAATCTTATTCTTTAAATTTTCAACTACTTTTATGTACATTTTATACAAAAAACTATTTGTAGATTGCAAATATGATATTTTACGATATCCTTATATAAGATATATCGCTGTAGATAGTAGATAATAATCAAAAAATTGATGCTATTTTTGATTAAATAGCAAACTTAGCACTGGAGACCACTATGTTGCTTAATTTTAGCGTAGAAAACGCGCTAAGTTTTCGTCAATCGCAACAATTCAGCATGCAAAGAACCGTACATGCAAAAAACAGTTCGTGGCCCCATCCAGATGTATCAACTCTTGCAGCCATTTACGGAGGAAATGCCTCAGGGAAAACAAATCTGCTAAAATGCATAGCATTCTTAAAAAATTTTGTGGAAGGAAGCTTCAAAGGCGGTAACTCAAATTCAAAAATAAATGCACTTCCTTTTCTTTTAAATAAAGAATCTGAAAATGAACCTTCAACATTCTTTATAGAATTTATTGCAAAAGATAACAACAGATATAAATATTGGTTCACTTTCAATAATAATTACATTATTGAAGAAGGACTATGGCTTTTCCGCTCTACAACAAACAGAAAAACTGTGCTGTTTGAACGAGAGCATGGCAAACCAATGCGATTTGGCTCAAATCTAAAAACCATAGGAAAAACTGTAGAAAAAATTACAAGAGACAATGCTTTATTTCTATCTACAGCTGCAGCATCAGGAGTGCAAGCATTGCAAGCTGCATACGAAGAAATAACTTCTACACAGCAATGCAGAACAGTTGACTTTGATAAATATTACAATAATTTGATAAAAGTTTTACAAGAAAATCCAGATTTTGCATCCAACATTAGCAAGTTGCTAAAATATGCAGATTTAGGATTAAAAGGTGTAACAGTCCAATCCGAACAGCTAGATGCTAAACAATCAGAAAAACTAGCGAGACTTGCAAATCTTATCAACGAACTTGACGGAGATAACAATAAATTTACAAATAACACTTCTGAAAACACTGAAAAATTGCAAAAATTCAGTGTTTCACGTTTAATGTTTACACATTCTGGTCAAAAAGATTGCCAACTTCCTGAAGATTTTGAATCTTTAGGAACTAAAACAGCATTATTGCTATTTGCTTTCGTTATAGATGCATTATCAAAACATTCCATACTTCTAATCGATGAAATCGACACAAGTCTAAGCATGCAATTCGTGTCTGAAATACTCAAGCTTTACAGTAATCCAGAAACGAATCCTAACCAATCGCAATTAATTTTTACTACTCACGATTTAAGTCTTATTAGTAATTTTGGAACCGACAAAACTATTCTCGACAGAGATCAAATTTGGTTTATAGAGAAAAACACATTAGGTGAATCTTCATTACATCCACTTACAGAATGGGAAAACCGCAATGTAAACTTTGGTAAAAACTATCAACACAACATATACGCTTCAGCACCACAACCGTCTCTATATGATGTTTTTGCGGAAATACTTACAAATACTAACAGAAGCTAAAACACTACCAATATTCAAAACGATATAAAACACTAGTATTCATGAGGAGCGGGCTATGGTTCATGTTCCATCACACGGCCGTTCAAAGAAACAGTCGAAACGAAATAAAAGATTCCTCATTGTTTGTGGCGGTGTAGTTACAGAGTTTGAGTATTTTAGCTATATAAAATCAGAAGTAAGTAAATATTGTGCTACATCATGGGATATTCATAAATCAATTAACATAGAAAAAGAGGGCGTAGATCCACTCACTTTAACAAATTATGCGATTAAACTTGAGAGATTAGACTGCAAAGAAGCGAAAAAAGAAAACTACGATCCGTTTACACTGGTATGGGTTGTAACAGACGTTGATGAATTTGGAGAAAAAATTCAACAAGCTCAATCTAAGTCGGATTCAACTTGTGGGAAGATAAAATTAGTAATTTCCAACCCTTGCTTCGAAGTATGGCTTATTGACCATATAAAAAGCTGCCCTCTTTCTTGCACAGAAACGCGAGATTGCCAAAAAGAAGCAAAAGAACTTGGGCTACTTCACAACACTACTGGGAATAAAAATAAGCATATCCAATTAGAAAAATTAACTGGAAACTATAAGAATGCTTTTAAAAACGCAAAGCAGCATATGCAAACCGAACAGATAGAAAATCGCAAAAATCACCCTTCAGTAACTCAAAAGTCAAACTACGCTCCTTGGACAGATGTTCCAGAAATAGTAGAAACAATATTAAATGAATGCAAGCGTGTATCAGGAATAGATTTGTCAGAAAAATTGTGAATTAATGATGTAACTACATATGTCTTCATTACTGTTATTAACAGCAATAATCTAGATGTGGGTGAGATGATGGCGCAATATTGATGAGTCATCACGTCTATGGAGTGAATTATCACAGTCACGGAAGTTAAAATGACAGTCACAGCGCTTTTATCACTATCATAACTGTGATAAACGTAAGCAACGTAAATATGCGAAAACCAGCAACTAAATTGACTCTAACCAAATAAGCGAATAAACGAATCGTAATAAATAACCAGGCACAACTAAAAGTTGCGAAAGAAAACCGCTAAAATAGTGAATATGAGTGTAGTAACGACGCGATACGTTGAGGCGGCTGGCGGAATTATTTATCGCAAGCGAAATACAATAGACAGCTCAAACACAAGTGACTTGAAAAAAACAAGCAATCAAGCGAACATGATAAGCGATGACGACTTTGAGCTTTGCCTAGTCTACCGTCCTAAATATGACGATTGGAGCTGGCCAAAAGGAAAGAATGAGCCAAAAGAATCGCATCGTCACACAGCTGTGCGCGAAGTTGGGGAAGAAACAGGCTACGCAGTAACACTAGGACCTCACATTGCACAAATAGAATATCCGCTTGAAAACGAAGGCAAAAAATCAATCTCAAAAAGCGGTGCGAAAAACAGTTCACAAAACAACAACAAAACAGAAGTAGTTAAGCGAATTCACTACTGGATGATGCGCGAAATAGACGAGAATGCCGCAATGAAGCGACTACCAGCATTTGGTCCAATAAAACCAGCAAAACCTACTGAAATTGGCAATGTTATATGGCTTACTCCTTCTAAAGCTCGCAAAAAACTCACACACGATAGCGATAGAAAAGTTTTAGATGCTTTTCTTGAAAAGCTACACGATGGTCAAACTGAATATAAGACATTGATACTAGTACGACATGGAAAAGCTGAATCACGTAAATCATGGCAAGGCAGCGAAGCAACTCGTCCAATCACTCCTCTTGGATCTGCAGCATCCTACGCTCTAGGTCGTGAGCTTGCTTGCTATGCTCCAAATCGAATTGTCTCGTCACCTTGGAAACGTTGCGTGGAAACTGTTGCAACTTTTGCACACGATTCTTCTCTTTCTATAGAACAGATTGCGGAACTTACTGAAGACCATCATGAGGATAAACCAAAATCTACATTATCTGTTCTTATAAGTGAAATACAAAATCTTGATTGCAACGCACAAAATACACAAAACACACAAAACACAGAAGCAAATATTAACAATTCAACAGTTATGTGTTTGCATCGCCCTATTATCGGCACTTTCTTTGACTATTTGCGAGGAATCACAAAACCGCGAGCACATAAACGTATACTTAGCCAAAAATCTCCATACATGCCTACTGGTAGCGCAATAGTTTTGCATATTAGCAATACTTCTAAAGGCGCTCGCATTATTGATATTGAAAAGGTGTTACCAATTGTCTACTAGCCTTAATTCACAATCGAGTTCTATCCATTCGAGCAGATCTGCTTTTATGCCAAGTCCAATAGGTGCAAGTCGCCCAAGCAGACCTGCACAAATGGATCCTGCAATGCTCGCGCAAATTGAAGGCGGCACAGATCCACAAATTGTAAACGAAATCAGCCACACTTCAGCAGCAGTTCTGCTTAACCGCGTGCATAAAACACAATCTCCAGAGATTGTGGAACGCGTACTGAATTTGGTTGAGAATGAGGGTATTGAGGTCATCGCAGACTTGTGGAGTCAAGCGCAACCAGATTCGCTCCCTGGAATGCTTTTTAGGCTATATTTGCTTAGGGAGTCTTTGCGTAAGCAGCGAGAAGCATATGCGGAGTATTGGAATCTTGGAGAACCTTCTGCAACTAGCGCTTCCGCAATTACTGGAATTGACGAAGCTCCTACAGGAGAAGATATTGCGCGACTCGCGGATTCTATTCTTTCTGGTGCTTTTACGGGCGATTTTGCTGTTGCTCTATATCGAGCTTCTGCGTTTACTGCGATTATTTCGTGCGGAATGCGTTCTTACGCGAAAAAATTAACACAGAAGATGAACGATTCCAAAAGAGATGATTCACAGCGTCTTGCTAGCGTTTTGCACAAATCTGCAAACGTGCATGCACTTTCCTTATGCTTCGCTAATGGAGCTAAATTGTGGAGACTTGGAAAACTCGATTAGTTTATTTGTTATCACACTGCGTTTATTTGTTATACAACAGCGCGGCGCGCTGAAATCTAAAAGCATGTATACTCGGGAAGTGACGCTGGCTTGTGTTTAAGCCCCGGGCTCCATTTTTTGCCGCTGCGAGCGGCGTTTGCGCCGACAGGCGCTTTCGCAAGTCAGCGTTTTTAAGTATGTTTTAATTTTCCAGCAATTCACAAAATTCAACCTTCATTAACACTTGTTTATATTTTTTCTAAATAGTCACGGCACGCCGATAGCTTAACATGCCGCACTTGCACTAATCTAGAAGGTATGGATCTTCATGTTTTACATCATCCGCTGGTGGACCACAAGCTCACCGTTTTGCGTGATAAGAATACACCTTCTAACATTTTCCGCGAGTTAGTTTCCGAATTGGTAACTCTCGAAGCATACGAAGCAACCCGCAATTTGGAAGTTAGCGATCGCGAGATTGAAACTCCTATTTGCAAGATGACTGGCAAGCATTTGAACCGCCCACGCCCAATGGTTGTGCCAGTTTTGCGCGCAGGTTTGGGTATGCTTGACGGCATGACTCGCCTTCTTCCAACCGCTGAGGTTGGATTCCTTGGTATGAAGCGCGACGAGCAGACTCTCGACATCGTCACTTATGCTAACCGTTTGCCAGAAGATTTGACTGGTCGTCAGTGCTTCTTACTGGACCCAATGCTTGCCACTGGTGGCACTCTTATTGCGGCTACGCACTATTTGGCTGAGCGCGGCGCTAAGGATGTTACTGCTATTAACATTTTGGCAGCTCCAGAAGGCTTGGAACGCCTGGAGAAGGAGATTGATCCTTCTATTGACTTTAAGGTTGTTGTTTGCGCTGTTGATGAGCACTTAAACGACAAGGCTTATATCGTTCCTGGTCTTGGCGATGCTGGCGATCGCTTGTATGGTTTAATTGATTAATAGTTACTAACCGAATCAAACGAAAACTAGAATCAAAAGCTAGAAATAAAACTACAAAATAGCCTGCTGATTTGCAACACTTTGCAAGCTTCAGCAGGCTTTTGTATTTACATCTTTAATTATTTGCCGGTCTCATATTCGTTTAATTTTATTACTATTAAATTCCAGTTCGTGAATACTCCATAACACCATTGAGACAACTACGATAGATGCAGCTGCAACAGTAGCAACATTAACTTGCGGTCCACGATCCATTGTGTACTTGACCATTCCACGATTCAAAACATGTACAACAATAAATTGGCCAAAGAATATTTCAATAAAGCCAGCAAGTATTAATATGCTATCAATAATAATTAATATTTTCTTACGAATTAATCCTATATTACACAACCCAACAATCATTTGAATTATTGGTGAAATAATTGAAACTAACACAACACCCAAAAGACTTAAATCAAAATCTGCTGGATACTTTCCTGGCATTTTAATAAGCAATAAAACTGCTAAAAATACAAAAGATAATGGTAAAAACCATTCTTTCCAATATTTAACGACGAACACGATAATAAGCTCCTTCACCATTGAATGAATACCAATTCTTATCCCAATCTAAATAATTTTCAGTGTGTTGAGCTATACGCAATCTACCGTTGCTTTTTAGGAATACAAACCCTATGTGATCGACAGTACCATCATTACTTTCATCAACACCAATAAAATCTCCATCCCTAACATTATCTACTAACATTCCCCAATAACTTGTACTAAATCCATACCCCATATAATTTTTAAAAACATTGGCATTAATCCAAGAAACCGAACGATCTCCTCTAGCTTTCCACCACCACCCTTTAAATACATCATTATGCTTATCCATACCAATACCACCAGCATATAGAATTTGCGAAGCGAAATTTGTGCAATCTGCCGGAAATATTAACTTACTTTTTTCTTCACCATATTTTGGATTTATTTTCCACGCCCATTCTCGCGCATATGCTCTGGCCGCTTCAAGATTTATGCCTGAATTTCTCTCAGTAGGTAAAGGTTTGCGAGGTGTAACCTCCTGCTTTGATGGAAGCCACAATTTTGCAATATTAATAGCTTCCTTTTGTGTTAGTTCATTTTTTAATACTTTTAACTCTAATTTATGCAATTCTGATAGAATCTGATTATTTTCATATTTATTCTCATATATATCTAGAAATTGCAATATTTTTGTTACATTATTGTTATCTTTATGCGAGGAATTAAAAAGAGAATTCTTGTAAATAGTAGCTGTTTCTTCACTAAGAGAAGGAAGCATAGCTTCGCTCTGTATTCTTTGTAATTCTGTAAAATATTTTGAAATATAGAACTTTTTTACTAACTCTGGATTTTCATAAGTATCTAGTAAAGAAAAATACATACCCTGAAATTTTGTCTTATGCTGCTTTTTGGGAAAATCTACATAAGTCTCTGATTTATAGTCAGATGATTCAGCTTGAGCAACATTAGCAAATGACAATATTAAAATAATAGAAAATAGCGCAGCTATAAATGCATAATGCAAAACAACTTTGTTTTTCATATATAACTCCATTATTATATAAAATTCCTTTTTACTATTCTATCACAATAAATACCAGTTGTCAAATATACACAGCGGCTATGTAATCATATACTCATCAGTTCTACATTTAAATAGCCTGCTGATTTGCAACACTTTGCAATTTTCAGCAGGTTATTTTGTATTAATTGATTGCTGCAATATTGCATAACAAATCAGATAATATAGCTAATAATACAACTAAGCTTTATTCACAGCTCCTTTAGCATATAAAGCTTCTAAAGCATCTCGCAAAGCTCCACTGTAGCTGATGCCAGCTTTTTGTGCCCAAGTGTCAAGCCAAGCTGGAACAGTAACATTTTTACGAACTGCCTGAGAACCGTATTTTGCAGCATAGGAATCCATATCAAGCGCAACCATAGACAACTTTGAATTAGGATTTTCTACAACAATATCACTAATATCGCTAGCTTTTGGCGCAGTTTTACCACTTTCGAGTTCCGTAAGAACCCATCCACTTGCTGCATCTTCTGCCATAATCAGAGCCTCTGCAAGATTACTACCGCCAGTTACACACCCTGGCAAATCAGGGACTTCTGCAACAAAACCTCCGCTATTATCTTCGTATGGAGTAAGAATAACAGGATACGCTAATTTCATCATTTCACCTTTGCTTCACTAATTCCCGCCTGACGCCAAATTGACTTAACAACAGATGGGTTAATATCACCTGGATGTTTAGGCACTGTGACTTTACCCGCTTTAGTTTTATGTACGAATTGGCAATGACTTCCACGCTGTGCAAAAAGTATCCAGCCGTCCTTCTTAAGACGTTTTTCAATCTCTTTGTATCTCATAAAAAGATTATACACACTATGCGCATAAAATAAAATAATCAATCAAATTTTTACTAAATCGCGCATACGCCTATGTTAATTTACCGCGGACGAGTTACGGCGACTTTTCGAGCGCGCTCGGCTAATTCGTCTAATTTTTCAAGCTCCGCACGCTGAGCATTAGTCTGCTTTGGCGCAAATTCTCCGTAACGATTCTGCGCAGCTGTACGAATTAAAAAGTCAGACAAACGCGGATTTTTTGGCAAAACTGATCCGTGCATATAAGTGCCGATAACATTGTATTTTCTAGCGCCTTCCGTGTGGTCTTCGCCGTTGTTTCCACAATTTTCGCCATCAACCAATCCAAGTGGCTGCGTTCCATCTTGCAAGCTTGTGCGACCAGAATGGTTCTCGTATCCCACAATATCTCCAAAATCGCGGCTATGCTCAACAAGATTTCCAATCATGCGCACGTCTTGACCAACCGTATGCTCGCCGAGTATGCCTATGCCTTTAAGCTTTTGGCCTTCAATAGTCTCAAAGTACTCTCCAAAAAGCTGGTAAAGCCCACAAATCATAAGCATTGGAACGCCATTTTTTGCAAGCTCGCGAATCGCGTCCGCGCGCGCAAATAAATCATCCGTAACTCTACTTTGACCATGATCTTGACCGCCGCCACCAAGAACCATATCTACTCGCTTTGGCCAATCATCGCCAACGTTGTACTCGTGAAGCACAGGCTTGTAACCGTACAATTCCGCTCTACGCATAATCGTAAGCACATTGCCGTAGTCGCCGTAAATATTCATGTCTTTCGGGTACAGCGACACAATATCTAATACACGATTTTCGGCTTTATTAGTAGCATTCGCTTGACTAATATAATTAACATCACTCATATCATTCATGACGACTACTTTCTTGCTACTTTCCAACTCCAACGTCTTTAACGCTTGCGATTTGCCCTAATGCAGCTCGCACGCGAAGCATTGCAGTGTATGTGCAATATATGCATTTTGCGTTTTTAGCATTGCTACTAAAATCGCCATTCACAAAAGCTTTAACGTCTTCTTCTAAATCAGTGTTCACATTTCTAGAGGCAACTTTGTCGTATTGTAAACGCAAAGCCATATCCCACGCGCGCGTGCCAGAAACACAAGTGACTCCAGTGCCACTAAAGCATGTAAAATCAACGTCCCACAGCCAGCTCATGTCTCGCCCATCCGCGTATTCGTCACAAATCGCAATCATTGTGTCATGATTTGCAGGCTTATCCGAAGCGAGCGCAAGTCTAAATCCAATAGGATTTTTCACTAGAACAAGCTCCACAGGAGCGCCGTTAACTTCGATTACTTCGCCTCGACCAAATGCTGGCGTTACACGAGAAATAGCTTCCATAAGCGCATCGTCGTCGAATTTTGCGAGTGTTGCATCTTTTTTAGCAGCATCTGCCAAAATAGCGCGCACAATCGTAGACGCAGCAGCCGCGTTAAAAACGTTATACACGCCTCGCAGCTTAACGCTAGTGGTTTTTCTATGCCCATCAATCAAAAAATCGGCTTTATTATCTGCAACTTTTGCCAAAACAACATCTGCATGCGGAAGATTACGCGAATCGCCATTAAAATCGCAACCCAAATCACTATGCAAATCGTCGTCAGTTGGAAACATGCTTCTTAGCGATTCGTCCAAACCGAAATATTTTACCTTACAAGACGGCAAAACATCTTTAGAAAGCGCAGAAATTCGCGGATCTTCGCGATTTAACACAACTACTCGCTTAGTTGCGTGCGCAACATTGCTCAACAATTTAGCTGTAGTGTCAATCTCGCCAAATCTATCTAACTGATCTCGCATAACGTTTAGAAGAAGCGAATAGCGCGGCTTTATTTGATTTACAAAATGCACCGCATAAGCTTCATCAAGCTCTAAAACAGCTATATCCGCATCTAACTTTGTGCCAAAAACAGGCATTTCTTGCACCAATGCTGCTACAACTCCGCGTGTAAAATTCGATCCCGTAGGATTTGTAAACACGCGCAATCCAGCATCTCTAAGCATAGACGCAACCATGCGAGTTGTAGTGGTTTTACCGTTAGTTCCAGAAATTAACACAACACCATAAGGTAATTTTCCTAGCGTTCTAGCCAAAAACCCAGGGTCTAGTGTTTCCACAACTTTGCCTGGTAAAGCACTTCCTCCGTGGTTTGTCGCGCGCGAAATCATCCTAACCAGTTTCCCTACAGCTGGCATTATGAATCCAAAACAACAGCGTTTTACCACTTTATTTTTGACGATCATCAATCCCCCTATTAACTCTACTGCTGATATGCCTGAGACTGATGCGAATAATAACCTTGAGCATCATTACCTTGCGAATATGATTGCGGCTGGTATCCTTGCGGCATATCTTTAAACTTAGACGTTGCTCCAAGAAAAGCTAGATTGAACGTTTCTGTAGGACCATTACGATGCTTTGCCATAATAATGTCTGCTTCGCCTGGACGATCTTCTTTGTTGTAAAAATCAGGTCTATGCACAAGAAACACAACGTCAGCATCCTGTTCAATAGATCCCGATTCGCGCAAATCTGAAAGCTGAGGCTTTTTATCGTTTCGCATTTCTGGTCCGCGGTTTAGCTGGCTTAGCGCAACAACTGGCACTTCTAGCTCTTTTGCTAAAAGCTTTAATGCACGCGAAAACTCCGAGACCTCTTGCTGCCTCGATTCGACTTTCTTTCCAGAAGTCATAAGTTGCAAATAGTCGATTACAACCAACTTTAGATTGTTCGTTTGCTTTAGTCGCCTGCATTTTGCGCGAATTTCCATAAGACTCATATTTGGGCTATCGTCTATAAAAAGCGGAGCGTCTTTCATTTTTGACCAAAACGCATTTAGCTTAGTCCATCTATCTGTTGTAATGTCTTCTGAAGTTCCGCGATGCATTGCCGTCATTGGAATATCCGTTTCGGCTGCAATTATTCTTTGAGCAAGCTCCAATTTGTTCATTTCTAGCGAGAACACGATTGTTGTCATATTGTGATGCAACGCTGCAGAACGCGCAAAGTCGATTCCAAGAGTTGACTTTCCCATTGCAGGCCTACCAGCTACGACTACCATTTGCCCTGGTTGCAAGCCTTGCGTCATGTCGTCAATATCTCTAAATCCTGTTGGAACGCCTTTTTCAATCTCGTTACTTTGCAACTTGTCTAATTGTTCAAGAGCATCTTGAACAACAGGACCAATAGCAGAATAATCCTGGTGAACTTTGCCAGAACTCATCTCGTAAACTTCGGATTGTGCAAGATTTACAACGTCTTCTGCTTGATCTCCCGTGGCAGAATACCCCATTTGCGCAATCTTTGTTCCAGCAGCAATCACATTTCGCAAAATCGCATTTTTGTGTACAATATCCGCGTAATATAACGCGTTTGCAGCTGTTGGAACTGATGCAACTAGACTATGCAGGTAGTCTGCTCCACCAATTTTCTCCAGGTTTTCGTCTTTTAGAAGCTCGTTTGCGACTAAAACAACATCTACTGGTTGTGAACCAGAAAATAAGCTTATGATCGCGTCGTAAATTGTTTGGTGTTTTGGCACATAAAAATCTGCTGTTTCTAGGATTTGCGAAACTTCGCCAATGGCATCTTTGCTCATTAGCATTCCACCTAAAACGGCCATTTCCGCGTCTTCGTCGTGAGGCGGAACCTTGTCAAACAAAATACTGTTATATGATGCGTTGCCTGACTGGTTTGCGTCATTTCTACTTGACTTCCACATATCATTACCTGCCATAGAATCGAGTATAAACGCCCGCACGGAGCACACCAACAAAAGTTGATATAAACCAACACAAGTCGCAAGTTGAATATTTCACATATTTGAATATTTCACATATTTGAATATTTCACATATTTACATACTTACAGACTTGCAGACTTCATCCAATCATCTGTTTTAACCCTATGAGAATTTCCTAAAGCTCTTCCACCAATGTATACAAGGTTCAGAGCCACCCACAATGACACGGTTCTAATTATGTCAGTAGAGCAGAAAGCTATATTTACAAAGCACATTGCACTAATCGCAAGAAGGTACACAATAGCTGTAATCGAGCACGATTTGGCCAAATACTTGTGGTCTCCAGCTCCGATTAGCACTCCGTCTAAAGCCCACATAAATCCAGATAACGGCAAGAAAATTCCAAGAATCGTCATTCCTATTGAAACTAAAAGTTGTATTTCTACGTTTGGGCTAAATAACGGGGATAGTAGCCATCCTGCAAATATCATTAAAATTCCAACGATTACGCTACTTAATGCGCCTACTTGTGCGCATATTTTTGTGATTATGTTAGCGCGTTTTAATAATCCAGCTCCAAGCGCAGAGGCGACTATTGTTTGAGCAGCAATCCCTATAGCGTCTAATATGTTCATAACAAAATTCCAGCAAGAATTTGCAACTTGGTATGCGGCTAAAGTATTTGTTCCAAGACGAGCAGCCGCTGCAACAGTTGCAACCATGCACGCGCGCAACGCCAATGTGCGTATAAACAGCGGAATACCACTTCCAGCGCTTTTAAGTATGCTATGCGCTTGCGGACGCAAACGTGCTTTTTCGCGAGCTGCCCAAAAAATCGCTGGAAGCGTTAAAACAATACCCATATACCATTGCGCTATCATTGTTGCTATTCCAGATCCAAAAATGCCAAGATTCATTCCAAACACAAATAGAATATCTAAAATAGCGTTTAGCACAGCTCCACTTATTGCAGCAAAAAGTGTGATTTTTACTTTGCTAAGTCCTCTGAATATGCCATTTGCCGCGTAAATTAGTAGCATCGCAGGCAATCCTGGCATAACAGTTTGAGTGTAAATAATCGCGTTTTTAAGCGTATCTCCACTTGCACCAAAGCTTTGACAAAGCGGACCTGCGAACACCATTAAAACAAGCGTTAAAACAACACCTAACCCAAGAGCCAGCCATAGACCGTCCATTCCAACGCTTAGTCCTTGACGATTTTTCCCAGCACCCAATAGTCTCGCGACTTGGCTTGTGGTGTTGTATGCCAAAAACAGGCATAGTCCCGTTGTTGTTAAAAGCACAGTTGATCCTATTGAAAGCCCTGCAAGTTGCGTTTTGCCTAAATGACCTACTATTGCGGTGTCTATTAAAACAAACGCTGGCTCTGCAATAAGCTGTCCAAATGTAGGAATAGCTAGAGAAAATATATGCTTTAGTAAATCTTTTTTGTTTATAGCAGATTCTTTATCTTCTTGTCTATTGGTAGCTGCGTTACTCTTGGCTATTGTCATAATGCACTATTGTACTGTCGAAAAAACTTATTAGATTAAGTATTTAATAAAACTATTATTTTTATTACTTTTATTATTTTTATTACTTATTACATTACTTTTCTAAATCTGATGTTCGGTAGCTTGCGACTTTTCCTTTTTATTTCGCTATCATAAATATTTGCCAATTGCAAATCAAAATTGTTTTTGGAAAAGTTATCCGCAGGATATCCACAATGTTATCCCCCATTTGTGTATAACTTTTTGAGATACACACAGCAACACGCCTAAAATGTGGATAACTCAAAGTTTTTATCCACATCACTTAGCCCGTGTGTGTCATAATCTTGAGATATTCACACCAATGGGGGATTACTTTACACAAACTTTGATATTTTATTGCTTCTTTTGAGATTTCTTAGAATTACTTCTAGATTTATCTGACTTATTTTCCACAGAACTAGAATCAGATTCTTCTGAATTTTCTGACTCTTTTCCATCATTTTCAGTTTCAATCTTCTCTTCGCCCAATTCAACTTCGTCTTGCGATTGAGCAGAAACATTATCATCAGAATGAGCTGAATTATCGCCAGCAACCGTTGAATCACCATCTTCATCTACAGAATCACCATCTGCGTCTACAACTGATTCATCAACAGAAATAGCTACTGGAGTAAGAACTGCCACTTGGGTTTTCCCTTCTTCAGAATCAGCAACTTCTACAACAGCTCCAGCTCTAGCTTGAGCAATACTCGAAAAGTCATATGCGCGCTCACCCTGATCTGCCAAATCAACACCCTTACGCTCCTTAGCTTCCGATATTCTCCAACCAAAAAGCTTCTCTAAACCAAATGCAACTAAAGCAGTAACTGCACCGGAATAAAGAACAGTGATTACAAGTAAACAAATCTGCGCGATAAGCTGATGCCAGTCACCAACGCAAAACAGTCCGCTACTATCAGCAAATAATCCCACTGCAAAAATACCGATAAGAGCAGCGATGCCGTTCACGCTCACAACATGAAGCGCTCCATCATAACGCGCAAAAGTCTTAGAATGCGTTGCAAGGCATGTAACGACACCAACAATAACTCCTAATACCATTGCCCATAAAGGCGCAATCACATCTGCAGCGGCAGAACTAGCGGCCAAACCCGCCATAATTCCAGACGCGGCGCCAACAGCAGTAAAACAACCTGAACGCAAACGCTCTGTAACACCCCAAGCAAGCATAGAAGCAGATGCTGTAATAGTGGATGAAACCCAAGCATATCCAGCAACTCCAGGAAGACCTACAGAAGATCCAATCATTAAGCCAAGCCAGCCAAACCAAATAATAAAAATTCCCAGAACAACAAACGGTACATTATGCGGATGGCGTTTTAGAACATTTACAGAATTATCAGCAACATCACTAACAGCTTCAACAGAACCATTAGAATCTTCTGCCTTAGAAGATGATGAACCCGTATTAGTCTCTAATTTACTAAATCTCGCAACGTCAGCCCACAATGCACGAACCAAATTCCCCTTATGCTCAGAATTATTACTACTGTTACCTTGAACAGTAGAGGATTTGGTATGAAGCACAAATCGCTTTAACGGGAAGTGCGCATGACCACCAATAATTAGCACGATTGCAAGCGCAGAAACTGCTGCAGTCAGATGCAACAACGATCCTCCAGCAAAATCATGTACTTGAATTCCTAAAGCTTGTGATATTGCGCCATTAGGAGAAAGCAATCCCCCTCCGCAAACCATATGCGCTAGAGGAGCAAATACTAAAGTGACCCATACCGCCACGAATATAAGCCAAATTGCGTATTTTACGCGTCCAGCCAACGCACCAGTAATAAGAGCAACCGCTACGACAGCGCACGCTAATCTAAAGGCTGCTGGAATACCTCCGCCCGACAAGCCTGTGTTTGCGTCCATAGAAGTAAAAATTCCATGATCTGCAACCATTGAATCACGTAGAAGCAAACCACTCACAGGATCACCCACAACGCCGCCAATCATGTCTTTACCAGCGAAAGCCATTGACCATCCCCATAGCGTCCAAACTATGGTTGTTACCGCAATAGCTCCAGCAGAAAGCATCATCATGTTGACCATAGATGTTGCTCGTTCGCGACCGCCATAAAATAGAGCAATCCCTGGCGTAATTATAAACACTAAAGCAGCGGCCAATAATGCCCATTGCGGATCCATTGCGGTCATCTTTCACCTCACAATACACAACCCTCGGCGGTTATGTCTTCAATATTCTATTTTATATGTTCTTTTATATTCTACTCAACTGGCGCTGCGTGATTAATAACTAATTACGATAGATTAATCCAATATTCCATCCACAAAACTTTCTGGATCGAATGGAGCTAGATCGTCTGGACCTTCTCCCAATCCGACAAGCTTCACAGGAACGCCTAACTCTTTTTGAACAGAAACCACGATACCGCCTTTCGCGGAACCGTCTAACTTAGTTAAAACCACACCTGTAATTCCAATTGCCTCAGCAAAAACTTTTGCCTGGACCATGCCATTTTGACCAGTTGTAGCATCAAGAACCAAAAGGACTTCATCTACAGGAACAGTTTTTTCAATAACTCGGCGAATTTTGCCAAGCTCGTCCATAAGATTTGCCTTATTTTGCAGCCTTCCAGCCGTGTCTACAATCAAAACATCTGAATTGGATTCCTTAGCTTTGGCGGCACCGTCAAATGCTACAGAAGCCGGATCTGCACCGTCTTTTTCGGATCGAACGATTTTAACACCTACAACATTTGCCCAAGTTTCAAGCTGGTCGGCAGCTGCAGCGCGGAAAGTATCTGCTGCAGCTAATATTACAGAACGATTTTTAGAAACCATTAGTCGCGCAAGCTTTCCAGCAGTAGTGGTTTTACCAGTGCCATTTACACCAACCATCATGATTACACTTGGCTTATGAGCTTTAGAAGAATCCGCATTTAGGCTTCTATCTGTTTTGGCACCAACGATATCCAGCAATTTTGCACGAAGTATTTCACGTACATCTTGTGCGCTTGCTGTTCCAGAAATCCTAGCATCTTTTCTAAGTGATTCAACCAACTCATCACTTGCCTGTGCTCCAACATCTGCCATTAAAAGCGTATCTTCTACATCTTGCCAATCGTCTTCACTAAGATTATCTTTGCTCAATATATTGAACAGAGCACGACCAAAAGGATTCGCACTATTAGCAAGTTTAGAACGCAATCTTGTAACTCGAGAGGCAACGTTTTCGGGCGCAGATTGATCAACATTACTATCACTTTTAGCTACGCTAGGCAGTGGATTATCTTTGCTAGTAGGTATTAAAGGACCTCGCGACTTACTGATAATTCTCAGCACAACTGCCGCAGTCACTAAAAGCACTGCTAAAACAACTGTGCCAACAGTGGACCATATAATCAAATCTAAATCCATAACTATATTCATATAATAAAGACTATGAAATTAAAGGGACAGTTGATTAGAATGTAACGAAGACTGTTGCTACAGTAAGCAAAAATCACGTAAATATTAGCATTTTAATACAATGCTTTTGTAAGTTAATTTTGTAATCAGAAATTGAATTGGGGTATTGCGTATGGAAAACTCGCCATTGATTGATGTTTATGGAGCAGATTGGTGTGGCGATTGCATCAGAGCTAAAGCTGCGCTTAATAAGTTTAATGCTGCTTTTACTTGGCATAACATTGAATCTGAAGAAGGCGCCGAACAAAAGGCTATTGATATTAGTGGGCAGAAGCATATTCCTGTCGTTACTTTTAGCGATGGAAGTTTTATGGTTGAGCCGACTGCAACTCAGATTAAAGAAAAACTTGAAGAATTAGGACAGATCAATTTGTGATTTTTGCCTGCAATTTTGCAGCAACTTGCCACAAAACACACGCTACATGTAGACATGAGTTGGATTAGTCTACAAAATGTAGTACACTAGGCATTTGTTGCCCCTTTAGCTCAATTGGCAGAGCAGAGTCCTTTTAAGTCTTGGGTTGTGGGTTCGAGTCCCACAGGGGGCACTTTTTATACTCATTTGCATTTCGAAGCACTGCCTGCACAACAGCAATGCTCTCACCACGTAAAACTATGTCATCACCGCAAGAACATTGTTGCACACGAATAGAATGGTTTTGTAATGTTGAGGCGGCTTCGGCATTAATTGCATATTCAGTCGCACCTAAAAATATATCGTCAACAATATCTTTTGAACCGTATACAAAAACATCATCTAAATCAAGTAAGCTAACAGACGGAGCAAGCACATGTCCAAGTGAACGACCTGCTTCCTGTAGCATTGTCGTCCTGTCTAAAGGATTCTCATTAATTCTTCTTCGTAAGTTTGCTGCAGATATAAAAGTCTCTAAACAACCACGCTTACCACACGTGCATTGTGGACCATCTGGATCAACAACTACGTGACCGATTTCGCCTGCAGCATGATGACTCCCCAAAACGAGCGAATCATCGATTAACAATGCTGCGCCTACGCCAACAGCGATTTGAACAAAAATGCCAGTTGCTCTGCCAGCTCCACAAAAACGTTCACCGATCAAAGCACTATTCGCATCATTATCTACCGTACAGAACTTACCAAAATGTTGTTGAAACATCTTGCGTAAAGGCACATTCTTCCACCCAAAATTCGCAGTTTCAACTACTACACCATCTTCATCAACAATACCTGGGACAGCAACACCAAAACCAAGTATATGTGAGGCACCATCAAGTAGTGACTCAGCCAAAGCAATTACAGTTTCAGGCGTAATAGCAGTAATTTTATCAAAGGATTTTTCAACTCTAGTTACAATTTCACCGCGTAAATTCATTACAGCAGCTTGCAACAAAAATGGCATTGATAAGTCCAGAACAACCACATTCCAATATTGATCATCTACACTTACTAAAGTTCCTTTTTTACCAGGTCGCGTTGGTTGTTCATATCCATTTTCCATCAGAAAGTGTTTATCTAACATGTCAGACACGACTTCGCACGCAGCAACTCGCGATAATCCAGTTTTCCTACCAATTTGTGCTCTAGACATAGGACATGATGAAAAAATTTGTCCAAAAACCATCATGCGATTATTGATTCGTACATCAGCGGGTTCATGTTTTTTAGTAACTGTCATAGAAGGTGATAGAAAGCAAGACAAGGCATTATCATCAGTTGTTCCAAACATGACACTCCTCAAGTATAGGGCTGTTGCAGCATACTGAAAGTAAGTACTACATCGTACCATCCCACCAATAGGCCAAATCATCAGGAAAAATGTTGTCAGCACATGTACTCACAACAAAATTTCACAATAAACTATATTGTACACTCTCAACCATTGTAGCCAGCTGTAACACATACGCGCTAGGCATAATTACCATAATTATTAACAATAATTTCATCCCAATATACACACAAGTATTTGTATATTTCTTGGACTTTACAACAAATAAATAATTTGTTAAGATAGTTAACATTGAATGTTCCTACGACATAGATGCCGCCGGCAATCAATACACAACTCGTCAAAGTCGACAAGTAAAGCTTCAAAGAAAGGAAGCGCCATGCATAGTGGAAAGAAAATTATTGGCATCATTGCAGCAGCGAGCGCCGCTCTACTATCGCTTGCTGGATGCGGTAACACCAATAACTCGAGTTCATCAGCGCAAGTTGATACTAAAACACCTGTTAACCTCACTGTGTGGACTGGTAATACAACACCAACAAAAGCAGCAGCAGCAATATTTGAAAAGAAATATCCAAACGTAAAAATTAAAGTAGAAACTGTAACAGACGCTTATCAGGCTCTGGATACAGCCATTCAAGCTGGATCGGGAATTCCAGACGTTATGGAATTTGAGTACTTGACGGTTCCTTATTTCGCAATTCAAAATAAACTTGTAGATTTAAGTACTCTTGGCGCAAATAATGATAAAGGCACATTTGTGAAAGGCGCATGGCAGGACATCAGCTTCAACAATAAGCCATACGCAATTCCAATGGATTACGGCCCAAGCGTCATGTTCTACAATAAGGCAATATTAGAAAAAGCAGGAGTAAGCAAAGTACCAGAAACTTGGGAAGAATATTACCAAGCAGCTAAGAAAGTAAAAGCACTCGGAGACAAGTACTACATAACAAATGACGCAAGCGATATCTTCACATTGCTATCCCTTGTATGGCAAGCTGGAGGGCATCCATTTAAGGTTAACGGAACCACTGCTCACATTAACGTAAAAGATCCAAAGATGCAGGAAGCTGTATCTTACTATCAGAAGATGATTCAGGAAGGCTTAATCGCAACTAATATCAAAACTTGGTCCGATGATTGGAACAGAGCTTTAAACGATGGAACTATTGCCACACAAATCATAGGAGGATGGTTCACCTCTAGCATTAAAGATCGCGCTCCAAAACAAGCTGGAAACTTCCGTGTTGCCCCTATGCCTCAATGGAAAGCGGGCGAACAGTTGAGCGCAGAAAACGGCGGCTCTGGCTTTGCTATTCCAGCGAAAGCAAAGAATCATCAATGGGCTTGGAAATTCTTGCACTTCCTTGCCTACGATAAGGAAGGCGTAAAAGCACGCGTTGATGCTGGAGTATTCCCTCCAAATGTTTCCGTACTTAAGAATAACGAATTCCTCTCTTCTACTGACCCTTACTTCGGAGACCAGAAGTACCGTGAGCCTATTGCCGATTCAGCTCAAAAAGTAGGAGAAGGATGGCAGTACCTTCCGTTCATGGAAAAAGTGCGTGATCTATATGGTGACAATATGGATTATGCAAAAGTAGCCAAAGGCGAATCACTGCAAACTCAGCTAGAAAACTGGGCTAAGCTGTGCATCGACTATGGAAACAAACAGGGCTTCACAGTAAGCAAATAATGTTTACTAATAATAGCAAATAAACTCATTACCATTTAAGGTGCTGTTGGTGCTACAACACCAACAGCACCTAATTTAACTGAAAAGTTTTTACATTGGGGGAAAGCAATGATATTGAACACTTCTAAAAATAAACGAGCGAATTTAACACGGCAACGCAATGGAATTAAACGCGAAGGAGCTGCTGGTTGGATGTTCGTGCTTCCATTTTTGCTTCTCTTTACCTTCGTGTTTATTATTCCACTTGTATACTCGATGTACATTAGTTTCTTTGGACACCAATTAATTGGCGGAACCGTGTTTGTCGGCGCAAAAAACTATCTCGAACTTTTGAGAGATCCACTATTGTGGCAGGGTATTGCACGCGTCCTCATATTTACAGCAATCCAAGTCCCTCTAATGTTAATAATTTCCATTTGTCTAGCGCTTGCTATCGATTCGAAACGTCTATATGGTACAAACTGGTGCAGAATCTCAATATTCATTCCATACGCTGTTCCTGGTGTTATCTCCACATTAATGTGGGGGTTCATCCTTGGAACTAGGTATGGTCTGTTCAAGAATTTTAATGAGATATCTCATACTGATATAAATCCATTTTCTCCTTCATTTATCATGATTTCTATCGGAGTAATGATTAGCTGGGCTGCTATTGGATATAACATGCTCATCTTCTATTCTTCATTAAAGGCTATTTCACCAGATCTTTACGAAGCTGCTGTAATTGACGGCGCAAGCTATCGCCAAATAGATCGTTATATCAAGCTTCCAGAGATTAGAGGCTCACTGGCTATAACTACTATCTTCTCAATAATAGGTAGTGTACAGCTTTTCAACGAGCCGCAAATTTTGTCAAAAATGGTTGGAGGCACTGGCATTACAACCAGTTGGACACCAAACTTATACATTTACAATCTAGCTTTTGGTGACTCTTCACAGGGATATGCTGCTGCAGCAGCATTGATTATGGCAATTATTGTCATTGTCGTTACATTTACGATTCAAATTCGCAATATGCGCAAAAATGTCACCGCTGATTAACCATAGACGAAATATGCAACGAAGCATCCAAAAGGAAGAACAAATGATTAATACAACAAAATCATCAAATAATCAGGCAGCGATGCCTCCACTCACGAGGTTCTACACTGTTGAACATCCAAAGAAGAGTCCAATGATGACATTCTGGGTGTATCTATATCTATTATACGCTCTCGTTCCATTTGTTTGGCTATTCATAAATGCTACAAAAACTAAGGCTGATTTTGCTTCTACATTCGGTCTATCATTTGGATCCTCATTCGCTCTATGGGACAACATAGTAGAGGTATTTACATATAACAATGGCATTTTTGCACGATGGATTCTAAATACGGTCCTATACACAATAATTGGCACTATCATTTCTGTATTGTTTGCAACTATGGGAGGATATGCTCTAGCAAAACTCAATTTTAAAGGCAAACACTTTATTTTGCTAACCATCTTAGGATCTATGGCAATTCCAGGAGTACTGCTTGTAGTTCCACAGTTCTTGATTTTCTCGCAGCTTGGTTTAACAAACACTCCTTGGGCTGTAATAATTCCATCTCTACTAAACCCATTTGGTCTATATTTAATGTGGACATTTTCAGGGCAAAGTGTTCCAACTTCTCTTATAGAAGCAGCACGTATCGATGGTGCTGGAGAAGGACGCATTTTCTTCCAAGTTGCATTACCACTTATGAAACCATCATTGGTAACAGTGTCATTGTTCGCATTTGTTTCTATTTGGTACAATTACTTCCTTCCATTGATAATGCTGAAAGACTCTAAATGGTATCCATTGGCATTAGGTCTTGCACAGTGGAATGCTCAAGGCAATGAAGGTGGCAATATGCCTATTATTCCAAACCTAGTCATTACCGCATCTTTGCTAGTCGTATTCCCACTGATTCTGCTCTTCTTGGCATTGCAACGCTACTGGCAATCAGGCTTAGCAATTGGAGCTACAAAAGGGTAACCAGCTAAATCTGCTTTTATTGCTTCTGACAGTTTTATGCTGTCAGAAGCATAATTAATCTATACGTATTCTTAACTTTTACTAACACGATTTGGAGCATGTAATGGCTAGGCCATCTATTTATAATGACAATACTTGTTGGGATGAGCCAACATATACTTGCATATCTTCCAACTATGCAAAAACTGATTGGATAACAAATCCTCAGGTTTTTGCCGTTAACACTATTTCAGCGCATTCACATCATCATTACACAATAAATGACACCACACCAATACAGTCACTTAATGGAACGTGGGAAGTAAAGCTACTTTCTTCCCGCGTATTCAACCCTGAAAACTTAGATGAGGATATTAAAAATTACGAAGATTCTTCATATCAAACAATCTCAGTTCCATCTCACTTACAGATGAACGGTCTATTAAAACCGCAATACGTTAACGTTCAGTACCCTTGGGATGGTCATGAGGACGTTAAAGCACCAAATGTTCCTTCCTTAAATCATGTGGCAATTTATAAGAAACATTTTGTTTTACAAAATAATCTTAAACAGATTTTGAACGAAGAAGGTAAAGCTACTATTACCTTCCATGGAGCACAAACAGCTATTTATGTATGGATTAACGGAAAGTTTGTTGGATATAGTGAAGACTCTTTTACGCCGAGTGAATTTGATATTACTCAATTTTTAAAAGATTCTGAAAATAGTATTGTTGTAGCGTGCTACGAATTTTCTAGCGCATCATGGCTAGAGGATCAAGATTATTGGAGACTACACGGAATTTTCCGTTCCGTTGAACTGTGTGCACATCCTTCCACCCATGTATCAAATCTTCATGTTGATGCAGATTATAGCAATGATACAAATACTGGGAAACTCGCATTCAGAGCAAACATTGAAGGAGACAATTTAAAAGATATTACACTACACGCTTACATTACAAATCATAAATACAGCAACGATAAATTCACAAATAATAATAATAATAATAATGAGATTTTGTGGGACTGCACGCTACCTGCACAAACGATTACTGAACTAAAACAGACTACTATTCCTAAAGCACTACCTTGGAGTGCTGAATACCCTGCGCTATACGACTTACATATTGATGTTGTAAGCAAAGAATCAAATATTATTGAACATGTAGTGCAGCCGATTGGTTTTAGACATTTTGATATTGAAAACGGCATAATGAGATTAAACGGAAAACGCATTATTTTCAAAGGCGTAAACCGTCATGAATTTAATTGCGACAGAGGCCGAGCAATCACATATGATGACATGGTTTCCGATGTGCTTTTTTGTAAGCAACACAATATAAACGCTGTACGAACTTCTCACTATCCTAATCAAGATGCTTGGTACGATTTATGCGACGAATATGGGCTATATATTATTGACGAGACTAATTTAGAGACACATGGAACGTGGTCAGATGGGCACGGAAACATAACTCCAGAATGCGCTATTCCTGGAAGTAGAGACGAATGGCGTGCCGCGTGCGTAAATCGCGTCGATAACATGATTAAACGCGATTACAATCACCCTTGTGTGCTTATTTGGTCTCTCGGAAACGAATCCTTTGGTGGAGACGTATTTCGTTCTATGTATCATCATGCTCATGCTCTAGATGCACATCGCCCAGTGCATTACGAAGGGCAGACTATGGATAAGTCTTGGCGCGATACTAGCGACATTGAAACACGCATGTATGCTCACGCAGATGAAATAGAAAAATACGTGTCAAACAACCCAGATAAACCTTATATATCTTGCGAATACATGCATGCTATGGGGAATTCATTGGGAAACATGAACGAGTATGTTGCTCTTGAAAAGTATCCGCATTACCAAGGTGGTTTTATTTGGGATTTCATCGATCAGGCAATAAGACAAACCCTACCAGACGGAACCACGCATTTGGCATATGGTGGCGACTTTGATGATCGACCTACCGATTATGAATTCTGCGGCAACGGTCTATTATTCGCAGATAGAAAACCAAGTCCTAAGGCCATTGAGGCTAAACAACAATATGCAAATATAAGACTATATCCAAACGAAAATGGTGTTCGCATAGAAAATCATCAGCTTTTCATGAATACTGAAAATTACGTATTCTTGGCAAAATTACGCGTTGACGGCAAAATTATGTGGTCTCAACCATATACGTGTAATGTGGAACCTGAAAATGATTTTGAAATGCCCATAGAGTGGCCATTAGAACAGTATCAAAGCAGTGGGGAAGAAATTACTTTTGAAGTTTCGTGCACGCTTGCAAAATCTACACGTTGGGCACAAAAAGGATACGAATTATCGTTCGGACAATACACAATATTAACTAAAAATTCAGAATCACAAGCTAAGCAAATATCAAATGCACGATTACATAAAGATGGCACTGTTACTATTGGACGCTGGAACGCAGGAACACGTAACTCTTCGATCGAAACGCTTTTTTCATATTCACAATGCGGGCTTATTTCATACCGTCTTGACGAACGAGAATTTGTGATTAAACGTCCTTTGATCACTACATTCCGAGCACTAACAGACAATGACCGCGGTTGCAAGCATGGTTTTGAGCGTGCTCAATGGTATGTAGCAGGTAAATATGCTAAATGCGTAGATCAAACAGCTGAGAAGCTCGACGACAATACGCTACAAATTGTATACAAATATGAACTTGCTAACGCAGATCATACAATAGTGAATTTAACATATGTGTCTAAAACATCAGGAGATTTACACATTGAACTAAATTATGTTCCTTCTGGAAAAGATTTACCTTCCATTCCAGCATTTGGATTGGAATGGATGCTACCAATAGAATACAGAAACCTTGAATTCTACGGTATTGGTCCTGTTGAAACATATGCAGACCGCACCAGTGCGGGACGTTTAGGGATTTGGAAAACAAATGCTTTTGACGATTTTATGCCATATCTTGTTCCACAAGAAACTGGCAATCATGAAAAAGTAAGATGGGCAAACGTAACAGACGATTCTGGGCATGGCATGCGTATTCAGCGGCATAATAGTACTAGCAACTTCTGCGTAAGTTTACTTCCATACAGCAGCACTATGATAGAGGAAGCACAACATATAAGTGATTTAGGTGACTCAAAACATATGTTCTTGCGAATTCTTGCAGCACAAATGGGAGTCGGCGGCGATGATTCGTGGGGCTCGCCTGTGCATCCCGAATATCATTTGCCTGCCAATAAACCATATTCTCTAAATGTGGATTTGCAATTATTCTAACCCTCCCTCCTATAGCCAATACCGCTGATATAGTTACAAAAAAGTTTCTATGTCAGCGGTATTTTATTGCTATTGAAATAAATTTATATCAGAGTTTTCTTTTCTACTACTCGTCTTGTGCAACTAGTGGATAGCATGATTGAAGAGCTACATATTGACGAATACTAGTTATTCTCACAGTTAACGATACTGCACGAATCGCGTCAAAACGTAGAATTTTGCGATATCCTATGGCATGAACATCTGAAACATGATGATTTACTCCACATTCATCAACAACGTGAATTTCAGCTGTTTCAACGTGTTGTCCTTTACTAATATCTTCTTCAATAACTAAGCCATCAATATAAGTAGGTTCAGTAAATACCATACGAAAATCAATCGGCTTAGAAGATGACAATGCTGTACCCTGTTTTCTGTCAACCAAGTACTTTGGATTTCCTTCATATGTATTAGGACTTAAAACTTGTATTGATAATGCTTCATGATCTCGTAATTCGCGCCCATGGAATTTACGAATCTTATCGCCCAATTCTTTTAAAATTTTAACATCAGAATCTGCTAACAAACCATGACGTGTCGGTGGCACATTCAACAAAAGTGTTGAGTTACCCCCTACAGATTTACACCATATATCAAATAATTCATCAGAACTGCGAACATTATTATCCTCATTATCGTGATGGAACCAACCTTTGCGAATAGAGGTATCAACTTCTGCTGGATACCAAGCAAAATCGCCTTCGTAGTGTGCAAGCGCCTTACGAGACCCTAAATCTTCATCAGTAGACGCAAATTTGCGAGAGAACTTACCATCATCTGATTGTTGTGATTTTGAAGAGGTTAATTCAGCACTACGTAATTCTGTAGGTAATACGCTCCACTCATTAGAGCGCGTATGACCAGCTTCATTGCCGCACCAACGCACATCTGGACCGCAAACACTGATAACAGCATCTGGCTGCAGCGCCCGGACTGTATTATAGATTCGTTGCCAGTCATAAGTTTGCGTTTTACCATTCTCACCCTCGCCGCAAGCACCATCAAGCCATACGGAAAAAATAGGACCATAGTGCGTTAGCAATTCAACAAGTTGATTAATATAAAAATCGTTGTAAACTTTGCCAGTGCCATATGATGATTCTGTACGATCCCATGGTGAAAGGTATACGCCAAATCTCATATTATGTCGATAAGCTGATTCACTAACTTCGCGCACAATATCTCCTTTTCCATTTTTATATGGAGAGGACGCAATGGTATGCTTGGTGTACTTTGAAGGCCACAAGCAAAAACCATCATGATGCTTGCAAGTTAGAATCACGCCGGTCATACCTGCCGATTGTAGAGCATCAAGCCACTGGTCAACATCTAAATTATCTGGATTGAATATCTTCGGATCTTCGTGACCAAGCCCCCATTCACGATCTGTCATAGTATTCATTCCAAAATGAATAAAACCATACATTTCCATGCGCTGCCAAGAAATTTGACGTGCTGTAGGCCTTACATTTGCTAAATAATCCTCATTCATGCTGCCACCCTGCTTTAGCAATCAATGCAACTTCACATCGAACAATCAATTGTTTACTATATTAACAAAAAACAAGGATGTGCGCCAGTTAAATCATTATCCGCATATTCAAAAAGCAGTATTCTAAAGTCTTTCAGACATAAAAAATCCCCATGCACAAATAGGCATAAACACTAAATACACATGGGGATACACTAACAGAATAGACTAATTATATACACCTATAATGGCTATTTTTGTCGCACTTTCCTACTATGTCTAACAAGTAAATGAAAAGCAAAAAATGTTAACGAAAGCACCGAGACGCCAGTCACACTACTACCTCCAGCAACCAACATGCCACGAGAGCACTTCTCACGTTTTTGACACAAGCCATTCTTACGAATAGTAGGCTGCTTATTTTCGCTCATTCTCAGTCCACTGACATTCGAATCACTTGAACCATAAGAATTATCCGACTGTCTTGAATCAGTAGAAACACCACCTGAATCATGAACAGACGGACCAGACATAGACTTATTCCGCTTAGCCTTTGACATACCATCATGATTATCACCAGACTCCAACGTCACACTTGGACCATAAGAATTATCCAACTGTCTTGAATCAGTAGAAACACCACCTGAATCAAGAACAGACGAACCATGCTTAGATTTTGGAGTCTTCTTTTGCTCAGTCTTAGAAATCACTTTAATTTCACTAATAGTTGGACTACCCGGATGCCCATTATACATATCAACATTCGGATATACCTCATCTATCTGCACACGCAATTCGCTAGCATATTGAGAATTCTCGAAATTGATATCACTGAGATCTTCCTTTGCAGCATTATCTTTTCCATATATTCTTTTCCATGAGCTCTCACTATACGCTGAACGATCACACTGATTTTTTGTCCATAAGGAGAATTTTTTAATGCGATGGTTCACGTTACCCTCAACAAATTCTTCAATTTGCACAGCATCGAACTTAGCATTGCACCCTAATGTGATATCAAGCGTCACTGGATAATTTGGATTATCTGGAGCTGCCCAACGCGTAGATATGTCACCGTCAGTTAAGGATTTAGCAGCATACTCCGGCTCAGTACGTGATTGACTTGCTATAACATTCTTATCTTTCGCAATGTTCTTTGGTTCTATATCCTCAATTTTTTTACGTTCATAAGCTGCGTTATTTTCCAACCAATACAGCAATCGAGCACGACCTCCGCCAACACGTTCTAGTTTTACATCCTGCTCATCATCACCATCTTTAAGCGGAACTGTCTTAGCTATGTATGTACGCGGATCAACCTGCATGAGTATTGCATTTCTAGAAGGTCTTTTTACAGTAAGCGTGATATCCTGTGCCGTTTCAGCATAAGAACCATTATCATTACGTGTTGATAAATAATATGATGGATAGCGAGTATCACCAGTTAAAGCATTAACTACCAACAATGCCTTTGGTGCATATTTACTTTCACCAAAAATCTTTTTACGAATTTCCTCATTAAGATCTTTTAGTGTTGAGAAATGACCGACAAGCACATCTCCAGGTTTTCCGTTATTAACAGTTCCGACATTCTTTACGGTAATCTTTTGCAACCCAAATTCTGCATTCGCTAGCTTTCCCTCCGTGCTGTCAAAAGCTCCCATACGGAATCCCTGAATATTCGGAGCAGATGCACGATCTGCATATACGCCAGATTTCAATCCTGCATACTCATTATTCATTGCAACCAAGTATTTCCCAAGGCCCTGCACATCTTTGAAAATGCTAGAAAACTCGTAGAAGCTTCGCGTTGGAGCTCCATCTTGGTCAATAATCGAACTGCGATCATAAGCATTATATTCCATACGGAATAGCCCAAACCATTTTTGGCCAGTAGCTAATCCTATCATAGGAACAATCGACTTTTGAGAAGCAGAAACATTAGCATCCCAGTTGTAATCTAAATATTGTCCAAATAGAACTGGCTGACTGCAATCACCTGTCAAACCCTCTAGGGCTGCTTGTCTCTGAGAAGTCCATAGCTTATTCTGCAACATGTTTGCCACAATTTTACTTGGCTTTGGACCTTGACCTGCACCATAATAATATGTATCCCACGAAACAAGATCAGGCTTTGCTGTTTTGACAAAATGACTCATATTGGAATGCGTTTCCCAACCAAGACCAAGAGCTTGATTAGAATGCACTATTGCCCCAGGATACCTATTCTTAGACCAACTGAACCATCGATTAAATTTCTGTACTTCACTTTCGCTATAACCTCCCTCATCACCATATTGAATATCAACAAGACTATTAGCATATGGCTTCATTTCTTCAGTCAAAAAATCTTTAGGTACACTATTTTCACCCATACTATTGCCACCCTTTGGAGCTTTAGCAAGTGACCAAGGCACACCTTTCCCTAATTGCCGCATCAATGGAGCATTAAATAAAGGCTTATCATAGAACATAGGGAACGATCCGCCAGTTAAACGGCGTTCTGCATCGTTATAAACTCCACGCCCATAGCCTTCAGAAGGTACCCAAGTTGGCAATAATACACCGTATTGCAATGCCAATGCTTGTGCACGATTCACACCATATTTATTTTCATTTGCATTAAAACTGGTATATTTAGGTTTTTCATCAGGTACTTTAATTTCTTTTGGATTCTGACCCTCAGGCAACCCCCACACTTCTACTTCTTCCAATCTCATCCCAGTGGCACCTATTCCGTTTTGCTGTGGATCGTGAATTTTGGGCTTGTTAAGCCACACACGTATATCTTGTGTTTTATGATAACCGTTCAAATCCCAATACCATAAGCCATCACTATCACGCGTAAGGCTTGCATTGGTGACAACCGTATTCCAATTGTCACCAGCTTTGACATCAATAGCAACAGAATGCCCTCCTTGCCACCCAGGGGAGCCAGCTGGCATGGTCGGCCAACCATAAGCTTGTATACGTCCTACATAACGAGGGCTATTTAAATGAATTGTAAAACCAGTTGATTTGTTAGACCATTCAGCGCTATCTTTCAAACTCGTAGTATTCCAAGAAGTGGCACGCATACCATCCGTAACAATTAGATTGTCATTATCATTTGCACCATTTATCTTCACAGTTGCATTAATTTTTTCATTGCCACGGAAATCTGTGTCAACCTTTGTCACATTTACAACATATGTACTTGCAGCATTACCAACAACAACTTTTGCAACTATAGCATTAACACCTTTTGTTAACGGAATGCCCGATACTCTTCCATCAGAATCCACCTTGCGGCCATTGATAGTAGCCGTAGCCCCAGTGGGCAACTTAACTCTGGCAGACACAGAGGTTGTATGATAGTATGCAGTAGATTCATAAGTATATTGCGATGGGCTGAAAGTAACTGGCTTACCAGGAGCACCAAATGGCAATTGATCAATGAAGAAATCAATAGGCGCAGCTGTTGCATCACCCCGTCCTTGTTTCTTCATATGTTCAACTGGTAAACATGGAACAAGTTTGATGTCTGAAGCCGACATATCTTTTTTACTACTATCAACTGCTTTAAAACCAACCAACGTCAATATTGGCTTATTGGTAGATTTAAACGAGATAATTTGCGGCTCATTGATACCTTTTAAACCACCAGTTGCAATCAATTCGCCATTATTAAATTTCGTTTGATGAACTTTAGAACGCCAATTAATATCTTTCTTATCAGATGGATTTCCTGGATCTTTATCGAATGCAAAAACACTATAAACACCTGGCGCATTCGAATTACCTTGCACTGATTCATACGATGGCCGCGCAGTATACTGAATTCCACAAACCTCTCTATTAGTATTATTTTTTATAGCGAGAATGTGCGGGAAATTATCGTATCCACCTTGCCATTTTGTTGTCCAAAACGTTTTAGCACTATCCACGCTCCCATCGCTATCAGTAAGCGCAGAAATGGTACCATTTGGCTTTTTCTCACCATTTTTTTCTTCAGAACTTGCCCACAGTATTGAGGGATGGAATGGATCAATTGAATCTTCCTGTGGCACTGAAGCTTGTGCAATCATCGGACTAGCCATACTGATCGACAAAGCAAATATTGCGCCGCCTTGCAACAATCGTCGAAACTTCATGGGATTCCTTTCTTCATTAAGCCAGCCATCCACATCTCTTCATCGAAATGTAAATATGTGTACCTCAAACAAAGATAAAATCGATAAAAACGCACACACATTTGTGCGGTTAATGCACAAATGACTGAATTACATACGGGCTGCCATCGCTGCCAGCCACAGTTATAAATAATCAAGAGCAACAATATGCATCGCATATACGTATTGTTTACACTCATTATAATAACTAGAATTAATTGTATACTAAGTTAACAAAAAACACCATACACTCAAAACCACAAGTTTTATCAATACACAACTAAAAACACTGCAGCGCAAAATAAGAAATTACAAAAATCTTATTTACAACAATGCAGTGTTAAAAAATACTCTAATCAGAATCTCTGGTGGGGTTTATTGGTATAAGGGTTATTTATTCTCCAGCGAAAACCACACCTTTTCGAAGCATAATATTCGCATATTGAGCACGTTCACCAGTAGCAACCACACAATACGCATTCTTCGCTTCATCATAAAATGCAAAACGATCCAAGGTTCCTATGGTATTAGCGCCGCGCTTATCAAAACCAGAAATAATATCTTCATAGTCTTTCCAAATTGGAGTTTCACAAGAATCCCCTGTAACAACTTCCATAAGAGTAACTGGCTTAGATGTGTACTGGTCAAGAGGCATAAGCTTCAATATCGCTTTTAGCAATTCTGAAGTACCATGACCATCACAACGAACAACAATTGCATCTTTTCCTACCGTTTCGGTTGGAAAATTTCCATCTGCCAAAACCAAAACGTCTCCATGTCCCATTTCGCAAAGTACTTTCAATAATTCTGGCGATATAATGGGATCAATGCCCTTTAACATAGAAATCTCCTTTGATTTACACAATAACTATTTCCGTTAGTTGACAATCATTGGCAACTAATAGGTTGAATAATATCACACGATATTAATAAAAAATTCCATAATTATAGCAAAATATTCTTTGCTGATTAAAGAAAAATATGAACTAACTAGTGAATTCAACTAGCCCAAACACTAGCGTCTTGGTCATCTTCATCAATATCGCGAGTCATAGGAGACGAAGTGGAATACGTGTACTCATCATCTACCACACCAGAATCAGCATCCGCATTAATCGCGGCCAAAACACGCTTGTCCATCTTATATTGCGGTAAAACGTTCTTAATATAGCTTGTTACAGCGTCTTGCATAGAAACATCATGCCCAACGCGTTCCGCCATAAACCAACGATGATCTAATACTTCATGGAAGAACTGTGCAGGTTGGATTTGCGATCTAAACTCAGCAGGAATCATGCGTACCGTAGGCTCAAACACCTCACGCATCCAATCAGTAGCAACAATCTCCAACTCTTCGCCCTGGCGCCACGTAGACGTACGATAAGCATCTAAATCATTAAGAAGCCTACGAGCCTGATTCTCCTGAACATCAAGACCAGTCAAACGAAGTAGCTTACGTGAAGCATAACCAGCATCCACAACTCGTGGACGAACCAACACTCTTCGCCCATCCACAGAAGTCTTCATTTCCAACTCGTCAACATAAAAACCAAGCTCATTAAGCCTATTGACTCGTCTTTCAATACGCCACATTTCGTCTGGGCTAAATTTGTCCACATCTGTAAGCGTGCTCCAAAGAGAATGATAACGGTCAACTAGCCTATCTCCAATGCTAATCTCATCAACCTCACCAGGCAAAAGTTGACCAGAACTTAAATCCATTAGTTCGCCAATTATGTTTGTGCGAGCTAAATCAATATCGTATTCACGCTGACCTTCTGTAAGGCTTCCATGCAAATCACCTGTTTCAGCATCAACTAGAAATGCTGTAAAAGCGTCCGCGTCTCTTAAAAATAGAACGTTAGAAAGAGAAACATCTCCCCAATAGAATCCCGAAAGATGCAGACGAACCATAAGCACAGCAAGCGCATCAATCAAACGCTCTGCAGTATCAGGTCTTAAGGTACGAGCAAACAGAGCGCGATATGGAAGAGAGAATTTAAGATGACGAGTTACCAGCATTGCCTCAAGCGGTTCACCGTTCTTATCTTTTCTACCAGCTACAACCGCTATAGGAGTAACGGTTGGAAGCTCCAATTTGCGCAAACGCCTTAAAAGCTCATATTCTCGTTCAGCAACTTGACGAGTAATTTCCTTCATTGCATACACTTCGTCACCTACGTGCACAAAGCGCACAACGTGCCTAGAGATACCGCGCGGCAAGTTTACAAAAAGATTCGTAGGCCATTGAGATAATGGAAGCTCCCACGGAAGCATAAACATTTGAGGATTAGAGCTTGCGGCAGTAATCTTCAAAGCTTGAGGCTCTGCAGAAGATACAGTTTCATCCTGCGCAGATACTGATGTTGCTTGCATAGCACGTGGATCCAATAAAGGAGTATCGTTCCATTCCATAAACTTTAATCTACCCGTTAAGTTCGAACGCCAATAATTGAATAATAAATCGCAATCAAATTATAACTAATCGCATTATAACTAATCGTAAATAATTCAAACGATGCGAAAACGGGGCTCGCGTAGCGAACCCCGCCATACCCTTATACAGAAATCTTGGGCACTTTAGACAAAGCACCCAAGAAAACAGCAATTAGTTCAAACGCAGCTCTGTAGAAGGTGCAAACAGGTGCATCTTGGATGGATCAATCTTGATCTTTACAGTGTCACCGACCTTTGGAAGCGCACGTGGGTTCACGCGAATCGTTGTGAGCTTGTTCTGGTCACTCATCATTGTAGACGCTTCTTCTGGAGAACCATCAGTGATGATGTTTCCGTAAATATAACCGTCAGAGCCAAGATCTTCCACGTTCACAACCTTCAAGGAGAAGGCATTTGGATCATCAGAAGTTGCCAAGCTTGCATCTTCTGGACGGAAGCCGACAATAATCTGACCCTTATCTTCTTCAGTAAGCTTATCAACAGCTTCTGCTGGAAGAGTGATGGAATCTTCGCCAATTTGAGCCTTGCCATCAACAACTGGATGCTGGTTGATGTTCATAGATGGGGAGCCAATGAAGCCTGCAACGAAGACGTTCGCTGGACGATCATAAAGCTCGGTAGGAGCACCAACCTGCTGCAAAACACCAAGCTTGATTACAGCAATACGATCACCCATTGTCAAAGCTTCAGTCTGATCGTGGGTCACGTAAAGGGTAGTGACGCCAAGCTGACGCTGCAATGCTGCAATCTGTGTACGAGTCTGTACACGAAGCTTTGCATCAAGGTTGGAAAGAGGCTCATCCATGAGGAAGACTTTTGGTTCACGAACAATTGCACGACCCATTGCCACGCGCTGACGCTGACCACCAGAAAGTGCCTTAGGCTTACGATCCAAGTACTCAGTCAAATCCAAAACCTCAGCAGCCTTTTCAACACGCTTGCGGATTTCTTCCTTACTTACGCCTGCAATCTTAAGAGCAAATCCCATATTGTCTGCAACAGTCATATGTGGATACAATGCGTAGTTCTGGAACACCATTGCAATATCGCGATCCTTTGGCTGCATTGTAGTAACATCTTGACCACCAATAAGAATGCGACCTTTGTTAACCTCTTCCAAACCAGCTAACATTCTCAATGTAGTTGACTTACCGCAACCAGATGGACCAACGAGTACAAGGAACTCGCCATCCTTAATAGTCATGTTCAAATCATCAACCGATGGCTTGTCATTGCCCGGGTAAATACGGGTGACATGATCAAATACAACTTCTGCCATGATATTTTCCTTTCATCGGCAGGTACGTGCCGAACGATCCGTTGTGAAGGGTGTGCACTCAAGACCCCAAGTCCTACGTCGGCGGCGTCAATCGTCCACATTTACTTACATGGTTCATTGAAGGTTCTCTTCGTTGAGCCATGCTCTAATATATCATGTTTATTTAGTAAAAACAGCAAAATTACAGTATTTTCTAGCATTTCGGCGTGTCGAACAGATAAATCACATATAAACAATGTTTAACAAACACGCATTAATATGCATTAAATATATAAACATTTGTTTATAAAATTTTGTATAAATTTTCCACCAAAACGCATAATTGGCATACTCTCCCATTACCATAATGCATTATGGAAGATGTGAGCATATTTGATTTGCGTTCTGGTCAAAACATTGGCGGATACACGCTAATTGAACGCTTAGGCGGAGGCGCTATGGGGTCTGTCTGGCGCGTTCACGATGATGGTGGCCAACTTTACGCAATGAAAATTCTGCGCGCATCTATGTTAGAAGATCAAAGTGAAGATTTAGATTCATTAGAAAACACTAATCCTCAAGAACAAGCAAGACTTAGACTTAAACGAGAAGCTCTAGCTTTACAAAAAATTCATCACGAAGGCGTGTGCTCAATAGTAGATATGGAGCTTGATGCTTCCATAGCCTTTATAGTTACAGAGCTAATTGATGGGCACAATCTTAAAGAAGATGTCGCTATTAATGGTCCATATGTCGCAGACGATTTAGAACGACTCGCTCATAAGCTAATCGATGCAGTAAAAGCTGTTCATAACGCTGGAATAATACACAGAGACATTAAGCCTACAAACGTTATGATTTCTACAACAGGACCAGTTTTAGTTGATTTTGGTATATCTATGGGTCAGGGCGAATCACATGTAACACGCACTGGTTTAGTTATGGGCACCCCTGGTTTTATTGCTCCAGAAATCATTGAAGGATCAGACTCTGACGAGATTACGGATTGGTGGAGTGTTGCTGCAGTTCTTGCTTTTGCTGCAACAGGAAAGCCTGTTTTTGGAACAAAACCAATAATGGCGGTTTTGGAAAGGGCAGCTTCAGGAAACGCTAATCTTAATGGACTCCCTATAAATACTATGCATGCATTTAGATCTGCATTGAGTCCTAAAAGAAGCGAACGCTGTACTCCCGAACAACTTGAGCAAGCTATTTACCAAGATGCGTTAAATCCCCTGTCTTTACAGGAATCTAACTACCCTTTTGACTATACGGCTGATGGGTTAACCGTACCTAATCAGCTAACACAAACTCGGATTATGTCAGAAAATCCTAGAAAAATGTGGGTTTCTGAAGATACTAAAAGAAGTGATTTTACAACAACTGTTAATACAACACGTTTTAATACAGATTCTGATTACTCTACAAAAATTGTTGATAGACAAAATTTCAATCAACAAGATGTTGATGAGCAGAATAATGTTTATCAAGATGAACAGGAATACGAGAATAAGCAAGAATACGCAAAAAATTCTGAACAGGGTAACATACATCCTAAAATAAGCAAATACATGTTTCGCGGAACATTTTTTTTAATAATATTTGCAATACTTTCCTCATCTATTTCAGTATTCTCTATTATTGACGCACTGTCTGCAAACATTATTCTTATGCTTGTTACAGCCACAATAGGATACAATGTTTGCGCGCAATTACGCAGACAATCCGCAAATGATTCGACTGGTGGAAAAGATTGGCTAATAAGAATCGGGAGTATACCTTGGCATTTTGTACGAGCGTCTATTTACACGATACCTAGATTAGTCACAATGATAATTACAGGTGTTATTGGCGCATACATCTACCCACTTATGATTCATGCAACTCCACAATTAATTAAATTCAAAATATGGTTTATTACCATACATTTTCCAACTTACTCTCCAGAGGTTTTCTCTCAAACATCAATTGGATATCTTATTGGTTTTATAGCAGGATGGATTATTGCTTTTATTTTAGGGAAAACTAAGATCTTCAGAATCGGGGCAGGAGCAATTCTCGGAGCGGGAAAAATCTCAAACGAGCAAGAAATATAGACAGTTGATACCGTCAACTAGACTATTCTGCAGATATTTTTATTCCACGAGAACATCACCAAATTTGCTTGTACAGAAACCTGTGAAGAAAGGAACAACATGCCAAACATTAATCAAAACAGCATGCAGAATCACAATGGTAAGGATCTTAAAGACAAAAAGGCTAAAGAGTTACGCCAGCAAACTATTGTTGGAATCGTTGTTGTGGTTATTTTACTTGGCATGATTGCTGCGATTGGCATTACGGCTCTTAATGCAAACAATATGGAAAATCAAAAGAAAATTGAGCAGGCTCAACAAGCAAGACGCGCTGTTAAAAAACTTACGACTAACCAAAAGCCTAAGTACGCTAACAACGAGGGCGGAATTTTAATCAGCAAAAACGGCTATGGAACAACAGTTGAGAATGCTCCAACCATTGCAGTTTATGCTGATCCACTATGCCCTGGGTGCGGTAATTTTAATCGCGATTCCGATCAAATGCTTATTGCCATGATGAAGGCTGGTCAGATTAACCTTGAGATTCACCCAATGTCATTCTTAGATCGAATTTCTAGCGACCACTATTCAACACGTGTAACTGGCGCAATCGCATACATTTCGTCTAACGACGACAATCCTTTGCATTTGCTTCAATTTATTAACAACATTTTTGCTGAAGATTTCCAGCCAGAAGAAGGCGATGATTATAAACCTGTAAGCAATGAAAAGCTTATTGAACAGGCAGTTAAGGCTGGAGTTAGCAAAGAGGTAGCAAGTAAAGCGTTTGATAGGAATTATCTCGCTTGGCAAGACGCTATTAATTCCGATACTCCAAATCGTAAAGCTTTGTGGAATGTTAGCGGACAAAATAAGGGAGCTATGACAACTCCTACAACTACTATCAACGGGAAACTTCTTGATATGGTTGAAGTTAGCAAGAAGAAGCTTAGTACACCAGATGCAATTCTTAAGTCTATTGGGTTAGACAAATCTAAGGTTGGAGTTGAAGGTGTTATGCCAAAAATAACTGACAAAGATCAGCCAAATCCTATTGACTAGTTCTTGTTGATTAGTGTTTCAGCGCAAACAAGTTGCATTTTGGCATTGGGTGCTGGTACACTAATCAATGTTTTGCGCGCAAGCTAGTTATTGCACGCAGAGACGTGCCTCCTTAGCTCAGATGGCCAGAGCGGCCGCCTTGTAAGCGGCAGGTCGCCGGTTCGATCCCGGCAGGAGGCTCTGTTTTATTCTTCTACTTGTTAAAATACGATCGTTAATAGTGTTAAGTTGAAGGCTTTTGGCAATTTTAGTAAAATTTGCATTAAAGGGTTAGAATTAAAGCAAATACGTTTATAGATTTGTCGTATGATAATTTATAAAAAGTAAGACTTATTCATCATAAAACATAAAATAAAAACTTACAAAAGATTTGCATTGTAGACTTTGCTTGAGTAAGTTCTCGGAAATCTTCCCCCAACTCAGGATTTCCGAGTAAGAGGGTGGAGCGTCCCCCAACCAGCTCCTCCTCTACGGGGGCGGGAACAATCCCCTTCTCTCCCGCCCCCATTTTTATGATAGATTTCATCAACATTTAGAAGCTTTTAGCTCAGTTGCGAGCATTATATATAATTAAAGTTCAGTTTTACTTTGGAAGTGAGGTTGAATGGCACGCAGATGGACGCCTCAGAGGTTTGTTGTAATGAGAAGAATACGCATCCTTGTATGCGTTTTGGCTCTTATTATCTCAAGCACTGGGATTTTTACTCTTTCTGCGCGCAAATCTGTAGCTCTAATTGTCAATGGTAAAACAAGAATTGTCACAACCTATGCGTCTACTGCACAAAGACTTCTGCAGGAACAAAAAATACCCGTTAAAACGCATGATCAAGTTATTAGTACTTCGGGAGAAATTCTTGCAGATCACACAACTGTAACTGTTAGGAGCGCTTACCAAACTTCTGTAACAGTAGATGGCATAACAATACCATTTTGGACTGTTGCAACCAGCGTAGATCAACTAATTGGATTCTTCCAAGCAAATGCAGATCATGCTGCAAAAATCACAGTAAATTTGCAGAATATTTACGACAAACTCACTGGAGGATTGTCTATTAACAAAAAAGGACCTGTAGAGGTTATTTGCGATGGCAAATCTAGGATAGCGCCAGATGGAACACTTCCAGCAAGTTCTATTCTCGATTCTCTAGGAATCGTTTTGGGAAAAGAAGATAGAGTTACCGTAAGCGAAAATGGATCACAAACCGTATTACGCATTCTTCGCGTAACTCATGGAAAAGAATCTAGAAATGTCATCGTTCCTTTTAACACTAGAACGATAAATGATCCAAATTTGCCATCTGGAGTGAGAGTTGTTAGACAATCTGGAATAAATGGCGAGCGAACAGATTTATACAATGTGACTTATGTTGATGGTAAAGCAGAAAGCTCTGTATTAATAAAACAAAACGTGATTACTCCTACAACAGATCAGATTGTTGCTGTAGGTAGCAAACCTAATTATCAAGCCCCTAAGCAGAATAAGCAAAGTAGTAACAACACTAACGGAAAGACTTCACAAAAACCTTCTAGCAATACTAATTTGAATAAAACTAACACTAAACAAGAAATAAAACCACAAGAATCTAAAAAACCTTCTCAAAATAGTCAATCCCAACAAAGTGTGCAAAATTCTCAAAACCATAACAATAGTAATTCACAAAATCAGCATCAATCTAATGCGAATAATCAGCAAAATCCTTCTTCCTCTTCTCAAACACAAGCACCTGCAGCATCACAGCCAGCATCACAAACGCCAGCTCCCGCTCCTGCAGCCCCACCAGCACCTGCTCCACCAGCCAACAATCCCAATGGCATGGTTCACGCCACTCCTGAGCAAGCAAAGCTATATGCTCAAGCTGCATGTGCTCAAATTGGTTGGACTGGTGCAATGTGGGAAGATCTTGTTAATTTGTGGACAAGAGAATCTCACTGGCGTTGGAACGCAGAAAATAAAAGCTCTGGCGCATACGGAATACCACAATCTCTTCCAGCAAACAAAATGGCGAGCGCAGGAGCAAATTGGCACGAAGATGCATCAATACAAATAACGTGGGGAATTAATTACATTAAAAGCAAATACGGGAATCCTAGCGAAGCATGGAAGCATTCAGAAAAGTTTGGATGGTATTAAAGTTTGGATGGTATTAAATTGACACAAAATAATATTAGTGAGCAAGAAGGCTCTCTTCTTGGAGCCGCTGACATTCGTAGGATTGCAGCAGAAGAGGGTATTACTCCTACTAAAAAATTCGGTCAAAATTTCGTTATTGACCCTGGTACGGTTAAGAAAATCGTTACTGCGTCAAAAATTAATTCAAACGATTTTGTTATGGAAGTAGGCCCTGGTCTTGGCTCTCTTACACTTGCGATTCTTCAAGCTGGCGCAAATCTTACGGCTGTAGAAATAGATCCTCCGCTTGCTAAACGTTTGCCGAGTACCGTTAAAGAATTTATGCCTAACGCCTTAGAACGATTTAATGTGATTCTTAAAGACGCGCTCGAATTAAACGCTCAAGACGTTCCCAATTTAGCAAATGCACAACACTTTACTCTTGTTGCCAATCTTCCTTATAACGTTGCAACCCCTATTATTCTTACACTTCTTGAAAAGTTTAATAATCTTACAAGTTTCCTTGTAATGGTTCAAAAAGAGGTGGCAGATCGCCTCTGCGCTCAACCAGGCACAAAAACATATGGAACTCCAAGTGTAAAGTTGGCTTGGTATGGCGAATCTCAAAAAGCTGGTTTAATTGGTAGAAATGTATTCTGGCCTGCTCCAAATGTTGATTCTGCTCTCGTTTATTTTGAAAGAAATAACGAGATAAGAGAAGATGAGCAAGAGCGAGAAAAAGTGTTTAAAATTATTGATGCAGCGTTCCAACAGAGAAGAAAAACACTGCATTCTGCTCTTAAAGGCATTATTTCTAATGAATCGTACGATATTGCCGGAATAGACCCAACTAGGCGTGGAGAGACCCTTACATGCGCAGAATTCTTGGCTCTTTATAAAGCTTCGCAGATATGAATTATTTTTAAAAACACAGTCATACATAGTAAGTAAAATTGCTAGTATTGTTTTGTGTATAAAACATTATGATTTATGCATAATTGCAAGTCTCGTACAATAAGATACGCAACAGAAACATAGTACAGATCGGAAGTTAGCATGACGCAATTTTACGACGAGCGGCTGGCGCGCAGAGAGTTCATGTATCAAAAGAAACGATTTGTACTTACTACTGTTGGAATTTGTGTTGGAGCAGCGTTTCTTCTTGCTGTTCTAGTGCAATGCCATGTATTTGGTATTGCTGCCTCTAAAACTCCAGAAATCGACCCAAATTATGGAGTTCAAGCGCCTTGCCCTACAAAAAATAAAGATGAGAATAAGGCTACTTATATCGATAATCGTGCTGTTCCTATTCGAGTACTAAACGGAACAAAATTCCGTGGATTCGCAAGAGCGGTAGGAGAAGGACTACGAAACCGCGGTTTTAACCTGATTGAAGTTGGAAATAGCGAAAAAAGTGTAAAACGCACAACAATCTACTTTGGTAAGAAATCAATTAATGAAGCTTATACTTTAGCTGCTAACTTTAAAGACGCTATTTTGCGAATGGACGATAGACAAGATAAGCTAATTGACGTGGTTTTAGGCGTAACATTCAACAATCTTAAACCTAAGACTGATGTTCCTGCAGCAGGTGCAACAATAGTTGAAATAAAAGGATGCGCTGATTTTAACTCTATGAAAAATCTTCCAAAATCCGCAAATCATAATCCAGTTCAATAAGTTTTATTCAACAACATGATGTTAAATAAAGCAAAATAAAGTTAGAATAATAAAACTTTACTTATTTAAGCTACTTATTTAAGCTGGAATACCATTTCTTTAATTCCTCAACAGCAATATCGTGATCTACTGGACCGTTATCAAGGCGATAATCCAACATATGCTTATATGCTTTACCAACAATAGGACCAGGTTTCAAATCAAGCAATTGCATAATCTCATTGCCATCTAGGTCTGGACGAATCGCGTTAAAATCTTCCTGCTTTTTAAGCTCTTTAACTCGCTCTTCCATCTCATCCATAGCCTGCTCAAACATCAGCGATTTACGCTTGTTCTGTGTAGTTGCATCCGCGCGGGTTAGACGATTTAATCTCTCATACAAGTGTCCTGAATCCTTAACATATCTGCGTACAGCAGAATCAGTCCAAGGCTCGTCAACATATCCATGGAATCGCAAATGCAGATTCACAAGCTCGCTTACATCATCAATAATATGATGATCAAAATGAAGAGCTTTCATGCGTTTGCGAGTCATTTTAGCTCCAACAACATCATGATGGTGGAAACTTACTTTTCCGCCTTCTTCAAATTTTCTAGTACGAGGTTTGCCAATATCATGCAAAAGAGCAGCAAGTCTCAAAGTCAAATCGGGTCTAGGAACCGCGCCTTCGTTATCTGTTTCTAATGCTATTGCTCGTTCAAGAACCATCATTGTATGCTCAAAAACATCCTTATGCCTGTGATGTTCGTCAATTTCTAAGCGCAATGCAGGAATTTCTGGCAAAACCCTATCTGCAATACCAGACTCGACCATAGCTTCAATACCAGCACGAGGATTAGCAGAAAGCAGCATTTTTGTTATTTCATCGCGGACGCGCTCTGCAGAAACAATATCCAACCTAGAAACCATATCTAAAATAGCTTCTGCAGTATTTGCTTCAATAGTGAAACCAAGTTGAGCAACAAAACGAACAGCACGCATCATTCTTAAAGGATCATCGTCAAAAGATTGACGAGGATCTACTGGAGTACGCAGAATACCTTTTGCTAAATCATTCGCTCCACCGAATGGATCTACAAATTCCAAATCTGGAACACGCAAAGCCATTGCGTTCACAGTAAAATCACGCCTAGAAAGATCACCTTCCAAAGTATCGCCATATTTTACTTCTGGTTTCCTAGAATCTGGCTCATAGTCATCACATCGGTATGTTGTTATCTCGACTTTTACTTCTGTTCCGTCTTTTCTGCGACGCACAGCTCCAAGCGTGCCAAATTTTCGACCCATATCCCAAAAGCCATCGTGCCCCCAACTCCTAAGAATATGCTCAAATTCTTCTGGTTTGGCAGAAGTGCAAAAATCAAGATCGTGCGACGTTCTATGCAACAACATGTCTCGTACAGGACCGCCTACAAGAGCCAGCTCATAATTATGTTTAGCGAATAATCTACCCAACTCCATGGCTTCAGGCCAAACTTCAAAGTTCACAGACACGCTTGGAAACACCCTTTCAACAAAAATCAAACTATATTCCAGCATACCGTTACCCCAATGCACAGCGGATTGAGTAAGGTGGAGTGTATGGTTACCCCAGCAGACTTAAGACGCATGCTCGCCAGAGCCTCGGATAATCATGCCCAAAATACGCCAGATATTCGAGTTACACCACTTGATATCGCTAGAATGAAAAGCAAAATACAGCCTCAACAGGCAGAAGAAGACGAGTCAATTTTCGTTGATATTTCAAGCTTTTCGAGCGATTATCACGTTGAAAATATTCATGTTGATATAACGGAATCTCGCCAACAAATAACATCATTAGAGGCACCTTCTCCAGCTTTAATGCCTCAGAGAAGAGTTAACGACGGTCCTAAAACTTTTGCCTCTTTAGATGCTCAAGACTTACCTATTGTGAGAGAATATTCCGCTGGAGGACTAGTTTTTGACACCCTTGGGCGTGTCGCGATTATAGCTCGTCATTCAAGAAGTGGGCATATGGAATGGTGCTTGCCGAAGGGTCATATAGAAAAAGGCGAAACTCCTCAGCAAACAGCTGTTAGGGAAATTCATGAGGAAACTGGAATTCTTGGAGAAGTAGTGGATTCTATTGCTACTATTGACTACTGGTTTACTGGAACAAGTCAACGTGTGCATAAGCTAGTTCATCATTTTGCTTTGAAATATGTTAGTGGAGAACTATCTGTTCTTGGAGATCCAGACCATGAGGCAGAAGATGCAATTTGGGTGGATTTCAAAGAGCTTAATGATGTTTTAAGCTATCCTAATGAACGCAAGATAGCGTGGATGTACGCTAAAAAGGCAAATAGGCGGTCTAATCGTGATTAATGTGATTGATTTTGCAAACAACCAATTACGGGAGTTACAAAAAGTCACTAATAAAATCGCCCGTAAAATGTTTTATTTTAAAAATCCTACTCAATTTTGTTTTAAATTTAGTATTACTTTAATTCTTGTAGTACTTTTGCTTGCTATTACACCGCTTTATTGTGTTTCAAATACAGCTTTTGCTTACGAATCATCGCAGAATACAAGCCATTTATCTAACGTTAATCAAGCTTCTGTAAAATATTACGAATCTTATAATTCCAAGGATAAGGGTATTTCTTTACAAATAGTTAAATCAACTTCAATTCTTACAGACAAAAGCGGATACCATATAACCATTTTGGTTAAAAATACTGGTTCTCAAGATTTTCCAGATGGAAAAATTCAGGTTGCATTTAACCCTTGGTACACGTTTATGTCTAGGACTGATTTGCAAAAATGGAGTCAAGCCGAGTCCAGAATCCCTACTCCTCAGCTAATTGGCGAAGTTAGCGTTCCAGCTCTTGCTCGTGGCAAATCTTATAACGCGCAAATTGATGTTGACTCAAACAGCCCTAATCTTTCTAACATCCTTTATTGGGGACCAAAGCCTCTTTCTGTAACGTATTCTTCATCGGATTTTAAGCATTATTCTTCTGTAAAATCGTTTGTAACACGAGCAAATATTGGCGTTAAAAACATACAAACACCTCCGATTAATGTCACATTGCTTATTCCTATAGTCGCTAAAGCATCTGACTGGCGTTATGAAATTAACAAGCAGAATATTTCTCCTTCGATGAATATTCCACCTAGCGAATCTAATATTGTTTCTAAAGAGGAATCTAAAGCAGATACTAAAAAAGAAAATTCGGACAAAACTAACACAAAAACGGTTGCTGGCGACTCTTCCCAAGTAAGCAAAGATTTAAACCAATTTAAAGACAATAGAAAAATAAGGTTAAGCAAAAAGAGCATAAAGCATATTGCTTCTTTGATATCTCTTGCACAAAAGCATCCTCGATTACAAACGATAGCAGATTTAAATACTCTTAAATCTTCTGGAATTAGCTTCACTCCTTCTGCATTTATGCAAAATAACGGTTTTGACATAAGTAAATATGCTGAAACAAGTAATTCTTCTTACTACCAATCATCTGGGATTGACGCTGAGTCTTGGAGTGAAGAATCGTCAATTCCAAAAGATCATACAGGTAAAGCGCCAAAATTCGAGTCATACGCTTTTCAAACAGGCGGAAAATGGACCTTAAAGGCACTAGAACAGGCTAAAAGCAATGGTTATAAGACCGTTGTGGCAACAAACGGATTTGATGCTTTAGCGCACCGTTTTGCAGTTAAGAATGGCGTGTATGACGTTCAGACTTCTTTTGGAAACGTAAAAGTGCTTTCCTCGCAAGAAACTCTTAGTGATTTGGCAAACGAAAAACCAACAAGTAGTAGGTCAACTGGCGAAAACACTAATGCTGGAAAACTAAACAGGATTATTGCTCAAAGCGCGTTTTATCAGATGGAACAACCGTATTCTTCAAGACACTTGCTTATAACATTCCACCAAGATACGCCATCTTCTTATATCGATTCTGTTATAAGCAATTTGGAAAAATCTCCGTGGATTTCCCTGCTAGATTTAAGATCTTTATCTAACGCAAAATCTTTTTCTAAAGAATATCTTGGGTACAATCCAGTTCCTAAAGATAGTGCGATATCAAACGAATCTATAATCAATAGAAAGTCAATTCTAAATCAACTATCTTCAGATAGAGAAAACATTAAACAGTTCATAAGTGATATTCTTGACCACGGTGAATTAAATAATCATCACGTTAATGAGTCAGATGTTCAATCTCTTGCAAAACAAAACGCAAAACTGAAAATTAACCAGAACAGCAATATTTGGAGTAAGAATCTTCTTAAACTTTTTGATGCTATGGCTCAACGAGAAGTAAATGATAGTAGACCAAATAATGTTGATTCTAAAGGCACTCATAATCTATCCAAAATTTTAATTTCTGGAATACATATTATTCCTCCAAAAGATGTAACGCTTGTAAGCGAAACAGCAACAATGCCGATTACGATCAGCAATACTAATCCATACCCTGTTAGCGTATATCTTACTTCTTACACTAATTCAATGGAGATAGTAACTCCTAGAAAAACTCCAGTTAAGATTGCTGCAAATAGTGAAACACAAATTATTCTGCCACTTAGATCTACAACTTCTAGTAAAGCTAGAGCAATTTTCGGACTAGAAGATAGAAGCCATCGCGCTTTCTACAATCATAAAGAAACAATGATTACAAGCACGCTGCAAATCAGCGATAAAAGCGGTACGATTATTATAATATTTGCCTTCGCGCTTGGAATTTTAGGGCTTTGGAGGCAGTTCCACCGTAAAAAGGATCCAGACGAATGAATTCAGTAGGCCGCAACTCAATCATAATGGCAAGCGGCACGGCAGCTTCAAGAATAACTGGTCAGGTTAGAACTATATTACTTGCTGCAGCCCTTGGTACTACAGGTCTAGCAGCTAATGCATATCAGGCTGGGTCCATGATTCCTCAGCTTATTTACACTCTTGTGTCTGGTGGCATTTTCAATGCTGTTTTAGTTCCACAAATCGTTAAAACTCTGGAAAAACAAGATGCAAAAGATAGGTTAAATAAGCTTATAACCTTTGCGATTATTCTGCTTTTAGGCGTAACCGCTTTAATGGCAATTGCCACACCTGTTTTAACATGGCTCTATGTTGGCTCAAACCAATCCATGATTGCTCTTACTAACGCTTTTACGTTATGGTGCATGCCTCAAATATTTTTCTATGGACTTTACACCGTGCTCGGTCAAGTTTTAGCCGCAAAAGGCAAGTTTGCAATGTACGCTTGGAGTTCCGTTGCAGCAAATATCGTCAGTTGCGTGGGCTTCGGCGTTTTTATTGCAATTTTTGGCAGAGCAAGCAGGCAGCCAGTGGGTTTTTGGAACAACACTACTATGCTTCTTACTGCAGGATTTTGGACTTTGGGTGTTGCAGCTCAGGCGCTTGTTTTATTTATTCCTCTTAGAAAAATCGGATTAAAATACAAACCAAGTTTCGGCATTAGCGGCATTGGTTTGCGTTCAATGGGCCCTGTTGCAGCATGGAGTTTTGCAATAGTGGCTGTTAGTCAGCTTTCTACAATGGCAACTACTCACATAACTACAAGCGCTCCTTCTGTAGCAGAAAAAACGTTGGGGTTAAGTCAATTTGATGTTGCTGGAAATGCTACTTTTCAAAACGCATACACAATGTTTATTCTTCCTTATTCGCTTATTGCCGTATCGGTTGCTACCGCTGTTTTTCCTAAAATTTCTAGATCAATAACAAACCATGATTTATCAACAGTTCGTGCAGATTTAAGCTCTTGTCTTAGAAATGTAAGCATTTTAATGTGCTTCTTTAGTGTTGCTTTTATTGTGATTCCAATGCCTATATCTTTGGCTCTTTTACCTTCAATCAGCATAAAAGAAGCGTATCTTATGGCAAATCCGCTTATGATGCTTTCGCTTGGATTGCCTTTATCTAGCGCATATTTGATTATTCAACGCACATTCTACGCTTTTGAAGACGGTAAACATCCGTTTATGTTTTGTGCAGCACAATTATTTGTGGAACTTATTATTGTATTTTCTTGCATACAATTCCTTCCGCCAAACTATTGGGTTACCGCTTTAGCTGCAGCCGCATCTTTTAGTTATATTCTCACTTTTCCTTCGCTTGTTAAAATGATTAGATCTCGTTTTAACAACGATTTAGACGATAAGCAGCTTGTTATTACGCATCTAAAGGTGCTTGCAGCTTCTATAGTATCTATTCTTGTTGGAATTTTGTTTAGAGAATTTATTTACAAATGGATTTCTTTAGATTCATCAAACCTCCATGGTGTTAGTCGTTGGTTGCTTGCGATTTTTGTTTGTGCAATTATCACCATTATTTTGGCGATTATTTACATATCTATCTTGTTACTTTTAAGAACGAGTGAACTGGCAGGTCTTATTAATCCAATTCTTAGAAGAATCGGTGTAAAACTGCCATTTTTGTTGAATCTTGAAAACATCAATAAAAGCAAGTTAAATAATAAACAGACTAATCATAGTGAAAATAATAAGAATGCACATACTAGGATTATTAGATCGAAAATAAATCAACACAGTGAGCGATAATTAAATCAAGATAATTAAATGCAGTAACTCAGGGCGTTTCACTAGATTCTACAGTTACAATAATTTGTGGGATTTATTATGTAACGCATTATTATTCATTACTCATGTAGGAAGACGGGGAGTAGATGAAACCTCAGTTGGGAGATATTATACTTGATCGCTACGCTTTAGTATCACCTTTGCGCGAAGAAGCGGGTCTTCAAGCATGGCATGCTAGCGATCGTATACTTGCTCGCGATTGTCAGCTTTTTATAGTACGTGATTCTCGTTTTCTTCCAGAAGTCAACACTATATCTTCTACTCTTGCTCTGTCCAGAATACGCAAATTTACGCCAGTTTTGAAGCTTCATCATATAGATGATGTCGCTATTATTATAACCGAGCTGGATTCTGGAGTAACTTTAAGCGATTATATGAAGCTACATAGTTCAACACTTAGCTATGAAGCAATACGTTCCATAGTTGCAGAAACAGCTAATGCGCTTAGTAAACTGTTAGCAGATGGAATAACACACTATGCTATTTCTACGAATACCGTAAGGCTTACTGATTCTGGAGTAGAACTGGCAGATGCTCCGATAAGCCCTCTTTTAAAAGATGTGACTATTGAAGATGAAAAGCCAAAAAAGTCAGCAGAAGATGGGGAGTCTGCTGTAGAGTCTGCCGACGAAGGTTCAGGTAACGATTTTAACCATCCTAAAGCTCAAAATAAGAGCATAGAAAATATTGCTACGCATCAACTTTCAGCATTGCTATATGCTCTACTAACTAGAACAAATTACACTCAGAATAATTCTGTATTTAATCTTTCTAGGCTTACAGATGGAGTGCCTAGTGAATTTTCTATGATTTGTAGAAGAGGACTTTCTTCTACAGAAGATTCCAATATTATACCTATGGCATCAATAGGAGAGCTATTAGCATTACTTGGATCTTATACTCCTGTTAGAAAACTTTCTGATAAAGATATTATTTTTGATAAAACTACAAGTAAAGCCTCCGTTCAAAATGCGTTATTGCTTCCAGAAGACGATAAAAATCTTCTTGATTTTCCAGAAGGATTAGCCCAAAATGAGGACTTGCTCGAAAATAAATTATCAGAACAGGAGTCCAATAACAGTCTTGACTCTGTTGAGAAACTAGATGATAGTAAACAGGGTAAATCCAATAAAAATGCTGGTTTTACAGGCGGATTGTCTGCAGCAGGAGCTGGTTTAAAAAATGCTGGAAGAACTATAGGAGCATTAAGCGCTCTTCTTAAAAGAAACAATAAGAACGATTTAGATAATAATTCAGATTCTTCTACAGAAACTGACTCTACTGGAACAGATTATGACTTCCATGATATTGCTGCCGCAGAAATGGCTAATATTTTAGCACCTACGGAACTTGATGCAGATGATTCTATATTCCACAACCTATCTTCCACATACACAAGTTTTCCTAGTTATTCAGAAAGCAAGTCTTCTGATGCGTTAAATAATGAAGAAGCAGAAAAATATAACAATATAGAAAACGAATCAGATTCTAAAAACGATTATTCACAAAAAGATAATTTAGCTTCCCCATTAATGCCTAGAAGATTTGATTTTGAAGACCTTCTCACAGATAACACTAAACACACTGAGCTGATGTCTAGACCACAAAGTTTACCTTTGGAAGCAGAATCAACAGGTAGGGTTCCAGTTGTAGATAGTAATGGGCGTTTTATTGCTCCTGGAGAAGAATCTGCACGCGCTTTGCGTGAAGAAGAGTTGGAAAATGGTGACTATGAAGATTATGATGGCGGTTCTTTAAAGTCATCTTATTCTTCAATGCCTCCTAGTTTCCAGCCTCATGAGCGTCAGGAATCTCTGGAGTCCAAAAAGAATTCTGGGCAGAATGGCGTGGATATAGCAGACGCAAAAATTTTTGGCGGTATTTCAACAAAGGTTCTTGCAATCAGTGTTGTTGCAATATTGGTTGTAGTGGTATTCGCATTATCTTTGCATAGTCTTTTTAATTCTCATGATGCTCCTTCTAGTTTTACAAAATCTAACTCGTGGGATTCTCAAAGCGTAGAAAATGTTCCTTTTGGAAGTCAAGGTGTTCTTCCAGAAGATAAAAGTGATTCGTCTAAGAATAAAGCAAAATCTGATTCCAATGCTGTTTCTAAGGCTGATGCAAACGCAAAGAAAGACAAATTAAATAAAGAAAACAAATCAAATAAAAGTAAGCATAAAAAACTTAATAAGAGTAAGAAGGTAAAGCAGGTTCCAAAACCTAAAATGCCTACTAACACTACGCCTTATCCTATAGATGTACAACAATTCTTGGATTACACGGCTAACCAGAGAGGTTATGGCTATTACATGCATTTGGCTCAACCTCAAGAAGCATATCGTTTTGTTGTTTCAATTCGTTCTTCTGGAGGACATGGTTATTTGATTGCGAATTCTAAAAATGATCCTAGTGCTGGAGATAAAGTTGCTGATTTTACCTTTGATGCCAGTGGTGTAACAGATGTAAAGTTCAAAAAACCTATTACGGCACAAGACTTTATTTTGTGGGTTCCAGAGGACTCTATGCCTCAAAACAGCCTATACATTAATTACGTAAAAATTTACTAAATTTTATTAAGATTATTGAGAATATTAGGAATATTTTATGGAAAAACTAAACAAAAAAGTAATAATTATTGGCTCTGGCCCTGCGGGTTATACTGCGGCATTGTATTTAGCACGCGCAGGCTACACTCCTTTGGTCATTGCTGGAGCATTAACTCCTGGTGGACAACTCATGAACACTACAGAGGTTGAAAATTATCCAGGATTTGTAGATGGAATACTTGGACCAAATTTAATGGAAGCTATGCAAAAGCAAGCAGAAAAATTTGGAGCACAAATTATATTAAACGATGTCGTGTCTGTAGATTTTAAGGACGATTTGAAGACAGTTACAACAGACGATGGAGAAACTTATACAGCAAATGCAGTAATCATTTCTACAGGCTCGCAAGTGCGAAAATTGGGGGTTCCTGGAGAGCAAGAATACTCTGGACGAGGTGTTTCTTATTGTGCAACTTGTGATGGATTCTTCTTTAGAGGAAAACCAATCGTTGTAGTTGGCGGAGGCGATTCAGCTTTTGAAGAGGCATTGTTCCTAACTAGATTTGGTTCTTCTGTAACATTGATTCATAGGCGCGATTCATTCCGTGCTTCTAAAATCATGATTGATAGAGCTCGCAAAAATGAGAAGATTAAATTTGTTTTAAACTCTGTTGTTCAATCAATAAATGGTTCCAATGAAGATGCTCAGTCTGTAACTGTAAAAAATGTTGTAACTGGAGAAACTCAAGATATTGAAGCATCTGGTATTTTCGTTGCTATTGGTCATCTACCATCAACCTCATTCTTAAATAACTCTATAGCTCTTAACGAAGATGGAACTATTTCAGTACAGGGTGCATCTACTAAAACATCTATTCCTGGTATTTTTGCTGCAGGAGATGTGGTAGATAGCGTTTATAGGCAAGCAATATCTGCAGCAGGAATGGGCTGCCGCGCTGCTCTTGATGCTCAAGCTTATTTAAATGATTTAAGCGAATAATAAATTATGTTCCACGTGAAACAAAAAGCTTCAATGAATTACTTTTAAAGTAATTCATTGAAGCTTTTCAGTTTGTATTATGTTAATTTATGTTGCTAATCTTTTTTGTTTACTAAAATGTCAAAAATCCTTTGCATTTCTTCTGGAGATGAAAATACAATTTCGATTCTTCCATGGTTTTCTGTGCCCTTAATTGCAACTTTTGTAGAAAATATATTCTCAAGTTGTTTTCTAATAGGAGAATGCGCCCACTTATTATTTCTTTGAACCCTATTTCTCTTAGAAGACTCATCACTATTGTCTACTCTAATAGACACAATCTCTTCAGTACTTCTAACAGATAAGCCTTCTGCAATTATTCGTTTTGCCAATGATTCCATTTCTTCAGATGTAGGCAAAGCAAGAAGTGCGCGAGCATGACCTGCAGAAAGAACACCAGATGCAACATGCTTTTGCACGCTAGCTGGAAGATTTAACAGACGTAAAGTGTTTGCTATTTGCGGACGTGATTTAGACACAGATTTTGAGAGTTGAACCTGTGTTAATCCAAAATCATCAATCATCTGAGCATACGCTGCAGCTTCTTCTAAAGGATTTAAAGCAACTCTGTGCAGATTCTCCAAAAGAGCATCTCTAAGCATATTCTCATCAGAAGTTGTTCTAACAATTGCTGGAACTTTTTTAAGACCAGCTAATTGAGTTGCTCTCCATCTGCGCTCACCCATTATTAATTCATAATGAGCATTATGCGTATCCTCTTGATCTATGTTATTAATTTTTCGCACAACAATAGGCTGCAAAACTCCAACTTCTTTGATTGATGCAGCTAATTCTTGAAGCTCTTCTTCATCAAAAATCGTACGCGGCTGGTGAGCATTTGGAACAATATCAGTTGGATCTAAATATGCTAAATAGCCGCCTTCAACAGGTTTTAATTCTTTATTTTCCGCGTTGTGTTTTTCATCAATTGTTTTATTAAAAATTTTCTTTTCTTCAGTTTTTTGTTTTGAAGACACAAACGTTTTAGACGCAGAATCACCAAAGAAAAAGTCAATTGGTCTAGTTACATCGTCAATTGATGGCATAGAAGATCGCTTTGACGAATGCTTATTTTTATTAGCAATCGGCGGCACTGTTTCACGTGAAACGGTGGTTTTTTGAACATTATTTTGACCTTCATGTGGAGAAATTGCTTTATCAATACTAGGAACTTTAGTTTCACGTGAAACATCGTTAAAAACATCTTTTTGTATTAATGTTTCATGTGAAACATTTTCATTATTTTTTGCCTCAGCATTAACAAGAGCATTTTCCCCAGGTAGTGCAGGAAATAGCGCCCCTAACCCTTTGCCTAAACGAGATTTAGTTGTACTCATTATGCATTACCCTCTCTTTTAGCGTCAATTACAGCTAAAATAGCATCAGACTTATTTGCTATCTCTAACGCAGCTTCCCTATACGACACTGCTCCAGTTCCGTGTGGATCATAAGTTATAACACTTTGATTAAAACTTGGTGCTTCTGGTATTTTGACAGTTCTTGGAATGGTAGTATTTAGAACAATATTTGGATAATGGTTTTTAACTTCTTGAAACACTTCTCTACCAAGAAGAGTTCGCTTATCAAACATCGTTACTAACATTGTTGAAACAACCAGCGTAGGATTGTAATGTTGTTGCACTAATCCAATTGTCCTAATGAGTTGTCCTAATCCTTCTAGTGCATAATATTCAGCTTGAATTGGTATTAGCATTTCATGAGCAGCACACATCGCGTTAATTACCAAAAGACCTAGAGATGGTGGACAATCAATAAACACATAATCGTAGTGCTCATTATTATTGCCAAGAAACTCATTAACAGCATTTTTAAGAAGATTATTTCGATCTTCCATCTGCGCAACTTCTAGTTCTGCTCCACTTAAATCAATAGAAGCAGGAACAACATCAAGTCCTTCAATATCTGGGCAAGTTTTCTTTACTTCAGCAATAGTTTTTCTTCCCTCGATAACATCATAAACAGAGGGATCTGCTGAAGAATGAGGTATATTCATAGCTGTGGAAGCATTACCCTGAGGGTCCATGTCAATCAACAAAACTTTTGAACCACCAATAGCCATAGCTGCAGATAAATTTACAGCCGAACTGGTTTTGCCAACACCACCCTTTTGATTCGCAACAGCAATAAATCGCGTTTCTTTAGGCTTAGGAAAAACTACCCCATCAATGGCATGAAATCGGCTTGATATATTAGCCAATTCACTACCTAAGGAAGATCCAGAATCTCCAAAAATACGCTTAATCGTATCTTCAGCTGACTCCACCATAACTTCATCCACCCCCGACCACCTATGGGAAAATTACCATAATTTAACCAATTTAAACCTTAGTATTTTCAAGTTTCGTTTCTTCTATGGACATAAAACACAGCAAAAAGAGCACAAGTTTCACGTGAAACACGTGCTAAATATAAAGGAAAATGACGAAAGATAGAAAACAAAATAAACTATATTATACGTATTTTATACAAACATTTTTACATAAAAATATTTGTTTCACGTAAAACACTGGAAGATTAAAGTTTCACGTGAAACGAATTATTTTATATGTAATTAATAATATGAATTATGCTTTGTCAACTAATACAACAGTCGTAGATTGAAGACCATTTGCAACAGGAGCATCAACAACCCTAGGATTCACACCCTTCGCTTTTTTGATCATTTTTGCGGCTTTCTCAATTTCAGCCTGGGCAGATTTTCCCTTTAACGCAATCAGTTGACCATGCGTATTTAATAGAGGGATAGTCCACCCTGCTAGTTTTGTCATAGGTGCTACAGCTCTACACGTTACAACGTCAAACGGTGATATATCATGAGATTTTATTTTTTCAATAATTTCATCTGATCTTCCGTGAAAAATAGTGACATTGTCTAATCCCATAAGTTCTACACATTCTTTTAGCCAAAGAACGCGTCTTTCCATAGGTTCAATTAATGTTACATCACAATCAGGCAAACATGCTGCTATAACAATACCAGGGAATCCACCACCACTTCCTACGTCTGCTATAGATTTTTTCTTAGACTTTTTAATAGCTTCCTTAATAAAAGGAACAACAGCTGCAGAATTTAATATATGTCTTTCCCAGAGAATACTCATATCTCTAGGTCCAACTAATCCTCTCAGCAAGCCCTCTTTTTGAAGTTTCACGTGAAACATCTTACATTTATCAAGAGCATCACCTAAAACTTCGCTTAGCAATGGTGAATTTTCTAATTCATCAATTGTCTCTTGAGTATTATCGTTATTATCTTTATTTAAATTTTCTTCCATACTTCCCCGCGCTTATCAAATAAAAAGTAACACAATAAAACATTTTTTGTTTCATTGTGTTACTTTTATAGTGTTTCAACAGCCTCGTGCAATCATGAAAATTGCAAAATCTTAAATCAGTCTTCTATATACTCTTCATCTACGTCAACAGCTATATCATCAAGATCTTCGTCTTCAACTGCACTTACAGGCATATAAACGGTTACATAACGATGTGGTTCTTCTCCATGAGACCTAGAACGCAGACCCTCATCTCGCACAGTGTCATGAATGACTTTACGTTCAAATGAATTCATCGGCTTCAATTCAACTGGATCCCCAGTCTCACGAACCTCATCAACAGCATCCAAAGCAATATCACGCAAATGCTGACGCTTACGCTTAAGGAATCCATCAACATCGACAATTAAATGAGATCTCTCACCAGTTTTTTGTTGAATAGCTAATCGGCTAAGCTGCTGCAATGCGTCAACAACTTCTCCATCCCTGCCAATCAAATGCTTAATATCGGAATCATCATCCGCAACAATCTGAATCATCGGTCTATTGTTACGAACACCCATTTCAATATCGCCCTCATAATCAGCAATATCTAGAAGTCCTTCTAAGTAATCGGCAGCTATATCAGCTTCCTCATTGAGCTGGTCAATGCTTCTAGTTTCGTCTTGCGCCATTTACATACTCCTTAATTGCAATAAATGTCAAGAATCACAATTCTGTTTACAAGTGTAACTGAAGATAAATCCAAAATTACCTACTTGTTTATTCACATATTTTTATCTATTTATTTTTTCGCTTACGCGTAGGCTGCTTACGTTGAAACCCTTCGGCTTCTCTACGCTTAGCTTCTTCGCGAGCTTTTTGAAGCTTTTCTTCTTCAATAGATGGCAATCCTTCGCGCTTTCTGCGCTCTGTTTCTTTTTTGTAATCGCGCTCTTCTTTTTCCTCGGCTGCAGGAGAGCCAGGAGTTGGGAAAGCATATACCTGCCAAATAGAACGAAGCATATTCATAATGTTGTTTACAAGCCAATAAACAAGCATTGCAAATGGAAGAGCGAATGCAGAGAAAACGTAGATTAATGGGAATCCCCACATCATAAGTTTTTGCATCGTATACTGGGGACCCTGCTTCGATTCTGGCGGAAGATTCTTACGAATATTGTTAAATTGCATGTACCACATTGCAGCACACATCAATATAACAAAGATTACAATAACAACTTTTCCGCCCGCTTGAACCGTCATAAACGTGTCGGAAACACCAACGCCAAACACATGAGTTTTAACAAATTGCTGTGCTGTAGCAACATCAAAAGCACCAAGAGCAGTATGCTTGCCTCTAGCAATAAATGGTATAACGGAAAGCGTGTACCAAATACTCATAAACGCTGGACCTTGAATCATCATTGGCAGGCAGCTTCCTGCAGGATTTGCGTTGTTTTCTTGATACAGCTTCATCATTTCTCGCTGCATGGCTTCTTTGCTAGCAGGATCGCTTTTACCCTTATACTTTTGCTGAATTTTCTTCATTTTAGGAGCGATTGCTTGCATATTGCGCATACCTTTAATGCTTTTTATAAAGGCAGGGAATATGCACGCGTGCACAACAAGCACAAGGAAAACGATTGAAAGTACCCAAGAGAATCCAATTTCATTCATCCCAATAAGAACAAATAGCTTGTGGAAAAGTGACATTACTTGAGTCATAAGCCATTCAACTGGCGTAAGGATTTTATAAAACCATCCCCAAATTCCGTTATCAAGTAAGAAATGATCTTGATTAAACATTAGTTATCCTTGTCTTCGTCAGCCAAGGGAGTTAACCGTGGCTCTTCATGCGCTTTAGACCAGGCGCAACGATAAAAAATTGAATATTTTCGTGGTACGTCGTCAATACTGCAGCTAGTCCATGGTCTACAGCGCAACAGACGTAAAACGGCTAGAATACCACCCTTAAACGCCCCATAGCGGCTAACGGCTTCTATAGCGTATCTTGAGCACGTTGGATAATAACGACAGCAAGCAGGTCTTTTGGCAGAAATCACGCGTTGATACCAGCGAATCGCTTTTATAATCAAATTCGCTACAACACTATTTCTACCGCTCATGATTCATCACTGCTCCTGCGAGCTTGCTTTACTATCACTATCTTCGCTAGTTTTTAAGCACATAGTTTGCATGAATTGATTTTGATCTTGAAGATTTTTAGCTATTTTGCCGAAAATCTTTTTGATTTGCTCATTCAACGAATCAAACGAAGATTGTGCAGCAGTAGGTTTTGCACGCAATACTACATCGCAACCATATGGAAGCAACGACTCATGCTCTTTTGCTATTACCCTAAAACGTCGTTTTACCTTATTTCGAATAACAGCTTTTCCAACTGATTTAGATACAGCAAGACCTAACCTTAAAGCAACATCATTTTTTTGAGGTTGCTTTAAGGTATCACAAAATGCCGCGGGAGTGTTTTCAAAACCCGTGGCAATATCATCTGGACTTACTTTTCTGTCTTCGTTAAGCGCGTCTAATACGGTTACACATACACGCATATCATAATGCGCGACTATATCCCGTGAACACACTTTGCGTCGTTTTTTGAGCACCGCAACAAAATCGCGATGGCCTTTCAGCCTATCCATGCTTTACGACGCGTCCCAGCTCAGGCAGAAAGTGTCTTGCGGCCCTTGGCACGACGACGGTTAATCACTGCGCGACCAGCACGCGTACGCATGCGGACGCGGAAGCCGTGCTTCATGTGACGACGACGGTTGTTAGGCTGGAATGTCCTCTTCATAACTAACGCTCCTGTATTTAGCCATGCAAAAGCATGGCTCCGTATGAGTCAAGCTATACCAAATTACTATCACCCCTCACCAAGAGCTAAAATTTTATTAATTATCGTGTTCTAAATAGGACTTTTAGAATAATTCTTATTCTCTAAATAACTTTATAAATCTATTAAAAAACGTAAATAATTCGTCTTAAAATCGTTGGAAAATGTGGATTACTAAGTTTTACATTATCCACAAATTACACACATGTTATTAACATACAAGTATTTTCAACACGCTAGGCTGTGGATAACTTCTTAGGGTCGGAGTAAACATATTCTACTAGCACTCTTTTCACACATAAATGTGTATTAAAAAAATACACTGAGTTGTTAATGCGAAAAGGAAATTACTTTTGATTGGGGGTGTAACATGTCTGAAGCCTTTGAGGATCCTAGTGCTCAAGCCGCCATAGTATGGTCTAATACTCTCGCCGTGTTGCGCCATAATGCACTTCTAAGCAATCGGGATAAAAGTTGGTTTGAGAGTGTAAAACCTGAAGCTATTTTTGGAACAACAATTGTTTTATGCGTTTCTAATATTGAGACTCAGCAAGCTCTGCAAAACGAACTTAGTTCTGCTCTGCTAACTTCTTTGAAAATTTGTACTGGAAAAGACATGTTTCCAGCATTTAAAATTATCCAAAATAGTGAGAAAGAGAATAACAATACTTTACAAAATGTAAGTAATACTTCAAAAACTTCTCAATCGCTAGATAATACTACAAATAATAATTCTGATTCGTCAGATTCTAATGATTCTTCTGATCCTAAAAAAGTTGAATCTTTTTTGGACGATTCTTATGATTCAATTCCTGTACAGAAAGATTTTGATTACGCAACTGGTTTGAAAACCATGCAAAATACAAATCTCAATGTGCAATCTATTAATCAAAAGCAGACAAATATACCTGCATCAGTTAATAGAGATCCAACAACTCATTTGAATACTTATGCCACTTTTGACACGTTTGTTCCTGGCGATTCCAATCGTTTTGCTCGCACAGTAGCATTGGCAGTTGCAGAAGGCTCAGGACGCGATTTTAATCCTTTGTGTATTTACGGTGGATCTGGTCTTGGCAAAACACATTTGCTTAACGCAATTGGAAATTATGCGCTTGTTAAAGATTCTTCCCTTAAAGTTCGATATATTACAAGCGAAGAGTTTACTAATGAATTTATTGAGGCTTTACAAAATACAAGTCAAAATCAAGGTCAGATTGCTAACTTTAATAGAAGATACCGCGAAGTTGACGTTCTACTAATCGATGATATTCAATTTTTAGGTGGTAAAGAAGCAACTCTTGAACAATTTTTCCATACTTTTAACGCTTTATATCAGGCTAATAAAAGAATCGTAATAGCTTCTGATGTTGCTCCTAAAAATCTTAGAGGATTTGAATCTAGACTTATTTCTAGATTTGAATCTGGTTTAACAGTAGATATTAAACCGCCTGATTTAGAAACTCGTATTGCTATTTTACGAATGATGGCTTCTATGAATGGGTCCAATGTTCCTAGTGATGTTTTGGATCTTATTGCGGAACGTTTTACTGAAAATATTCGCGAACTTGAAGGCGCTTTAACTCGTGTTACGGCGGTTGCTTCTCTTAGTAACCAACCAGTTAGTAAGGCTTTAGCTGAGCAAGCTTTACAGGACTTTTTTGCATCCGATATTGAAGTTAGACCAACAGATATTATCGGTCAGGTTGCTCAATATTTCCATATGACTTTTGATGAGATGGTTGGAAGATCAAGAACTAAAAATGTTGCTTTAGCTCGTCAAATTGCAATGTATTTAGCTAGAGAAATGACTAGCATGAGCTTGGTTGATATTGGAGAAGTTTTTGGTGGAAGAGATCATACCACTGTTATGCATGCTTATACCAGAATTAGTGGCGAAATGCAGGAAAAGCAAGAAATTTATAACTATGTTATGGAATTGACTGTTCGTTTGAAACAAAATCCTTCCAAAAAATAGAGTTTTGCACAAGTTTATTCATAATTTGTTTATTAAAGTAAATAAAGTTATCCACATAGTTAGTAACAAATGTGGGCAAAAGCTGCGAATAACTGGTGGAAAACGCCGTTTAAAAAGTGAATAAACTGTTTTTAACTACGGTAAAAATGTTAATAATCTAAAAATTAGAAAATTATGTGGATAACTTCAGCATTTATGCACATACTTCTCTTTGTGTTGTCAACATTTTTAAATTGTGGATAAAGGCTCTAAATCAGCAGTTCTTTAACTTTATCCACATGTTAACAACCTTTATTACTTTTACTATTTTATTTTTATCTAATATTCATATTTAATTACTTACTCAACTAACTTTCATAAAATATGATTTTTAATTGGCAGCATGATATAGAATAAAACACAGATTTAAACAGAAATGAGGAAAAATGAAAGTTGAAGTTAATTCCGCTTCTTTTGCTGATGCAGTAGCTTGGACAACTAGAGTCATAGATTCTAGACCAGCTAATCCTATTCTTGCAGGACTAAAACTAGAAGCAAAAGATGGAATTCTTCAACTTTCTGCTTTTAACTATCAGCTCTCTAGCAGACATCATGTTGAAGCTGGAATAGATGAGCAGGGTAGTGTACTCGTATTAGGCAAATTGATGGCAGATATAACTAAATCTTTACCATCAGAAAAAACCTATTTATCCTCTAATGAAACTACTCTTACTATTTCTTCTGGAAAATCAACTTTCACACTCCAACTAATGCCTGAAGGAGAATATCCTGATTTACCACAAATTCCTGAAAAACTTGGTCAGGTAGATGCTCCTACTTTTGTTCAGGCAGTAGTACAAGCTTCTGTGGCTGTTTCAAGAGAAGAAGATAGACCTGTTTTGACTGGAATTCATGCTCATTTTGAAGATGATTCTGTTACTTTCACTGCTACAGACAGATATCGTCTTGCAAGATCAACTTTTAAGTGGACACCAGAACATTCTGACATAAATACTTCTACTCTAATCAAAGGAAGCATTCTTAGAGATATTTCTCGATCAATAGATGAACATCAAAATGTTATTGTAAACCTAAATGATAAAGAACCATCTATTCTTGGTTTTGAAAATTCTGGTAGAGTAAGTACTTCTCAACTAATTGATGGAGAATTTCCTTCTGTAGATCGACTTTTTGTTGATGAATATCCTATTCATGCAATTATTAATCGAACAATGCTTATTAATGCTATTAAGCGAGTTGCACTTGTTGCAGAAAAAGATGCTCCTATTTACATGTCTTTCTCTGGGGATGAATTAACTTTGAGTGCTGGAAATGATTCAGAATCTCAAGCAAAAGAACTTATAGATATAGACATGGACGGTCAAGATATTATAGTTGCTTTTAATCCTAATTATTTAATTGAAGGTTTAAGCGCTATAAGCGAGCCATTTGTTCATGCAAAAATCACATCTGCAGTTAAGCCTGTTGAATTTAATGGTCAGCAGGAAGCTGATGGCGATGAGTCTATGAATTACAGATATCTTGTTGTTCCAATGCATCCTTAAAGATAAATAAATGTATGTTTCAAGACTTGTACTAGATCATTTTCGTTCTTGGAGTAGTTGTGTATTAGACTTTTCTCCAAAAATTAATGTTCTATTTGGCTCAAATGGTTTAGGTAAAACTAATATTGTTGAAGCTATAGAAGTTATATCTACTGGAACAAGTCATAGAATATCATCTTTGATGCCACTGATAGAGTGCAATAACAGTTGTGCTACCATACGACTTAATACTAAAAATTTTGATAATAATGATTTAGATGAAACTACATATGAGCTTACGATTAATTCAAAAGGAGCTAACAGAGCAAGAATTAATAGTGGAAAATCATTGTATATGAAGGACATAATTGGATTAGTTAAATCCATTTCTTTCACTCCAAGAGATCAAAATTTGATTTTTTCAGATCCTAATATTCGTAGGACTTTTATAGATCAAGCTGGAGCACTATTAATACCAAATTATTTACAAGTTTTACAAGAATATAATCATATTGCAAAACAACGTGCATATCTTCTTAAAAGTCTATCTAATAATAATTTAGCTAGTTCAACAAATGGATATAATCCTATATCTGATTTGGAAATATGGACGGGTAAATTCATTGAATCAGGAATAATTCTTACAAAAAATCGAAAAAAAATAATAAATTTGTTAAATGAAATTTTTCCTAAAATAGTAGATAAACTTTCCCGATCTTCTAATTTTGCTTCGATACAATATAATCCGTCTTTTGAAGAGTTAGAAGTTGAATCAAAAGAAGATTATTTTCCGCAAAAAGCTATAAGCGAGCATTTTCAACGAATTTATGCTGGGGAAGTTGCTAGAGGATACAACCTAATAGGTCCTCATAGAGATGATTTTACAATATTAATAAATAATCATCCTGCAAAAGAATTTGCTTCTAATGGTGAATCATGGACTCTAGCATTAGCTTTAAAAATGGCTTTATTTAAGACTTTAGAAGAAAAAAATAATCAAAAACCAATAGTTATTTTGGATGATGTTTTTTCACAATTAGATGAATCTAGAAGAAAACAAATTTTAGAGTTTGCAAAAGAACAAGAACAAGTTTTTATTACAGTTGCATCCTTAAGTGATATACCAAAAGATGAGAATCTTTCAGAAGAATCATTTATTGATATATCTAAAATAGTAGAAAAAAATAATAATCAAGATGAAAATTTCTTTAATAATAATCTTGACTCTAATCATAAAGATCTACTAAAAGATATTATTAATAATCGAAAAAATAATATCGAGAATAATTCTAATAGTTAAGGGGAAAATAATGAAAATTCCCGTAAATAAATTATTAAAATTAGACACTAGAAAGCTTCCTGAGATTGTTTTTTCTCCTATAGAAAAAAGGGGAGAAAAGAAAACAATAAACGAGCAAAATGCTTATAAATCTTGGGAAAGTTTTGGAAAACCTGGTAGGGATCCACAAAATCTGTATTCGTTGCTAGGTAATTTTGCTAATAAAAAACATTGGAATGAGCCGCTTGCTATAGCAAGAATGCGAGAAGATTGGTGGAAAATAGTTGGTAAAAGTGCATCTTTAAATTGTTATATAGATCAAATAAAAGACGGTATTTTAATAGTTAGAACAAAATCAAACGTTTGGTATACACAACTTAGCTACTGCAAACCTATGCTTGAGAAAAAAATATTTGAATATTCAAAAAATATTAATATTAAAGAAGTCAAAATAGTTGGTCCATCTTTGCAAAAAACAGGCAAAAAATCAATAAATAGTAGGTTTAATATTAAGAATCACTAATAACGGCTCTTAATAAAGAGCGGTCATTATGCATGTGTAGAATGTTATGTAATATAGTTAAATCGCTAGAAACCCCTTTTTTGTGCTTTCTAGCGTGTATCGACCTCGTAAATGCCTCTTGGCATGAGGTAATACGGGAAGGGATCTAAAGTGTTAAACACTGAAGATAATTCAATGGAAAATTCTGTTGAAGAACATAAACTCGATGACGCTCAGCTTGATGATTCACTTTCTCCTGAACATTATGATGCTAGCGATCTTCGCGTTCTCGAAGGATTAGAAGCAGTTCGAATCAGACCAGGTATGTACATTGGTTCAACTGGTCCAAGAGGCTTACACCACCTTGTATACGAGATTGTAGATAATTCGGTTGATGAGGCTTTGGCTGGTTATGCTTCTCACATTGAAGTGACAATATTGCCAGACAATGCAATAAAAGTTGTAGATGATGGTAGAGGCATTCCAGTTGACGAAGTACCAGGAGAAGGCGTTTCTGGTGTTGAAACAGTTATGACTAAGCTTCACGCTGGCGGAAAGTTTGGCGGCGGCGGATACGCTGTTTCTGGCGGCTTGCACGGCGTTGGTATATCTGTTGTTAATGCTCTTTCTACGCGTGTAGAAATTGAAGTTCGTCGTCAAGGATTCCATTGGACTCAAACGTATGTAGATCAACATCCAACTGCTCCTCTTAAAAAAGGTCAGCCAATGGAAGATGGTGAATCTACGGGAACTTCTGTAACGTTCTGGCCAGATGGCGCAATTTTTGAAACAACTACGTACGATTTTGAAACTTTGCGATCTAGATTCCAGCAAATGGCTTTTCTTAACAAGGGATTGAAGATTTCTCTAACTGATTTGCGTAAACCCGATGAAGCAGGGGATGAAGTCACTGGAGAAAATGAATCAATTAGCGAAGAAAAGCATCAAAGCGTTAGCTACAAGTATGATCACGGAATTAAAGATTATGTTGACTACTTGGTTAAATCGCGTAAAGCTGTTCCAGTAGAGCCAGATGTTATTGATTTTGAGGCAGAAGATCTTGAGATTGGTATTTCTGCAGAAATCGCTATGCAATGGACTGTTGCATATTCGGAAGCAGTTCATACTTTTGCAAACACGATTTCTACTACAGAAGGTGGAACTCACGAAGAAGGATTCCGTGCTGCTCTTACATCTCTTGTAAATCGTTATGCTCGAGAAAAGAACATATTAAAAGAAAAAGATACCAATCTTTCTGGTGATGATGTTCGAGAAGGCTTAACAGCAGTTGTTTCGGTAAAGCTTACAACTCCACAGTTTGAAGGTCAGACTAAAACAAAGCTTGGTAATTCCGAAGCTAAGACTTTTGTTCAGCGAGTTATGACCGAAAAGCTTGGAGATTGGTTCGACGCTCATCCAAGTGAAGCAAAGAACATTATTCAAAAAGCAATTGAAGCATCGCGTGCGCGTCTTGCAGCTAAGAAAGCTCGCGAAAATACTCGTCGCAAGTCGATTTTTGAAACTGCTGGAATGCCAGATAAATTGAAGGATTGCCAGTCTAATAATCCAGAAGAATGCGAGCTGTTTATAGTGGAGGGTGATTCCGCAGGTGGCTCAGCAATTCAAGGACGAGACCCTATTACTCAAGCAATTTTGCCATTGCGCGGTAAGATTTTGAATACTGAGCGCGCATCAATCGACAGAATGATGAAGTCGGAAACTATTGAATCATTAATTACTGCTGTTGGTGGCGGTTACGGTGAAGACTTCGACTTAAGCAAAGTTAGATATCACAAAGTCATTATTATGGCTGATGCTGATGTTGATGGTGCTCATATTGCAACATTGAATTTAACACTGTTCTTCCGTTATATGCGTCCAATGATTACAGCAGGCTACGTTTACGTTGCAATGCCTCCGCTTTATCGTTTGAAGTGGAGCAAGGGTGCGCATGATTTTGTTTATACGGATGCAGAACGAGACAGAGTTCTTGCAGAAGGTAAAGCTGCAGGCAGACAACTTCCTAAAGGCGAAGGCATTCAGCGATACAAGGGCTTGGGTGAGATGAGCTATCAGGAATTGTGGGAAACAACAATGGACCCTGAGCACAGAATCCTAAAGCAAATTCATATTGAAGATGCTGCTCGAGCTGATGAAACTTTCTCAATGCTTATGGGAGACGAAGTGGAACCTCGTAGGCTCTTTATTCAACGTAATGCTCACGATGCAAGATTTATTGACGCTTAAAAAGTCAAAAAATTGTCAATAAAAGCATTTAAAGCAAATAAACTTAAAGCTAAATAAAAAGGAATTACAGTGGTAGACGAAATAAATGCCGCTAATAATAGCGAAGAGCCAAATCAGTTGCCTGATGGTTCAATGGAACCACAAAGCCCGCAAGAAGCAGATAGTACTGATTATGGCTTAATGAAAGGTGCTCGCGTAAAGCACATGGATTTGCAACAAGAGATGCGCGAATCCTACCTTGCTTATGCACTTTCTGTTATTGTTGAGCGAGCTTTGCCAGATGTTCGAGATGGCTTAAAACCAGTGCATCGTCGCGTTATTTACGCTATGTATGATGGCGGATATAGGCCAGATCGAGGGTACAACAAGTGCTCTCGCGTTGTTGGCGATGTTATGGGTAAGTACCACCCTCATGGTGATTCTGCTATTTACGACACTTTGGTTCGTATGGCTCAATCTTGGTCAATGCGATACATGCTTGTTGATGGCCAAGGAAACTTTGGTTCCCCAGGTGACGATCCTGCAGCAGCAATGCGTTATACGGAATGCCGCATGGCGCCTCTTGCTATGGAAATGGTTCGAGATATTGACAAAGATACTGTTGATTTCTTACCAAACTACGATGGTAAAACTCAAGAGCCAACAGTTTTACCATCTCGTTTCCCGAATCTTTTAGTTAATGGTTCTGCAGGTATTGCTGTTGGTATGGCAACTAATATTCCGCCTCATAATATGCGTGAGGTTGCCGATGGCGTACATTGGGCTTTAGATCACCCAGATGCTAGTAATTCCGAGCTTCTTGAAGCTTTAATTCAGCGAATTAAAGGTCCTGATTTTCCTACTGGAGCAACAATCTTAGGTCATAAGGGAATTGAGCAAGCGTACCGTACGGGTCGCGGCTTAATTACAATGCGCGCTGTTGTTAATACAGAGGAAATTAAGGGTCGTATGTGCTTGGTTGTTACTGAGCTTCCATACCAAGTTAATCCTGATCGTTTAGCTGCTTCTATTAGAGAAGCTGTGCGAGATGGAAAGATTCAAGGCATTGCAGATATGCGCGATGAAACGTCTGGCCGTACTGGTCAGCGTTTGGTTCTTGTTCTTAAGCGAGATGCTGTTCCAAAAGTTGTTTTGAACAACTTGTATAAGCATTCGCAATTGCAACAAACTTTCGGCGCTAATATGCTTGCGCTTGTTGATGGTGTGCCGCGCACTTTGAGTTTAGACGCGTTTATTCGTCATTGGGTAAGTCATCAGCTTGAAGTTATTGATAGGCGTACACGCTACTTAAAGCGAGAGGCCGAAGAGCGAGATCATATTTTGCAAGGCTATTTGAAAGCTTTGGATATGATTGACGAAGTTGTTGCATTAATCAGATCTTCTAAAGATGTTGAAACAGCTCGCACTGGTTTGATGAATTTGCTTGACGTTGATGAAGTTCAAGCAGATGCTATTCTTGCAATGCAACTTCGTAGACTTGCAGCTTTGGAACGTCAAAAGATTCTCGACGAGCATGAAGAATTAATGCGCAAGATTGAAGATTATAACGATATTCTTGCAAGCCCAGAACGTCAGCGCAAGATTGTTGGCGATGAGCTTGACGAAATCGTAGCAAAATATGGCGATGAGCGCAGAACTAAGATTCTTCCATTCTCGGGAGAAATGAATGTTGAAGATCTTATTGCCGAAGAAAACGTTGTTGTAACAGTTACTCGCGCAGGCTATATTAAGCGTACAAAAGCAGACGAGTATCGCGCTCAGCACCGCGGAGGTAAGGGTATTAAGGGAGCAAAGCTTCGTGAAGATGATGTTGTAGATCACTTCTTCTTAACATCTACTCACAATTGGCTTTTGTTCTTTACTAATCGCGGACGCGTTTACCGCATTAAAGCATATGAGCTTCCAGAAGGATCAAGAGATTCTAAAGGTCAGCATGTTGCAAATCTTCTTCAGTTTACTCCTGGAGAAACAATTCAAGCGGTATTGTCAATTCAAAATTATGATGTAGCAAAGTATTTGGTATTGGCAACTCGTTCTGGAAAAGTTAAGAAAACTGCTTTGCAAGAATATGATTCTCCACGTCAAGGTGGCTTGATTGCTGTTCGACTAATGGCAAACGAAGAAACTGGGGAGCCAACAGACGAGCTGATTGGTGCAGCTTTGTGCAACCCAGAAGACGACATTATTCTTGTTTCTAAACTTGGTATGAGCCTTAAGTTTAGAGCAGATGATGAGCAACTTCGACCAATGGGCCGTCAAACTGCAGGCGTTCAAGGCATGAGATTTAGAGAAGGCGACGAACTGCTGGATATGGATGTTGTGTCGGTAGATACAAGCAAAGATCTTCTTGTTGTTACAAACGAAGGATTTGCTAAGCGTACAGCTATTGAAGAGTATCGTTTGCAAGGAAGAAACGGCTACGGTGTTAAAGCGGTACAGCTTACAGAAGGCCGCGGTTCTTTGGTTGGTGCTTTGATTGTTGAAGAAACAGATCAAGTAATGGCAATTATGAAGTCTGGTAAAGTGATTCGTTCCGACGTTAACGAAGTTAAGCGCACAGGTAGAACCACTCAAGGCGTGACTTTAGCAAAGCCAGATAAGGGTGATGAAATCATCTCGATTGCTCGAAACGAGGAAAGAGATGATGATGAAACTCAAAATGAAGAATCATCAGAAAAAACTATTGGAAGGAACTTAGATGAGTGAAGATTTTGAAGCATCCAATAGCAAAGTTAGTGGAGAATCTAATACTAGTTCTCCAAGAACAGTAGGTGCAACAGCTAGTTTTGAATCTAATGGTTATACCAAGAGAAAAACTAGTCAGCCGCGTGCTAGAAGAATGAGTCTTTCCTTAGTTAGGGTAGATGCGTGGTCTGTTGCAAAAGTTACTTTTCTTCTTAGCGTAGCTGGAGGAATAATTCAAGTAATTGCAGCAGGATTAGTTTGGCTATTTCTAAACATGGTTGGTGTCTTTGATCAAGTAACTCAGATTGTTTCGTCAACAGGTTTGAATAGCAACGGTTTTAATCTTGCTGATGTATTCTCTCTTCCAACAATTTTAAGTGCTGTAACAATTCTTTCTGTTGTGGAAATAGTTATTTTAACACTACTTTCTGCAATTGGTGCTTTGCTATATAACGTTGTTGGTTCATTAGTTGGTGGAATCCATCTAACTCTTGGCGATGATTAAAATAAGTGATTTAAAATAAAATAATCAAAAATTCCCCCGTTAATCTTATTTAGACTAGCGGGGGAATTTTTAAATTAAAATCAAAGCATTTTTACTTAGAAACAGAATCTCTAATATCTTCCAATACTTTAATCATTTTTTCTTCACGTTCCTTGCGTTTTTCTTCATCTGTTTTTTCTTTTTCAATATTTAAGAAATTAACACCCATTTCTCTCAATTTATTAATAGGCAAAACTATGAAAAAGTAAACAGCTACAGCAATAATAAGGAAATTTAATACAGATCCAATAACAGCACCAAACGAAATAGTTGCACCATTTATTGTTATTGTTAGAACACCATCTAAATCTGGTTTTCCACAAATTATTGCTATAAGAGGATTAATAATATTTTTAACTATTGAATTAACAACTGCTGTAACAGCACCGCCCATAACAACACCGACTGCCATGTCGATAACGCTGCCACGAGCAATAAATTTTTTAAAACCATTAAACATTGTTTATTTACCTTTATCTTTTTAATATTTTTCTATTAATAAAACTACTGTTTTTAAAGAAATCAAGATTATACATAACTAATATTGGATACATTATTGCAGAAGTTATAACGTCAGTAGGGAAGTGAGCTGCAACAACAAGCCTAGAAAGAGCCACTATTACAACAACAACAATGCTTATTATCAAGCCAAGTTTTAACAATGATTTATTAGATACATAAAGAATCATAAGAATCATAGCGCAAATCGCAACAGCTGCTGCAGTATGACCACTTGGAAAACTTGGATCTGGTGGAAGTTTAACCTTTACTCCAATAAAAGGCCTAGGTCTATGAACTATGAATTTAATTGCAAAAATATAAACCATAGGCAAAAGAGAAATAACAAGTTGAGTAAGAGTTATACGCCAATTTCTTTTAAGAAAGTAAGAAATAATGCATAAAATAAAAAGTATAACTATGCAACATTTTGTAGAAAAAATTATTGCGAGAATCTTTGAAATAGACATTATGAAAGATGGGGAATAATTGTGGAAAAATGCAACTATGCCTGTTTCTAAAGATCTTTCCTCACTCATAACAAGCAGCCCTTTACCAATGCAAGGGATTAAAATGGCAAGAAGTAAAACAATAGAAGACTTTTTATTATTTACTATTTTTTGCCAAAAGTCATAAAACTGATTTTTTTGATTCATAGTTAAAGATTACACTTAGAAATATATATGATAAATATGTATTATGAGTATACGTGTTTATTTATTTAAATGGATGATTTGATGGATGATTTTGTAATATAAAAGAATATTGATTAAAACAAGTATTAATATACGAATGTAATAAGTTGAACACCGTACGAGGTGACGAGTAATATGAGGAAAAGATAGAAAGGGTTTACAATGAGCATGCTTGACCGACTTGAGAAGAGCGTTGAAGGTGCAATGAACGGGGTCTTCGCAAAATTCGGCTCTAAAGACTTGCAGCCTGTTGATCTTTCCAGTGCATTAGAGCGAGAGATTGATAATCAATCTATGCCAATTGATCGCGATCGTACAGTTGCTCCGAATGAATATCATTTTAAACTTAGTACGCCAGATTTTGATCAGCTTGGTAGTGAAGCTTTAGCTAACGAGCTTGCAGATAATCTTACACAATATGCAAAAAGCCAGCATTATGCATTTGTTGGGCCTGTTGCAGTTATTTTTGAAGAAGACACAGATCTTGCTAAAGGTAATTTCAATTTGATTTCTGACTCTGTTCCAGGAAATGCTGTTCCTGTAACAACTCAAGAGCAGTCAGAAAATCATCCAATGCTTGAAATTAATGGAAATAGATATTTGTTAACAAAGGATCGCACTATATTAGGCAGAGGATCTGGCTGCGATATTGTTATTGACGATCCTGGTATTTCTCGTCGACATCTTGGAATAGATATTACGCCTGATGGTGTTATTGCTAGAGATCTTGGTTCTACTAATGGAACTTATGTTGAAGGACATCAAACTCCAGCAGCAACACTTTTAGATGGAAATACTATAACTATCGGACGTACTCGTATTTTCTATTGGGCTTCATCACAAGATCAGGAGTAATAGACGAATATATAAAGAGATACGAGTACGCGCATGATATTAACCGAGTTAACTTTTGCTATACTTAAGTACAGTTTCTTAGTACTTTTGTGGGTATTCGTGTGGTTTGCTGTTCGTTCTCTTCGTAGAGATATTGAGATTTTTAGTCCTAAAAAGTCTCGTTCTTTTAAGAATAAGTATCGTCGTAAGCCAAGTAATTCAAGTAGCGAAAATAATCAAAATAATATAGTTTCTAGGAATGAAGAATCTAATAAACTTTCAGAAAATCCTACTTTACTTGTTATTATTGATGGTCCTTTGGCTGGATCATCCTTCCCTCTTGAACCATCTGGTGTAACTCTTGGAAGATCAGCAAACAATACTGTAGTTTTAAATGACGAATTTGTATCGTCTCATCATGCTCGTGTTTATTTTAATCAATCTGTAAAATCTTGGGTACTCGAAGATTTGGGCAGTACTAATGGAACTATGATTGGTCATAATAGAGTTAATGAACCAGTCGTTTTGCAACCACGCACTTCTGTGCGAATTGGCGCAACAATGTTTGAATTGAGGTGATTATATGACACAATTAGATTCAGACATTGATAGTAGAAATTCCGATACTGTATATAATTCTTTAAATAATAAAAACACTAATCGAGATAAAGAAAATAATTTTAATAAAGCTTCATTTATTGATAAAGCGTTGTTTATGTATTCCACGGCTGTTAGTGATGTTGGTACAGTTCGTAGTAATAATCAAGACTCAGCGTTCGCAGGAGAGCGTTTAGCATCTATTTGTGACGGTATGGGTGGCCATGCTGGTGGAGATACGGCGTCCACTATTGCAATAAGATCTTTAGCTCATATTGAGCAGGATTCAAGACCAAATGATGTAAAAGCTGTTTCTTCTATGATGGAAACGTCAATTATGGCAGCTCACGACGCGATTGTTGGAAAAGCTAAGCGTGAAAGACGTCTTGCTGGCATGGGAACGACAGTAACAGCTGTTTCTTTAGTAAACGGATACTGGGTTCTTGCGCATTTAGGTGATTCTAGAGCCTACTTGTTGCGAGATAATCATCTTATAAGAATGACTTGTGACCATAGTTATGTTCAACATTTAATTGATACTGGTCATATTACTCCAGAAGAAGCAAGAAATCATCCGCAACGCAATGTTGTTATGCGAGTATTGGGTGATTTTGATATTGATCCACGCCCAGATATGGCAATTCGATTAGCTCATCCTTCAGATCGCTGGTTGCTTTGTTCAGATGGAGTATGTGGAGTATTAGAAGATTCCACTATTCAAGAAGTTATGAGCAGTGTATCTAATCAAGAAGAATGTGCTCAAAAACTTGTTTCAATGGCTCTTAAAGCTGGAAGTACTGATAATGCCACAGCTGTTATTGCAGATGCGACTTTGGCACTAGACGCAGATGCTTTTGATTTACCTCACCAAACACCATTGATTGGCGGTGCTGCAAGTAAGGATTTGGAATCGATAGCAGATATTGTTAATAAGGCAGTATCTTCCACACCAGTGTTGCGAGAAGGTAAAAATTCACCTGCTCAAAGAGCCGCTGCTCTTATACAAGATGGTGAAAAGTCGAGTGAAAAAGATGTTGAAAAAGTTGAAACAACTCGTTTAGTTCAGCCTTCTCACTTAAGAAATGAAGAAGAACTTAGGTCTACAGATACAAATGAGATTCCTATTGTAAAAAAGAAGAATGGAAGAATCTCAACTGATCCTAGAGATCCAGATGTTGCTAGAGCTGTAAAAAGAGAACAAGCTGAAGCACATAAAGCAAATAAGATTAGAAAAAGATGGATGAGAATAGGAGTTGCTTTCGCAATACTTGTAATATGCTCTATTGTTGCTTCTGGGGCATATCTTGTATATTCGTGGACTCAAAAGCAGTATTACATTGGTAAAGGTAACGATAGAGTAGTTATTTACCAAGGTGTTCCTACAAATATTTTTGGTTTAGAACTTTCTCATCAGATCGAAGAAACAGATATTAGAGTAAAAAAACTAGATAAATCTTGGCAAGATCAACTCGATGAAGGAATAAGTTTTAGCAGTCTTAAAGAAGCTAGAGGACACGCAAAATTAATAAGACGTGAAATGCGTGCTAGAGAAATTGAAAAACACAGTAATAAACAAAAAAGCGCTAAATCTAGTTTAGACGATAAAGATGGCAATAATAGTGGAGTTGTAAATTCAGACTCTGATTCAGGGGGTAAAACCTCATGAATATGTTGAGTATTAGAATTAAACAAATTTCTCTACTTCTGTTTTCCATAATTATATCTTCATTAGCATTTTTGCAGATGTTTTTGAGGATTAATGGATATATTCCAGCAGATTATATTGGAATGCTTACTTTTACAACAGCCTTATACTTGGTTCTATGGGGAGTTTTAATAGTAAAAAAACCTTATTGTAGTCAAGTTATATTGCCATGTATGCTTCTGCTTACAACTATCGGCACAGTAATGATTGCTAGGATAGATAAACAGCACAATACAGATATTGCTATGAAACAGCTTATATGGGTTTGTGTTGCTCTTGTTTTGTCAATAATTTTTGTGCTTGTTCTTGAAGATTACAGAATACTTAGACGTTTTTCGTATGTAAGCATGATAATAGGTTTTATATTGTTACTATCTCCAATGCTTCCTATAGTTGGTAAGGAAATTGGCGGAGCAAGAATATGGATTGGTTTTGGTAACCACACTCTTCAACCTGGAGAATTTGCAAAGTTATTCTTAGCATTCTTCTTTGCAGCATATTTGTTTGACCATAGAGACAGGCTTGCTGTTGGCGGAAAAAAGATTTTAGGCGTGCATCTTCCGCGATTTAAAGACATGGGTCCTATTGCACTTGTTTGGGCTGCATCAATGTGCGTTCTTGTTGTACAACATGATTTAGGAACATCTTTAATGTTCTTCGCAATGTTTGTTTCTATGTTGTATGTTGCTACAGGCAGAAAAGGTTGGCTTGCAATTGGATTTATAGCATTCATGATTGGATGCTTTGTAGCTGTTAAATTATTTGCTCACGTGCAGTATAGAGTAGATGCTTGGCTTAATCCGTATGATCCAGTTATTTACAATAGATTCCCAGGTGGTTCTGCTCAGATTGTTACAGGATTATTTGGATTGGCAGCTGGTGGTGTTACAGGAACAGGATTAGGGCAAGGTCACCCATCTTTGACACCTCTTGCTAATTCTGATTTTATTTACGCTTCAGTGGGTGAAGAATTAGGATTGACTGGGTTGTTCATAGTATTAATGCTTTACTTGATTATTATTGCTTCTGGTATGATAACGGCAATGAAAATCAAGGATGGTTTTGGAAAACTCCTTGCATCTGGTTTAGTTTTTACAATGGCTTTCCAAGTTTTTACTGTTGTTGGAGGTATTACTCTTGTAATTCCTTTAACTGGTTTAACAATGCCATATATGGCTGCTGGAGGATCATCATTAGTGGCAAATTATTTGCTTGCTGCTATTTTGATTGTTATCTCTAATGCTGCAAATAAGCCTGAAACTGCTGTTATGTCTGATACTTTCCAATACGAAGCTTTAGCTGCATTAAGAGAACGAGAACTTAGGGAGAGAGAAAATAAAGCCTCTGATCTTAAAGAAGATGGAGGTGAAAGTTATGAATAAATGTTTAAAAGAGCTTTTTACTGCAGTAATAATATTATTCGTAATACTTTGTGTTTCTAGTACTTATATAACTTCTATAAAAGCAAACGAGTTAAATTCAGATCCTAGAAATAGACGAGCACTATACCATGAATTTGGGTCTCCTAGAGGAGCAATACTTGCGTCTGATGGAACAGTATTAGCAAAATCTGATCCATCTAAAGATGCTTTTGTTTATCAGCGCTCATATTTCAATGGTGAAGTTTATGCTCCGATTACAGGATATTATTCAATAAGTCAAAGAGCTGATAGAGGAATAGAAGCGTCAAGGAATGAGCTTTTAAGTGGACAGTCAGATGCTTTATTCCTTCAAAAGTTTAAGTCATTGTTTACTGGAGCAGAAAATAGGGGTGCTTCAATAGAAACATCTATTAACACTAAGCTTCAGACTCTTGCATATAATCTACTAAAAAATAAAGAAGGTGCTTTAGTTGCTATAGAGCCAAAAACTGGACGAATACTAGCAATGGTTAGCACTCCAAGTTACAATCCTTCCCTTCTTGCTTCTCACAATATTTCTTCTGTAAATAGGTCTTACAAGGATCTTATATCTAATATTTATAATCCGATGCTTAATCGTTCCATTTCTGAACTGTATGCACCGGGATCTACTTTAAAAACACTTATTGCTGCTGCAGCGTTAGAATCTGGAAAATATGATTTAAATACTCAGATTCCAGCTGGATCAAGCTACACTCTTCCTGGAACTCGAACACATTTAACAAATGTTGTTGTTCCCGCAAATGGAGTTAACGGACAAATATCATTTGAAGATGCCTTAGCTTATTCTTCAAATACTGCTTTTGCGCAGTTAGGAATATCGTTAGGGTCTGACGCAATAATAAAGCAAGCTAAGAAATTTGGATTCTTTAGCTCATTTACTTTAGATGGATCAGATTCAACTGGTTTCCCTATGAGAGTAGTAACATCATTACTTTCTACTAAACCATCTCAAGATAAATTAGCTCTAGAATCTATAGGTCAAGGAGATGCAAAGATTACTACGCTTCAAAATGCTATGATTGCGTCGGCTATAGCTAATAATGGAACTCTTATGAAACCAACTTTGGTTGATTGCGTAAGATCTAGTGATTTGTCTGTTATATCGCAAACAAGTCCTACTGTTATGAGCCAAGCTATTAGTGCACAGACAGCTGCAAAACTTAATAGTATGATGCAAAGTGTAGTAGTTAAAGAAAATTCAAATCTTTCTCTACCAAATATCCATGTTGCAGCAAAAACTGGAACAGCGCAGATTGGTGTAAAAAATCAGTCTGCAAATGGGTGGGTAATTGGATTTGCCCCAGCAGAAGACCCTAAAATAGCTATAGCAGTAGTAGTTCATAATGCGAACACATATGGAACTTATACTGCAGGACCTATTATGAAGCAGGTGATGAAGGAGGCTCTTAAGCAATGAAACTTGTTGAAGGACAGTTAGTTCATCATCGATATAGGTTAGATAGACGTCTTGCACAAGGCGGTATGGGCGAAGTATGGAAAGGTTTTGACATACAGCTTGGCAGAATTGTAGCAATTAAAGCTCTTAGAACAGACACTAACAATGTTGAAGCTAAATTGCGTAGACTTCGCGCAGAAGCACATAATTCAGCCAATTTAGCGCATCCTAATATTGCGGCATTATTTGATTATTATGAGCATGATGGTATTGGCTTCCTGATTATGGAGTATGTGCCTAGTAAATCTTTAGCAGATTTGTATCATAAAGAAAAAACTGTGGAACCAACTCGTTTGCTTCCTATTCTTATTCAAACAGCTAGAGGTCTTTTTGTAGCTCATTCTCATGGTGTTATACACAGAGACGTTAAACCAGCAAACATTATGGTTTCTGATACTGGAAGTGTAAAAATAACAGATTTTGGTGTTTCTTATTCTAGTGATCAAGAACAAATAACTCAGGATGGAATGGTAGTAGGAACGGCTCAATATATTTCTCCAGAACAAGCTCAAGGAGAACAAGCTACTGCTCAATCTGACATATATTCTCTCGGAATTGTTGCTTACGAAGGACTTTGTGGACACAGACCATTTACTGGAGCTACGCCTGTAGATATTGCAGCAGCTCATGTTAACGATCCTGTTCCACCTCTTCCAGATAGTGTTGATATCCAATTAAGACAGTTTGTAATGTCAATGCTTTCTAAAAATCCAAAAGACAGACCTAAAGATGCTCTAGTAGTGTCAAAAGTTCTTTCGAAAATAGAAAGAAGACTTTTAGATCAACAAACAGCATTTAATAATAAAAACTCAGTACCTTCTTCCGCTGTTCAGCGTCCTGCTCGTAGCGTGAGAAGTGTTCCAAAAACTCAAGTGAATATTATTAACATTTTAAACAATAACAACCGCAAGGAGCAGCAATGAGTAACACAATGCCTACCTCATTAGCGAATGGACGGTATCAATTAGGTGAATTAATTGGTCGTGGCGGAATGGCCGAGGTGAGAATCGCAGAAGATAAACGTCTTGGTCGTACTGTTGCGGTTAAAATTATGCGTTCTGATCTGGCAAATGATGAGATTTTCTTATCTAGATTCCGCAGAGAGGCACATTCAATTGCTCAGATGAACAATCCTAACATAGTTAATATTTATGATTCTGGAGAAGAATCTGTAGAAGATGACAATGGTGTAGAAGAGCATCTGCCATATCTTGTTATGGAATATGTTAAGGGTAAAACTTTACGCGATATTCTTAAAATGAATGGTGCTTTGAGTCAAAGAGATTCTGAACAAGTTATGCTCGGAGTTCTTAATGCTCTTGAGTATTCGCACAGAATGGGTGTGATTCATAGGGATATTAAGCCTGGAAATATTATGATTTCCGAGCAGGGCATCGTCAAAGTTATGGATTTTGGAATCGCTAGGGCATTGGACGATTCTGCAACAACAATGACACAATCACAGGGTGTGGTTGGAACTGCTCAATACTTGTCTCCTGAACAGGCTCGTGGAGAACAAGTAGATATGAGATCTGACTTATATTCTGCTGGCTGTGTTTTATATGAGATGCTAACTGGTAGACCTCCTTTTACAGGTGATTCAGCTGTTGCAATTGCGTATCAGCATGTGTCTGAGGTTGCAACGCCATTAAGTACGCTTGTTCCTGGTCTTCCTGTTATGTGGGATAAGATTTGTGCCAAAGCAATGGCGAAGGACCGCCAGAATAGGTATGCAACTGCCGCAGAATTTAAAAATGACATATTGGCTTTTATGAATGGTGGTGTTCCTGTTGCTGCAGCATTTAATCCTCTGACGGATTTGGCTAATATGCGTGCTAGAAAGCAGGCTGAGCAGAATGCTGCAACACAAGCAATGAACAATGCTGATACCGCATCAACCCAAAGCTTTGGTGCTATTACAGGTCAATTTGAGCCTTATACTCAAAATACTGGTTATAACACTAGAGCAGCGCAGCTTGCAGCTAATAGAGCAAAAAGAAGCAAGAGAATTGTTATTACTTCCGTTATATCTGCTGTAGTTTGCGCAATTATTGTTGCTGGAATTTTATTTGTTTTGAATCGCAGTAAACTTGCTGGAGAAGTTGTAGTTCCTACATTTACAGAAACAACAACGCAGGATGCCGCTCGCGAAAAGTTGCGAGCTCTTGGTCTTATCCCAGATATTTTGGAAGATGATAAATCTTCTCAACCAGAAGGAACTTTTACAAAACAGCTTCCTAAAGGTGGAGCTAAAGTTTCTTCAGGATCTAGAGTAAGCGTATGGTTCTCTGTAGGTCCACAGTCTACTAAGATTCCAGATGTTACTGGTAAATCGCAAGATGTAGCACGTAAAGCTCTTGAACGTGCTGGATTTAAGATATCTAATGTTCGTGTAGAAGATAGCACGGAAGTTAAGAAGAATCATGTTACTCGTACAGATCCTTCTGCAGATTCGTTTGCAGACAAGGGGTCTGTGGTTACCTTATACATTTCTTCTGGTCTTACAAAGATCCCTGATGGTTTAGTTGGACAATCTAAGGATGTTGTAACAAGCGAATTGCAAAATCTTGGTTTTACTGTAAATGTTGTTGAGGAAGAATCTGATACTGCATCTGAAGGAACTGTGACCAAGATGAACCCATCTTCTGGTGCTGCAGTAAAGCCTCATAGCTCTGTAACAGTATATGTTTCTAAAGGAAAGCCTAAAGTTGAAGTTCCTCGTTTGGCTGTTGGCACTGTAACTTTCAAGCAGGCTAAACAAGTATTGGAAGCAAAAGGCTTTAAGGTTGTTGCATCTGATGCATCAGCTAAAGATGATGACATAGTTACTGGAATGTCTGAAAAAGAAGGAACAAAGATTGACAAAGGTTCAACAATCACTTTGACTGTGAAATCTGCTACTCCTCCATCGGACCTTACAAAGCCAGGTACGGGATTAGATTTGAATAAACCTTCTACTGAAGCCCCATCTACATCTACTACAACAACAGATACAGGTTTGTAAAAAGCAAAGCATAAAGCCAGTAAGTTTAATAAGCTTACTGGCTTTTTATATTAATTAAATGCATATGTTAATTAAGTGCATGCTTAATGTCCACGTGTTTTAGTTAGTTTTTGTACATAAACCAAAAGTAGATTATCTAATCTTATACGAAAAAATCAGGGTTAAGAAATCATCCTAACCCTGATTTTTATTATTTATTAATCTTATCTACTTACTTATTATCTACTTACCCTTTAGTAAGGCGTTGCTGTGTATGCAGACATTTCTCTTAAGAATGGTATATTTGCCGAAACAAACGGGTATACCCATTGCATAAGTATCATAATGCATATTAGGTAGATAATTAAGGAGAGAATTAATCTCACTGGAAGAATTCCAGGCTGTAGCCTCATAAGTCCGCCAAAGATGCTGAATTCAGGCTTTGGCTTTAGACCTGCTTTAATCTCGCGTCTTAACGGCCACTGCCATGCAATAGCTCCAGCAGCAAAGATAATCAAATAAACTATTAGCGCGCCGATCATAAGCGGAACAAGCGAATCGAGATGAGAGATCAAAGATTGTTGCTCGTTATTAACAAACTTAACTTTTCCGTTTTCGTCTAAAGTAGAAAGCTCTTTTGGAATACCGTCAGAAACTTTAGCCCAATAATCAAGCTCGCCAAAGCTAACAAAGCGGAACTTAGGTGTAGAGAACTTAGGTTCGCATGTAATAATGGTGATCATGCGTTTCTTTGGCTCTTTACTATGGTTTATTGGATCTGGGTCAAGAACTTCAACCTGTTCTGGTCTAACAATCTTGTGAGTAATGTATTTGTAAACGAACCAATAATCTTTAGTTCGAAGAATAATAGAATCTCCTTTTTGGAACCTATCAACATCCGCAAGAGGTTGACCATAACCATTGCGGTGACCAATAATTGTAATGTTTCCGATTTCTCCAGGCAACTCAGTTTTAGGATAATGACCTAATCCTCGACGATTAAGTATCTCCATATCTACACCTTCAATAACATTACGCTCCCATTGATCACCGAAGCGTGGAATATAGATTCGTGCTAGAAGATCTCCGTGTTTGACGCCCTGTAATTTAGGAGGATTGTCTACTTGAGGAAGAGCAATTTTTGTTTTAGGACCAGCAGCAGGGTTTGTCCAAGAAACAGATTGACGTGTTTCAACTTGTATATGTTCAGCTTGTGCACCCGTCCACCACATCTGCCAGACAATATACAGTGCACAAATAACAGCGAAAGAAATAAGAAGTTCTCCTACAACACCAACTGCTTGCCAGATAATACTGGTTTTGCCGTGTTTAGTTTCGCTACGTTCGTGCATATTGTTAGAACGCTTCATGTTACTCCTTTATTGCCTGTTGGAATGGTGTTGTGGCGAAATATTACTACTAATAAAATCGGCATCTTTTGGAACCGAAGCATATCGTAGCGGCTGTAAAAGTGCAGAAGATTCTGCGAATTTTAGATTACTCTTTTTTTCCACTTTCCATCCCAACCCAAAACCGCTGACATAGTCTTTATATGTTCGAATTGCTGGAGAGTCATCCAGCGCATCTACCATGTCTTCGATTGAGCCAATAGCAGATATTCTATACGGTGGCGAGTACTGATGACCTTGTAGCATAAGCACATTTCCGATACAAACAACAGCAGAATTGAATAGTATGCGTTGGTCTTGGATTGTTATTGCCTCTGCTCCACCTCTCCAAAGGGCATTTACCACCGCTTCTATGTCTTGTTGGTGTATTACGTAGTCATTTATGTTTGCGGAGCTTCCAGACCCGTTTACGGCTGTTTTCCACAGTGGTGAATCGTTTAGTGTAACACTAATTCCAGGTCCCTGTATTGCTGGGAGTATTGTGCTAGCACCAGTGTCGTCGGAAGAATCTGCATCATTTGTATTATTCGTTAAAGTTTTGTTTAGAAGATTTACCTGTGAATCTAGCTCTTTAACATCTTCTCTTAAGCTTTTTGCTCTTTGAGAATTTCTTTCTACCATCTGACCGGTGTCTGATGTAACAAACGCTGTACGATTAATACGCAAGTTAGTAATAAATAAATATCCTGTAAAAGAGATAGCTAATGCCACAGCAATGCTTCCCAACAGCGATTTTTTAGCGCTGTGTTTACCTGTTTGTCTAGCCATAGCATCCAGTCTTCTTATTGCGTTCGAGTGTAACTATTATTATAGCGTGTAGCCGATTGATTGGAGAGTTACTGTTATGGCTGACGAAGAATTAAACACATTGAATGCTGCTTCATCTGCCGATGCTGGCGAAGCAAAAGAATCTTCTAAAGAAGATTTGTATGGCGTGCCTATGGAGCAGGTTGAAGCTGTGCTGAATGCGACTGCGGACAAAGATTCTTTGTCTCCGCAGATACAGCGAATGATGAAGCGTCAAGAAGAAAATACTCGTAGAGTTGAAGAGTCAATTAAAGGAACAAAGGCTAATGCTGGTTGGTTTGTTCCGCTTTTCTGCACGCTTATGATTGTTGGTTTGTTCTGGGCGGTTGTTTACTACCTGAATCCTTCTCTACCAATTCCTGGAATTGGAGCATTTAATCTTTTGATTGCAGCATGCTTGGTTATGGCTGGATTCTTAATGACAATGTGCTGGAGATAAAAAGTTAATAGAACTTTTTAAATCTTGATTAATGGCTGCGTGCATGAGTGCGCAGCCATTAATTTATTTATTGTATATTATCTGTTTATCTGTTACTTGACTTGCTCTAATAATTACGTGCTGGTTTTTACTATCCGTAGTAGACAGAATTCTAGTTGTACCACCATCTTTTAATTTAAGTTTTTTCTTCAAATCATTAACACTAATTGGAAAATTGTACGTGGCTATATTCGCGTACTCTAAGTCTGAAATAATTTGCTTGATTTCTTTTTTATTCATGCTGCAGACTCCTTCTATTTTCCAAATTTTTCCAGGAAAATCAGAGTTACAATTTTCTGAAATAAAAATGTGGCTGTTGCTTGCGATTTGATAAACACCATATTTTTGTACTAAGAGATTGAAACATCCTGCTTTCATAATAGATGCGTTTGGCTCATAAACATATTTAGCTAAATTTCTCCAATTTTCCATAACATTTGTGACATTATTTGAAATCTCGTAAGATTCTTCAACCTTGTGTAAAGACGAATCATATTTTGCGCAAAAAACAGTAATATTTTCATTGTTAACGCAATGAATCTCAATAATGTTATGTAAATTTGCGTCCAATACTAAAAGTAATTCTTTGCATTCATTGTTGTGAGAAATTATGTGTACCTGACTAACGTTTCCGTTAAAATCACATATAGCTTTTCTCCAATCAAGCATTGGGGATAGTTTTATAATCACAAATTTTGAAGCATCTAGCATCTGTGACTTTAGGTTTATAACATTCGGAGTGCAATCTTCTATAGCGTATGTTCTGGATCCTTTTTGGTCGCGTCTTGCGGGATCAATGTAAATAATGGTAGCTGAATTTACGTTATTTAATACTTCAGAGCTTGTGCAATTTACGCAATGAACATTTTTTAATCCCATTACAATCATATTGTGCTGGCTAATAGCAGATAATTCTTCTTGTTTTTCTGCGCAAATAGATTCACTGAATTCTTTGCTCATTATTGCGCAATCTACGCCAAATCCGCCAGTTAAATCAATTAGTGTAGTGTTAGACTTGTTTAAGTTATTATCTTTTATAAGATTATGAACTATCTGCGCCTTATATTGCGCGGTTGCTTGCGATGAACATTGTTCCATCGAAATGTGAGCTGGATATATTACTTTTTTATTCATATACCAATTAGGCAGTTTTGTTTTTGCAATCTGTTTTCCGCTTATTTGATTAACGGCAAATAAAACATTGATTTTGGGATTATTAGATGCTTTTAAAGCAGCATCTTTAGGGTTAGCATCTTGATTTTCCTTAATAAAATCAAGTGTTTCTTGGCTTTGTGGATTTAGATGTTTTGGATGATTGAATTTAGATTGCATAATTTTATTTCTTATTAAGATTGGAGAAAATCACAATTTATAAAAAATGTGGATAACTTTTATGCACTTGTTAACAGGTTTTAAAAGACTGAGTTATCAACGTTTGTGTACAACATTGTGGATAACGTGAGCAGATATTCCCATGTTATACCCAAGTTATCCACTTTTGTGTCCACAATTGTGGAGAACTACATACGTGTAATTTAAAGTTGATTAGCATATACATAACATGCAAATAGATAGGAGCACAATAAGAATCAGTAAAGAATATATAGCAAAACGTTCATTAAAAGATGCTTTTTTAAGAATCGGATTATTAACTCCAAGCAAAGTAGCCAAAATTGTTCCAGTGATAAGACCACCAACATGAGCCTGCCAAGCAATATTTGGAATAATAATAGGCATAGCTAGAGTTAAAGCAATCCATATCAAAGTTCCTCGAGTATTTTCACCGAGTCTCCATTGAGCTACAAGAAGTGCCCCTATAAGCCCCATAATTGCACCTGATGCACCATAAGCCGACAAGAACCAGTTTCCTGTAATTTTGCAGTAAAGTAGGGTTGCAACGCATCCTCCTAGTCCTGAAATGGCATATAGGAAGAAGAACTTCCACCTGCCAAAGAATTTCTCTAATTCTATTCCGAGAGAATATAAGCAGAGCATGTTGAAAAATATGTGGCTAAATCCAGGAGAATGGACAAACATAGATGTAAACCAAGTCCAAATAGATTTTTTAATCAAAAATGGAGAAAATGCTGTATTCTCAATAAGTACTTGATACAAGTTTGGCGAAAAAGTATGAAGAATAATTTCAACAAGCCAAACAAACACACAAATATAAATGAGTGAATATGTAGCGCTTTTGCAATTAATCTTAAAACGCCTAATAATATTTTTTACATCAAAATTGTTCATAAAATAACATTATCTAATCGCATACACAAAGTTTAAATATTTGTAACCAATCTATATGATAAAAAAGATGCGAGTATTGAAAAAAATCACTATGATAGTGAGTACGCGAGTGAAACTCGATATAAATTGTTGACTTGGACGAGCAGGTCAGCTTGACGAAAGGAGCCATCATGGAGAACAGGTCCTCTGGCGGTTGGAAGTTCTTTGCACTGCTCTTTGGAGCACTGCTCGCAGGTATTGCAGCATTGTATGTATACAAGCAGCATAATCCTGATTATGATCCATGGGAGCAGCCATGGGAGAACAGCTCTTCACCAATCGATTTAGGTGCTGAAAAAACAGATAAGGAAGAATCTGAAGTAGCTAAGCCAGTTGAGGCTTAGATAGAATTAAAATTCTTATACTCAGATTTTTAGCTATATAAGGTGTGAAGTTCTGCACTTATAGTGCATAGTTTCACACCTTATTTTTTTTTATTTTGATATTTATTTTTAATTATTTTTATAAATAAAAAAGGCTGTGACCAACAAACGCTAGTCACAGCCTTTTTTATTAAAGCAATTTTTAAAATGCTTTTACATAATTATTCAGCAGTTGGAAGAGCGCCAGTGTGCCAAATGCGATCGAGGTAATCTTCGATAGAGCGATCAGAAGAGAAGTAACCAGAGTTGGCTACGTTCAAAACTGCCATGCGAGCCCACTTCATAGGATCGCGGTAAGTTTCCTCAATTTGAGCTTGAATATCCATGTAAGAGCTAAAGTCAGCCATTGCCATGAAGTAATCGTGAGTAAGCCAATCATTAACGAGTGGCTCATACGCGCTCTTGTCACCATTGGAGAATGTGCCGTCAGCAACCATGTCTACAGCAGTCTTCAATCGAGGATCAGACTCGTAGTACTTGCGGGAGTCGCCGTGATCGTAGCCTTCAGCATAGAGCTTCTCAACCTCGTCAACGGTCATGCCGAAGAGGAAGAAGTTCTCAGCGCCAACGCGTTCACGAATCTCAACGTTTGCACCGTCGAGAGTACCAACAGTCAAAGCACCGTTCAAAGCGAACTTCATGTTACCAGTACCGGAAGCTTCCTTACCGGCCTGAGAAATCTGCTCATCCAAATCAGTTGCAGGAATCAAGTTCATAGCAAGTTCAATGTTGTAGTTCTCTGGGAAGAACACTGCGAGCTTGCCCTTGCATGCTGGATCGTTGTTCACAACGCGAGCAACATTGTTGATGAGCTGAATCGTAAGCTTTGCCATAGCATAGCCTGGAGCGGACTTAGCGCCGAAGAACACGGTGCGTGGAAGCATCTTGTCTACGTCGATTGTGCCATTCTTGATTCCAGCATATGTGGAGATAACCTGGAGGATCTTCATGGACTGGCGCTTGTACTCGTGCAAACGCTTAACAATGGTGTTAAACATAGTATCTGGGTTGATTTCAAAGCCATACTTGTGCTTTGCAAAATCAACGAAGGCAAGCTTATTCTGCTTCTTAACTTCAGCAAACTTCTTAACGAATGCTGGATCATCAGCCAATGGCTTCAAACCTTCAAGAAGCTCCAAATCACCCTGCCATGCGTCGGTGCCCAAGCCCTCAGTAATAAGGGCAGACATGCGTGGGTTGCTCAAGCGCACGAAGCGACGAGGAGTTACGCCGTTAGTAACGTTCTTGAACTTATCTGGGTAAACGTTGGAGAAGTCCTTCAAAGTGACATCCTTCAACAACTCAGAGTGAAGCTCAGCAACACCGTTAACATAAGAACCACCGTAGGTAGCCAAGTAAGCCATGCGAACTACAGCACCTTCGCCATTTTCGTCGGCGTCGGTAGCGATACGCATGCGCTCAACCTGATCCTCAGCAACGCCTTTACCGCGAAGCTCATTGCGGAACTGCTCGCTAATACCTTGAATAATCTCAAGGTGGCGTGGCAAAAGTTCGCCAATAAGCTTTGCTGACCAAACTTCCAAAGCTTCTGGAAGAAGCGTGTGGCAAGTGTAGTTGAAGGTCTTGGTGGTAATGCCCCAAGCGGTGTTCCAATCGTAGCCGTACTCGTCCATAAGAACGCGCATAAGCTCTGGAATACCGATAACTGGGTGAGTATCGTTCAACTGGAAGTTGATCTTGCTTGGGAAGGTGGTGAGATCCGGCTTATCCTGACCTGGATAGAATACGCGGATAGCATCATGAATAGAAGCAGCTACGAAGAAGTACTGCTGCTCAAGACGCAAAGCCTTGCCTTCTGGAGTGGAATCTTCTGGGTAAAGAATCTTAGAAATGTTTTCTGCTGCAACCTGTGGCTTAACAGCATCCAAGTACTCAGACTTGTTGAAGGTGAGCAAATCAAATTCGTCGTAAGACTTTGCAGTCCACAAGCGAAGAGTGTTTACGCGACCAGAGTTGTAGCCTGGAACCATGTAATCAACTGGAACTGCGCGAACAGACCAAGCTGGTTTCCAAACGCGCTTACCGTTTTCTTCAACAACTTCGCCGCCGAAGTTAACGCGCTGATCTCGACCGTAATCGATATGACCCCATGGCTCTTCGTTGCTAAGCCAGTAATCAGGGGTTTCTACCTGCTTACCATCTTCGTCGAAGCGCTGCTTAAAAATTCCGTAACGATACTGGATGCCGTAGCCAAATGCTGGCACGCCGATAGAGGCGAGCGAATCGATGAAGCAGGCTGCGAGACGACCCAAACCGCCGTTACCTAAACCTGGCTCATACTCAGCATCGATAACAGCTTTTGGATCGAAACCAAGCTTAGTTACAGCCTTGTTGAACTGGTCAGTAAGACCAGCGTTAAGCAAAGCGTTCTCAAGCTGCTTGCCCATCAAGAACTCTGCGCTCAAATAGCCCACAGCCTTGGTGTTGCCGTTAATCATGTCATGCTGGGTCTGCATCCAAGAGTCCATCAAGTGGCGACGGACCGCGGTAGCAGCGGCAACATACACATCAGCCGTAGTGGCCTGTTCTGGCGTGACACCTTGAGTGTACTTCAGATGTTCTTGAAGTTCTTTGGCAAATGTCGCCGCAGTTGTCTTGGCTTTCGGCGCGACGTGTTTAGTCATATTTGACTCCTTGTGCCGTGAATAATATATTTACCTAAAATGTGCGAATAGCAACCCTTGATTATGTTGGTTGTAGCCGCGCCAAATTGCACTTAACAAGACGGTACGCGGCAATGCACACGTTTTCATTGTTGATGATATCACAACCCCAAACACTTATTAAGAATTATTCACAATATGACTTTTATTAAACTTTTATCTAGCTTTGATTTAGCTTTAATAAAACGCTACTAAAAATACAGATAATAGTCATGTAATTCATGAGATAATTCAAATATGACAGTTATAAGAGAAAAAGATATAAATCGCGCTAAAGAATCATTTAAATTATGGGAAAATAAGGCGAAGGCGTATGTGAAATCTCTGCAAGATAAGGAAAATTTCACATGTATTAACAGCAAAATTCTTGAAGTTAGTAGAGATGATGAAGCAATGGCTGTTAGGTATTCTCTTTATGTCTTGGAATCAATAGCGCCTGGATTTGCTGTAGAGGTAAGAGTAGCGCCCTGGGGAGCTGTAAAAATCCTAGAAGGTCCACAATCAGATCCACACAATCTAACGCCGCCTGATGTTATAGAACTTGATCCAGATGTTTGGTTGCGGCTTTCCTGTGGAATAACAAAATGGAATTACGAGCAGCAAATTGGCAATATAAGTGCAATTGGAGAGCGAGATAACCTAAGCAATCTGCTGCCCGAACTCACAAAATCTCTTGCACGAGAATAATTTAATTCAACAATTTAATTCAACAATTACTTGTTTATTATTTTTAAATTACTTCTTATGCATAAAATTCGGCATAGGCATAGGAATATGGTGGTGGACCGTGCCAGAATTGCCGGACGATTTATCTTTATTAGCTGCAGACGCAGCTGCTTCAGCAGCCCACTTAGCGTAATCGTCTAAATCGTCATCGTTGCAAGGAACAGAATCGCACGAGTCTTGCTCTTCATTAGCGTCTTTAGAATCGCTATCATCAGCAAAATCAGACGAATCTTCTTCCTTATCAAGATAATCTTTAGATTCATCATAATTATCAGATTCAAACGGATCGAAGGATCCCTGACCAGGCTCGTGAGTATTAAGCTCCTTAGCAAGCTCGTCATAATCCGTATCGGTCGTCAGGTATTTGAGCTTACGGGCAATTTTCTGTTGCTTTGCCTTCTGTCGTCCGCGGCCCATCTGACCCCCTCTAATTTACCGAAACAATCAATTCATCACACAAGAGCGTACCACTGTGCCGCAACCGAGTATATTGTCTGAGTGGACTTTTACGATAAAAGCCATATTTTTAGGCTTAAAAATCGCAAGAAAAATCGCGTGCGTAAGGAGTTAGAAATGTCAGAAGAAGCACAAGTTACGGCTGCTGGAAATGAAATAAGTGCAAGCTTTGTAGCAGCTCAAAAACGTTCAGACGCAACGCTTGAGAAGCTAAAAGCAAATCCTAGCTCCTTTACTATGCTTACAGGAGATAGACCGACAGGAAGACTTCATTTAGGACACTACTTCGGTTCGATTCGTGAGCGTGTCGCAATGCAAAATCTTGGCGTAAACACAAACGTGATTATTGCGGACTATCAGGTGATTACAGATAGAGACACTGTTGAACACGTAGAAGATAATGTACTAAATCTTGTTCTTGATTATATGGCTGCTGGAATTGATCCTAAGAAAACAATGATTTTTACACACTCCGCTGTTCCTGCAGAAAATCAGCTTATGCTGCCATTTTTGTCTCTAGTTACAGAAGCAGAATTGCATAGAAATCCTACTGTTAAAGCAGAAATGGAGGCTTCGGGTCATGCTTTAACAGGACTTTTGCTTACGTACCCAGTGCATCAAGCTTGCGATATTTTGTTCTGCAAAGCAAATGTTGTGCCAATTGGAAAAGATAATTTGCCACACATTGAGATTACGCGCACGATTGCTCGCAGATTTAACGAGCGTTATGCAAAGAAGAATCCTGTTTTCCCAGAGCCAGCTGCGATTCTTTCGGATACGCCAGAAATCCCAGGATTAGACGGACGCAAAATGAGTAAGTCTTACGGAAACTCGATTATGCTAGGCGCAACCGCAGAAGACACAGCGAAGCTGATTAAGAAAAGCCCAACTGATTCTGAGCGCACAATTACATTCGACCCAGTGGCTCGCCCACAGGTTTCTGCTCTTTTGACTACTGCTGGATTGGTTACTGGCAGAGATCCAAAAGATATTGCGCAAGAAATTGGTGACGCAGGTGCAGGAGCACTAAAAGCGTACGTTATTGAATCTGTAAACAACTTCCTTGCTCCACACCGCGAGCGTCGTGCGGAATTGGCAAAAGATATGGACGCTGTGAGAGATATTTTGCACGATGGAAATGCAAGAGCTGCTGCGATTGCGCAAGAAACACTTGATCAAGTACGCGAAGCAATGAACATGAAGTATTGATTAACAATGTTGATTAGCAATAATTAAATCTGATTAATTCTTGCTTGATTGCATATAAATAAAACGCCCAGTGGTCGCTGGGCGTTTTTGTTTAGGTTTATACTATTCGTTTTATCTTTTTATTTTCGATATAACTAAATGTCGTATCGCCAGCTTTTATCTGTTATAACTCGCGCAACAGCAAGTCCTAATGGCAAGCAAATAATCACCATAAAAGCGCGGAAAGTCCAATCTAAAGCAGGAAGAGTATTAAACTGTCCAAGATAAAACATTGCACGATACATATAAAGTCCAGGAACCATAATCACAATAGATGGAACAGTAAGACCAATACGCGGATAGCCCAAATATTGAGGCGCCCAACCCCTATGAACTACAGATCGCCAAGCGGAAGCCAAAAGACCAGCAAGCAAAGCGCCAGTAAATGCTGCGATTTCTGCAGCAATACCAAAATCAGCCATAGTTAAGCGCAAAGTATCGGTAATCGCGCCGATTATTCCAGCAACGAAACACATTCTTTGAGGAGAATTAAACAGAACGGAGAATCCCCACACGCCTGCAAACGCTGTAATCATTCTAAGAACAGCATTAAGCCAAGGATTTAAGCCCAGTGGAGTAAAGCCTTGGGGATTAAGTTGAACAAGGCTTGCAACCATCCAGCCAGCAAGAGTACCCATTAGAATAATCGCCATTGTGTAGCAAAGTCGCTGAATGCCAGAAGGAAAATCAATCTTAGCAATATCTAAGCCGCCTGTAATAAGAGGAAAACCTGGAATTACAAACAAAACAGAACCGATATAAGCTGTATTGTGGTGTAAGGCAGCAGGATCAAAACATCCAACAAGTCGAAGAGAAGCAATGCAACTCAAAGCGCCAACAGCAACAGCAATAAACGTTACAACAAATTGGTTTAGATGATGCATAAACATGCGTCTTCTAACATAATGACCAATGCCAGCTCCAATAAAAGCACCAAGCATATCGTAAGCGCCGCCGCCGAGCAAAAATGCGAAGGACGCGCACGCCACAGCAGACGCAAGACCCGCAAACCAAGGTTTATAAAGAGGCTTACGATTTTTAATTAAATCGAGACGGTCGTGAACTTGACGAACAGTAAGCGGCGCGGAAGAATCGCAAGCGGGATTTTGATTAGATAAAGCGGCGGAATTGTTTTTAAGATCTAAATTCAAATTATTTTGAGAATTTTGAACATTTTTGACATTTTGAACGTGAGAAAAATGCTCAGCATACGTTCTTTCTGGTTGAAGCGCAAAAATTCCACGAGGTTTTTCTTTGCGAATCGCCTCTTGAATTGCCATTTTTTCTTCGACTTTTGCAGCGTGCTCCTCCGACTGCTTAGCTGTTTGAACAATCGCATTCTCATTGCTGCTAGCTTGAAGAGTGTCCACCAACTCCTTAGAAACAGCTGCCTTTGAATGGTATAAGGAATCGTTTCCAAGTTTAACATTAAACCAATCTGCAAAATGTTCGAGAAGCCAAATTCTCTCCGTATTTACGCCAGTAGTAGGCAGATCAACAACTTCGGTAATGCGCTCATGCTTATCTGTGCAAGTAGCCTCAATATCGGTTAAATTAACGTCTGCACGAACATTTACACCCATAGGTTCGCCAACGCGGTGCATAAGCTCGCGAACGCGGTAGCTTCCAGTTCCTGCGCCTAAACCTAAAGCGCCAACTCGAATAATAATGCTGGATTTTGCTGCAATCCCAGCTTCCGTAACTGGTTTATCCCAATCGCGCTCAACATCTTCCATATCTAGCGGAATCGCGTGCGTTTGAAAGCGCCCAGAAGGCTTTCCTACTATATGACCAGTAGAAAGTATTTGTGGAGTATTGCCTATATTACTGTTTGAATTACTATCAGCGTTATTCTCTTCTATGCTCACAATTTTTAGTATACGCAGCGCGTAGCCTATAAAATTTATATAAGAAATTTATAGAAAAAATCAGTCCTAAGGTCGGTTCACAATTATTTTGGAATCTCGCTGGGAACAAAGGCTGTGGGCTTGCAACTTTTGACCTAAATAACCGCGGAGGAGCCGCGGAAGTCAAACGACCAAGCAACCTTATGACTAGCACAAGGAGGTCTGATGACAACTCAAAATCAACAGGTGACTCCAGCAGACGCAACAATAGTTACGTCTGGACTAGGACGAAAAGGACCTGAAGAGCGCGAACTGCCAGCATCGCTTAAGCAAGACATGGATTTATGCTTACATATTCTGCGCGATGTATTAGGCGAATTTGATGAAAAACTATTAACCGTATTCGACGAAGTGCGATTAAACGCAGTAAACGCAAGCACAGCACACTTCGCACAAATGGTTGATGCACAAGGAACAGAAGACGACGGGCTAAACAAAGCTGTAGAAAAAATCAACGGCATGGATTTGCCAGATATGCAGCTTCTTGCGCGTGCGTTTGCTACATACTTCCACTTAGCAAACCTGTGCGAAGAAAACTACAGGGTCTCCGTACTGCACCAACGCGAATGCGAAGTAGAAGAATCTAATCCCGTAGACCCAGTTAATGAGCTAACATGCGCATACCACAAGTTGCTTACGGAAATGAGCCCTGCGCAAGCTAAGGAACTGCTAAATAAGCTTGAATTCCATCCAGTTTTCACAGCGCATCCAACCGAAGCAAGACGAAAAGCTGTAGCTGGTAAAATCCGCAGAATATCAAAGCTTCTAAGCAAACACAATAGGCTAGGAGGATCAGACAAGCGCGAAAACTACAGGCGTCTATACAACGAGATAGACGCATTGCTCCGCACCTCGCCTATTGCTCTTAAAAAACCAACACCAGTTGAAGAAGCAGACACAATACTCGATATATTCGACGCAACATTATTCAACACAATTCCGTTGGTTTATCGCAGATTTGACGATTGGCTTTTGGGCAAAAAAGCTGGATTAGTGCCACCGCGATGCCCAGCATTCTTCCACCCAGGAAGCTGGATTGGATCCGATAGAGACGGAAATCCAAACGTTACAGCAAAGGTAAGTAGGCAGGTTGCGAGCAAGTTTAGCAACCACGTTTTGAAAGCGCTGGAAGAACGCACGCGCGAAGTTGGCAAATGCCTGACTATGGAAACACGCACAACGCCTCCAAGCGTTGAACTGCTGGAACTTTGGAACCGCCAGAGGGAAATGAGCGAGCAGCTCACTGAAAACGCGTCCGACGTATCTAACAGCGAGCCGCATAGAGCCGTTATGCTTGTGATGGCAGATCGACTACACCACACGATTAGCCGCAATACAGACTTGATGTATCATTCTTGCGAAGAGTTCATTGAAGATTTGCGGATAGTGCAACGTTCGCTTGCTGAGGCTGGAGATGCTCGAGCAGCATATGGACCATTGCAGGATTTGATCTGGCAGGCGCAAACCTTTGGATTCCACATGGTGGAGATGGAGTTCCGTCAGCATTCGCTCGTGCATTCGCGCGCATTGGAAGATATTCGCGAACATGGTTTGCACGGGGAGCGTGGACCGCTTCAGCCAATGACTCGCGAAGTTCTAGACACATTCCGCGCGCTTGGAGCAATTCAAAAGCGCAACGGTATGCGTGCAGCTCGCCGCTACATTATTTCGTTTGCAAAGTCTGCTCAGCATGTTCGCGATGTATTTGAGCTTAATCGCCTTGCGTTTGCGCATCCACAGGATGCTCCAACAATTGACGTAATACCACTTTTTGAGCAGCTAGAAGATTTGCAGAATTCGGTTAATGTTCTTGAGGAAATCATTAAGATTCCAGAAGTTCAGGCTAGACTGAAGGCTACTGGTCGCAAGATGGAAGTTATGCTTGGCTACTCCGATTCTTCCAAAGACGCAGGTCCTACTTCTGCAACACTTGCATTACATTCTGCTCAAGAACGTATTGCACAGTGGGCTAAAGATCATGACATTGATTTGACACTATTCCACGGCAGAGGAGGAGCTGTTGGACGAGGCGGTGGTCCTGCAAACCGTGCTGTTCTTGCTCAACCAGTTGGTTCAGTAAATTGCCGATTTAAGCTTACTGAACAAGGTGAGGTTATTTTTGCTCGCTACGGAAACCCAATTCTTGCCATTCGTCACTTGGAATCAGTAGCTGCAGCAACTTTGCTTCAATCTGCTCCAAGCGTTGAGAAAACCAACACGGAAATGACTCATAAGTATGCGGATATGGCTCAAAAGCTTGATGTTGCAGCGCATAATCGTTTTATTGATTTGCTTCAAACAGATGACTTTACGCCTTGGTTCTCAACCGTTACTCCGCTTAGTGAGATTGGTTTGCTCCCAATCGGATCTCGCCCTGCAAAGCGCGGTCTTGGTGCAAAGTCTTTGGACGATTTGCGCACAATCCCGTGGGTTTTCTCTTGGGCGCAAGCTCGAATCAACTTGGCAGCGTGGTACGGCTTGGGTACAGCTTGCGAAAAGTTTGGCGACTTGGAAACTTTGCGCAGAGCTTACGAAGAATGGCCGCTGTTTAGTACTTTTATTGACAATATTGAGATGTCTTTGGCTAAAACAGACGAGCGAATTGCTCGCATGTATCTAAGCCTTGGAGATCGCGAAGATTTAAGCGATAAAGTGCTTTCGGAAATGCAACTTACTCGCAAGTGGGTTTTGCAAATTGTTGGTGACAAGTGGCCGTTGCAACATCGCCATGTGCTTGGCCAGGCGATTCGCGTGCGCTCGCCTTACGTGGACGCGCTTTCTGTAATTCAGTCACTTGCTTTGCATAAGCTTCGCAACAAGGTGGATAAGGAAGAATTGAGCGAAAGCCAGCAGGCAGAGTTCATCTACCTGATTCTCTGCACTGTTTCCGGTGTTGCTGCAGGCTTGCAAAACACTGGATGATTTTAATAAATTACTGAATCAAGAAGGCTCTCGTATTTGCGAATTGCAATACGGGAGCTTTTTTGATAATAGGCTTATATTCTTAAACAAAATTCTTATTTACTACGAAAGATACAATATATTCTAAGTCAAAAATTTTAAACTTTAAGCAACTGAAAATATTGCCAATGCCAGTGTAGGAGATAATAATGCAAGAAGAAGTCAGCGAAGATTTTGCTAATGAAGATTCAGTTTTAGCTACATCGGTATTAAGCGCAATGCTTGCAGGGAATCGCAAATTTGCAGACGGCAATTCAGCGCATGCAGGCGTAAATTCAGAATCGCGCATGAAACTTATTGACGGTCAGCATCCTGGAGCTGTTGTGCTTTCGTGCGCAGATTCGCGAGTTGCTCCAGAATTTATATTCGACGCCGGTTTGGGCGATATTTTTTCTGTTCGCACAGCTGGAGAAGTGTTGGATGATGCCGTAATAGCTTCGCTAGAATACGCTGTAAGTGATTTGGGAGTAAAAGTGTTGGTTGTGCTTGGGCATGAGCATTGCGGCGCCGTAAAGGTTGTTTTGCCGAACGTGCAAAAGCTGGTTTCTGAATACGGCGAAGATAAAACAAGCGAAATAATTGAGTCGAGCGAGTTAATATTGCTGCGTTCTTTAGGGCCTGCTGTGCTCGCAGGTGTTGAGGAAAATTTAGATACAGATGATATTGAACGTATTCACGTGTCTAATATTTTGGCTGAAATTTGTGAAAAATCACAAATAATTCGCGAAGCTGTTTTCAAAGACGCTTTGATGCTTGTTGGAGCAAGGTATCGAATGAGTGACGGCTTGGTGGAAGTGTTGTCATGCTAAAAACAGAAACCGAAGCAAAAACAACGAGCCAAGTAGAAAAAGCAAGTAAAGCAGAACAAGCAAATTCTGCAAACTATCTATATTTGATTATAGGGATTCCTTTTATTTCTTTGATTATTGCAATGTTTCCAGCGTTGCAAGCGCGCAACCCTTGGATGCCTGTAAACACTATTATTATGGGTGTTGCTGGGCTGCTTTTACAAGCTGTTCCTTTTACGCTAATTGGCGTGCTTGTTTCTGCTGCTGTAGAAACGTGGATTACGGCAGATTTTATTGAAAAACACGCTCCAAAGTCTATTGCAAACGGCTTTTTGGCTGCAATTCTTGCTGGAGTCTGTGTGCCAGTATGTGATTGTGTTGTTGTTCCAACGTTTTCTCGTCTTGTTGCGCGAAAGCTGCCATTGCCTTGTGCTGTGACATTTCTATGCGCTGTGCCAGTGGTAAATCCTGTTTCTATTTGGGCTACTTGGTACGCATTTGCGGACGTTCCAGCAGTTGCTGTGACTCGAGTGGCTTTGGGTGTTGGTGTGGCTCTTTTAGTGGGAATTAGTTTTGTGATTTTTCCTGTAAAATCACAAGTTTTAAGGGAAAAATTTTTCATAAAATCATGTGGATCAACATGTGATTCATGTGATTTTGACAATAATGATGGGCCTTTAATAAGTTTTAAAGATCATTTAAAAATTTATGCTCATCATGTCTATGCGGATTTTATGCGATTAATGCCAATAATATTGTTTGGAACAACTGTAGCTTCGATTATTCGCGTTTGGCTTGGCGCAGATCCTGCATCAAAAATAAACACAACAACAGTTTTTGTGGCGATTCCAGCAATGATGCTAATAGCATACGCAAGCTCCTTATGTTCAAGCTCCGACGCAGTAATTGCGCGCTCTTTGGCTGCTTCTCTTCCAATGAGTTCAGTAATTGTTTTTCTGCTTTTTGGGCCAATGCTAGACATAAAAAACACTCTTATGCTTATTGAAGATTTTAAAGGGAAATTTGTGATACGTCTAACAGCAACTATTGCTGTTATTTGCTTACTCGCAGCGCTTCTTGTTCACCTTGCATGGGGTGTGATGCTATGAGTAATGTAAATGTTGTATGCAATGTTGATTGTAATAATGCAGATTGCAAGCAAACTAAGCATAAAATTACTTTTGCTCATATTGCGCAATCGTTGTGTTTGATTTGCTTTTCAGCCACACTAATGTGGAGCGCATTAAGCGGATGCTACACAATCCTTACCACTCCGCGCGCATTCGTATACCTTATTTTTGCTGCGATTTTGCTTTTTGTTTTGGGAATTTGCTCGCTTTTTGGTATTATTTCAGTTTTTGCAAAAGATTCTAAACGCATTCTTGTTTCCCTAATAATTCCAATGCTCGTGATTTTAATTCCACTTCAAATGTCAAAATCAGCATTAGATCAAGGTTTTACAAAGTCTGCAGGTTTTGACGAGTACGCTTCTGGGCGCGCAATAGCAATATCGTCTAATCGTAAAAATAATAAAAAAACTTTAAGAGGACTAGACGTAGCTAATAAAAAAATTATTATTTCAGACGATGATTTTGGAAATTGGTATGACGAAATTGACCATAATTTAGAGAAATATCAGGGATATGAAATTGTGGTAAAAGGTTTTATAAGTCGAGAAAACACGCTTTCTAAAAATCAGGTTCGCATATCTAGACAATTTATGTCTTGCTGCATTCTAGATATGTCTCCATTTGGGTTTGTTGCAGATTTTTCTAAAAACTTACGATTTAAAAATCACCAATGGGTGATTGTAAAAGCTAATATTTCATTAGGGAATATTGGTGTTAGTGGATATTCACACAAAGGTGTGGTTCTTAAAGTTGAATCCATTAAAGAGATAAGTAAAGCTCCATCCGGTTATTTTTATAGAACCTGATTGTGTATATTATTCCGATATTAAGCACAAAGCTTTTTATATATGTTAAATTCAACTAAGATAGCAAGTATGTCGTTGGGTTTTAACATTGCACTCATTGTTGTGTTCCTTTTGTTTGGTTCCATATTTGCAGCAACCGAACTTGCGCTTGTTAATTTGCGATCGTCGCAATTAGACCGCATGGAAACGCAGGATGCTCGTGGGAAAAGAGTTGCAAAAATAGCTCGAGATCCAAACACTTTTCTTTCCACTCTTCAAATCGGAGTTACGCTTTCGGGATTTCTTTCGGCGTCTTTTGGCGAATCTGCAATCGCGCCTCATATTGTGCCAATTGTAAAGTCTTGGGGAGTTCCAGATCATGTTGCTGGACCATTAACGACTATTGTTTTAACGCTTATAATATCGTATTTTTCAATAGTAATTTCTGAACTTGTGCCAAAGAGAATAGCAATGCAGCGCTCTGAGCAAATCGCTCGAGCAGTTGTTCCAGCAGTAGATATATTCTCCAAAATATGCAAGCCTTTAATATGGTTGATTGCTAAGAACACCAACGGTTTTGTGAGACTTCTTGGATTCGATCCAAACGAAAAGGAAAGTGAAGTTTCCGACGAAGAGCTACGTGTTTTAGTTAACTCGAATAAAAAGCTTAGCCAAGATGAGCGAACAATTTTAGACGATGTTTTTGATGCTTCTGAAACGATTGTTGCCGAAGTTATGCGTCCTCGTGCAGACGTTGAGTTTTTGGACGGATCTTTAAGTCTTGAAGAAGCTGCTGCAAAAATTAGAGAATTGCCATATTCTAGATATCCTGTAACAGGCAAAGATTTTGACGATGTTATTGGATTTGTGCATGTACGCGATTTGTTAGATGTTAGAGATCCTAATGCTAAAACAGTTGCAGATGTAACTCGAGAAGGAATAAGTCTTCCTGGAACGTCTAAATTGCTTCCAAGCTTGGAGATGCTTAGAAAACGCGGAATACATCTTGCTGTTGTTATTGACGAGTATGGCGGAACGGATGGCATCGTAACTCTTGAAGACATGACCGAGGAATTGGTTGGAGATATTAGAGATGAATACGATTTGCCAGACGAGTCAGATTTGAAGCGTGATAGTAAAGCTACTGTGTTTGTAAACGGGGTTGCTACGGTTGACGGTGGAATGACTATAGAAGATTTCGCAGATGTGACTGGAATTGAGCTAGAGGATGGACCTTATGAAACTGTTGCAGGCTATTTCCTTGCTCACACTGGCTCAATGGGCAAGGTTGGAGCTATTTTGCACGATGCGGATGGCTACGATATGACAGTTACGGAGGTTGATGGGCGTAGAATAGCTACGATTGAAGTCAGAAAAACCGAAGTAAATTAAAGATTTGAATAAAATTAAACAAAAATAAACAAAAAATGGAGGATACTAATATGGCTTTAACTCATATTGTGCCAGGTCTTGACGAATCGGCTAGTGAGAAAGCAATCGATATTTTGCAGAATCGCTTAAGCCATGAGCAGGAAGCTGCTTTAGTCTTAAAGCATGCACATTGGAATGTTACGGGTCCAGACTTTATTGCGGTTCATGAAATGCTTGATCCTCAGGTTGCAGAAGTTTTAGCTCAAGCCGATGAAACAGCTGAGCGAATTGCAACGCTTGGTGGATCCCCACTTGGTCGCGCAGACGATGTTGTAGCTTCGCGCACTTGGAAGCGTTTTGCTCTTAGTGGTAGAAAGTCCACCAAAGAGTATTTGCAAGCATTAATTGAGTATTACAACGATATGATTGCAGATGATCGTAAGGCAATTTCTCAGCTTGATGATCTTGATATTGTTAGCTCTAATATTATTCAAGATCATGTTCAGCAGCTTGAAAAGTTCCAGTGGTTTATGCGCAGTCATTTAGAATAATTTTGTAGAATAATTTTGCGACACGCTTAGATTTGCTATTTGACATTTTTGTTTCATGTGCTAATCTAACTACTTGTATGTTTTCGACATACAAGTTGGGCCCGTAGCTCAGGTGGTTAGAGCGCATCCCTGATAAGGATGAGGTCGGAGGTTCAAGTCCTCCCGGGCCCACGAAATTGAGCATTTTGTTCTTTTTCTCCAATGGGGCTATGGCGCAGCTGGTAGCGCATCTGCTTTGCAAGCAGAGGGTCAGGAGTTCGAGTCTCCTTAGCTCCACAAATAGGGTTTCTAGCCGATCGCTAGAAACCTTTTTTCATATATTCGTATTATCGTCTTCTTTCGCGTGTTTCTTGTTCTTGCGCGCATTTTGTTATATGAGAATGTTTCTCATCAAGGTGTTTTGCTAAACTGAATACCAATAAATGAATATAGATATCTTTACGCCGTGTATTGCGCATGCTTAAGTGGATGCTCAATGGGTTAACAAGGCGTGAAATCGTGTGTTAGCAGCGTCTTAAGCGGTTAGCCTGATCAGCGTAAGGAAAGTGTATGCGTAAACTTTTATCGTATTGCCGTCGTGCTCCTCAATTAGTAATAGTTTTAGTTTTGTTCCCGTTTATTGCGGCGTTTTATTCTAGAAATCTGACTTTTATACTCGATTTTTGCAAAGCTATAAGCAAGACGTTTACTTTCTTACTTTCGTTAATAAACGTTGATTTTAATGTGCAAATAAGCCTTACAATCGGGCAAAGTATAATAACATGTTTAGTTTTATACACATGTGTTAAGTCGCTTTTAAGTATGATTGATGATTTAATGCATGGCACACTTGGAATTGACTTGCTTGCGTTTGTTGCATTGCTTGCAACGCTTTGTATAGGCGAATTTTGGGCAAGTTATTTGATTGTTGTAATGGTGTTTACAGGCGAAGCAATCGAAGACTTTGCGCAAGATGCAGCGCAAAAAAATCTATCTCTTTTAGTAAACGCATCTCCGCAAACCGCGCATTTAATGACACTTCCTGGAATAGTGTGTGGTGAATCTTGTGAGCAATGTGCTTTGCTCGATCATAGTCATTTTAGAAAAGTAAGCAATGAATCTTCGCTAGAGGCATTGCAAGAACATAAAGATTTTACTAGTTGCGAATCGTGTAAAAAATGTAACAATAACTCTAAAGAATGCCCAATATTGCAAGATGTAAAGTCTTCTAGCCAATTACAAAGATACAAAACAGTTCCAGTTGAAGATCTAAAAATCGGCAATGTAATAGTTGTTCTTCCAGGAGAAACAGTTCCTGTAGACGGTGAGCTTTTAAGCGGTTCCGCTGTTCTAGACACAAGCGCAATAAATGGCGAGTCGCTTCCGCGTGAAGTGTTTGCTGGCGCGCAAGTGTTGTCTGGATGCGTAAATGGCGGTGTTGTGTTGATTATGCGCGTAACTAAGCTATCGCAAAATTCGCAATATCAAAAAATCATGAAGTTGGTTGAATCTGCAAGATCTTCTAAAGCTGCAGTAGTGCGATTTGCGGATATGCTTTCTGTGCCTTTTACTGTGCTTTCATTTGTTATTGCAGGCGTTGCTTGGGCTGCATCTGGTCAGGCTTTAAGATTTGCGCAAGTTTTGGTGCTAGCTACTCCTTGCCCGCTCTTGATAGCTGTTCCAGTGGCGTTTATGGCAGGAACAGGAAGACTTGCAAAACTTGGTATTGTGGTAAAAAGCCAAGATGTTTTAGAGCAGCTAAGCCGAGTAACAGATGTGTTCTTTGACAAAACGGGAACGCTTACTGTTAAACAGCCTCAAGTTGTTAGAGTGGATTTAGCGAATCATCAAGATAGCGAAAATCAGGAAAATCAAGAAAATAGTGGGTTGCAAAATAGGATACTAATGTTTGCTGGTGTCCTGGAAACATACTCACAGCACATTCTTGCAGGAGGAATTGCAAAAGCTGGATCGGATCTTTGGCAAAACACGCATCCATCTGCCGTTCCGCAACTTCCAAGCGTGCGTGAATACCCAGTTATAAGCGGTGTTAAAGAAACTGCTGGTCAAGGTATATGCGCAAGTGTGGATGGCGTAAACGTTAGAGTAGGTCGCAAAAAATACGTTTTGCAGGCGTCAGCTGGCAATCCCGAGGATGAGTCGCCAGCAACCGAAGATAAAGCCAAACGTGCAAATGTAGAAAATATATCAAAAATAGAAAGCAATTTTGAAGAGCTTTCTGCCGACGAAATGGCAACATACGTTTCTTTTGATGGCAAACTTGTTGGGCGAATTGTTCTAAAAGACGTGCCTCGAGAAAATGCAAAATCTACGATTCAAAAACTAAAGGAGCTTGGTGTTCGTTCAATAAGCATGCTTACTGGAGATGGTCTGCAAGCGGCTCAAACAATAGCAAAAAGCGTTGGAATCGAGCATGTTAAAGCGAATTTGCTTCCAGAAGACAAGCTTGAGTGCGTAAAACAGCACTATAAGAATACGGATAGTGTTAATGCAGATAATAAGTATTCGGAAGGTAGCACAAGCTTACTGAGCACGGATGCTTTCGACTTTTCTGGCGGAAAAACACAAAAATGTAGCATAACGATGATGGTTGGAGATGGCGTAAACGATGCACCAGTTTTGGCTGCAGCAAACATTGGTGTGGCTTTGACTGATGGCACCGATACAGCGGCTTCGGAGTGCGCGCAAGTTGTGATTATGAACAACAACATTTATGCTGTAGCAAACGCTGTAAGTGTTGCAAAACACACGAAGCGTGTTATGGTTCAAGCTGTTATGTTGGGAATTGGATTAGCTGTTATAAGCATGATTGCGGCGGCTTTTGGGCTGATTCCTGCGGTTCTTGGAGCTATGATGCAAGAGATGATTGATGTTGTGTCAATTTTATGGGCGCTTACAGCGTTGAAAGGAAAGCGCGCGTAAGAGTAAATGTGCATATGTGCATAAGTCACAAGTTACAAGCACGCATAAGCAAAATGTATATAAGTGACAATATTCACTTTGGTCTTTTCTTGAATGAGTCAAGGCGCTAGTCTAAGTAGTGGAGCATTTAAGGAAGCGACTTATAAAACAGTTTACAAAAGAGTTCAAAAATGCTTAAGAATGCTTGAAATACTCAATATGGGGAAATTTTATGGAAACGAATTATAATGCGGATGCGAGCGAATTGCGAATCGCAGTTATTGGCGCGGGGCCTGCTGGAATATACTCGTCAGATATTTTTCTTCGTCAGCTTAAAAAATTGGGTGACGAAATGGGATTAGGTACGAGCGCTAGAATCGATTTATTTGAAAAACTACCAGTTCCATTCGGGCTGGTTCGATATGGAGTTGCGCCAGACCATCCGAGCATAAAATTCATTGCAGATGCTTTGGCTAAAACGCTTGATAATCCAAATATTCACTTGTATGCGAATGTTGAATTTGGCAAAGATATTACGCTAGAAGATTTATTGCCTCGCTACGATGCAATTCTGTTTGCTACGGGCGCTGTAGAAGATAAGCCGCTTAGTATTCCAGGAGCATCGTTAAACGGCGTGTATGGCGCTGCAAAATTTGTGGAATGGTACGACGGATATCCTACCAGTGAGTGCACGTGGCCGCTTGATGCAAGCGAAGTGGCTGTTATTGGTGGCGGAAACGTTGCTATGGATGTTGCGCGCGAGCTTTTGCGAGACGCGAATTATCTTAGAGAACACACGGACATTTCCGACGACGTTTACAATGGTTTGCTTAAAAACCAGGCTAAAACATTGCACTTGTTTATTCGACGAGGCGTTGCTCAAGCTAAATTCTCTGTGCAAGAATTGCGCGAGATGGAAAAGCTTTCTGGCGTGCAAATAGTTGTAAATGAAAACGATTTTGACTTGGATGACGAAACGATTGATGTTGCTGGAAAAGACAAATTGACTCGTCAAATGGTAGAAGAACTTTTTGCTATACGCGATTTGAGCGAAGATATGGAAGATAGTGGAAACGTTGACTTTGAAGGCAATCCTGCAAATCGACGCTATATTATTCACTTCAATTCTGATCCAGTTGAAATTCTGGGAGAAGATGGGCGAGTGTGCGCTATTCGAGTAGAGCGTACAGTTACAAGCGCGGACGGGAAAATGACTCGTACTGGAGAGTTTGAAGAATACCCTGTTCAAGCGGTTTACCATGCGATTGGATATAAGCCTGCTAAGGTTTCTGGCGTTGCTTACGATGAGAACAAAACTCTTCTTGCGAATAAAGATGGTCGCATAGTAACTGATCCAGATGGTGATGTTGTGCGTCCACGCTTGTATGCAACTGGCTGGGCTAAGCGAGGACCTGTTGGATTAATTGGTTCCACAAAGTCAGACGCTTTGCAAATAGTGGCAAATATGTTGGAAGATTTATCAAAAAGCTCGCTCGAAGAATGTGAATCCGCACTTCCTGGCAGATTGGCAATAGATAGAGAGCCTAAATCTATCGAAAATCTTCTCGCTTCCAGAGGCGTGGATGTAGTTGATTTTGATGGGTGGAAAAGAGTTGACGATTTTGAAGTTGAATCTGGTATGGCAGAAAATCGCGCTCGCAAAAAAGTTGTATCTAAGCAAATGCTTATAGATATAGCGAATCATCAACAATAGTTTGTTAATTTTTAGTGGTCGCTTACGTTATGCACATTTGCAAAACGTTTAGTGACCACTTGTTAACAGATTATAAATCTTAAATACACTAATTAGCATTAATCTTAAACATATTAATTATAAATATACAGTTTTCATTCAGCAAAATTACAGTTCCGATTATTAGAATCGTAAACATGTTCAGCAATATAGGAATGCGATGCCGCAATTATCTGAAAACAGCAGCACTGTTCTCAGTAATCTGGTTGATTCTTGCCTTAATTTGGGCTGCCTGTGGATTGCGCTTGCCTATGCTGATTTGGTTTGTAGTTTTAGGAATAATTCTCAGTGTGTGCGCGTATTGGCTTTCTAGCAAGCTCGCAATTCGCATGGTGAATGCTATAGAAGTCAGTGAAGATGAAGAGCCAGTCTTGTATGGTATTGTTCGCGAGATTTCTGCGAGAATCGAAAGACCGATGCCGCATCTTTACGTTGCTCCAATGGATAGTCCTAATGTTTTTGCAATTGGTCGCAGTGAAAGACATGCTGTTATTTGTTGTACGCGTGGACTCTTAAACATTCTGAACGAGCGTGAGTTGCGTGGAGTTGTAAGTCATGAGCTGATTCATATTTATAATCATGATATTTTGAATTCCACTATTGCTTCAGCTATTGCGACAATTATGACTTATGTTGGCTATGTTCTTACGTATTCCAAAAAGAAGCATACTGCTGATAGTGAGTTTGCTGTTAGATCAGAATCTTCTAAAAGCCGTTGCCCAGTGTTAAAGATTGTTGGTCAAGTTTTAAATGTGATTTTTGTGCCAGTTGGAGCATTGATGATTAAGCTGGTGGTTTCTAGAAGCCGCGAATTGGACGCAGATAAAAGCGCTGGAATGCTTACGGGAGATCCTGCAGCTTTGGCTTCTGCTCTAAATAAAATTTCTTACGGTGCAAAAATACATGAGATGAGTAGAGCCGATGGATTGCAGGCAATGTCTTCGCTGATGATTGTAAATCCATTTGAAGATGATAAATCAAAATTATTGAAGATGTTTTCTCATCAGTCAGCTGTTAAAGAGCGAGTTAACTTCTTGAGACTAATGGCTAAGTCGCAAGAGGATAATGCTGAGTATTCTGGGTATGCGGAAATGTCTTATGAAAATGAAGCTGCTGCAAAATCAGATGAATTTGATAAGTCTGAATCTGTATTCAACATCCGATATGGGAGAAGATTCCCTAGTGGAGTTGTAGCCGTAAGCGGAGCATGATATCCTTATATGGTTTGTTGTCTAGATTGATTAATCGAGTCATTTGAAGGTATTAATCGCCAGCAGCAGAACATGCGGACATAGTTCATCGGTAGAATGGAAGCTTCCCAAGCTTCAGAGGCGGGTTCGATTCCCGTTGTCCGCTCCATGTGGGGAGATCTGATATATCAACGTTCTTCGCCTGTTATTGCACCTTAAAAATAGTCTAAATGTGAAAATAATGTGCGAAATTCTGTAATTTTTTTTTTTAATATTGACACGAAAATCTTAGTTAAATTAAAATTATATTGAATCCGCTATGGAAGAGGATTTAATTGGTCAGGAGGGTTTTATGTTAGATATGTTGTTTGCATTTGTTGCTGTTGCATCAATGTTAATAGGTTTGGTTTTGTCTGTAATGCTTTGGGTTAAAAGCAGCAAGTCAGTTAAAGAATTGTATAAAAACGCATATGCGTATGCAATTATTGATGTTGTATTAGGCGTATTGTCGTATATATCTTATGCTGCGACTATCAATTCTGTAGACATTGATGTGCGTGAGTTCTACACAAATTATTTCACGGCGCCATTGATTGTTCTTGCTGTTCTTGTTGTAAGTATTGCTGCTATAGCTATTTTTAAGAGTAAAAAAATAGCTATGTAAAATAACTAGATTAAACAGTTTATCAAATAATAATAGCCTCCTGAGTTTAATTAAAATTCAGAAGGCTATGTTTGTTATATGTTGTGTTTGGTTTGATTGTGATTTGTTGATTTCAGTCTGAAGTGTGTGTGATATTAGACAAAAGATGCATAAATCGTATTTTTTGTACATTGGATGTATAAAAAATTGTACATTGAATGTACAAAAAATATGTTTTTTGTGTATACAAATTTTATAATCGCGCGCTTACAACGCAATGCATTTGAGTTATAGGTCAAACAGAATCTGTGACCAAGTCGGAGATTCGACCACAGTACTGTCAATAATTCAGTCAACTATCTGAGAGAATAACAGTAAAGACAATTGCGCGTAGCTTTAATTAAAAATGACCATTACTCTAAAATAGACAAATACAAATCAAGTCTTTGATTTAAATATCTTGCAAACAAGTTTGCCATGGCAGACACGTTATGTTTTGCGTGATACTCATCAAAAGATTCATAATATTTCAAGCGATCAGTAAATTTTATATCTATTGGTGGGTACCCGGCTTTCATCAACTCCAAATTGACCAGCAATCTTCCTGTTCTTCCATTTCCATCAATAAAAGGGTGAATGCTTTCGAATTCTATATGAAAACGAGCAAGTTTAGTAACAATATCTTCATCGCTGTTTTTGTATTTTTTCAATAATTCTTCCATTTTTGAAGCGATTAAATATGGTTGTGCTGGCTCATGTGCAGCTCCCATAATTCGAACGGGAACTCTTCTATAAACGCCTCTATCTTCTCTCTTGTTGGCTAAAACTAAATAATGTATGTCTTTTATAACTTTTTCATTTATCTGCTTATTTTCGCTAACAAGCTGCTTTACATAATCAAAGGCTTCTTTGTGCCCAATAACTTCTAGGTGCTCTTTTAATGACTTTTGATCAACAGTAAGTCCTCTAAGAACCATGTCTGTTTCGCGCAGTGTTAAAGTGTTTCCCTCAATTGCGTTTGAGTTGTATGTATATTCTATTAGAAATTCTTCATTAAGTCTTTCTAATTCTCCTTCAGTTAAGGGTCTTCTTGTTTTAAGGGTTTCTAATTTAGTTTTTATGATTGGAATTAGAGATTCACTAATTTTATATCTTCCGTCGGTTGGCTTTGATGCGTCATGTGGTATTTTCCAGGATCTTCCTTCCCGATATGCTCCTGGAATTTTTCCTTCGGAGCATAGAATTCTTACTCTTCTATCTGATATGCCCCATTTTTCAGCAGCTTGGTTTACTGTTATATACATAAAATACCCTTAATCATTGTTGCATTTTATTATATTTTAACGTTTTATCGGAATAACATAAACAGTAGCGGAATAACATATTTAATTTATCGGAACAATAGTGATTGATAAAACCAGTAACGTGAAGCTGTGTTAAATATTGGGATATCTTTGTTTAGAATGATTTTGCAAGTAAAGAATAAGCACATTTGATACGCTATAAGCCTCACTGCAACAAGGGCTATGAGTTTATTTTTTTTTTACACACTTTTGGCGTTTTGGACCCTTGATTTCAGTCTGAATTCTGTGTGTGATATTTAGACAAAAGATGTGTAAGTCGTAGTTTTTGTACATTGGATGTATAAAAAATTGTACATTGAATGTACAAAAAATACGTTTTTTGTGTATACTTATATTTATGAGCGCTTATTTTCCTAGACCAATTGCTGATTCTATTCTTCAATCAAAACGAAAAGTCGTGATTCTTGAAGGCGCAAGAGCTGTGGGAAAAACTATGATGTCAAAGCGTCAGCTTGTGTCTAAAGGATTCTCATACGTGAGCCTTGCGGATGAAAATACGTTTGCGCTTGCTTCAACAGATTTATATGGTTGGTTAAAAAATCTTAGTACTCCAGTTGTTATTGACGAAGCGCAAAGACTGCCAAATTTGCCTCTTGCAATAAAAGAAATAGTCGATAATTCAACGGAAAACAGTTTGCAATATGTTTTAACAGGTAGTGCACTTATAAATCGCAATGGACTAGATGGTCAAGATCCTCTTGCTAGACGCGCTCAGCACTTTACAATGAGTCCTCTTACGCAGTGTGAAATTACTCAAAATAGTAGAAATATTGTAGATAGTCTTATAGAAAGTAATCCAAATCTTAAATATGAAAAAGAAATAAGCAGAGAAGAAGTATATAAAATTATGGCTGCAGGAGGATTCCCAGAATATCAGCAATCGTATGATTCTTACGAGGCTTGGGAGCGAGAAAAGCTTGTTTCAAACGATATTCTTGCAGTGTTGGGAGATACCATTCTTCCAGGAGAACGATTAGACAGAAGCATGGCTGTTAGCATACTTAATAAGTTGTTATGTATGCCTGGCGGGATTCTTAATACGAGTTCAATAGGTCAAGATCTTGCTTTAGATAGGCGAACCATTGAGCGTTACGTTAGTGTATTCTTGCGTAGATTCTTAATAAATTATCTACCGAATATAAAAACTGCGCCCAATCGCCAGACTTTTACTAGAGCCAAAATACACCCAGTCGATACGTCTTTAAGCATTCAAACAATGATTAGTAAGGGTCATAATCCTTTGGAAGATCCCGTTATGTATGGGAATCTGCTAGAAAGTTTTGTTGTAAATCAGATTATGCCTGCTGTGCAATGGTCTAAAACGCATCCAGATTGCTTCTACTGGCGTGAACCTGGTAGCAGCCCTAAAGAGGTTGACCTTGTGCTAAGCTTCCGTGGAAATCTGGTTGGAGTGGAAGTAAAAAGCTCTAGCATGGTGAATCGTAACGATTTTAAGGGACTTGTAGCTCTTTCGCAAAAACCTGAATTTAAGCGCGGATATGTTGTTTACATGGGTCAAAAAATTATGCAGTGGGAGGATAATTTGTGGGCAATACCGTTAAGCGCTCTGTGGGAATGCGATGCGTTTGAGTGATATTGCATAAGTCTTGGGGAATAATCCGCGTTGGCTCCTTCAAAGCGTGATTTTCATCACCGAGATTCTCGATTTTGCGCAACCTTGTAGTGCGTTTGTTGTGCGACACGCGCGAAAAGCCTTTCCTTAAAAAAACCTGGGAAAATTCTTCAAAAACCTTGAAATGCGTATTTTTACGGTTTAAGTGTTGTTTATCCACAAATTTTACGATGAGTGTTGCTTAATTGTGGATTAGTTTGTGTGTAACATTATTTTTTTCTGTTTGTTTTGTGTGGTTGCCTCTTGACTTTTTTAAACGGGGGGGGGGTATGTTAATAAGCAAACGCTGGCTGCTCCTAGTTTTGGCTGGTGTTTAAACCACTATCCATATGTTGTGGATTGTGGAGCAAATTTTTCTCTGCGCCCCTAACGCAGAGGAGAAGAAGAAAGGAAATTAAAATGATGAATAAGAAGGCTATCGCCGCTTTCGCTGCTGGCGCAACTTTGCTCGCTGGCTTTGCAATGGCAACCCCAGCAATGGCATTTGATTTTAATGTTGGATTGAATGATGACGGTTCTTGGGGTACTACTCAGAAGAAGGCTGCTAAGACTTATACTAAAGCTGAGATCTTGAAGCTCGAGGCTGCTGTTGCAGAAGCTGAGGCTACTGTTGCAGAGAAGACAAAGGCAGCAAATGATGCTCAGACAGCTGCCTATGCTGATGATACTGATGGTGCAAAGAAGAAGGCTGCTGTAGAGAAAGCTCAGAAGGAATTGAGCGAAGCTCAGGAGAAGCTTGAGAAAGCTCAGAAGGAATTGAATGACGCTAAGCCTGCTCCATCTGAAGCTGATCCAAAGAATCCTCAGGGCACAAAGCCAGTTGAGGCTTCTAAGGATGCAACAGTTCAGCCAGGCAAGCCAGGTGCTAAGCTAGGTCAGGCTGCTGGCCAGGCTGGCGCTAATGGTGCTGCTGCTGGTGCTAAGACCACTGTGGTTGAGAAGAAGAAGGATGGCGGTAAGAAGTTGCCTACTACTGGTGTTGGTGTTGCTTTGACTGCTTTGGCTGCTTCTATGCTTGCTGGTATGGGTGCTGTTGTTCGCAAGGCTCGTCACTAAGCATTGCGCGCGCACTGGTGTTCGCTGGTGCGCGTGTAAAAAATAGGCTTGCGTTAGGCGGCGGCGCGTGTTTTGTGCTGCAGCTTGCACGCGGGGTTTAGAGTTTGCTCGGTTTGCCGAAATTTCCTTTTCTTACCGTGTAGGTTCTTTATTCTGCTTGCGAGTGCTTAATGCTTGTTGCTAGAGATGGTTTTCCGCTAGGGACGGGATTCTGTTCTTTAGTTTTAAAGGCTTGTTAGGTTTCTAACAAGCCTTTTTCTTTTCTGTGTTTTGTTGCTCAATGCGCTAAGTATTTGGATATTTTTGTTTTAGAGTGATTGTGCAAGTAAAGACTAGCCTAGATTTGATTGCTGCAAAACGCTTGTATTGCAATGCGTGAGACATGATTTTTTGCACACTTTTATCCTATAGCCAAGAGAATGCTTTAGTCTAATCTGGATGCTGGAATACTAGACAATAGTTCAGCTCGCCTGAGTCTTCTCGGTGTGGGATGATTTTCCTTCTCCACTAGGATGTTCTTGTGCCAGATAAAATCTTTGTGAAATAACCCAGAATAGTTGGATTAATCAATATAAAAAGCGCTGACTTATTTATGCGTTAATACACATTTTGTAAGTCAGCGCTTAGTTTATTGTTAGTAAATTACACGCACCAGTTGCCTATTGCTAATTACAAATCACTAATTAACAATTAGCAATAAATTAGAACGTGCGAACATTGTAGAAATTATTAAGCTCTTCCATCCAACGCCCAGTACCAGATATATCTCCTCTAGTTCCTACGGTAAACCCTGGGAAATTGTTCATTCGTGGTTCAAAGTAGCTTCGAGAGCCATGCCCTTCTGCAGAATTGCCAACACTTATAGCTCCTGCAAAATTGCCGACAGAACGAATAACTCTGTCGTTGTCTACTTTGTAATGAACAGCATAACCTTCGCGAGTCAGACGATTCCCTGCGTTTGCTGCAGTGCGAAGCCAACGGTTGAAGATATTTCCCCAAATTTGAGGAGCATTGAAAGTGTAGATTTTCTTAAGCCAAGAATATCCTTTACCGTCTGCACGAATCAAAGCTCGTTGAGCCAAATAGCCTCCAAGAGAATGACCAGTAATATATAGATTATTTACAGTGTGTTCTCTGCCATAACGCTCAATAAGTTGTTCAACATCGTAAGCCTGATCTGGATTGCGACCTACAGCTATTGCAAGATCATCGTCATAATCATTGAATTGAGAAGTTCCACGAATTGCAAGAACTTGAACAGTTCCTTGCTCTAAGAACGGATAAGGACTTACATTTTCAAACAAGACAGCGTCAAAACCACCCCTATTGTGGTAGGTTTCTTTAACTTTCCAGAACGGGGCTATCTCATTGTGCATAAGACGATATTCATTGCGGTTCTTATAAATGTCATGAAGTGGTTTAGTGTAATCAAGAACCTTGTTTATATAACTATCATCGCGATAAGAAAGTTCAGAAAATAGCGTCATATCTCGTGGGCTTATATCCCATCTGCGAGGATTGCTGTCTTGATTATCTGGAATACCATCGCCATCGGTGTCATTCATCATAGGGTGAGAATTGTACCCATAATAAGTTTTACCGTTTTTAGTATAAGTGTAAATTTCTTGTCTATTAGTTAAGCCGTCGCCATCTAAATCAGCATTTGGGTCTAAAGGCTTTTTATGATACAAAGCCATGTCTAAAGCTCCGGGAAGCTCCAGCTTTATATCTCCATTTGAAATCTGTTTAGCTGTTTTCTCTGTAAGAGGAGTGTGTCTTTCTGTAAGCTGCTCGTTTTGAGTATATGCCATCGCTGGTGTAGTGATGCTTAACATGCTTAGCATAAGACACAGGCTTGCAGATAAGCCTATTAGTTTGAAGCTTTTCTTCATGATTCCTCCTACTTTTGTCATTTATTTTGGGAATTAACCCGAATTAACTCGTTTTGGGAATTAATCCTTTGTTTTTTACTATCTTGTTAGCGCGTTTTACGCTTAAAAGCTACAAATAGCAAGTTATGTAAACTGCACCTTCGCTTAATTACAATTACAGTAATGCTTAATTTTCTTCAATAACTCTCTGCAATCAACTTTGACGATATGAGTTCGATTAAGAAAATCCTAGATGCTGCTAAGTGTTCTTATATGCTCAAATCCGCGCTTGATGTGCACAAATCTACGCTTGTATTGGTGTAGCTTATATGACCATGCTACAGCATTAATCAATTAAATACATCATTAATTAGCATAAAATAAGTGAAAATTGTTGTGTTAATGACATTATGACTTTATGACATTAATCTGCTTTAGTTTGAAAACAATTTAGTCGCAAGTACAAAGATTTATCAGACGTCTGACGAATTGTAGTGATATTGGTGTAATCTACAAATCAAAAGACGAATCAAAAGACGAGTTGAGATACAAGTCGAAAGATAAGTCAAAAGATAAATCAGCTACGATTTCAAGGAGGATATCATGCTGAAAGCTAAATTTGTTGTAGGCGCATACGCATCGTTACCAAAAACTCGCGAAGATCAAGAAAAATACTACGATTTGCTGGGTAAACAAAGCTGGATTGCTGGAACAGAGATTCCGTACCCAGGAGATTTGGCAGATTCACAAAATCGCACGTGGCTAGCGTCGGCAATACCAGCGCATTGGCATGCAAACACTATAACCGCAATACCTGGGACAATGAGGCACATAAACTTTGACCCAGATCCAGAATTTGGACTAGCAAGCCCAAGCGAAGAGGGCAGACATCGTGCGCTCGCATTCTTTAAGGATATTCGCGAAGCCATAGCTGATGTTGCAGATAAACGAGATAGTTGTGATATATCGCACGTGGAAATACACACAGCGCCAACTCGAATAGCACAAGCAGACGCAATGAAAAAGTCGTTGGAAGAACTAGCACAACTAGATTGGTGTGGAGCAAAACTGGTTATAGAACACTGCGATCGATATATCGAAGGACAGAATCCGGAAAAAGGATTCCTACCTCTAGAAGAAGAGATTCAAATTGCTAAAGATGCTGGGGTTGGAATCACAATAAACTGGGGAAGAAGCGTTGTAGAAGAGCGAAATGCTCAAGCTGCTATAGAACATGTGCGCGAAGCAAGGCAAGCAGGAGTATTGCAGGGATTAATGTTTTCGGGAGCTGGACCAGAAGCAACGCAATACGGATATGAGTGGATTGATGGTCATTTGCCAATGAACCCAGATGAGCCAACGTCATTAATGACGTCTAAAGAAATTCAAGAAACTACTCGCGAGGCACTAAAAGACGATTATGCAATCGACTATTTGGGTGCAAAAGTGTGCGTTCCTCAAGACGCTAGCGTTGAAGAGCGCTTGGGATACCTATCGCGTATTCATGACGCTGTGAGCGCTGCGCAGGGCGAGTAAATAGGCAAAGTCGCAAACGCAAGAAAGAAAACGGAAACTACTTATGAATGAAACAAAAGATTCTCGCCCTACATATCTTGCTTTTGACATAGGTGGAACAAAAATCGCCTATGGATTGGTGACTTTGCCAGATTCTAATATTCGCCAAGAAAATGCAGATTACGTATCTCCAACAGTGCAAGAGCATGGTTCAATGCCAACAGAAGCTGCAAAAGGTGGAGAAAATATAAAGAATCGCCTAGTGGAAAAAGTGTCGCAAATCATAGAAGAAGCGCAGAAAAATGGCAAAACTATTAGCGGAATTGGAATAGCGGCTGCGGGAGTGCCAAATAGTAAAACTGGCGAAATTGTAGCTGCTACAGACATTCTGCCAGGTTGGCGAGGACAGCGAATTTATGACGCATTTAAGAGCGTAACTGACTTGCCAGTTTATATGATTGGCGATGTTGGTGGACATGGTTTAGGCGAAGCAATTTACGGCGCGGGTCGCGGAAAGTCGATTGTATTTTCTGTTGGCATAGGCACTGGAATTGGTGGGGCGATTATTATAAATGGTAAGCTGTTTACAGGAGCGCACGGAGTTGCTGGGCATGCGGGTCACGTTGTTAGTGACTTGGGAGTAGGTTTTGACTGCTCGTGCGGAGCGCGTGCGGGCCACATTGAGCCAGTGGCTTCTGGAACGGGGCTTGCCACTCTTTACAATAGCAATCTTCCAGCTGGTACTCAAGAAGCCCAAAATGGTTATGATGTTTGCGTAAGAGCAAATTCTGGTGAGGAATATGCAAAAGAAATTCTTGCTAGAAGCGGTAAGGCTTTGGGTGAGTGCGTAGCTGGAATGGCTAATCTTATAGATCCAGATGTGATTGTGCTTTCTGGGTCTGTTGTAGAAGCTGGTGATATTTGGTGGAATGCTATGCGAAGTGGATTTGAAGATTCTGCTTTGACATTGATTAAGAACACCCCAATTTTAAAGGGTCAACTTGGAGGATCTGCTCCTCTGATTGGCGCTGCTTGGGCTGTTCATTTAAGTTTGAACCATTTTTAATCATTTTAAAAAGGAGGAATCTATATGAATCCTGTAATTGAAAAAATTAAAGGTGGCTTAGTCGTTAGCTGCCAAGCTTATCCTGGAGAGCCGCTAAGACACCCAGAAACAATGGCACAAATGGCAATGGCTGCCGTAGAAGGTGGTGCTGTTGGCATTAGATGCCAAGGATTGTCGGATATTTCAGCGATTAAAGGGCAGGTAGATGTGCCTGTAATCGGAATCTGGAAAGACGGTCATGAAGGAGTTTATATTACGCCAACTTTGCGCCATGCACGCTGCTGTGCTGCTGCTGGGGCAGATATTATTGCGATTGATGCTACGGATAGACCGCGTCCAGATGGTTTGACTTACGAGCAAACTGTTCGCGCTTTGCATGACGAAGGCATAGTGGTTATGGCTGATTGCGGAAACTTTGATGACGCTAAGCGCGCGGCGGATTGTGGAACAGATATTATATCTACCACTTTGGCTGGCACTTCTCCCGGAAGGCCAAAGACTGATGGTCCTGATTTTGAGCTTTTAGGTCAGATTTTGCAAGCTTTCCCAAACTATCCGATTATTTGCGAAGGTCGTATCCACACTCCTGATCAGTTGCATAAGGTTATGCAAATGGGAGCTTGGGCTGCGGTGGTTGGAACTGCAATTACACATCCAACGTCGATTACGCGCTGGTTTGCGGCAAAGTTGTAGGCGGTGCATTGTAGGCGGATTGGTCGCCAGTAACCGTACTGGATAAAGTAAACAAATAAATAAAAGTATTGATTATATGTGTGTTGATTTTGTGCGATTTTGTGCTAATTTAATGACTTCAAAAATTAAATCAAAATTTTCACAAATTCGACACACGTATAACTTGACATCAGACATCAGACCTCTTATGTTTAAAGTAACGCGAAAATAACGCACGCGCTATAATTTAAAACGTTTTCGCATTCGAGGATGAAATGCGAAGAAAACAAACTCAATGGTGAGGAGAAAATATGGCACGAATTAACTCAAAGCTAACCGCGGTAATCGCCGCAGGTGTAGCCGCATTGATGATGCTTTCTGGCTGTGGTGGAGCAAAATCCCACAAGGCAGCAAAAGCAAAGACTGCTGTTAAAGATACGATCACAGCTCAAGTTGCATACGCAAGCCGCGACTTTGCGCCATCAACAACCTCTGGCGCGTTGCCAATGGCAGCAAACTGGCACGTTACAGAGCCACTTTACGCTCTTGATTACAGCAACTTTAAGGTTTTCAACGCTCTTGCAAAAGGTGAGCCAAAGAAGATTTCCGACACCGAATATGAGGTAACAATTCGCGATGCTGCAAAGTTCTCGGACGGAACCGAAGTGACAGCAGGAGACGTTGTATCTTCCTTCAAGCGCACAACTGCAAAAGGCAGCCTTTACATCTCTATGCTCGACTTTATTGATTCGGTTGAAGCAAAAGATAATCGTCACGTAATCTTTAAGCTAAAGAAAGCATTCCCACTGTTCAAGCAGCGTCTTGCTTTAATCCAGATTGTTCCAACTGCAAAGTCTGATGCAGATCTTAAGAATATGCCAATCGGCTCTGGTCCGTGGAAGTACGTTTCGATTACCGATAACCAAGTAAAGTTTGAACGCAATGATCTTTACAACGGCAAGTACAAGGCACAATCCAAGAATATGGTTTGGAACGTAACCGTTGACGATACTGCTCGCGTAACCGCAATGCAAGGCGGTAAGACAGACGTAATGGAAATGGTTCCAGCGCAAGCATTCAACACTCTGAAGGCATCTGGTTCTGAGCTTAAGACTGCACAGGGCTTCACTCTTCCATTTGTTATGTTCAACACAAAGCAGAAGCCATTTGACGATAAGCGAGTTCGCCAAGCAGCTCTCTACGCGATTGATGTAAACAAGCTCATCTCTAACCAAATGAGCGGCCAAGGCGAGCCAGCAACAAGCTTCTTGCCAAAGAACTACGCAAACTACCACAAGGCAAAGAACGTTTACACCAAGAACATTGCTAAGGCAAAGAGCTTGCTTAAGGAAGCTGGCGTAAGCGGTCCACTAAAGTTCACTCTTTACACAACAGACCACACTTGGATTACTCAGCTTGCTCCACAAATCAAGAACGATCTTGCGGAGATTGGTATGGATGTAGAAATCAAGTCCATGAAGTCTTCTGCACTTTACCCACAGATTACCGACCGTGACGATGCAAACTACTCCATGGTTTTGGCTCCAGGCGATCCATCCGTGTTCGGCAACGATCCAGACTTGCTTATGAGCTGGTGGTACGGCGACAATGCTTGGACTCGTCAGCGCACGTTCTGGAAGAACTCCGAAGGATACGCAAAGCTCCACAAGCTTATGGACGAAGCTCTTGAAGCGTCCAAGCCAGCAGATCGCCAGAAGTATTGGAACCAGTGCTTCGATTTAATTAGCGACGAAGTTCCTCTGTACCCACTCTTCCATCGTAAGACTACGACTGCTGTAAAGAAGGGCGCATTGGCTGAGTGGAACGCAATCGGCTCCACTGGCATCAACCTTGTAAAAGCAAAGCTAACAAAGTAGGTGCAAGTCAAAGTAACAAACTTCATTTTCCCTAACCTCTAACCGCAAAACCGGCCCAACTGTTTACCTTTCTCGCCTTTGTGCAGATGGGCCGGTTTTGTTATGCCTTAATAACAAATTTCTTCAATGGATGTGTGGATGTCTTATGAGTAATTTTCTTAGACTTTTAGGTAGGCGATTAATCGCCTTGCCGTTCATGGCATTCGGTGTTACGTTCCTCGTATTCTTCCTTATGTCATTTTCAAAATATGATCCAGCAGTTGCAGCATTAGGTGAAAACTCGTCGCCAGCAGCTCTGGCAGCCTTCCGCCACGAAATGGGCTACGATAGGCCATGGTGGGAGCAGTTTGGGTCCTACATAGTTGGACTCTTCCAAGGAAACATGGGTGTTTATGGCGTAAACAAGGATTCTGTAGCTCAACGAGTGGCGGATGCCTTCCCTATCACCTTGCAATTAACCTTCATTGGTTTGTTGATCGCAATAATCTTTGCAGTAATCTTCGGCGTTTTTGCAGCGCTTTACCGCGATACTTGGGTTGACCAAACAGTCCGCGTGCTTTCGATTATTGCAATCGCAACCCCATCCTTCTGGCTCGGCGTTCTTTTGATTTACGTCTTGCAAATCAAGCTTGCATGGCTCCCAGGATCTGGCGATTTTGTGCCGTTCTTTGAAGATCCAGAAGCTTACATCGCTAGAATGGCAATGCCTTGCTTTGCATTAGGTCTTCCAGTAGCAGGTCAGCTTACGCGAATCATACGAACCTCGATGGTAGAAGAATTGGATAAGGATTATGTGCGAACTGCAATCGGCGCAGGTATTCCAAAGAGTGTGGTGGTTGCTAGAAACGTGTTCCGCAACGCTCTGATTACACCAATCACGACTCTTGGTATGAAGATCGGTTACCTTATGGGTGGTGCAATCGTTATCGAAGTTATTTTTGCACTCCCAGGAATGGGCACTGCAATGTTCGACGGCATTAATGGCAACCAACCAATGCTTGTTCAAGGTGTTGTTTTGGTTGTTGCAATTGCATTCATCTTCATAAACATTATTGTTGATTTGCTTTACGTGTTAATCAACCCAAGAATTAGGACGGTGTGACATGCTATTCGGAAAGAATCAGGTAGTAGATGCCGCATCTAAGCCAGGCATCAAATTTAACAGATTTAAAAGCATGAGCTTAGGTTCTAAAATATCGCTTATTGTGATTGCAATACTGGCATTCTGCGCAGTATTCGCGCGATTCCTAGCTCCATGCGACCCAGTAAAGATTACGCAAAACTATCAGCCTCCAACAGGAGCGCACTGGTTTGGTACCGATAACCTTGGTAGAGACGTGTTCTCGCGCGTTATGTACGGCGCTCGCTACTCGTTGGTAATCGGCTTGTCGTCTGTGCTCTTTGCATTAGTGATGGGCGCAATAATCGGCGCAATCGCAGCTGTAAGCCGCACTTGGATATCTGAGCTTATAATGCGACTGATTGATATAGTAATGTCAATCCCAGGAATCGCATTAGCGGCTGTGTGCCTTGCAATTCTTGGACAATCCATGATTGGTATCATCATTTCCATCGGCGTGCTTTACGTTCCACAAATCGCAAGAATTGTGCGAGCAAACATAATAAGCGAATATGGAAAAGACTACGTTCGTGCAGTAATCGTTTCTGGTGCTCGCGCACCTTGGATTTTACTCAAGCACGTAACGCGTAATATTGCAGCTCCAGTTATGGTGTTCACAACGCTTTCTGTTGCAGACGCAATCGTGTTCGAAGCTTCTCTTAGCTTCATCAACGCTGGTATTCCAGAGCCAACGCCAACATGGGGCAACATTTTGTCTTCCGCTAAAGCAGGCGTTATCTTCGGATACTGGTGGCAGGCATTGTTCCCAGGCTTAGCAATCATGATTACTGTTTTGTGCCTAAACATTCTTTCTGAAGGCATTACGGACGCAATGGTTGCTGCTCCAACTGCTCCAGTAGCTAAGAGCGTTGCAGATGCGGATGCAGCTCGCAAGGAAGATAGGATTCTCACCGACCCAGTGGCAGCTTACAAGGAGCAGCACGACGCTTTGGTTGAGTCTTTGGCAAAGCTTCGCGAGGCTGAGTTAAAGCGCACGGATCGCTTGCAGCCAACGTCTACGGAGCCTCCAGTTATTGAAGTTAAAGACTTGTGCATTCAGTTCCCACGCTACGGCAGCGTAAATGTTGTAGATCACTTGAGCTTCTCTGTTCGTCCAGGCGAAACGATGGGCTTGGTTGGCGAATCTGGTTGCGGTAAGTCAATCACTTCGCTTGCGATTATGGGCTTGCTCGATCCAAAAGCTAAGATTAGCGGACAAATCCTCTTTAATGGCAAGGATCTTGTAAAGCTTAGCCCAAAGGAGCACAATGCTTTGCGCGGACACGAAATCGCAATGGTATACCAAGACGCGTTGTCTTCCTTAAACCCATCAATGCTGATTAAAGCGCAGATGAAGCAGCTAACTTCTAGAGGTGGAACTCGTAGCGCCGAAGAGTTATTGGAGCTTGTAGGCTTGGATCCAAAGCGCACGCTTGAATCCTACCCACACGAGCTTTCTGGTGGTCAGCGTCAACGCGTGTTGATTGCAATGGCACTTACGCGAGATCCAAAGTTGATAATCGCAGATGAGCCAACAACCGCTTTGGATGTTACTGTTCAAAAGCAAGTGATTGACCTTCTTAACGAATTGCGCGAAAAGCTTGGATTCGCAATGGTGTTTGTAAGCCACGATTTGGCTCTTGTTGCAAAGGTTGCACACTCGATTACCGTAATGTACGCAGGCCAGGTTGTTGAGCAAGGCTCCACTAAGGAAATCCTCACTGATCCGCATCATGAGTACACGCGTGGCTTGCTTGGCTCCGTAACTTCCATTGAGGCTGGTGCTCCAAGATTGCATCAGGTTCCAGGAACTGTTCCAAGCCCATCCGACTTCCCTAAGGGAGATCGATTCGCACCGCGTTCTTCTCATCCAGATCAAGGACTTGACGTGCGCCCAGTAATGAAGCGCATTCCAGGAACGTGGCACTTCTACGCTGCGCCTCCAGAGCCAGAATCGGATGTGCCTTCCGCAATTTTGACCAACTCCGATAAAGGAGATGTGCGATGAACATGAATGTTAACGAAACAAACAAAACTCAAAGCGAAAATGGCGATGTTCCAATCATCGAGCTGCGCGACGCCGAAGTGGTGTTCACTACTCGAGCAGGATCTGGCTTATTCCACAAGAACAAGATTACAGCCGTAAACAAGGTGAATCTTAAGCTTATGCCAGGCAAGACGATTGGTATTGTCGGCGAATCTGGTTGCGGAAAGTCTACTACTGCAAACATTATGTGCGGTCTTCAGCAAGTAACAAGCGGCAAGGTTTTGTTCAAAGGTCAAGACGTTACGCATAGAACTGCAAAAGAGCGCATGGATATTGGACGCGTGGTTTCCGTTGTGTTCCAGGATCCAGCAATGGCTTTGAATGCGCGCATGAGTGTGATTGACCAGTTGATTGACCCGCTTGTTGTGCACAAGATTGGAAGCAAAGCTGAGCGCGATGCTAGAGCCAAGGAACTAATACGAATGGTTGGTTTGCCTCACTCTGTTCTTGGCGCTTTGCCAGGTCAGCTTTCTGGCGGCCAGCGTCAGCGCGTGGCAATCGCTCGTGCGCTTTCGCTTAACCCAGATGCAATAATCGCAGATGAGCCAACTTCCGCTTTGGATGTTTCTGTGCGTGCTCAGATTTTGAATCTTCTTTCCGACTTAAAGAAGAAGCTGAATCTTTCCATGGTGTTTATTAGTCACGATATTCAAACAATTAGATACATATCCGACGAGGTTGTTGTTATGAATCACGGAACGATTGTTGAGCGCGGCGAAACTCACCAGGTGATTAACAATCCGCAAGATGAGTACACAAAGATTTTGATGGGCGCGGCGCCTTCGCTGTTGCACCCAACGGAAGAAGAGTGCAAGTAGTGCAAGCAGTGCGAGCAAGCGCTAGTTGTTAGTTGTTGGTCGCTAGCTTAAATGCGCGGGCGGTCTGTTAAGACCTTGCAGTAAATCCATGCAGGCCGCCCATTAATTCCAAAATCTAAAGTCATAAATCATAAATCAATAAGTCATAAATAATAAAAAATACGAAAGAAGTTTAATCATGGCAGAAAAATTCCACGGCGTTATTCCACCAGTAGTTACGCCATTAACGGCAGACGGCGAAGTAGACGTTGTTAGCTTTGAGCGTTCGCTTAACCGAATGATTGAAGCAGGCGTAGACGGCCTGTTTACGCTTGGATCTTCTGGCGAAGTTGCGTTTAGCACAGATAAGCGCCGTCGTGAAATCATTGAAACCGTAATGCGAATTGTTGACGGCCGCGTGCCAGTGCTGGTTGGGTGCATCGATACGGAAACAAACCGCGTTATTGAGCATGCAAAGGAAGCTAAGGAGCTTGGAGCGGCTGCGATTGTTGCAACAGCGCCATTCTACGCACTCGGCGGCATGGCAGAAGTTGAGCGCCACTTCCGTCTTATTCACGAAGCTGTTCCAGATTTGCCACTGTTCGCTTACGATATTCCAGTTTGCGTGCACACAAAGCTTCCAGGTGCTTTGCTTGTAAAGCTTGGTAAAGATGGCGTACTTGCAGGCGTTAAGGATTCTTCCAACGATGACGTGTCGTTCAGGTTCCTTGTAGACGACAACAATAAGGCTGGCCACCCATTGACTTTGCTTACGGGCCAAGAGGTTGTTGTTGACGGCGCATACATGGCTGGCGCGGACGGTTCTGTTCCAGGACTTGCAAACGTTGAGGCAACTGGCTACGTGCGCATGTGGAAGGCTGCTCAGGCTGGCGATTGGGCAACAGTTAAGAAGGAGCAGGATTGGCTTGCTGCTTTGATGCGAATCGTTACTGTTCCTAGCGGAGTGGCAGGCTTCGGCGCTGGCGTTGGAGCATTTAAGACCGCAATGGCGTTGCTTGGCGTGTTTGACACAAATCAGATGCCAGACCCAGTTTGCCCACTTAAGGGAGAAAATGTTGAAGCCGTGGCTCGCGTTCTTAAGGAAGTTGGCTTGACTTTGGCAAAGACCCCAGAAGAAGTAAGCGATTCTACTAAGTGAGTATTTTTATCAGATAATTTAAGCAAATAATTTAAACAAAATCGTTTATTCATGGTGCATAGTAAATAAATGGTATTGCGGCGTACGCTTAAACGTATGCCGCAATGCTAATATTTGCTTGGAGTATTTGCAGAATCAAAAATCACCAAAGCTTTAAAGGAGAAGCTAAAGATGGCTGAAGTTATTATTGTAAAAGATCAGGATGAGGCAGGCGAGCTATACGCCGAATCTGTTGTAGATTTGATTAGTCGCAAGCCAGATGCAGTACTAGGGTTGGCAACAGGATCAAGCCCATTAAAAGCCTACGAGCATCTTGCAAAGCTTGTAAAAGACAAGAATGTTGACGTGAGCCGCGTACGTGGATTTGCGCTTGACGAATACATTGGATTGCCATTAGAGCACGAACAATCTTACCACAGCACAATCCGCAGAACTGTAACAGATCTAATAGGCCTAAACCCAGATTTAGTTCATGTTCCAGGAGATGTTCTTAATGGAGCGCCATTAAGCGAAGGTGATAAGATTGCGCACGCTGGAGCAGACTACGACGCTGCTATTGCTGCCGCTGGCGGAATCGACGTGCAAATCTTGGGAATCGGCTCCGACGGTCACGTTGGATTCAACGAGCCAGGATCTTCTCTTGCATCTGGTACTCGCGTTAAAACACTAACCGAGCAGACTCGCGTAGACAACCGCAGATTCTTTGACGGTGATATTAACCAAGTTCCAACTCACTGCATAACACAAGGAATTGGAACGATTTTGCGCGCTCGTCATCTCGTGCTTCTTGCGTTTGGTGAAAATAAGGCAGATGCGGTAGCTGCAACAGTAGAAGGTGGAGTAAGCTCGCTATGCCCGGCTTCTGCGCTTCAAATGCATCCTCATGCAACAGTGATTATAGATGAGGCTGCTGCAAGCAAACTTAAGCTTGCTGACTACTATCGTTGGGTGTATGCAAATAAGCCATCTTGGCAGGGGATCTGATACACAAGTCTGAAATTTAAGATAATAAATTTAAGATAATAAGATATCAAATAAGCACAAGCATAGGTGAATGAAATGTCAAAAGATGTGTATTTAGATGCCGTAAAGAAGATTGATGATTCACTAAAATCAAACGAAGAGCGCAATTTTGTAGTGCGCAACGTGAACGTTGTAGACGCTCGAGGAATTGTACCCAATTCGTGGATTTTGGTTAGTGACGGCGTAATTCTAGAGACTGGCATTTTAGACGAAGACCTTGCTTTAGCTATTAGCACTCGCGGCTTAAGCGCATCTGATTTAAGTGTTGTGGATGGGTGTGGCTGTTTTGCTACGCCAGGGTATATTGATCTGCACGCTCATGGAGCCTGGGAGCATTCGTTTGACGATGGTGCCGAAGGTATTGCTATAGCGCGCGCGTATCACATGCTTCATGGAACAACTAGGCAAGTTCTTAGCTTGATTACAAACCCTCTTGACGTAATGCAAGAGAATTTGCGTACTGTTAAGCGTGTTATGCAAACGCGTCCAGATGTGCTTGGGTCGCATTTAGAGGGTCCGTTCTTGGCGTTGTCTAGAAAAGGCGCGCACGACCCTAATTGCCTAGTGGACCCTACTCCAGAGCGCGTTGAGGCGTTGCTTGAGGCGGCAGATGGAACTTTGCGCCAAATTACTTTGGCTCCAGAGCGAGAACACGGCATGGAAGCGATTAAGCGTTTTGTAGAAGCTGGCGTGATCCCAGCAGTGGGGCATTGTGATGCAGATTATAAAACCGCGCGCGCGGCTTTTAATGCTGGCTCTACGCTTATGACTCACATGTTTAACGCCATGAACGGCATTCATCACCGTAAGCCAGGTCCAATCCCTGCAGCCTTGGAGGATTCACGCGTAACTATTGAGCTTATTAACGATGGTTTCCACGTTGAAAATCCAGTTTTGAGAATGGCTTTTGATGCTGCTCCTAATCGCATTGCGTTTGTAACAGATGCTATGGCGGCAACAGGTTGTGCGGATGGCGCTTATAAGCTTGGCGCTCTAGACGTTACGGTTACGGGCGGCCATGCAAGGCTTGTTTCTAATAGTGCTATTGCGGGATCTACCCTGATCTTGGAAGTGGCAGTTGAGCGCGCTGTTAAGGAACTTGGCATTGGTTTGCCGGCAGCTATTGCGGCTGCAACTCTTATTCCTGCCCGCGCACTTGGAGTAGATAAGCCGAATGCTATAACTAGCGCTCCTTTGGGCTTAGTTGAAAAGGGGTACGCAGCCGATTTGCTTTTGCTTAATCCAGGAACTTTGGCAGTTGAGCACATTTGGTGCGACGGTCATAAAATTTCGTAACGTAAATCGTATCGTTGCGATTAATCGTGATGCTGTAGTACTCAGGCATCACCATTGAAGATGAAAGAACCGCTCTCGTTTAGTTAGGGAGCGGTTCCTTCATTTTATTTAGTGTTCTTGCAGTCTATTAAGCAAAATCGACTGAATTGGCTCGTAATGGTCGTTTACCGCCTGTCTATATCCATCTGCGTCTCCCGCAATAGCCGTTTTTAGCATAAGCTCGTGCGCTCTAGCGGTTTTTTCAAGCTCGTCCGAAACTTCCAACCCCAATTGTGGCAAAACCGCCATATGCACAAGCCACAAGCATCGCACGAATTGCTCTGCAATCGTATTGTTTACCGCGCGCAAAATACCAGTGTGGAAAGCAATGTCTTGTTCCAAGAACGTTTTTCCAGCATGTGCTTCTTTAGTCATTATTTCCGAAAGCGCCTCCAATTCTGGCTGCTGTGTTCCTTTAAGTGACTCAACCACCTTATCCGCGCATCCAAGGTCTAGGAATTTTCGCATTTCTACAACATCGCTTAAATCTTCAAAATTCTTATTTATTGAGATTAAAGAGCGGAATGCAAGTGTTTCCACCATTGGGTCAAGCGATAATGAGCCAACAAACATGCCTTTCCCTTGCTTAACTTCCACAATATTAAGCGCTTCCAGCTTGCGAATCGCCTCGCGCACAGATGACCTTGATGCACCAATCAAGTTGCAAAGCATTGGTTCTGTTGGCAGCATATCTTTTGGCTGCAAGCGTTCTCTTAAGATAAGCGACCTGATTGCATCCATTGTTTCATCGCAGCGTTTTCTGGCTGTGATTGGAGCGGAGTTTGAGTTTGAGCTTGCCTGTAAGAAAGATAAACGATCTAGTGTTGTCATCTCGTCGTCTTCATGGCTGCTAAATGTCTCTTCCATGTTGGCTCCTTTCAGTTCGCGTAAGGCTTCCTTCTTCTAAATCTTTCATTTTTTCACTTGTGTTTATTTTATTTTTTATACAATCTAAGTCTGTATTGTTTAAACTTTTTGCATTGCTTTTAAAATCTATTTGTAAATTATCCTGCTTCCAAAGATTGGAATCTATTGCCGTTATATAAATTCCAGTAGTCTCTCTTTCCCACAGTAGTTGCAAAGTTCGTTTATTGCTAGAGCTAAGGCATTGATAAACGTGGTGGAATGGGTTTATGCACACGTTTTTTGCCCATGTTTTTCCGCCGTCGTAGCTAAATCTCACAACTCCGCGACCGCGATAAGGCATCATTTGGCTTGCGTTTGCAAACGCTATACAGTCTGCGTTTTCTGCATTTTCGCTGTTAAAACAGGTTGCGCTCGGCTGGCTGAATATCTCTGGCAAACTTGTGTCAAAAATTAGCTCGCTCCAAGTTTCTCCGCAATCATGACTAATGGCTTTGCCTACACATCCCGAGCGATTTTGATTGCGGAAGAAAGCCAGAATATCGCCATTTTTGCGCTCAACAAACACGGTTTCGGAGCTTGTTGCATCGTCGTCTTGCATTGTTATAGGATCTACGATTTTTCCGTTGATTAATCGCCCTTCGTTAATCATTTTGCCTCGGCTCCATGTTTTTCCGTCGTCGTCCGAAATAAGCGCTCCCGAAGAATAGTGTGATTTGCTTTGACCACTGCAATAGAATGGCACGAGTATTCTGCCGTAATGTTTCTCGCTTTGTCTAATAACTATTCCGTTCCCTGGGCATACTCCAGCGAAGCTCATCCATGGCTCCTTAACCATGTGATCGATTAAGCGTGGCGCACTCCATGTTTTGCCGTCGTCGTCCGAGTAGATTTGAGCTATATAACACGTTTTTTCGGCAAATAATGGCTGACTTTCGCTCGCAATTTCTTGCGATTTCCATATGTTCCACGTGGAACTGTCGCAAGTTTGATTACTGTGCGAGTTATTGCGTAAGTCATTGTGCGAATCGCAATTTTTTATGCTTCCGTCTGGGAAAACTAGCCACTTTGTTGCGCATTCTTTTTCGCTAGAATCGCATGGCAATTTTACGGCCGCGCTTGCGTCCATTGCCGCCGCGTAGTTGCCGCCTAAGCGGTCTATTAGCTTGATCCTTCCGCACGCGTCTACGCCTACAGCGGTTTTGCAATTTGTTAGCCCAATTCCGCCAGGATTAAGGTCTATTAATACGTTAATTCTTTCGCTTTTTCCCGCTGGATCTAAAATGGGGCAGGAGTCGATTGCGCTCGCGCCCAGTTTTCCAAGGTTTTTGCCAGGCATGTTGATTACGGTTTGTAAAGGCTTCCACGTTTTTCCGCCATCTGTGGATCTGCGAATCACAAAGTTTATGTGGTTTGGAGCGTCGTTTGAAACGCTTGTTCGCTGGTCTGCTCCTGCGATTAGCGTTCCCATGCGCGTTTTTACAAGAGACGGTATTCTGTAGCTGCGAGAGCCCGCATATCCCGTGTCAAATAGTGCAGTTGTTACAAGCGGCTTTACTCTTGATATTCTTTGGATTTGTCCTTCGGTTAGCGCGCTAAAGTAGATTCCGCCTGTTCTAGCTTCGCCCATTAATCGCACTCCGCGCAAGTCTTCGCCTATACTCACTGCGTTTAATTCTGGTATGTTTGCAAACCAGAATTGTCCTATGTTGTGCGACTGGCTGTATCCGTCTACGTAAATGTCGGTTGCTCCGCGACTTGCGCGAATAATCAAGTCGTGCCATTCGCCGTCGTCAACGCTTGCGGCTGTTTCGATTACGCTTTTTACGCACGTTTCGCTGTCGATTAGCGTGATTTTTATGCCTTCTGGTCCTGCGTACACGCTTATTTTTTCGCTAGATTCTAGATTAGTGTTTGCTCCAACAGTTCCAGCAGCAAAAAGCACTCCATGTTGGCCAGGGCCTCGCAATCTAAATTGAATGTGCAAAGTTCCGCTTGACTTGCAAGATACGCGTTTTATGTCTCTTGCGCAAATCGTAGGTCCTGCAAACCATATGTCTGGCTGTGCTTGAGTGGACGAATTTGCGATTTCTTCTGGATTTGGCAAGTGGTTTGAGTAGTAAAAGTCGTAGATTTGCGAAGATTCTGCCTGCGCTGCACACACTTCGGCCGCTTTTTCGCTCACTCTTTGCGGCCCAAGATTCGTTGCGCTCGCAAAGCATTGGTATCCGTCTAAATAGAATCGGCTTCCAAAACTTCCGTACGTTATTGCAAAATCGTGTTCGCGCCCGTCGCATGCGCCTAGCGCATCTTCCATTTGTAGTGCAATTTCTTTCGCACCGTTTGCGTCGGCGCTATCTTCTAAAAGATTTTGTGCACTAAGCAGGGGAGCGTCTTCTTTAATACTTATTTTTATTATTGGAGTTGTGTGCTCTTGTTGTGCAGAAGCTTCCGACTTTTGCGCGGGCTTAATATCTAATAAATCACAATCCGAATTTGCTACAAATTTAAACCCTATTATTCCTTCGTTCTGATTTATTTCCTCGTTTTTATCTTTACGATTGATGCTCGATGCGTTTTCGCTAGATGGCGTAATTTTTATTGTGGCATGGCTGAATCGCGTCTGCTTCGAACCTTTGATATCCGCGATATCTTCAATAAGGCTCGTCGTCTTCGTTGAACGACGTTCCATTTTTAGTCCTCCATGACCGTAAAAATTAAAACCACTATGTTTTAACACGTCTGACGTCTTACGACATCTACTCATTTAGTCTATCACATATTTTTAAGCAAACGCGCAACTGTTGTAAGATGATGTCGCAAAATAAAAAAGAACGTTGAAAAATCAACGTTCTTAAAGAGTGCGAACGGCGGGACTTGAACCCGCACGAGTATACACTCACTGCCACCTGAAGACAGCGCGTCTACCATTCCGCCACGTTCGCATACAGACCACAAAGCTACCATATTTGCAGACGTTTAGCAAATATACACCTAGTGTGTTGCGCGACGACCTGCCTTCGAGCTTAGAGCGTAGCGCGAGAAGGCAATTCGGAGCGCTGAGCTTGCTCAAAGTTGAAAGCACAGTGTGCTTTCAACGCAAGCGAAGGCGTGAGCGCGCTTAGACCGCGCGAACGCAGAAACACCCAGCCCTCTCGCAACGTTAAGTAGGAAACCGTGTAACTCCAGAGAAATTATCCGCGCGAGCCATTTTCGTAGTAGTGCGCAAGCGATTCATCGCGGAACTCTTCAAAATATCCGCCGTCAATCGACGCGCGAATGTCGTCTAGAAGCTTAACAAAGAATCGCTCGTTGTGAATCGTAGCAAGCGTGTATCCGTTCATCTCTTTAGCGCGCAGTAAATGGCTAACATACATGCGCGAATAATGCGTGCAAGTGTAGCAATCGCATCCAGCTTCAAGCGGTCCCTGATCGTGCTTAAATTCGGCGCGCTTTACGTTGTATCGTCCGTGGCGAGTAAAAATCGCGCCGTTTCGGCCGCATCGCGCAGGGGCAACGCAATCAAACGTATCTCCGCCGTTTTCTACGCAAGCAAAAATGTCGTCAACTGCAGCAATTCCAAGCACGTGGCGAGGGCGATTTTCTGGCATAGCATCGCAGATCCAAGCGCAAGTGTCTCCAATAATGCGCTTTTCAATTGCTCCACCAATTCCGACGCCATCAAAGTCGAGCGAAGCAATCTGCTCTGCCGCGTGCCTACGCAAATCCTCGTAATTCGCTCCCTGAACAACGCCATACAACGCCTGATACGGCTTTCCTAATCGCGCCTCGGTTAATCGCTTGTGTTCGGCAACACAACGCTTAGCCCAGCGGAAAGTGCGCTCAACCGACTCTTCTTGATATCGACGAGTATTCATCAAAGTTGTAAGCTCATCGAAAGCAAACATAATATCCGCGCCAAGCTTGTGTTGAATACCCATTGAGATTTCTGCGCTAAATCGGTGAATTGAGCCGTTTAGAGGGGACTTAAACGTTACGCCATCCTCGTCAACGAATGCCATACGCTCTTTACCTTCTGCAATAACATCGTCGGACTTCATGCCTGTAACGTCCATTGCAAGAGTTTTCTTAAAACCAGCGCCAAGCGAAAGCACTTGGAATCCGCCAGAATCCGTAAAAGTTGGGCCATCCCAGTTCATAAACTTTGCAAGACCGCCAGCTTCGTCTAAAATGTCTTCGCCAGGGCGCTCATATAAGTGGAATGCGTTAGAAAGCATGCATTGGCCGCCCAAGTCTTTTATTGACTCTGGCAGCACGGCCTTCATTGCGGCTTGAGTTGCAACAGGCACAAAAGCAGGCGTGTGAATATCTCCGTGAGGCGTGCGAATCACGCCAGTTCGCCCGTATCTAGCTCCATCTTTTCCCTTGCCGTCCGCCGTATTTTCCAAACGCGTTTTTGTTGTAAACGAGAATTCGCTGCGATCTCCAGGCTTACCAGGCTCTGCTCCGCGTGGGTGTTCAATAAGATTAGTCATACCTTTTACTCTATTAGAAGGCATGACGATATGCGCATAAGTTGTGGCATTGTACGCGGAAAAGTCGTCAGCAACCGTTCGTTAAATTTTACGTGTTTATGTATTTTCTATAAAAACCGCTAGCTAATTTTACGGTATTCATACGGTAACTATATGGTATTTATACGGCATTATATGGCTAAATATTCAGGTAATTTTAAGAGCAAAACGTTTAACTCATATTGTAAGAAAATTAAATCTTAGATTTTAACTTACGCTTTATTTGCGTGTAGAAAGATTAAAGCGCGTAAAAATCTCATATTAACTTGTATGAATGCGTGTAATCAGATTAGAGTATGTTGTGTTAAAAGATTTAAGGAGGATTAATGGCTGACGATATTTATGATTCTAAGGCCTATGATTCTAGTGAAGTGCAATCTGAGCAGTCTTCACAAGGACAGTCACAGACGGAGGAGACTAAGCAGACTAGTCAGGGTGAACCTCAGATTTATCGTCCTGCTCCGGAATATGGTGCATATGGTCCTGTTAATACTGGCGACGGAAGTGATGAAAATAATTCTGCAAACTCTTCGGTTGCTGGCGACTCTACTGCTAATGATGGTGAAGAATCGTCAAGAAACACAGTTAACGGAGATTATGCGCGTTCGGATGACAATTTGGATAATCCATTCTTGCCTTATGGTGATCCCTATAGCGGCAATATTAAAAATTCTAGATTTGGGAATCCTTATGATTTGAGTGATGATGCTGCTGATGGCGATGCTGGCGATAATCAGGATGATGCAGTTCATGGCGAAGTACAGGTCGTAAATCAGGGTTCAAATCAGAATCCAAATCAGGGTCCACATGTAGTGTACAAAAAGCGTGGCGCTAGAAAAGAGTCCAGAGAAAACTCAAATATAACAGTGGCGATTGTGTCGTCAATTATTTCTGCAGTGGTATGCGTTGTTGTAATGTCATTCGCTATCACTCAAGGACTAATTTCTATTCCAGGTTCGGGAACGCTTGCAGATGTAGGTACACAATCATCTTCAAAAGGAACAGCAGTAGTAAAAGGTGGTCAATCTCCAGATTGGCGTTCGGTTGCTAAAAACGTTTCTGGCGGAGTTGTGTCTATTCAGGCGCGCAATGACAAGAATATGAGCAAAGGCTCTGGGGCAATAATCGACAAGCAAGGTCATGTTGTTACAAACAATCACGTTATTGCTGGAATGCAACAGCTGCAAGTAACGCTATCTAATGGCCAGATTTACAAGGCAAAGCTTGTTGGAACCGATAAAACTACCGATTTGGCTGTGCTTAAAGTAGACGGTTTACCAAGTAACGTAAAACCAGTTGAGTTTGCTGATTCTGATGCTCTTGCTGTTGGAGAACCTGTGATGGCAATTGGAAATCCTCTTGGTTACGACGATACTGCTACAACAGGCATTGTTTCCGCGCTTAATCGCCCAGTTTCCGTTATGGATGATCAGAGTCGTTCGGAAATCGTAACAAATGCTGTGCAAATTGACGCTGCAATCAATCCTGGTAATTCTGGCGGACCAACTTTTGATGCTGCTGGAAAAGTAATCGGTATTAATTCTTCTATTGCCGCAACTTCTGCTAGAGGCGGCACAGCAGGGTCTATTGGAATTGGATTTGCTATTCCGTCTAATCTTGTTAAGCGCGTAGTAAACGAGATTATTAAGAATGGTTCTGTAAAACACGTTGCTCTTGGAATTATGGTTAAAAGCGTGAACGTAACGCAAAATAACATTACGCGCGGCGGCGCTCAAGTGGCGTCTGTAACTCCTGGCGCTCCTGCAGCAAAAGGCGGAATGCGTGCTGGAGATACAATCGTGGCGTTTAATGGAAAGCCTGTGACAAGCAATTATTCGCTTTTGGGATTTGTGCGCGCTACCGCTTTGGGAGATAAGGCAACAATAACAGTTGTTCGTGGTAACGGAACTGTCAATCTAACAGTCAAGTTTAACCAAGAAGAAGCTGCTGTTAATGGCGCAACTCGTCAAGACCCTCGATCCTTGAGGAAGCGCGGAAGTAAAAAGCCTGATTCTTCCGATAAGAAGAGCCAGAACAACAATGGAGGCGATTCTTCAGATGGAGATGATGATCCTTTGGATCAACTCCCTCGAGGCGGAGACGACGATTCTGACGATGGTGGCATTTTTGACCCATTCGGTTTCTGGTAAACTGATAGCATGACTTACAAAGATTTTGGCCAACTTGCATCGGAGCGGTTTTCTGCACGCGACTTTTTAAACAAGCCGATTGAGCAAAACGTTTTAGAGTCAATATTGCACACCGCTTCTCTTGCGCCAAGCTGGAGCAACACAAGAGCTTATGCGCTTGCGATTGCACAAGGCAGCAAAAAAGATCGCATTGTGAAAGCTTATTTAGATAAGTGCAATGCAATGCTTAAAGCCAAAGATAAGAGTTTGAGCGAATCTGAGCGCGCTCAGTTTGCTCAAGAGTCAGCGCCTAATGGCGACGTTCCTGTTGCAAAGCCGTACCCCGACGATTTAAAGCAGCGAAGCGCTAAACTCGGTCTAGCGTTATATTCGCATTTAGGAATCGAAAGGCACGATTTTGCAGCCAGGAACGCCCATACGCGCAGAAATTTCGAAGCTTTTGGAGCACCCGTTATTGGCTTTGTTTTAGCTAGACGCGATTTTATGCCATTTGCTGCAATGGATGCAGGTCTTATGCTACAAACGCTGTTTCTTGCTGCTAAAGATTTAGGCGTTGACTCTTGTCCGCTTGGAGTTTTGGCTACTTGGCGAGATCCGCTAGACGCGGAGTTTGATGTTCCAGAAAACATGGAGCTTTTAACTGGATTTGCGCTTGGGTATGCTAGCGATTCGCATACAAACGAGTTTAGAGCCGAGCATCCAAAGATTGAGCTGCTTTAGCGATTGCGAAACAATTGTTTTTGCCTATTTTATGTGTGCTTTGCGCTCGTAAATAGTGGCAGTGCTTTCATAAACCCAAGCTTTCCAAGACGTTTTAACGTTGGAAACAGCGTGCGCATTGTAATGCGAAATGTTGTAGTTTAAAGCCAAGAAGTAGTACCACGGCTGGCTGGATTCGCTAACAAAAAATTCTGGCTCGCCCTTTGCAGCACAATCCGTCAACTCTTGTGCTTGCTGGCTTGCAGTAGGGCTTTCATTCGTTATAAAAGTCTTGTTTTTGTAAGCGCAATCTATAAGATTTTTAGAAAAATAAGGGTTTGCGCCTATTAAAAGCCACGAATATTGGTGAGTGTCGTTTTCTTCGTGAGAAATAACTTTTCCACTTTCGTCAACCTGCTCGTCGTTATGGAGCCAAGATGCTACAAAACGCTTATTTTGCAAGTGATTACTAGATATGTATTGTGCTACAGCTCTAGAAGGCGAATAGTCAAACAGAATGTCGTTTACGCAAGCAAACGCGTTCCAAATTAGGCTTGGTGCAAGGATTATTGATATTAGTAGGTTGATTTTAAAAGCTTTGTTTTCGGTAATTTTTGTTTTATTTTGATAAAGATTAGTCGGCTTTATTTTAGCTAGTGCAGATTTTGTAAAAATGGCGACTTTAATAAAAATCGCAGGAATATCTTTTGTACTAAGCGGCTCTTTGATGTGACTAATCCAAAGTATGCTTAGCAGAAACACAAAGATTAGACCTGCGTGGTGAAGCGTAAAATAGCGAACAGCTACGATTGTAAGAACGAGATAAGGGATTACAAGAACCGCAAGGAGTTTTCTGCGCTTGGCGATTTTAATTGCAAATGCCCAAATCACAAGACTAAAAATTGTGCATATTGTAATCGGCAAAAAGTCAAAAGGCATTCTTCGCATTGAAATATCGCCATAAAAGCTTGTAAACATGCTTTCGGAAGGCATTACGAATATAAAAGCGAAGCATTTTGCAATTGTTGAATTGCCATCAATCGTTGCGCGAGTGGCGAATGCGTTTTTTGCTGGCCATGCAAGAGCAAGGTTTGCAGCGCCAAAAATGGCGATTAATCCCCAAGATATAAGTCGCGCCCAATTTGATGCGATTGTTGCTTTAATTGCGTGAAGAATGGAGCTAAAATTAAGAGTTTTGCTAATATTCTTGCTAAAAACTCGCCAAATCCAAGCAATTGTAAAGCCTGCAGCAAATGCAATCCCGTACACGCTAAGCAAGCACATAAACATAAGACTAATCGCAAGTTTGCAAGCGCTAGAAGTCTTAGAATCCGCACTATTCCAATAATGTGCCGCTACTAGCAAGCTTAAGCAAAGCAAAGCGTATGGTCGCGATGTAACACCGTACTGGAAGCAAGCAAAATAAGTAAACGGAATAAGAAAAGTTGCAAGGCTGCTTGCGCTTTTAAAAGGCGACTTAAAAATAAGCCACGCACCCAGTAGGCTTGCGCAAACCAGTTGAATACCCTTAATTCCAAACTCGTATGGAACGCTATTTTTAGCTGCAATCGCAAGCAAAAGATTCCAAAAAGGAGGGTGACCCTCGTAATGGGGTCTAACGCTAATAATGTCTGCAAGCGACGAGTCGCGCGCAATCAGCCAGCTTTGAGCTTCGTCAAACCAAGGTTCGTGGAAACACATTACGATTGCAATAATCGCAATGTATAAAACAAAAGCTAATAATAAAGCCAATGTGCGCGCGTTATGTGAATCTTGTAAATTGCGTGGCTTAAAAATCCGCATGAGTGTTAACTCTTAATTCGCAATGCTAATTACTAATTTTGACTCAAGGCGGCAAGCCTGCGAGCGTTAGCAACAGCATACAAGCTGATTCCAGCTGCAACGGATGCGTTAAGCGATTCGACAGCGCTAGAAATTGGGATTCCAGCAATAGCATCGCAAGCTTCACGCGTTAGGCGACTCATGCCCTTGCCCTCGCTTCCAAGAACTACGACAAGCGGATCGGTTTCAAAACCAGTCTCGCCAACAAGCTTGTCGCCGCCACCGTCAAGACCAATCGCATACCATCCGCGCTCGCGCAAACCTTGAATCGCCTTGTTTAAATTCACAACGCGAGCAACAGGCAAATGTGCTGCTGCGCCTGCAGAAACCTTCCAAGCGGCAGCTGTAACAGATGCGCTTCTGCGCTCTGGCAAAATTACGCCATTTGCGCCAAAAGCGGCTGCGGATCGAATAACAGCACCAAGATTTTGTGGATCGGTAACTCCATCTAGTGCTATAAACAATGGGCGTGCGTTAATGCGAGCGGCTGCAGAATCCGCCGCCTCCATAGCGCGAGACTTCTTTTCTGCGCGATCAACAAGCTCTTGCAGCGAATAGTATTGATAAGGCTGCACTTTTAATATAATGCCTTGATGATTGGTGCTGTGAGCAATGCGATCCATTTCCAAGCGATCCGCTTCCAAAAGTCGCAAGCCTTGCATGCCAGCAAGCTTAACGATTTCGCGCGTGCGATCGTCATGCTCAATGCGATTTGCAACATAAAGTTGCGTGCTAGGAACGCCTACGCGCAAAGCTTCAAGAGCTGCATTTCGCCCAATTACCAACTCGTCGCTATCTGTGCCCAACTTATCTACTCTGCGTCTAGCTGCCAAACGCGGATCTGCAAACGTGCGCTTAATCGCAGCCTTTTTAGCGAAATAAGCCTTATGATACACGCGGTCCTCTGCTTTAGGAGTAGGTCCCTTGCCGCGCAATGCATTACGATGTTTTCCACCCGACCCCTTGGTCGGTCCTTTTTTCATAGCCATATTCTTATTTTCACATGCCCCCGAGGCATTGACGATGCTTTGGTGCTGCATTAGCGAGGCATTAGTATTTGGCGCTTTATGTGGCATAATAGAACGGTACTTAATTATTGTTATTGCAATAATCCACAACCGCGCAATAATCAAGATTTTGAGTCAACTTTGCGTAAAAATTTTGATTATTGACTACTCCGCGGCGCTCCCAAGGGGGAAAATATGGTTGATCAAAGCGATCAATCCAAAGATCCGTCATTGCAAGACGTGCAAAATGTTGCAAATTCGCTTAATGTAAACGTTTCTACGGGTTTAAGTAGTGATGAGGCGGCTAAAAGGCTCGCGCAATTTGGCCCGAACGTTTTAGCTAGCGCTCCTAAAACACCAGCGTGGAAGAGATTCCTAGAACAGTTTAAAGATCCGCTTGTTTACTTGCTTATAGCGGCTACTATTATTTCCGCAATCGCATGGTTTGTTGAGCGCGCACAACATGGTGGCGAAAGTGGCGGCGAAGTTCTGCCGTTTGACTCAATAGTTATAATCGTGATTCTTATAGCAAACGCAGTTTTGGGCTATATTCAAGAGTCGCGCGCGCAAGAAGCAGTTGAAGCGCTGGCAAAAATGAGCGCTCCGCAAACGTCTGTTCTTAGAGATGGGCGAGTTATGCGCATAGATACGGCGGATGTTGTGCCTGGAGATATTTTGGTTCTCGGCGAAGGCGATGCTGTTTCTGCAGACGCAAGGCTTATTGCAGCCGCTTCTTTGCGCGTTGCGGAAGCAAGCCTTACAGGAGAATCTGTTGCTGTTAGCAAGCGTCCAGAAACTCTAGCTTCGCCAAAATCTTTGGCAGACCGCACAAACATGGTGTTTAATGGCACTGCCGTAACGCAAGGCACTGGTCGCGCAATAGTCACTTCTACTGGCATGAAAACTCAGGTTGGAAAAATCGCAGATATGCTTTCTAGCGCGCAAGAAGAAGCCACTCCTCTCGAGAAGGAGATGGTTCGCGTATCTAAGGTTCTTGGAATCGCAGTGTGTATTATTGCAGCCGTTGTGCTTGCGTCTATGTGGGCTCTTGAAGGATTCCGCACTATTGAAGACGTTATAGATTCTTTGCTTCTTTCTGTTTCTCTTGCTGTTGCTGCTGTTCCAGAAGGCTTGGCTGCTATTTTAACGGTTGTTCTTGCTTTGGGAGTTCAGCGCATGGTAAAGCATCATGCTGTTGTTAAAAAGCTTTCGTCTGTAGAAACTCTTGGCTCCGCATCTGTTATTTGCTCCGACAAAACTGGTACTTTAACTCGAAACGAGATGACTGTTGAGCGTGTTATAACGCCTAGCGGCCAAGTACAGCTTACAGGTAGTGGGTATAAGCCAGAGGGACGAATGGTTTTGCTGGATTCTTTAGATGCGGATTTGGCGGTTCCTCCAGCTCTAGCAACAGAGGTGATTGGCGCGCTCGGATCTGGGTATTTAGCAAACGATGGCGACTTGCACCATAATGAATCGTCTGACGCATGGCAGCCAGTTGGCGACCCTACCGAGGTTTCGCTTATTGTTGCGGCGCGCAAAACCAAGGCGGACAAGCGTTACGCGCATCTTAGTCGCGTTGCGGAAGTGCCGTTTACTTCTGAGCGCAAACGCATGTCTGTTGTTGTTAAAGACGGGTCGGATTCTGGGAATCTTATTGTTTGCGCTAAAGGCGCTCCAGATGTTTTGCTTTCTTATTGCACGCGAATCGCAGTGGCTGGCGCTGTTCGTCCGCTTACAGATGGCGATCGCGAAGAGATTCTTGCAAATGTGGAAAAGCTCTCTGGCGAAGCGTATCGCACGCTTGCAATGGCGTATAGACCGCTTGGCGTAGATAGTTTAGCTAAAGTTGACGGCATGGTTTCTAACGCTGCCGGCCAAATCGCAGATGTTGCTGAACAAAGTGATGTTTTGGAGTCTGATTTGATTTGGAACGGCATGGTTGCGATTATTGATCCTCCTAGAATCGAAGTTCGAGATAGCGTTGCTCAAGCGCATCGTGCTGGAATCAGAACTGTTATGATTACTGGCGATCACCCGCTTACTGCTGCTCGAATCGCTCGCGACCTTGGCATTATTGGAAAAGATGAGCATGCGCTTACAGGCGATGAGCTTGACGAGTTGCTTTCTAGGGATGACGACAATATTGCTTTCGACGATGCGATTAGCAAAGTGAGCGTGTATGCGCGAGTAGCTCCAGAACACAAGCTTGCTATTGTTTCCTCGCTACAAAGGCAAGGCAATATTGTTGCTATGACTGGCGACGGCGTAAACGATGCTCCTGCCGTAAAGTCGGCAGATATTGGCGTTGCAATGGGCATTACGGGTACGGAAGTCACTAAAGAATCTGCCAAGATGATTTTGGCAGACGACAACTTCTCCACAATCGTTGCAGCAGTGCGCGAAGGTCGCGGAATTTTCGACAATATTCGTAAATTCTTGCGATACTTACTTAGCTCCAACGTTGGCGAAGTGTTCACCGTGTTTGGTGGCGTAGTGTTTGCTGGCGCTTTGGGAATTACGCAGCCAAATTCTGTTGGCGTAACTTTGCCTTTGCTGGCAACTCAGCTTTTGTGGATTAATTTGCTTACGGACGCTGCTCCTGCGCTCGCAATGGGCGTTGATCCACAAACGGATGATGTTATGAATAGGCGTCCGCGAAGGCTTACGGATAGCGTTATCGATAAGCCAATGTGGGGAGACATTGTGTTTATTGGTGTGATTATGGCAGCTATAACGCTGATTGGCATGGACATGCATTTGGCTGGCGGATTGTTTACAGACCGCTCCACAACTGTTTTAACTCATGCTTCTCAAATGACTCACGCGCGCACAATGGGCTTCACTATTCTTGTGTTTGCTCAAATGCTTAATGCTCTTGCATCTCGCTCGCATTTGCAAAGCGTGTTTGTTGGCTTGTTCGCAAATCGTTGGCTTTGGGGTGCAATCGCAGTTTCCGTAGTGTTGCAGCTTGCTGTAATTTATATACCATTCCTTAATGGCCCGTTTGGCACAGTTCCGCTCGACTTTATGGAGTGGGTGGAGTGCCTTGGGCTTTCAATGGTTGTGCTTATTGCTTCGGAGTTAAGAAAGTGCGTTTTGCGATTTATTGCTAAGCGCAAAGCTGCATCTTCTGTTGCAATTTCTGCCTAATATTTTCGACCGCGGCACGCGCTACACTTGGCATATTAGTGTATTTAAGTGTTTGTTTTACGCGGTTTTATCGCAAGGAGATTTGACGTTATGCTGTTGTCTGATCGCGACATTCTCAAAGCTCATGACGAGGGTCATATTGATTTGACCCCATGGACCCCACAAATGGTCCAGCCTGCGTCGATTGATGTGCGGCTCGACCGATTCTTCCGATTGTTCAATAATCACGCTTACACCTACGTGGATCCTGCAGAAAATCAGGGGGAGTTGACTGAGCAGTTTGCGGTTGCCCCTGATGAACCTTGGATTTTGCATCCTGGCGAGTTTGCGCTTGGATCCACTTGGGAGTATGTGAAGTTGGATTCCACAATTGCTGCGCGCTTAGAAGGCAAAAGTTCGCTTGGCCGTCTTGGAATTTTAACTCATTCCACAGCTGGGTTTATTGACCCAGGTTTTGAAGGCCACATTACTTTGGAGCTTTCAAATGTTAGCACTCTGCCAGTTAAATTGTGGCCAGGTATGAAGATTGGTCAAATGTGCTTCTTCAAGCTGAGTTCTCCTTGCGAAAATCCTTACGGGTCTTCTGTTAATGGATCTCACTATCAAGGTCAGCGTGGTCCAACACCATCTAGGTCTTATGAGAACTTCTATCGCGCAAATTTGGAAGATTAAATTTATAAGATTATAAGATTAGAGTTGAAAATCTAGATTTGAAAGTCTAAATTTGTAAGATTAGCAACGAATATCAAGAAAAATCAGGGGAAAAGTAGTAAACTTTCAGGAACTTATCAGCTAACGTACTAGCAGCACTAAGGATTATGTGTTTTCATAATATTAGTGAAAAACTTAAAAAGTAATTCACGAAAGCTTATTCATATTTTTTCCTTTAATTTAAACCCCGACTTAAACGGTCGGGGTTAAATTTTTATGTAGCGTTTATGCGTTTAGCGCAGTGTTCGGATTACAAGGGTTATAAATGCCAAAGCTGTGCCGTATGCTGTAGATATGACTAATCATAACGGTGTGATCTCAGATGAGTTCGACAACGGCGAGTTTGACAATAACGACAATAATGGCGATTTTGGCAGTGAGGATTCTGCTGCAAGCGCTTCAAATGGTCTACATGCTGGTCGCGAATCTAGTGTTGTTCCAGGCAGATTCGGCGAAGATTTACATGTAAACGCTGCTAAGTATTCTCGCGGAGAAGCGTCGGCTTACGCTACAAGACCTCTTCTTTTGCTTCTGCACGGGTGGGGTTCCAATGAGGATGATTTGCTTGATTTGCTGCGCGTTGTTGCCCCTTATAATGATGCGATTTCTTTGCGCGCTCCGCTTCGATTAGATCAAGGCGCTTACAGCTGGTTCCATGATGCTGTTCCTCAGGGAGATGACTTAGATCGAGATATGTATGCTGCAGCTGCTGCAATTGACGAGTGGGTTGCTGCGAACGTTCCTGAAGATCGCGCTGTTGTGCCATTTGGTTTTTCGCAGGGTGCGGCTCTTGCTGTTCATATTCTCAGGCTTAACCCTGAACGTTATCGTGCAGCCGTTGCGCTTTCTGGCTTTGTAGCTCCTAATATTGCCAAGGATATTTCTCTTAATGATGATGTTCTTGCAGATCTTAATACGCCTGTTTTCTTTGGTTATGGTTTGGATGATGCTGTTATTGCTCCTTACGAGTTTTCGGCGGCTGCAGCCTGGCTTGAGGAACATACGTGGTTGGAAGAGAAGCGTTACCGAGGGCTTGACCATGCAGTTCACATGGAAGAACTTGGCGATATTCGCTCTTGGTTTGCTTTGCACAATATTTCTTCGGGGCTAATGTGACTTTGTGCGCGCGCGAATATGTTCCGCTAATGCAAGAGGCATTGCGACTTGCGCAAGTTGCTTCCGATTGTGGAGAGGTTCCAGTTGGCGCTGTTGTTGTAGATGGTTCTGGTGTGATTATTGGCCGCGGCTCTAATCTTCGCGAGCGAGACGCGGATCCTCTTTCTCATGCAGAAATTCTTGCGATTAGGCAGGCGGCAGTATCTCGCAAGTCTTGGAATCTTAGCGATTGTGCGCTTGTTGTTACTTTGGAGCCTTGCCCTATGTGCGCTGGGGCGATTTTACAAACGCATATAAAACGTGTTATTTTTGGCGCATGGGATTCAAAACTTGGCGCATGTGGATCTGTTTGGGATATTCTGCGAGATCCTCATGTTGGCTCGCATCCGCAAGTTTTTGGTTCTGTTTGTGAATCGGAGTGTGTTCAGATTCTAAGCGATTTTTTTAAGAATTGCAGGTAGGTTTGATTTACTCAAGTCTTTTCTAGCTTTGTTTAGCCTTGTTCAATATAGTCTAGTTTTGTCTTCTTTTATTGTGTCTTATTTAATCTTATCTACTCGTATTTTTAAATTATTTTATTTTACTAATAATTATTTTAATAATATAAATTTCTTAATATTTTTATCTTGCAATTGCGCTTTTTAAATGTTATAGTTGCGGTAACGTTACCGCACAAGGTTTGCTACGGAAGCGAGAAGAGTGTGAAAACGTTATCTCATAGGTGACTTTGGTCAGCGCTGATGAAGCTACTTAGTGAGATTGAGGTTAGTAAAAACATCATATGCATAGATGCATAGTGTGATTCTCTCAAAAGAGAGGAGTATATGAAAAAACGTAATTTAGAATATAGAATACAAGAGAAAATCAGAGCATATAAATTGCAATGTAAATAATCTTAAATGCTGTACTTGTATAGTTTTGTATAGTGTTACCGATGGGAGGTGCTATGACGTATATTACGATTCGCGATGTTGCACAACATGCTGGAATATCAGTGTCAACTGTGTCTCGTGCATTAAACAACACGGGTCGTATATCGGCAAACACCAAGGCAAAAGTTGAGCGTGCGGTTGCTCAATTAGGTTATATCCCAGATTCGCGCGCGCAAGCAATGCGATCGTTACGCACAAAAACAGTAGGACTGCTTGTGCCAGACATTCGTAACGCATATTTTGCCGAACTCGCTTACACTGTTCAAGACTCATTGTTTGAGGCAGGCTATTGTGCATTTATAGGAACATCATCTGAAAGTGCATCTCGTCAAGATTCATTTATAACCAGTATTCTTTCGCAACGTATTGATGGGGCGATTATAGTTCCTCAGGGTGAAGTTACTGAAGCTATGAGAAAGCTGATTGAGCAGCGACTCCCTATGCTGTTTATGGATCGCCACGTAGAACCGCAAGCTGGCGGCTTAGAACACGTACCAGTAGTTGATTCAGACCCAACAAAGGGCATTCGTGATGCGCTGTTAGATGTTCTGCAACATGGTTTTCACTCAGTTGGCTATATTTCTGGCCCGATTATTGTTTCGCCTTCGTTGCAAGAACGTGAGCAAGCATTTAGAACCGTGGCTTCAGAGATATTTGGCGAAGAGCATGTATTCGTAGAATCAACAGGATTTGACCAGTCGTCGTGTGCAAGCGTAATGCATCGCATGATTAATGTTGGAGTGAAAGCTCTTATTATTGGCTATTCGCCAGATGCGTTGCGAGTAATGCAAGTGATGGCTCAAGAAGGATTAGTAATAGGCAAAGATATATCATTGATTTCTTTCGATGATGTAGAAGTGTTTCGCCTAGCAACTCCACGTATTTCTGTGATTTCACAGCAAGTTCAACGCATTGGCCAGATAAGTGCTGCACTATTTTTAGATATGCTTGAAAATAATGGTGACGTTAAATCGCAGAGTGTAGAAACTGTGTATATCCCTCGCGAATCGCTGGGGCGAGCATAGATTCATAAAAAGCTGCAAAACATATCGTCATTACTTAATGGTTTATCTATCAGTATTTCAACTGATTATTGCACTGTAACTTTGTTGTATGTGTATTAATTGTTTGAGTGGACATTGTTCGTACTTTGTACTTTGCACATTGTACTTAATGTTTTATTCGCAATTCGCAAGTCAATATAAACGTAACTAAACAAACAATAACTTGACGTAATCAATGGTAATTTCGCGAGCGCATTGATGCTATAGCGAAGGAAGAGGCTAAACATGACGGAGCTGTCATTAGTAGGAGTATCGAAAATATTCGGTAATTCTACTGTAGTTGACAATGTGTCAGTAAAAGTAAAGCCAGGTGAAGTTCATGTTCTACTTGGTGAAAATGGTGCTGGCAAGTCAACTGTTATTAAAATGATGAGTGGCATTTATCAGCCAGATAAAGGTCATATTGAGATTAACGGTAAAACGGTGCGTATTCCTAATGTAGATGCTGCGCGCAAATTAGGTATTGCTGTAATACACCAAGAGTTAAATTTAGTGCCTGAACTTTCTATTATGGAAAATCTGTTTCTTGGCATGCTACCAACCAAAGCTGGTTTTGTTGATCGTGCAACTATGCGATCTAAAGCAAAAGAGGCATTGCAAGTTATTGGCTTAGAAGAAGATGTAGATAGGCCAATGGGAGAGCTTGGAGTGGCTCGTCAACAAATGGTAGAAATTGCTAAAGCGCTTATGCAACATGCATCTATTCTTATTCTTGACGAACCGACAGCAGCACTTACAAAACGTGAGTGTGAACAATTATTCAGCATTATTGCAGATTTGAAATCTAAAAATGTTGGAATGGTATTTATTTCTCACCATTTGGATGAGATTGCGCGAGTTGGAGATGTAGTAACCGTACTTCGAGATGGAAAATACGTTGACACTGTTAGTGCAGATGTTCCAGAAAAAGAACTTGTAAGGTTAATGGTTGGACGCGATATAACTAATCAGTTCCCACATGGAAACAGGCATCAAGGCAAGGAATTGCTAAAAGTAGAAGGATTAACGCGAAAAGGTGCTATTGAGGATGTGTCTTTTAGCGTTCATGCTGGAGAAGTCGTTGGACTTGCAGGCTTGGTTGGTGCTGGTAGGACTGAGGTTCTTCGTGCAATATTTGGAGCGGATACTTACGATTCGGGATCTGTTTCAGTAGACGGAAAAGCGATTCCTAAAGCAAATATTGCTGGCAGCATTGCTGCAGGTCTTGGATTAGTGCCAGAAGATCGTCGCGTGCAAGGTCTTATTTTGGAGGCATCTGTTGCAGATAATCTTGGAATCTCTACGTTAATTCCTACATCTCATGCTGGTTTTGCAGATTTAAAAGGTCAGCGTGTGCATGAAGAAGAAACTGCAGAGAAATTGCGTATTCGCATGGCAAATATTGATCAGCTTGCTGGTTCGCTTTCTGGTGGAAATCAGCAGAAAATCGTATTTGGCAAGTGGTCTATGGCAAACGTAAAAGTGCTGCTTTTGGATGAGCCTACTCGTGGCGTTGATGTTGGCGCTCGCGTTGAAATCTATGAGCTTATTAACAATATCGTTGAAAACGGTGGAGCAGTACTTATGGCTTCATCAGATTTACCTGAAGTTCTAGGAATGTCTGATCGTATTCTCGTAATGTCAAACGGCAAGATCAGTGGAGAACTTGCTGCTAGCGAGGCTACGCAGGAAAAGGTTATGGAACTTGCTGTAACGCATCTTAGTGAATCAGATAAATAGGAATAAATAGCAATAAATAACGATAAACAACAATAAACAACATGGCGTGAAGTCATATTGAAAAATTAAAAATTGAAAGATTACTTGTAAAACGTAAAAATTGCGTTCTGCAGTTTGAAAAGCGCAAATAGGTGCTGTGAACTGTTGGAAACTCGTTAAAGGAGTATTTGTTATGAGTGCTACAAAGAGCGAAAAATCTCACCGTTTAGGGTATGGTGCAGACGACAAAGGATTTTTGCCAACGTTAAAAAAGTTTGCATCTCGTAATGGTGCACTTATTGGTTTGATTATTTTGTGTGCAGCGCTTTCTTGCGCTACGCCTGCATTTTTAACAAGTGTAAATATTCTCAACGTTGGCATTCAAGCTGCTACGGTAGCAATTTTGGCATTTGGTCAAACTTTCGTAATCGTTTCCGCTGGAATTGATTTGTCGGTTGGTGCAGTTGCTGCGATTTCTAGCATGCTTGTTGCTTACACTGGCGCTTCTATGGGCTTACCTCCAATATTTACTATTATTATTGGTGTAGCTACAGGTGCAGTTTTTGGCTTAATTTCTGGCGTTGCTAATGCTTTTCTTAAGCTGCCGTCGTTTATTGCCACGTTGGCAATGATGTCTGTGGCTCGTGGACTTACGCTGGTTGTTTCGGATGGTCGTCCTATTTCCACTTCGGGCATGGTGAATTTCTTCGGAGCAACAATATGCGGAATCCCTATGCCAATAGTGATGATGATTATTATGGGCGTTATTTCCGCAATAATCTTGAACTTCACTACTACAGGTCGTTCAATGTATGCTGTTGGCGGAAATATGGAAGCATCTCGTCTTTCTGGCATAAACATTCATAAAACTCAAATTATGGTGTTTATTCTTTCTGGTGTTTTTGCTGCTGTAGCTGGTTTAGTGATTGCAGGGCGTTTGCATTCTGCTCAGCCTCAAGCAGCTACCGGTTACGAGATGGATGCTATAGCGTCTGTGGTTATTGGTGGCGCATCGCTTTCTGGAGGCAAAGGTAAGATTTCAGGCACATTCGTAGGCGCAATACTTTTGGCTGTTATTCGTAATGGCTTGAACATTTTGAACGTTTCTTCCTTCTGGCAGCAAGTTGTTATTGGCTTGGTGATTGCGTTTGCTGTAAGCCTCGATACTTTGCGACGCAAGGAAGATACTCACTGAAATAAGGCATATTAAGCAATTAATAGACATATTAATAATCCGTAGAAACTTGATCTCCTTGCTTAGAAGGGGGGTGTTTATAAAGGTATTGACTTAATGGTGGCAAGCATCAATGCCTAAATGCAGCAAAAATATAATAAGAAATCTAACAAAAATCTAATAAAAATAATTTAAATTATAACTGAAAACAATTTAACAATATGGTAAATAAATGGCAAAAACATCAGCCTTATTTATGCAAATAATGTTTTAAATATTGTGATTTGCGATTAATAAGGCAATAGTCAAAGGAGATATGATGAATTATCTAGTTATGCGCCGTGGTATGAAGCTCGCTTGTGCTGTTGCAGCAGCATCGGCTCTTGTTTTCAGCATGAGTGCGTGTGGAAATGCAAGCTCTAGCGACAAGGTTGCGCTGTTAGTGTCTACGCTAAATAATCCATTCTTTGTGGATTTGCGTGATGGTGCGCAAGCGGAAGCCAAGAAGCTGGGAGTTGATTTACAGGTTTCAGATGCTCAGAACGATTCTTCTAAGCAGCAAGATCAAGCTCAAAACGCGCAATCTCAAGGTGCTAAAGCAGTAATTATAAATCCTGTGGATTCCGATGCTGCTGGCCCAGCCGTTGCGCCACTTCTTAGCTCTGGTATGCCTGTGATTTCTGTGGATCGTTCCGTAACTGGCGAAAAAGTTACTTCTCACATTGCCTCCGATAACGTGGCAGGAGGTGCTCAAGCTGCCGATGCGCTCGCTAAGAGCATGGGAGAAAAGGGCGAAGTTCTAATTTTGCAAGGCATCCCAGGTGCTGCTTCTACGCGAGATCGTGGCAAAGGTTTTAAGGATCGCATTAAGAAGTATCCAAATATTAAGGTTGTTGCGGAGCAGACTGCTAACTTTGATCGTGCTGAGGCGTTGAACGTTGCAACCAACTTGTTGCAATCTCATCCGAACGCAGCTGGCATTTACGCCGAGAATGACGAGATGGCATTAGGTGCAATCCAATCATTAGGTGCTAAAGCTGGTAAAGATGTTAAAGTAGTTGGCTTCGATGGTACTGCCGATGGCATGAAGGCCATTAAGGCTGGAACAATGGCTGGCACTATTGCTCAGCAACCAAAGGAGCTTGGGCGTTCTGCCGTTGCTGCAGCTGTAAAAGCTATTAAGAAGCAAACTGTTCCAAAGACTGAGCCAATTACTGTGAAAACAGTTACAGCAAAGAATGTAGCTGATTTCGAGTAATAGTAAATCAAGTAGTACAAAAAAGTAGTAAACCAAATAGTGTGAAAAGTGTACAAAAAGTAGTACAACATTTATATGGCGTTGAAATCGTTGACTTGTATGCTAAGCGTAACAATTAATACGATTTTATTGCATATGCAACGTGTATGTTGTCATCGTTTTCAACGCCGCACTATTTGTTGTTTTTTAATATCACATTATTTTGGATGCATTATTTGTAAATATATAAAAAGTAAATATTTAAAATAAGTAAATATAAATAAGTAGATATTTAGTCTTATAACAATCATTACAGCAAGCATTTAAGCTTGATGAGCATTTGCTATTATGCGATTATCACTGTTGATAGTCACTAATGCAAGGTAAAAATTTAATATCATAAGGAGAAAAATGTTAACTCATGGCATCTTGAACTCGCAATTAGCGGCTGCTCTGGCAAAGCTTAGGCATAAGGATCAATTTGTTATTTCTGATTGCGGATTACCAGTTCCACAAGGCGTAGAAGTAATAGATTTAGCTTTAGTGTTTGGAATTCCACGATTTAGCGATGTGCTGAATGCAATCAAAGCTGATTTGGTACTTGAATCAGGCATAATGGCTAAAGAAGCATGCAATAAAAAGCCAGAAGAGTGGGTAAAAGAATCCTTAGGCGTGCCGCTAACATACGTTCCACACGATGGCGATGAAGGTTTTAAAGCTTTAGTTTCACAAGCAAAATTTGTGATTCGTACAGGCGAAACTACGCCATATTCCAACGTTTTATTGCGCTGTGGCGTTCCTTTCTAAATTTCTAAATTGTGGTGTTCTTTTATAAATTTTTAATATTAAAGATTAGTTGCTGATTTAGGAGAAAAATGCATTGTTATAGTAAGCTTGATTCGTTAAGTGGATTAGAAAATATTGCGTCGTTCCGCTTAAACGATTTAAAAGTTACGCAAGAGAATATGCAAGAATCACATAAAGCGGATTCAAACGCTATTGCAATAGTCGGCTCTATGAATGCGGATTACACTATTGTGGCAGATCGTCTTCCTAACCCAGGAGAAACCATTAATGGAAACGAGATTCGCGTGTTGCCAGGTGGAAAATCTGGTAATCAAGCTGTATCGGCTGCAAAACTCGGTGCACACGTTAAAATGTTTGGTGCAGTTGGCAATGATTCCAATGCTGATTTTCTCCTAAATTCTTTGCAATCTTCCGGAGTTGATACAACTTGTGTTCGTCGCGTGGAAAATAAAAAGAGTGGCGCAACTGTGATTACTGTAGATGCGCATAGTGGGGAAAATACTATTGTGTATGCTCCAGGATCTAATTCTTTAGTAGATTGTGAGTATATTCAATCGCCGTTAGTAAAATCCGCTCTTACTAGCGCAAAAGTTCTTGGTCTTTGTTTAGAAAGTCCTTTAGAAACTGTAACTATGTGCGCACAACTAGCGCATGAAAATGGCGTAAAAGTGCTTCTTAACGATTCGCCATTTTTAAACAAGTTGCCTAAAGATTTGATTGATTCTGCGGATATTTTGCTTGTTAACGAGCATGAGATGGCGCAACTTTTGAATATTGAAGAGCCAGATGATGGCGATTGGTATTCTTTTGATTGGAATCATGTAGCTCACGCTATGCATGATTTTGGCTTTGATGAAGCTGTAGTTACTCTTGGCTCTAAAGGCTCTGTAGTGTTGGATTATTCAAAAGAGGATTGCGTATGCATGATTTCCCCTCAGAGCGTTAAAGCTGTTGATACAACTGGCTGCGGTGATGCTTTTATGGGCACAATATTAGCTTGTTTGTCTGTAGATATGCGTTTAGACGAAGCTGCCGCGTTAGCGTCTTATGTTTCTGCGTATGCAGCTACTGGTTTTGGCGCTCAAGCTTCTTATGGCACAGTTGAACAAATTCGTCAATTTTTTAATGTTTAAGTGACTGAGTTGTAGGTGATTGCGATATACGCATATTTGTGAGCATTATTAGTTGGTAATTGCATTTTAAATAATACAAAATTTTGACATTCTCAAAAAACTGTGTAATATGCTATAAAAACCAAAAAGCAGTTGGCTGATTTTAGTCACTACAATCAGCTTTACTGCTTTTTACTATATTCATAGTCGCTTCGACGAATTTCCATGTATGTACGAATTTCGCCTAAGCACATTTTTACCTAAAAGGAGGTGTCACTATGAGTGGCATGAAATATGCAATGATCGGTTCTGGAGCTATGGGGTATCGCTATGGCGTTTTGTTGCAGGAAACGGCTGGCATTCATGTTGATTTCATTGATGCCTGGGATGAAAATGTGAATAAAGTTCGCGAGCAAGGCGGCGTAATGGTGAGCCGAGATCATGAAAATCGTCATCTTGTGCCAATCAATATGTATACCCCTGAGGATTATGACGGCGATCCAGATGTGTGGATTGTGTTTATGAAGCAGATGCAACTTGCTCAAATGTTGGAGCGTTGCAAGCATTTGTTTAAGGATCATCAAGTTGTTTTTGCTGCAATGAATGGTTGGGGTCATTTCGAAAAGCTTCAGCAGTATTTCTCGGATGATCGTATTTACGGTGGTACTGCAATGATTGCAACCGTGCTGAATGGCCCGGGCGACGTTGATTTTATTGGTAAAGTCGGCGTTGGCACAATGAATATGTGCGCGTTGAATGAGCAGGTGAGCGATGTTGAGCTTGCTATGCGAGATGATTTTAAAGCTGCTGGCTTGAATCCTACTATTACGGAAGATTTCAAGGGTACTTGCATGGCGAAGGTAGTTTTTAATTCCGTAGTTAACACTTTGTGCACAATGTATCAGATTCAAATGGGTCAGTTTATTTCTTACCCAGGAGCTATGGATATGGCTCGCCAACTTATTGACGAGGCGTACGACGTGTGCGATCGTGCAGGAATTCGTATGGTTAATACGCGTCAGCAGGAGTTGGAGGCTATTGATTACGTGAGCCGAGTGGCAAATCCTTTGCACTATCCTTCTATGTATCAAGATATGAGTCGTGGACGAAAAACAGAGGTTGATTATATCAATGGCTATATTGCGAAGCTTGGTCGAGAAAATGATTACGTGTGCCGCACGCACGAGTTCTTAACGCACGGAGTTCATTTGGCGGAGCTTGCATTTAAATTGCATAATCAGCAGTGATTTGGAGAGCATTCTACAATTCGTACAATGAATGAAAAGGAGACACGGCTCGTGGTTTTTACTACGGGCCGCTTTTTATTATCCGCGCGTAACATCTAATATGCTGATAAAATTTAGAGTCTAAAATCATAAATACTATTAAATAAATAAAATTATTTGTAATAAATAAAACTGTAATAAAAATACTTATTGACGTAAATTAATGGGGAATGTATGACTACTTTTGACAGATCGAATTTGCCAGAATCCGTGCGCACAAACGGTGCTACGCCAAACCCTTGGTGGGCGAATGCAGTTGTGTATCAGATTTATCCGCGAAGCTTCCAAGATACTAACGGCGACGGAATCGGTGATTTGAAGGGCATTACTTCGCGTCTTGATTATTTGGCTGATTTAGGTGTTGACGTGCTTTGGCTTAGTCCTGTTTACAAGTCTCCGCAAGACGATAACGGCTACGATATTTCCGATTATCAAGATATTGATCCGCTTTTTGGCACTCTAGAAGATATGGACGAGCTTCTGGCAGAAGCGCACAAGCGCGGGCTTAAGATTGTGATGGATTTAGTAGTAAATCACACTTCCGACGAGCACGCTTGGTTCCAGGCTTCAAGAGATGCTTCTAGCGACTACGCGGATTGGTATTGGTGGAGACCAGCGCGCAAAGGTTGCGTTCCTGGGGAGCCAGGTGCTGAGCCAAATAAGTGGGGCTCGTATTTTGGCGGTTCTGCGTGGACTTACGATCCAAAGCGCGGCGAATATTACTTCCACCAGTATTCGCCAAAGCAGCCAGATTTGAATTGGGAAAATCCTGCGGTTCGTGCTGCCGTGTACAAGATGATGAATTGGTGGATGGATCGCGGAATTGACGGCTTCCGCATGGATGTGATTACGCAAATTTCTAAGCGCGTAGATAGCGAAGGGCGTTTACCTGGAGAATATGGTTCGCAGATTGAAGATGCGCCAGCAGGCGATGACGGCTACTCTTCTCCGTATTTCTTCTGCTCCGACGGCCCTCGTTTAGACGAGTTTTTGCGCGAGATGCGCGAAGCGGTTTTCAAGGGTCGCGAAGGTTTCTTAACTGTTGGCGAGGCTCCTGGAATTTCCGCGCATCGAAACACTTATATTACAAATCCTGCTAATGGTGAGCTAGACATGCTCTTCTTGTTCGATCAAGTTAATGTTGATTGCGCAAATGGCACTAAGTGGAATCCTATTCCTCTTAAGTTGACGGCATTAAAGCGCGCAATGGCAGATCAGCAGCAGGCAGTTAGCGAGGCTGGTTGGGCGAGCCTGTTCTTTAATAATCACGATCAGCCGCGTGCGCTTTCTCGCTGGGGTAGTGAGGCTAGCGATGAGATGCGCGTGCTTTCCGCTAAGTCTATTGCAATGCTCTTGCACATGCACCGTGGCACTCCGTACGTGTATCAGGGTGAAGAAATTGGCATGACTAACGCGCACTTTACGCGTCTCGAGCAGTATCGCGATTTGGAAGCGTTAAATATGTTTAAGCAGCGCGTAGAAGAAGCGCATATTCAGTCGGCTGAGTCGATGATGGATGCGCTCGCAAAGCGCGGTCGCGATAATTCTCGAACGCCTATGCAATGGAATGCGTCTAAATATGCGGGATTCATGCCTTTTAATGTTCCGTCGCAAAATAATGCACAGCCGTGGATTAGCGTGAATCCTAATTATGTAGATATTAACGCTGCTGAGCAAATGGAAGATTCGGATTCTGTTTATTCGTTCTACAAGCGTTTGATTGAGTTGCGTCATTTGCAGCCTGTTGTTTCGGCTGGTTCTTGGAATTTGATTGATGCGGATGATGAGTGTGTTTACGCGTTTATTAGGAAGGTTGAGCAGACTTGTGAGAATGCTAAGGCAGATGAGGCAGGTCTTGAGCATGGTGTGAGTTCTTCAAGCGCGGTTGCTGGCGATTCTTCCTCTGTCTCGATAAAGAAGCTGCTCGTAATGGTAAATATGACGGATTCGTCTGTGGCAATACCTGCTCAAAGTGCCGAATTGTTGCGTAATATCGCCTCTAATGGCGTATCGTATGATGATGTGATGATTTCTACCTACAGCGCGGATCATGCTCTTAAATCACTTAAAAATGGCACGCTTGCGCCTTGGGAGGGAATCGCTGTTAGCTTGCAATAATTATTTTGAAATAGTCACTTTGTAATATTCACTTTGCAATAGTTTCGTCTACTAATTTTGGCAGAGCTTTCGCAATATCTTCGCGTATTATGCACTCTGCCAAATAATCGTATTGCGTAGCGCCCAGGTTCATTATTGTAATCGGCACTCCTGCGCGAGCGGCTAGCGGCACAAGGCTTGCAGCTGGAAACACTTCTAGCGTGGAGCCAATAACCCACAACTCGCTTGCGTGCATAATCGCCTGCGCGCTGCGTTCCATTGCGCCTTCGGGAAGTGCTTCTCCAAAATATACAACGTCTGTTTTTATAAGACCGTTGCAAGGCATGTTTCCGCGGTACGGCAGCGCGCGCCTGCAATGTGGGTCTGGGTGTGCGTCTAAGTCGCGCATAATGTCGGCTGTATTGTAGCTAGCGTGGCAGCTCATGCAGTGTGATGTTCCAATGCTTCCGTGCAAGTTCACTACAATATCTGGGCTGTTTCCAGCTTTTTCGTGAAGCGCATCAAAGTTTTGAGTGGCGATTAAGTCCAGCATCCCAGCTTTCTCAAGTTTTACTAGCGATTTGTGTGCTGTTCCTGGCTGAGCGTTCCAAACTGGCGACTCTTTTTGCCAGCGCCAAGAGTACACGCGTTCTTCTTCGCTGCTTAAAAACGCGTCTATATCGTAAACACTCATTTGCTCTGGGTGTTTAGTCCAAACTCCATCTGGGCCTCGAAAGTCTGGAATGCCAGCGCTTGTAGATATTCCGGCGCCTGTTAGAGCCACAATGTGATTGTGTGAGTTGTTCTTGCTGTTTTTCTCGCTATTTCTCATATACCTATATATAGCACGCGAACGCATAGCACGTACACATGTTGTATGCATATATTTTGTTTACGTTGTTTGCGTTGTGTATTTTGATTATTTTGCTCGATTGCTTTGCGCGACACTCCCGGGTTTTGTGTTTTTTATGGTTTTTTGTTTGTTTTTTGGGTTGTTTTTGGTTTTGTGTTGGTGGTTGTGGTGGTTTGTTGTGGTTTTTTGCGTGTTTTCGACACGCCGATGTTTTGGCTTGTTTTCAATGGTTTTGTGGTGTTTGTTTGGTGTTGGTTTGCGTTTTGGTGGGGTTTGGTGTAAGTTTATCTCTTGCTGCTCAGCGCGGCTGGTTCTCCTCGTTTGAGGTTGATGGGCCGGCTGGTGTGGTGGTGGTTTGAGAACTCAAGAGCGTGTCTGTACTACTTATTAGTTAATTATTGCCAGTTCATTGTCAGCCTCACGGATTGTGGGGTGCCTGAGAGATGGTTAAATGATGGTGAGGTTTTTTGTTGGGATGTTCTTTCCTTAAAGAATGTCTCGTCTTTTTCTTTTATATTGGAGCCTTTTGTTGGCTCTTCATTGAAGTTTTTCGTGGAGGGTTCGATTCTGGCTCAGGATGAACGCTGGCGGCGTGCTTAACACATGCAAGTCGAACGGGATCTGACCAGCTTGCTGGTTGGTGAGAGTGGCGAACGGGTGAGTAATGCGTGACCAACCTGCCCCATGCTCCAGAATAGCTCTTGGAAACGGGTGGTAATGCTGGATGCTCCAACTTGACGCATGTCTTGTTGGGAAAGTGTTTAGTGGCATGGGATGGGGTCGCGTCCTATCAGCTTGTAGGCGGGGTAATGGCCCACCTAGGCTTCGACGGGTAGCCGGCCTGAGAGGGCGGACGGCCACATTGGGACTGAGATACGGCCCAGACTCCTACGGGAGGCAGCAGTGGGGAATATTGCGCAATGGGGGGAACCCTGACGCAGCGACGCCGCGTGCGGGATGAAGGCCTTCGGGTTGTAAACCGCTTTTGATTGGGAGCAAGCCTTTTGGGTGAGTGTACCTTTCGAATAAGCGCCGGCTAACTACGTGCCAGCAGCCGCGGTAATACGTAGGGCGCAAGCGTTATCCGGAATTATTGGGCGTAAAGAGCTTGTAGGCGGTTCGTCGCGTCTGGTGTGAAAGCCCATCGCTTAACGGTGGGTTTGCGCCGGGTACGGGCGGGCTAGAGTGCAGTAGGGGAGACTGGAATTCTCGGTGTAACGGTGGAATGTGTAGATATCGGGAAGAACACCAATGGCGAAGGCAGGTCTCTGGGCTGTTACTGACGCTGAGAAGCGAAAGCGTGGGGAGCGAACAGGATTAGATACCCTGGTAGTCCACGCCGTAAACGGTGGACGCTGGATGTGGGGCCCATTCCACGGGTTCTGTGTCGGAGCTAACGCGTTAAGCGTCCCGCCTGGGGAGTACGGCCGCAAGGCTAAAACTCAAAGAAATTGACGGGGGCCCGCACAAGCGGCGGAGCATGCGGATTAATTCGATGCAACGCGAAGAACCTTACCTGGGCTTGACATGTGCCTGACGACTGCAGAGATGTGGTTTCCTTTCGGGGCAGGTTCACAGGTGGTGCATGGTCGTCGTCAGCTCGTGTCGTGAGATGTTGGGTTAAGTCCCGCAACGAGCGCAACCCTCGCCCTGTGTTGCCAGCGGGTTATGCCGGGAACTCACGGGGGACCGCCGGGGTTAACTCGGAGGAAGGTGGGGATGACGTCAGATCATCATGCCCCTTACGTCCAGGGCTTCACGCATGCTACAATGGCCAGTACAACGGGTTGCTTCATGGTGACATGGTGCTAATCCCTTAAAACTGGTCTCAGTTCGGATCGTAGTCTGCAACTCGACTACGTGAAGGCGGAGTCGCTAGTAATCGCGAATCAGCAACGTCGCGGTGAATGCGTTCCCGGGCCTTGTACACACCGCCCGTCAAGTCATGAAAGTGGGCAGCACCCGAAGCCGGTGGCCTAACCCTTTTGGGATGGAGCCGTCTAAGGTGAGGCTCGTGATTGGGACTAAGTCGTAACAAGGTAGCCGTACCGGAAGGTGCGGCTGGATCACCTCCTTTCTACGGAGTTTTTGTGCACGCTCGGTTGAGTGTGGTTACTGGTGTGGAAAACAATAGTTAATGTTTTTAGATGAGTTTGTTGGGCATGCTTTTGGGTTCCCGGATTGCCACCCCCCTTTTTTTGGGGTTGCGGTCCTGGCCCTTGGATTACAGGTTGAGGCTTTTTGGTTTTTGGCTTGTGTTCTTGGTGTTTGGTGGTTTGAGAACTGGATAGTGGACGCGAGTAAGAATAGTGAGACTGTTTTTTGGTTTTGCTTGTTTTTACTTTTATCAATTTCAACCGGCTCCATTTTGGTGGAGTCGCTTGATCGTTTTGTGATCGTTTAGTGTGATGATTTATTGTCTAGAGAGTTAAGCGATAGGCTTTTTACTGGTGTATCACTGGTAAGGGCGTATGGTGGATGCCTTGGTAGACAGGACCGATGAAGGACGTGACGGGCTGCGATATGCCTCGGGGAGCTGCCGAGTGGGCTTTGATCCGAGGATTTCCGAATGGGGAGACCCGGCCACTGTTATGGGTGGTCACCACAGTTTTTGTGGGGGGTACGCAGGGAAGTGAAACATCTCAGTACCTGCAGGAAAGGATACTCCGTGAGTAGTGGCGAGCGAAAGCGGATCAGGCTAAACCGAGTACGTGTGATAACCGTCAGGTGTTGCGTATTCGGGGTCGTGGGATTGACTGTTCAGCCTCTGACGGGGTTGAGAAGAGTGATAAAATGTCGTGTTATGTGAATGGGATTGAATTCCCAGCCGTAGAGGGTGATGGCCCCGTAGCAGGTTGCGCGATGTCTTTTTATGTTTATTCCCAAGTAGCGCGGGCCTCGTGGAATCCCGCGTGAATCTGCCCAGACCGTTGGGTAAGCCTAAGTATTCCTGTCTGACCGATAGTGTACTAGTACCGTGAGGGAAAGGTGAAAAGCACCCCGGGAGGGGAGTGAAATAGTTCCTGAAACCGTGCGCTTACAATCCGTCGGAGCCTTCTTGTGGGGTGACGGCGTGCCTATCGAAAAATGAGTCTGCGAGTCAGTGGTATGTGGCGAGGCTAACCCGGGTGGGGGAGCCGTAGCGAAAGCGAGTTTTAAAAGGCGTTTTAGTCGCATGTCCTGGACCCGAAGCGGGATGATCTAGCCCTGAGCAGGTTGAAGCGCGGGTAAGACCGTGTGGAGGACCGAACCCACCTAGGTTGAAAACTGGGGGGATGACTTGGGGTTAGGGGTGAAAGGCCAATCAAATTCCGTGATAGCTGGTTCTCTCCGAAATGCATTTAGGTGCAGCGTCATGTTATTGCTTGCAGGGGGTAGAGCTACTGGATGCTTGCGGGCCCATACCGGGTACTAATAGCAGCCAAACTCCGAATACCTGTTAGGTTTATCATGGCAGTGAGTCGGCGGGGGATAAGCTCCGTCGTCAAAAGGGAAACAGCCCTGATCGTCGTCTAAGGTCCCGAAGCGCGTGCTAAGTGGGAAAGGATGTGGAGTCGCATAGACAGCCAGGAGGTTGGCTCAGAAGCAGCCATCCTTGAAAGAGTGCGTAACAGCTCACTGGTCTAGTGGTTCCGCGCCGACAATGTAGCGGGGCTTAAGCACGCCACCGAAGACGCGACTGCATGATTTAGTTCATGTGGGGTAGGAGAGCGTCCTGTATGGGGTGAAGCGGCAGTGTGAACTTGTCGTGGACTATACGGGAGTGAGAATGCAGACATGAGTAGCGAGAGACAGGTGTGAATCCTGTCCGCTGAATGACTAAGGGTTCCGGGGCCACGTTCGTCGTCCCCGGGTGAGTCGAGTCCTAAGGCGAGGCCGACAGGCGTAGTCGAATGGATGAACGGGTTGATATTCCCGTACCGGTGTTACACCGTTCGAACTGAATCTGAGAGTACTAACCTTCGTTATTCTGGTTGATTATCTTTCGGGGTTTTCTTCTGGTTTAGTGTTGGGAGCGTATCGGTAGTAGGTTAGCGTGGGAGTGACGCGGGTAGGTAGCCGGCTGCGGAGGTGGTTTTCCGTGGCTAAGCGTGTGGGCTGTCCTCTAGGTAAATCCGGGGGATGTTAAGCTGAGGCGTGATGGGTAGGCTGTAAGGCTGATTCCGGTGATCCTGCTTGCCGAGAAAAGCTTCAACGTGAGGTGTGATTCCGCTCGTACCCTAAACCGACACTGGTGGTCTGGTAGAGTATACCGAAGCGATCGGGCGAATCCTGGCCAAGGAACTCGGCAAATTACTCCCGTGCCTTCGGCATAAGGGAGACCCTTGATGGTGATGTTTTTTACAAGCGGAGCTGTTGGGGGTGGCACAAGCTAGGGGGTAGCGACTGTTTACCAAAAACACAGGAGCGTGCGAAGGCGTAAGCCGCTGTATACGCTCTGACGCCTGCCCGGTGCCGGAAGGTTAAGAGGATCCGTTAGCTTTGGCGAAGCGGTGAATTTAAGCCCCGGTAAACGGCGGTGGTAACTATAACCATCCTAAGGTAGCGAAATTCCTTGTCGGGTAAGTTCCGACCTGCACGAATGGCGTAACGACTTCCCCACTGTCTCGGCCAGGAGCCCGGCGAAATTGCAGTACGAGTAAAGATGCTCGTTAAGCGCAGAAGGACGAAAAGACCCCGGGACCTTTACTATACCTTGGTATTGTCGTTAGGTGTGGATCGTGTAGCATAGGCGGGAGGCTGTGAAGCGCGGGCGCTAGCTTGCGTGGAGTCGATAAGTGAAATACCGCTCTTTCCATATCTGGCGTCTAACCTCGACACGTTATCCGTGTTAGGGACAGTGCCTGGCGGGTAGTTTAACTGGGGCGGTTGCCTCCTAAAGAGTAACGGAGGCGCTCAATGGTCCGCTCAGCCCGGTTGGCAATCGGGTGTTGAGTGTAATCGCACAAGCGGGCTTGACTGTGAGACTGACGGGTCGAGCAGGGACGAAAGTCGGAGATAGTGATCCGGTGCCGGCGTACGGACGTGGCATCGCTCAACGGATAAAAGGTACCCCGGGGATAACAGGCTGATCATTCCCAAGAGTCCATATCGACGGGATGGTTTGGCACCTCGATGTCGGCTCGTCGCATCCTGGGGCTGGAGCAGGTCCCAAGGGTTCGGCTGTTCGCCGATTAAAGCGGCACGCGAGCTGGGTTCAGAACGTCGTGAGACAGTTTGGTCTCTATCCTCTGCGCTCGTTGGAATGTTGAGGAGACCTGCCCATAGTACGAGAGGACCTGGGTGGACGAACCTCTGGTATGCCGGTCGTCACGCCAGTGGCGCTGCCGGTTAGCTACGTTTGGAAGGGATAACCGCTGAAAGCATCTAAGCGGGAAGCCTGCTCCAAGATTAGCATTCCTTGCACTTTGTGTGTGAGCCCCCATGTAGAACACGTGGTTGATAGGCTGGATGTGGAAGCCCTGTAAGGGGTGGAGCTGACCAGTACTAATGGGCGATTGTGATACTACTTGTATTGCTTATCGTTTAATTCTCTTAACTTTGAGGAGTGTTAGACGGTCATTTTATGGTTAAGTTGTTGATTTTGATGATTGTTTTTCTGTTGCTCGCGTTCATGTCCGGTTCCCAAACCGCCAATTTGCCGCTCGCTTATAGTGAGTGTATAATCTAGTTTTGCGGTGGTCATGGCTCAGGTGAGACGCCCGGTCCCATTCCGAACCCGGAAGCTAAGGCCTGACACGGTGAGGGTACTGCACTCGATAGGGTGTGGGAGACTAGCACGCTGCCGCATTATTCTTTCTAGCGGGGAACTTGATTGTTCCCCGCTTTTTTATTATTTAAGTTTAGGTTATCGTTCGCGCGCACGATTCACGCGCTTACTGTAGTGCGATTGTACTTGATTTACGTCGTGTCGTTATACAAACGCACTACATGGAAGGTCCTCGTTCGCGCGGTCTAAGCGCGCTCACGTCTTCGCCGCCGTAGAAGCACACCGTGCTTCTACGCTAAGCGGCTCAGCGCTCCGAATTACCTTTTCGCGCTACGCTCTAAGCGAAAAGGCAGGTCGGAGCGCATATAAATAACGTCATAACGAACATATATAGTCAAACATAGGTTCGGGGTGCGCATAAGCGCTGAGATTATACCCGTTGAACCTGATCTAGTTAGTACTAGCGAAGGGAAAATCATGACTGCTGTGTCGTGTTCTAAAAATAATGAATTCTCAACTAATGCTCGTTGCAAGCAATTCGTTCAAGATGTACGTGAATGCATTGAAACTTTACGCGCAAAAAATCCGTTAACACATTGCGTAACGAATAATGTTGTTCAAGAAATAACAGCAAACGTTCTGCTGGCTGCTGGAGCATCGCCAGCAATGGTCGTAGATGCAGAAGAAGCTGAAGTATTTGCTCAAATCGCATCTGGTGTATTAGTAAACATTGGAACGTACAGGCCAGTAGACAAAGAATCTATGGATGCTGCGATTCGCGGAGCTGTAAAAGCGCACACTCCATGGGTTCTTGACCCAGTTGCAGTTGGCGGTTTAGCTCCACGCACGCAATACGCGCGCGAAATTGTTAAAAGTCATCCTGCTGTAATTCGTGCCAACGCTTCCGAAATCTTAGGCTTAGCTGGAGAAGAAAGCGGCGGTAAAGGCGTAGACGCTGGAGATTCCGTTGATTCGGCAGTTGCAGCAGCTAAGAAGCTAGTTAAACGCTACGGCTCGGTAGTGGCTATTTCTGGCGAAAAAGACGCTATTTATGGTCATGGATGCTCGGCACGAGTTTCTGGCGGCCACGAAATAATGACGAAAGTAGTCGGCACGGGCTGCTCTCTTGGCGCGTTGGTGGCAGCATACGTTGGAGCAAATCGAAATCGACCTTTTGCAGCAACAGTTGCCGCGCACGTACACGCTGCTGCAGCAGGAACTTGGGCAGCGCAACGCTCAACATTGCCAGGGTCATTTAGAAAATTATGGATGGATGCGCTTATGGATTTGAGCGCAGACGAGATGCTGAAATTAGCGAATATTGAATTTGAACTCGATCCTGTTGATTGGTCTTTATACTTTATAACAGACCCAAAGATGAGTGATCGAGCCGAAGAAGATATTGCAGTTGATTGCGTTAAAGGCGGAGCAAGCGTAGTTCAATTGCGCGATAAGTACGCAAATAGCGAAACTTTTAACAATAAAGCTCAAAGCCTGCGAGACAAAATGCTTGCTAATGGTTGCGGAGACGTGCCGATTTTTGTTGACGATCGTATAGATTGCGCTAAAAGCTTAGGGTTCAACTTGCATGTTGGGCAAACAGATACGCCTTATATTGAAGCGCGTAAGTCTATTCCTGCAGAGTGGATGGTTGGACTTTCTATAGAAAAGTTAGAACAGTTAGATTACGTTTATAACGAATGTGCTAAAGAAAATGTGCCATTGCCTGATGTTATTGGAATAGGCCCAATTTGGCCTACTGCCACTAAGCCAGACGCTGCTCCTGCTTTAGGAGTTGAAGGAGTAGAAAAGATTGCTAAACGCGCTAAAGAACTCGGCATTAGCACTCTAGGAATCGGCGGAGTTAATGAAAATACCGTGTTTCCTATTAAAAGCACTTCAATAGATGGTTTATGCGTAGTATCTGCTCTAATGCTTGCGCAAAATCCTTGCGAAGAAGCACACAAATTACGCGATGCCATTACAAAGGAATAAAAATAATGAATAATCAATTTTCGCAAACTCAAGCACCTTTGCAATCAATTTCTAAATTATATGATTCAAGTCTAAGGCCATCTTCCCTACCTTCTTTAGAAGAGCCAATTATTCCGCGAGTGCTAAGCATTGCTGGAACTGATCCAACAGGCGGAGCTGGAATTCAAGCTGATCTAAAATCAATCACAGCATCTCATGGATTTGCAATGTGTGTAACAACTAATTTGGTTGCTCAAAACACTTGCGGTGTGCGCGAAGTTTATACTCCTCCAACCGACTTTTTGCAAGCGCAACTAGAAGCAGTATTTGATGACGTAACTATTGATGCTGTAAAAATCGGCATGCTTGGAGACAAATCATATATTAGCCTAGTTCAAGATTGGCTTAAGAATCATCCTGTTCCTGTTGTTGTGTTAGACCCAGTGATGGTAGCAACTTCGGGAGATAGGTTGCTTGAAAAGTCTGCAGAAGATGCAATGCGTGAGTTTGCACCTCTTGCGGATGTGATTACGCCAAACATACCTGAACTCGCAGTATTATGCGATAAACAGCCTGCATCTAATTTTGAAGAAGCTTATGCTCAAGCAAGCGAGTGGTGTGCAAAAAACAATACTATTGTTATTGTTAAAGGCGGCCACTTAACAAGCGAAGATGCTGGTAATACTGTTGTGTTCCCAGATGGCCACAGAGTGCACGTTCCTTGCCCTAGGGTTGATACAACAACAACGCATGGCACAGGCTGCTCGCTATCTTCCTCGCTTGCTACGCGCATAGGATTAGCGTTGCGAGAAGGCAAGAAGCTAAGCGATTACAGTACAGTAGCGGATGCTCTAGCATGGTCGTCAAGATGGCTTAACGAAGCTATTGCTTGCGGTAAAGATTTGCATGTTGGCAAAGGTCATGGGCCTGTGAACCATGCTGCTCGTAATTATCGTTTGGAATTAGATTCTTCGTCAACTCCTTGGGAACATATGCAAACTAGTGGCTTAGACGGATTAACTGCGCAAAGCGTAGTCGTAAAAGCTCATAGCAAGGCTAGAAAGCCAAATGTGGAGCCTTGTGGCCCTTGGACTCAAGCTTTATGGGATGCTAGTGCAGATGTCGATAACAACATTATGAAAATGCCATTTATTAAGGCTTTAGGTAATGGAACGCTTGACTCCGACTTGTTTGCTTTCTACATAAGTCAAGATTCTGAATACTTGAAGCGTTACTCGCGCGCGCTAGCTGCTGTTGGAGCTAAAACGCCAGATAATGAAGCTAGAGTGCATTGGGCTACGGGTGCAGCTATGTGCATAGAAGCGGAATCGCAGTTGCACAGAGATTGGCTTGGAAGCAGAAATATAAGCATTGATGCGTCTTGCTCGCCAGTAACGTTAGCTTACGTAAATCACTTACTTGCTTCTACAATGGCAGAAGATTACGTGATTGGAGCTGCATCCATATTGCCATGCTATTGGCTTTATGAAGAAGTGGGGCAAATTTTAGTCAAAAATAATACTCCTGAAAACCCATATCATGATTGGATTTCAATGTATTCTTCTAATGATTTTGAGTCAGGAGTAAGAATGGCAGTTAAATTTGTTGAGAGAGCTTTTGAAGAAGCTGGCCCACAGGCTCGAATTCTTGCTGCTCAAGCATATATGACTTCATGCATTTACGAGTATGAGTTCTTTAATCAAGCTCATAGAGCATTGAGGTAGATGGTTTGATAGCTTGATAGCGCTGATGCATTGACTTCGTCTTTATTAACAAAATCTAGAAGATTTGAAGATGAGCTTATGCTTCAGCGCATGTTAGATGCAAAATCTGCAGCTATAAAAACTCAAGAAGAAGCGTCTATACTTATGCGTGAAACAGTTCGTATACTAAGGAATCAGGGATTGACGGTTCGTGATGTTGCAGAGCTTACGGGGGTTACTCCGCAGCGAATAAGCTCGCTTAAATCTTAGTGATTTAATGCAATGCGGTTGGGGCTATGCACAAGCAAGTTGCTCAGTAGTGTATAAACTCTATGCAAAACAAATCAATAGCGGATAAATAAGTAAAGGTCAAGTCGTAGGATGTGTGGCTACAACTTGACCTTTGAAAATTGCGATATGTTTTTAAGTTAAAATCGCAGTCTAATGCTTTTATTTATTCTTGGCAATTCCAAGAGCTTTTGAACTTTCATCCTTGTCAAGGCCTATAAATAAAAGCACGATTATGCCAATAATCAGCGGAACATAACCGTATCCAGATCCGTGGATTATGCCGAATATTTCCATAAGTCCATTTGCTATTACGGCTAGTGAAGATACTATAAAATATAGTTGAGCGCACCACGGTTTTTTAATGAGAAACATGGTTGCAAGACCAAATAATCCAGCGATAATTTGAGGCACTCCCCATAGATAATCATTACGCATTACAATCAGCGCAATTCCGCTAGCAAGAAATACACCATTGGCTATTGTCCAAAATACGGATGGAATTTGTGCTTTTGTATCTTCTAAATTACTCATATTCTTCTCCTTCTAATACAAGAAAATAATTGTGTATATCAAACCTTTACAACTTATAAATTAATGGCGTGCTAAAAGGTAAACAATATCTTGTCTAGGAAAACCTTTACAAATAATTACTATCTAAAACTGCTTAAGATTCATTAATCTTTTAAACTGAATCAGTAAGCCATACTATCTATACAGTTATGTTCATTTTTGAAAGGAATAACTGCATTACATTCCCAATACTTACCAAAGGCTCGAAAATAGAGTGAACCGCCTAAATGCTTTATGGTATCGCGATGAAGCAAAAGTCCTTTTTGAGATACTGAGCGAATTGCATCTTTACTTTTCCCGCCCAAAAATCGAACATTGAACTGTTTTATAACAATTTGTTTTTCGCGTATCGAAATTCTGATGTAATAAACTAAAGAAGCATATTTTCGCATGTTCAAATATAGTTCTTCGATTAATTCAATAACTTCACAGATGATTTCATTGCTAATGTCTTCAGGAATATCGTTACTAGATATATTGCATATTGATCTTCCTTTTAATCCACAAGATGTATTGATTGAGTCGTTCATTTGTAGCGTATCTTCAATGTGCTGAATGAACTCGCTTCGAGCATCTTGCTTAGCAGTATTTCCGCGTAGAATGTCGATAATATTATGTCCTTCTTCAAAAGCCTGATCTGCCAAATCATTTATTGCCTCAATAGCTTCTCGCTGCTTTTTAGAAATAGACTTGTCAAGTAATGCTATTTTACTTTGTAGTGCAATATCTGCAATCTTATTAGTTAATCTATCGTGCATTCGCACAGCCAGATGAAGATTATTAATTGTTTGCTTATCTTTTTCATAAAGAACCATTTTTTGGTGAGAAATGCGCAAAATAATACCAGTGCAAACGCAAAATATATTTATTAAAAGGTAAGCAATAAGATACTTGAAAGATAAAGTTGATAGGTATCGGTATGCAACGTAGTGTAATGCATCTATTACTAAGAATAAAGGTAGTGTAAATTGAATCGGATATAAATACGAAATAAAAACAAATGATATGATGAGCCCGAAAGTTACTGGTGGAAGATTCAGACTAGGAATAACAAGAATGCTGAGGTGTACAAAAATATAGCACATGCTCATAAAATGCGGGAGCAAGCAAAGAAACAGATTTATAGCAGCAAGAATCATGTAAACTATAACAAGTTGTATTGTGCTATTGTCGCTATTTGAGTAAATATATGCATCCATTGCGCTCGACAAACATCCCAATAGTAAAAATGTTTTATTGTCAATAAGCTTTTCTCGTAAACGACGCATTAAGAAAATAATCATTGTGTATCATTTCCTAAATATTCATCATGCAGCCATGTAGTAATAAGTTGTGAACGATTTGTCACATTCAATTTTTTGAATACGCGACGAAGGATAGTTTCCACAGTACAAGTTTCAACAAATAAACGTTTGGCGATTTGCGCATTAGTCATTCCTTTACTGCACAACTTTACAATTTCAGTCTCATGATCCGTTAAAGCAAGGCGTCCATTTTTTGGTTTATTTTGCAGACGTTGAAATGCTGTCGTCGTGTCGTCAAAATGAAGATCGCCTATTATTTGTGGCTTGAATGTGCCATGGGCAATACTGCTAAGCATGGCGCAAATAGTTTCTGGGTGGTTCTTTCCAATAATGCCTTGTGCGCCTGCTGTTGATGCTTTTAAAGCATAATCGTTGATAGGGAATGAAGTTATAGCAATTATTATTGGGAGTGAGTATCTTCTTCGCAATTCGTATAATATTTTAATTCCCGAAACACCAGACATATACATGTCAATTAGTAGCACGTCTGGGCATTGATTTTGACAAAACTGAATTGCTTGATCGGCGTACGCGGATAACCAGCAAATACTGCAGGAAGGAACAACCTGTTCAATATATGTTTTTAGGCCGTGTAGACAAAAACAATCATCATCAACAATGCCAACAGTAATATGCTTTGCTATCATATTGCTCCTTTAGAAAAGCATTATTTAAGTAATAATAGTACTTGAATTTGTATGATGAATATCTTGTCTAGGAAAACCTTTACAAAGCAGATTGTATAAAGGTAGTTGCTTGGAGCTTACGGGGTTACTCCGCAGCGAATAAGCTCGCTCAAATCTTAGTGATTTAATCACAATGCGGTTGCGGCTATGCGCAAGTAAGTTACTCAGTAGTGTATAAACTCTATGCAAAACAAATCATTCTCTGGTATTATGCAAGCTCCAAGAATCATAAATAAAATCATCATTTAGTGTGATGCAAACTCTTTACGGCGATTATAGGCTATTAAGCAAAAGCTGAAATCCTCAATAAAGTGTCAATCATAAAAGCGTTAATCGTAGCATTATCAAGCACTTTATTTATTTTGGATCAGTTTGAGAGGCTCGTTTCGACGCATCCTATGTGTTTACGAGTTTGGCGAGTAAGGAGATTTGTGTTATGCGTAAGTTTACGAAAGTACTCTTGCTTGCTGCTCTGCCAGTGTGTTTGCTTACTGCATGCTCTGGTAGAGCAGTTGATAATAGTCAACAGCAGGCACAACACGATTCAGTTCCACTTGTTTCAGTCAAAAAACAGCCTTTAACACAAGTTGTGTCTGGTAAAGCAGCAATAGAACAATCGTCTACCTTTGTTATCACTGCTGTAAGTAGAGGGAATTTTTCTCCATCGGTAAAAGCAGGAAGTGCTGTAAAAGCTGGAAGTGCTCTAGGCTACAATGCTGGTAACAAAATTATTGCTCCCGTAGACGCTAAAGTTGTGTCAGTAGCTGAATCATCTGCGGACGTGCCTAAATCTTTCCCACTATTCACTCTTAAATATGAAGGTTTTTCAATAAGCCTTAATGCAAAATCTTTACTTCGTTCTGCGGATATTACAGATGTTAAAGGTCGCTTCCAAGTTGAAGATGGTGTTGGGCCAACCAATTGTTTGCAAATAGTACAAAGCGGTGGAACTTCTACCGATATTGCAGCCTCGGGTAGTAGCAAGAATGATAGTGCTGATTCGACTCAAACAGATGAGTCGAGTGCGCAAAGTACACCTAGTGTATCGTCAAAAGTTTTAACGTGTTTAATAGATAAAAGCGCAGAAGTAGAATCAGGTCAAAATGCGACGCTTGTTTTTAATGGCAAGCATAAACAATCAGTTCTAACACTGCCCGTTAGTGCGGTTGCTGGAAGAGTCCAAAAAGGCTTAGTCTCATACAAGAAAGGCGATAATTGGGAGCGCAAAGAAGTTGGTCTTGGAATCAGTGACGGCGCTAATATTGAAATTACGTCTGGTTTGCATGAGGGTGATGTTGTAGCAGGTGTTTCTCCTGATCTCATTCCAGGAGTGCAATGATTATGGAGAACAATACTGTTCCGCTGGTTGAACTACAAGACGTGTCAGCGCGTGTAAAACTAGGCAATGGCGAATGGCTTACCACTGTTAACTCTGCTTCTATGTTACTTAATCAATGTGAAACATACGCGGTAGTTGGCAGGTCTGGATCTGGCAAAACGAGTCTTATTTCTATTATTGGATTTTTGAATAAAAATTTTACTGGAAAATACTATTATTCTGGCAAGTCAATCCAAAAGTGTAGTGATAATACAGTATCGCATATGCGCGCTCGAAATATTGGTTTTGTTTTTCAAAACTATTCTCTCATTAAGCATTTAAGTATTAGAGAAAATGTTGAGTTGCCGCTTTTATACGCAGGACTACAACAAAGCAAGCAGACAAGAAGAAAAACGATAGAAGAAGCATTATGTGATGTTGGATTGCAAGATAAACTAAACGAATACCCTGGAAGGCTATCAGGCGGTGAACAGCAGAGAGTCGCGATAGCGCGTGCTCTAGTCACTAATCCCGAATTACTTATTTGCGATGAGCCAACTGGTGCTCTCGATAGTAGTACGGGAGAAAAAGTGCTTCAAGTGTTGCATGATCGTGTTCAAGAATCTGGAACAACATTACTATTAGTCACTCATGATATGAAAGTGGCTCGTTCTTGCTCTCACATTTTTACTATGGAAGGCGGTGTTCTTTATGATCATGCTGCTTAAAGATTTACGCCTGTCTCCTATGAGATCCTTCCTCACAGGTTTTTCAATGTTTATCGGCATCATTGCCGTTATTGCGTCAGTGCTTATCGGCACGGTTGGTAAGGACTATCTTATTGCAACTAACGAACAGCTAAACGGTCGTAGACCAACATACGAGATTACTTTTTCAGCACAAAATTTTGACGAATATTCAGTATTTAACAAATTCTTAAATCGCATTGAATCCGCAAACCGTAACGCTAACGTTATGCTGCAACCAAACACTGGACTACTGTTTAGCGCTTCTATGCCAGCCTCGAAGAGTGTAAAAATAAGCAAAGAATATAAGACTGGCAATCTTCAATATGTTGACGCTGTTTACACTACGGCAGGATACAACAAAGTTTATAACTTACCTATTGTAAGTGGAAGATGGTTTAGTAATAGCGCTAAAAGCAACGCATTAGAAATGGTAGTAAACCAATCTGCTAGCAAAAGATACAAGATCGGTGAAGTAGCATTTATTACTTCTCGCAAAACAACACAAATGAGTCCTATAAGGATTGTTGGAGTTGTGAACGATGGCGTAGACTCAGCAAAAGTATACGTGAATATTCTAGGATTATTACGTTATGCTCCAACTCTTTGGGAATATTCTGGAAAAGAAGCTCAAGGCTCAATCTACTGGTTGAATAAAGAAAATCGTTCTCAAAAATCAATTAAATCTTATGTTTCAGATGCTCTTTACGACTGTTGTGGTGGACAAGTAAACGAAATTAGAAGACATGATAATAGTGATGATTACGAGAATGTTATAACAGTATTGCAATTAAGTTTTGCTATCGTAGCAGCATTATTACTTTTTGTTTCCGCGCTAGGTTTGATCAATATTGGTTTAGCATCGTTGGAGCAGCGCACACATGAACTGCTTATACGCAGAGCTTTGGGTGCTACTAGATGGTCGATTGCTTCACTCGTGTTAGGCAGCGCGATTATTTTAGCGCTGATAGTTTCGATTGCTGCTGTTGCTGTTTCTTTTGGCCTTGTGTCTATAGCATCAAGTTTTTGGGATGCAGCAAGCCCAGTTAGTCCGCCAGTTTACCCATATGAAGCCGCTATTGGAGCTGTTATTGCGGCTTTTATTACAGCGCTTGCTGGAAGTGCGGTGCCAGCAATAAAAGCATCGCGTTTACAACCAGCATTAGCATTGCGTTAATTTTCAAAAAATAAGAAAGAAGGAATAATGAATAATCATAATATTGGTAAAGCAACTCTTATTGTTGGTGTGCTTAGTGCGCTTCTTATGTTTAATGCGTGTGGAGGAATAGGCAACAATAATGCGAGTGGTATGGGTGGCGCGCGCTCGCAAAATAGTTCACCTAGAGAGACTGTTGATTTTGCTCATATAGAGAAGGAATACCAGGAGTCCGTTGCAAAGCTTAGTTGGCCTGAAAAATATAAAGCTCCTGCAAACTTGGTTGGAGAAGAAAAAGACAGCCAGTTCCAGAGTGGATATGGTGATACGCAAGCATCTAATTATTATCAGTGTGCTTGGGAGCGGCAATGGCTAGATACGTATGCTAGTGATGAACAAGCGGCAAGTAAAGCTTTGCGTGAGCTCGAAAAAGTGCCTAGCATGCCGTTTATGGGTCCAGATCGTTGTGATGATGCAACGAGAAACTTTTTCAAAGAGCACATGCGTAAAGCAAAACTAGGAGATCCGTCAGGATTCCAACAGGATGTGCAAACTAATTGTCCTGTGATGTAATTGCATTTGTATAGCTTTATTGTGCTTTCGCGCTAAATAGCTTGTTATATGCTTCTTTTTACCCATGTTGATGGTGTCCAATAATCTTTGGTAAGCATTGATGGGTATGTTTGTTTACGAGCTTGAATAATCCATAAGGCTATACCTGTTGAAACAAGTATTACGCCAGAAGCAATCATTATGAATAATGATGAATTTAGATTTCCCCATGCTAGTACGCTTGCATACCCTACGATAATGCCGCATTGCTCCATAATAGAAGTAAAAGTAGTAGTTGCGCCGAGAATGTGTGTTGGTATGCCGTCGAGAAGAGCTGTTTGCCCATAGACAATAGTGGCGTCAAAAATAATACCTGCAATGAAAGCAGAGCAAAGAAAAAGAGCAATCCAATTATTGAGTGCAAAAATAAGTAAAGGAATAGAAAGGAATCCAGGTAATAAAATAGAGTATAAAATCTCATAATGCAGCACAATGTATTTGCATAATAGCGAACCTACAATCATGCCAATGTTAAATATGCTGACTATTGATCCCCAAGTGGATGCTGAATGAAAAAGTGTGAGACAATGGTGTGCTCCCATTAGTCTGAATGCAGCAAGCCATGAGCCTGATTGTAATGCGGATACTACTCCTAAGACTATTAACCATGGTGTAGATTTCATATAGTGTAGAGAGGCTGCAAAACCAGCAGTTTTATTGCTTCCTGTCTTCGTATTGTTTGAGCTATTTTGTGCTTGCTGGTTTAGATTAACTAACAGTAGAGGTAGCGCCGCTAATATCATCACAATAGCAATGCTCGTAAAGAAAATGAGCGGATTGCATATATCAACAAATATGCCAGTAATCGCAGGTGCAGCAAGCCTGCTGAGATTAATCCACATACGCATGCTTGCTAAAAACTTGGTTTTTTCGCCAGTTGGTACGCTATATGCCATCAATACTTTTTGATTAGGCGAAGAAAATGCAGTAAAGAACCCGAATATTATGCCGAGTAGTGTAACCGTAATCGCAATAAGATTATGCTGTGCTACTAGAGCGAAACCGTATCCAGTACACAACAAGGCAAAGCAGAATGTTAGCGCTATAAACAATCTAGTTGGTGGATATTTATCTGCAATAATTCCGCCAAGCGGTGCTGCTATGCAGGTCATAAGTGCTACGGACACTGCGTTAAGCGCTGCGTGAGATAAGTCGACATGTATTAAAAGATATAGGCTTACGCCAAATCTACAGCTTGTTAAAAGAAAAGCATTAAGCGATAAAACGGATATAACCAACCCCGATCGTACTCGTGCTGCAGTGTTCATTGCTTACTCTTCTTACTTTTCTTTCTTTCATATTATGAATGATATGTGTCTTTCGATATGTACACCTTTATTTACACCTTTTTATGGACTGTGAGCGAAATGAGTGTTTTATTGCAGTTTGCAAGCAAGATGCATAAATTACTGGCGATAGTAGGAGAGGAAGTTAGAGAGTTTGCCCATTGCATCGCGAAGCGTTTGCAAGCGCGGCAAGTAGATAACGTGTAATTATTTTAAGGGATTGACGTTTGTTTAACAATGTAGTAAATTGATTTACAAGAGTTTAGCATTGCAGTTCAAAGGAGACTGAAATGGAAAGAATACCTAAAGGTAAAAAGTTCCAATTTAAGGCATTGCTTGATGACAAACAGTGGGTATTTAAAGATAATGTCTTCGGAGTTGGAGGGGAGGAGGTAGAAACAAGCGTGCATTTTTGATTTGGTGTCTGTGTGAACATGACATGTAGATTTATATGAGCCAGTGTTTGCGGCAATTAAAAAACTGTTTGCTTGTTATGTAGTCATACAACAAAGAATAAAAAAATTACTAGTTTGTTTTCTGATGCTTTAGAGAATAGTTCGTCACCCATTTTCTAAATGCAAAATGAGTGCAAGTTAACATATGCAGATAAAAAGAAGGTTACAATGAAGAAACTTACAAAAATATGTGCATTAATCGGTGCTGCTGCAATGATTATTAGCGCAGGTGCGTGTGGTAGTGCAAAATCATCCGACGCTAATGGCTCAACACAGCTTACCATTTGGCATTATTGGGATGGCGCTAATGCCGATACCTTTGATGCAATGGTGAAGGATTTTAATGCTTCGCATAAAAATATTAAGATTAAGACTGCGAGCGTTCCGAATTCTGATTTTATGACGAAGCTTCGTGCATCGGCTTCGTCGAAGAGTTTGCCAGATATTTCTATAAGTGATTTGGTATGGGTGCCACAGATTGCAAAAATGGGCAATTTGACTGATCTTTCTAAGGTTATCAGCTCGAAAACGCTCGATGATGTGACTCCTGCATTGATTGACTATGGTCATATTGACGGCAAACAAGTTTCTGTGCCAGTTACTGCCAATAATCTTGCGTACATGTACAACAAGGACGTTTATAAAGCAGCTGGGTTAGATCCTAACAAACCACCACAAACATGGGATGAGTTGAAGAAAGTTGCCGAGACAATCAAGGAAAAGACAGGCAAGCCAGGGTATGATTTGCTTACTCAAGCAGGAGATAACGGCGAAGGTTTAACTTGGAACTTCCAGGTCAACTTGTGGCAAGCTGGCGGCGAATTCTTGACGAAGGATAATTCTAAGGCTGCATTCAATACGCCAGAAGGCAAGAAGGCTATGAACTTCTGGATGGATCTTATCAAGAGCGGCGTGAGCCCATATGCTAAGTGGGGCGAATTTGAAAAGGGCAAGGGTGGTTCTGCTCAGGAAGGTAGCTGGATGGTTGGCATCTGGGCGCCAGATCCACCATTTGATTTCGGTGTAGCGAAAGCTCCTCATCCAAAGGATGGCAAGGAAGCGACTAATCTCGGTGGTGAACAAGCAATCGTCTTCCATAATTCTGACGCTCGTGCCAAGGCTGCTGGCGAATTCTTGAACTGGTTCTTGCAGCCAGAACAGGTGATCAAGTGGTCGCAAAAGACTGGCATGCTTCCTGTAACGAAGAGTGTTGCAAAGTCTGATAAGTATTTGGATTGGGTTAAGAAGGAACAGCCTCGTTTAATTCCGTTTGTGGAACAAATGGAGATTGCTCATACGCGTCCAAATACTCCATTGTATCCAAAGATTTCCTTTGAATTTGCAAAGGCTGTGGAGAAGGCTTTCGCTGGAGAGCAGAGTGTTGACGAAGCGCTTGCGAATGCTGAAAAGGCAGTAAACGACGTGATTGCCAAGGGCTGATCGCATAAATACTGTGCCGATAGCTGGGCCGAATGGAATAAAGTTGACTCAGCTATCGGAGTTCTTTGCATCAAGGAGTATGTAATGAAAAAACGTCATTTTCTCAAGTCTGCGCACAGGCACTACCAGAAAGATCAAGTAATATGTGCTGCGGTATTCTTGTTGCCAGCAGTGCTTATTATTGGTGGTTTCGTGCTGTACCCTGTGTTGTCTGCTGTATATATTTCACTAACATCGTGGGATGGGTTCTCTCCAGAAAAGAAATTTATTGGCTTGGGAAACTATGTTCGTCTTTTCCAAGATCCTGAGTTTTTCAACAGCTTAATGGTAACGGTTATTTATGCTGCTGGTGTATGCGTATTAAGTGTGTTGACTGGATTGTTGCTTGCGCTTTTGCTTGATGCGCCTATACGAGGTAGGAGTATTTATCGTAGTATTTACTTCCTTCCAGTGGTTACATCTTCTGTGGCTGCAGCCATTGTGTGGAAATATATGCTCGATCCTTCTGGATTCGTGAACAGTGTGTTGATGAAATTCAATATACATGGACCAGATTGGTTACAAAATCGCTGGCTTGCGCTTATTGCATTAATTCTTTTGACCGTGTGGAAAAATATTGGTTTTAACGCTATTTTGTATTTAACTGCGTTACAAGCATTGCCAAAAAGCGTGTATGAAGCGGCTGCATTAGATGGAGCTACTGGGTGGCAAAAATTATGGAAGATTACTTTCCCATTGCTATCTCCAATGACGTTTTTTGTAGTAGTTCAGGCATTAGTAACGAGCTTCCAATCCTTCGACCTTGCATACATGCTCACTGGTGGCGGTCCTCGCGGAGGCACGGAAGTGCTTGGCATGATGATGTATCGTGATGCGTTCAAGCTCGGTGATTTTGGCTATGGAACAGCAATAGCGTTCATTACGCTTGCGCTAGTGCTAGGCGTGACGATGATTCAATGGAAAGTTTCTGGAGCACAAGGAGAAGAATAATGAAATCATCATTATGGTCGCGTTTGGCGCGTCATGCGATTCTGATTTTAGGTTCAGCAACAGTAATCATTCCATTTTTGTGGATGTTCACTACTTCTTTGCAAATGCGTGCTGAAACATACACGAATACTTCAATTTTTCCTACATCATGGCATTGGGAAAACTATATTCACGCTTGGCAAGCGGCACCGTTTGCGCAATATTATTGGAATACGCTATTGATGACGGTAGGGATTGTTGTAGGACATTTAATATTTGATGCCTTTGCCGCCTACGCTTTTGCGCGATTAGAATTTCCTTTGAAGAAAACAATATTCATTCTGCTGCTTTCTGCATTGATGATTCCTAATTTTGTGATTGTTATTCCGTCTTATGAGATAGTCGCTAATTTGGGATGGGTTGATACGCTGTATGCTTTGATTGTTCCTAGACTTGCAGATGTGTTTGGCATTATTTTACTTCGCCAATATTTTGCAACAATTCCTCGAGAGCTTGATGAGGCAGCGCGCATTGACGGTTGTGGCAGGTTTGGAATATTCTTCAAAGTAATCGTTCCATTGTCGTCTCCAGCGTTTGCGACGCTTGGTATTTTTAGTTTTCTCTTTGCGTGGAATGATTTCCTTTGGCCGTTATTAGTTACGAATACGGATGAAACTCGTACAATTCAGATTGGTTTAGCATCCTTCGTAGGGCGTTACGGAACCTCTTGGAATTATTTGATGGCAGGAACTTTGACTGCAACAATACCAAGTATTATTGTGTTCCTTTTCTTCCAACGTGCGCTTGTTAGAGGAATTGCCAATACTGGTATGAAAGATTAGAAATTGTAGAAAAATTAAGGATGGGGTTTTATTATGTCTATACCACAGTGGTTGCCTGATGCAAGATTTTATCAGATTTTTCCTGATCGCTTCTATCGTTGTGAAGGCTACGGTATGCTAACTGAAGGTCATGTGCCGCTTGACTCATGGGATGCTGAGCCTACGCGTGAGAATTTCTTAGGTGGTAATATTGCTGGAATTACAGAAAAACTTGATTATATTCATGATTTAGGTTGCAATGCGCTCTATTTGAATCCAATTTTTTCTGCTGCAACAAATCATCGTTATGATGCAAACGATTATTTTAAAATCGATCCACTTTTAGGAACTCTTGAAGATTTCCATACATTGGTAGATGAAGCGCATAAGCGGAATATACGTATAGTACTAGATGCAGTTTTAAATCATTGTGGTAAAACTCATTGGATGTTTCAAGATGTTGTTAAAAATGAAGAGAATTCAGAATATGTTAATTATTTTTCAGTGAAAAACTTTCCAGTTAAGTCATTGCCTGTACCTAATTATAAAACCTGTTCTGGTTGTGAATATCTACCGAAGTGGAATGTGTTTAATCCAAAGGTGCGTGAGCATCATTTTAATGTTGCGAGATATTGGATTGATCAAGGTATCGACGGTTATCGTCTTGACGTTCCATATTTTATTTATCCAGAATTTTGGCAGGATTTTAGGCAAGTTGTTAAATCAAAAAATTCAGAATTATGTTTGATAGCTGAAGAATGGAGAGACCCTGCTCAATGGTTGCAAGGAGACACTACCGATAGCACAATGAATTATACTCTGCGTGATTTAGTTTTAGGTTTTACTGCAACAAAGCGATTCAATGCATACGATTTTGTTAACGGTATTAACCGTCTGCAGGAGCGCATACCGTATGGATATCACCATGGGATGATGAATTTGTTGGGTAGTCACGATACTGAGCGTGTTTTAACTGCGCATCAAAATAATACTGAGGATTGCATAACTGCCTACTGTTGCATGTTTGCCTGCGAAGGTGCTCCGATGATTTATTACGGTGATGAACTTGGTATGGTTGGCGATAATGATCCAGGGTGCCGTTCTGGCATGCAGTGGGATAGTCTTGATACAAATGCTGAAATATTCCGTACAATTGTTCAATTAAATGCATTGCGACGTGATCATATTGCGTTGCGAAGGGGTGCGCAAAGTTGTTACGCTGTTGATGGAGATACTGTCATTATTTCGCGAGAGCATAAGGAAGAATCTCTTTTGATGATTATTTCACGTAGTAATTTATTAGAGTATAATTCATCGAAGCTACCTCAACAATTGCAAAATCATAATTGGCGAATTATAAATGGTGTAACTGTTGGAGATAGTTGGCGCCCTAATAAAGATAATTCTATGATCGTATTGCAGGCTCAACAGTAAAAATAATGTAGAAGTAAGAAGTGTGAAGCATGGGAAAGAAAATTACAATGCAGGATATTGCTGATGCAGCGCGTGTCTCTAAATCTGCTGTCTCCTTTGCGTATAATACTCCTGATCGCTTATCGTCAGAAACTGTAGAACACATATTTTCAGTTGCAAAGGAACTAGGATATGTGCGTAATCCTGTTGCTTATATGCTGCGAACTCAAAAGACAAATAGTTTGGGATTGTTACTACCACAGCAATTAGGGCGAGTGCTAGAAAACCCATACTATTCGGAATTTATTCAGGGTATTGGGCAAATCTGTGAGCGAGAGGGATTGACGCTTCTTTTAGTGCCTCCACTTCGTAATTCTATGTTAAAAGCAATTCCTTATGCTGCCGTTGACGGTTTTATAGTAACTGGTTTAGAAGAAGATCGTGGTGAAGTTGAAGCGCTTATGCAGCAAGGAAAGCCATTTGTGATTGTTGACAGTGAAGTACATAGCCAGGCTCCGAGTATCAATATTGATGAGACGCGCGCTATGAAAGAATTAACTGAGCATCTTATTTCATTAGGTCATCGCAATTTTGTGGTGATTTCTCCAGAATCAGGCAATGATGATGGGTATCTTTCTTGGCATGGAACAATTCGTCGCCGTATTGATGGTGTGGTTTCTGCTTTAGAAGAGAATGGAATAGCTCCACTGGTCGATAAGAAAAATGTTATTGAAGTGCCATGTACTCGTACTGGAGGAGAAGAAGCTTTTGCACAAATAAAACAAAATAATTCTGTATTACCAACTGCATTCATCTGTTTTAGTGATGTTATTGCGTTTGGAGTAATGGACGCTGCTAGACAGTCTGGTTTACAAATTCCACGCGATATTTCTGTTACAGGATTTGATGATATAGATGAGTCTGCATGTAGTAACCCACCGTTGACAACAGTTAAACAGCCTGTCACAACTAAAGGACGTTTAGCTGCTGAATATATAGTAGAGACTTTGAATGCTGGGTATGAACGAGCATCATCCCGTCACGTATGCCTACCTATTACTGTGCTGCTGCGTGAGTCAATTGGCCCAGCAGCATCTATAAGAGAATAGGCTGCGTAGTAAATACTTGATTCCTTCCTCCTATGAAAATATAGTGCCACGTTAAGTTTTTTTAGCGTGGCACTATATGCATAATTTCTTGAATAGGGTCAGAATTAATCGTAATTTTTTGTTTATGCAAAAATTATGATTTCTACTGGCGATAGTAGGAGAGGAAGCTGGAGAGTTTGCCCATTGCATCGCGAAGCGTTTGTAAGCGTGGCAAGTAGACTACGCGGAAGTAGCCTGGAGTCTGCCAATTAAAGCCTTTTCCGTGCACAATCAGCAACTTCTGATCGCGTAGCAGATCAAGCGCAAACTGTTCGTCGTCGTGAATGTTGTAGCGAGCAGGATCGAGTTTTACAAACATGTAGAAAGCAGCATCTGGTCGCTCAACGCTTACGCCATCCATCTCCTGAAGTGCGTTATAGCAATACTCGCGCTGCTCATACACGCGTCCGCCCGGCTCCAAATACTTCTCAACGCTTTGGTATCCGCCTAAAGCAGTCTGAATAATAGATTGCGCAGGAACGTTCGAGCACAAGCGCATATTAGACAGCATGTTAAGCCCCATAATGTAGTCGCGAGCTTTGGATTTATCTCCCGAAAGGCTCATCCAACCAATACGGAAGCCAGCAATCATATGCGACTTAGAAAGTCCGCTAAAAGTTACGCAGAACACGTCTGGAGCAAGAGAAGCAATCGAAACATGTTTTTTGCCGTCCATAACAAGACGATCGTAAATCTCGTCCGCAAAAATAATCAGATTAAACTCGCGCGCAATCTTAACAATCTCTTCCAAAACTTCGCGACTATACAGCACGCCTGTAGGATTATTCGGGTTAATAATCACGATTGCTTTAGTACGAGGTGTGATTTTAGAGCGAATATCGGCAATATCTGGGTACCAATGCGACTTTTCGTCACACATGTAGTGCACAGGAGTGCCGCCAGCCAAGCTCGCGCACGCAGTCCACAACGGGTAGTCTGGGCTTGGTATAAGAATCTCGTCGCCGCAATCAAGCAACGCTTGCATAGAAAGATTAATCAGCTCGGAAACGCCGTTTCCAGTGTAAATATCTTCCATTTGCACGCCTGGAATGCCCTTAAGTTGATCGTATTGCATAATCGCCTTGCGTGCGGAGAAAAGTCCGCGACTATCCGAGTAGCCTTCGCAGTCAATAAGCTGCTGTTGCATGTCGTAAATCACTTCGTCTGGAGCGCGGAATCCAAAAGGCGCAGGATTCCCAATGTTGAGCTTTAAAATATGCGTTCCGTTTGCTTCCATGCGGTTTGCTTCTTCTACAACAGGGCCTCGAACGTCGTAAAGCACGTGCTCAAGTTTGGTGGATTTGTTGAAGTTTCTATGTTTGAGTGTTTCGGAAAGCTCATCTTCTGTTAATGGGTGATTTTCCTCGTGCTGCTCGCTGCAGTCTGCTTGCGCCTTTTGCGCGGTTTTTGCGCAAGAATGCCCACCTTTGATTCCGTAGTCGCTAATTTCAAGAATTTGTGCAAGCATATCTCGCACGTCTTTGCGTGGCTCAGTTTTACCGCTTAAATACTGGCTTAACTGGCTTTTGCCAAGCTTATGGCCGCTTTTTGCTGCGAGATCGATTACATCAATCTGCTTATATCCTTTGATTTTCATGGCCTTTTTAAGGTCGTTTGCAAAATTCTGTGCCATAATCCGTCTTTCTTATAGAAGCTTATAAAATCAGCATTCTTAAATTGAACAAACTTACAACAAAGTTCAAAATAGAAGCTATAAATTGAACTTTGAGGCGATTAAAAGACAATTTTACGCATAAAAAAGCATTTTGCAAGCCTAGAATTGAATTTATTTTGAATTTTGACAGAACCGTGCGAACAATTATGAACTTTTTGAATCTATGTTGAACTCTTGAATAAATAGATAATCTTTAGATTTATTTTAGATTACTTTGAATTGCTCAAATTGTTTTACCATTTTCTTATATTTCGCGCGGTTGCCATGTTTCGATAAGCTGGAAAAATATGGCAAATAAGCAAGGGGAGTTATAGCGGCATGCCAGTTTTTGAGCTAATTCTGTACATAATGGCAGTTGTGGTTCTGTCATCATTCTTGGAGCGTTTTATACCAAGAGTTTCAGTGCCGCTTGTGCAGATAGCTATGGGCATTATTGCTGCAGAATTGCCATTTTTTCCAAACGCATCTTTAGATCCAAACATGTTTATGGTCGTTATAGTTGCGCCACTTATATACTTTGAGTCTAGAGAAATCAATAAGCTAGCTCTGCTGTCTTCCTTCAAATATTCAGCCACGCTAGCTATTGGATTAGTTTTAGCCACAATGATTGTTGTTGGCATTCTATTGCCTGCAATATGGCCGTTTGTGCCAATTACGGCAGCTCTTGTGTTGGGTGCTGCATTAGGTCCAACGGATGCCGTGGCAGTAAGCGCTTTAAGTCACGAAGTGTCGCTTACGCGCAAACAATTTAGCGTTCTTCAAGGCGAATCATTATTTAATGACGCATCTGGAATAGTAGGATTCCAATTTGCAGTGTTGGTAGCATCCTCAGGCGTTTTCGACATTGTTCCAGCATTAAGCAGTTTTACAACAAAATTCTTTGGTGGAATAGTAGTAGGCGCGTTAGTAGGTTTTGCTGCAAACTGGCTTTTTGAAAAAATCAGGTCACTAGGTTGGGAAACTACGAAAACTAGAATATTAATGGAATTATTCCTACCATTTTTGCTATACATGGGTGCAGAAAGCCTTGAAACTTCGGGAATGCTTGCGCTAGTTACTGCAGGATTGCTTACAAAATTCGATCGTTCTGGAGTAGGTCCTAATGTTTCGCGAACAAATATAGTGGCAAACAGTGTTTGGAGCGTTCTATCTTTTGGGCTTAATGGTGCTGTTTTTGTGCTTTTGGGAATCGCGCTTCCAAAAGTAGTAAGTTCAAGTTGGAATGATCGTGGAATTAACAATCTTATTCTAGTGGCGATTATTTGCGTAACTTTAGTTGCCATTATAGGCGTTCGATTCTTGTGGATGGTTATTATGATTCGCCTTGCAAGGCGATCTAAAGCAAATAGGCGAGATGTAGATTGGCTAAAATCGTCCGTAATAATGACATTAGGTGGAGCAAAAGGAACTTTAACATTAGCGCTGATGTTTACGCTTCCAATTAGCTTCTCGCTTAGAAATGAATTGATTTTTATTGCTGGAGTGGTGATAGTAGTAACGCTTTTGCTAGCTAACTTTATTCTTCCCTTAATATCTCCTAAAGATAACAATCATGAGCTAGAAGCGGTTACGCCAATAATCATAGAAGTTTTGCGGAGAACCGTTGAAGAGCTTACGCTTAACGTTACGCAGGACAGCACTAAAAGTGATGATTATGAAGCGCGAGGCGCTGTGTTATCTGTGATTGATTCCTACACGGAACGAATCAATAGGCTAAAACAAAATGTAAATAAGAGTGATTCAAAAGACTACTTGTTATTACGTGTAGATGCTCTAAATTGGGAAAAGGACTATATAAAACAAAGGCTTAAAGACATTAAACAAGAGGGTGCAACTAAGTTTAAAATGCTAGATGAGGAAGCATGTGAACGGCTTTTAGACCAAATAATGAATTCGTTAAGACACATACATGCTGGTTCGCAAAAGCAATCAATAATGTGGCATGTGCGAGGGCGATTTAGGGCTGCTCAACGAAAGTATGTAACGGTTGCGCGGCGAGTAGGTAATATGATTCGCAGAACGGCTCCCCTTCTTAGAGAAGACATGATTTTTGTGCGTGTTCGGCAGATTCATATTGACGTTATACATAGCGTTGTTAAACGTTTATATCAAGAAATGCATAAAGAAACGTATAGCACGGAGCATTGTTCAGCTCTTTTACGTGAGTATAGGACTAGCGAGGCTTTTCTTAGATCGAGACCAAATGTTGCTATGAGCGTAAAAATGATTGAGCGAATCGATGATGTTAAGCGGCAAGGGTATGCAATTGAGCTTAGGGTTATTCACGATATGTATGAAGCTGGAGATATTACGCGCGCGCAAGAGAGGCAGCTGCGAAACAACGTTTATGTTATGAGCGTAGATGCTAATTCAGACGTGTAAGTTTTGTGTTAAATGCAGCTTTGTATTGCGTTTGTATTAACTTTGCGGCGTGCTGTGTCGTTCGCGCGGTCTAAGCGCGCGAACGACTTCGCCGCGCAGAAGCAGTGCTTCTGCTTTGAGCGGCTCAGCGAATCGAGGTGATTTCTCGCGCATTATGCAGCTCGAAATCGTCGATTCGCACGCGGTCTAAGCGCGCGCTATTCCTCGCGGCTATTAGTAGCCGCTCGGCTGATTTGGCACATAAAGTCCACCGGACTTTATGTTTGAGCCAAATCACGCTTTGAAGGAGCTTGAAATGCATTATGCAATTTCAAGCTCAGTCAAAGCGCAATCGAACTACATAAAGTTGCGAATCAACGCAGTTTGTTGCGGTGATACTATGGGTTACATGTATTTCTTTACTCCGCGCAGATGTGAATCTACTCAAAAAATAATGTACGCCAACAAAGGGCAGGCTCTTATTGCAGCGGATAAAAGTTTTACGGAACGCGGAGCAAAGCTGTGGGTTTATAAATGCGATTATTGCGGAAGTTGGCATTTAACGCATTCAAATCCTGCAATTCGTAAGTATTGCGATATGCGCTCGCGATTTGAAACAACCAAACCTAAGTCTAGAAAACGCGGATATAAGCCGCGTCTTCGTTAAATAATTAACGTTAAATAATTAACGCTAAAAAATCAATAAATCAATACTTAAAAGTAAATCCTTGCGCATTAAGCTGCGATTCGCAACTATGGTTTTTGGCTCCAGAATCTACAGCAAGCTTTGTGATTTGTGCGCTGAACGCGTCTACTGGTTTGCTGGCATTTCGCAAATCGTAGTATTTATGCACTCTTTCATCGAATTCTGCAAGTTTTTCAAGCAAAACATCATCGCTGCTAGGGTATTCATTTTCAAAGAATTGCATGCTCGAATCCATGCGCGGCTTTAGTTCTGGGGACTGGTCTGGCATTCCAATCGCAAGCCCAAGTACTGGATACGTGTATTTTGGCAACTTCAAAAGTTCAATTAAATCGGGTATATTGTTCAAAATTGAACCAAGAATTACGCATCCAAGTCCAAGCGATTCTGCGGCTGTTTCCATAGCGTGTAGTGCAAGAATTGCGTCATTTTGTGATTGTGAGAACCTGTATCCTGTTTTAAGCGTAAAGTCGTTCCCGTCTGCATCAATGCCATTTTTGCGCGCTATAGCAGCATTTCTGTGCTGGTCAATAATAAAAACATACAAAAGTGGTGCTGTGGCTATATAAGTTTGATTTCCAAGTTCGGAAAGCTTTTTCTTAAGGCTTACGCTTGTGATTTTAATCGCGGACCAGTCGTTTAAAAACTGACTACAAGCTGCACGCTGTGCTGCTGCTTCCAACGTTTTTACAATATTTTCGCTAATCGGCTCGTTTTTAAAAGCGCGTATAGATCTGCGATTAAGAAGTGTTTGAATTGTTTTATTTTCTTCAATCTGTTTATTGTTGTTTTGATCGTTATTTTGTTGCAACTCTGTCATTTTATTTCCTTAAAATTATGCTATTTAAAAATATTTATGCTATTTAGACTACTTAAAATACTTGTTTTTCTTGTTATTTTCTGCGACTTTGCCTTTTCTTAATTGCAGATAGTACCGCGCGATTTGTGTATCTACCTGCAACTGTTGTTAAGATTGCGCTAAAAACCGCAAGCCCGATGTTCATGAGCAAAGAATCTTCTTGTTTATTGTCTTTACTGATTTTTTTATAGTCTTCTCTATTTACGTCTTTATTTTTGCTACTTTTATTTTTTCTGTATTTCTCAAATTGTTTATTTTGCGCGATTTTGTGCATTTTATTGTTTTTTACGTAATGCTTCCATACGATTTCTGCGACTTTACCTACGACCATTGTAACGATTGCCGGGATTGCAGATTTTGCAATCATATCTAACAAAGTGTCAGGATTTTTAAGTCTTTTTTGTCTTAATGCAATAGCTTTATCGTTAACCTTGTTTAAACGCTTAATTGTAAGATTTGAAGCGCTGCGGGTTGCGCTGCGAGACGCATTATGAGTCGCACTATAATCTGCATGCGCGTTGGAAGATTCGGTATAAAATTGACCAGAAGAGTCTTGTCGTGAATCGTGCTGCGAATCATATCGTGAATCATATCGTGAATCATTTTGGGTTAACGTCATATTTTTATGTTAATGGTAGCGAAATACCAATTAGTAATTGACATGTAAAAGTGTTATAAAAGTGTTATAAAAGTGTTATAAAAGCGAGCGAATATGGCAGTGGAGCCAGTTTGTAAGTAATGGGTTTAGATTTGCGCTAAGGCACCAAGCGTAGATTTTTGACTTGTTGGCGGTGCTTAAGGCGGAGTGGATTTATGCTGAACAGTATTGACGTTGACGTTAATGGTGGTTCATTTAGCGGAGATTCGTACGAGATTCAAGATGTTCCAGCAACTTGTGGCGGAGCTCCCGAGGGTAGACTTGTTCTTTTGCGTCACGGACAAACTGTTTGGAGCGAATCAGGTCAGCATACAGGCAGAACGGATATACCGCTTACTCAAATTGGTTGTTCGCAAGCAGTTTATGCTGGTGAGCGCATTCGACAAGCATTTCCTAAGGGTTTTGATGCGGATTGCCAGTTTGTAAGCCCTCTTGTTCGTGCTCGTCAAACAGCTCAACTGGCGGGTTTTACGCATTGCACGCCGTTAGAATACGCAGCTGAATGGGATTATGGGTGTGCAGAAGGGCGAACTAGAAAAGATGTCTCCGCGTTAAGCGGAGTAGAATCGTGGGATGTTTGGCGAGATGGTCCTAAGGCTCTTCCAGAGTTTATGTCGGATTCTTGTGAAGAGTCTCTTCCTAGTGGTGAAACGGTGAAAGTCGTACGCTGCAATGGGGAAAGTCTGCAGGATGTTTCTGATAGAACGCAAAAAATAATCGACTCTGTTTTGCCAAAGCTTAAAAGCGGCAAGGATGTGATTATTGTTGCACACGCGCATGTTCTTAGAATTTTAGCTATGAGATGGTTAGGCGTTGATGCGTCTCAAGCGCGGTTGCTGCGACTAGACACTGCTCATTACAGCGCTCTTGGAACTTATAAGGGAGATCGTGTAATCGTTCGCTGGAATTGTTGATTTGTGATTGTTGCAGATTATTCGACACGCCATCATATCAACACTGCTATCGTTTGCAATATCTTTGCATTTGAGGCATAATAAAAATTGTCGAAAAGGGCACCTAGGGGTGCGGCGGCTCATAGTAGGGTCGACGGCATAGGAGAAAGGTTCGATGATGAATCGTACAATTAAGTCAACAATTGCGCTTGTAGCTTGCTCCGCGATGGCATTTGGTGCGCTCGCTGCATGTGGTTCCAGCTCTTCGGATTCTTCCGACAAGGGTAAGGTTTACTTCCTTAACTTCAAGCCAGAATCTGCTGATCAGTGGAAGGAAGTCGCTAAGGAATATACCAAGAAGACTGGTATTCCTGTAAAGGTCCAGAACGCTGCTTCTGGTACATATGAGCAGTCTCTTAAGAGTGAAATCAGCAAGGGTGATGAAGCCCCTACACTCTTCCAGGTGAATGGTCCTGTTGGATATGCGTCTTGGAAGGATTACACTGCAGATCTTAAGGATACGGAGCTTTACAAGCAGCTTCAGAACAAGGATCTTGCTCTTAAGGATGGAGATAAGGTTGTTGGTGTTCCATACGCAATGGAAACTTACGGCTTGATTTACAATAAAGCTTTGCTTAAGAAGTACACTGAGCTTAAGGATGCAAAGGTAAAGTCTGCTGAAGAGATTAACTCCTTCGATAAGCTTAAGGCTGTTGCTGACGACATTCAGGCTCGTAAGAGTGAACTTGGTGTTGATGGCGCATTCACTTCTGCTGGCTTCGATTCCAGCTCTGATTGGCGCTTTAAGACTCACCTTGCAAACATTCCTCTGTACTACGAGTTCAAGGCAGACAAGGTAACTAAGCAGCCAGCAAAGATCAAGGGCACGTTCCTTGACGGATACAAGAAGATCTTTGATCTTTACATTACTGATTCCACCACTCCTGCAACTCAGCTCAGCTCTAAGACTGGTGAGGATGCAAACTCTGAGTTCTCGCTTGGCAAGGCTGTGTTCTATCAGAATGGTACTTGGGCTTGGACCGACCTGCAGAAGGCTGGCATGAAGGCTGAAGACCTTGGCATGCTCCCAATCTACATTGGTGCTAAGGGCGAAGAAAAGCAGGGCTTGGCTACTGGCTCCGAGAACTACTGGTGCATTAACGATAAGACTTCGGATGCAAACAAGAAGGCAACTAAGGACTTCTTGAAGTGGGTTCTTACCTCTGATTATGGCAAGGAAGCTATGTCTAAGAAGATGGGCTTCACCACTCCATTCAAGAGCTTTGCTGATATGAAGTCTGAGAATCCTTTGACTGCTGCTGCTGTTGAAGATGCTCAGTCTGGTAAGACTCCTGTAAGCTGGAACTTCACTATGATGCCATCTGACAACTGGAAGAACGATCTTGGCTCCGCTTTGCTTGAGTATGCTCAGGGCACTGGCAAGTGGGATAAGGTTAAGAGCGCCTTCGTTGACAATTGGGCTAAGGAAGTTGCTCAGACTCACGAAGATCAGGATTAATCTGAATATTGATTATTTGGCTTAAACTTGATTACAAATTAAAGTCATAATTTAAGGACATAATTTAAAACGATAATTTAAGATTGGGCTGTTGATGTAATTGCATTAGCACAGTGCATTAATAGCCTACTAAAAGAGCTTCAAGCCTTAGGTGTTTGAAGCTCTTTTGTTTGAATTTAGGCTGAATTTTGTTTGAATCTATTCTGATATTTAAATAGTATTTTAAGATTGCATTTAAAATGGTACTTAAACTAAGCTACGTCAAGTTGAGATGTACTCGAGCGCACAATTAGCTGTGCTGGAATCGTAATGTATCTGCGACTTTCATCTAAATAATCTCCATTAATTAAAGATAAGGTCATTTTTGCAGCATCCACTGCCATGCTTACAGGGTCTTGTCTGATAGTTGTAAGTCCTGTTTCTCTAGCGTAGAAGCTGTCGTCAAAACCGATAATTGAAAGATCACCTGGTGTGCTGTATCCGCTTCTAGAAAGCTGGAACATTAAAGGTATTGCTATTCCGTCTTCTTGGCATGCGATTGCGGTAGGCATACTACTGTTGCTTAAAAGCGATGAAACTATTGAACTTATGCGGTCTAAACCTTCTGGAGCTACGATTTCGGTAGGCGTAATATTGTTAATCTTGCATTCGTCAATAAACGAATGATAACGTTGTAAAACGCTGAAATGAAGGGAAACATCGCGATTTGTGCGAATATAAGCTATGTTTTTATGACCTAATCCAATAAGATGGCGAGCCATAAGCCTCGCGCCCTGATTGTCGTCAATATTAATTGTTGCGTCAAAATCGCAGTCCATAGGATATAAGCAGTTTATGCCTAAAACTGGTACACCAGTTGCCTTTAATGAAGCAACTTCCGACTTATTTACGTCAAATGAGCAAACTATTACGGCATCTGCATTTCTTCGAGTTGGTAGCATATCAAAGAATTCTGCGCGCTCTTGGCTGCTTGATATTTGGAAAATTGATAGATCGTATCCTGCTGGGTGAAGAACCTGATTCAATCCTTGTATTATGGATGCGCTAAACCACAGGCGAATGCTGTCGCTCATTAGTAGTGCGACTCTTAGAGTTTTGCCAGATTTTAAAGCGGCTGCAGAACGAGATATTGAGAAGTTTAGTTTTTCTGCAATAGCCAACACTTTGTCGCGAGTTATTGTGGAAACTAAGTCTGGTCGTGTAAATGAGCGTGAAACAGTAGATACTGATACGTGAGCTTCGTTGGCAACATCTTGAATATTAGCCGGCATGTGAACTCCTTTATTCGCACAACATCAATATCTTCATCAATATTTTTATTAATGTCTTCATTAATATCATTCAATCATCTTCAACGATAGTATATGAGCAGCGCATACATCAATGTTCATTGCGCCTCTTATACACAAACGTTTGCAATAAAAATAATAATAGCAGATTTTGCTGCAAAATCGCCAAAAATAGGGATTTTCTTCACATTTGATTTTAATTTCATCGCGTAACGACATGCAAAAAATGACAACGTTTGACATTGCTGTTGCATGTAGTAATATAAAAGTATTGGTTCGGGCGTCGACGCTCGTACAAGCGTCGTACTCAAGGAGGAGAAAGTGACGAGTCATGATTAATATGAGTGGAAAAGCAATACGTAAATGGTGGGCGTTATTCGCTTTGCCAACGTTTGCTGCTTTTGTAATCGGCTTTTTAGTGCCGTTCGTGATGGGTGTGTATCTTAGCTTTACTAAGTTCCATACTGTTACGGATGGAAAGTTTGTGGGTATTCGCAATTATCGCAAGGCTTTGCGCGATCCTCATTTTATTCATTCGTTGATTTTCACAACTGCTTTTACTGTTGTAACAACAGTTGTTATTAACGTTATTGCTTTTGCAATTGCGTATATGCTTACAAAGAAGTTCAAAGGTTCAAACTTATTCCGTACAGTGTTCTTTATGCCAAATCTTATTGGTGGCATTGTTTTGGGCTATGTTTGGCAAGTAGTGCTTAATGGTATTTTAGGCTACTTTGGTCGTGCTATTACGTATTCTGCGACGTACGGATTCTGGGGCATGGTTCTTTTGATATGCTGGCAGCAAATCGGATATATGATGATTATTTACATTGCTGGTTTGCAGGCGCTTCCAGGAGATGTTATTGAGGCGGCAGCTGTTGATGGCGCAACACCAATGCAGACGTTGTTTAAGATTACGATTCCTCTTATGATGCCGTCCATTACAGTGTGCACATTCTTGACTGTTACAAACGGATTCAAGCTGTTCGATCAAAACTTGGCGTTGACTAATGGTGCTCCTTCCAGAAAGTCGGAGATGTTGGCATTGAACATTTTCAACACGTTCTACGGAAGAATCAATGGTGAAGGTGTTGGTCAGGCAAAGGCAGTCATATTCTTCATCATTGTGGCTGTAATTGCTTTGATTCAGAACAGGTTGACAACGTCTAAGGAGGTGGCAGCATGAACGAGAAGACTAAGCATCCTGTGCTTTGGACCACGCTTTTTGCTGTAGTGAGTTTGTTGTGGATTTTCCCAATTGCGTTAGTGTTTATGAACTCCTTTAAGTCAAAGGTGTATATTGCTAGCGAACCATTTTCACTTACTCCAAAGTCGTTTATTGGTTTTGATAATTACATTCTTGGCATTAATCGCACGAATTTGTTGATGAGCTTCTGGTGGACAATTGTTGTAACGATTGGCGCTGTGGTTCTGATTCTTTTGTGCACTTCGATGTGCGCATGGTGGATTGTGCGAGTAAACAATTGGGCTGCAAAACTGCTTTACGTATTGTTCTTGTTCAATATGATTGTGCCATTCCAGATGGTTATGTTCACTCTTTCCAACATCACTACAAAGCTTGGGTTGAACACCCCTTGGGGATTGTGGATTATCTACCTTGGTTTTGGCGCAGGTTTGGCTGTGTTTATTTTCACGGGCGTTGTGAAGGGTATTCCTCAGGAGTTGGAAGAGTCCGCAATGATTGATGGTGCTTCAGTGCCTCGCATATTCTTCCAGATTATTGTTCCAATTATGAGACCTGCAATTATATCCGTTTCTATCTTGCAAACAATGTGGATTTGGAACGACTTCCTTCTTCCTTACCTAACTTTGGATTTGAACAAGTATAAGACTGTTTCGATTGCAGTTCAATATTTGAAGGGTGGTTATGGTTCCGTTGAAATGGGTGCCATGATGGGCTGCTTGGTTCTTGCCATTCTTCCAATTATTATCTTCTACCTCATCTGCCAAAAGTATATTATCAAAGGCGTTATGGCTGGTGCGGTAAAAGGCTGAGGTCTTTTCTCCTTCGGACCTCGGTTGCATGATGATGGTGGTTGCAAAACTTTGCTTCCACCATCATTTGTGTTTAAGTGTATTTTTTAGTGTATTGTTATTTTAGATTTGTTTTAGATTGCGTTTAACTATGCGGGAGTGGTTGTAATGATTTCTTTTGGCAGCCCCGATTCAAAGTTTGCTCAAGGAATGGAATCGTTTGCAGATGCAGTATGGCTTACCATTTTAATGATTATTACTAGTATTCCGATTATAACGATTGGCGCCTCTATTACAGCTGCTCATGAAACTGCTAGAAGGATTGAACGCGGAGAAGCGCACACAACTTCAATCTATTTTAAATCTTTTAAAAATAATTTTGTTAAATCTACTATTATTTGGATAATTTTGCTTCCGATTCTTCTGGCAATTGTAGGGTCTTGGATTTTTCTGCAGCTTACGCCACTTTTAATAATAAAGTTTGCGATCAGTATTTTATGGGTTTTGGTTGCTCAATGGGTGTTTGCTCTTCAAGCAAGATTTGAAAATTCTGTTGGTAGAACTTTGATTAATTCGTTGATTTTTAGCGTATCTTACATTGCAACCACTTTTATGATGGTTTTGCTTGACTTTGTATTTTTTGCGCTTGTCTATTTATCTTTAAAGTATTTTTTGCAAGGATTACCGCTGTTGATTTTGCTTGGATGGGGGTCTTTGATTATGCTCCACACTCCGCTGCTTGAACGCGTGTTTGCAAAATACGTTAAAACAAGTGGTAAGTGATTTGTGAATTGACATTAGTAACCCGAGAATTAGATGTAACCAAGTAATCGGGTATTCGGATAACTAGGTAATCGCGGGTAACTAGGTAATCGTGTATTCTGCAGAATAATTAATGAGGCGAACACCATCATGGATGTTCGCCTCATTTGGGACATCATTACAAGGTGCTTTAAATGTGCAACTATGCGCAAATCCTAACACCATGTCGGGGAGGGAAACAAGTTACTCTTAACAGATAACCATGCCCTTTCATTATACTCTAAATAGCTTTATTTATAAAGGTTTTCACCCTTTCTTTTTTGTTATTTTTATTGTTATTTTGGCTTAAATTCTAATTATTTTTGCCGTTCATAACAGCTGCCATAGAAAGCACTCTAGGTGACTTAAACACTTCGTCGGTATGAACAACATTGCCATCTTTATCAGCAAGAGGAATACGCCAATTTGGATATTCTGTACTGGTTCCAGGCTGATTCTGCGAACGCTTTTCTCCAACTGCGTCAACAAGCGCCACTTGCAAAAGCAAAGATGGGGAAGTGCGCATAATCGCATGCATAGCCTCCACAATCTCTTGCACATGGTCTTCTACATGTTCGGCAGCATCCTTGCTAATCCATCCGCCTTCCAAAAGCATCTTCATCATGGCGTCTCGCTCGGCGCTAGCAGCCTTCTGGAAGCTTTCTACAGAATCGGTAAGCAAATGAAGCTCCTCGCGAAGCTTAACATGCTCAAAAGCAAGGTATCCAGCTGTAGGTGGCATGTCGTGAGTTGTAACAGATGCCAAAGCGTATTCGCGGTATGTAGAAGGGTTTGCAAATATAATCTGCTTTTTACCAGCCTTCTTAGCGGCTTTTTCTGCATCGTCGTTGTGAGTGAACCATTCAACAACAGTTCCAAGAATTCCATGCGAGGCAAGAACCTTAGAAACATATGCTGGAACAGTGCCCAAATCTTCGCCAATCACCAATCCGCCTGCGCGAGTTGCCTCAATGCTAAGCACAGCAAGCATAGCGTCCACGTTGTAGTACACGTAAGCACCGTTTTTAGCTCCTTGACCTTGCGGAATCCACCATAAGCGGAAAAGCCCGAGCACGTGGTCAATTCGAACCGCGCCAGCATGCAAGAACACGTTGTGAACCATGTCTCGGTATGCAATGTAACCAGTTTCGTCTAGATAATTAGGGTCAAATGGAGGCTGACCCCAATCCTGACCTTGCTGGTTGTAGAAGTCTGGAGGTGCACCAACGCTAACGCCGTTAGCAAATCGCTCTGGGCTCCACCACACATCTGCGCCATAACCGTGAACACCAACAGCCATGTCTTGCATAAGACCAATCGCCATTCCAGCGGCTTTAGCTTCGGCATGGGCAGCTGCAACCTGCTCGTCTGCAATCCACTGCAGCCAGCGGTGGAACTCCAACAAATCAGCGTGCTCGCGCTTAAGCGCGTCAATCTGAGGAGTGCCCTTGCCAGTGGTATCAAACCAAAGGTTATCTCCCCAAGGAGCGCCCCAAACCTCGAAGGCTACGCACCAAGTCGCAAAAGCGTCTAAGTCTTCTCCAGAACGCGCCTTAAAGTCTGCGAAATCCTGCTCACGCTCTTCGCTTCTAGGCTGCTCAAAAATCATCTTTAATGCTGGTAGCTTTGCGCTCCAAGCAGCGTTAATATCCATAGGATTTGGATCGTTGTTTTGCGCTTCAACCGACTCGTGCAGAGCTTCCACTTGTTCTCTCTGGCTATCGCTTAATTGCGTGTATTCTGGAATATCCTGTGGGCGAATATAAGTTACGTTTAAGAATCTGCGCGACTCAGGCAAATAAGGCGAAGGCTCTAAAGGCGCCACTGGTGCGCAGGCGTGAATTGGGTTTATAAGCATGAAGTCGGCTTTGCCAATGCTACCCGCGTCTTTAAGCAGCCTACGCAAGTCGCCATAATCGCCAACTCCCCAAGATTCATTTGATCGCACGGAGTAGAGCTGAGTCATGTAACCCCAGCGATGGCGTTCCTGAACGCTTTGCGGAAGAGGGATTCTTGCTGGAGCAGAAATCAGTGTAACCTGAGCATGCAAGGCGCATTCGTCATCTACAGTTGCTTTCAGAGTGTGGTAACCCATTGGCAAATCTTCTGGAAGTTCCAGCAATAAGTCGCCCTCTTTGCTTGTCTTAAAGTTATTAAGCGGCTTATCAGGCGTATCCTCGTATTCTGTCTCGTCTTCTAAAGTCAGTGTTACGTGGATTTTGCTTGGGTCGATTGCACTACCGCCAGTGTGCACAGGCACTATTGTTTTTGTGCCATTAAAGCATACAACTGTTGGTGGCAGAAGTTCGCTATCTCGCTTTTCTTGCACTCGTTTTAGTGAGTTTGCAATATTTTCCTCTGTATCTGCTTGCCAACCTAGTGCATCTAGCACGCCAACAAGAGCTTCATCGGTAATTTCCGTATAGTCGCCTAGTTGGTCGATGTAGAAAGTTGCAACTCCGCAGGCTTTTGCTAACTGAATTAGTGGACGATTGAGTCGTTCTGTGCTTTCTTCTACGGGCACAGGCGTGGCAGCCTTTGTTTTGGCGTTGTCTGTTGTGCTCATGATGCTCCTTTGTTAATCAGTGGCACATGTAATCTCATCGCATCGATGTTGGTTTGCAAACGATGTCGAAGAGTGCGATTTCTCAACACCTCACTGGATTGAGGCACGCTCTAGCTAACCATTATATTAAGTATTGATATCGTTTGCAATATTGGCGATTTTCGTGGCATTTAACAAAAACCGCAGAAGGTTAAATACCAACTGCGGTTTTTGTTATTTGTTATTTGCGCATATTTGCTGCTACTTACTTGCGGCGGATTCGCATAAAGTGCCATCCTGCGCCGATTGCTGCGATTCCAGCAGTGATGCTTCCTGCAACAGCTGCGATTAGCGTTGTGCTGTTGCCAGCGGCGTGCTCACCGTTGTTTGCGCCAGATGACTGAGCGCTCTTATCGCTGCTATTGTCTTCGCTCTTTGAGTCTTCGTTCTTGGACTCTTCGGATTCCTTCTGATTTTCATCTTTTGCAGAATCGTTAGATGTGTTCTTGGACTCTTCGCTCTTTGTTGTGTTTGCGGAGCTTGCTGTAGGAGCAGCAGATGCTGCAGCACGAGGCGTGCGTGCAGGAGTCTCTGCGGTTGCTGGCGACTTAGCAGTAGCATTTTCTACGAGTTCTTCTGCAGCTTTTGCGGTATGCGTGGACTCCGTTTGGTTCGCTGGAACAGCACTGTGCTTAGGTGCAGCCTGTGGCGCAGACTGTGATACAGAAGGAGCCGAAGCCTGTGGCGCACTTGGTGCAGCATTGTTCTGTGGCACAGTCTGCGGAGCGCTTGGAGCTGGAGCTGGCTGTTTTGCGCTTGGTGGCGCAGAAGGAGCCGGTTCCAGCACCTGTGGATTTGAAGCCGCTGGAGGTGCTGGTGGATTAAGCGGAGCTTGTGGCTGCACCTGTGGAGCCTCTTGTGGAGTCTCTTGTGGAGTGCTTGGAGCTGGAGCAGGAGCTGGAGCAGGAGCTGGTGTAGAAGGAGTTGGCTTCTGAACCTGTGGATTCAAAGATTCCTCAGCCTTAGATAGCATCTGATTAGATGAGTCAATCTTTGATATGCCAGAGTTCATTCTTTGAATTCGACCGCTTAAGCTTTGCTCAACTATACCAAACGCAGAATTTGATGCAGCAAATTTTGCAGTGTAGCTGTTTTTGACGCTAGGTGGAAGATCTTTGATTGTATCTTTAATCTTTTCCTTAATTTCTTCTGCTTGTTTCTTTATATCAGCTATTTTTTCGTTTGTTTTATTTACTTTAGATATAACTTCTTGTGCTTGTGCTTTAGCTTTATTGAGTCTATCTTTAGCAAGATTAACAGCCTTCTTTGCTTCTTCAAACTTAGTTTCAAATTCTTTTAGCTGATTTGATAGTCGCTCAGAATCTGCTTCTGCTGTTTTAATATTTTCTTCAGCATTATCTTTGTTTATTCTAGCGTTTTCAAGATTAGCAGTTTCTTCCTGAACTTTTTTCTCTGCTTCTTGTGCTTTGCCTATTTCTTCCTGCAACTTACTAGCAGATTTTTGAGCAGCATCAGTAAGCTCTTCTAACTTAGACTTAGCAGTGTTTAATGATTCTTCTGCTTCTTGCTTAGAACCTTCTAACTCTTCTATAGTCTTCTTATACTCAGCTATTTCGGATTCTTTATCTGAAACTTCTTTAGCTAATTTTTCAGCCTCAGCATTCTTTTCGTTAGCAGCTTTTCGAGCATCTTTTGCGTCATCAGAAACTTTTGTCAAAGAATTTTTCTCTGAGGTTAATTCTTTAATTGCAGAAGATAATTCGCTAATTTTTGCAGACTTGTCAGCTTCAGCAAGTTCTTTCTGAATCTTTTTGGCTTCTTCTGTAAGTTGTTCCGCGCGTTGCTGTTCTTGTGCAGCAGCCTTCTTTAGAACATCTGCTTCATCTTGTGCTTGATTTTTCTTTTCGGATAAATTATTTATTTTTTCTGCATTGTCAGTACTGCCGAGTCTTCCATTAGATTCGAGTTTGCGAATCTCTGCCTCATAATTATTTATTTCTGATTGCTTGCTTTCATATTCTTTTTGTTTTTGGGCAGCAGTCTTCTTTGCTTCCTCAGCATTACGATTTTTCTCTTCAAAATTCTTCTTTAGAGTATTAATTTTTTCAGAATTGTTTTTGTTTTCTTCTTCTGCTGTATTTAAATCTTTTTGTAATTGTTCAAGTTTTGGATTGAGACTGTTAATTTTAGAGTCAGCTTCATTTCCAGCTGATTCCTTTTGCTTTGCTTCTTTTTCAAGCTTTTCAGCTTCTGCCTTAGTGGATTCAGAGTTTTGCTTGGCTTCATTTAAGGCAGATTCAAGTTCAGACTTTTTAGACTGCTCTTGTTCTAGAGCCTTTGAAGTCTCATCGAAATCTTCTTCCTCGTCTTTAACGACTTCATCTTGTTTGTCTTTTTTCTCTGAATTTATTTTATTTACTTGTTCGGCATTTTGCTTAGCAGCATCAGCCTCTGCATTAATTCTTTTGGCGTCTTCTACGGCTTTAGTCTTAGATTCAATCTCTTTTTCGGCAATAGACTTCTTCTGTTTTGCTTCTTCTATATCTTTTTCAGCTTTTTTAATGCCTTCTTCAGCATTTTTCTTATTTTCTATAGTTTCAGTAACTTTTTTATTTGCAGCTTCTGCCTGAGCTTTAGCGTTTTCTATTTCTTGCTCTACTGCGTTAGTGTCATTATTTGTTTCACCAGAAGCTGTGCTTGCTTCAGATGTTTTTTTTGTAAGTTCTTTAACCTGTTCATCTGCTTGAGACTTAGCTTTCTGCTGAGCCTCAGTTAGCGAGTCGTCGCCAGCTTTTGGTGCGGACACAGGTTTGCCAGCGTCGCCAGTAACAGGCGAGTTAACGGTTTGTGGTTTAAAATCTTCTGGACCGTAAGACACAACATTGCTAACAGCATCAAAACCAGTGTCGGATATGGTCTTAACCTGTGCTGCTGGATGATTGGACGTATCTGTTGTAGTCGCGTCGGCTGCGTTGGCAGCGTTTGCAATGCTTATGCTTCCAATAAGAGCCAAAGAGCTTGCGCCCAAAGAGATAGCGGCTGCAATCTTAGCGTTCATATTTACCTCATTCTTCAAATCATTTAGGTTTGGGTGTGGGGGTATTTGTTTAATTATCAAGTTGTAAGATCAAAGCGCTGGCATACAATCCGTGTCTGTATTGCGTCTCTGTCTTGTTTCTAGACTTTCTACTCTTCTCTACTCTGCATATTTCTCCACTTTGCATATACACAATAGGGGTATAAAGTATAAAAGTTATTCTAACAGAATCACAGGAATAATTCGCTCACTTTGGCAAGTTATAAGGAACAATTAAGGAAATTACAAGGATTCGCCTTGAAATATTAGTATCCGACTCAGTATTCGAAAATATTGGGTTATTCCCCAAAATATTAATATTCAATCATAAGCCAAAAAATAATCCCGACTTTGTTCCCAAATCACAGGAATAAGAGAACAAAATCGGGATAAATTGCGAGCCGAGCGCGCTCAAGAACTCAAGCAATCAAGCGCACTTGCGACTCAACACAACGAATGTACGCGGCGGCACATGAACCGCACGCTGAGAGCCATTATCATCGCACAGCATAGAAACGCAGCTGCCAGAGTCGTGCCCCGTCCACTTAGCAAAATACTCAGTGGAATCCAACACGCAGCGCCACCGGCTTGCAGATTTAGCAGGCAAATCAATTGTTGCAGACGCATCATTCATAGGGTTCACACACACAATCAAGTCGCTTCCAATCTGCTCCGCAAGAACAGTATTATCAGACGCAGTAAGGTGAGTGCGCTGAGCATCATAAAACTCAGCATTCTTAGCGCGAAGTTTTATAAGCGCACTATACCATTCTACAAGCGGTTGGAATCGCTCAGCTCTAGACCAATCAAGCTGGTTCATAAGAACGCCGCGATTATAAGAATTATCACAACCATGCTTAGTGCGACCAAACTCCTCGCCGCCAAGCATAAACGGCATACCAGCAGAACACAAAATCAATCCAGCACTGAGAATATTAGCACTGAAGATGTCTGCAACGCTGTTTGGATCGCTTGCGTCAAAATCGCAGCTAGACGCGTTATCGCGCATAGAAATACACAGCTTATCCCACAAAGTCAAATCGTCGTGAGCAGAAACATACTGCACAATCTGACCAACACTCTTGCCAGCACAAGGCATACCACGCCAGCCATTAAACGCGTTACGAACAGGATCCGCCGTCCAGAACTCATTGCCGTTTACATAGCCGCGGTCGCGATGATCCATAACGTTGCCCTTAAGCGTGTCTCTAGACTCGTCGCTAAACCAGCCGATTCTAGAATCAAGGAAGCCGCGCCCAGCTTTATCTCCCATAGGGCAATCATCGGCTACAGCTGCAGCAGCCGCACCCCACGGCTCGCCATACATAAGAATATCTTTGCCGCCATCAAGCTTATCTAGTTCGGCACGAATCATGTTCAAAGTTTGCGCATCCGCTAAGCCCATAAGGTCAAACCTAAAACCATCCACATGGTAGCAGCGCGCCCAATGCAAAATAGACTCAATCATAAAACGTCTAAACATTGGGTGGTTGGAAGCCATTTCGTTTCCGCAGCCCGATCCGTTTGCAAATCCGCCGTCATCCTTGCGCCTGCAAAAATAGCCAGGAGCAACGCTTTCAAACGCGTTCGACGCTGCTTCAAACATGTGATTATAAACAACATCCATCACTACGCGCATGCCATTCTTGTGCAAAGCGCCAATCATTGCCTTGCATTCGCGGATTCTTGCCGTTCCGTCGTACGGGTTGCTGGAGTATGTGCCTTCTGGCACGTTGTATGCGTGAGGGTCGTAGCCCCAATTGTAAAGCGAATCAACGCTTTTGCCATCTTTGCGAGCAGACGAAATCGCAACCTCATCCACAGTCGCAAAATCGTAGATTGGCATTAGTTGAACGTGAGTTACGCCAAGTTTTTTAAGATAGTCGATTCCAGTAGGGAAGTTGATATCCGCATCTAAAGTCGTATGCGAATCTGTAAAAGCAAGATACTGACCGCGGTGTTCTGGCTTAAATCCGCCATTTTTATTGCTGCTAAAGTCTTCAACGTGCATCTCCCACACAACAGTTGCATGGCGCACAAATTCTGGCGATTTGTCTTTGTGCCAGCCTGCAGGAGCAACGCGGTTCTCGTCAATAACAAGGCTGCGCTCGCCATTTACGCCGCTAGCAATGCCCCATGGGTCGCTTGTGCGATTCACTTTTCCATCTGCAAAAGTAACAAGAAAGTCGTAGTAAACGCCATCTAGCCTTTGCAATATTGACGTTCTCCATGCTCCGTCGCGCAATGGCTTCAAATCGCGTGTTTTGAAAGGTTCACTGTTGTTTCCTGTTTCAAAAAGTCGCAGTGTTACGCACGATGCTGTTGGCGCCCAAAGCGTAAAAGTGGTCGATTTTTCGTTAAGCGAGAATCCGAGCTGCCCCGAATAAACTGGCCATTGTGTTGAAGGTGTGAACGTCATGAATATATCCTTTTGTATTTTATTAAATTATTTAGCATAAAATACGAAGGCCGAAACGCTTTTAACGCTCGGCCCCCATATTTCACCAAACTTTACAATTAATGCAGAGCTTACTATCCCTTAACAGAGCCAGACATCGACTCTTCGTAGAATCGTTGCATAACAATGAACAGGATTGCGATTGGAATGGAAACGCACACAGCTCCAGCGGAGAATCGTGCGAACCAGTGATTAATGTATTCTCTCTGCAACATTTGGTACAAGCCCAAAGCCACAGTGTAATTATCTTGAGTACGAGCAATCGTCTTAACAAGAACGAAGTCAAGCCATGGACCCAAGAAGCTAACAATAGCCTGGAACACAATCATAGGCTTGCATATTGGAAGAATAATCTTATAGAATACTTGCCAAGTTGTGCAGCCATCCAAGTAGGCGGCCTCGTCCAAAGACTTTGGAATCGTATCCATATAACCCTTCATAACGTAGAAGCCCATGCCGCTACCAGCAGAGTAGACGATAATCAGGGAAATAAGAACAACGGAGCCATTCGTTAAGCCAAAAGCCTTCAAAATGAAGTAGATAGCAATAACTGCCATGATGCCTGGGAACATGCCAAGAATCAAAGCAATGTTCATAAATGTCTTACGACCGCGGAAGCGTAATCGAGACATGCAGAACGCTACTACAAGCACGAAGAACAGAGAGATAATGCACACGAAAATAGACACAATCAAAGTGTTTAAGAACATGCGTGGGAAGTCAAGAACTTCTCGCTCAGTAAACAGCTGAATGTAATTATTAAACGTGTACTTAGTTGGGAAGAACGTTGTCTGGTATGGAGCGGTGTTTTGGTTAAAGCTTTCCAAGAACACCCATACGATTGGCGCGAGCCAAATAATAGACATAATAATCAGGAAGATATGAGTGACGATATCTCCGATTATGCGGCGCACGCGCTGATCACGCCAGAATGGAACGCTGCGTGTACTATGCACAGTTTGTTCGCTTTGCATAAGATCCTTCTTATTACTCACCGGAATCCCTCCTCATTCTTGTAGGAGCCAGAGTTGCGGTATGTTATCAAAGCAACAATCGCAAGCACAATGAATGTCATAATGCCGATTACCGCGCCCATGCTGTAGTTATCTTTATCAACCGTAAGCTTGTACAGCCATGTGATGAGCAAATCAGTCTTACCTGCCGAAGAGCCGATTGGTGTTGGCTCGCCACCAGACAAGAGGTAAATAACATTGAAGTTGTTAACATTGCCAGTGAACGTTGTAATTAAGTATGGAGTCATAACAAAGAAGATGTATGGCATAGTAACGTTCATAAAGCGCTGCCACCAGCTTGCACCGTCAAGTTCTGCTGCTTCGTAAAGTTCTGCTGGAACATTTTGCAAAATACCAGTGATTTGCATGATTGTGTAAGGAATACCAACCCAAAGGTTGATGAGAATAACGGTAACCCTTGCCCAAGTTGCATCCTGGAAGAATGGCAGTGGAGAATGAATCCATCCAGAAGAGATGAGAAGACGGTTAATAGCGCCATCTCTTTGCAGCATGCTGTGCATAACGAGCAAAGACACAAACTGTGGAACTGCGATTGTAAGCGAGAAGCAGATGCGCCACAAGCTCTTAAGGCGAGTGGTGCGCCTGTTAATAATCATTGCCATAAACATGCCGAAGAAGAAGTTCAAGAATGTAGCGAAGAAGGCCCAAACAAGGGTCCAAATCAAAACATCGAAGAAGATTCCAGCATTAATGGTTCCAGTTGTGTTTCCAAGAATCTTAACAAAGTTGTTTAAGCCAACCCAGTGGAAAAGAAGTGTGTGGTCACGGTCGTAGTTTGTAAACGCCATTGAAATCATGAATGCTAATGGCAATACCGTAAACAGAACAATTCCAGCGGTTGGAAGAGTCATAAAACCAACGTGCGCGTGGCGGTCGAGCAAAGATTCAACATCTTTAACAAAGGTGATAGGCTTTTCTCCGCGCTTTACAAAGGATTGAGCCTTGTATGCGCTGCGCAAAGACAAAGTAGCCAAATAAACTAAAACAATAATTGCTGCAATGCTCATAACGCCATACAGCAAAATCTCAACAGAATTATCTCCAGCAACGTAGTGCCAGAAGCCGTTAATCTTTACTCTGCCTTGCTTTCTAGTGCCGAGAGTACCGAATTTTGGTAAATATTCCGCGCCAGTTGTGGCCAAGAAGGCAAGAACTCCAGCCTCGCATAGAAGAAATACGAGACCTTTCACGTACTGTTTGCGAACGAAGTTACCAAAACCGAAGATAATTATCGAAACCCAAGACAGTGCGTCTGCGTGCTTTGCAGCCTCCTGTAGTGAGTATTGCGAAGGAGCCACAAATTCATCGGCAGAAGGTGCCTTCTTTCGCTTCCCTCGCTTGGTGGATGTCGTGCCAGTCATGACATGCCTTTCCGTAAAATTGTGGGGCTTATACAAGCAAAGAACGCCCCGCCCCGATTTACTGTTCTTAGGGGAGCGGGGCGTCCTTGCCGTGTTTTTCTAAATTTAAATTCTTGTAAAAGAAAATAATATTTAGAAAATAGTTTGTAAGTTAATACTTACTTCTTAAGAGCTTCCTCAAAGCCCTTCTGGAAGTCTGCAATCTTTGCAGCGGCGTTGCCGTCGTTGACTTCCTTGTTGGCCAATGCAGTACCGAAGGTCTTCATTGGATCCCAGAAGGCACCCATTTCTGGAACGGTTGGTTGCAAGACAGAAGTCTTAGCAATGGTGTTCATCTGAGCAACAGCGGCTGGGTTATCCTTAACGAGATCGCTCAAAGCCTTAGCAACTGGGATGTCGCCGTGAAGCTTGTACATCTGCTCCTGGGATTCTTTAGAACCGAGGAATGCAGCGAACTTAGCGGCCATCTCTGGAGCCTTGGAGTTAGGGTTGTAAGCAACAGCCTTAGAGCCAGCGAAGGACTTCATCTGGTGCTCGCCGTCTTCGGACTTAAACTTTGGAAGTTGAGCAGCAGCGTAGTTGTCGCCCAAAGCCTTCTTTACGTCGCCAGCATCCCAAGAGCCAGAGAAGTAAGCGTCAACAGTGTGGTTCTTAATGCCAGACAAGCCAGCGCCATCGCCATCCATTACAAAGTTCTTGTTCTGAATGAGCTTTGCAACATACTTAGTGATTTCGGCAGCCTTGTCACCAATCTTGATGCCAGCCTTGCCGTCGTTGCTCTTCTCACCGAAGAGGGTCATGTTGCCATCAAGGTAGAAGCCTGGAAGGTACCAAGCGTTGCTAATATCGAAAGCAACCTTGCCCTTTTCGAGCATCTTATCGAGGGACTTAACGTCTTCGTCGGAGAACTTGGACTTATCGTAGTACATGAACCAAGTGTTGCCCATGTATGGAACGCCATAAAGCTTGCCATCTTGAGCGGTTACAGACTGGATGATGGTCTCATCGTTGTCTTCCTTAACCTGCTTTGCAGCGTCATCGCTCAACTCGCCAATTGCGTTTGCCTTTACCAAGTCGCCGAGCTGATCGTTAGGGAACAGATAAACATCGGCAGCGGCCTTAGCATCTTGCTTAACTGTCTTAGCAGCATCTGGTGGTGCAACAACAGCATTCTTAAAAGTAACTTCTGGGTGATCCTTCTGGAAGGCTTTCTCCATAGCCTGAATCCAGCCGCCAGCCTTCTGATCTTCGGAAGAAGACCATACGGTGAGCTTTACTGGGTTCGACTTGCTGCTGGAGCCAGCATTGGTGCTAGAACCGCATGCAGCAAATCCAAACATAGTGGCGATTGCGAGGCCTGCGCCCAGCACTTTCTTCATATTCGTCATCCTTGACCTCCTATATCATGCCAGCTTGGCATGTTCTTTGGTGGCATAGTAACAAATTTCATGTGGCGCAACTTTGACGTTTTGCTGCGTTTTTGCAGCGTCACATTTATTGTTGAAATCTGTTTATAAGCAATGTGTAGTATACACGTATATATTGTAGTTGGCAAATCATGTTGCGCGCTATTAGAAAAATTTCCGTCAAAGTCGGTTATTCTTGATAAGAAGTTGTATTTTATTCTGTAAATCAGTAAATTTATCGGAATTTTATTATTGATTGCTAAATGAGAATCGACGATTTTGAGCTCAGTCAAAGCGGAAAGTTTTCCCGATTTTGTTGTTCAACATGCTGTTTAGAGCTACAAAGTGCGGAAGGTTTTTCCGTGTTTTGTTGCTCAAAATGGCAAAATCAACAACAAAAAGCGGAAATATCGTTTGCGTTTGTTTACGTTTTGGGTTAAATGGGAAACAAAAGCAAGAATGTTAATAGTAAAATAGAACCAGATAAGTCAAGTCAAAATAAAAAAGATAAAATAAGTAAAAAGATAAGTCAAAATAAAAGATAAGTCACGCCAACAAAACCAACAAAACGGGGGAAATATGCAAAACGAACATGCGCAATGGCTGCGCGACGCCGTATTCTACGAAATCTACCCACAAAGCTTCTACGATTCAAACGGCGACGGAATCGGCGATATTCCAGGCATAATCGAAAAACTCGACTACGTAAAATCACTTGGCTGCAACGCAATCTGGTTAAATCCTTGCTACGATTCGCCATTTAAGGATGCAGGCTACGACGTGCGCGACTACAAAAAAGTGGCAGCACGCTACGGCACAAACGAGGACTTGCAACGTCTTTTTAGCGAAGCGCACAATCGCGGAATGCACATTCTGCTAGACCTTGTTCCAGGGCACACAAGCGAAGAGCACGAGTGGTTTAAGCAAAGCTCGCGCGCGCAAGAAAACGAGTTTAGCAAGCGATATATTTGGACAGACAGCGCGTTTAGTGGCTATTCCATGCCGTTTATTGGCGGAGAAAGCGAGCGAGATGCCACGTATATTCTTAACTTTTTCAAATGCCAGCCAGCGCTAAATTACGGTTTTGCGCATAGGGATCGCGCGTGGCAATCCGCGCCAGATTCTAATGAGGCTGCGCAAACGCGTGCCGCGATGGTTGATGTTATGCGATTCTGGCTTGCGCTCGGTGCGGACGGATTCCGCGTAGACATGGCGGATTCGCTTGTAAAAAACGACGACAACAATGGCGAAGGAAGCCTTGGCAAAGACAACACGATTCGCGCATGGCAAGAAATGCTGGGCACTGTAAAGGCCGAGTATCCGCAGGCTGCTTTCGTTTCGGAGTGGGGCAGGCCGCGTCAGGCGCTGGCTGCTGGATTCGACATGGACTTCTATTTGAATTGGCGCTGGGATGGGAATCCTAACGGTTACGCGCGCTTGGCTCGCGATGTGGATAATGCGCTAGATAGCAATCCCGAGCACGACCACAGCTACTTTAATGCGCGCGGCGGTGGCAGTATTTGCCCATTTTTAGACGATTATTGCCCACAGTATGAGGCCACTTGCAACGAGGGCTACTTTAGCTTTATAACGTGCAATCATGATACTCCGCGCCTGGCTCCGCGATTAAGCGAGCGCGAAAGGCGGATTGCGTTTGGCATGATTCTTACAATGCCAGGTGTGCCGTTTGTGTATTACGGCGACGAAATCGGCATGAAATACCGCGATATTCCTACAAAAGAGGGCGGTTATGCGCGCACGGGCACGCGTACGCCAATGCAGTGGGATGATTCTAAGAATTTTGGATTCTCCACTGCCGCAAAGTCGAAGTTGTACTTGCCTGTTGAGGTGCGCGAGGATGGAAGAACTTGCGCAAACTCGCGCAAGCAGGCCGTGCAAAGTGGCGAAATTCCAACGGTTTTGGGTCAGGAGCAGGATGGCGATTCGCTGCTTAACTGGGTGCGCGCGCTGATTGCTTTGCGTCATGAGTGCGCGGCATTGCACGCGGATGCCACTTGGCGAGTGTTGCACGCTCCTGTGGATGGTCGCAGTTTTGCGTACGAGCGATGTGCGGCTGAGTCGAATGTGTCGGATGGCGAATCCTCTACAGATAGATGCATTGTGGTTATGAATCCTGGGTTAAACGAGGAGACGATTGCGCTTAGCGCGCTTGCAGGGCTTACGCCAGAGGCGATTTTGCAGCCGCGGATTTCGGTTGGAGCGGTTGCTTGCGATTCTTCCGCGCTTAAACTCGGCGCGCAGTCCTTCGCTGCGTTCCGACTTGCATGAGCGCTTAAAGGGTAGCGCGCGAATGCAATTCGGAGCGCTGAGCTTGCTTAAGGTTGAAAGCACGGTGTGCTTTCAACGCAAGCGAAGACGTGAGCGCGCTGTAACGCGCGAACGGTTTTTCCGCACTTTGTAGCTCAACACGCCGATTAGAGCTACAAACGCGGGAAACCGTGCACTACATAGATAATGCAGAGATTTAAGTTAGGGTTTGATACAATTGCAATGATGTCAACGCTGTTGTCAATAACGTTGCAATGACGGCAAAAGCTTATACGCACTCAACGCACGCATGCGAGCAAGAGGTGAATTATGGACGCGCTAAAACCAAAGATCCGCGCAGACAAGAACATAAAAATGGGTATTACGCTCAAAAAGTTCAAGCTGCTCGGCGCTGTAATGATAATGCTCAGCGCATTTGGCACAACCGTGATTCCGCACCTTTTTGGCGGCCTTTCCAACTCCAACATGTGGAGCCTCACGGCTGCCGTAGTGTGCGAAGTTATAAGCTGGTCGGCTCTGCCGTGGTATGCGTGGCTGCTCGTTCGCGGATATCAAAACACGCATAACCTCAACCTTTACACGCTCCGCCTTCTTGTGCTTGCGCTTATTTGCGAAGTGCCGTACGACTTTACAACCTTTGGCTGCGCTTTCGATATGCGCTCGCAAAATCCAGTGTTTGGGCTTGTTATTGCGCTTTTTGTGCTTTCGGGAATCGACATGGTTCGCGCGCGTTTTAAAGGCGCTCAAAAAGTTGCGTCAATCGCAGTAATCCTGGTTGCAGGAATATTGTGGAATCTTTTCGGCAAAGTCGGCTTTAGGCAGAATATTTTTTGGGGCGGAGCTTTACTTTTAGGATTTGTTTTGATTTTTAGATTCCTAGAAAACCACGAGATTCGCATGGAACTGATTGCTGGCGCTTTCGGAGCAATGTCTCTTTTGGCGCCAGGCGTTGGCGTGGCTGTGCTGCACTATCGCAGCCCGTATGGCGATGGACCTAAGCAAACTAAGCAATTCCGCTGGCTTATGTATGCGTGGTATCCGCTTATGCTTGTAATCGCAAGCTTGTTCACGATTCTGCTTTAGGTGCAGCCGTAGAATTTCTTATAATAAGTTGCACTGGAGCTGTAAGATGTCTTCGCGCTACAGCTTTACCTTCTATAAGAGATATCGCAATGTTCCCAGCTTGTTCTGCCATTGTTTTAGGATTTTGGCGGATTGTGGTTAGTCCAGCCTCTTTTGCATAAGTGCCATTGTCGAATCCTATAATCGATAAATCTTCAGGCACGCGAATTCCTAATTTTTGTAATCTAAACAAGAACGGCATTGCTGTTGAATCCTGGTGGAAGCATATTGCAGTAGGGGGATTTTCTTGTGTAAAAAGCTCAGAAAGAGTGGCATCTATAGGGTCATCTTTTATGTCTATTGGCAGTACTTTCCCTTGTATTCCATAAATATTGTTGCACACGTTTTCAAAGCTTGTTATTCTTCTTGACGAGCTAAAGCGGAAAGATGAACAAAAATGCTCATACACGTATAAAAGACGCTTATGCCCTAATGTTGCTAAGTGTCGAATCGCAAGTTTTATACCCAGAGCATCGTCGATTCCGATTGATGCAGAAAGCACTTTAGAAGCTGTGCAGTTTATTCCAACAATTGGTACGTTTATGCGTTGTAATTGTTCGGCCTCATTGCTGCTTATGTCAAATGACGATACGATTATTGCGTCTGTGTTTGCGCGTAAGGGCAGTTCTTTAAAGAAGTTTTTTCTTTGTTCAACTCCCTCTAAAAGGTGTATTACAAGGTCGTAGCCATTTTTGTTCAGTACGCTATTTAATCCTTCTATAATTGCTGAGCTAAACCATTCGATTTTACTGCTTCCAATTAGTAGTGTTATGCGATACGATTTGCCTGTTTTAAGCTCTCCAGCGGTTCTAGAAACAGTGAAATCCATTTGTTCGGCTGCGCGCATGACTTTGGCGCGTGTAGATGCGGAGACTTTTTCTGGATGTGCGAATGTTCTGGAGACGGTTGCAATCGATACTCCTGCCAGTGTTGCTACATCGCAAATACTAGTTTTTGACAAGTCGCACCTCTTTTAAGTGTTTTAGCTGCAGAGTTTTTAACTGCATCTCTTTTAATCACCCTGCTTCTAGTTATCATAAATGAAAAGGTTTACATTTTTAGACACGCCGCCTAAAAAGTATTTATTCGTGCAAAACTAGCTTAGTATTAAGGATTCAAAATGAAAACCTTTACATTTACATTTTTAATGTTTGACCGAGTCAAACTTAAAGCAATATTATAAAATTACCCATCAATTTCACGAGGAAGTGGAGTAACAATGAAGATTAGAAAAATATGCATATCCTGTATAGCAGTTTTGGGCATGATTTCTACGCTTGCCGCATGTGGGAATAATGGTGCAGCAGGAGTAACAGATACAAAGAAAGACAAAGGCCTAGCTGTTATGGGTCAAGCTTTAAAGTATGACCCAAATCATTTAGTAAATCAAGGAAAGCCAATCCAGCTTGAGTATTGGAGCTGGGGAGACGCGTCCACTGATCCAATTTACGACATGATTAAGGATTATCAAAAGATTTATCCAAATGTAAAGTTTAAGACTAAGAACGTTGCTTGGGATGATTACTGGACAAAGCTTCCACTTGCTCTAAAGGGAACAAAGGGCCCAGCTTTGTTCAATATTCACAACTCCAAAGATGAGCTTATTCGCCCATACGCTGCCGATTACAAGATTGACAAGGCTGCTATGGAATCGGATTACGCAACGGCTAGTGCGCATGAAGATGCTAAAGGTAATGTAAAGTACATTGATTCCGTAATCAATACGGGAAACATCTACTACAACAAGAAGCTTTGGAAGGAAGCTGGCTTAACTGAGGCAGATATTCCTGCTACTTGGGATGAGTTGCGCGAAGTGGCGAAGAAACTCACTAAGTGGAACGGTTCCAAGATGGAACAGGCTGGATTTAACGTGAACGGCGATGCTTATGCTGCAATCAATCAAGGATTGAACTATCAGCGTGGTGAACTTGCTTTTGATGAAAGTGGCAAGAAGCCTAATTTTGACAACAAAGTCACGCGTGAAAACATGAAGTTCTTGAAGAATTTGTACGACAAAGACAAGGTCATTTCTACCGACTTTGGCACGGATTACACGCAAAGCTTTGGAAACGGACAATCTGGAATGGTTTATGCCTGGGGATGGCTCGAAGGTGTGCTAAAAGAAAAGTACCCAAATATTGAATATGGAGTCTTCCCAACTCCAACATTCACAAAAGAAAAGCCATTTGCGTACGATCGCTACAATGGAGAATCCACTCCAGGAATTAACGCTCACCAGTCAAAAGATCAGCAAGAGGTTGCTCAAGACTTTATTAAGTTCATTCTCGCTAACGATGCGTTTATTCGCTCGGCAGTAAAGCATTTGAACTCGTTCCCAGCAAAGAAGTCTTTGCAAAACGATCCTGAGATTCTAAAGGCTCCAGTAATGGCTGCGATTCAGCCGCGTGCAGATCGCCTAATCTGGCCAGGAATCACGCCTTCTACCGTGGAAACAAGTAGCAAGGCTGCTTTCCAGAACGTTATGCAAAATGGTGAGTCTATTGATGATGCAATCAAAGAGGCTCAAGCAACAATGGTTAAAGATATGAAGAATTCTAAGTTTACGTCTGCAGAAAGTAAGTATGAGTTCTTCAAAGAGCACAAGTAAAAACAAAGCAGACTAGTTAGATAGTTGTAAATCGTAATCACTGTGCTCAGTAGGTAAGGCAAGGAAAATCATGAAACAAGTTAATCAGGATTCTCATTTGAGCAAAATGAGAAAACATAATGGTGGTATGTCAAAAATAAGCACTGCTCTTTCTCGAACCTTCTCCTTTCGGAATATAGCAGTAGTGTTTCTGATTGTTTATTTTGTGATTTTTCTTGCCTATCCAATATATAAGGCTTTTGCAGGCAGCTTCCATGAATGGAATCCGCTTGTTGGAACATACAATTGGGTTGGGCTGGATAATTTTAAGCAGATTTTAGTAGATAAGTTATTCTGGAAGTCCATTGCAAACACCGCAATCTTTACGTTTGTATCTGTTGTATTCCGCGTTATTCTTGGCATTGGTTTTGCAATGTTGTTAAGCTCCAAGCTTGTTAAGTGCAAAGATACTCTGCGAGGTCTTTTCTACATGCCAACAATTACGCCGTTGGTGGCAGTGAGCTTTGTGTGGATGTGGATGTTTGACCCGCAGTTTGGCATGATCGATAGGATTACAGGCTTAAATATCAACTGGTTGCACAGTTCCACTTGGGCTATGCCAGCAATCATAATAATGACAATTTGGAAAGACTTTGGCTACGCAACGGTATTATATTTGGCTGGATTAATGAATCTGCCAAAAGATGTTTACGAAGCGGCAGAAATAGACGGCGCTAATAGCGTGCAAAAATTCTTTAGAATAACAGTTCCATTGCTAAAGCCAACAACACTTTTTATAGTAATCACATCTATGATTGGCTATATTCAAGCGTATGTTCAGATTCTTGTTATGACCAATGGCGGCCCAGGAACATCAACGTACACAATCAGCTACCTAATTTTTGATCAAGCGTTCCAAAAGTATAACTTTGGAATTGCATCTGCAATGAGCGTCATTCTGTTTATAATCACTGGAATCCTAACATTCATAATGTTTAAAGCGTCTAAGGATAGTGAGTTAGTATGAAAAAACAAAATCTTAAAAAGAGCATTATTGGATGGTTTCTAACAATATTCCTATTCTTATTGTCTTTCTTAACAATCGTGCCATTTATTTGGATGTTTGTATCTTCCTTTGCTCCAAACAGCGACATTGTGCGCATAGATGGTGGGCTGTTCCCAAAGCCAAGCACATTTGGGAATTACGTTGGGATTCAAGAGAAATTCGACTTTTTGAGGCTATTCTTTAACTCATTGTTTATATCGGTAGTTAAAACGGTAATAGCCATTTACACGAGTGCCGTTCTTGGATACGTATTTGCAAAAATGAGATTCCGTGGCAGAAATCTGCTTTTTGGAATAGTAATAAGCACGATGATGGTACCGTGGGCAGTAACAATCATTCCGCAATACGACATGATGACTAGCTTTGGTTGGCAAGACACGTATCGTGCACTTATAGTTCCAGGCTTAATAAGCGCATTTGGAATCTTCTTATTCCGACAATCAATAAGCGGAATATCCGACGAATTGATTGAAGCAGCAAAACTAGATGGAGCTTCGGATTCTAGAATATTCCACAGAATAATTCTGCCAATGAGCCACAATACTATTGCTGCGCTCGCAATCTTTACGTTCTTGTGGAATTGGGAAGACTATTTGTGGCCATTCCTTATGATTACAGACGAGAAAAAGCAGCTTCTTGCAGTTGGATTGAAGACGTTTAGCGGAAGATTTGGAACTGACTACGGCGGTTTGTTTGCTGCGGCATCGCTTGCTATTATTCCTGTAGTAGTAGTGTACTTGGTGTTCCAGAAGCAGTTTATTGCTGGAATTTCAACCGGCAGCGGTAAGTAGAAAAGGGCGGGTCGAATGACTTTACAAGATGCGCGTGAAGCGCGTGGAACACAGGATGTGCAAGACGCACACATTTTTTACGATTACGCTAAAAATCCGCTGTCTAAAGCCAAAGAGTCGCAGGTTATAAGCGGCAAAAATTGGCGAATCACGTTAATCACGGATTCGCTTGTGCGCCTTGAGTGGAGTGAAAACGGCGAATTTGTAGACGCGCCTACGCAAACAGTTGTAAGACGAAACTTCGAGGCTGGCACGCAGATTGCCGCGGAAAAATCGCAAGCAACCGAAGATGAAGCATCGCGCGCTTTTAATCCAAAATCTTTTAATCCAAAATATAGTGTAAAAAACTTGGAAAATGGCTGGATAGAAGTCGAAACCGAAAAACTACTGATCACGTACAACCAGCAGCCGTTTAGCAAAGAGGGCTTGAGCATTGTTGTGCGCGGAGTGCCAGGCTCGCAATTCAACACGTGGCATTACGGCGACGAGTGCCACGGCAATTTGCTCGGCACAGCGCGAACAGTGGACGAGGCGGATGGAGCCGTTAAGCTTGGAACGGGCGTAATATCTCGCGACGGGTGGGCAGTGTTAGACGATTCGCGCTCGGCAAAAATCGCGTATGCGGCTGCTGTTGATGGAAAAGAAAACCCATACGGGGCATGGGTGGAGCCGCGTGAAAAGGCGGATGGCAGTGTGTCTGGGGAAAACTCTGCCGAATCATCTAAATCAAACTCTAAAGACCTATACTTCTTTGGCTACGGTCACAACTATATAGGCGCAATTCGCGACTTTTACAAGCTTACGGGCGCGCAGCCGCTTCTTCCGCGATTTGCGCTAAGCAACTGGTGGAGCAGATACTACAGGTACAGCCAAGACGAATATTTGCAGCTGATGAGCCGATTTAAGCGCGAAGGAATACCGTTCTCCACGGCAGTAATCGACATGGATTGGCACGTGACGGATGTGGACCCAAAGTATGGTTCGGGATGGACTGGCTACACGTGGAACCGCGATTTATTCCCAGATCATCGCGCGTTTTTGCGCAGACTTGCCAGCGAAGGGCTTTCTGCAACGCTTAATTTGCACCCGAGAGACGGCGTGCGCGCGTTTGAAGAAGACTATGCGCAAGTTGCGCGCGATATGGGAATTGACCCTGCAAGCGGCAAGGCAGTTGAGTTTGACCTTACAAATCCGCGCTTTTTGCGAGCATACCTAAACATGCATCGGCGCATGGAGAACGAGGGCGTTGGGTTCTGGTGGATTGACTGGCAGCAGGGCGGAGTTACAAAGCAGGCTGGCTTGGATCCGCTTTGGATGCTTAACCACGTGCACTACCAGGATTCGGGGCGCGGAGGCGCGTGGCCGATAACGTTCTCGCGCTACGCGGGGCCTGGCTCGCACCGCTACCCAGTGGGATTCTCGGGAGATAGCGTAACAACGTGGAATTCGCTTGCCTTCCAAACTTACTTTACTTCTACGGCGTCTAACATTGGCTACGGCTGGTGGAGCCACGATATTGGCGGACACATGCTTGGCGTGCGATGCGATGAGCTGGAGGCGCGCTGGTATGCGTTTGGCGCGTTTAGCCCGATTAATCGCCTTCACTCCAGCTGCTCGCCGTTTGCAGGCAAGGAGCCGTGGAACTTCCCTCGTGAAACTCGTGACGCGATGGTTAAAATGCTGCGACTTCGCGCGCAAATGCTGCCTTATTTATATACGATGAACTATCGCGCGGCGGTTTGCGGAAGGCCGATTGTAGAGCCAATGTATTGGCAATCGCCAGAAACACCTGCAGCGTACGAGATGCCGAATGAGTACCGTTTTGGCAGCCAGCTTGTGGTTGCGCCAATCGTTAGCAAGGGGTGCGAGCAAGTTGAGCGCGGTTGCACTGCCGTTTGGCTTCCAGAAGGAGATTGGTACGATTTCTTTGACGGAAGGCGATACGTTTCGCGCGGCGGTGCTGGGCGCAGATTTGAGGTTTGGCGAGGAATCGACCGCGTGCCGGCGTTTGCGCGCTCTGGGGCTATTGTGCCAATGCAAGTTTTGCCAAGCGAAGCGGATTGCGCAAGTAGAGAGCAGGCGGCGGAGCTTGTTAATAGCATTGAAAATCCGCGATCTTTGCGCGTTCTTGCATTCCCAGGGGATTGCGGCGAGTTTGTGATGCGCGAAGATAACGGACGATTTGAAGACGCGCGCGCTGGGAAAACTGCCGATACGCGCATGGAGCTTATTTGGCGAGATGGGAATGGATCCACACAGTTTGTGATTGATGCAGCAAAAGGATGCGCTAGTGCTGTTTCTTCGCTGCCTTCCAAGCGCGATTGGAGCGTGGTGTTTAGAGGTGTTGCTTGCCCAGACTTTTCGCGCGTTCGCGTTTTTGTTGGGGAAAATCAGCTTGAATCTAAGGCTGTAGAAGTTTCATATGAAGGCGAAGAGGGCGACTTAAGTCTTATTGTTTCTGTGCGCAACGTGCCTGTTGGCGATTGCGTGCGCGTGATTGTGGATGGCGGACTGTGCATTGCGCAAGACCCTAAGGTTGGCGATTGCTACAGGTTGCTTTTACAAGCGCAAATGCCGTACCGGGGCAAGGAGATTTCTTTTGACGCGATTCGCCAAGCTGGTGGTAGCGCGAGTGCTATAAGCGAGCTTTGCGCGCTTGAGTACACTAGCGAGAGCGAGCTTGAGCGCCATCAGCAAAGCGTTGACTTGACTAACGCACATGCGCCGCAGCACCCAGAGGTTGCTAAGTGGGCGCAATGGAAGTGCACGCTGCCTGACTCGGTTAAGCGCGCGCTTGAGGAGATTTTAATTCGCAGCGCTGAGCTTGCTTAAGGTTGAAAGCACAGTGTGCTTTCAACGCAAGCGAAGACGTTAGCGCGCTTAGACCTCGCTAACGACGACTGCCTTCGTGCTTAGATCGCGCAAGTGATTTTCCTATTTACTGTTGTGCGAGGTTTGAGTATTTCTGCCGCGCGGATTATCCGCGCTATTCCTCACGACTATTAGTAGCCGTTCGGCTGATTTGGCACGTAAAGTCCACTGGACTTTACGCTTGAGCCAAATCACGCTTTGAAGGAGCTTGAAATGCGTTATGCAATTTCAAGCTCAGTCAAAGCGCTCATGCAAGTCCCGTCGCTACGCTCCTCTTTTATTGCTCGTATAGAAATACATCAAACCTTCTGAATATCTAAAACTTTTTCGTATCTTTCATCACCGAGATTCTCGATTTTTCTTGCTCTCTCGGCGAATCACCATCTAGCGACGCTGAGGCTCGCTTCGATAGCTGCGAAAAATCTCGAATCTCTACCTTGCTTGCGCGACGACCTGCCTTTTCGCTTAGAGCGTAGCGCGAAAAGGCAATTCGGAGCGCTGAGCCGCTCAAACGTAAAGTCCAGTGGACTTTACGTGCGGCGAAGACGTGAGCGCGGCTAATCCGCGCGAGCGATATTCCTTGTTTGGTGTTGCGCGAGGGCTGGGTGTTTCTACGTTCGCGAGGGGTATTCCTGAATTTGTTTATCGAAACGCCAAATATGGGAACAAACGCGGGATAAAAGAGAAAAACCCACTGCAGAGGGTCTAAAAATGTGATTTGTATCATATACAAATGTTTAGATGAGTGAGCTAAAAATGGCGGTTGACTCGCCAGAATCGCAAGAATTTTTGAAAAAAATATCTCGCAAAAACCCTTAAAATAAAAGGCTTGGGGGGGGGGGGTATCTCTCCCCAAAAGCTATAAACATTTGTTAGTTGTCTTCAAAATTTTTTATTAAATGTTATAATGACTTCTCAAAGGATGGTTACATCATTATAGATGTACGCTATAAGACTTTGTAAAACTATTGTTAAAAACTATAGGGCTTTGAGAGTCACGGTCGGTGCGCAAAGCAATATCAAGTAAATTTAATTAATCCCACGGAAAGAGGAGAACATGACTACAAAATCTGCTAAACACGCCAACAAGACATTTGGTTCTGCAAAAGATACGGCTGCAAAGGCTGTTGATACGCACAAAGTGGCCGCTCTTTCTGCTGGAGCTGCTGGCGTAATTGCCGGCGCGGCTATTGCTTTTGGCGCAACTCCTGCAATGGCGGCGGAGACTCCTGCTTCTGCGCCTGTTAATACGAATGATCCTGCAAAAGAACAGAGTGTAATTGCTAATAAGAAGAAGGCTGAGGGTGCTGAGGCTTCTAAGGTTGAGGCTTCTAATAAAAATAGTGTAGATGCTAAGCCTGTTGTGGAGGCTCCTCAGCAGACTAAGGTAGAGGCGCCTACTGATAGTAAGGAATCCGCAGATGCTAAGCAGAGTGTAGAACCTACGGTAACAACTGCTGCTCCTATTGCATCGACTGAATCAACTGAAGAGAATAAGACTGGTAAGACTGAGAGCACTAAGGGCGAGAACGCGAAGGCTGATGGTAAGTCTGTAGATGATAAAGGTGTAAAACAGGATACTGCAGAAAATAGCACTCCTGCAGGAAATGTCGCAAAGAGTCGTAAAAAGCGTGATTTGAGTGCTGAAAATCATAATCAGGGTGAACCTGTTGTTGGCACAGATCGCGAAGCTAATCCAGAACCTTCCGTTTCGAATCAAATAAATATTTCAGAAGATACAAAAAATAGCGTCCCGAATATGTATGCATGGGGATCGTCTAATAATACGTATATTAAAAGCGGACAAAGTAACACTGTTACTTTCAACTTTGCAAAGCCAAAAGATGGATACAATATTAGCAGTATTGCCATTTTCCCTGCTCAAAACAATAGTATGACCACCGATAAAGGTAGAAAGGCTGCTGAATACTATTCTGGAAATCCGGGGCTGCATCAATCTTATTCTGGTGAATATACGTTTACCCCGAATACTGACGGCTCTGCAAAGCTTGAAATGACACCTCTTTTTAGAGATGGCAATCTTAACAGCGGTGTAGCATACGCTGCAAACCGTTGCATTTATGTGTACGGTAGAAAAGATGGTGGAGACGAAGTCTTGCTGTACAAGACTAATATTGCACGTGCAGCAACACTTATTCCACCTAAAACAGCTGGGTCAATTGTGCTGAAGTATAACGAAGAACTTACTGCACAACAAATTCGTGAGAAGCTTCAAAAAGCCATTGATGCTCCTACCGAAGCAACTGGTAATAAATCAATTCGTGAGCAAATTAACACCGCAAGTACATCTAAGGGCGTGGGTACGCGTGGAGATAATGGTGCATTTGTTCAGACTCCAGATACCGCTGAAAATAAGGTAATTATTAACGATCAGCGTGTGTACAATCCAAATGATGTTACTAGCTTTAATACAAAAACGCCTAAACCTGGTACTACTGAAACAACGTATATAACTACGGTACGAACACTTAAAACTCATCTCATAACCGACACAGGTTATACTTCTGATGATTTACCACTTACTGTTGCGCGCTATGATGATCGCATTGAAAAGCCAATTGTTGACGACCTGTCCAAGGTTTCCGATGATGTAAAAACCGAAATTAAACGCAAGCTTGCGCATCTTAATCACGTAAGCCAAGATCAGGTGACCATTAACGACCAGGGTGAAGTCACTATCAACTTTGCTGGCGTGGATGCTGCGGACGCTCCTAAGATTGCACTCAGCGACCTTGTGTTGAAGAAGATTGCAGAGAAGGATGTCGTCGTTCCGGCTGGCGAGAAAGCAGTCTTTGTTGCTAACCCACTTGGCTACTCAAACGCTGAACTTGATCGAATCAAGACAGCTATTTACGAAGCTAATAAAGACAATAAAGAGCTTGGTCTTACCAGCAAAGATCAGATTACACTTGAGTATCTTAAGGGCGATCTTACTGCATCTGGTGACTCTAATAAGGGAATCTCTAATGGTCAGGCGGAAAACAAGATTACCGTTAAAATCAAGACTGACAAGTCAGTTGCTGAGTTTACGTCTAATGTAAAAGAGAGCAAGCTTACAAAGCTTCCAAATATTCGTACAGATTACACCGTTTCGTGGGACAAGACTAAGATTGATGGTCGCGATACCGACGAAGGTATTTCTTGGAGTAATGATCAGAAGACCACTATCATCTACCGTTACGATCCAACTAAAGCGCAAGAGTTTGATACAACAAAGATTCTTGGCTTGCTGAAGGCTAAACCAAAGGATAGTAGTTCTGGTTTGCGCGACCTTACTGGCGGCGAGCAGCTTTCCTATGAAGGTACAGGGAATAACGCGCGCAAGTCGCACATGAACTATGCGCTTAATAAAGATGGCGAGCCAACAACTGAACTCACGCTTGGCAATATGGGTGGCGCTTATTGGTCTGGGAATCAGAAAGTTTCTAATTCTGACGTAAACCTCGGTGATAATTTATCAATAGCTGGTTCGTATTCATGGGATCCAGAAGCTGGTTCTGTAACGGTAGCTGGCAAAAAGGACAAGATTTTCAAGGCACGTCTGTTTGTTGAGCCGTATGCAATGACGTACTATAAGCATGTTTATATGGAGAAAGATCGTCACCCAGGCAATACGGCAAAGGCAATTAACGTTATCTTTGTGCCGCAGACGAATCATAAGAAGAGTGATTTGAAGAAGTCGGTTGAGGATCACAAGACTACTAAGGTTGAGGGCAAGGATGTTCCAACCGAGTCGAAGTACTACAACGCTTCTGATAAGAAGAAAGAGGCGTATGATGAGGCGTTGAAGCAGGCTAATGAGGCTTTGAAGCTTGCTGGTGATACGGAAGATTCCAAGCTGCCTGAGAATCTAAAAGCGCTCATCGATAACGCAACGATTAATCTTAACAAGGCACGCGCCGAGCTTGATGGTGATCCAACTAATAAAGACGACTTGAAGACCTCGATTGAAGCAAATGGCAAGGCTGCTGAGGGTCAAAATCCTGCAACTGGTACGCAAGCAACAAACCAGTTTAAGAACGTAAGCGATCCTGATTTTAAGACAGCTGATGGCAATGCCGATACCAAGAAGAATGCTGATGCTAAGAAAGCAAAAGAAGATTATGATAAAGCACTGGCTGAAGCCAATAAGGTAAAGGAAGATGACAACGCCACGCAAAAGGCTGTTGACGATGCCAAGGCTAAGCTTGACGCTGCGCGTAAGGAGCTTGATAAGTACAGCACCAACAAGGATGAGTTGAATAATGCCATCGCACAGCATGGTAAGGTAAACACGGGCGACACGACTAAGCAAGGTGACGAAAAGCTCAAGACTGCCGACCCAAGCTACCAGAACTCTACCAAAGAAGAGCGCAAAGCATACGACGATGCTGTAACGCAGGCGAACAAGATTGTAGCCGATCCAAACGCTTCCCAGAAGGAAGTAAACGAGGCTATCAAGAAGCTTAAGGAAGCTAAGGCTAAGCTCGATGCCAAAGCTACGGATAAGTCTAAGCTTGCAGCTGAGGAAAAACAGAGCTTCGATAATCCCAATCCAAACGATGAGACCAAGCAAAGCGTGTTCTATAAGAACGCTCTTAACAAGAGAGACAACGGTGCAAACGATCAAGAAAAGCAAGCTGCTAAAGATGCTATTGATAACTACAATAATGCGTTAAGAGACGCTCGCGCTATTCTTAACAACAAAAAAGCAACACAGGCGCAAGTTGACGAAGCTAAGAAGAAGCTTGAAGAAGCAGAAAACGCTCTGCATGAGAATTATAAGTCCGATGATAACGACCTTACGAAGGCAATCGCAAACAATGTGAGTGGTTACCTTATGCCAGCGTACTTCAATGCGTTTGATCAGGCTCAAAAGGATGGTGCAGACTCTCAGGCCGCTAAGGACTTCAAGACCTACAATGACGCCTATCAGAAAGCTAAGGAATTAAGCAAGAAGCTTAAGGAAACTGAAGAGTCCAAGAAGCCGAAGCAAACAGAGATTGATGCTGCCAAGACTGCGCTTGAAGATGCTCGTAAGGTAATCGATAAGTATGCAACCGACACCAGCAAGATTTCGGCAGCGCTGCTTCACAGCTTAGCCATTACTAATAGCCCGGCATATAAAAACGCGTCCGCTGGTGCTGAAGGTTCTGACGAAGCTAAGGCAAAGGCAGCATACGACGCCGCGTTTAAGGAGTTGCAAAAAGCCTTTAATGACCAAATGGACAAGGACAAGGGTGACGACGGCAACGAAATCTCAGAGTCTGTTATTCCAGATAAGAACATTGATATGACCAACAAAGATGCGCTTAAGAAGTTGCAAGCGCACGCTAAGGGTCAGCCTCTGAATAGGGATGTGACAAGGCTTCTTGAAGATCTTAACAAAGCTGTTGAAGGTCTGGATAAGTTTAAGACCAAGACCGACGACTTGATTAAGTCGATTAACGAGGACGCAACCACGCATCCAAGCCCTGCGTTTAAGAACGCGTCAGTTCACAATTATTTGGGTACTGATGGTAATGCGGATTCTGCTAAGAACACTGCTGCGCGTAAGGTTGCCGGTGATTATGGTCAAGCTCTTAATGAAGCTAAGGATTTGTTGAACAATCCTAACGCTACGCAGAAGGACATCAACGACGCTAAGGATAAACTTGATAAGGCGCGTAAGGCTCTTGACGCCTACAACACCGACACCACCAAGCTTAAGGAAAGCGTAAAGAAGCATGGCGATACAGAGGGTACTGCGCCTACAGAAGGCACACAAACTTCTGATGCGTATCGCAATGCGTCTGATCCTCACTTCTTAAATGCTGATGGCAAGCCTGATACGGATAAGAACAAGAAGGCAGCAGAAGCTAAAAAGGCATATGACAAGGCATTAGTTGAGGCGCATGATTTGCTCAAGAAAGCAGATCCTGAGAACAAAACACCTTTGGATGCTCAGCCAACACAGCAGCAGATTAACGATGCTTTGACGAAGCTCGATGATGCTCGTACTGAGATTGAGAAGTATACGACTGATACAACTGCTTTGAACACAGAAGCTGAGAAGTCACAGGCAGACACCGAAGGCGCTAGTGCAACCGGTAAGTTCGAGGACTCGCCAGAGTTCAAGAACGCTACTTACAAGCAAGGTGTTAAGCCAGATACTGATCCTGATGTTAAGCAGGCAAAGTCTGATCTTGAAACCTATAAGAAGGCTTTGAAGAATGCACGTGAGTTACTTGCCAAGAAGGATTCGGCTACACTCAGCGACCGTCCAACGCAGAAGCAGATTGATGACGCACTCGATGCCTTGAAGCAGGCTAAGCAAGCTATTACCGACGGCTACAAGACCAATGTGACCGCGCTTAAGGATGCGAAGGAATTTGCGAATGGTGACTTTAAGAAAACGCCTGAATACAAGAATGCTTTTGCTCTTAAAGATGATCAGAATGCCAAACAAGACAAGAAGACCGAGGCTCAGAACGCTGTTAATGCTCTCGATGAGAACACTAACGACGGTGCTCTGAAGAAAGCTAAAGATATTCTCGATAAGTTCGATGAGAAAGGCAATCCAAATACGGGAGGCAGAATCCCAACTCAGGCGGAAGTCGATGCAGCGCTTAAGACTTTGCAAGAAGCCATGAAGACTGTTGCCGAGTGCTACAAGACTGATGTCAAGCCGCTTTCTAACGAAGTTGGCGATAAGGATACGCAAGGTAATCCTGTAACTCCTCCATTCGAGGCGTCTGTTGCGTACAAGAACGCACTTGAAAAGGCGAAGACAGAAGATCATGCGACAACGGATCCTAACTCCGCTACTAAGAAGCTGGAAGCTTACAACGAAAAACTCAAGGCTGCACAGGAACTCATCAACAAGGTGAATAACCCTGATCCAAATGCAAAGCCAGAAGATCGTCCAACCCAAGCGCAGGTAGATAAGGCATTGCAAGACCTTAAAGATGCAAAGACAGCTATCGACAATGCTTTCAAGACCAACGCATCTTCCCTTAAGAAGGAAGCCGACGATAAAGACGAGACCGGACAGGAACATAATCCGAAGTTTGAACAAACAACGGAGTACCTCAACGCTCTTGCTAAGAAGACTGGTGACGAAGATATTCCTGATGTAAAGGCATACAAGGATGCACTGAAGAAGGCTCAAAATCTTCTGAAGAAGTTTAACGACGATGGTTCTGCGCCAAAGCAGGGTGAAAAGGATATCCCAACTCAGCAAGAAGTTGACGAGGCTCTTAATAATCTGAAAGAAATTAAGGATAAGATTCTTGCTAACTACAAGACCAATCCGCATGACTTGCAAGAAGAATTCGACAAGTCTAAGGACGGCGACGACGACACCAGAACCGACGTGTTCGAGAACACTCCAGAGTTCAAGAACGCTGATGCTAAGAAGGGTGAAGACGGCAAGTCGGATAATTCCGACATGAAGGCATACAAGGATGCCCTAGAGAAAGCTAAGAATCTTCTCGATGCTTTTGATCGTACAACAGGTAAAGTAAAAGACCAGTTGCCTAAGGGCATGACTAAGGCTCCAACTCAGAAAGAGCTTGACGACGCCCTAGATGCATTGCAAGCCGCTAAGAAGAAGATTACTGATGGCTACAAGACTGATCCTTCTAAGTTGAAGTCTGAGGCGGATGCTAATGGTGACTTCACCAAGACTCCTGAGTATCAGAATGCTCAAGCTAAGGGTGATGACGCATCTAAGCAAGCTCTTGAAGACTACAAGAAGGCTCTCGAAGACGCTAACAAGGTTCTTGGTGACAAGGACGCAACTCAGGCGCAGGTTGATGATGCTTTGAAGAAGCTTCAGGACGCTAAGTCTAAGCTTTCGGATGGTTATAAGACTGATAAGTCTGATTTGACTGTTGAGGCTGATAAGGATTCTGATTTCACCAAGACTCCTGAATATCAGAATGCTGCAGGAAGCCCAGAGGCTGATGCTTACAAGCAGGCTCTTGAGGATGCTAACAAGGTTCTCGGTGACAAGAATGCTACTCAGGCGCAGGTTGATGATGCTTTGAAGAAGCTTCAGGACGCTAAGAAGAAGCTTGCTGATTCTCATAAGACCGATAAGTCTGATTTGAACACTGAGGCTGACAATGATCCTGATTTCCGTAAGTCGATTCCGTTCATTATTGGTAAGGCTGCTGATTTGGCGGAGTATCAGCAGGCGTTGAATGATGCGAATAGTGTGCTTAATGATCCTAATGCTACACAAGCTCAGGTTGATCAGGCTCTTCGTAGGCTTCGTGATGCTAAGCAAAAGTTGATTGATGCTTATAACAGGCTTGTTAATACTGGTGTTGGTGTTAACGATGTGAATAATACTAGTGTTAATAATGTTGTTGATAAGGGTGCTTTGCAGGCTGAGGTTGATGCGGCTCTTGGTGATGTTTCGGCTAATGCTAATGGTGTAGTGGCTGATTCTAACTTGGTGAGTGAGTTTAATGCGGCTTTGAATTATGCTCGTTTAGTATTAGCGGATTCTAATGCTACTCAGGGGCAGGTTGATTCTGCTTTGGCTCGTTTGCGTGCTGCGCGTGCAGCTTTGCGTGAGGGTATGATCGCAGCGCGTAATTCTGCTGGAATGAATTTCAAGCGTGGTGACGTGAGTGGTGTTAATACTGGCGCTAGTTCCTCGGTGTTTGCTGCTTTGGCTGCGGTGTTTGCTGGGCTCGGAGTGGCTGGTGCTGCGTCTAAGCGTAGGAAGCATTCGGCTCGTTAGTTTAATCTGTAGCAGTGTGTGATGCTGCTACGATTGGAGTAATGTGAATTAATGGCTTGGAGATAATCTCTTCAAGCCATTAATTGTTTTCTTCTTTTCCACATTTTGTTTGGTGTTGTAAAGAAGAAAACGAAAAATAACATTTCGAAGAACATACCAGTGAATTTAGTAATTTTTCACAAAAGTGTTAAAATTCCTAACTGTGACTTATGCAAAGCAAAATTGCAAATCACCCGTATGGGGACGTTTGCAGGATTGCACTATCGCGAATAATCGCCAGTAGTTGTGATTGCAAAAGTCAAAAAGAGAAAATAGTCTAAAAAATAATCTAAAAAACAGTCTAAAAGGTCTAAAATTAACCAAAATAGACGAAACACGGGAGCTTGTTCTATACAGGCTGAGAGGGCGAAAGCCGACCGTAAACCTGATGCGGGTAATGCCGCCGTAGGGAAGGAGTATTATGCGAAATATTCGTATTATTGGTGCAGGTATCATTGGTCTAGCAACAGCTTGGAGACTTACAGAAGCTGGCGTAAAAGTTAGCATAATTGATCCAGATCCAGTCTCTGGCGCTTCTCATCATGCTGCCGGCATGTTAGCTCCTACCGCAGAAATGCAATATCAGCAGGATGCTTTGTATCCGCTCATGTTTGAGTCTGCAACTATGTATAAGGAATTGGTTGATTCGGTTGCAAAATACACCGATAAGCCAACTGGCTACTTAGAGTGCGGATCTTACGTAATTGGCGGTGATGCTGCAGATAACGAGCATGTAAACGAGTTGCTAAACTTGCAGCACCGTTACGGACGTAGAGCTGAGCATATTTCTGTGAGTAAGCTTCGTGAAATTGAGCCTGCTCTTTCGCCGACGATTGCAGGCGCTGTAAGCGTTCCGGATGATCATCAGATTAATCCTCGTCAGTTTACTGCAGCAATGATTGATGCACTTGAAAAGCGTGGTGTTGTTATTGAGCGTCGCGCAAGCACTCCAGACGATTTGGGTCCAGACACGGTTTTGGCATCTGGTTTGGGTGCTAAGGAAATGCTTCCTCAGCTTAAGCTTCGCGCTGTGTGGGGCGATATGATTCGTATGACTATTCCAGAGCCTTTGCGCCCAATTTTGAGCTCTGTGGTTCGTGGATTTGTGCATGATCGCCCAGTGTATTTGGTGCCTCGCGCTAAGGAAACAGGCGAGCTTGTGCTTGGCGCTACTTCTCGCGAAGACGACCGCGATATTCCAAAGGTTGGCGGTGTGCTCGACTTGCTCCGCGATGCAGCAAGCGTACTTCCTGGCATTCAGGAATGCTCGATTACTGAGGTTACCGCTGGCGGTCGCCCAGGAACTCCAGACGATTTACCATTCATTGGCATTGATCCTAAGACGCACACCACAATTTCTACTGGTTACTTCCGTCACGGCATTTTGCTCACAGCTTTGGGTTCTTCTTTGACTACAAAGCTTGTGCTTGAGCAAGAGTTGACTGATAAGGAAAAGGGCTTCTTGGAGAGCTGCAATCCTGCTCGCTTCTAGTGAAGAAAGTTCCTAGTTACGCAAGTTTCTAGTGACGCAAGTTTTAATAGACGCTAACAAAGGTTGAATTATGCAAATCGTCGTCAATGGTGAAACCGCTCAAGTGAAAGATAACTTGACTATTGCCCAACTTGTTGCACAACTCTACGGATCTGACTCTGGTTTTGGCATAGCGGTCGCGATTGGCGACGATGTGCTTAAGCGCGCCCAATGGGAATCAACCATCATCTGCGATGGGGATAAAATCGAAATTCTCAGCGCGGTTCAGGGCGGATGATCCTAAATAGCAGGCTGATTCACAATAGCGGTTGATTTCAAATAATTTGAGTATAGTTTCAAAAAAATTTATATAAAAGGCTTAAAATGACGGAAAATATAGAAAATAATGCAGAAGAAAATGTCGATACTTGGCAGCTTTGCGGTAAGACCTTACAGTCAAGGCTTTTACTTGGCACTGGCGGCATGACAAGCATTGACATTATGGAAAAGTCACTTGTTGCTTCAGGCGCGGAAGTAGCAACTGTTGCTTTGCGCCGTCACGCAAAAACTGGCGTGGATATTTACGGTATGTTGCAACGCCATAACATTAACGTTTTGCCAAATACTGCTGGTTGCAAAACTGCTCATGATGCTGTTCTTACAGCAAAAATGGCTCGTGAATCACTTGGAACTGATTGGATTAAGCTCGAAGTGATTGCAGACGACGATACTTTGCTCCCAGACACTCGCGAAGTTTTGCTTGCTGCAGAAAAGCTAGTTGAAGAAGGATTTAGCGTGCTCTGCTACACGAATGACGATCCGATTGTGGCTCGTCGCCTTGTGTCGCTTGGTGTGAAGGCTGTTATGCCAGGGGGTGCTCCAATTGGAACTGGACTTGGTATTTTGAATCCTCGAAACATTGAGCTGATTGTTCAAGAAAGCAAAGAATCTGGCGTTCCTGTGATTTTGGATGCTGGCGTTGGAACTGCTTCCGATGTTGTTAAAGCTTTCGAAATTGGTTGCTCGGGCGTGCTTCTTGCAAGCGCTGTAACTCGCTGCCCAGATCCTGTAAAGATGGGTCGTGCAATGGCTGCTGCTGTAACTGCTGGTAAGCTTGCTCACGATGCTGGCCGTATTCCTAAGCGTGAGCATGCGCTCGCTTCTTCGCCTGTTGAAGGTCGCGCTTGGGCTGACGCAGTACTGTAAATTCTGTAAATTTTGTACTGTAATTGATTCAGCATATTCAGTATGACGATTAATAAGATTTATGACAACCTGCAGGAGCTTGAGGCGGAACGCACTTGCCGCCACTTGCTCCTGCCAGGCTTTACGCATGAACATCAGCAGTTACTTCGCGATGCGAAAATCTGCATGGTTGGGGCAGGTGGACTTGGTTCGCCGTGCTTGCTTTCGCTTGCTGCTGCAGGAGTTGGTGAAATCACTATTTGCGACGACGATGTTGTAGAGCTTTCTAATTTGCAAAGGCAGACTTTATACACTGTTGATCAGTGTGGCAAGTCGAAAGCGCAACTTGCAGCTAAGCGCTTGCAGGCATTATCTCCAGGTTTAAAAATCAACCTTGTAAATAGATTTAATGAAGACAACGCAAAACAACTTGTAGAAAATCACGACTTAATAATTGATGGTTGTGATAATTTTGCTACGCGCTTTTTGATTGCGGATGCTGCTTGTAGTGCTGGCACGCCAGAAGTTTATGGCTCAGTTCTTTATTATGAAGGTCAAGTAAGCGTTTTTGTGCCAGGAAAAGGACCTGCTTTGCGCGACTTGTATACTTGCCCTCCGCCTAAAGAAAAAGTGCCAAAATCGGCTGTATTAGGCGCAACTGCAGCTATTGTTGGCGCAATGATGGCAACTGAAGCAATCAAGATTATAACTGGTATAGGAAAGCCGCTTATTGGGGTTTTGGCTCGATATAACGCCATTGATAACTCGCTTCGACATTTTAGATTTGCGTGAACTTTGCGTAATGCAAAAGTTGAGTGTGGGAGTATTAAGTTTTTGCGAATCGCGTGCGAAAATGCTTGACTTTAATAACTTGAGTGTGTTAGACTCAAGTTTTGTAAAAAGAAAAAGCGGTTAGTCGCAAGGCTGGCTGCCAAGAATTTGAGTACATAGATTAAAAGGTACATAGATAAGATAGCTAGGAGATATTATGGGACGCGCAGTAGGTATTGATTTAGGAACAACGAACTCCTGCATTGCAACGCTTGAAGGCGGCAGTCCAACAGTTATTGTTAACGCAGAAGGTGCGCGTACAACACCATCCGTGGTGGCATTCAGCAAGTCGGGCGAAATCTTGGTTGGTGAAGTCGCTAAGCGTCAGGCAGTTACAAACGTTGATCGCACGATTAGCTCTGTAAAGCGCCATATGGGTACGGATTGGTCTGTTGAGATTGATGGCAAGAAGTGGACTCCACAAGAGATTTCCGCACAGGTTTTAATGAAGTTGAAGCGCGATGCTGAAGCCTACCTTGGTGAGCCAGTAACCGATGCTGTTATTACATGCCCAGCTTACTTCAACGATGCACAGCGTCAGGCAACTAAGGATGCAGGTAAGATTGCAGGCTTGAACGTGCTGCGTATTATTAACGAACCAACTGCTGCAGCTTTGGCTTACGGCCTCGAAAAAGGCAAGGAAGACGAGCGCATTTTGGTATTCGATTTGGGTGGCGGTACTTTCGATGTGTCGCTTCTTGAGATTGGTAAGGATGACGACGGCTTCTCTACAATCCAGGTGCAGGCAACTAATGGCGATAACCACTTGGGTGGCGATGACTGGGATCAGAAGATTATCGACTGGCTTGTTGGCGAAGTTAAGAACAAGTACGGCGTTGATTTGAGCAAGGATAAGATTGCTTTGCAGCGCTTGAAGGAAGCTGCTGAGCAGGCAAAGAAGGAGCTTAGCTCTTCTTCTTCTGCTTCAATTTCTATGCAGTACTTGGCAATGACTCAAGACGGAACTCCAGTGCATTTGGATGAGACTTTGACTCGCGCTCACTTTGAGGAGATGACTTCCGACTTGCTCGGTCGCTGCCGTACGCCATTTAACAACGTGCTTTCCGATGCTGGCATCTCCGTAAGCCAGATTGATCACGTGGTGCTTGTTGGTGGTTCAACTCGTATGCCAGCCGTCAAGGAGCTTGTAAAGGAGCTTACGGGCGGTAAGGAAGCGAATCAGTCCGTGAACCCAGATGAGGTTGTGGCTGTTGGTGCAGCCGTGCAATCGGGCGTTATTAAGGGAGACCGAAAAGACGTTCTGCTTATTGATGTAACTCCACTTTCCTTGGGCATTGAAACCAAGGGTGGAATTATGACGAAGCTTATTGAGCGTAATACCGCAATTCCAACTAAGCGCTCTGAAGTGTTCTCTACTGCAGAAGACAATCAGCCATCCGTGTTGATTCAGGTTTATCAGGGTGAACGTGAGTTTGCTCGCGATAACAAGCCTCTTGGTACTTTTGAGTTGACTGGTATTGCTCCAGCTCCTCGTGGCGTTCCACAAATCGAAGTGACTTTCGACATTGATGCTAATGGCATTGTGCACGTTTCCGCTAAGGATAAGGGCACTGGCAAGGAACAGTCCATGACGATTACTGGCGGTTCTGGTTTGCCAAAGGACGAGATTGACCGCATGGTTAAGGAAGCTGAAGCTCACGAAGCTGAAGATAAGAAGCGTAAGGAAGAAGCTGATACTCGTAACCAGGCAGAATCTTTCGCTTACCAGACTGAAAAGCTTGTGAACGATAATAAGGATAAGCTTTCTGACGAAATCTCCAAGGAAGTTACCGAAAAGGTTAATGCTTTGAAGGAAGCTTTGAAGGGCGATGATATTGAGAAGATTAAGTCTGCTCAGAGCGAGCTTATGACTTCTGCTCAAAAGATTGGTCAGCAGCTTTACGCTCAGCAGGGTGCTGCTGGTGCTGCAGGTGCACAGGCTGGCGCTGCTGGTGCTGCATCTGATGCAAATGCAGGCGCTGGATCTTCTGCAAAGGATGACGACGTGGTTGACGCCGAAGTGGTGGACGACGACAAGGACGATAAGGACAACAAGTAATGTCCGAGTTTAACGCCAACGACTACTTGAGCGGATTGGAAGATGTGCCTTCGGATGCTGGCGATTTGGAAGAATCGTCAAATCCAGCTGATTCTGCTAGTGCAGCCTCGTCTAGTGAGCATGTGGATGCATCACAAAACGAAGCACAAGACGCAGCTGCTCATGAGGCAAAGCATGCGGCGACGCAAGATACGCCAACACAAGATGTGGACGCTAATGCAAGTGCCGATGCGGAAAAGTCGCCAGCAACCGACGATGAAGCCAACGCTAGTAAGTCGAAAGAAAATAATGATTCTTCAGACACGCAAAGCAACGAAGAAGAAGATTCTTTAACACCGCTTGGCAAAGCTAAAAAAGAGGCGGCGGAGTATTTGGAAGCGTTGCAACGCGAGCGAGCAGAGTTCATAAACTTCCGCAACCGTGCTTCTAAAGAGCAAGATCGATTCCGTCAACATGGAATTATCGATGTTTTAACAGCTTTGCTACCTGCTTTAGATGATATTGATCGTATTCGTGAACATAGTGATATGGACGATTCATTTAAAGCCGTTGCTGCAAAGTTAGACAAAGCATTTGAGAAATTCGGCGTTGAAAAGTTCGGCGAAAAGGGCGAAGAATTTGACCCGACTAAGCACGATGCGATTCTGCATAAGCCAGATCCAGATGCTACAAAAGACACAGTAGATGTTGTTGTAGAAGCAGGATACAGGATCGGAGATCGAGTGATTCGCGCAGCTAGAGTAGTTGTTGCGTCGCCAGCAAGCTCGTGAAACACGCTGTGAAACATTCGTATGGTTTGTATGTAACGCAATAAAACGCAGTTACCGACTAGCGAAGAATCCCATAAAAACTTACTCGTGCTGGTTTAAAACGTTTAAAACACTGTTTAAAAACGCAAAACCAACACGAGTAGGTTTGTATTTAAGGTTTATATATAAATGTTATGCCAATGTGCTCGAAACATAAGAAGGAGGCACAAATGGCTGAAAATGAATGGTTAGCCAAAGATTTCTACAAAGTGCTCGGTGTCTCCAAAGATGCCGACGAAGACACAATCACAAAAGCATACAGAAAACTAGCTAGAAAATATCATCCTGATTTAAACAAAACAAAAGAAGCGGAAGAAAAATTCAAAGACGTGTCCGAAGCGTATGACGTTTTGAAAGATAAGCAAACACGTCAGCGTTACGATGCGATACGCCAATTTGGAGCGGGCGGAGCAAGATTCGCTGGAGGCTCTGGAGCAGGCGGATTCGACGCAAGTGGATTCAGCGATATATTCTCATCGATGTTCGGAGGCTCAAATGGGTCTCGCGTGCGATTCTCCACAAGCGGAGCTGGACCAGACATGGGAAACATATTCTCCATGTTCACGGGAGGTGCAGGAGCGCAATCTTCGCAAGGATTTGGAGGAAGTGGCTTTAATGGTGGCGCAGAATATGGTCAATATGGTCAATATGGTCAATCTGCTCCACAAAATTCGCCTGAACGCGGTGAAGACATTACAACTTCAATCAAACTGACATTTAAACAAGCGTTCAAAGGTGCTACGGTTTCGCTTCGATCGGGCGGAGAGTCGTTCAAAACTCATATTCCAGCAGGAGTAAAAGATGGGCAAAAAATCCGCTTAAAGTCCAAGGGCAAGCCAGGGAAGTTTGGTGGAGAAGCTGGAGATATGTACTTACAGGTTCAGGTAGAAAAAACTGATAATTTTTCTCTACGCGGCTGTGATTTAGTGGCAAATCTTCCGCTTACACTAGATGAGGCTGTTCGCGGAGCAAAAGTCACGCTTAAAAACCTATATGGTAAGCCAGTAGTGTTTAAAGTGCCAGCTGGAACATCTAGCGGTAGCGAAGTACGTGTAGAAGGCGAAGGCGTGCCAGGTAAAAATGGAGCCTTTGTAGGAATCGTACAAATACAAATACCAAAGCGATCTGGCATGATGATAAAGCGTGCTGCAAAAGAATTCAACAAGGCATGCGGAGAATCATATGAGCAAGAAGTGCACGATTTGCGCGCATAGCAACAAATCGCTTAGTGTGTGCGTGTAGAAAGGAAAAGTCATGGTTAGGTTGGAGCGCCAAACTAAAGCATTGTACGAAATGTGTGCAGTGGCGTTAGTGCGTGGAAGCGCAACTCTTGACGGCGCAGATGAAGTCGGCTTTAAAATCGACATGCCGATTTTTACAGTAAGCCACGTAGCCAACCTAACCGACACTCATCCACAAACACTAAGACAGTACGACAGGCTGCGCTTGATTATGCCACAGCGTACAGAAGGTGGAGCTAGAAGATACTCTCTTAGAGACATAGATAGGCTTGTGCAAACACAAAAACTAAGCCAAGAGGATGGAGTAAATCTTGCTGGAATAATGCGTATTTTGGCTTTGCAAGAAGAAAATCGCCAGCTTAAAAGACAAGTAAGACACTTGATTGAAGAAGCCAATTGCGCTGAACGAAATATTTTTACTGCGACTGTAGATGGGAATATTGTAGAAGTTCAAAGGTCACAAAGCGCAAAGGATTGGCGACGCGACATTCGTGTTCAGCAGCGAGCATTGCCATCATCGTATAATAAACATTCTCACTCGCAAAACGATGCTCAATACAACAATTGTGATTATGATGATTTAAACGACGATAAGTCTGTTGTTTTGTGGCGAGCATTCAGAATATAGCAATGTAGCAGTCTAACATTAGTTTAGATATTATTAAATACTAATCAAATGTTTAAATATAAAATGTAAATATAAAATTGATAAATATCGCATACGTAAAGCGACAAAACAAAGGGTATTGATGGCAATAAACACAACAGCAGCGCAAAACACCACAAATCACAAGCTTTCCGCAGTCTTTTGGGATATGGACGGCACGTTAATTGATTCGGAACCGTATTGGCATGATGCTGAAATCCAAATCGCAAAAGAACATGGTGGCGAATGGAACGAAGAATTAGCTTGGCAGTATTCTGGTGGATCTTTAAAAGATGTTGCTGAAGCCATGATTGCTCGCGGAACAAAAATGGGCGTTGAAGAAATCGGCAACGCGATGGTGGACTATGTAGCGCAAAAAGAGCAGATAGAGGTTCCATGGGTACCAGACGTTCTGAATCTTTTGCAAAAATTAGCGGATGCAGGAATCCCTTCGATTCTAGTGAGCAATTCACCAAGGCGACTTGTTGAAAACATTGTGAACCATGCGCCAAAAGGTGCGTTTGCAGGATACATTTGCGGAGACGATGGATATGCTACAAAGCCAAGCTCCGAGCCATATTTAGCAGCAGGGAAACTGCTTGGTATTAGTGCGCAAAACATGAAGTATTGCATCGCTATTGAGGATTCGTTTGCAGGGTTAAAGTCGGCTGCAGCTTCGGGGGCGACGACTCTTGCACAAACAGCGTACTCGAATCTAGACGTAAGTAACGGACCGCAATTCGCTGATATACATGGATACGAAGATGTTACGCCTCAAACGCTTGAGCGCTACATTATTGCTCGAATTGCGCAGTAACATACAAACGCACTACATGGCAGGTCGTCGTTCGCGCGTTACAGCGCGCTCACGTCTTCGCTTGCGTTGAAAGCACACTGTGCTTTCAACTTTGAGCAAGCTCAGCGAATCGAAGTGCATTCGCGCGCTACGCTTTAAGCGCTCATGCAAGTCGATTCGCAGTCCTCCGATGGTGACTCGCCGAGAGAGCAAGAAAAATCGAGAATCTCGGTGATTAAGCTATACGCAATTGTTCAAGTACGTAAGAGGGCTGGGTGATTCTTGGTCGAACAGTATAAGAGCGGTAGCCGATACTAAATAATCCAATGAATCACCCTACAAACAAACTTCAACCCAAAAAACAAAATTAAAGCCAAATCGGAACAACCGCAACAACAGACTACACGCAATAGGCGGAGCGTTGTGCGAATCGACGACTTCGAGCTGCATAGCGCGCGAGAAGTCACCTCGATTCGCTGAGCCGCTTAAATGTAAAGTCCAGTGGACTTTACATGCGGCGAAGGAGTGAGCGCGGCTAATCCGTGCGAGCGTAGAAACACCCAGCCCTCGCGCAACAGTAAACAGTAAATATGAAATGTCGTTCGCGCGGTCTAAGCGCGCGAACGCACTACGAGATTACAGAATCACGTAGATTAATCGCCGCCAGCAGCGCCTTCTTGAGTCTCTGATCCAGAGTATCCATATGGCGATCCTGCCGAGCTAGATGCTCCAGACGAATTGCGTTCAGACTGACCAGATTGACCAGACTCTCCCGAACCAAGCCCAGATCCATAAGATCCTTCGGACCCGCGTGAAGAGTCGCCAGCAGCCGCGCCTGCAGAATCTGAAGGCTTATTTTCTGTCCTATCTACTTTATCCTTATTTTCCTTATAAGGCTCTTTATTGTCAGAAGCTCTATCCGAGTAGTCGTATTCCGAAGTACGCCTATTGCCTCCAAGTCCCCACTTGCCATCTTCGCCACCAATTTTGCCGTTATCCTTAGCTTCTGGGAATTTCTCGGTAGGCATTCCAGTGAGCGCGTGACGCATATACTTTGTAAACAAGTGCGCAGAATACCCAACACCGCCTGGATAACCGCGGAAAGACGGAACAGGCTGAGGATTTCCCTGCGCATTCGGATACCATATAGCAAACACGGTTACAACACTAGGAGTAAAACCAACAAAGCTGCATGCAGTCTCATCGTTTGCGGTACCAGACTTTCCGGCTATAGGTTTGCCAACACCCCTAGCTTCCGTAGAAGTACCATATTGAACAACGCCTTGCAGAGCTTTAGTGGTAAGAGCCATGTCTGCTGGAGAAAACACTTGTCGTCCAGATGTTGGAGCCCTATAAAATTCTTTTCCATCTGGATTCTTAACGCTAGCAACAATATGAATATCTGGTCTACGCCCCTGATTTGCTATCGTAGAATAGGCTCGCGCAATTTCGCTCACATGCACAGGGTCGTTACCCAACACTGTGAACGGATTTTCGCCATTAATCCTCTTAGGATCCAAGCCAGCCGTAACAGCAGTATGAGCCACAGCCCTACGCCCAAGCTTTTGCTGCAAAGACATAAACGGCGTGTTCACGGAGTTTGCTGTTGCTTTATAAAGGTTGATTGTTCCCCAATTAGTGTTTGCATAGTTGTTAACAGGCTTATCTATGCCTTCAAACTTTAGGTTAGAATTTCCATTAAACAGCGTATTAAGACTTGTTCCAGCCTGAATAGCACCGATTAAAGCGAATGGCTTCATGGTACTTCCAGGCTCATAAAGGGCTTGAGTAGCATTATTAAGCGGTTTAGAAAGATAGTCATCTCCAGCATAAACAGATATGATTGACCCGTCTTTAGGATTTACACTCATTCCACCTACTTGCAACCCAGCTGGAGCGATTCCGCGACCACCCATAGCAGGGCTTGCCACACTAAACATTAAATCCTGCTTAGCTTTGTCGATTGTTGTAACAATACGATATCCGCCAGTATCAAGGTCTTCCTTTGTAAAAGCTCCGCTTTGAGTAAGCTCGCTGCGAACCATGTTAAGCAAATAACCTTGAGGTCCTGAATAAACGTTTTGCTTAGTCTGATTAATGGTTTGTGGCATTTTAGCGCTTTTATATTCTGCGTCAGTAATGTACTTGTCTTCACGCATAATCCTAAGAACGCGCTTGAATCGCATATTCGCTTCTTTAGGCATAATTGCAGGATCCCAGCTGCTTGGTGCAGGGATTATTCCAGCCAGCATTGCTGCTTGAGATAGTGTAAGATCCTTTGCTTCTACACCAAAGTACGCTTTTGCTGCCGCTTGTATTCCATACGCTCCGCGACCAAGATAAATAGTGTTCATATAGTTACATAGCACAGTATTTTTATCTTGTGTTTGCGCGATTTTTAGAGCTAGAATCGCCTCGTGAAGCTTGCCTAAATACGTTTTTGTTTCACCAAGATAGTAGCGTTCTGCATACTGTTGTGTGATTGTGGACCCGCCCCAGCGTCCTTTAGAAGTTATGTTGTGAATTATTGCGCGTCCAATTCCTTTAAAATCAATTCCACCGTCTTTGTAGAACGATCTGTTTTCGCTTGCGACTATCGCGTTGCCAACATATGGTTTTAGCGCAGAGCAACTTATGATTTCTCGATTTTGTTCCGCAAAACTACCGATTTCTGTTTTTCCATCTGCGTAGTACACCTTGGTTTTGTCTGCCATCGCAATCTTATCTGGCTGCGGAATGTCGGTGTTTACATACATAACCGCAAATACGAGTGTGCCAAGGATTATTGGTGTAAAAATTATGATTAATGCCCAAAATAGGATTGGATGTTTTGTTCGCCACGTGTCGCGGATTCTTTTGTGTTTTCTTCTTTGACGCCTCTGCCTTGTTGCGCTTGGTCTGGCTGTTCCAGTTCTGGCGTTTGCGCGTCGTTTTTCCTCTGCAGAAGTCGCGCTTCTTACAGTGCGTCCTGTATTAGAAGAGTGCGAATTTTGTCCATTACTATTTGCAACCATATAATCCAAGTTAGCGCTTGGCGAGGAATTTTAATCATATGTAATATCATGTGTAATATTTGTAAAAGCTAGTATTATAAAAGTGTGTTAGTGCAGCATGATTATATGCTGCTGTTTTTGGGCAAGGAGTTTATATGAGTATCCGCGTTGCCATTGCCGGTGTTGGCAATTGTGCTTCGTCGTTGGTTCAAGGCGTTGAATACTACAAAAATGCCAATGATGGCGATAAAATTCCAGGATTAATGCATGCTGTTTTTGGGCAATATCGTGTGCGAGATATTGAGTTTGTAGCAGCTTTTGATGTTGACGCTTTAAAAGTGGGTCATGATTTAAGCGAGGCGATTTATGCTTCGCAAAACAACACGATTCGCTTTGCAGATGTGCCTAATCTTGGTGTTAAAGTGCAGCGTGGACCTACTTACGATGGTTTGGGCGACTACTATAAGCAGATGATTGACGAATCTGAAGAAGAACCTGTGGATGTTGCCGCGGTTTTGCGCGATTTGCATGTAGACGTGCTTGTGTCTTACTTGCCAGTAGGCTCCGAGCAGGCAGACAAGGCTTATGCGATTGCAGCTATGGAAGCTGGATGCGCGTTTGTAAACTGCCTTCCTGTTTTTATTGCTTCCGACCCAGTTTGGGCGCAAAAGTTCCGTGACGCAGGCGTTCCGATTATTGGCGACGATATTAAAAGTCAGGTTGGAGCTACGATTACGCACCGCGTTATGGCGCGACTTTTTGAAGATAGAGGAGTGCGTTTGGATCGCACTTACCAGCTGAATGTTGGCGGAAACATGGACTTTATGAACATGTTGCAGCGCTCTAGGCTTGAGTCGAAGAAGATTTCTAAGACGCGCGCGGTTACTTCGATTGTTCCGCACAATATGGATGATCACAACGTGCACATTGGTCCTTCGGATTATGTTGCTTGGCTTGACGACCGCAAGTTTGCGTTTGTGCGCTTAGAGGGCACCACTTTTGGCGATGTTCCGCTTAGCTTAGAGTACAAGCTCGAAGTGTGGGATTCGCCTAATTCTGCAGGCATTGTTATAGACGCTGTGCGTGCGGCGAAGATTGCGTTGGATCGCAAGCTTTCGGGTCCGATTTTGGCTCCTAGCTCCTACTTTATGAAGTCGCCAGCTGTTCAGCATGAAGATAGCGAGGCGCGCGAACTCGTTGAGCGCTATATTGCTGGAGATGTTGAGGCAGATGAGTCGCAGCTTAATGCAGATGTTGAGGCTGCAAAAGAGCATGGTAAAAGCGTGTGGCGCGCCTAGCAATGCGCCTAATGGTGCGGAAGCTTCCGACTTGCGCTCGACTTGTAGCCAAAATCGTGTAATATAGGTAGAGCCTCCGCGTGGCACTACGTCACCCAATCCCCCCAGGGCAGGAATGCAGCAAGGGTAAGTGGCCTCTGGTGGGTGCGCGGGGGTTTTCTTATATAAAGTTTGTTAGATTTGTCTCGCTCGTGAGACATTTGTAACGTTTTTTGACTGATTTTCGTTAGATTTGTCTCGCTCGTGATGCAAATATAACGCAAGCGATATTACCCATTTGTTGTTGCGCGAGGGCTGGGTGTTTCTTGTCTCACAACGCTCCGCCTCTTGTGTGTTTCTTGTTGTTGCGGTTGTTCCGTTTTGTCTTTGATTTTGTTTTTTGGTTGAAGTTTGTTTTGTAGTGGTTGATCATTGGACTATTTGGTATCGGCTGCCGCTCTTATATTGTTCGACCAAGAATCACCCAGCCCTCTTACATGCTTGAACAATTGCGTAGTTTTCATCACCGAGATTCTCGATTTTTCTTGCTCTCTCGGCGAGTCACCATCGGAGGACTGCGGATCGACTTGCATGAGCGCTTAAAGCGTAGCGCGCGAATGCACTTCGATTCGCTGAGCTTGCTCAAAGTTGAAAGCACAGTGTGCTTTCAACGCAAGCGAAGACGTGAGCGCGCTGTAACGCGCGAGCGATACATCTCTTTCGCTGCGAAAAATCTCGAATCTCCACCACATTTGGCGTAATCTACATAACCCTGTAGCGAGTGGAGTGTTGTTTGATAAAATGCTTGGTATGAGTCTATTTGAAGGCAGCAAGATTAGCGATGGCAGCGACGACAGTGATAATAGCCAAATTAGCGGCATTGGTGAAAATATCAAAAATAGTCAAAATTCTCAAAGCAGCGAGGCTAATCAAGATATTTCTAAGCTCGATCCGCTGATGAATCGTCCTAGAATATCAACAATAGCTTTGTGTGCGCTGTGTGCTGTTCTTTTTGCATCTTTTGCATCAATCATGTGGATTCTAGCCGTTAGAACCGCAATAGGTCAGTCGTATGAAGAAATGGTGATTAGTACTTTTGGATATAGTGCCATTCCGTCGTGGCTGTCTGTTGTACTAACTCCGCTTAGAAGTTCCATACTCGTTATAGTCTTATCTGCCTTGATTTGCGCTGCGGCAGCAATAATATCAATCATAAGAAAACGCTGGTGGCTGATTGCGCAATGCGCTGTAATACTAGTTTTATCTCTAGCTGCAGAGCCTCTAAAACGTGTGCTTCCGCGTCCGATCCTAGTAAATGTAGCAACGCTTGCAAAAAATTCCGCTCCGTCTGGTCACATGCTACTAATGGCGGCTGCGTGCGCGCTGCTTGTTTGCGCTGTAAGTCGCGCTTTTAGAGCATGGATTGCACTTGGCTCAGCAATAATCACATTTCTGCTTGCCATAGCTCTTTTGGGAGGCAGATGGCACAGACCGGCAGACGTTATGATATCCGTACTCATAGTTGGTGCTGTAACATCAACAGTGTTGATTTTTACAAGATCATCTGGAATGGACGTGCCAGGTTCAAGAAGATCATCTATAAGCGTGCAAATCGTTGGAAGCGCAATGATAACAATGGGAATAATCTGCCTAACTTACTGTTCGTACATGATTTACCAGATTATGCCAGGAATAGATTTAGGTGCAAAATGGGCTATAGGGGTATCGCACTCTTGCGCATATTGGGCTGTAGCAGGAGTGTGTAGCTTGACTTTCGGCGTTTTGATGGTTCTTAGACAATCCAGTGCAGCTCCTTTAAGTAGGCTAGGATTAGTTGGTGCTCCGCCTACTCCTCCTTCAAAAAGCGAAGTTCCAAAACGTCAAGATGAGGACGATTTATTGTTAAGATTATCGTCTAATTGAATAAAAAATAAGTAAAGTGGTATATATAGGAGTATATGCTGATATTTCGCAAAGTTTGATTTTGTTGATTTTGTTGAATATGAAACGCGTATTGCGTTAGAGTTTGCGTGGATTGAGTAGTAAAAGCGCGGAATATGCATACAAAATGCATCTGTACGAAAGGAGAGCGTATGACAGAGCAGAACAAGCTTGTCATTGTGGAGTCTCCCACTAAAGCGCGTAAAATAGGCGGATATCTTGGAAACGGATACACTGTTATGGCATCCGTGGGTCATATTCGTGATTTAGCACAGCCAAGTCAGGTGCCAGCTGCTAAAAAGGCAGAATTTGGCAAGTTTGGCGTAGATGTAAACAATGGTTTTGAGCCATACTATGTTGTTGGCGCGGATAAAAAGAAAACAGTTTCGGATTTAAAGGCTGCGCTCGCAAAGTCGGGCGAATTGTTCCTCGCAACTGATGAGGACCGCGAAGGAGAAGCGATTGCGTGGCATCTTGTGCAAGCACTTAAGCCAAAAGTGCCAGTAAAGCGCATGGTGTTTCACGAGATTACAAAAGATGCGATTCAAGCTTCGCTTGCTAACACGCGAAACGTTGACGACCATATGGTTGATGCGCAAGAAACACGCCGCGTGTTGGATAGATTGTACGGCTACGAGCTTTCGCCAGTTTTGTGGCGTAAAGTGGGACCGGGTCTTTCTGCTGGGCGAGTGCAATCTGTTGCAACGCGTTTGATTGTTGAGCGCGAGCGCGAGCGAATGGCGTTTAAAAAGGCGAGCTATTGGGATGTTTGTGCGGATTTGAGCGCAAATGGCGTTGATTTCCAAGCGAGAATGACGGCTCTAAATGGAGAGCGTTTGGCTGCCTCTAAAGATTTTAATTCGCTTGGCGAGCTTCAAAAAACTAAGGGCGAATCTGCTTTAGCGCACTATTTGAATGAGGCAGATGCTTGTGCGATTGCACAGAGTCTTGGCGCGGATGATTTTGTTGTGAGCTCAATGGACACTAAGCCGTATCGCCGCCGCCCATTGCCTCCGTTTACAACTTCTACTCTTCAACAGACTGCTGGAAACCGCTTGTCTATGAGCTCTCGCCAAGCTATGCGCGCGGCTCAATCTTTGTACGAAAACGGTTACATAACCTACATGCGTACTGATTCTGTAACGCTTTCTAAAGAGGCGATTTTTGCGGCGCGAGATTGCGTTAAGTCTAGTTTCGGAGACGAGTATTTAGCGGATTCTCCAAAACAGTATGCTACGACTTCTGCAGGCGCTCAGGAAGCGCACGAGTGTATTCGTCCTGCTGGATCTACGTTTAGAAATCCTGCGGATTTGGCTGGCGCTCTCCCTGCCGATCAGCTTAAACTTTACACGCTTATTTGGCAGCGCACTCTTGCATCTCAAATGGCGGATGCTACTGGTTTTACAGCTACAGTTAAGCTAGATGCTTCGGCTGGCAGCTTTGGAACTGCTAATTTCCAAGCTTCTGGAACCGTGATTGAATTTGCTGGATTTATGAAGGTGTTTGGCGGATTTAGCGAAGATGAGCAGTCTAAGGCTTTGCCTCCTATGGCTAATGGCGATGTTCTTAAAGCTTTGCGAGTTAGCGCGGATGGTCATGAAACTCAGCCGCCAGCTCGCTACACGGAAGCATCTTTAGTTAAAACGCTGGAAGCTAAGGAGATTGGTAGGCCGTCTACTTACGCTAGCATTATTTCCACTATTATTGACCGCGGATACGTGTATGAGCGTGGGCGCGCGTTGATTCCAAGCTGGCTTGCTTTTGCGGTTATTAAGCTTTTGGAAACTAATTTCCCAACTTACGTTGACTACGCGTTTACGGCAGACATGGAAAATGGTTTGGACCGCATAGCACATGGCGAGGAAGCTGGTAAAGATTGGCTTTACCAGTTTTACTTTGGAGATAACGGGGCGGTTGCTAGCGACTTTGCAATGCATGAAGGTTTGCAAAAACAAGTTGATCAGCTTGGCGAGATTGACGCTCGAGAAATCAACACGATTGATATTGGCGGCGGATTGCACGTGCGCGTAGGCAGATACGGCCCGTATTTGGAAGATACGAAGAATCTAGACGAAGATGGCAATGCGCGCAGAGCTTCGATTCCAAGTACTTTGGCTCCAGACGAGTTGACTGAGCAAGTTGCACGAGATTTGATTGAGAACAACTCCGACGGTCCGCGCGTTTTGGGTACAGATCCGCAAACTGGAGGCAGTGTAGAAGTTAGGAACGGGCGTTTTGGAGCTTACGTTGCTCTTGTTGAAGCTTCGGATGAGGATGAGTCGCAAGCAGCCGACGATTCTGCTAAAACTGGCTCAAAGTCTTCTGCAAAATCTAAAAAGTCTGCTAAAGCTAAGCCAAAAATGGCGTCTTTGTTTAAAACAATGGACCCTGCGACAATAACTTTGCAAGATGCTTTGCGACTTTTGAATTTGCCTCGATTGGTTGGCATTGTGGAAGAAGTTGATGAGCAAGGCGAAGTGAAGCGCGCGAAGATTGAGGCGAATAATGGTCGATACGGACCTTATTTGACTAAAACTTACGAGCGCACGGTTGCTAGCGATTCGGCATCGTCTGGTAATTCGGCTGTGGACGACAAGCCAGATAATCGTTCGCTTGCAAGCGAAGACGCGATTTTTAGTGTGACTTTAGACGAAGCCAAGGAGCTTTTTGCTCAGCCGAAGTATGCAAAGCGCACGCGTGGAGCTGCAAAACCGCCGCTTAGGGAGCTTGGAGAAGATCCAGAGAGCGGAAAGCCAGTGGTGATTAAAGATGGCTTCTACGGAGCTTATATTACAGACGGCGTTACGAATCGAACGCTGCCAAAGCAGTACACGCCTGAGTCGATTGAGCCGCAGGTGGCGTTTGAGCTTTTGGCGCAAAAACGCGCGGCTGGACCTGTAAAGCGCAAGAGAACTGCTGCAAAGAAGACGGCAACAAAGAAGACGGCTGCTAAGAAGACGGCCGCTAAAAAGCCTGCTGCAAAAAAGAGCACAGCAAAAAAGTCCACGTCTAAAGGCGAGTAAACCTGGTAGAGGTATGCAAAAATGGCTATAGGTCTTAAAAACAGCGGGCTTAGCGGTTTAAACAAAGGTCTTAAGGGTCTTTTTATATCTTTTGAAGGAATAGACGGCGTTGGGAAAACCACGCAAGTTGAGGCTTTGCGTGATTTTTTGCAAGCACGCGGATTTGAGGTTGTTGTTACGAGAGAGCCTGGCGGAACACCGTTGGGCGAACAGTTGCGCAACATTCTTCTACACGGCGGAGCGATTTCTGCGCGCACCGAGGCGCTTCTGTTTGCTGCGGATCGCGCTCAACATGCTGCGCAAATCATCATCCCAGCCTTGCGGCGCGGTGCGGTGGTTATAACGGACCGTTACATTGACTCATCGCTAGCGTATCAGTCTGGGGGGCGTGAACTCACTATGCAAGATGTGCGCGATTTAAGCGAGTGGGCATCTAATTGCCTTTGGCCAAATCGCACGTATTTGCTAGATATGAGCGAGAAAGATGCTGCTGTGCGATTGCATGGGCAGGCGGATCGCATGGAAAGTGCAGGGCTTGATTTTGCGCGCCGCACGCGTGAAGCGTTCTTAGATCTTGCTAAACAAAATGCGCAAAGATTTTGCGTTTTAGACGCCACTTTGCCAGCTTGCGACTTATCTAAGTTGATTGCTAAAGACATGTGCGAGTTGATGGATAATGCTGGAATAGGTGACAAAAAATCGCCAGAAGCCCCAGAAAATCAAGGATTTTAGGATTTTAGGACTATAGGATTTTAGCAATGGACGTTTGGGAATCGGTAGTTGGTCAAGCGCAAGTTGTTGAACGCCTTAAAAAAGTAGCGCAAGGCGATTCAAGCAAAATCGCGCAATCATGGCTTATTTGCGGATCTGCTGGATTCGGGTGTGCAAAAGTGGCAAGAGCGTTTGCAGCGGCATTGCAATCGAGTGGAAAAGTCGCAAGCAACCGCGCCGCCGAAAACTCCGCCACTCAAATAAACACTCAAATAAACACAGATAAAATCGCAAGTGAAGTATTAGCTGGAACAAGCCCAGACGTAAACATTTTAAGCACGGACAAAGTTACAGTAAGCATTGACGAAGTGCGCGAACTCGTATCAATATCCGAGCAAATGCCAAGTGTTGCACCGTGGCGAATCATAATAATCGAAGACGTTGGGCGCATGCTTGAGCGCACAACAAACGTTTTGCTAAAAGAAATCGAAGAGCCAGCACCTCGCACAATATGGATTCTTTGCGCGGCAAGCGCGGCAGATGTTTTGCCAACAATTCGTTCTAGGTCTCAAATAGTGAATTTGGCTCAACCAAGCGACCAAGATGTGCAAGAATACGTGCAACAAAGCGCACACATTGATGCAAAAACGGCGGCAAGCGTGGCTCGCATAGCTCAAGGAAACGTTGATTTAGCAATGCTTTACGCTACAAGCGAGAGTGCTAGAAGCAGAAGAGAAGAGCTTGTTGCAGGCGTTTTGCGTCTTAGCAGCGCAATAGATGCTATTATGCTTGCACAAACGCTAATCGAAGATGCTAAAAGCCAGGCAGAAGACGAAGTGCAAAAGTCTGTTGAAGCTGAGCAAAGCGAGTTTTTGCGCATAAATGGCATTAAGCCAACAGATAAAATCCCACCTAAAATTCGTAGCGCATACAATGCGATTGGCAAAAAAGACGATGTTAAGCGCAAAGTCACTCGCGTAAGCAGAGACGTTTTAAACCGCGCAATAGATGCGATTTGCAGCGTGTACAGAGATGTGCTTGTTGTGCTAAACAATGCGCAATCGCAAACACCACTTGTGAATCAAGAATTTAAAGCAGAAATTATGCAGCTTTCTAAAAAGAATACAGCAGAGCGCGCGCTTAAATGCCTGGACGCGCTTGCGGTTGCTAAAAAGCGGCTTGCTGGCAATGGAAACGCAACGCTTGTTTTTGAAGCACTTTTATGTGCGCTTTGACTGAGATTGAAATTGCATAACGCATTTCAAGCTCCTTCAAAGCGTGATTTGGCTTAAGGCATAAAGTCCAGTGGACTTTATGCGCCAAATCAGCCGAACGGCTACTAATAGCCGTGAGGAATAGCGTAGCGCGCGAACGTCTTCGCTTGCGTTGAAAGCACACAGTGCTTTCAACCTTAAGCAAGCTCAGCGCTCCGAATTACCTTTTCGCGCTACGCTCTAAGCGAAAAGGTAGGTCGTGTCGTTCGCGCAGATTAGCTGCGCTCACGTCTTCGCAGCGCAGAAGCAGTGCTTCTGCCTTGAGCGGCTCAGCGCTCCGAATTACCTTTTCGCGCTACGCTCTAAGCGAAAAGGTAGGTCGTCGCGTATAGTCACAGCGGTAGTAGATACTTAAATTATGAATATTTCTGCAGATTTCACCACTATTCCAGACAACTTTGCAAAAGCTGCGCCGGAAGAAAACAAGATTAACGGCGTTCCAGTCGTATCTTTTCCATTTTATGTAGACAAGTTGCCGGATTTTGTGCACTACTTGCATTGGCGATTTGTAGACGACGACGCTATACCAGTGTGCGGATTTCAGTGGATTCATTGGGTTGTGGCAAATGTTCCAGTGGAAGCGCTTATGTTTGACTTTAATGACTCGCGCGCTTTGCAAATTCCGCAAGACTTTTCGCGCACAATGCCAACTATGATTCCAGAAGTTGTACAAGGGCGAAACTCGCAAGCTAGCCGATTTGTGGGTTGCACAGACCCTGCAATTACAATGCGCTACAATGGCCCGCAGCCGCCAGACAAGGATCACGACTACATGCTAGAAGTGTTCGGCACGCAAAAGCCTCTTCCAAATCTTAAAGAAGGCTTCTATCTTAACGAAATGATGAATGAAATCAGGCATTACGATTCGTATGTAGACGTTAACGGATTATATTTGCGAGGAAAAGCTTAGAATTTAGGATTTAGGCTTTATATGACTTCGTGCGGATTAGTCGCAAGCAGCTTACGACTATATATGCGTGCGTAAAATAGTCAAAAATAAGCAAAACCAATCAAACTAATCTAAACAAACAAAATAATCAAAAATAATCAAATAACCAAAATAATCAAAAATTAGAAAAATGAGGATGCAAATATGGCATGCACAACAATTTTAGTAGGACGCAAAGCGAGCTACGACGGATCCACGCTTATCGCGCGTAACGAAGACTCAGCAAATGGCGAGTTTAATCCAAAGCGTTTAGTGGTAGTAAAGCCGCAAGACCAGCCTCGCGTTTATAAGTCTGTGCTTAGCCACGTAACAGTAGAGCTTCCAGATAATCCAATGCAATACACAAGCGTTCCAAACGCAGACTTGCGCGAAGGAATTTGGGGAGAAGCTGGCGTTAACGAAGCAAACGTGGCAATGAGCGCAACCGAAACGCTTACATCCAACGAGCGCGTGCTGGGCGCAGACCCAATGGTGGAGCTTCAAAAAGCGCAAGGTAAGGAAGGCGACGCTGATTATAAGCCAGAAGTTCCAGGCGGAATTGGCGAAGAAGACTTCTTAACGCTTGTTTTGCCTTATATTCGTAGCGCTCGCGAAGGAGTTGAGCGTTTGGGTGCTCTGCTAGAAAAGTACGGCACTTACGAGATGAACGGCGTTGCATTCTCGGATGTAAACGAGATTTGGTGGATGGAAACTGTTGGCGGACACCACTGGATTGCTAAGCGCGTGCCAGACGAGGCGTATGTTGTTATGCCAAACCAGCTTGGAATCGACGAGTTCGATTTGGAAGACGCTTTGGGAGACCAAGAAGAGCACATGTGCTCGGCTGATTTGCTTGAGTTTATTGAAGAAAACCACTTAGATTTGTCGGTTGAAAACGCTTCGCCATTTAATCCTCGTGATGCTTTTGGCTCTCATTCAGATGCCGACCACGTGTACAACACTCCTCGCGCGTGGTTTATGGAGCGTTTCTTGAATCCTTATGACGAAGTGTGGGATGGTAAAGACGCTGATCACAAGCCAGATAGCAACGATATTCCGTGGGCGCGTCAGCCTGAGCGCAAAGTGACGGTTGAAGACGTTAAGTACGTGCTTAGCTCGCACTATCAGGGCACTGAGTACGATCCTTACGGCAAGCTTGGCGATGAGCATACTCGTCATCTTTTCCGTCCAATCGGCATCAATCGTCAAAGTCAGCTGGCTGTTATGCAAATCCGCCCTTACGTGCCAGAAGCGTTCCGCACAATTCAGTGGATGGCGTACGGCTCTAACCCATTTAATGCGCTTGTGCCGTTCTATCCAAATGTAAACGAAACTCCAAAGTATTTGGAAGATACGACTACTCGCGTAACAAGCGAAAACTTCTATTGGGAGAATCGCATTATTGCAGCTCTTGCGGATGCTGCATTTAACGACACTGCAAACGCGATTGAGCGTTACCAGGAAGTTGTCGGTTCCCTTGGTCACGCAATGGTTAAGTCTACGGATGCTGCCGTGGCAAAGATTCTTGGCGTTTCTTTGAGAGGTTACGAGCCAGAACGTGAAGGTGATGAAGGCGAAGATTACGATGATTTAGTTCGCGATCCTGAAGCAATTATTGCAGAGCTTCGTAACGACAAAGTGCGTGAAGCTTTGGCTGAAGCGAACGACGATATGGCAGCAAAGTTGAAGAAAGAAACCGATTCTTTGCTTGACACAGTGCTGTACATTACTAGCATGCGTATGAAGAATGGTTTTAATCGTTCCGATCACTGATCGCAAGCTGTTATAGACATTAGTGATAACGCGCATAGTTTTAATGTAATATTGCTATACCACGCCCATGCAATCGTATAGTATAAAAATTGTTCATTTACATTAGCTATGCGCGTTTACTATTGAGCGTTTATTGGGCATCTGTTATTGAACGTTTGTTATTGAACACCATTGGGCATCTACTAGGCTTTTTGCTTATGAAAGTGGGGAATATGAGCATTCTTGATTCGTTTACTACGCAATTTGGATTAGTTAAAAAAATAGACGCCTTCGGATTTATGGATTATTTAAAGAAGAATCCAAGTGAGCAAAAAAAGCACGGTAAAGTGCTACTCGTTACAGCTGATACTCCTCTTAAGGCTTCTAGAGGAGAAGGTAAAACAACTACCACTATTGCGCTGGTAGACGCGTTGCGCGAACGCGGGGTAGATGCGGCGGCTGTTTTGCGCCAGCCAAGCATGGGCATTACTGCAGCGGGTTCAAAAGGCGGCGCTAGCGGCGGCGGAAAGTCCTCACTTTCGCACCCTGAGCTAATCGATTGGGGATTGTGCGGAGAAATGGCTGCCATTGAATGTGCGCAGAATTTGCTTGTTTCTTTTGCAGAAAAAGCGATTGACGAGGGCATTTTAGACACGATTTTAGTGCCGCGTGTAAGCGAAGTACCTTCAAGATCTTTGCGTAGTATTGCTGTTGACTTTGGCAAGAGCACGGTTGCGGAGCGCGTTGTGTTAACGCCAACTTGTGAGCTTATGCAAATCGTAGTGCTTTCGAGAAACATGGAAGAAATCGCAAATCGCGTTGCTGCCATGATTGCTGGCACAAAAGATGGGAATCCTGTTAAATTTGGCGATTTTGTTGACTTGTGGCGAATCACAAATATTCTTGCCGATGCTGTAAAGCCTGCAAAAACTGAGACGATTAATGGATCTCCGATTTACGTTCATTGCGGGCCATTTGCCAACGTATCTCTTGGTATTCCAAGCCTTGTAAGCGTTGAAATGGCTTGTGCGTTGCACGATGTTGTTGTTGTGGAAGCAGGCTATGGCACGGATGCTGGTGCGCAAAAGTGGCTAGATATTGCTGCTCGCGAATTTGGCGCAAAGTGGCCTGCTGCTGCGGTTGTTGTTACTCGTGCAACTACTTGGCGAGATGACGAAACGCTTGCATGGCGCTACCCGTTCCACGTTTCGCGCCTTGAGTCGCTTGATATTCCTACTTTCCCTCTTATTAATTTGTGGGAAGGGGAAGATAGCCAAGTTCCAGATTTGCTTGAGCAAGCTAAGACTTTGGGATTCCGCAAGCCGATTGTTGGCAATTTATTCCGAGATGGCGGAGATGGATTGGCAGATCAGCTAGACGATTTTGTGTCTGTGATTACCGCTGATGCTGAAACGAAAGTTCCAGAAAGTAGGCGAGGAAAGTCGCTTCGCGAGCGCATTAATCTGCTTTGCTCCGAGGCGTATGGTGTGCCTGCTGAGCGCGTAATCAACAAAGCAGGTTTTGCTGATTCGTTGCAGGAAGCGCAGGATTTGTGCAATAAGGCTGGTGTTGATTTTGATAGCTTGGCTCTTGTTGCTGTAAAGTCGCCAGCAACCATGACTGATGACGATCACGCGCCTGAAGATTCTCGCACTGTAACTTTAAAGAAAGTAGAAGTTCACGCTGGAGCTGGGGTTGTTCAAGTCAACCTTACATCTTCACTAACAACGCCAATGCCAAAAATCGTGTGATTGCTTTTAAATATTAATCATTAATAGTAGATAAAAAACGTCGTCAACACATCAATCACGGTGTGAGGACGACGTTTCTGTTTTATAAACGTTGTTTATAAACGTCTTTTAATCTTTTACATAGGATCCATGTTGTATTTGTCGTAAAGATATTTGTGTATTGAACTTGTAGAATATTGTGAAATGTGAAAAACCTCACATATATCATTTAATCATCATATTGTTATAACAACAGAAAATATTACGATTTAGCTTTATTATAAGAGAGTTAACATGTATATTTTTCGTATTTTATCTTAATTAATTTAAATTTTTCTTCAGACTCGCCGAAGGTGTTTTTTTTTATTCGGCGATTCCATAAATATAAAAAGGGTTTTAGTTGTCGGAAAATTTACGACAATTTTCAGTTTGAAAAATAAATTTTTTAGTGTTTTACTCGTGGCTTGTCTCATAACTATTTTCATGAGCGAAGGGAGAAAATACTTAATGAAAATGAAAATAGTGACAGCTAGCTTATTAACAGCCACGTTATTAACAGCAAGTTTATCTTCTTCGGCATTAGCTCAGTCGAGCAATGATAATGCTTTCACTAATCGTGAGAACATTCCAACGAATAAATCCAGTATTAACAACATTGATTTAATTCCTGCTCCTACCCAGCATTTCGGCAAGCCAGATGGGAAACTTCCAGAAATAAGAACTTCAATCAGCTATGTTGATGGAGATTCTACTGACAATCATGCGGATACGAATAAAACTAATAAAATTCTGCGTCCAGGTAGCAAGCTTACGCTCCGGGCTACAGCTAAATTTATTGTTCCTGAAGCTGGCGATGTTTTTAGACCATATCTTCGACTAGCCATTCCGAAAATTCTTACAGTAAACGCAAATGATTTTGTTGTTGATGCTGGCAGTGTTGCAAATAAAGTAGTACAGATTTCAGATTCTAAGTCGTTTGGTAACCACAATCTCGGTAACTATAATCTTTTTGACGTCTACTTTAACTACAACGAGTGGTCTTCTGATTTTGCAAATGAAATGCCATACCTTGCTGCCATAAAAGGCGTGAACCACTCTGGCAATGTATTATCCAATGATGATGTAATAAAAAATAATCAAACAGTTTCCATTGAAATCCATACAGTAATCGACAGTAATGCAAAAACTTCTGATCTAGTTGATTTGCAAAATTACAAAAAAGGTGTGAAACCGTTAATCCAAGGCAGAGTTTCGTATATGCCTTTCCCAACACCTATGGAATATACGTCTACAATCGGCGGATTAAGAGATTTTCCAAACGATAGGATACTGCAAAAAAATCCATGCCTAGTGCGTTCTGATTTGGTAACTGGATGGGACGGCAGAGATAATTATGGATTCTGGTTCACTGGGTTATCTATGGAAACAAGCGGCGTCGATTATGACAGTAGAAGCACTATGGTTGAGTCGCAGAATGGTGTCTTTTTACCACAATTAATACCGGCAAATATTGAGCATAACCAATTCGTAACTATTTATCGCAATGGGAACGACAATAATCCGATTAAGTTGAGATTTAAAATTCCATTTGGTTCTAAGGACTATGCTTTAAATGGAACTAAGCAAGTTTTTAAAAATCATCATTTAACAGTTTTCCGTTCGCCTAACAACAACGATGAAGCTCGTAAAATTATGGCTAATATTGGAATAGAAAAAGTTGCTTATGGGGATACTGAAGTTTTCGGCGATATTCTGGATTCTAAATATTTCGATGGTTGGGGAACTGTTCCAAAACAAAACAGACCTTCTGAATTGCTAATATCTGGAGAATTTAACCCAGATTCAACTGTGTTTGGTCCTGATAATATTAGCAACGGTATTTGGATGAGTGGAAAAGCAAGCGCATACATAAAATCGTATTATCGTGCGTTAGATTGTAATGATAATTATCCAGATAATACTTTGAAATATCCGCCAATTATTAACAAGATTCAGGAGACTGTTGCAACGTATGCGCGCAGTAATCGCAGCAAAGTGAGCACAGTTCCTATTGAAATCGTCATTCCTGCATCTTTGAGTGGACGCGTGTGGTTTGATGCTAACCATAATGGTATTCAAGATAAGGGAGAGTCGAGCATAATTGGTGCAAAAGTACAGCTTGTTAAACAGTATGGGGATAGCACAGTAATCGACATAAATGGCAATAAGGTTAATCCTATTACCACTACTTCGCCTGATGGATCTTACGAATTTACTAATTTGCTGCCAGGAAGCTATGTTGTTAAATTCACACTTCCAGAAGGTAGTGAATATTTTGGTTTTACATACACGCGTAAAGGGTCAGATTCCTCTGTAGATTCTGACGCGATTCCTGGAGAGCCTGTAACTGATAGATCTGTTACAGAAAAAGGATCTGCAGCAACCGATAATTCGGCTTCAAAAGACTCATATGTTGGCAATATAAGTCTTTCTGCTGGCGAAGATAAGAAGCATATTGATGCGGGAGCTTTTAAGAAGGATGATCCTAAGGACCCTAAGCCAAATACTGAGCCTAAGAATCCGCAGCCTAAACATGAAGATCCTAAGGATCCTAAGCAAAATCCTAATCCGAAGGATCCTAAGAAGGATAAGCCGAAGTCTAAGGACCCTAAGCCTAAGGATCCTAATCCTGAGAAGGATAAGCCTAAGGATCCTGATAATAAGCCAAAGCAAAATCCTGAGCCGAAAAAGACTGATCCTAAGGATTACAATCCTGTAAAACCTGATACTCCTAAGTCTCCTGATCCTAAGAAGGATGATCCAAAGCCTAAGGATAAGCCTAATAATCCAAATTATCAGGATAGGGATGTACCTGATACTAAACCTGAAGATCCTAAGAAGCCTGATAATCCTACGAAACCTAAGGATGATAAGTCTGATACTCCTAAGGAACCTGAGTCGAAGGAGCCTAAGAATCCTAAGCCTAATGATGAGACTAAGAAGGATGAGCCTGAAGATCCTGATCCAAAGGATACTAATCCTAAGTCTGAAAATCCGAAGGACAATGAGAACCCTAAGAATCCTGAGTCTAAGCCTGATGATCCTAAGTCTGATACTCCTAAGGATCCTGATACTGATGACACAGAGTCTAATGATCCCCCTCAGTATGAGGATCCCCAGCCTAAGGAGGATTCTTCAGGACCTAATCACTCTGAGATTCGTGAATCAGATAATCCGATACCAAGCAGTAATAATGATTTAGATAGCAATAATAGTCAGCCGAATGAAAGTTCGTTTGACAATAATAATGCTGATTTTAAGCAAGAGCATGTAAGGGATAAGCTTGTAAACACTGGCGTAAGCACAGTTTTCACAGCTGTTGCGTCCGTTGCTATGCTCGCTCTGGGTGCTACAAATAAAATAAAGCGTTATTTCTGCAAGGGCAAGCACAGGCAATAATTGTCGAAAATTCAGGTGAATAATATAAAACGTCGCCAACACATCAATCACTGTGTGTGGGCGACGTTTTGTTTTTGCTTTGTGTTTCGTCTGTTGTTTCCGCGTTTTGTAGTTAGACACGCCGATTAGAGCTACAAAAAGCGGAAATAGCGATCGCGCAAGCAAGGTGGAGATTCGAGATTTTTCGCAGCGAAAGAGGTGTATCGCTCGCGCGTTACAGCGCGCTCACGTCTTCGCTTGCGTTGAAAGCACACTGTGCTTTCAGCTTTGAGCAAGCTCAGCGAATCGAAGTGCATTCGCGCGCTACGCTTTAAGCGCTCATGCAGATCGATTCGCAGCATGAAATGGTGATTCGCTGAAGCAGCAAGAAAAATCAAGAATCTCGGTGATAAAAGATACGCAAAAGTGTTAGATATTCAGAAGGTTTGATGTATTTCTATACGAGCAATAAAAGAGGAGCGCAGCGACGGGACTTGCGAGGAGAGAAATACTCAAACCTCGCGCAATACCAAGCAATGGAACCGCGCTACGCTCTAAGCTCGAAGACAGGTCGATTAGCACGCAAATGTGCGACGAAGCCAATCGCAAGCAAGATCAATCCACTGCTGAACCTCTGGCTGTACAAACTCAGGAATCACTGCGCCATTTTCATCGCGCTTAGCAGTTTCTTTAACAGCCAAAGCCAAGCCGTGCGGACCCTTAGGGAACAAATGTGCTTCCACGCTTACGCCAGCTTTAACACAAGCATTAATAAACATAATTGAGTTTTGAACTGGAACCGTTTGGTCTGTAATCGTTTGCCAAACGAACACAGGTGGAGTCTTAGAATCAACGTGGTTTTCAAGCGAAAGCTGTTCAACGAGTTGCGCGCGAGTGTTAGAATCTACGCTTCCAAAAAGACGGTCGAAAGTTGGCTTATGTGCGTATTCGCCAGCGGAAATCACTGGGTAAGCAAGCATAAGAGCGTTTGGACGAACATCATTTGCGTTGTATCCATTTGTTTCTTCAACATCGTCGCTAACGCTAGTCGCAAGATTTGCTGCAACATGGCCTCCTGCAGAGAATCCAATAATCGCCACTTTTTGCGCATCTACATGCCATTCTTTTGCATTATTGCGAATCAATTGCATAGCTTGTGCGGCTTCCAAAAGCTGAGTCGGGTGTGCACTAGGCACAAGCGAGTAGCGCAGAACAAATGCGTGGAATCCAGCAGCAGCAAACTTCATAGCAACAGGTTCTGCTTCGCGATTAGAAACGCGCAAGAATCCGCCGCCTGGCAAAATCAGCACTGCTGGGCGTGTTTGATCCCCTTCGCTATCTAAGTTGTCATCTAAAACATATCCAGTAAGAAGCGCGTTGCTACCGTCAATGCCTTTAATTTGGCGTTCTATAATCTTCATGGTATCTCTTTTCGTTTTGCTTATTTGCAATTCATGTTAAGCATAATTACTAAGCGCAATTACTAAGCATAATTCTAATCAAATATCTTATTTTTTAAGTGCGTTATTTTATAAATTCGTGTAGAGTCTTAAGAAGTTTCATAAGGAGATTTAAGATGCGTAATGAAGAAGATAATTTGGGTAAAGTTGTTCTTGCAGCCACTCCTATTGGCAATATGGGAGATGCTTCATCGCGCTTGATTAATCTTCTAGAAACCGCGGATATTGTTGCAGCGGAAGACACGCGCAGGCTTTACGATCTTGCAAATCGCCTTGGCGTGCATGTTTCTGGGCAAGTTATTGCATATCACGATCACAATGAGCACAATAAGGCAGATGGCTTGCTGGACAAGGTTGAGCAAGGCAATACCGTTCTTGTTGTTTCCGACGCTGGTATGCCTACGATTAACGACCCAGGGCTTGCGATCGTTCGCCGTGCAATAGAGCGCGATTTGCCTGTTACTTGCGCTCCTGGGCCGAGTGCCGTACTAGATGCTCTAGCGCTTTCTGGCTTGCCAACAGACCGTTTTTGCTACGAAGGTTTTTTGCCGCGTAAATCTGGAGACAGACAGCAGCATTTGCGCTCGCTTATTTCAGAGCGGCGAACAATCGTTTTTTATGAGGCGCCGCACAGAATTGCGGAGTCAATGGAAGATCTTCTTGCAGTTTTTGGCGCAGATCGCAAAATGGCGTTATGTCGCGAGCTTACAAAGGATTTTGAGGAAATAAGGCGAGGAACAATCTCTCAAATATGCAAAAGCGTAGAAAACGACCCTCCGCGCGGAGAAATTGTTCTTGTGATTGCGGGAGCTAGCGATGAAGAAATCAAGCAGCGAAACATTGATTTGAGCGTTGAACAGCTTGCGCAAATGTCTTACGATCTTTCGCAAAATGAGGGTTTGCGTATTAAAGATGCTATAACGCGTATTGTTTCACAAAATCCTCTTTCAGACGGTTCTTTTGCGAATCGTAAAGAAGTTTATGCTGCTTGTTTAAACATCAAGTCATGAAATCTGTTTCGCGTAATCATAGCTTTCTAAAAGTACGTCTAAGCTATGCTTAACATCTGGACCTCCTTTCTGTGAAATATACTCCAGTATTTTTGCGTCAGCGGCTGGGTTTGCTATAACCCATTTTCGTAAGTGCGGAATGTTTCTCGCTATGTGCCAAAGTATTTCTTTGTCTGTATTTTCACAGCATGCTACTTGTTCTGTGAGAATAATTGGCGGTTTTGGTGGTAGATCTTTTGTTTGTGTTTTATGGAAATTTTCTGTATTTTCTTGTACTTGATTTAAATGTTCAATATTAATATTCATAAAAAATATCTTCCTGTTCTATAACGTTTTTTAGCCAATCTTTTGCTTTTTGCGCTCCTGGAAAATGTGGGTTGCTATTTATGATTTTTTCGCATTCTTTAAAGCTTGTGCCATATTCTTGAATCAGATTGAAAATTGTGTCTTTTTTGCGTATCTCGTCGTAAATATTTTTAGATGGTGTTAATGCTATGTCGCAGATTGTTCGAGCAGGAGATGTTATGCGCAAATCTTTAATCACCTTTTGTTCTCTCTTCAACAATTTTCGTCTGAATACTCGTAATGGATGATCATGTGGTACTACGCGATAATGGCTGCCAGAGATAACGTCTAATATGTTTGGAATTGTTCCTCCAAGCCAAATCCATGATGCTGTAAACATGCATGCTGCAGAGTCTCGTGGTATTAGTTTTTTGAGTATTTTGCACCGCCCCTCAATGGACTTTGCAGTGGAATGTGCAAATCCGCTTCTTATTGACAATCGTTCAAAAGCTCCGAATTTAGATAATTTCTTCATGCACAATGGTCCTGGCAGATGCGTTGTGTCTAGCAAGGTTGGAAGATTTTTACTAATGTCAATGTGTTGATTTTTATTGTCGTAATTTTCAAGAATTATTTTTGTTTCTTGAGCTATATCTTTAGTCGTACTGTATTTATTCGCATCATAGTTTCTGCTTTTTGAAGTCTGTCTTGAAGTCTTTTTTAAATTTTTAGCGATTGGCTTGATTGTGGGTTTATCTGTTCTTTTATTTGTTCGCTTATCGGTTGTTTTGCATGTGTATTTACTTGTAGTATTAGTCGAATTGTTAATAGTTTTGTTTGCAATAATTTCTGCTTCGTTATTCATAATCCCTCCTTTCTTGTTAGACATAATGATTGGGAATAATTTTTTAGACATATGGTTTTAGACAGAATAGATACGTTTGTTCATGTTGTCCATAAGATTTTTGCGAAATGTGTAAAAGTGGATTTTTAAGCATTTTTACATTAAAAAATGTGCATATGTGTATATGTTTTTTATTAAGGTGTCCTCGCTGAACAAGATAATATTTGGCTATGAGTCATATTTTGGTGAATGTTGCATGGCCTTACGCAAATGGCCCTCGTCATATTGGTCACGTTGCAGGATTTGGTGTTCCTTCAGACGTGTATGCGCGTTATGAGCGTATGAAGGGCAATGACGTGCTTATGGTTTCTGGTACAGACGAACATGGCACGCCGATTTTAGTTGAGGCAGATAAAGAAGGCGTTAGTGCTCAGGAGCTTGCTAACCGCTATAATCGCGTGATTACTAAAGATTTGTGCGATTTGGGTTTAAGCTACGATTTGTTTACGCGCACGACTACAGCAAATCATGAGCACGTTGTTCAAGAGATGTTCCGTCAGTGCTTAAAGAACGGCTACATTTATAAGGGTACTCAAAAGGTTGCGATTTCGCCTTCTACAGGTCGTACTCTTCCAGATCGCTACATTGAGGGCACATGCCCACTTTGCGGCGCGGATGGAGCTAGAGGCGACCAGTGCGATGCTTGCGGTAATGAGCTTGATCCAGATGAGCTTATTAATCCTGTATCCAAGATTAACGGCGAAACTCCGCGATTTGAAGAAACAGAGCATTACTTCCTCGATTTGCCTGCTTTAGCTGATGCTAATTTGAATTGGTTAAATTCTCGAGATGGTTGGCGTACAAATGTTATCAACTTCTCGATTGGATTATTTAAGGAAGTTAAGCCTCGAGCTATAACTCGTGATATTGACTGGGGTATTCCTGTTCCTGTAGAAGGATGGGTTGATAACCCGAATAAGCGCCTGTACGTGTGGTTTGACGCTGTTATTGGCTACTTGTCTGCATCTATTGAATGGGCACGCCGTCAAGGTAAGCCGGATGCTTGGCGCGATTGGTGGTGTGACCCTAAGTCTCCTGGCTATTACTTTATGGGCAAAGATAACATCACCTTCCATTCTCAGATTTGGCCTTCAGAAATGCTTGCATATAATGGCGCTGGCTCTAAGGGTGGCGAGGCTGGAGTTTATGGCCCGTTGAATATGCCTGAGCAAGTTGTTGCTTCTGAGTTTATGACTATGGAAGGCAAGAAGTTCAGTTCTTCGCGTGGAATTGTGATTTACGTGAAGGATATTTTGGCGCGTTATCCTGTGGATGCTGTGCGTTACTACATTTCTATTGCTGGTCCTGAAAATTCTGATGCCGACTTTACTTGGGCAGAATTTGTTCGTCATAATAACGAAGAGCTTGCTGCCAGCTGGGGTAATTTGGTAAATCGTGTCGCTAATTTGATTCATAAGAATTTCGGAGAGATTCCTGCTCTGGATGAAAATTCAATGACAGATATGGATCGCGCTTTGCTTGATCAAACCTCTAATGCTTTTGAGATTGTTGGTGGTTTGATTGAACGTCATCATCAGAAGAATGCGCTTAACGAGGCAATGCGTGTTGTGTCGGATATCAACAAGTACATTTCTGCAACTGAGCCTTGGAAGATTAAAGATGATGAAGCACGTCTTGGTACTGTTTTGCACGTTGCAGCTCAAGCTGTCTCTGATGCTAATCATTTACTTGCTCCATTCTTGCCACATTCTGCGCAAAAAGTGTGGGAAGCTCTTGGTGGTACGGGTGTGTTCTCTCCTCTGCCAAGAATTGAAGAGGTGACTGACTTAGATAATCCAGATTTTAAGTATCCGATTATTACTGGCGACTATCGTCTTGGAGAAACTGTTCACCCGTGGGAGAGTGAGGAATTAGTGACTGGTACGCCTGTCGCTAAGCCAACTCCGATTTTTGCCAAAATTCCTAAAGAGGCTATTGATGAGGAGCTTGAGCGTTTTGAATCTGCGCTTGCCGCTCGTCGTAAAGCTGACGAAGAAAGATTGGCTGCAGCTAAAAAATCACTAGAATCTAAGTGATTAAACGAAAAATTTTAAGTTATAGTGATGCATGTAACAAAAAATAGGTTGACTATCAGGATTTAAAAAATTTTTTAAGGAAATTTTTAGGTTATATGCGTGTTTTGCGAGAAAAGTGTGGTTATAATGAGTATTGCTGATGGTTATCCATCAGTGAGGTTCGTTCGCGAACCCCATAACTGAAACCTTCTTCTCTCTTTCTCTCTGCCCCGGTGGGTCTTCTCTTTCCCACCGGGCTTCTTTTTATCTTTTTTAACTGTTCGCCGCTTACCCTACCATTTGTTCCTTTATTTCTGCCAAGTGTGGTGGAGATTCGAGATTTTTCGCAGCTAGCGAGGCGAGCCTCAGCATGAAATGGTGACTCGCCGAGAGAGCAAGAAAAATCGAGAATCTCGGTGATCAAGCAATACGCAATTGTTCAAGTACGTAAGAGGGCTGGGTGATTCTTGGTCGAACAGTATAAGAGCGGCAGCCGATACCAAATAATCCAATGATCAACCACTACAAACAAACTTCAACCCAAAAACAAAAATCAAAACCAAAACGGAACAACCGCAACACCAGACTACACGCAATAGGCGGAGCGTTGTGAGACAAGAATTAGCCAGCCCTCTAGCAACAGTAAACAGAGAATGTCGCGAGCGTTATATTTGCATCACGAGCGAGACAAATATAACGAAATTAAGTCAAAAAACGTTACAAATATCTCATCAATGATGCAAATATAACGAAAATCAGTCAAAAAACGTTACAAATGACTCACGAGCGAGACAGATGTAACGAATCTGGGTCAAAAAAACGCAGACTGCGTTGCAATCTGCGTTTGTAAATCAGCTTGTGCTAAATCAAGTTTAGCGGCAGCGCTTTGTAAGTGGAATCCACGGATCAAGCATTACAGGCTCCTGATCCAATATTGCTCGCGTTGCTTCATCAAGATACTTCTTGTTAATAATGATTTCTGTAACGTAGCGGTCAAACCACTGCGCGGATCCAACGTAGTATCCGTCTTCGCCGTTATCTTTACCCCAGCTGTTTTCAATCTTCCAGCGGTCTGGCTCACCATCTTTGTTAAGGTTTACGCCAGTAAAGGTCATTGCGTGGTTGCCTGGGCAATCCATATATTCCAAACCTTTAGCTTTGTCGAATGTAAACTCTACATCGAATAGCTCGTCTACGCGCACAACTGCAGGATCAAAGAACCCATCTTGTCTGAGTGAGAACTGAGTGCAATCGCAAGCGAACCAGATTGGATGTCCGTCTTTTAGCTGATCGACAGCGGCTTTGCGGAATACTTCTAGCGCAACGTTTGCAAACTCCATTTCCTTCGTCTCAGCAACGTTTGTGGTGTATTTAAGCTGGTAGAGCTTGTTGAACGGAGTGTGTTCCATTGGGGAGTTGCACAAGCTCACAAAGTCGTTTATGTCAATTGGAACGTATTTCTTTGCGAATTCTAGTGGTGTTATTCCATATTCGCGAATCATTGGACGATCGTCTTTGCCAGTCTTTGGCTTATCGTCCTTCTTATCGTCTTCTTTGGCTTCGTTCTTTTTGTCGTCCTTTTCGTCTTTCTTATCGTCGTCATCTTTAGTACGTGCAATAAAGTCGAAACGCTCTGGTGGCTCGCCAAGTGCGATAGCTGTCATACGGTATACGGTTTCAAGGTCGCGGATTTTCATTTCGCGCAACTCTTCTATGGAAGTACCGTTCTTGTGTGCTTCGCGCAATTCAGCCGCGAATTCACGCAACTTGGTATTTATGTATTGTACGAATGCATCTGAGTCAATAGCATTCTGTGAATCTGGGTATGCGCTTTTTGGTACGAGTCCGTACTTGTTTACCAAGTTAACGAACATTTGCCACCATCCGCCGTCGTCGATCGGACCGTAGTTAATGTTTTCAAAGACTCGACTATCTAGGGTCTCGTCTAATGTTGCCAACACGTTTTCCAAGTACGCATTTGCCTTTTCAATCTTGTCCCAGAAGAACAGGTAGCTTTCGGAAAACTCGAAGTCTTCTAAATTCCACTTGTGCATTAATTCGTAACGTAAAGTGTTAAGGGAAGCGAACATCCAGCAACGTCCAGAGTGCTGTTGGTTTGTTATTGATCCTTGTTTTAATTCTATGGAGAAGTTGCGTGGTAAAGCGCGTTGTCCTTGATAGCTTGTTGCAGCTTTAAGAACGCCGCTTGCTACAGAAGCGTTTGCGGCTACTCGATTTGCTCGCTGTTCGTTAAAATGCTTGGAATATTCGCGCACGTTGTCTATGGTAACGGCTTTTACGTTTTCAGACATATATCTCCTTTTGTTGTTAGGTTGAAAATAGGCGAATAAGCGTTATTGTAGCGTGTTCAATGCACGAGTAGCGTTTTGCGTGGTCTGTGCTTTTTTAATAGGATGCTAGTAAAACTAATTGCAATGTGTTTTGTTAGTACGAAATGTTATTGTATTTACACTTTTATTACGATTTACGAAACTAATTTTCGTAAAATTTAAATAATTCCGTTAAATATTCTGATGTTCTGTTGATTTTGTGTATTAATTTTTGTGATAATTGATATTTATTCCGTATTATTGCATGTTTATTTTAAGCAATGTACATAGGTTAGCTAAAAATATACTAATTACATGTCCCATTTATGAGGGCTTACTTAAGTGTGCCTTGAGTATGCTTTTGATTTGCTTTTGCAACTGGGTATAGCAAACGATAGCAGTGTGCAGGCTTGAGGCTTGCAGTTACCAAATGGAGGTAACAATGTTTAGACGTAGAAAAGAGTCACAATGATACGATACATCGTTAAACGATGCCTGAATTATGTTGTGATGCTGTTTGTATCCGTATCCATGACGTATTTCTTGGCAAGTGCTTTTATGGATCCGCGATCGAATTATATGTCTAGGCATCCGCATCCACCAATTCCTTCGATTAACCGTTCTTTGGATTTGGCGAACATTAACGACCAAACTCCAGTTATTACGAGATATTTGCGTTGGATTACTGGCGTTCTTACTCGTTGGGATTGGGGATTAAGCCCAGAGCAGGCTCCTGTTGGTCCTGCGATTGCGGCTCGTATTGGTGCGTCTGTCCAATTAGTTACTTGCGCAACTGTTCTTGGTATTGTTTTCGGTGTTAGTGTTGGCGTTTATACTGCTATTCGTCAATATAAGTGGCAAGACAGGGTTCTTAACTCTATTGCTACGTTCTTACTTGTTGTTCCAGCTGCTGTGTTTGGATTGCTTATTGTGTTAGCTGCAATTAGCGTTAACAATGCTGCTGGCTCTCGTTTATTCTTTGTTACGGGATTGCATTCTTATCAAGGTTCTAACCCTATTGCTTTTGTTCTTGACTTCTTACAGCATTTGATTTTGCCGACAATTGTTATGACTGTTCCTGGCATGGTTGGATACCATCTTACGCAGCGCACTTATTTGCTTGACACTATGAATGCTGATTATGTTCGCACTGCTCGTGCTAAGGGATTGCCTTTGAACATTGCTATTCGCCGCCACGCTTTGCGTACTTCGTTGATTCCTACAGCCGTAGATGTTGCCTTCTCAATTGCAGGTGTGTTTACGGGCGCCGTTATTACTGAAACCGTGTTTGCAATTAACGGTTTGGGTAGCTATTTTGTGCAGACGATTTCTAATAACGACATTAATGGTTCTGTTGCTATTGCTGCATTCGGAGCTGTGTGTACTTTGGCTGGAGCTTTGCTGGCAGATATCTTCTCTGCTTGGCTTGATCCTCGTATTCGCTTGAATTAATTGTGCAACAGTGTAGGTGATTGATATGAGTAAAAAAGATGTATCTTCAAAGTCTCAAGAGTCTGTTGCAGACAAAAAGGCAAATGCTAATTCTTGGGGTAATTTTAAGCGAACTGGCAAAATTACGCTTTATACGCGTCGCTTCTTTAGGCGACCGTCTGCCGTCGTTGGCTTGGTTTTGCTTGTGTTCTTGATTCTTCTTGCTTTGTTTGGATCTAAGATTAGTAAGTGGGGCTACGATGAGCCTGATTTTACGGCTCTTGCAACTCCTCCTAGCGCAGAGCATTGGCTTGGCACAACTCCTGGCGGATCAGACATGTATGCAATGGTTGTTCGCGGACTTGGTCGCTCACTTTCTATTGGCATTGTAAGCTCCATTTCTATTACAATTATTGCTGCTTTGGTTGGTACTGCTATTTCTTACTTTGAGGGTTGGTTTGAGCAAGTTGGCATGTGGGTTTTGGACATGCTTTTGATTGTTCCATCCTTCTTGCTTATTGCTTTGATTGTTAGCTCCGCGACTGGTGGCAATGATTGGCTTTGGCTTGCGTTTGGTATGACTTCCTTTGGTTGGATTGGTTATGCTCGTACGCTTAGAACTTTGACTTTGAGTTTGCGCGAGCGTGAATATGTGCGCGCAGCCAAGTTTGAAGGTGTTTCTTCGTTCCGCATTATTGTTCGCCACCTTGTTCCAAATCTTGGTTCTGTATTGATTATTAATACGGTTCTCGGTGTTATTGGTGCAATCAACGGCGAAACCGCATTGAGCTTCTTGGGTCTTGGTATCAAGGCTCCAGATACTTCTTTGGGTACTCTTCTTAATGTTGGTCAAAGTAGCGTTATGACCTCTCCTTGGGTTCTTTTGGTTCCTTCTGCGGTTTTGGTTATTTTGACTTTCTCTGTTCAGCTTATTGGCGATGGTCTTCGCGATGCGATTGATCCATATTCTAGGTCTGTTGGTAAGGCCGAGTAAGGCTTGTTGGAGGTTTAAACATGACTGATATGGTGAATGACGCAATTAAGGAAGATTCTGTGATGGAAAATCAGAACAACGAACCACTTCTTTCTGTACGCAATTTGCAAATTAGCTTTGCTTCGGAAGCTGGTACGGTTCATGCAGTACGCAATATGAATTTTGATTTGTACCGCGGAAAAACCATTGGTATTGTAGGTGAATCTGGATCTGGTAAGTCGGTTACTTCTCTTGCTGTTATGGGTTTGCTGGATAAGAACGCGTCTGTTAAGGGTTCTGTTGTTTATAAGGGCGAAGAGCTGTTAACGAAGTCTGATGCAGAGATGAGTAAGATTCGTGGCAAGAATATTGCTATGGTGTTCCAGGATCCTCTTTCTGCTTTAACTCCAGTGTTTTCTATTGGAGATCAGCTTAAGGAAGCTTTGGTTATTCATAATCCAAATATGACCGAAGATCAGATTCGTGAGCGCTCTATTGAATTGCTTAACTTGGTTGGTATTACTAAGCCAGCTGAGCGCTTAAAGGCTTTCCCTCACGAGTTTTCTGGCGGCATGCGTCAGCGCGTTATGATTGCAATGGCAATTGCTAACAACCCAGATATTATTATTGCTGATGAGCCTACTACCGCTTTGGATGTTACGATTCAGGCTCAGGTTTTGGATGTTTTGAAGAAAGCGCAGAAAGAAACTGGCGCCGCAATGATCTTCATTACTCACGATTTGGGTGTTATTGCTGGCGTTGCAGACGAAGTTATTGTTATGTATGCGGGTCATTTGGTTGAGCATAATAGCGTTGAAGAGATTTTTACTCACCCAACTCAGCCATACACAATCGGCTTGCTTGGCGCTGTTCCGCGCGTTGACCAAAAGCGTACTCGCCGCTTAACTCCAATCTCTAAGCCAACAATGGATATGTTGATGGCAGAAGAAAAGAGTGGAGATACTAGCGATATGATGGGTCTTGAGGCAGAAAGCGAAACCGTTCGTGCGCTGCTTCATGCAGAAACCGAAAAAACTATTAAGCCAATGTTTGAGGGCATTCCTCGCGAGGATCGCAAGGTTGTTTTGGATGTTAAGGGCTTAGTTAAGACATTCCCAATTACTGGTGGCGGTTTCTTGCGACGCAAGGTTGGCGAAGTTCGCGCTGTTGATGGCATTGACCTTGAGATTCGCGAAGGCGAAACTGTGGCCCTTGTTGGCGAATCTGGTTCTGGTAAGTCAACTACTTTGATGGAAATCATGAGTTTAAAGAAGCCAGAAGCTGGCTCTATTACAGTTTTTGGCACCGATCTTAACGATAAGTTGACTAAAGAGCAGCGTCGCGAGCTTCGTTCTAAGATCCAATACGTGTTCCAGGATCCTATGAGCTCTCTTGATCCTCGTATGCTTGTTTACGATATTTTGGCAGAGCCTCTTCATGTTCAAAAGAAGTCTAAAGAAGAGATTCGTCAGCGTATTGCGGAGCTTATGCAGCTTGTTGAGCTGAATCCAGATCAGGTTGATCGCTTCCCAACGCAGTTCTCTGGTGGCCAGCGTCAGCGTATTGCTATTGCTCGCGCTTTGGCTGTAAACCCTAAGCTGCTTCTTCTTGATGAGCCTGTTTCTGCCTTGGATGTTTCTATTCAGGCTGGAATTATTAACTTGCTTGAAGATTTGCAAGACAAGTTGGGTGTTGCTTACTTGTTTGTGGCTCACAATATGGCGGTTGTTCGTCATATTTCTAGCAGAATTGCTGTTATGTACCACGGACGCATTGTTGAATCTGGCGAAACGGATGAGGTGTTTGATAATCCTAAGCATCCGTACACTAAGGCTTTGATTAGTGCTGTGCCAATTCCAGATCCTGCGATTGAGAAGAATCGTAAGCGTATTATTCTCAATGAAGAAGATTCGTTTGATGACGTTGCAAGCGTCTGATTCTAATCTTTTGTGAATACGCCTAAACTTTTGTTTAGGGCAATTTTGATCGCGTGTGTTATGCAAGACACACGCGATTTTTTGTTACAGGCACATAAATTCTAAAAAAAGTAATATATTTTGTTTTTTAATTAAAATAAACTAAAAAATTTTCTGTTTGACTGTTTTATGTATTTAATTTTCTTTTTTATGGATTAAATCTTAAGTAACAAAAGCTTAAATTCAGTATTTGTTAAAAAAGTCGTAACACAAAATGTCAAAAGATTAGATATACTCTACACACATACCAGAAAGCGGACATCATTTCTGGGGAATGAGAGGAATCATGAAAAAAACTAATGCAGGCAAATTAACTGTATTCGCCGCAGCTGCACTTTCTGTTGCAATGCTACTCGGCGCTTGCGGTGGCACAACTGCTACTACAGCAGATAAGGCCAAGGGCGGTATGACCGAAGAGCCAGCCGCAGGTGTGGATACTTCCTACACTGGCGCTCTTCCAATGCCTAAGGTTGACAAGCGCTATGACAATCCACAGCCTCGTGACAATGTTAAGGATGGCGGTACTTACACGTTCTCGCTTTCCGACATGGGTCCAAACTGGAACTACGCTTCTAACGACGGTAACACCGCGTATATGAGCACTTTGTGGGGCTTCTACCAGCCATCGCTTCCTTATTACGATACCGTTAAGGGCGAGAAGGTTAAGTACAACCCTGATTACATTACTTCTGTTAAGAAGGTTAGCGACAAGCCACTCGTAGTTCAGTACGATTTGAACCCAAAGGCTAAGTGGAACGATGGTACAGACATCGATTACACTGCTTTCAAGGCTACTTGGGAAGTTATGAATGGCAAGAACGAAGCCTACTCTGTACCATCTCACGAGGGCTATGACTGCATTGAGTCCGTTGAGCAGGGCGCAAATCCTAAGCAAGTAATCGTTAAGTACAATAAGCCATGCGCAACTTGGGAATTGCTTTTCGCTCCATTGGTTCATCCAAAGGCAACCGATCCAGCGGTATTCAACCAGGGTTGGGTAAATAATCCTCACAACGAGTGGGGTGCAGGTCCATTCGAGATTCAGTCCGCAACCGAAGATCAGGTTGTTTTCGTGCGCAATCCAAAGTGGTGGGGCAAGAAGGCAAAGCTTGACAAGGTTGTTGTAAAGCGTATGGAAGATACCGCTGCAATGAACGCCTTCCAGAACGGCGAAATCGATTCCGTGGATTCCATCTCCACCAAGGATAAGGTTAAGGCTGCTCGTAGCGTTAAGGGCGCTCAGCTCCGTTACGGCTACAGCACCAAGATTCGTGTTATTAACTTAAACGCAAAGGCTGGCGCATTCAAAGACAAGGCCGTGCGTAAGGCCGTTGTCCAGGCATTCGACGTTGCCACCTACAACAAGATTCAGTTCCAGGGTATGAGCTGGAAGAGCGAGCAGCCAGGTTCGGAGCTTCTCTCCATGTTCCAGGCTGGCTACAAGAACAACCTCCCAGCTGATGGTAAGTTCAACGTAGAAAACGCTAAGAAGACTCTTGAGGCCGCTGGCTACAAGATGGGCAAAGACGGTTACTACGCTAAGAATGGTAAGACCGTTCAGTTCACATTCACCTTCTTCGGCGATGACTCTACTCAGGCAGCTCTTGCTAACGCATTCCAGGCCATGATGAAGAAGGCTGGCATGAAGTGCAAGACTGTAAACAAGCCTGCTTCTAAGTTCTCTAAGACTGTAACCTCCTTCGACTTCCAGGTGCTTCCAATGGCTTGGGTTTCCCAATCCCCATTGAGCTTCGTGGGATCCGCTTCCCAGGTCTACGGTTCTAAGAGCGATTCCAACTTTACTGGCACTGGCAACAAGAAGATTGATGCCCTGCTCGCCAAGGTTGGTAAGACTTACGATTACAAGGAACAGACTGCATTGGCCAACAAGGCTGAGTCCATGGCTTTCGCCGAGTATGGTACGCTTCCAGTTTCTGCTCCTCCAACCTATCAGGCATACAAGAAGGGCTTCGCTAACGGCGGTCCTGCTGGATATGCTAACGTTTTTGTTGAAAACATTGGTTGGCAGAAGTGAGTAAATTTGTAGCGATAACTCGCGCAAGTTTACTAAGCTGATTGCTTAACTTATAGCATGTGGCGTGTGGTCTTTGGCTGCACGCCACATGCTTTTGCTGTAATCGCGTGCGTAGTTACGCAGAAAATAATCGCGTAAAAAATAGTCGCGCAAAAATAAACTCAGAAAAATAGTATAAACTTAATAAAACTTAATAAAAAATAAATCGCGAAGTCAAAAATAAGGGAGAATCTAGCGCATGTATGTAAATCCAAGTAAACGCAAAGACGCGAGTAATGTGCGCTGGGTTTTGCAATATTGTAAGCCAGATATGTGGAGAGTAGGCGTATCGCTAGTTCTTTTTACTATAAACGACACAATGGCAATGACAATGCCGCTGCTTTCGGGCTTTATTGTAGACAAAGTCATTATTGGAAAACAGCATGATTTGCTTGCTTTTGTATGCGTGCTAATGGTTGCAATGATGATTATTCGCGTAGGCTCAAGATATATCTACCAGCTTCAAATGGAAAGATTTGGCCAAAACGCCGTGTATCGCCTTGTAAGCGACGAGTACGAGAAGCTGCATTCGCTTGATTTTACATACTTTAATCACACGCGCACAGGCGACATTATGAGCCGCATGACTTCGGATACGGACGCGATTCGCCACGTTTTAAGCTGGGTGTCTTATATGGCGCTGGATTGCTTAGTGATGTTTGTGTTTGCGCTAGTTATAATGTTTTCAATACAATGGCAGCTAGCTCTAGCACTTATGGCAATTACACCATTTTTATTCTGGCTTGCAAGACTTATGGGCAAGAACGCTAGGCCAAAGTTCCTTGCGATTCGCGAATCGTTTGCACGCATGAATTCAATGGTAGAAGAAAACATTGAAGGCAATCGTGTTGTAAAAGCTTTTGTGCGCGAGCCTTTTGAAACACAGAAATTCGATAAATGCAACGAAGACTACTTTAACCGCAATATTACGCTTGCAAAAAACACACAAAAATACATGCCATGGCTTGACGGCATGGGCTTTGCGTTAGAGCTTGTAACAGTAGGATTTGGTGGATGGCTTGTGCTTAATGGAAGCATGACTTTAGGTGCGTTTGTAACGTTTAACAGCTTCCTTTGGATGCTCCACATGCCAGTAAGAATGGTTGGGTGGCTTATTAACGATTGGCAGCGATTCAACGCAGGATGCGTAAATATTCGCAAGCTTCTTACGCAAGAATCGCATATTGATTTGCCATCTGCCTCCGCAAAAAACGTTAAGGTAAAGGGTCACGTAACTTTTGAACACGTTGATTTTGCATTCCCAGACGATCTTGATTCACCAATTTTAAGCGATATTGATTTAGATGTTCCAGCAGGCACAAAGCTTGGAATCTTAGGGGAAACGGGGTCTGGAAAGTCAACGCTTGTAAGTCTTATAGCGCGTTTTTATGACACTACGCGCGGCCGCGTTTTAATTGATGGAAAAGACGTGCGCGAATGGCCTCTAGAAACTGTTAGAAATCAAGTTAGCATAGTTGCGCAAGAAACATTCCTGTTTTCCGATACGATTGCAGGAAATATTGGCTTTGGTTTGCCTCAAAACGAGGAAAATTGCAAAGAATTAGATAGCACGATTAGGCGTATGGCAAGAATCGCAGATGCAGACGATTTTATTATGAATATGCCAGAAGGCTACGAAACTGTAGTAGGCGAGCGAGGAGTTGGTCTTTCGGGCGGTCAAAAGCAGCGCTTAAGTCTTGCTCGCGCGCTAGCTAATAATCCTCCAATCTTGATTATGGACGATACAACTTCTGCAGTAGACATGGAAACTGAGGAGCATATTCAAAAAGAGCTAAAAAAGTTAGATGGTTCTCGCACAGTAATCACAATTGCTCACAGAATCTCATCTGTTAAAGACGCAGACATGATTATTGTGCTAGATCACGGCAAAATCGTAGAACGCGGAACGCACGAGCATCTTGTGGCATCGCATGGAAGATATTGGGAAATCTACAAAAAGCAGCTTGGTATGCAAACGGGCAAAGCTTTGGGATTTGAAGATTCACACGAGCCTAAGGGGGAGTAGAATGGCGCAGCGCAACACTTATAGAGAAGACGAAAGCCAAGAAGAGCACGTAAATTTGCACGAGTTGATGCGCGTTCGCAAATACATAAAGCCGTACGCATGGCAGCTAGTCAAAATAGTTTTAGTTGTTATTAGCGGAAGTTGCATTATGACAATAACGCCAATGATTACAAAAACACTTATAGACGTAGTTTTGCCTAATAAAAACGTTTCTTATTTGTATGCGCTTATTGCATTGTTTGGCGTGCTTATTGTGCTATATGAGCTTGGTTTGGCATACAGAACGCTTGCTATTACGCGACTTGGTCAAATGATAATTAAAGATATGCGACGAGATATTTTTACGCACGTGCAATCGTTATCGTTTGATTACTTCGATTCGCGCCCACACGGCAAGATTTTGATTCGCATAGTAAACTACATAAACACGCTTTCCGACACGCTTTCGTCTGGTTTAATCAACGTATTTTCCGATGTTTTTGTGCTAATAATTACGCTGATTGCAATGTTTTCTATAGATTGGCGAATGGCATTGTGGAGCCTTGTATTATTCCCAGTTTTTATAATCTGGACTCGCACTTTGCAAATTTTGCAACGAAAAGCGTCTAAAAAATTGTCGAATAAGCAAAGCAATCTTAACGCATATTTGCACGAATCAATCGCAGGCGTAAAAACCACTCAAACTTTTGCGCGCGAATCAGAACAATACGCTACATTCCAAGATCAGCAGTCGGGAGTCAGAAAAGCGTGGATGCGAAACGTTAGAGTGCAAATGTTACTTTGGCCAGGAGCTTCGATTATTGAAAGCGCAGCAATTTCGCTGCTTTACTACGTTGGCATAATGAATGCAAGTAGTATGAACATAAGCACGGGTACGCTTATAGCATTTGTGTGGTATTCGAGTACTTTTTGGGAGCCAGTTGTAAACATTGGTAACTTCTACACGCAACTCGTAACATGCTCAGTGTATTTGGAGCGTATTTTTGAAACGCTAAGCATTAAGCCAAATATTGTAGATAAGTCAGATGCAAAAGAATTGCCGCAAATTAAAGGCAGGGTTGGCGTAAACGACGTTGTGTTCCGCTACGAAGAGAGCGGAAAGCCGATTTTGAATTTAATTGACTTGCACATTGAGCCTGGAACAACGGTTGCGCTTGTAGGTCCTACTGGAGCGGGTAAAACAACGCTTGTAAGCCTGCTTTCTAGATTCTACGACGTTTCCGAAGGCTCAATCACAATTGACGGCTACGATGTGCGCTCAATAACGTTAGCATCTTTGCGCAAACAAATGGGCGTTATGCTTCAAGACAGCTTTATATTTAGCGGAACTGTTAAAGAAAACATTCGCTACGGCAAGCTTGACGCAACAGACGAGGAGATTGAGTCGGCGGCTCGCGTAGTTCACGCGCACGAGTTTATTGAAGAATTGCCTAATGGCTACGATACGGAAATTGAGGAGCGAGGAGCCACTCTTTCTGCAGGACAAAGGCAGCTTATATCGTTTGCCAGAGTATTACTTGCGAATCCGCGAATTCTAATTTTAGACGAAGCAACAAGCAATATAGATACGCGTACAGAAGAGGCGTTGCAAGCAGGATTAGCTCAATTGCTTAAAAATCGCACTTCTTTTGTAATTGCACACAGGCTTTCTACAATAGAGAATGCGGATTTGATTTGCGTGATTGACCATGGGCAAATCGTGGAGCGCGGAAGCCATGAGCAACTTATGGCGCAGAAAGGTGCGTATTACAGGCTTGTGGAATCGCAATACGCTGCGATTAGTGCTGCGATCCAGTAAGCGCAAAAGTTGCGTTTTAAGTCACGTTTCAAGCTACGTTAAATATGCGACTACACTTGTAAATCATGAGTAAGCATCATCGCGAACACAATTGGGCGCCTTCTTTAACAGAGCAGTCTGAAATATGGCAGAATCTAATTAAAGAAGGCATAACAATCGCAGACGACCACACGCACATGTTAAGCGTAGTGGATTTTGCAAAAAATCTTAATCAAGAATTATCGCAAAAAGGGCGAGAACCAATTGCGGAACCAAGTGCAGATGACTTAGTAAATAGTGCAAAAGCATCAGGCGTTTCTAAAATGATTGAGGTTGGATGCGAATATCCAAATTGGCAGCCAACAATAGATTTTGCGGCAGCTCACGCGGATTGCGTGCGTGCTGCAATAGCGATTCACCCCAACGAAGCGCCTCTACACGGTCATAGGGGAGCAGAAGGACCAGACGGCTTACCGGTGGTTTATAAGCCGTATCATGATATTTCATTTGACGAAGCAATGCAACACTTGCGCTCGCTAGTCGTAGATAACGCAGAAGAAGTAGTGGCAATAGGTGAAACGGGATTAGACTATTTTCGCACAGGCGAGTCTGCAAGGATTTACCAACGCGAATCATTCCGCGCGCATATAGCACTTGCAAAAGAGCTTAATTTGCCGCTTCAAATTCACGATAGAGATGCTCATAGTGATGTTGTAGAAATTTTGCTAAAAGACGGAGCGCCAGAGCGCACAGTGTTTCACAGCTATTCTGGCGGGAAAGACTTAGCTCAAGTGCTAAAAGAAAACGGATGGTACGCAAGTTTTTCTGGAACGATTAGCTATAAAGGTAACGAAGATTTACAAGAATCTGCGCGAATCATTGGCAAAGATCACATAACTGTTGAAACAGATGCGCCGTACCTTACACCAATGCCGTATAGGGGTCGTCCGAACGCGCCTTATATGGTTCCTTATACACTTGAATCGTTAGCAACCGCGCTTGACTGTTCTTTGCTAGAAGTAGCAAAGTCAACTTTAAAAACAACGAAAGAAATCTACGGTTTTTAGATGATCTAGTCTTATATTCTTGCTTTGATTAAGCCTTATTTTTCAAGGATTCTATGCTGACTTTGCTTTATATATCTGTTATTGTATACAATATTTAGGTACAAATAAATAAAACTGTAAGCAGTAAGACCATATGCGACTTCTTATTATGGCAGATTATTGCAAAGAAGAGGTCTTACTTTTTGGAGGAAAAATCAAGCATGACTAAGTCACGCGTTTCAGCGCTATCTAACGATGACGCTAAGGATCTTCGCAACGGGGCGAAGGAGTCTGAGAAGGCTGCTAAGGGAGTAACGAACCCTAAAGAGGCGATCCTAAAAGCCGCTTCTTTTACAAAAGCGCCAAAAGTTTCTCAGAAAACCACCACTCGCGAAGAACGAGAGGCGTTGGCGTATCAGCAGGCTAAAGAAGTTAAAGAGGCTGAAAAGCTTGCGGATAGTGCGGTTAGAGGTCCACTTGGCAGATGGTGGGCAAAGATACAAACCAGCTCAGATAAATTTACTTTAGGTATGTCGATAGTGGCATTGGGCGTTGTTTATGGAGATATTGGAACTTCTCCTTTGTACACTGCTCAAACATTCTTAGCTGGTCAAGGCGGATTGCAAAACATTAGTCGCGAAGCCGTTTACGGAATGTTATCCCTAGTGTTTTGGTCAATCACGCTGATCACAACCGTAAAATACGTGTTTGTAGCTATGCGCACAGACAACAAAGGCGAAGGTGGAATTTTTGCACTCTACTCGCTTATTAGACGAAAAGGCGCGTGGCTTGCGATTCCAGCAATGATTGGCGGTGCTGCGTTCCTTGCGGATTCTGTTCTAACTCCAGCAGTTTCAATATCTTCCGCAGTTGAAGGTCTGCGAACTATATCTGCGTTTAGGCCTATTTTCTTAGAAAACGACAATCTATCTTTAATGATCACCGTGGTTATTATTGTGATTCTGTTTTCGGTTCAACAGCGAGGAACTGAAAGAATAGGCAAAGTTTTCGGCATAGTAGTTATGATATGGTTCGGATTCCTAGCGCTTGTTGGAATCATGAATATTGGAGAAGATTGGGCAATTTTTGAAGCTTTGAACCCAATTTACGGCTTGAAGTTTTTGTTTAGTTCGCACAATGTGCAAGGAATGGCGTTAATGGGCATCATATTCCTTTCCACAACAGGTGCGGAAGCCTTGTATTCTGATATGGGTCATGTTGGGCGTGGAAACGTTTACGTTACGTGGCCATTTATTAAAGTTGCTCTTGTTCTAAACTACTTTGGTCAAGGCAGCTGGATGCTACAACATCAAAACAATAAAGCATTATGGTCTATAGAAGGCTTAAATCCTTTCTTCCAGATGCTCAGCCCGAATTTACGTTATGTAGCAGTTGTGCTTTCTGTAACAGCAGGCATTATTGCATCACAGGCTTTGATTACTGGTGCATTCACTATGGTTTCAGAAGCTACAAGCCTTAATTGGATGCCTCATCTCCAGGTGCGTTACCCTGCGCGTACTCGTGGTCAGCTTTATATTCCAGTTGTTAATTTTGTGCTTTGTCTTGCAACTCTTACGGTTTTAGCTGTGTTTAAAGATTCAGAGCATATTTCGGGAGCATATGGTCTTGCACTTACGCTTACCATGATTGCTACAACAACACTTCTTACTGTTCACATGTGGTATCAAAAGAAGAAGATTGCTGCTTTAATTTTTGCCACTGTGTTCTTGATTATCGAGATTTTGTTCTTTATAGCATCTATGGCAAAATTCATGCATGGTGGTTGGTTTACCATGATTCTTGGGGCTACGATTCTTATCGTTATGCTCACTTGGAAGGATGGCACTAAGATTGAGCGTTCTCAACGCTTGCACATGAAGCCTAAGGATTTTCTGCCTGTGCTAGATAAGCTTCATCGTGATTTCCGTATTCCTTATTTTGCGGATAACATTGTTTATTTGACTTCCGATAAGGAAATGAAGCGTTTGGATACTGGAATCTTCTTCTCTATTTTTGCGGATCATCCTAAGCGTGCGCGCGCGTGGTGGGCTGTGTCAGTGGAAACGGATGATGCTCCGTTTACTCGCGAATATTGCGTGGAGAATTTTGGTACGGACTATTTGTTCCGCGTTAAGATCAAACTTGGGTTTAAGGTTTCTCCTTCGATTCCTGCGTATTTGCATCAGATTATGCACGATTTGTCGCATACTGGCGAGCTTCCGCAACAGCAATCTGTGTACCCTAAGGTTGATGCGGATCCAGATATTGGTCCAATTCGTTACGTGCTTTTACATAAGGCTTTGATGCCTGAGTCGAATATTTCTTTGCGTGGTGCGTTATCGCTAAAAATGAAGTATGCGATTCGTCATATTGCTGGTACGCCTGTTAAGTGGTTTGGATTAGCTCCGTATAATCCTGTTGTAGAAGTTCAGCCGTTGTTTGTTTCCACTCGTAGACCTCCTCGTTTAAAGAGAGAAGAAGTTGCTTCTTCTAGAGCAGTTCAGTCTTTGCAAGGTTCAGGAATTGTGTCTGATGTTGCGTCGGATGCTGAACAAACAACTATTATGAACGCTAGAGATATTGTTAATGCAAATGTTTCTAGCGATGGCAAGTCTGAGAAGTCTGAAAAGTCTGCAAATAAGGAGACTAAGGAATCTAAAATATCTAACACTGGCAAAATCGCTAGAATAGATACTGGTCAGATTAAAGCAGTTAAAAAGTGAAGTGATTTAAGCAACTAAGCAACAAGTGCTTTGTTTGTGTTGCTTTGTTTTAAGGAGCGCGGTGTAATTATGCTTGCAGATTTGCCTGATTTTAATAGGATCGAAAAGTTGCATCGCGCTACTGCGCCAAGTGAAGCTGCGTACAATTTGATTCACTGCCATTGTGTTGTTATTGCTACGATTTCTTGGATGATTGCAAGACGTCAAAATCAGTTGTTGGCTTTTAAGCAGCTTGGTAGTATTGAGGATTTTGCGGATAAGTCGCCAGCATCCGTCGAACGGATTATGCTTTGTCAAATATCTAAAATCAATAAAGACTTAAAAAATAGATGTGATTTAGCAAAGTCGTGTCTTGAAAAATTAATAAATTTAGATCCGTTATCTCTTCCTCAAATCGATGGAGGTGCGGCTCCAAGTGATTATGTAGACGAATATGCTGCATTTGCTGGAGGATTGTTGCACGATATAGGAACTTATTTTGTTTTAGCTAAAGATGGTTCGCGCGAAGAGAACGGTAAGTTGGAGTTTGACGGTCCTCATTATATTTTGCACGGCTTGCGCGGCTACAACTATTTGATTGATAACGGTTTTAGCGAAGATACTGCGCAATTTGCGCGTAATCATACTGGTGTAGGGCTGACTCGCGAGCAAGTTGTTTCTCAGAATTTACCGCTTCCAGCTGGCGACTATATTCCGCAAACTATTGAACAAGAAATTGTGATGGTTGCAGATAAATACAACAGTAAGTCGATTCCGCCGCGATTTTTAACAGTTGATACATATAGACGTAAAGCTGAACGATTTGGCGAAGAAAATGCAAAGCGATGGATGTTCTTGGTTAATAAGTATGGCAGAGTGAGTGTTTGCAAGCTTGCAGATTTCTTTGGGCTTAAGGTTGATTAGGCAAAGTTGATTAAGCTTTGCTTTTATGGCTATAAAGCCGCTAATCCAAGTGCAGTGTTTACTTCGGCTACAATATCGTGCATAGCAGCGCTTGCTGCAGCTGCGTCACCTTCCATAATTGCCTGCGTTACCTTTTTATGGTTTAATATCGCTTCTTTATTTGGTTTTTGCGGATAAAGATTTAGCTCAACTCTGCCGCGTAATACGCTTTCGACTATTGAACTAAGTTTTGCAAAAATCGGGTTACCGCTATTTGCAAGCAAAAGAGTATGGAACTGGATATCTAATTCATGAAAATCTGCCAGTCTATTTTCTTCTACCGCTTTTACCATATCGTGACCAATTACGCCCAATTTATAGCGTATTTCTACATCTCCGCGTAATGCACATCCAGCTGCTGCGGCAGGTTCTACAACAAGACGAAGTTCTGTTAATGCTCGTAGTTCATTTTCTCTGTATGGTGAATGTAGTTTCCATGTGATTACGCGTGTATTTAAGTCGTCCCAATTTTCTGGATTGCAAGCTATTACGCCTGTTCCGCGTTGAAATTGTACGCAACCCAAAGATGCTAATAGTCTTGTTGCTTCTCGAGCTACTGTTCTAGATATTCCATATTGTTTTTGAATATCTTCTAGTTTTCGATTAGTTTTTGGCTCCCATTTGTTATTTACTATTTCATATGCGAGAGAATCTGCTATAGATAGATGTAAAGGAGCGTTTTCGGTCACTAAGTCACTAGAAATTTGACTTTGTGTGGTATTAGACACCATATTTGCCTCGCAGTTTTATGTATATTTATGGTTTCATCCTAGCAAATAGAAAATGAAAATATAGTTATGCTCAAAAAATAACACATTAAAGACTCTTAATTCTTTGACAAAGAGTCTTTGTGTGGTATTCTTATAGTGTTGTCAATAACAAAGGAGCTATTATGGCGATTCACATTGTAGTGATGGGCGTTGCTGGTTGCGGCAAGTCTACTGTTTCTGAGGCAATTCGCGATCAACTTGGTTACACTCTGGCAGAAGGTGATGATTTTCATCCAAAAGCTAATATAGATAAAATGTCCGCAGGAATTGCGCTAACAGATGAAGATCGTTGGCCTTGGTTGGATCTTATTAACAAATGGATGGTTGCGCGTGAAAGTCTTGGAGAAAACACAGTTGTTTCAAGCTCTGCATTAAAACGGTCATATCGCGAAGTTCTTTCTAAAAATCTAAACGTGTACTTCTTGCATTTAAACGGAAGCCATGAGTTAATAGCGCAGAGGCTAAAAGATCGTAAAGGACACTTTATGCCACCATCTTTATTGCCAAGTCAGTTTGCAATTTTGGAGCCTCTAGGTAAAGAAGAAAACGGAACCGTTATATCGATTGAAGGTTCTGTTGAATATATGGTTCATAGAGCTATCAAAGCAGTAAAAACATATGAACAATCGCAGCTGCAAAAACAATCATAAATGCAAAACAATAGCAATTGTAAAGTGGCGCAATTGTAAAGCAGCACAAAAATATACATTCAAAAATTACTAACGCAAATAACAAAGTTGTTAGCGCATTGATCGTAAACAAAAGATCACAAGGAATTATAAATAAAGCATCACAATAATTAAAACAATTCACAAAATCATGGAGGATTTATGAGTGGGTTAATTCTTGCGGCAATATTAGGTATAGCGCTTATTGTCGTACTTATTGCAGTGGTAAAAGTACATCCCTTCCTATCGTTAATGATTGGTTCGATTGCAACTGCAATCATTGCAGGAGTTCCATATGATAAAAGTCTTACAAGCTTTACTAATGGAGTTGGTTCCACAGCATCAGGAGTTGGATTACTCATTGCTTTAGGCGGAATTATTGGAATTCTTCTTACGCGTTCTGGTGGAGCAGACGTGATTTGTGACACCATACTTAAGAAAGCTCCAGAACATAAGCTTCCATGGGCTATGGCGCTGAGCGCATTTATTGTTGGAATTCCACTGTTCTTTGAAGTTGGTGTAGTGATACTTATACCAATTATTCTTCTTGTTGCTCGTCGTACAAAAATGCCAGTAATTGCTTTAGGAATACCGGCGCTCGCAGGCTTATCGGCTTTGCATGCTTTTGTACCGCCACATCCTGGACCACTTGTTGCTATTGATGCTTTGCACGCAAACCTTGGATTGACTTTGGCTTTTGGTTTGATTATCGCCATACCAACTGTAGCAATCGCAGGACCTCTAATGGTTCATTGGATGGTAAAAATGGTTCCTATTCAAGCTAAGCAAGAAGAAGACAATAAGAAGGAAGATAAGCCACAAAATCGTCCTACATTCGCGGAAGCATCTAGCGTAATTTTACTTCCAGTAATTCTTATGCTTGCAGCCAGTGTTGTTGATATTACGGGGCAATCAAAATCTACATTTGGTAGTGTAATCGCATGGATTGGAACACCACTTGAAGCTCTTACAATCACTACTATTTTTGCGATGATATTATTTGCTATTCGCGCAAAGTGGAGTAGGGATACATTAAATTCTCTGGTAGGCCTTTCGTTCTCCTCAATTGCAAGTATCTTGTTGATAGTTGCTGCTGGGGGCGGATTTAAGCAAACTCTTGTAGATTCTGGAATTGGTAAAGTTATTGCTACGGGCATTGTTCAGGCAAATCTTAATCCTCTTCTTGCTGGATGGATTGTTGCTGTACTAATTAGATTGGCGACTGGATCTGCAACCGTTGCAACCGTAACGGCATCTGGAATTGTTGCACCTTTGGCTGCAAATCTAAATCAAGTACAATTAGCGTTACTCGTACTAGCTATTGGTGCTGGATCAATCTTCTTATCTCATGTAAATGATGCTGGATTCTGGTTGGTTAAAGAATATTTCGGTATGAGCGTAGGACAAACATTTAAAACATGGTCATTAATGGAAACAGTATTGTCTGTTGTTGGACTTGCAATTATTATGCTAGTTTCCGCTGTTGTTCCTGTGTTCATATGAAATTAAAAAGATTATCTGAATAAGTTTTGTGACAGTTTTGCAAAAGTTATTAAAAGTTATTAAAAGTTATCAAAAAATTTGAAGGAAGGAATTTATTATGCAATTAGGTGTTATCGGTTTAGGGCGCATGGGTGGAAACATGGTTAAGCGCTTGCGCGAAGGAGGTCATGAAGTTGTTGGATATGACGTTAGTGCCGAATCAAATCGAGATGTTGATTCTTTAGAAAAATTGGTACAAAGACTTTCTAGTCCGCGTATTGTATGGGTTATGGTTCCAGCTGGTTTTCCTACAGACACAACTATCGAAAAATTAAGCAATCTTCTTGAAGATAATGATCTAGTAATTGATGGAGGTAATACCAGGTATATTGATGATCAACGTCATTCTGTTGAATTAAAAGCAAAGGGAATCCATTTTATGGATGTTGGAGTTTCAGGAGGAGTTTGGGGCTCGACTCGTGGTTACGCATTGATGGCTGGCGGCTCCTATGAAGATTATCAGAGAATGCTACCAATTTTCGAGACTTTGAAGCCTGAAGGCCCTGACGGACTCGTTCACGCTGGTGCTGTTGGCGGTGGTCATTTTGCCAAGATGGTTCACAATGGAATTGAATATGGCATGATGCAGGCTTTTGGTGAAGGCTTTGCAACAATGATGCGTTCAGAATTAATAGATGATCCAGCTAAGGTTATGTCTTCATGGCGCCAAGGTTCTGTTGTTCAATCTTGGTTGCTTGACTTATTCGCGCGCGCTGCAAAAGACGATCCAACATTAGAATCTATGCCTCCTGTTGCTAATGAATCTGGTGAAGCAAAGTGGATGGTTGAAGCTGCACTTGAACTTGGTGTTCCAACCCCAGTTACCGCATGCTCATTGTGGGCTCGTCAAGTATCTCGCGGAGGTGGAGATGACACTTTGCGAGTAGTTTCATCGTTGCGCGCGCAGTTTGGTGGCCATGTCACTAAAAAATAGTCAAAGTAAGTAGAAAATATCTAAGGTAAAAATAGATAAAAGATAGATAAAGAATAGATAAAGATTGTATAGATGGGCAGTTATGCGTTAATTGCCCATCTATTTTTGTTTGTGACACTCCCGGGTTTTGTGTTTTTTATGGTTTTTTGTTTGTTTTTTGGGTTGTTTTTGGTTTTGTGTTGGTGGTTGTGGTGGTTTGTTGTGGTTTGTTGTGGTTTTTTGCGTGTTTTCGACACGCCGATGTTTTGGCTTGTTTTCAATGGTTTTGTGGTGTTTGTTTGGTGTTGGTTTGCGTTTTGGTGGGGTTTGGTGTAAGTTTATCTCTTGCTGCTCAGCGCGGCTGGTTCTCCTCGGTTGAGGTTGATGGGCCGGCTGGTGTGGTGGTGGTTTGAGAACTCAAGAGCGTGTCTGTACTACTTATTTAGTTAATTATTGCCAGTTCATTGTCAGCCTCACGGATTGTGGGGTGCCTGAGAGATGGTTAAATGATGGTGAGGTTTTTTGTTGGGATGTTCTTTCCTTAAAGAATGTCTCGTCTTTTTCTTTTATATTGGAGCCTTTTGTTGGCTCTTCATTGAAGTTTTTCGTGGAGGGTTCGATTCTGGCTCAGGATGAACGCTGGCGGCGTGCTTAACACATGCAAGTCGAACGGGATCTGACCAGCTTGCTGGTTGGTGAGAGTGGCGAACGGGTGAGTAATGCGTGACCAACCTGCCCCATGCTCCAGAATAGCTCTTGGAAACGGGTGGTAATGCTGGATGCTCCAACTTGACGCATGTCTTGTTGGGAAAGTGTTTAGTGGCATGGGATGGGGTCGCGTCCTATCAGCTTGTAGGCGGGGTAATGGCCCACCTAGGCTTCGACGGGTAGCCGGCCTGAGAGGGCGGACGGCCACATTGGGACTGAGATACGGCCCAGACTCCTACGGGAGGCAGCAGTGGGGAATATTGCGCAATGGGGGGAACCCTGACGCAGCGACGCCGCGTGCGGGATGAAGGCCTTCGGGTTGTAAACCGCTTTTGATTGGGAGCAAGCCTTTTGGGTGAGTGTACCTTTCGAATAAGCGCCGGCTAACTACGTGCCAGCAGCCGCGGTAATACGTAGGGCGCAAGCGTTATCCGGAATTATTGGGCGTAAAGAGCTTGTAGGCGGTTCGTCGCGTCTGGTGTGAAAGCCCATCGCTTAACGGTGGGTTTGCGCCGGGTACGGGCGGGCTAGAGTGCAGTAGGGGAGACTGGAATTCTCGGTGTAACGGTGGAATGTGTAGATATCGGGAAGAACACCAATGGCGAAGGCAGGTCTCTGGGCTGTTACTGACGCTGAGAAGCGAAAGCGTGGGGAGCGAACAGGATTAGATACCCTGGTAGTCCACGCCGTAAACGGTGGACGCTGGATGTGGGGCCCATTCCACGGGTTCTGTGTCGGAGCTAACGCGTTAAGCGTCCCGCCTGGGGAGTACGGCCGCAAGGCTAAAACTCAAAGAAATTGACGGGGGCCCGCACAAGCGGCGGAGCATGCGGATTAATTCGATGCAACGCGAAGAACCTTACCTGGGCTTGACATGTGCCTGACGACTGCAGAGATGTGGTTTCCTTTCGGGGCAGGTTCACAGGTGGTGCATGGTCGTCGTCAGCTCGTGTCGTGAGATGTTGGGTTAAGTCCCGCAACGAGCGCAACCCTCGCCCTGTGTTGCCAGCGGGTTATGCCGGGAACTCACGGGGGACCGCCGGGGTTAACTCGGAGGAAGGTGGGGATGACGTCAGATCATCATGCCCCTTACGTCCAGGGCTTCACGCATGCTACAATGGCCAGTACAACGGGTTGCTTCATGGTGACATGGTGCTAATCCCTTAAAACTGGTCTCAGTTCGGATCGTAGTCTGCAACTCGACTACGTGAAGGCGGAGTCGCTAGTAATCGCGAATCAGCAACGTCGCGGTGAATGCGTTCCCGGGCCTTGTACACACCGCCCGTCAAGTCATGAAAGTGGGCAGCACCCGAAGCCGGTGGCCTAACCCTTTTGGGATGGAGCCGTCTAAGGTGAGGCTCGTGATTGGGACTAAGTCGTAACAAGGTAGCCGTACCGGAAGGTGCGGCTGGATCACCTCCTTTCTACGGAGTTTTTGTGCACGCTCGGTTGAGTGTGGTTACTGGTGTGGAAAACAATAGTTAATGTTTTTAGATGAGTTTGTTGGGCATGCTTTTGGGTTCCCGGATTGCCACCCCCCTTTTTTTGGGGTTGCGGTCCTGGCCCTTGGATTACAGGTTGAGGCTTTTTGGTTTTTGGCTTGTGTTCTTGGTGTTTGGTGGTTTGAGAACTGGATAGTGGACGCGAGTAAGAATAGTGAGACTGTTTTTTGGTTTTGCTTGTTTTTACTTTTATCAATTTCAACCGGCTCCATTTTGGTGGAGTCGCTTGATCGTTTTGTGATCGTTTAGTGTGATGATTTATTGTCTAGAGAGTTAAGCGATAGGCTTTTTACTGGTGTATCACTGGTAAGGGCGTATGGTGGATGCCTTGGTAGACAGGACCGATGAAGGACGTGACGGGCTGCGATATGCCTCGGGGAGCTGCCGAGTGGGCTTTGATCCGAGGATTTCCGAATGGGGAGACCCGGCCACTGTTATGGGTGGTCACCACAGTTTTTGTGGGGGGTACGCAGGGAAGTGAAACATCTCAGTACCTGCAGGAAAGGATACTCCGTGAGTAGTGGCGAGCGAAAGCGGATCAGGCTAAACCGAGTACGTGTGATAACCGTCAGGTGTTGCGTATTCGGGGTCGTGGGATTGACTGTTCAGCCTCTGACGGGGTTGAGAAGAGTGATAAAATGTCGTGTTATGTGAATGGGATTGAATTCCCAGCCGTAGAGGGTGATGGCCCCGTAGCAGGTTGCGCGATGTCTTTTTATGTTTATTCCCAAGTAGCGCGGGCCTCGTGGAATCCCGCGTGAATCTGCCCAGACCGTTGGGTAAGCCTAAGTATTCCTGTCTGACCGATAGTGTACTAGTACCGTGAGGGAAAGGTGAAAAGCACCCCGGGAGGGGAGTGAAATAGTTCCTGAAACCGTGCGCTTACAATCCGTCGGAGCCTTCTTGTGGGGTGACGGCGTGCCTATCGAAAAATGAGTCTGCGAGTCAGTGGTATGTGGCGAGGCTAACCCGGGTGGGGGAGCCGTAGCGAAAGCGAGTTTTAAAAGGCGTTTTAGTCGCATGTCCTGGACCCGAAGCGGGATGATCTAGCCCTGAGCAGGTTGAAGCGCGGGTAAGACCGTGTGGAGGACCGAACCCACCTAGGTTGAAAACTGGGGGGATGACTTGGGGTTAGGGGTGAAAGGCCAATCAAATTCCGTGATAGCTGGTTCTCTCCGAAATGCATTTAGGTGCAGCGTCATGTTATTGCTTGCAGGGGGTAGAGCTACTGGATGCTTGCGGGCCCATACCGGGTACTAATAGCAGCCAAACTCCGAATACCTGTTAGGTTTATCATGGCAGTGAGTCGGCGGGGGATAAGCTCCGTCGTCAAAAGGGAAACAGCCCTGATCGTCGTCTAAGGTCCCGAAGCGCGTGCTAAGTGGGAAAGGATGTGGAGTCGCATAGACAGCCAGGAGGTTGGCTCAGAAGCAGCCATCCTTGAAAGAGTGCGTAACAGCTCACTGGTCTAGTGGTTCCGCGCCGACAATGTAGCGGGGCTTAAGCACGCCACCGAAGACGCGACTGCATGATTTAGTTCATGTGGGGTAGGAGAGCGTCCTGTATGGGGTGAAGCGGCAGTGTGAACTTGTCGTGGACTATACGGGAGTGAGAATGCAGACATGAGTAGCGAGAGACAGGTGTGAATCCTGTCCGCTGAATGACTAAGGGTTCCGGGGCCACGTTCGTCGTCCCCGGGTGAGTCGAGTCCTAAGGCGAGGCCGACAGGCGTAGTCGAATGGATGAACGGGTTGATATTCCCGTACCGGTGTTACACCGTTCGAACTGAATCTGAGAGTACTAACCTTCGTTATTCTGGTTGATTATCTTTCGGGGTTTTCTTCTGGTTTAGTGTTGGGACTGTATCGGTAGTAGGTTAGCGTGGGAGTGACGCGGGTAGGTAGCCGGCTGCGGAGGTGGTTTTCCGTGGCTAAGCGTGTGGGCTGTCCTCTAGGTAAATCCGGGGGATGTTAAGCTGAGGCGTGATGGGTAGGCTGTAAGGCTGATTCCGGTGATCCTGCTTGCCGAGAAAAGCTTCAACGTGAGGTGTGATTCCGCTCGTACCCTAAACCGACACTGGTGGTCTGGTAGAGTATACCAAAGCGATCGGGCGAATCCTGGCCAAGGAACTCGGCAAATTACTCCCGTGCCTTCGGCATAAGGGAGACCCCTGATGGTGATGTTTTTTACAAGCGGAGCTGTTGGGGGTGGCACAAGCTAGGGGGTAGCGACTGTTTACCAAAAACACAGGAGCGTGCGAAGGCGTAAGCCGCTGTATACGCTCTGACGCCTGCCCGGTGCCGGAAGGTTAAGAGGATCCGTTAGCTTCGGTGAAGCGGTGAATTTAAGCCCCGGTAAACGGCGGTGGTAACTATAACCATCCTAAGGTAGCGAAATTCCTTGTCGGGTAAGTTCCGACCTGCACGAATGGCGTAACGACTTCCCCACTGTCTCGGCCAGGAGCCCGGCGAAATTGCAGTACGAGTAAAGATGCTCGTTAAGCGCAGAAGGACGAAAAGACCCCGGGACCTTTACTATACCTTGGTATTGTCGTTAGGTGTGGATCGTGTAGCATAGGCGGGAGGCTGTGAAGCGTGGGCGCTAGCTTGCGTGGAGTCGATCAGTGAAATACCGCTCTTTCCATATCTGGCGTCTAACCTCGACACGTTATCCGTGTTAGGGACAGTGCCTGGCGGGTAGTTTAACTGGGGCGGTTGCCTCCTAAAGAGTAACGGAGGCGCTCAATGGTCCGCTCAGCCCGGTTGGCAATCGGGTGTTGAGTGTAATCGCACAAGCGGGCTTGACTGTGAGACTGACGGGTCGAGCAGGGACGAAAGTCGGAGATAGTGATCCGGTGCCGGCGTACGGACGTGGCATCGCTCAACGGATAAAAGGTACCCCGGGGATAACAGGCTGATCATTCCCAAGAGTCCATATCGACGGGATGGTTTGGCACCTCGATGTCGGCTCGTCGCATCCTGGGGCTGGAGCAGGTCCCAAGGGTTCGGCTGTTCGCCGATTAAAGCGGCACGCGAGCTGGGTTCAGAACGTCGTGAGACAGTTTGGTCTCTATCCTCTGCGCTCGTTGGAATGTTGAGGAGACCTGCCCATAGTACGAGAGGACCTGGGTGGACGAACCTCTGGTATGCCGGTCGTCACGCCAGTGGCGCTGCCGGTTAGCTACGTTTGGAAGGGATAACCGCTGAAAGCATCTAAGCGGGAAGCCTGCTCCAAGATTAGCATTCCTTGCACTTTGTGTGTGAGCCCCCATGTAGAACACGTGGTTGATAGGCTGGATGTGGAAGCCCTGTAAGGGGTGGAGCTGACCAGTACTAATGGGCGATTGTGATACTACTTGTATTGCTTATCGTTTAATTCTCTTAACTTTGAGGAGTGTTAGACGGTCATTTTATGGTTAAGTTGTTGATTTTGATGATTGTTTTTCTGTTGCTCGCGTTCATGTCCGGTTCCCAAACCGCCAATTTGCCGCTCGCTTATAGTGAGTGTATAATCTAGTTTTGCGGTGGTCATGGCTCAGGTGAGACGCCCGGTCCCATTCCGAACCCGGAAGCTAAGGCCTGACACGGTGAGGGTACTGCACTCGATAGGGTGTGGGAGACTAGCACGCTGCCGCATTATTCTTTCTAGCGGGGAACTTGATTGTTCCCCGCTTTTTTATTATTTAAGTTTAGGTTATCGTCGAACACGTTCATATTCTTGTAGTGCGATTGTACCAAAACATGTTAGTGTAAAGAATCTTGTTAGCGTAAAGAGTAGTGTGTAAGTGTAGCTTTAACACAATTAAACTGATTAAACGGAAGTATGTATGAAAAAGGCTCTTATTAACATTGATTATACGAATGATTTCGTTGCAAGTGATGGCTCGCTTACAGTAGGAGAGCCTGCACAAAAGCTCGAGAAGCGAATTACAGAGATATCGCAAGAATTTCTAGACGCTGGAGAATTCGTTGTTTTTGCAATCGATACGCATCATCTAAACGATCCGTATCATCCTGAAACTAAGCTTTTCCCACCTCACAATATTGCTGGAACACACGGTCAGGAGCTCTATGGCACTCTTGGTGATTTTTATGAGGCAAATAAAGATAAAAGCAACGTTTATTACATTCATAAAACTCGCTACTCGTCGTTTAATGGCACTGATTTGCTGATTAAACTTCGCGAACGTCATATTGAGGAGCTGCATTTGGTAGGCGTTTGCACAGATATTTGCGTGCTTCACACGGCTGTCGATGCGTATAATCTTGGATTCAAGATTGTGGTTCACAAAGATGCAGTCGCAAGCTTTGATCCTCAAGGTCACGAGTGGGCTTTGCGCCACTTTAAGACTTGTCTTAATGCAGATATTGTAGAAGGCTAAGATCTTTAGCTAAAAATATAAATAATTATTAAATAGTTATTGAGAATAATCGACGCTGGTTGCTTTGAGCTGCCAGCGTTTTTGTTTAATCGGAGTGTCGACTTGACTATTAATGAGAATCATTATTATTATTGATAGACGTTGTAAAGATGTCTTCGAGTAGTTATGTGTAAAAGAAGAGTACACATTGCGAAATAGAGAAGATGAAGTGTAGAGAGCGAAATAGTAATTATGACTCAGGTCATTAAGAATATGGTAAAACGCGCGTTTGCAATGTGTGGCGTTGCGGTGCTTGCGTTTGCGGTGCTGGTATCGGGGTTCAGTGCAGCTTTACCGGCAGTTGCATTAGAAAATAGTAATCCTGGCGAAAAATACAATCCTACAAAAAAGGAAGTGCTAAGTCATGGCCATACGGACGTATTTTACCCAATTCAATACAACGGTAAATTCATTATGGCTGTCGAAAAAGACGGTACCACTTTCTTAAAGCCTGAAAACACTACTTTGCGCGTAGCAAAAAGCACGTATACTACAAAATCGCAGATTCCTGCGCTTGCTACTGAATACTACTATCTTGATAGTTCCGGAAATCAAAAAGGAAATCCTCTCTTCCCAGGTTGGGATACAGGTTATGCTGCATCTTTAGTTGGCGCAAATCACGCAGATGAAGCAACAGCAGATATTGCCATTCAGCAAGTTACTGGTCCTATGAACGGGCGTATTCTGCTTTGGACTACAGAGGGCGTTGGTAAAAATTCAAAGAAATTATCATTTGAAGAGAACGATTTAGACGACGAACCTGATACTGAAGGTAGCCGATTTATGCTACCTGGTGTGATTCATCAACATACTGCTGGTCACGTGCATGCAAACTGGGGATTTACGCAACCTGGCGTGTATAAACTAAGAGTAGCAGCAACTATTACAAATAAAAACACTAAAAAGCAGATCACAACTGAGCCTGCAGAATACACTTTTGAAGTAGAAGACACATATTCAGGCGAAGTACCTGCTTCTGGAATTATGGAAACGCTTGATTTGCATCGTCGCGGTGATTTTATTAATCCTGATGATGATGAAGAAGCGCACAAAGCTTCTGAAGATCATAAGGACACGGATAAAGACGATGGTGGTGATATGCGTATCGGTAATATTCGTGATTCCGGACCTCATCCGCATTATCATTCATACGAAGGTTATGGTGGTTTAGACTTAAAAGTAGTTAACAAACCAAAGGGTGCTCGTATTGAGTGGAGATATGTGCGTGCTGACGAAGGTCCTGACGCGTATGGAACCACTCTTTTTGCTGAGAGATTGCAGCTTCCAGCTGAGCCTGCAATGAACAAGATGAAAGTGTATGCTCACGCAACTGAAGGTGAAACGCAAGTTGGCAAAGATACTGCGTCTGCAACCATCGCCGTTGAAGATCACGGTGCTGACGGACATCCTGTAGTAAAAGCAATTGCTCCTTATAAGCGTTTCAAACCAGGGGATACTTTACACGCGAAAACAGTATTGCTTAACCCTCATGTTGCAACCGACGGTGTTACCGGTGCGCCAATTGACGATCCGACAAGTCCAGTAACTTCCATTGTTAAAGATTATGTTTGGTTGATGAAAAAGGAAGGAGAAAGCGAATTTAAGCGCATTCCTGGTGCCGTGAACAGCAAGTTGGAGCTAAAACTTGATGCGTCAATGCAAGGTGCAACGATTCGTCCTTCCTTAGTTTTAAAGAACGGTGAACTTTACCGTAATAAAATGTTTGATGAGTTTTGCGATTATGTTATTGAGATGAAAGGTGTTCCTCACTCTCATAACCATGATGGCGATGATGATCAAAGTGGTTCTGATTCTGAAGATGATGAGAACTCTCACGGGAAAAAGCACCATGAGAAGCGACATAATAATCGTCATAATAAGCGCAAAAATAAGACTAAGCATTTCGCTGGTGGAAAGAACTTTTTGAAAGGCGTATTCGGTGGTGCTGCAAATTCTGGACTATTCGGATCTAGCTCTAATGGTGGATTCCAATTCGAATCTAATTTCTTTAAGAAATCTGGCAGAAAATTCAAGCGCACAAAGAAGAATCGCAATAAGACTAACCGCACTAATCGTAAGAATAATTCTAAAAATAATACGCAAAGTGGTGCTAGTTCTGGTTCTAGTTCTTTTACAAGAACAGAAAATTCAAGCGGAACATCGTTACATAATTCATCGCGACGAACTTCTGGCGGAACTCATACTAAGAACAAGAGCTCTAAGAAAAGTGGACAGACTATTCGTAATTTCGTAAGAACAGATAATAATTCTGGCAATAAGTCTAAAAATAGTTCTGTCAATAACTCTGATTTTGTTAAGAATACTGAACGTCATGCTTTGCAAGGTGCAAGGCAATACAACGAAGAATCTGATGAAGCGTATGAAGATGATTCAGATGATACAAAAGGTGATAGTTCTTCGATTAAGTGGGTTGCGGTTGCAGCTTCAGGTGCGAGCGTCGGCTTATGCACAATAACTGGCGCATGCGGAGCATTGATACGTTCTAAATTGAAATTGTTGTAAATGGTATTCGTATTATTACTAGAAAGTTTAAATAATGAATTACAAACAAAATGAAACATTGCAAGTAAAACGAAAGCATGTATATTCTACTGCGCTGCTTGCGCTCATATTTTCTTTAGTAACTTTGGTTGCATCTTTATGTGCACCAAATCCAATGCAGGAAACTGCTTATGCTAATGAAGGCAATCAGCCAGTTATGATTCAAGCAGGTCATGCTGATTTTGGACCAACGCTAATCGACGGCAAATGGAAATTGAAGATTCGCGATGATACTGGTGACGAACCAGTGTGGCGAGACCCAGAAAATGTGGTATTTAAATTAGGTGGTAATTCAATAATTCCTATGCCTGATGATGCTGCCTACAGTTTTATTGGCGAAAAGCCTGGAACCAAGCTTTACGTAATTCCACAAACTCAAAATCCTGATGTGCCGTGGCTTGGTTGGAATACGCAGGAAGGTGGCGTGCTTAACGAGCTCGATCGCGGTGCAAACCTTTCTCTTGAAGGAGTAAGCGGCCCGGGTAAACTGCATGTTTACTTAGAAAATGGCAACAACAATCCACAGCAACTTTGGGATAGTACTAAAGGATATCCGCAAAACAGCTGGATTGAAGCCAACGCTCATACTCACGTGAATTGGGTGTTTTCTAAGCCTGGAATTTATCATGTGAAGCTTACTTTTTCAGGAAAGCTTAAAAATGGACGCTCAGTAAGCGATACGCGTGTTCTTAATTTTGCGGTTGGAGATAATACCGATCCTAATGCTGCTTTAGGTGCGAGTGCTGCTGGAGCAAGTGGCAACGAGGGCGACGAAGAGGGTCAAGATGAAGAAGATAACGATGAATCCGAAAAAGATGAAGCTAATCATCATCACGAACTCCTTCACAACAAGCATAAGCATTCTCACAAAGTATCTGAAAAAAGTGACGATACAGCTTTAGTTCTTCAAATCGTAGGTATTTTCGTGGCTATTATTGCCGTAATTATTGTGATTTTTGTACTAATAGCTGTAGTTAAAAGCAAGAAAGCACGAAATCTTGCGCTTGCTAAGCAAGTTTCTGCACAAGCTAATCAACAGTATGCAAATAATGCAAATTCTGTGAATAATGCAAATGGTGACAATACCTTGTCAAATCTAGTGCGTGATCAAGAAACGACAGTAATGTCACCAATTAATAATTCTCAATATTCTCAATCAGACAATATGCAATCTGATGGTACTCAGTGGAAATAATGGTGTGACGAAAATGGTTCGTAATAGTATAAAGAAATTATCTCGCGCTTTGTTGGTGGGCGTGTGCTTGTGTGGCATGATGATGGGAACTCCCGCAGCTTTTGCTGACAATGGCAGTGACGCAACTGTTGTAAGTGGAAAGAAATCTTCTAAAGATTTTACCGCCATAAAGCAAGCCAATTTTAAAGCGTGTACGGCTGCTCGCTTAGATAAAACTGCTTCATCACAACCTGCGGCTGATAGTAAAGCTGCAATGTGTCACGCGTATAAAGGTCATGCTGATGTTTTTGCAACTTTCTTTGATAGTGCAAGCAAGCGCATAGTATTAGGCACCTTGGGTGATGCGTTTGAAAGTGAAGATCATGATGGCACTCGTTATGATACGAATCGACTTATTTTTGAAGTCGGTTCTAAAAACATCATGCAGCTTTCCAAAGATGAGAATGATCCGATAATAAAAGAAATCTACGCAACAACTCGCGAAGGTGTAGTCTGGTTCTTTGATCAATCTGGAGCTGGAAATACTGGTGCATTATGGCCTGGTTTAGATACTAGACCGTTATATGAGGGAGCTGGTTCTACAAAAGTTAACCCAACAGTCAAACTGTCATTAACTGGTATCGAAGCACCTCACAATGGCGAAGTTTTTATGTACACTCGCAGCGGTGACGATTATGAGAAAATGCTCGGCTCTGCTGAAAATTGGCCAAAAGATGTTGACATCACTGAGACTGGTGGCAAGCATTCTCACATGTATTGGTCTTTTAACCGTCCTGGTGTGTACAAGTTAAAAATGAAGGCTACTACTACCGTTGGTGACGAGGAGCAAAGTTCTGAGCAAGTCTATACATTCCACGTCACTAATCATGATGTAACAGCTGGGGATTTTGCTGATTATGATGGCGCATCTTTTGATGGTGATGAAGATGGTGAAGATGACGAAGAAGATTCAGATGATAATGACGATTCTCAAAGTGAGGATCACAGTATTAATGTGCAACAAAGTAACGGATCTTTCTTCATTAACGGTAATAACAACACTGTGTATGTGACTCCATGGCCTGGAGCAAAAATGCAACAACAAGGACTTCTTGGAAGTAATAGAGGACTTTTTGGAAGTAATAACGGTGGTCTTATTCATGGGGAACATAACGCGAAAAGCGGAAAGCAAGATTCTCAAAGTCAGCAATCTACTTCGACAAAGTTCAAAGACATCAAGGGTGACAAACTCGTTATAGACCACGGTCATGTTGATATTGCTGTATATACTGGCGATTCAAATAAAGTTGATATGGCTGTGCAAGAAGATGTGACAGGAAGCCACGTCTTTAGAGACCCGGATACAGTTGTATTCGCAGTTGGTGATGCTGGTAAAACTAACGGCGTGTATCGTATACCGCAAACACAAATTGATGGTGTGCCATGGATGGGTTGGAATAATCAGTCTATGAATCCGCATAAGCCAACTCAATTGAGCTTAACAGGAGTTGAAGGTCCTGGAAACGTACGTGTTTGGATGTTTGGCGGCTTGGGCGGTGGAGATCAAGAGATTTTCTCCACTCAAGGAGCAACAGATTATACTATACCTGCAAATACGCATGCTCATGCGAATTGGGATTTCGACAAACCGGGATATTACACATTGCAATTCCAAGCTTCTGACGGAAATTCTACAGTAACTCGCAATATTCATGTTGCTGTTGGTGTTGATCCACAAGAAACGCCAATGGGGTATGCTGACGGCGGCGGAAGCAATGAAAAAGAGGATACACAAGGCAAAAAAGTTGGTCCTTCTGCACCTCATAATCCAGTAAAACCTACTAGTTTGCCTCGTTCTGGCGGTAATAATGGCAGTGGTGGAATCGGTGCCGTTGATGGCGGAAATTCTTTTGTTGGAGGTCGTGGGTTTGGGTCAAACAATTCACGTTCTGGAAAACAATTGCCAAGAAAAGCTAAAAAGCATAAAGGTCTTGTTTCAAAAATTAGTAACAAGAGGATTGCTAAAAGTTTGTACCGACAGAAATTGAATGATAATGACGATATTGTGAAATCTGAAGCAAAGGGTGTAAAAGGATTATTCAATCGGAATCCTTCACTTGCCTATTCGCTTATTATTGGCGGAATTATTGCTGTGCTTGGCGTTTTTGGTGCCGGAATTTGGTTCCTCTACAAGCGCGGGCTTATTAACTTCAATTGGTTGTTGCGCTATTAGTAGTAGGAGTGTGTAAGGGTGATTCATAAGCCCAGAAAAGTAAAGCAAACTTTGTTTTCTTCGATTAGTGCAATTGCAGTCGTCGCGCTTATTTTGCCGCTTTCTTCTTGTGGTAGTGCTAATGGGAATCGTGCAGGACATCGTAATGGTCGCATTAACGTTGTAACAACAACGGGCGTTTTGCGAGATATGGTTGCGAATGTTGCAGGAGACGCAGCAAATGTGAGTGCGATTGTGCCAGACAACGCGGATCCGCATTCGTACGAGCCGCGTTTGCGCTCAATTAGAGACGTTGTGTACGCGGATGTTGCTTTTAGTAACTACATGATGCTTGAGGAGCACGGCGTAATTACAGCTTTGGACGCTAATTTGCGAAAAGGTGTGCCAAATGTGCAACTTGCGGAAGAAAGTGTTAAGCACGCTGCAGATATTATTCCGATGGTAGAAGACGTGTCTTTAGACACGATTTGGCTAGGTCTTGCTACAGAACGCATGGCTGCGCAACCGAGCGAGGAAGCGCATAGCGTGCAAGGCAGTGCAAATGCAAATCCGCAAAAGCGTGCGGAAGAATCGCCTTCGGCGGCGGCTGGTGAGTTAGCTTCTCTAAACAATCTCAATAAAACAAAAACAAATTCAAAACAAGCCAGCCAACTAGAAAAGTCAGGTCAATCTTTGCAATCAAATGCGCCTTCAACTGCAACAAAAGAAGGTCGCGCAACTGTAATAAAGCCGAACGCATACAACATGAAGCGCTCCGACAGAATACGCTTAACGGCAACGAAAGTAAGCGGACCAGGCGCGCTATTTGCATACTTGACTGGCACTTTTGGAAGCGTAGAAACATACTTTAACAGCGCAAACGGCATAAGCGCAGAAGACCACGTAGACTTGCCAGCAGACGCGCACACGCATTTAAGCTGGGCGTTTAGCAAGCCAGGCGAATACACGCTTGACTTGCACGCCGACATGCTAAACGCGCAAAACGAGGTAGTTTCTAGCCTTGGAAACGCTAAAATGCGATTTGCTGTAGGCATAAATGCGCAAAAAATAGCCAAAAAGCGTGGAGCTAGCGTAGTGCTGAACAAAGGTCATGCAGATTTAGCTTACGACTTAGCAAAACGTGGATTTGTGTACCGCGTAGATACTTTGCAAGAAAAACGCTCCGCTGCGCCAAAACGTGTGTATTATGCGCCGCGCGATGTTGTTGTAGAAGTGCCAACTAACGCGCTAAAAGAGATACCAGCCGAACAAGGATACAGGTTTTTGGGAGCTGCAAGGCAGAAGATTTATCAGCTGCCGCAAGCAGTTTTAGGAAAGCACGTTCACGGAGATATTGACCCGCATTTGTGGCAATCCGTAAAAAATGGCATAGCATACGTGCGCACAATCGCAGATCGCCTTTGCGAAGTGGACCCTAAAAATGCTCGTAAATATCGCGAAAATGCGGATCGATACATTAACAAGTTGTTAGACGTAGATGCGTATATGCGCAAAAAAGTGGCGTCAATACCAAAAGAGAAGCGCAATTTAGTTACAACGCACGACGCTTTTGCGTACTTAGGTAAAACTTACGGCGTGAATATTGCAGGATTTGTAACGATTAATCCTTCGAGCGAGCCGAGCGTGCAAGATAGGCGTAGATTGCAGCAGATTTTGCGCGATTTAGAGATTCCAGCTGTGTTTTTGGAGCCAAATTTAATATCGCGTTCGTCTGTGCTGAAGGAGTTGGCAGCGCAAGCGCACGTAAAAGTGTGCCCGATTTATGGAGATGCTTTCGATTCTAAAGTGCGAACTTACGCGGATATGATGCGAGCGAACGCGGATTCTTTAGCGAAGTGCTTGAAGTGAGATTGAAGTTGAATTTATGAAGATTAATAAGGGAAATATGGACGCGAATATGGACGAAAATACTGTTATAAGCGCGCAAAACTTAATCGTAAGTTACGGCAGTCGCACGATTGTAAAAGACGTTTCGTTTACGATTAAAAGCGGCGAATTTGTGGGACTTCTTGGTGCAAATGGAGCTGGAAAAACAACGCTTTTCCGCGCGATTATGGGTTTGATTCCGCATACTGGAAAACTCGAAGTGCACGCTAATAAAAGCGGTGAATCTTTGATTAATTCGCGAGTAAACAACGTTGGATACGTGCCACAACGCCACGATATTGCGTGGGATTTCCCACTTTCTGTACTAGACGTGGTAATGATGGGCCGCATTCGTCACATTGGCTACGTTCGTCGCGCAAAAAAAGAGGACTACGAGATAGCGCTCGCTTCTCTTGAGCGCACAGGAATGGCGGATTTTAGGGATCGCACAATCGGCGAGCTTTCGGGCGGGCAAAGGCAGCGCGTACTCGTTGCACGTGCTCTTGCAGGACAGCCGCGATTGTTGCTTTTAGATGAGCCATTTACAGGCTTAGACATGCCTACTCAAGAGCTGCTCACGAGTCTTTTTTTGGATTTAGCAAAGTCGGGAGAAGCGATTTTGATGAGCTCGCACGACATAATCGGATCTATAAACTCGTGTTCTAGAATCATGCTTTTCGACGGAAGCATAGTGGGCGACGGCGCTCCAGAATCGTTAAACGCAAATCAATGGGTGCAAACATTCCATGTGGATGCGCAAAATCCACTAATCAAAGCTGTAGAGCGCGTTATGGCGCATGAAAGTGTGGTAGAAAAATAATGCTATCTCCAATCGACTTTATACAAGACCTTACAAACCCAGACCTTTGGTTCTTACTCAAAGCGCTTATAGTAGCGTGCCTTTCTAGCGTAATATGCGGAGTTGTAGGATGCTATGTAGTGCTACGCGGAATGGCGTTTATTGGAGACGCAGTAGCGCACTCCGTTTTTCCAGGACTCGCAATCGCATTTGTGTTGCAAGGAAACTTGCTATTTGGTGGCGCGCTCGCAGGAGTTGCAACCGCGCTAATCGTATCAATCTTTAGCCAAAATCGTAGACTTCGCGAAGACTCGTTTATCGGCGTATTTTTTGTGTCTGCATTTGCGCTGGGAATCGTAGTAATCTCAAAGGCTTCGGGCTATGCAGGATCCTTGGAATCGTTCCTATTTGGCTCCATTACAGGAATACCAGACTCCGACATTGCTGTAGTAGCAATAACAGGGCTAATAATCGTAACGCTTCTAATGATGTTCCACAAAGAGCTAGTATGCGTTTCAATGGATCGAGAAACAAGCCGCGCAATGGGTTTGCCAGTAGCATGGTTGGATGGAATGCTATACGTTTTAGTTGCGATTGCTGTAGTAGTATCTGTGCAAATAATCGGAAACGTGCTTGTCTTAGCGCTTTTGATTACGCCTGCGGCGACTGCGCGATTGCTTACCGACAGACTTGGGAAAATGATGATTTTGGCGCCTGCTATTGGGTGCGCTTCTTCGATTCTTGGAATGTACTTGTCTTGGAGTTTAGACACTGCTACTGGCGGCACAATCGTTTTGGTTGCGACTTTTATGTTTGTTCTAGCGTGGGTGTGCTCGCCTAAACATGGGTTGGTGGCGAGGATTGTGCCGAAACTGCGATCAGTCGTTTCGTAAAATTGCGGTTTATAGTTTGCGGCACAATAGACGTATGGTATCTAAAGGAAAGCCTTCGCCTAGAAGCGCAGTTAAGCCGCTCAGTGATGAGCAAGTAGAACGCTTAGCGCGAGCACACAAGTTAGTTGATCCTACTTATTACTACCCAACTGGCGCGCGGACGCCAAATACGGCAGAAATCAACGCGCAAAATCCAAAGGCAACTGAGCGTCTCCTTGAAGGAACGTCTCGCGTGCTTAGATCTCGTTGCAAAGTGCGCGCATGGGGATTAGAGAATGTGCCAGAAGAAGACGTGTTTATAACCGCTTGCACGCACGTTACAATGTTCGACGTTTTCGTGCCAATGACGTCTCTATTCCACCAAGGCCGACGTCCGCGATACATGGCAAAAGCAGAGCTTGCGCATTGGCCAATCTTAGGAAAATGGTTCCAGCTTGTTGGCATGCAACCAGTTCCACGCAGAAGCGGAAAAGCACGTGAAATCGAAGAAGAATCGATTAAAATCCTAACAAACGGTAGGCCGCTTAGCGTATGGCCAGAAGGAACAGTTACGCGCGACCCTCAAAAATGGCCTATGAGCATGAAGCCAGGAATCGGAGTTATTGCGCTCGAAGCATCGCGTAGGCTGGGGCATCAAATTCCGCTATTTTGCGCTGTTACATGGGGTGCTGCAAGCATCAATCATTGGTGGCCGTGGCCAAAGAAGAACGTTGTAATGTGCTACGATGCGCGTCTTGATTATTCGGATCTTCTAAAAGATATGGAAAATTGGGGTGATTTGCCGCCTATGGAGTCTGCTGCCGAATTGGCTCGTCGCGTACGCGTACGCATGACGGAAATTATGGAAGAGATCCGCGGAGAAAAAGCACCAGAAGGATACTTTGACTATAGACTTATGAAGAGAGTCAAAGAATAGTGACTGTAAATTTGCGGTTCACTAAGCCGTAAAACTTTTGTGAATCATCCGTAAAGCGGGCTGTGTAGAATTATGCAATAGTTTGATTAAAAGTATGCAAACATAAAATCGTAAATACTTAAATCACAAAAGTATATAGATTAAAACCGAAAGGCTAGGCGTAAACATGAACGTTACGGTGTTGGGTGCTGGAGCTTGGGGTACGGCGTTTGGGCAAGTGCTTGCAGACGCGGGAAATCAAGTGACAATGTGGGCAATAGAGCCGCAAATTGTGGAAGGCATTCGAGATAATCACCGCAACGAAGTGAGGCTGCCAAGCGTAGAGCGTTTGCCAGAAAACATGACTGCTACTGGGGATCGCGAAGAAGCTGTAGCAAACGCAGACATTGTAGTAGTTGCGATTGCAGCACAATTTGCGCGCGTTGCACTCGAAGAATTTGCTGGCAAAATTCCGCAACATGCGATTGTTGTTTCGCTTATGAAGGGCATTGAGCGCACAACAGGCAAGCGTATGGACGAAGTTGTGTGCGAAGCTTTAAGCTTACCGCGCAACCGTTTTGCAGCATTATCGGGGCCAAACTTAAGCAAAGAAGTGGCATTAAGGCAGCATGCGGCAGCGGTTGTGGCGTGCGAGAATCGCGCAAATGCCGAAGTGGTGGCAAAAGCTTGCTCAAACAGCTACTTTAAGGCGTTTGTATCAACCGACGTAATCGGCGTAGAAATGTGTGGATCGCTTAAAAACGTGGTTGCGCTCGCAGTTGGCATGGCTCGAGGCGCAGGATACGGAGAAAATACAGCAGCTATGATTGAAACGCGTGGACTTGCAGAGTTGACGGCATTGGGCGTTGCAGAAGGCGCAGATTCGCGCACATTCGCAGGACTTGCAGGCTTTGGTGATTTAGTGGCAACTTGCGGGTCTCCGCTAAGCCGCAACTACACTTTTGGATCAAATCTTGGGAAAGGCATGAGCGTTGAAGAAGCAACTGCCGTAAGCAATGGTGTGGCTGAAGGCGTTCCAACTACTAGCGCGGTTGTTTCAATGGGTAAGCGTTTAGGAGTTGCTACTCCGCTTGCAAGTGCGATGGCTCGTGTGCTAGAAGAAGGAATATCGTGCCAAGAGATGCTTGCAATGCTTTTCGATAACGATGTTTGCGAAGAGTAGTGAAATTCCTTATAAGCCGTGCGCGTAGATAATTCAAAATAATTAAAATGATTAAGATAATTAAAATAATTTTCAAAGGAAAAAAATGACTAAAAAGCGTGTAGTGTTCTTGTATGGCGGTAAAGCAGACGAACATTCGATTTCTTGCATATCGGCTGCTGGAGTACTCAGTGCTGTAGACGAAAGTCGATTTGAAATCGTACGTATTGCAATCACAAAGCAAGGCGAGTGGATTGTTGGCGGCGAAGATCCGCGAAACTTCCGCATGGAGCAAGGCGAGTTGCCAGTAATCACAAAAACCGAGCAGACGCGCGATGTTGTGCTAGACCCAGCTAAAGGTGCCGACGGATTTTTGGTGCGAGAGGCAGATGGCACGCTTACAAGTTTGGGTCATATTGACGCTGTTTTTCCGGTTCTTCACGGCCCAAACGGTGAAGACGGAACCTTGCAAGGTTTGCTAGAAATGATGCAAGTTCCATACGTTGGTTGCGGAGTTTTGGCATCCGCCGCGTGCATGGATAAGTATTACGCTAAGCAACTTTTTAAGGCGGCTGGAATTGATGTTGCTCCAGGAATCGCGCTGGATGTGCGAAAGTTCGCTAATGATTGCGCAAATCACTTTGACGCGTACGCAAACGAAATTCTTGAGCAAGTTGAAGAAGCAAAACTCGAGTATCCACTTTTTGTAAAACCAAGCCGAGCAGGATCTAGTTTTGGAGTTACAAAAGTTGAATCGCGCGATGCTAAAGCTTTAGCAGATGCCGTTTTTGAGGCTTCGAAGCACGATTGGCGAGTATTGATAGAGCAAGGAATTGACGCGCGAGAAATTGAGTGCGCGGTTCTTGCCGCTCGCGACGGCGAAGAGCCTAAAGCGAGCTGGCCTGGAGAAGTTGTGCTTGACAAGCGCGAGGCTGGAGAAGACCAGTTCTACGATTTTGACAGCAAATACATGGATTCCGCAGCTTCACACGTGGAAGTGCCAGCAAATCTGCCAGAAGAAACTTTGCAGCGCGTTCGCAATACTGCGCTCGCAGCGTTCAAAGCAGCGGACGGTCGAGGACTTAGTCGCGTGGATTCTTTCGTTACTCCAGAAGGACATGTAATGATTAACGAGATCAACACAATGCCTGGATTTACGCCAATTTCCATGTATCCAAAAGCTTGGGAAGCAACAGGAATAAGCTACGGTGATTTAATCACAAAACTTATTGAAGGCGTGATTTTAGACTGAGACAAACTTCAAAAAATCATGGTTTTTGAGGATTAGTCGCCAGCAACCGAAGAATTTGTGCAAATTTGCGCAAATATCAAATCTTAAAGTCTGTATAAAATCAGGTTTAAGAGAAAACTTAAAACACAAACGAAGAGGTAAAAATGCGAAAAACTCAGCATAACGACATGTACCATTTAGCGCGAAAACGTCAAGGAGATGTTGGTGTATCGCTGTGCTTATTCCTATTTGTTTGGATTCTTGCAACTATTTTAATAGGTGAACTTATAGGCTTGTTCATTCCAAAAGGTGTTCTAAGTCCTTCATTAAGCTCCTTCGTTTCGTCAGACATTGCGCAATACTTAATCGCGTTGCCGATAGCGATGCTTGTTTTAAGACGAGTGCCAGCGGTAGAAACACGCAAATTCACAATGACATTCAGACAGTTTGCTGGATTTTTCGCAGTGAGCGTACCGATAATGTATGCAGGAAACTACCTAGGTTTGGCGATTTCTGCGCTTATATCTGGCGGAAAAGCTGAAAACAGGATTGTAGATATAGTGGCAGGCGGAAACGTATGGGAAACCATGATTTTCGTTGTTTTCCTTGCTCCAGTTGTGGAGGAATGGCTGTTTAGAAAGCAGATTATAGACAGGCTGCGAGTGTATGGCGAAAAGCGCGCGATTGTGTTCTCGGCTCTGGCGTTTGCGTTGTTCCATATGAACATGTTCCAGTTCTTCTACGCTTTTGGGCTGGGACTTGTGTTCGGCTACATGTATGCGCGCACATCGCAGCTTAGATACAGCGTTGCTTTGCACATGATTGTGAACTTCCAAGGAAGCGTTATAGCGATGTGGATTTCCGACAATATGATGGATTCAAACGGGAACTTAATTAAAGTTGAGAATCTTACAACGCAAGAAATCGCGGATTTGGCTCCTGGATTCATGTTTATAGGTCTTTACGCGATGTTCATGATTGTTATGTTTGTGTTCGGAATTGTGCTGTTGGCAAGGAGTAAAAAATATCTCGAATTCTACGATTCGCCGCTTGAAATTCGCGGAAGTGCTGGAATAAAGGCGCTTTACGGAACAGTCGGCATTATGGGTTTCCTTGTGGTTTCAGTGCTTATGAATATGATAATGCTTTTTGTGTGAGCGAGAACGCGTTTAGTGTGATTTCGGATTACGGGATTATTTGGGATTGATTAGTGTATTGGAGGCGATTTTATGGTTACGGTAAATGCAGAAAATGCAGAAAATAGTGATGGATTGGTTGCTGGCGACTTTTCTGCTGAGCCAATCCGCGTGGGTCTTTTAGGAGCCGGAACAGTAGGATCGCAAACAGCGCGTCTAATAGTCGAAGAAAACTCTGAACTATCGGCGAGAATCGGCGCCCCGCTAGAGCTTGCAGGAGTAGCATGCTTGCATCCAGAAGATGTGGACGCTCCATGGATTGCCAAAAATCTTCTAAGCGCAGACGCTCTAGCATTATGTGAACGCGAAGATATAGACATAATCGTTGAGCTAATTGGCGGTTTGGAACCAGCGCACACATTTGTAAAAACCGCTCTAGAATGCGGAAAGTCGGTTGTAACAGCAAACAAAGCATTGCTTGCAAAGTTTGGTCCAGAACTCTACGATTGCGCGCAAAAAAACGGAGTGGATTTAAGTTTCGAGGCGTCTGTTGCAGGTGCAATCCCAATTTTGCGTCCGCTTAGAGAGTCGCTTGTAGGTGACAAAATCACGCAAATTTTTGGAATCGTAAACGGAACTACAAACTATATTCTTGACGAGATGACGGTTCGCGGTCTTGATTTTGATTCGGCTTTACGCGCGGCTCAAGAAAAGGGGTACGCGGAGGCGGATCCTACAGGAGACGTTGAAGGATTTGATGCAGCAAACAAGGCTGCTATTCTTGCAACACTTGCATTCCAAATGCCAATAAGCATTGATGACGTTAGTGTTGAAGGAATTAGCGCGATTACGGCTGAAGACATTGCTGCGGCAAGTGCAGAAAATCGCGTGATTAAGCTGCTTGCAGCGGTTGCTTGCGATTCGAGTGGATTGGTGAGCGCAAGCGTTTACCCAGCGTTGGTTAGCAAAGAGCATCCGCTGGCCTCCGTTCATGGCAGCTTTAACGCCGTTTTTGTTAAAGCGCAAGCGGCGGATGATCTTATGTTCTACGGCCGCGGCGCTGGTGGTGCGCCAACAGCAAGCGCGGTTGTTGGAGATATTGTTGGAGCTGCTAGAAACATAGCGCGCGGTTGCAGCGATGCCAGCGTGCCAATGTATAACGCAAAATCTTTGGCTTCCACGCGCTCGATTCGTGCGGATTTTGTTGTGCGATGCAGCATGGAGGATACTTCACTTGCTCTTTGCAGCGAAGTGATGGATGTGTTTGATGCGCATGGAGTTAACGCGGAACGATTGCCTATGCTTTGCCAAACTCAATATGAGGGCGAGGGCGATTGCCCAGCTTGCGGAATCGGCGGTCCTGACGCTTTGCGTGTGCTTGTAAAAGATTGTACAGAGGCGGATTTGCGCGCAATTCTTGCTGATTTGCAAAAAGTGGATGTTGTGTGTGCAAAACCGCTTGCTTTGCGAATTATTAAGTAATTGAGTAATTAAGTAATCGCGTAATTGAGTAATTATTGAGTAATTAAGTAATTAAGTAATTAAGTAGGCTGCTCGAACGGAAAAGGTGTGAAATGAAACCAGTATGCAACAGTGTGTCAGTTTGCGTGCCAGCAACCAGCGCAAATCTTGGGTCGGGATTTGACGTTGCAGGAATTGCGCTTGATTATGCGGATTCGCTAGTTTTTACGCTTGATGATACGCTTGACGATTCGCAAGATGTTCGCGTGATTATTCACGGCGAAGGCGAAGATACGTTGCCAAAAGACGAGACGCATCTTGTTGTTCGCGCATTTCGCAAAGCGTGCGAAGCGTTTGGCTTGCCGCATTTGCGCTTTACTCTAGAAGCGCATAATCGCATTCCGCAAGCGCGAGGAATGGGATCTTCCGCCAGTGCGATTGTTTCGGGCGTGGCTGCAGCTTGGGCTTTTGCGCATAATGGAAATCTTAATAAGCAGGCGATTTTTGAGCTTGCAGCTGCGATTGAAGGACACCCAGATAATGTTGCTCCAGCGGTTTTTGGCGGATTGACAACCAGTTGGAAGAATGGCGATGAGTTCCACACAGTTCGATACAGCGTTTCTAAGCAAATTCGCGCAACGATTTTTGTGCCAAACTTTACTCTTTCAACGCAAATGGCTCGCCAAGCGCTTCCAGAAAAAGTGTCATATGCAGATGCCGTATTTAACGTTTCGCGCGCTTGCTTATTGCCGATTGCGTTTGGCGATTTTGGTGATTTTAACGCGTTTGCTGATTCTCGCGATTCTGCCAACTCTTGCGCAAAAACCACTCTTTCTAGAAACGATTTGCTTTTTACAGCTACTCAAGACGCTATTCACCAGCCATACCGAGCAAGTCTTATGCAACCAACTTGGGATTTAGTAAAAGCTTTGCGAGATAAGGGGTTTGCAGCTGCTATTTCTGGAGCTGGATCTTGCGCGGCGGTGTTCTATGAGGAAAAGTCGCCAGCAACCGTAGATGAAAATAACGCTACTAATATAAGCGAAAGAATAGAAAAAATTGCAGAACCGCTTTTAAGCGGCTGCGATTGGAAAGTTTTGCACGTGCATGTTGATTCTATTGGCGTTGCAATAACTCGCGAATAATTTGTGTGAAGTTGTAAAAAGGAAGAGTAAGGTATGACAGTTTCATTGATTTTGGCTTCTCAGTCTCCTGCAAGAAGAGCGGTGTTGGCTGCTGCAGGCGTGATTCCTGTGATTCACGTGAGCGAGGTAGATGAGCCAGCGGCGTTGCGTAATGCTGCAAATGCGCAAGGTGTTAGCGTGGAGCAGATGAGCGCCGAGGAGCGCGTTTCGATTTTGGCGCAAGCAAAAGCTCAAGCTGTGTACAATGCGTGGAAACTTGTGGCAGATACGGCTGCTTCAGCTAGTGGCGATTTGGTTGTGGGGTATCCTCTGGAGGCTGAGGTGGATGCAGCTGAGGCTGAATCTTCTAAATCTGAGTCTTTTGAAACTGCTAGTAGCGCTTTGGCAAACGATTCGCAATCGCATATAACGCATAACGTAGATACTGCACAGACTCGCGATTTTTCTGGCGTAAAAGTACCTACCAAGACTTTTGATATTCACGATTTTGCGCACGTGAATAAGTCTTCCGCTGATTCCAATAGTGTGCTTATTGTTGGCTGCGACTCCATGTTTTTGCTAGACGGCGAATGCTACGGCAAGCCGCATACTCCTGAAGTGGCATTTGAGCGGATTAAGCGAATGAGCGGAAAAACTGGAGAATTGTTTACTGGCCATTGCTTAATCGACACGAAAAGTGGCAAAACAGTGTGCAAAGTGAGCCGCGCAAGCGTGACTTTTGCGCATATGAGCGATGAGGAGATCCGCGCATACGTAGAAACTGGCGAGCCATTGGAAGTGGCGGGATCCTTTACGCTAGAAGGCTTTGGTGGGGCATTTATTGAGGGAATTCAGGGCGATCCGCATGGAGTTCTTGGGATTAGCTTGCCGCTGCTAAGGCAGATGGTTTGCGATTTTGGGTACGCTTGGCCAGATTTGTGGAATAGTCGCAAGTTAGAGGGAGAGGCGATTAAGGACGATCCTGCTTCCGCGCAAGTGCCTAAAGAAAACGTGCATCAGCCAGGAGACGGATGGGTTATGTGCGATTGCGGGCGCAAGCATTGGGGCCATAATGGCGCTGCTGGCGTGTTGCTTGCTAGGCGAGATGAGACCACTGGGCGCGTGACTCACGTTGTTATGCAACATCGCGCGCTTTGGAGCGCGGAAGGTGGCACGTGGGGGATTCCTGGCGGCGCAATATCTGATGGCGAAACTGCGATTGAGGGTGCGTTGCGCGAGTCGTTTGAAGAAGCTAACATAACGTCTCAAGACATTGATGTTGTTGGAGCGTATTGCGAAAATCACGGGAATTGGCGTTATACAACGGTTTTTGCGTTTGAAAAGCCGGGGCATAGTGTGAATCCGTGCGCGCACGACGACGAGAGTATGGAAATCAAGTGGGTGCCGATTGACGATGTTCCGAAGCTAAAGCTGCTTACGGCGATGCGCACGGATTGGCCGTCTTTCCGCGCTCGCCTTGATTCTCTTGCTGTGCGAAGACCTGCCTGAGTGCTTTGGCTGCGCGAGCGGTATTTCCGCGTCGGTTGCTTCCGCTTTTTGCGCGACGACCTGCCTTTCCTCTTAGAGCGTGCGAGCGTATTTCCTATTTTGTGTTGCGCGCTCCTTACTTGGTATTGCGCGAGGTTTGATGTATTTCTCTCCTCGCAACTCCCGTCGCTACGCTCCTCTTTTATTGCTCGTATAGAAATACATCAAACCTTCTGAATATCTAAAACTTTTTCGTATCTTTCATCACCGAGATTCTCGATTTTTCTTGCTGCTTCAGCGAATCACCATTTCATGCTGAGGTTCGCTTCATCCGCTGCGAAAAATCTCGAATCTCTACCTCACTTGGTGTAACCTATGCAACCTTGTAGTGTGTTTGTATCATAATCCGAGTTTGTTGATTCTTATCTGTGAAATCTTATAGAATTATGTTTATGCGCTGATGCATGCTAGTTTTCTGCTAGTTGTTAGATGTTTTGTGACTTGTGCTTGATTCTGTAATTTTGCTTGTGATTCATGGGTTTTGTGTTAAGTGCATAGAAATAAAGTAAACAAATCAAATAAAGCAACTATTTGCGTAGATTTGCGTAAAAATTAGGGGGAAATTATGTCTAATGCGTCAAATATTAAAAAAGATATTATTAAGGCAAAAGGCTTTACAATTCAGGTTTATACGGAAGATTTTATGAATGATTACGTTAGTTTAACCGATATTGCGAGATATAAAAACAAAGAAGAGCCTAAAGATGTTGTGAAAAACTGGCTGAGAGTGAAGAATACTATTGAATTCTTGGGATTGTGGGAGAGTATTAACAACCCGAATTTTAAAGGGGTCGAATTCGACTCCTTTAAGAATGAGGCTGGTTCTAATGCTTTTACTTTATCTCCTAAAAGATGGGTAGAATCAACAAATGCTATTGGCATAGTTTCCAAATCTGGTAAGTATGGTGGAACTTAGAAATTTGGCGCGAACGCAGATTTTATCTCTTGAGAATTTGAATAATTCTGGAATGAAGAGTTTGGATTCTGTGCTAAAAAATTGAGTTTGCTCAGGCTGAAAGCACGGTGTGCTTTCAGCACAAGCGAAGACATTAGCGCAGCTTACCTGATAGTTTAACTTAGAAGTAGACTTCCAGCTTTTGCTAGTTTTCGTTAAATGTAAAATCGCGCGATACCCTTGATTTCGTGAAGATTTAGAGAAATAGTACATCGATTTTCGTGAAAAATCGGCATATTTTTACCCTTGATTTGGTGAAAAATCAGCATATATTGACATTGGTTTTCGTGAAATATATACTATGAAACATAGTGTTTTCAACGGTTTTGTGTTAATTAAAAGTGGTATTAAAAGTGGTGTTATATGTTAAGGCGAAAATTCTATCAAAAAATGCTCGATTGGAAGAATGCTGATCGCGGTTCAACAGCACTTTTGGTAACGGGTGCTCGAAGAGTTGGGAAAAGCACTATAGTTGAAGAGTTTGCAAGAAATGAGTACAAATCTTATATTCTTATTGATTTTTCGCAAGCTTCAAAAGATGCGCTTCGGTTATTTGAAGATTATCGTTCAGACTTAAGCACTTTCTTTACGTACATATCTGCACTGTATGGTGTGAAACTTTATAATCGCGAATCGGTAATGGTTTTTGATGAAGTGCAATTTTTCCCACAGGCTAGAGAATTTATAAAACAACTAGTTGCAGATGGTAGATACGACTATATAGAGACTGGCTCGTTACTTTCGATTAAACATAATGTTGAAACAATAGTGATTCCGTCTGAAGAACAAGAAGAACGCATGTATCCTCTTGATTTTGAAGAATTTCTGTGGGCTTGTGGAGAAGAAAATCTATCGACTGTTATTAAGAGTTCATTTGATGAGTTAAATCCTTTGCCAGATGCTTTACATAAAAAAGCGATGCGACTTTTTAGAGAATATATGCTAGTTGGTGGCATGCCGCAGTCTGTAAATGAATATGTTGCTTCGCGGGATTTTGCTCGAGTAGATAGGGTTAAGCGTCGTATTCTCTCACTCTATAGGCAGGATGCTGCAAAGTTTGCAAAAGGGTATGAAATGAAAGTTATGGCTGTGTTTGATGGAATACCAGCACAGCTTTCTAGGCATGAAAAAAGGTATAGGATTACGTCTTTGGGTAAGAATGCTCGTATGCGCGATTATAAGGATGCGTTTTTTTGGCTTTCGGATGCGAGTATTACAAATAATTGCTACAAATCTACAGATCCAAATGTAGGCTTGAATCTTAATGCGGATGATGCGTTAGTAAAATGCTATATGGCTGATACTGGGTTGTTGGCTTCTATGATACTTTCAGATAGTAGTATTGCGTCTAATGATCTTTATAAAGAAATTTTATTTGGAAAAATCTCAATTAATGAAGGAATGCTAGTTGAAAACGTTGTTGCTCAACAGCTAATAGCATCTGGGCATCGCCTATTTTTCTATTCAAATAGAGATAAAGAAAATTCGGAAAATACTATGGAAATAGATTTTTTGATTTCTAAAGCTTTTCTGGATTCTGCTGGCAAAATGCGTATATCTGCGATTGAAGTTAAATCTGGAAATGTGTTCAAAACGGTTTCTCTTGATAAATTTAAGGCGAAGTTTTCAAAAAGAATTGGAACGAGTTATGTGTTTGCTCCTAAACAGCTTAGCGTTAGAAAAGATTTGAATTGCATAATATTACCACTTTATATGTGTGGATTGGTGTAGCGCTCCGAATTGTCTTTTCGCGCTACGCTCTAAGCGAAAAGGCAGGTCGGAGCGAACGGCTATTAGTAGCCGTTCGGCTGATTTGCGCAAATTTTGTGTAAAAAATGACGCGTGTTTTTGTGTGAAAATATTGATTTAGGACTACGGGGGGGGGGTATTCTAAGTGCTGATAGTCCATGTTTTTATGGATGAGATTTCGAGAATATTCAGTTGTATTCTTGCGATTGCTCTCTTCGCACGTTTATACGTGAGAAGGAAGAAGAAAGGAAGATCATGTTGAATAAGAAAGCGATTGCTGGTATAGCTGCCGCATCAATCGTGGTATCTTGCGGATTCGTCGGTAGCTTCGCCTTTGCTGACGAGGTTCCAGCTAATAATCCTGTAACAACCCCAGCTGGATACCCTGACGAAGTTCCTAACAACCCTCCAAAGCCAGCCCCAGTAACTACTCCAACCGTTAAGCCAGAAGATGATATTTATGGCTCTGGTTCGGAATGGGACCAGCTCCAGAACACTGAAAATGAGTATGAGAATTATTACGACCAAATGTATAATACTCATAAGAATTATAATGGTAGTGATAAGCCATTGCCAAAGTTCTACCCTCACATGTTTGATGAGGACCATGACCCGAACGGCAATGATACTAAGCCAGAGATTCCAGTCAACCCAGACGAACATAAGACTGACCCTCAGACTCCTCCAGCACCAGAACCAAAGGTTGACACTACTAAAGAAGATGCCGAGTTTAAGGCGGCTCAAGATTTAGCCAACCAGAAGGCTCAGAACGCGTTACTTTTGAAGCAGATGGCAGAAGGTAGTGTTAAGGCTTTGCAAGCTAAGGTTGCTAAGGCTACTGGTGCTGAAAAGACGAAGCTTCAAGAACAGTTAGAAAACGCTCAAAAGATTGCCAGTTCTTTCAGCGAATTGAACGATAAGGCTACGAGCATGGTTAAGGCCTACACTCAGGCTGCAACCATTCGTAACGATGTTAAGACTCTTGAAGGTCAGGTTGCGACCGCTCAAGCAAAGTTTGACGCGTTGGCAAAGGAACAGACTGGCCCAGCAGGCTCATCAGAGTATAATAAGGCTGCTGAGGAGCTTGGAAAGTTGCAAAAGCAGCTCCAGAGCAAGAAAAACCTTCTCAAGGCTGCTAATAAGGGCGTAACTAAGGCTGAGGAATTGCTTGTAAAGCAAGAAACTAAGGTTCAAGAAGTTCAGAATCCTAAGAAGGAAGAACCTCAAGCACCAAAGTTTAACGTTCATGATGCTCTAGCACAGGTTGACGGCGATAAGGTTGCTGACTATAAGCTTGCTCCAGCTGATGTGAGTGAGCTTGTTGGTGGTAAGAAGAATACAGATCCAGTTGTTCCAAAGCCTGTGAATCCAGTGAATCCAGATCATACGACTCCGTCTAATCCTGTGACTCCAACTCCTTCGAAGCCGTCGGATGAGACGCCATCTTTTGATGATGACAGCACTCCATCCTCGTCTTCGACTCAATCTGTAACAACTCCATCCGCATCGACTCCTGCTGCAGCTTCATCGTCTCCATCCGCTGCTTCTGCATCTGCGTCCGCTCAAACTCCTGCTTCTGCACCTGCTTCAGCACCTGTGTCTGCTCCTGTGTCTGCGCATGCTGGTGTTCCTGTTGCTCCAGCTTCTGTTGCTGACTTGTTGCCAGAATTGAAGGGCATGATTACGGTTGGCACTAATAATGTTGCTGGTGCTGGCGCTGTTAATAGAGTGACTTTGAGCATTTCTAACCAGGCGTTCCTTGATCGTTTGAATCGTGATGGTTCCGCAAAAGCTTATGCGTTCATTTACTCTAGTCCTCGTCTTCTTAAGGGTGCTGAGGGTACGGATTATGTGACTGTTCGCTTGGTTAATGGTAAGCCTCAGTTTGATGCCATGTTCCCTGCTGGTTATTCTGGCAAGCATACGGTTGTTCTTGTTGATGAGCAGGGCAATCAGCTTGGTTGGACTGATATTACTGTGAAGAATGGTACTGCTACTCAGGGTGAAGGATTGCCTAATTCTGGTGTTGGCATTGCTTTTATTGCTTTGACTGCTAGCGTTTTGGCTGGTGCTGGTGCAACCTTCCGTAAGATTCGTCGCTAAGCTACCGCTTGTGTTTAGTGCTGAATGGTGCTGAATACAGTAGGACTAATATAAAAAGGTCTTTGTGCGTAATGTGTGCAAAGACCTTTTTGTATGTATTGCGCCATTTTGCGTTATTTTGTGTTAAATATAAAATCGAGCGGTACCATTGATTTCGTGAAGATTTAGAGAAATCATACCTTGATTTTCGTGAAAATCCAGCATATTTTTACCACTGATTTTGTGAAATGTTTATGGCAAAACAGTAGTGTTTTCAACGGTTTTGTGTTAATTAATAAATGCTTTTAATATGTCGCCTGTTTTCGCCTATTTTTATCCGAGTTTGTTTCCAAAATCTCCAAATACGTAAACAATCTCGGGAAAATCGCTCGCGCGTTACAGCGCGCTCACGTCTTCGCCTCGCGTAAAGTCCACTGGACTTTACGTTTGAGCGGCTCAGCGCTCCGAATTGCCTTCGCGCTCAAAGCGTAGCGCGCGAAGGCAATTCGGAGCGCTGAGCCGCTCAAACGTAAAGTCCAGTGGACTTTACGCGAGGCGAAGACGTGAGCGCGCTGTAACGCGCGAGCGATTTTCCCGAGATTGTTTACGTATTTGGAGATTTTGGAAACAAACTCGGGATAAAAAAGGCGAAAACAGGCGACATATTAAAAGCATTTATTAATTAACACAAAACCGTTGAAAACACTACTGTTTTGCCATAAACATTTCACAAAATCAGTGGTAAAAATATGCTGGATTTTCACGAAAATCAAGGTATGATTTCTCTAAATCTTCACGAAATCAATGGTACCGCTCGATTTTATATTTAACACAAAATAACGCAAAATGGCGCAATACATACAAAAAGGTCTTTGCACACATTACGCACAAAGACCTTTTTATATTAGTCCTACTGTATTCAGCACCATTCAGCACTAAACACAAGCGGTAGCTTAGCGACGAATCTTACGGAAGGTTGCACCAGCACCAGCCAAAACGCTAGCAGTCAAAGCAATAAAAGCAATGCCAACACCAGAATTAGGCAATCCTTCACCCTGAGTAGCAGTACCATTCTTCACAGTAATATCAGTCCAACCAAGCTGATTGCCCTGCTCATCAACAAGAACAACCGTATGCTTGCCAGAATAACCAGCAGGGAACATGGCATCAAACTGAGGCTTACCATTAACCAAGCGAACAGTCACATAATCCGTACCCTCAGCACCCTTAAGAAGACGAGGACTAGAGTAAATGAACGCATAAGCTTTTGCGGAACCATCACGATTCAAACGATCAAGGAACGCCTGGTTAGAAATGCTCAAAGTCACTCTATTAACAGCGCCAGCACCAGCAACATTATTAGTGCCAACCGTAATCATGCCCTTCAATTCTGGCAACAAGTCAGCAACAGAAGCTGGAGCAACAGGAACACCAGCATGCGCAGACACAGGAGCAGACACAGGTGCTGAAGCAGGTGCAGAAGCAGGAGTTTGAGCGGACGCAGATGCAGAAGCAGCGGATGGAGACGATGAAGCTGCAGCAGGAGTCGATGCGGATGGAGTTGTTACAGATTGAGTCGAAGACGAGGATGGAGTGCTGTCATCATCAAAAGATGGCGTCTCATCCGACGGCTTCGAAGGAGTTGGAGTCACAGGATTAGACGGAGTCGTATGATCTGGATTCACTGGATTCACAGGCTTTGGAACAACTGGATCTGTATTCTTCTTACCACCAACAAGCTCACTCACATCAGCTGGAGCAAGCTTATAGTCAGCAACCTTATCGCCGTCAACCTGTGCTAGAGCATCATGAACGTTAAACTTTGGTGCTTGAGGTTCTTCCTTCTTAGGATTCTGAACTTCTTGAACCTTAGTTTCTTGCTTTACAAGCAATTCCTCAGCCTTAGTTACGCCCTTATTAGCAGCCTTGAGAAGGTTTTTCTTGCTCTGGAGCTGCTTTTGCAACTTTCCAAGCTCCTCAGCAGCCTTATTATACTCTGATGAGCCTGCTGGGCCAGTCTGTTCCTTTGCCAACGCGTCAAACTTTGCTTGAGCGGTCGCAACCTGACCTTCAAGAGTCTTAACATCGTTACGAATGGTTGCAGCCTGAGTGTAGGCCTTAACCATGCTCGTAGCCTTATCGTTCAATTCGCTGAAAGAACTGGCAATCTTTTGAGCGTTTTCTAACTGTTCTTGAAGCTTCGTCTTTTCAGCACCAGTAGCCTTAGCAACCTTAGCTTGCAAAGCCTTAACACTACCTTCTGCCATCTGCTTCAAAAGTAACGCGTTCTGAGCCTTCTGGTTGGCTAAATCTTGAGCCGCCTTAAACTCGGCATCTTCTTTAGTAGTGTCAACCTTTGGTTCTGGTGCTGGAGGAGTCTGAGGGTCAGTCTTATGTTCGTCTGGGTTGACTGGAATCTCTGGCTTAGTATCATTGCCGTTCGGGTCATGGTCCTCATCAAACATGTGAGGGTAGAACTTTGGCAATGGCTTATCACTACCATTATAATTCTTATGAGTATTATACATTTGGTCGTAATAATTCTCATACTCATTTTCAGTGTTCTGGAGCTGGTCCCATTCCGAACCAGAGCCATAAATATCATCTTCTGGCTTAACGGTTGGAGTAGTTACTGGGGCTGGCTTTGGAGGGTTGTTAGGAACTTCGTCAGGGTATCCAGCTGGGGTTGTTACAGGATTATTAGCTGGAACCTCGTCAGCAAAGGCGAAGCTACCGACGAATCCGCAAGATACCACGATTGATGCGGCAGCTATACCAGCAATCGCTTTCTTATTCAACATGATCTTCCTTTCTTCTTCCTTCTCACGTATAAACGTGCGAAGAGAGCAATCGCAAGAATACAACTGAATATTCTCGAAATCTCATCCATAAAAACATGGACTATCAGCACTTAGAATACCCCCCCCCCCGTAGTCCTAAATCAATATTTTCACACAAAAACACGCGTCATTTTTTACACAAAATTTGCGCAAATCAGCCGAACGGCTACTAATAGCCGTTCGCTCCGACCTGCCTTTTCGCTTAGAGCGTAGCGCGAAAAGACAATTCGGAGCGCTACACCAATCCACACATATAAAGTGGTAATATTATGCAATTCAAATCTTTTCTAACGCTAAGCTGTTTAGGAGCAAACACATAACTCGTTCCAATTCTTTTTGAAAACTTCGCCTTAAATTTATCAAGAGAAACCGTTTTGAACACATTTCCAGATTTAACTTCAATCGCAGATATACGCATTTTGCCAGCAGAATCCAGAAAAGCTTTAGAAATCAAAAAATCTATTTCCATAGTATTTTCCGAATTTTCTTTATCTCTATTTGAATAGAAAAATAGGCGATGCCCAGATGCTATTAGCTGTTGAGCAACAACGTTTTCAACTAGCATTCCTTCATTAATTGAGATTTTTCCAAATAAAATTTCTTTATAAAGATCATTAGACGCAATACTACTATCTGAAAGTATCATAGAAGCCAACAACCCAGTATCAGCCATATAGCATTTTACTAACGCATCATCCGCATTAAGATTCAAGCCTACATTTGGATCTGTAGATTTGTAGCAATTATTTGTAATACTCGCATCCGAAAGCCAAAAAAACGCATCCTTATAATCGCGCATACGAGCATTCTTACCCAAAGACGTAATCCTATACCTTTTTTCATGCCTAGAAAGCTGTGCTGGTATTCCATCAAACACAGCCATAACTTTCATTTCATACCCTTTTGCAAACTTTGCAGCATCCTGCCTATAGAGTGAGAGAATACGACGCTTAACCCTATCTACTCGAGCAAAATCCCGCGAAGCAACATATTCATTTACAGACTGCGGCATGCCACCAACTAGCATATATTCTCTAAAAAGTCGCATCGCTTTTTTATGTAAAGCATCTGGCAAAGGATTTAACTCATCAAATGAACTCTTAATAACAGTCGATAGATTTTCTTCTCCACAAGCCCACAGAAATTCTTCAAAATCAAGAGGATACATGCGTTCTTCTTGTTCTTCAGACGGAATCACTATTGTTTCAACATTATGTTTAATCGAAAGTAACGAGCCAGTCTCTATATAGTCGTATCTACCATCTGCAACTAGTTGTTTTATAAATTCTCTAGCCTGTGGGAAAAATTGCACTTCATCAAAAACCATTACCGATTCGCGATTATAAAGTTTCACACCATACAGTGCAGATATGTACGTAAAGAAAGTGCTTAAGTCTGAACGATAATCTTCAAATAACCGAAGCGCATCTTTTGAAGCTTGCGAAAAATCAATAAGAATATAAGATTTGTACTCATTTCTTGCAAACTCTTCAACTATAGTGCTTTTCCCAACTCTTCGAGCACCCGTTACCAAAAGTGCTGTTGAACCGCGATCAGCATTCTTCCAATCGAGCATTTTTTGATAGAATTTTCGCCTTAACATATAACACCACTTTTAATACCACTTTTAATTAACACAAAACCGTTGAAAACACTATGTTTCATAGTATATATTTCACGAAAACCAATGTCAATATATGCTGATTTTTCACCAAATCAAGGGTAAAAATATGCCGATTTTTCACGAAAATCGATGTACTATTTCTCTAAATCTTCACGAAATCAAGGGTATCGCGCGATTTTACATTTAACGAAAACTAGCAAAAGCTGGAAGTCTACTTCTAAGTTAAACTATCAGGTAAGCTGCGCTAATGTCTTCGCTTGTGCTGAAAGCACACCGTGCTTTCAGCCTGAGCAAACTCAATTTTTTAGCACAGAATCCAAACTCTTCATTCCAGAATTATTCAAATTCTCAAGAGATAAAATCTGCGTTCGCGCCAAATTTCTAAGTTCCACCATACTTACCAGATTTGGAAACTATGCCAATAGCATTTGTTGATTCTACCCATCTTTTAGGAGATAAAGTAAAAGCATTAGAACCAGCCTCATTCTTAAAGGAGTCGAATTCGACCCCTTTAAAATTCGGGTTGTTAATACTCTCCCACAATCCCAAGAATTCAATAGTATTCTTCACTCTCAGCCAGTTTTTCACAACATCTTTAGGCTCTTCTTTGTTTTTATATCTCGCAATATCGGTTAAACTAACGTAATCATTCATAAAATCTTCCGTATAAACCTGAATTGTAAAGCCTTTTGCCTTAATAATATCTTTTTTAATATTTGACGCATTAGACATAATTTCCCCCTAATTTTTACGCAAATCTACGCAAATAGTTGCTTTATTTGATTTGTTTACTTTATTTCTATGCACTTAACACAAAACCCATGAATCACAAGCAAAATTACAGAATCAAGCACAAGTCACAAAACATCTAACAACTAGCAGAAAACTAGCATGCATCAGCGCATAAACATAATTCTATAAGATTTCACAGATAAGAATCAACAAACTCGGATTATGATACAAACACACTACAAGGTTGCATAGGTTACACCAAGTGAGGTAGAGATTCGAGATTTTTCGCAGCGGATGAAGCGAACCTCAGCATGAAATGGTGATTCGCTGAAGCAGCAAGAAAAATCGAGAATCTCGGTGATGAAAGATACGAAAAAGTTTTAGATATTCAGAAGGTTTGATGTATTTCTATACGAGCAATAAAAGAGGAGCGTAGCGACGGGAGTTGCGAGGAGAGAAATACATCAAACCTTCTGAATATCTAAAACTTTTTCGTATCTTTCATCACCGAGATTCTCGATTTTTCTTGCTGCTTCAGCGAATCACCATTTCATGCTGAGGTTCGCTTCATCCGCTGCGAAAAATCTCGAATCTCTACCTCACTTGGTGTAACCTATGCAACCTTGTAGTGTGTTTGTATCATAATCCGAGTTTGTTGATTCTTATCTGTGAAATCTTATAGAATTATGTTTATGCGCTGATGCATGCTAGTTTTCTGCTAGTTGTTAGATGTTTTGTGACTTGTGCTTGATTCTGTAATTTTGCTTGTGATTCATGGGTTTTGTGTTAAGTGCATAGAAATAAAGTAAACAAATCAAATAAAGCAACTATTTGCGTAGATTTGCGTAAAAATTAGGGGGAAATTATGTCTAATGCGTCAAATATTAAAAAAGATATTATTAAGGCAAAAGGCTTTACAATTCAGGTTTATACGGAAGATTTTATGAATGATTACGTTAGTTTAACCGATATTGCGAGATATAAAAACAAAGAAGAGCCTAAAGATGTTGTGAAAAACTGGCTGAGAGTGAAGAATACTATTGAATTCTTGGGATTGTGGGAGAGTATTAACAACCCGAATTTTAAAGGGGTCGAATTCGACTCCTTTAAGAATGAGGCTGGTTCTAATGCTTTTACTTTATCTCCTAAAAGATGGGTAGAATCAACAAATGCTATTGGCATAGTTTCCAAATCTGGTAAGTATGGTGGAACTTAGAAATTTGGCGCGAACGCAGATTTTATCTCTTGAGAATTTGAATAATTCTGGAATGAAGAGTTTGGATTCTGTGCTAAAAAATTGAGTTTGCTCAGGCTGAAAGCACGGTGTGCTTTCAGCACAAGCGAAGACATTAGCGCAGCTTACCTGATAGTTTAACTTAGAAGTAGACTTCCAGCTTTTGCTAGTTTTCGTTAAATGTAAAATCGCGCGATACCCTTGATTTCGTGAAGATTTAGAGAAATAGTACATCGATTTTCGTGAAAAATCGGCATATTTTTACCCTTGATTTGGTGAAAAATCAGCATATATTGACATTGGTTTTCGTGAAATATATACTATGAAACATAGTGTTTTCAACGGTTTTGTGTTAATTAAAAGTGGTATTAAAAGTGGTGTTATATGTTAAGGCGAAAATTCTATCAAAAAATGCTCGATTGGAAGAATGCTGATCGCGGTTCAACAGCACTTTTGGTAACGGGTGCTCGAAGAGTTGGGAAAAGCACTATAGTTGAAGAGTTTGCAAGAAATGAGTACAAATCTTATATTCTTATTGATTTTTCGCAAGCTTCAAAAGATGCGCTTCGGTTATTTGAAGATTATCGTTCAGACTTAAGCACTTTCTTTACGTACATATCTGCACTGTATGGTGTGAAACTTTATAATCGCGAATCGGTAATGGTTTTTGATGAAGTGCAATTTTTCCCACAGGCTAGAGAATTTATAAAACAACTAGTTGCAGATGGTAGATACGACTATATAGAGACTGGCTCGTTACTTTCGATTAAACATAATGTTGAAACAATAGTGATTCCGTCTGAAGAACAAGAAGAACGCATGTATCCTCTTGATTTTGAAGAATTTCTGTGGGCTTGTGGAGAAGAAAATCTATCGACTGTTATTAAGAGTTCATTTGATGAGTTAAATCCTTTGCCAGATGCTTTACATAAAAAAGCGATGCGACTTTTTAGAGAATATATGCTAGTTGGTGGCATGCCGCAGTCTGTAAATGAATATGTTGCTTCGCGGGATTTTGCTCGAGTAGATAGGGTTAAGCGTCGTATTCTCTCACTCTATAGGCAGGATGCTGCAAAGTTTGCAAAAGGGTATGAAATGAAAGTTATGGCTGTGTTTGATGGAATACCAGCACAGCTTTCTAGGCATGAAAAAAGGTATAGGATTACGTCTTTGGGTAAGAATGCTCGTATGCGCGATTATAAGGATGCGTTTTTTTGGCTTTCGGATGCGAGTATTACAAATAATTGCTACAAATCTACAGATCCAAATGTAGGCTTGAATCTTAATGCGGATGATGCGTTAGTAAAATGCTATATGGCTGATACTGGGTTGTTGGCTTCTATGATACTTTCAGATAGTAGTATTGCGTCTAATGATCTTTATAAAGAAATTTTATTTGGAAAAATCTCAATTAATGAAGGAATGCTAGTTGAAAACGTTGTTGCTCAACAGCTAATAGCATCTGGGCATCGCCTATTTTTCTATTCAAATAGAGATAAAGAAAATTCGGAAAATACTATGGAAATAGATTTTTTGATTTCTAAAGCTTTTCTGGATTCTGCTGGCAAAATGCGTATATCTGCGATTGAAGTTAAATCTGGAAATGTGTTCAAAACGGTTTCTCTTGATAAATTTAAGGCGAAGTTTTCAAAAAGAATTGGAACGAGTTATGTGTTTGCTCCTAAACAGCTTAGCGTTAGAAAAGATTTGAATTGCATAATATTACCACTTTATATGTGTGGATTGGTGTAGCGCTCCGAATTGTCTTTTCGCGCTACGCTCTAAGCGAAAAGGCAGGTCGGAGCGAACGGCTATTAGTAGCCGTTCGGCTGATTTGCGCAAATTTTGTGTAAAAAATGACGCGTGTTTTTGTGTGAAAATATTGATTTAGGACTACGGGGGGGGGGTATTCTAAGTGCTGATAGTCCATGTTTTTATGGATGAGATTTCGAGAATATTCAGTTGTATTCTTGCGATTGCTCTCTTCGCACGTTTATACGTGAGAAGGAAGAAGAAAGGAAGATCATGTTGAATAAGAAAGCGATTGCTGGTATAGCTGCCGCATCAATCGTGGTATCTTGCGGATTCGTCGGTAGCTTCGCCTTTGCTGACGAGGTTCCAGCTAATAATCCTGTAACAACCCCAGCTGGATACCCTGACGAAGTTCCTAACAACCCTCCAAAGCCAGCCCCAGTAACTACTCCAACCGTTAAGCCAGAAGATGATATTTATGGCTCTGGTTCGGAATGGGACCAGCTCCAGAACACTGAAAATGAGTATGAGAATTATTACGACCAAATGTATAATACTCATAAGAATTATAATGGTAGTGATAAGCCATTGCCAAAGTTCTACCCTCACATGTTTGATGAGGACCATGACCCGAACGGCAATGATACTAAGCCAGAGATTCCAGTCAACCCAGACGAACATAAGACTGACCCTCAGACTCCTCCAGCACCAGAACCAAAGGTTGACACTACTAAAGAAGATGCCGAGTTTAAGGCGGCTCAAGATTTAGCCAACCAGAAGGCTCAGAACGCGTTACTTTTGAAGCAGATGGCAGAAGGTAGTGTTAAGGCTTTGCAAGCTAAGGTTGCTAAGGCTACTGGTGCTGAAAAGACGAAGCTTCAAGAACAGTTAGAAAACGCTCAAAAGATTGCCAGTTCTTTCAGCGAATTGAACGATAAGGCTACGAGCATGGTTAAGGCCTACACTCAGGCTGCAACCATTCGTAACGATGTTAAGACTCTTGAAGGTCAGGTTGCGACCGCTCAAGCAAAGTTTGACGCGTTGGCAAAGGAACAGACTGGCCCAGCAGGCTCATCAGAGTATAATAAGGCTGCTGAGGAGCTTGGAAAGTTGCAAAAGCAGCTCCAGAGCAAGAAAAACCTTCTCAAGGCTGCTAATAAGGGCGTAACTAAGGCTGAGGAATTGCTTGTAAAGCAAGAAACTAAGGTTCAAGAAGTTCAGAATCCTAAGAAGGAAGAACCTCAAGCACCAAAGTTTAACGTTCATGATGCTCTAGCACAGGTTGACGGCGATAAGGTTGCTGACTATAAGCTTGCTCCAGCTGATGTGAGTGAGCTTGTTGGTGGTAAGAAGAATACAGATCCAGTTGTTCCAAAGCCTGTGAATCCAGTGAATCCAGATCATACGACTCCGTCTAATCCTGTGACTCCAACTCCTTCGAAGCCGTCGGATGAGACGCCATCTTTTGATGATGACAGCACTCCATCCTCGTCTTCGACTCAATCTGTAACAACTCCATCCGCATCGACTCCTGCTGCAGCTTCATCGTCTCCATCCGCTGCTTCTGCATCTGCGTCCGCTCAAACTCCTGCTTCTGCACCTGCTTCAGCACCTGTGTCTGCTCCTGTGTCTGCGCATGCTGGTGTTCCTGTTGCTCCAGCTTCTGTTGCTGACTTGTTGCCAGAATTGAAGGGCATGATTACGGTTGGCACTAATAATGTTGCTGGTGCTGGCGCTGTTAATAGAGTGACTTTGAGCATTTCTAACCAGGCGTTCCTTGATCGTTTGAATCGTGATGGTTCCGCAAAAGCTTATGCGTTCATTTACTCTAGTCCTCGTCTTCTTAAGGGTGCTGAGGGTACGGATTATGTGACTGTTCGCTTGGTTAATGGTAAGCCTCAGTTTGATGCCATGTTCCCTGCTGGTTATTCTGGCAAGCATACGGTTGTTCTTGTTGATGAGCAGGGCAATCAGCTTGGTTGGACTGATATTACTGTGAAGAATGGTACTGCTACTCAGGGTGAAGGATTGCCTAATTCTGGTGTTGGCATTGCTTTTATTGCTTTGACTGCTAGCGTTTTGGCTGGTGCTGGTGCAACCTTCCGTAAGATTCGTCGCTAAGCTACCGCTTGTGTTTAGTGCTGAATGGTGCTGAATACAGTAGGACTAATATAAAAAGGTCTTTGTGCGTAATGTGTGCAAAGACCTTTTTGTATGTATTGCGCCATTTTGCGTTATTTTGTGTTAAATATAAAATCGAGCGGTACCATTGATTTCGTGAAGATTTAGAGAAATCATACCTTGATTTTCGTGAAAATCCAGCATATTTTTACCACTGATTTTGTGAAATGTTTATGGCAAAACAGTAGTGTTTTCAACGGTTTTGTGTTAATTAATAAATGCTTTTAATATGTCGCCTGTTTTCGCCTATTTTTATCCCGAGTTTGTTTCCAAAATCTCCAAATACGTAAACAATCTCGGGAAAATCGCTCGCGCGTTACAGCGCGCTCACGTCTTCGCCTCGCGTAAAGTCCACTGGACTTTACGTTTGAGCGGCTCAGCGCTCCGAATTGCCTTCGCGCGCTACGCTTTGAGCGCGAAGGCAGGTCGTCGCGCCCGTGTTTGTTTCTATTTTGCTAAAAAGGGGAACAAATGCGGGAGAAGAGATTGCAGAGTGAAGAGTGGTGGGGTGTCGGCGTGTTGCGTGTGTGGGTTGTGTGGAATGTTGATTTTTCAATGGTTTTATAGTGTTAGTGTTCTTGTCTGAGTAGTTTCCTGAGAAAAGTCTGGGAAAATTCTTTAAAAACCTTGAAATAATGTGTTTTTACGGTTTTATTAGTGTTAATCCGCAAATATTATGGTGAAAATAGTTTTTATTGTGGATTAGTTTGTGTGTGACATTATTTTTTTCTGTTTGTTTTATGTGGTTGCCTCTTGACTTTTTTAAACGGGGGGGGGGGTATGTTAATAACAGCTGCTAGCTAGATGCTCTAGATGGTGGTTATCCGCAATGTTTTGAATGTTGTTGGATGTTTAAGATTTTTCTTCGTGTACCTGCGCGGAGGAGAAGAAGAAAGGAAATTAAAATGATGAATAAGAAGGCTATCGCCGCTTTCGCTGCTGGCGCAACTTTGCTTGCCGGCTTCGCAATGGCAACCCCAGCAATGGCTGCAAAAGTTCCTGCTACTGATACTGAGCGTACTCAGTTAGCTCAAGAGGCAGAACAGCGTGGACTTGGTTTTGTAGCAAATAATATTCGCACCTCTAAAACAAGCTCTTACCAAGAGCTTAAAGCCATGTTGCAAAAAGCTGAGGATGAACAAGACGCTGCAGAATCTCACCGTCTTCTTGATTATCCAAACGATACATTGAATAATTCTTCTGCTGAGGGCGTTGCTGCTGAAGCTCGTAAGCGTGGTATTGCGAATCCTACGGTAGATGAGTTCCAGCCTGATTTGCTTGCTCAGTATGCTGGTACTCGTGCTGAGAAGCTTGGTAAGGCATACAATGATTTGCTTGATGGCAAGATTACTGAGGCTCAGTATCAGGCTGTGAAGAAGGCTGTGTTTGGTAGCAGCGAGTACACTGAGGATTCATTGGATTCAAAGCAGGACGACAAGCAGGCTCCTAAGAAGGATGATAAGAAGGACGATACTACCACTCCTGATCAGAAGATCAAGGATCTTGGTAAGTTGAACTTGTCTGATGCTGCTAAGAAGAAGCTTGCTGTTCATTACGTGTATAAGGCTAAGCTTGCTTTGGATGAGGCTGATAATAATCTTGCTGAGAAGAAGGCTGATTATGCTGCTAAGAGGAAGACTCTTCTTGAGACTATGACTGAGCTTGCTGCTCGTAAGGCTGCTGCTGAGAAGGCTAACCAGGATTTGACTGATTTCTTGGCTTCTGGTGAGAATAATTCTGCTAAGGAAACTGCTCTTCGTGATGCTTTGAACCGTGCTCATGCTCATGAGCAGCGTGCTTTTGATGCTGAGCAGAAGGCTGAAGCTGAGTTTAATGCTGCTCGTGATGCTGCTTTCGCTGCTGTTGCTGCTTATAACAAGGCTTTGGCTGAGTATAAGGATGCTTATAATGATGCGGTTCGTTTGGGTGTGAATCCTGCTGCTCTTCCTCCTGTTGTGACTTCTGATCCTTTGGCTGCTGATTTCCCAGCTGTTCCTGGTACGAAGCAGATTTATGCTGATGCTTTGAATGGTAAGTTTGGTCCTGCTGCTCAGGCTTCTGCTAAGAAGACTGAGGTTGCTAAGGCTCAGTCTGCTGCTGGTAAGGCTGCTGCTAAGGGTGAGCTTGCTGCTAAGGGTGGCAATGGTCATGGTAAGTCTGGCGAGAAGCTTGGTAATGCTGGTGTTGGTGTTGCTTTGACTGCTTTGGCTGCTTCTATGCTTGCTGGTATGGGTGCTGCTGTTCGCAAGATGCGTCACTAAGCATTATTTACCACCTTATTTAGGGTTTGCGCTCAACGACTGGTGTGGTGTTTTGTAGGGAAGCATCACACTGGTTTATTCCCGATTCTCTTTGGTTTTATTGTTTTAACATTGGTTTGCTATTGTTTTTCTTTTCTTCCCAGTGTTGATTCGTTTAGCTTGTTGGGTTTTGGGTGTTGAGTGTTGTTGCTTTCGGTTTTGTTTGCTACTAGGGGCTTTCAAAACCGGAAGCATTTTTTTTGTGTTTGTTTATTTTTGCCAGTGTTTGTAGTTATATTTGCTTAAATAGGGAACAAATGCGGGAGGATTAGTCACCCTAAAACTGCTGCGATTAACGCAATACAAATCGGACTCGTAACCGTAGAAAACAGGATTCCATCGCGCGCAAAACTCAAGCCAACATTGTATCTTGCAGCGTAATTGTACACGTTTTGACCAGTCGGCAGCGCCGCCAGCACAACACACGCGTAAAGAGTGGCACCTCGGAAACCCATAACAAAATAAGCCAATAAAAACGCAATAATTGGCATAATCAAGTTTTTCAGAATAGCAACAGTCGCAATAGCAGCACGATTAGAATCTTTTTGTAGCGGCTTGCTGCCGTAAAGTGACATTCCAAAAGCCATTAAAATCATAGGAACCGCTGAATCGCCAATCATTTTAATCGGGTCATAAAGAAAATTCGGAACAGGAAAATAGCCAATTTTTGCGGAAATTGCCGAAATAATAATTCCTCCAAGTGAACCAATTAAAAGTGGTTGTTTAAGCGGCTGTTGAGCAATGCGTTTAAGCGAGCACTTTCCAGTAGTTGTAACGTCTAAAACCGTTAGTCCCACAGGCGTAAAAACAGCTTGCTGCATAACTAAAATCGGTGCAACAAGCGCGGGATTTCCAAGAATATAAGTTGCAACAGGCAAGCCAATGTTGTTTGAGTTTAAGTAAAGCGAGTTAAGCGCGCCAATTGTGCAATCTGCCGCAGGAAGACGGAAAAACAGGCGATTAAGCAGAATAAATGCAACGCCAACAATCATTGCGGAGAAAAACGCAACAAAAATTGACGAGTGGAAAATCTCAAAAATTGGCTCTTTTGCAAGTATTGCAAACATTAAACAAGGACTTGAAACAAAAAAGCTTACGCGATTAAGCACCATTTGTGCTTGCGATCCGCCGATGCGAAGACGCGCGGTTACGTACCCTGCGGCAATGACGATGCCAATTACGCAAAAGCCTTGCATAGCACTGATTAAACCCATGAAAACGATTTTAGCGCTGATTTTTGGATTGTGGGTAATGCGCAATCGACTTTTATTGGCGTATGTTATTTGACGTTGCAATATGGCATACTAGAAAACGGTGGCGCTGCAAGCCGCCAGAGCATTCGACGGCGTCGATCCCCTCACGTGATTTTCACGCATGATTTTGGGCGAGGCTGGTGTCCGCTGTCGTGCAGCTAGACTTTATTGATAGCCTTAGGGGTGGCTCGCATAAGCGTGTGCATTCTTCAGGCTAAGAGCGCGAAACTATTGCAGAGCTTCGCTAGGAGCATAGTGCCCAGAGTAACACGAGAAGGCTTCACCGTGCCCGAAGCCAATAATGATAAAAATGAAGATAAAAATCTTTCATTCGTAGCAGCAAATTCAAGCGCGAACGAATCTACTAACGCAGCTGACGAGCAAAGATCAGCAGCTGCTTCAACTGTTACATCACCCGTTACAGCAGGTGTTGTCAATGTGGTTTCAGGTTCGCAAGACGCAGCGTCAAGCACAAGACGCAGGCGTGCTGGAAGACGCGTTGTAAGAGTTGCAGGAGCAGCTGGCGAATCGATGAAACTACACGTACAAGGCGGAAACGATTACGATACACGCTCTGAGGAAACTGAATCTGAAAGTGTTGTTGAGCACCAAACTCCTGTAAGGCCGATAACATCGCTACTTTTTCAGGAGCCTGTTTTACCTCATCGTTTGCCTGAAAACAATAGTCGTATGCGCGATTTAGATTACGACGATGATGCAAATGAAAGCGATAGAGAAAACAGTCGAGATGATTTAGACAAAGATAATAGTCGCAGTTCACGAAAGTTGCGTAAAACGCGTTCTGGCAGGAATGACAGGAAGAATCGCAATGAAGACGAGGATTTAAGTAGAGTACGTAGTCGCAAAAATCGCAATAATCGTAACAATTTTGACGATAACTATGATTCTGAATCTGAAGATGATACGCGTGTTATTCGTGTGCGCTCCAGAGTAAATCGTGCAGATCGTGCAGATCGTTCTGATCACGCGAATCGATCCAATCGTGCAAATCCTGAAGATTTAAACGAAAATGATAATAGAAGCGATAGCAGAATAAGTAGAAATAATCGAGATTATCTGGATAAGGATAGCTTGGATAAGTCTAACCTTGATAAAGATAATTTTGATAAAGCTAACCTTGACAAAGATAATGGTGACAAATATAGCGAGAATAACAATAATGGTCGTAAGAATCGTGACAATCAGGATAATTACGATGATCAAAATCATAGAAAGTCACGCAAGAATCGCAGACTAAACGCTGCCGAAAGACGCGCCGCCGCAGAAGTCGAGCAAATAGAAGAAGACCTTGAATACGACGACATAGTTTATTCTCCAATCGATGATGTAATTGACGAAAGAATTGAAAATAGTGTTGAGTCAGATAATGATGTAGATTCTGAATCAACCCGCAAGTATGCAAAAACTTCTGATTTAGAAAATAATGATGATGAAGACGGAGAAATGATAACCCGTCGTCGCCGTCGTCGCAGACCGTCTCGCGCAGATAAGGAAGATAGGACAGATAGGGCAGATAAGTCTGATAGATCAAGCCGTAGAACAACATCCGACCTATCTTCGGATGATTCTTCATACGCTGACGATTATGACATAAACGAAATAGAAGTTTCTCAAGAAGACCGCGATTTAATTCCAGATCCAGACGAGTTGCGATCTCAAGATGACGAGGAAGTGTACACTCGTCGTCGCCGTCGTCGCAGGTCGAAATCTTCTGACGATTCGTCTCAAAGTTCCTCAAGTTCGCAAAGTTCGCAAAATTCACAAAGCACACAATCGCGTTTTGTGTCAATAGACTCCGATTCGTCTAGTCGAAGATCTAGAAAACAGCAGTATATTGATGAGATTACGGATATTGAAGGTTCTACGCGACTTGAAGCCAAAAAGCAGCGTCGTCGTGACAATCGCAGGGAGCGTAATCGCCAAAACTTGCTTATGGAGCAAGACTTTTTGGCAAGGCGTGAAAACGTTGACCGACTTATGGTTGTGCGTGAACGCGATCGTCACACGCAAATTTCTGTAATCGAAGACAATATTCTTGTAGAACACTATGTTTCTGATATTCAAGAAGTTGCAACAGTAGGAAATATTTACCTTGGTCGTGTACAAAATGTGCTGCCAAGCATGGAGGCTGCATTCGTAGACATTGGTCAAGCCCGAAACGGCGTGCTTTACGCTGGCGAAGTCAACTGGGATACAACACGATTAGAAGGACAGCCGCGAAGAATGGAGCTTGCGTTTAAGGCAGGAGACCCTGTTTTAGTGCAGGTTACTAAGGACCCTATAGGCCATAAGGGTGCGCGACTAACATCTCAAGTAACGCTTGCTGGTAGGTTCCTTGTGCTTGTTCCGTCTGGAGCTATGACGGGCGTAAGTCGCAAGCTATCCGACCGTGAACGCAGCCGACTTCGCGCAATCGTAAGCAAAATCGCGCCTAAAGACATGGGCATAATCATTAGAACCGCCGCAGATGGTGCTAGTGAAGATGCGATTGAAAAAGACCTTGAATCGCTTGTAAAACAGTGGGAACGAATCGAAGCGAAGCGAGAAGAGTTCTTGCATGGCAAGCGGCCAAAGCTTTTGCAAGGCGAGCCAGATGTGGCTATTCGTGTTGTTCGAGACATATTTAACGATGACTTCCAAAAGATGATTGTGGAAGGCAAGGGCGCGTATGACCGCATTTGTGAATACTTGGAGATGATGGCTCCTGATTTGCGCAGCAAGATTGAGTATTGGGATCCTGCTGAGCATGAAGGTAAAGACGTGTTCGACAAGTGGCAAATCGACAGCCAGCTTAGAAAGGGCATGGAACGCCAAGTTTATCTTCCTGCAGGCGGTTCGATTGTTATTGACCGCACGGAGGCAATGACAACGATTGACGTAAACACGGGTCGTTTTATTGGTCGCGGTAAGTCTTTGGAAGAAACTGTGACTCGCTGCAATTTGGAAGCTTCCGAGGAGATTGCGCGTCAGCTGCGACTTCGCGATATTGGCGGCATGGTTATGATTGATTACGTTGACATGGTTATGCCAGCGAACCGCGATCTTGTTTTGCGCCGTCTTGTTGAGTGTCTTGCGCGCGACCGCACAAAGCATCAGGTTGCGGAGGTTACATCTCTTGGTCTCGTCCAAATGACTCGTAAGCGCGTTGGACAGGGTTTGGTCGAGGCGTTTTCGGAGGAGTGCCCGACTTGCAAGGGTCGTGGGTTTATTCTTCACGACGAGCCGACTGTGTCTTCGGAGTATGCGGATCCTTACGCGCTTAAGGGCGGTGATCCGTTTATTAAAACCAATAAGCATGGTCATGGAAGTATTGCGGACCCTATGCCTGTGGTTAAGCAGGAGTCCAGTGCGGATGTTCGCGCCAAATTAGCGCGTATTGCTGCCGCTGCAGCGTCGTCGGCTTTCTTGGAGGAGTCTTTGCGCAAAAGTGACGAAAAAGACGGTAACGATAATAAAGACGATAACAATAATGATGTGAATGCTGTAGATGCAGATGACGTTGCTAATAATGGCGATGCAGGCGATAGTGTTGTTGACGGTGTTGACAGTGTTGATGAATCTTCGGTTGCTGGCGACTTTTCTGCAGTAGATGCGAGTAATGAATCTGCAGAAAGCAGTGAAGAATCGCAGGTAGTCGGGAAAATTGAGGAATCTGATGATTCGCAAGAATCTCAAGAATCCACAGAAAGCTCTCAAGAATCTAGTGAAAACTAAAAAATAGACGCAAAGTATACGGCTCGAGTACAATAATGTCTATTGCTTATTTCGACTTTATGAATTAAGACTTGACGTTAGTACAGGGGTCGGTGTAATTTTGATAGTCGGTGTCTTGCCGCAGGTTCAACGCTGCGCGTGAGGCAATAGTAAAGCTTTCAATTTAGCTAAGGAACGAATTATGTACGCGATTGTGAAGGCCGGTGGCCATCAAGAGAAGGTTGAGGTTGGAGACGCCATCCTCGTAAACCGTCTCGATGCAAAGAAGGGCGATACCGTGGAATTCCCGGTCGCGCTCGTTGTTGACGGTGCTAAGGTGACCTTAAGCGCTAAGGATCTTGCAAAGATCACAGTTAAGGCAGAAGTTCTTAACGACGAAGCTAAGGGTCCAAAGATTAGCATTATGAAGTATAAGAACAAGACTGGCGTGGCTCGCCGCAAGGGTCATCGTCAGAAGTTGACTCTCGTCAAGATCACGGCCATCGCCTGATTGACGGTGTTATAAACCTGAAAGGACAGCAAGATGGCACATAAGAAGGGTGCGTCTAGCTCGCGCAACGGTCGCGACTCACAGGCGCAATATCTTGGCGTTAAGAAGTTCGGTGGAGAAGCTGTTGTGGCTGGAAACATTATTGTTCGCCAGCGCGGCACCAAGTTCCATGCAGGACAGAACGTTGCTTTGGGTAAGGATCACACGCTGTACGCTTTGGTGGACGGCAATGTGAAGTTCGGCATTCGTCGCGATCGCAAGGTTGTAGACGTAGTTACCGCCTGAGTAACTCATTAATCTTCTAGCCGCACCCCGTTCGGTGCGGCTTTTTTGTTTTTGCAAATCTGGCGAGTATTGACGTTTTTTGTTGTTGATTTTGGCGTTTTGAGCTACAAAATCGGGAAATGATCTTGTGTTTGTTTCCAAGATCGACCAAAACGTAAACAAACGCAGGCAAATCTGGCGAGTATTGAGCATCAAGTAAGGTAAAAGTTATGAGCGATTTTGTAGATCGAGTAACGGTACACGTTAAAGGCGGCGACGGCGGCAACGGATCCGCAGGCGTGCGCAGAGAAAAATACAAGCCACTTGCAGGTCCAAATGGCGGAAATGGCGGAAATGGCGGAAGCGTTATATTCGTAGCCGATCGCAACGCTAACAGCCTACTCGACTACCGATTCATGCCACATCGCGTAGCGCAGAGTGGCACAATGGGTTTAGGTGATACAAAGGACGGCTCCAAAGGAGAAGACCTTATGTTGCCAGTGCCAGTCGGAACCGTAATTTTTGAGGCGAAGGGTGCATCGGGCGCGCAAAAAAAGCCAGGCAACGTTTTGGCTGATTTGCAACATGTAGGCGACACATTCGTAGTCGCAGCAGGAGGTGCTGGAGGCCTTGGAAACGCCGCTCTTGCCAATAAAACTCGCCGCGCTCCAGGTTTTGCACTACTAGGCGAACCTGGCGAAGAACGAGACGTAATCCTAGAACTAAAGTCGATAGCAGACGTCGCGCTAGTGGGCTTCCCGTCTGCAGGAAAGTCAAGTCTTGTAGCTTCAATCAGCGCTGCAAAACCAAAAATCGCAGATTATCCGTTTACAACGCTTGTTCCAAACCTTGGTGTGGTCAGCTTTGGTGAATACCGCTACACAATCGCAGACGTGCCAGGATTGATCCCAGGAGCTTCCGAAGGAAAAGGGCTTGGGCTAGAATTTTTGCGCCACATTGAGCGCACGGAAATAATCGCCCACGTAATCGACTGCGCAACGCTTGAACCCAATCGCGATCCAATCAGCGATTATAAGGCTTTGGAACACGAGCTTTCGCAATACGCAAACAAGTTGGATTTGCCGCTTGGAGCAATTCCGATTCCAGAGCGTCCGCGAATTATTGTGCTAAACAAGATTGATGTGCCAGAGGCAAAAGAGTTGGCAGAATTTGTGCGAAGCGACTTTGAAAAAATGGGCTTTCCAGTTTTTGAGATTTCTACTGCGTCTCACGAAGGCTTGAAAGAGCTTGGTTTTGCGCTTGGAAAGATGGTGGCTAGTATGCGCGAAAAGCTTGCTGAGCAAGAGGCAGCGCGAGAAGAAGAGCGAGTTGTTATTCAGCCGCTTGAACAGCCAGCATTGAGACGACGCAGAGATGATGGCCGCGGAAGTGCTAGCGACTTTACAATCGAGCGCGAAGAAGACAAAAATGGCGACTTCTGGTTTACTGTTACGGGCGCTAAGCCAGAGCGTTGGGTTGTGCAAACAAACTTCGACAACGACGAGGCAGTTGGCTATTTGGCGGATCGCTTAGCAAAACTTGGTGTGGAAGACGAGTTGCGCAAGAAGGGTGCACGTCCAGGAGACGAGATTAGGATTGGTCGCGGAAACCGCATGGTTTGCTTCGACTGGGATCCAAGCATTGCAGCAGGTGCGGAAGGTTTGGACGGCGCTAGCTTGGGTGCGCGTGGAAAAGACTTGCGACTTGAAGCAAATGACCCTAGAGGTGCAAGGCGCACGAATGCGGAGCGCAGACGCGATTATCACATGATGATGGATGCAAAGAGCGCTGTGAGAGATGCGATGATGGCGGAGCGAAAGCAAGGTCATTGGGCAGATCCATCGGTAGATGACGACAAACACGATGAGCAGAGTTTATTTGGACGTGGTGAGTAAATGATTAATAAGGCAGTTGAGCCTACCGAAGATGAGATTCGGCGTTCAATTAGCAATGCGAACACAATAGTCGTAAAAGTTGGCTCTAGCTCGCTTACAGACTTATCTGGTCATTTAGACGTGCAAAAATTACGTGCTCTTGTTACGGCTATTAGCCGTGCTCAAATGTCTGGAGCTAATGTAGTTTTAGTATCTTCTGGTGCTATCGCAGCGGGATTTGGACTACTTGGTTTTAATGAACGTCCTAAAGATGTGCCTACTCAGCAAGCAACAGCATCAGTTGGACAAGGCTTGCTCATGTACCAATATGAGTCAGCATTTGCGGAATTCGGCATAAGAGTAGGGCAAATGCTACTAACGGCAGACGTTACTATAAGTCCTTCGCGTTACCGTAATGCCCAACGCACAATGCTTAGGCTGCTGGAATTAGGCGTTGTGCCAATCGTAAACGAAAACGACGCTCTGTCTAGCAACGAAATACGTTTTGGTGATAACGATAGGCTTGCGGCGCTTGTGGCGAACATTGTGCGAGCAGATGCGCTGGTTCTTTTAACAGATGTTGACGCGCTTTACACGGCTCCGCCTAGCGAACCAGATGCTAAGCGGATTAGTTTTGTTCCAGATGTTACGCGCGCGCTAGACGATGTTAAAGTTGGCTCCAGCATTTCGGGTGTAGGCACAGGCGGAATGATAACCAAAATGGATGCGGCGCACGTTGCTGCTGTTTCTGGAATCCCAACGCTTTTGACATGTGCTAGTAACGCGGAGGACGCACTATCGGGGAAAGCCGTTGGAACCGTGTTCGCGCCACTAAATTCGCGCGCGTCTTCCAGAAGACTTTGGATTGGTTTTGCGTCTAATCCGCATGGCTCGATTATTGTAGATTCTGGTGCAGCTGCAGCCGTTCGAGGAGGGAAAGCAAGCCTGTTGGCTGCTGGAATCGTAGGGGTTGCTGGCGACTTTTCTGCAAGTGATCCAGTGTGGATTGATGACGAGCATGGCAATCATTTAGCCAAAGGGCTAGTTGCATTTGATTCAGATGAGATACCGCAGGTAATGGGGCTTACAACAGATGATTTAGAGGCGACTTTGGGGCGGCAATACGCGCATCCTGTGGTGCATCGCGATAATCTTGTGCTTTTATAGCATTTGCTTGCTTTTGCGTTTTTCTTACCTACTGTTGCGAGAGGGCTGGCTAATTCTTGTCTCACAACGCTCCGCCTATTACGTGTAGTCTAGAGTTGCGGTTGTTCCGTTTTGGCTTTGATTTTGTTTTTTGGTTGAAGTTTATTTGTAGTGGTTGATCATTGGATTATTTGGTATCGGCTGCCGCTCTTATACTGTTCGACCAAGAATCACCCAGCCCTCTTACATGCTTGAGCAATTGTGTATAGCTTAATCACCGAGATTCTCGATTTTTCTTGCTCTCTCGGCGAGTCACCACCTTTCGGCGCTGAGGCTCACCTCGCTCGCGGCAAAAAATCTCGAATCTCTACATCACTTGGTGCATTTTCGGGAAATAACGTGTAATGGTTACACTGTAGAGTATGGCAGAAAATATCGCAGCAAATATGGCAGAAAACGAGTTGCAAATCGCAGCAAATGCATCAAACTCTCAATGGCGCTCTATGAGCAATCGCATTAACAAAGTGGCACCGAGTGCAACGCTTGCTGTAGATGGCAAAGCAAAAGCAATGAAAGCCGCAGGAATCGACGTTATTAGCTTCGGCGCAGGCGAACCTGATTTTCCAACGCCGCTCTACATTGTTGAAGCCGCAGCTGCCGCATGCAAAGACCCAAAAAACTACAAGTACACGGCTACGGCTGGTCTTCCAGAGCTTCGCGAGGCGATTGCGCGCAAAGTCAAGCGCGATTCTGGCTACGATGTTTCCCTAAATCAAGTTGTTGTAACGAATGGCGGCAAACAAGCTGTTTACGAAGCATGCCAGATTTTGTTAAACGATGGCGATGAAGTTATAATCCCAGCGCCATATTGGACAAGCTACCCAGAGGCAGTAAAACTTGCAGGTGGTGTGCCTGTGCCTGTTATGTCTGGCGCGGATCGCGGTTTTGAGCCAGATATTGAGGCGATTGAGGCGGCTCGTACCCCACGCACGCGTGCGATTATTGTAACTTCGCCTTCTAATCCAACAGGCGCTATTTGGAGCGCACAAACGATTCGCGCGATTGGCGAATGGGCTGTAAAACACCATATTTGGGTGCTTTCCGACGAGATTTACGAGCACTTGCATTACGACGGCGTAAAAACGTCGTATATTGGCGTAGAAGTGCCAGAAGTGCGCGACCAGCTGCTTGTTTTGAACGGTGTTGCTAAAACGTACGCAATGCCAGGTTGGCGTGTTGGCTGGATGGTTGCGCCGCTTGATGTCGCAAAAGCTGCGATTAAGCTTCAAAGCCACATGACGTCTAACGTTTCCAATATTTCACAGCGAGCAGCTCTTGCAGCGGTTGGTGGGACCTTAGATGAAGTTGCAAAAATGCGTGATTCCTTCGATGCTCGTCGCAAGGCTATTGTGCAGGCGTTAAACGATATTGATGGCGTGACTTGCCCTCTTTCGCACGGAGCTTTCTACGCGTTTGCAAACGTTGAGGCACTACTTGATCGCCCGATGGGCAAGGATTCTAAGATTCCAGGCACGTCGTCTGTGCTTGCGCAAATGCTTCTTGATGAAGCGCATGTTGCCGCTGTTCCTGGAGAGGCTTTTGGTGCGCCTGGCCACTTGCGATTCTCGTGTGCTTTAGCAGACAGTCAGCTTGCCGAAGGTATGAGGCGTATGAAGCAGTGGATTGAAGGCGGCAGCGCGTTTTAAAGGCGCCAGCGCGTTGTTTACGCGCGCAAAAGTCGCCAGCAACCGCGCGTTTAGCGACACTCGCTAATCATAATAAAACCCTTAAATCTTGCCCTTCCGCTAACATATCTATTTGGCGGTTTTGCCAAGTCAATCTTTTTAAGGTATGATTAGCAAGTTCACCTAGGGATGTGGCGCAATTGGTAGCGCAACGGTCTCCAAAACCGTAGGTTGTGGGTTCGAGTCCCGCCGTCCCTGCCAGTTTTATTGTTAACAATTTTCAAACGAAGGATTCAAGCATGGCCAAGGCAAAAGAGAAGAAGCCGAATTTGTTCATGCGTATTGGCATGTTCATTAAGCAAACTATTGATGAGACTCGCAAAGTCGTTGCTCCTCACGGCAAGGAATTGTTTGCTTGGTCAGCTTCCGTGTTTATTTTTGTTATTTTCTTGATGGTTTTCGTCACTGTTATGGACTTCGGTTTGGGTAAGTCTGTTATGTGGCTGTTTGGCTGATTTCAACGAATTTTGAGGGTGTGCGAATATGACTGACGAGTTGAATCTCGAAAATGTTGATTCTGTGAATGATCTTGCGGATTTTGACGCAGCTGATATTTCGGTTGATGCTGCAAATGTTGAGAACGCAGATGCTGCAGATACTGTTGTCGTAGAAGATGCTTCTGAAAATAGTGAAAACGTAGCTGGTGAGACCGAGTCTCCTGCTGAGCCTGCTGAAACGGTTGCTGGCGATTCTTCCGCTGCGCAAGAAGTTGATCCTACAGATGCTGGTGCTGCCGCTGTTGCGGAATTCTCTAAGACTTTGCGCACTCTTGAAGGCAAGTGGTACGTTCTCCACACCTATTCTGGCTACGAGAAGCGCGTTAAAACTAACGTTGAATCTCGTGTACAAAGCTTTGGTTTGGAAGATAAGATTTTCCAGATTGAAGTGCCAATGGAAGAGGTTGAAAAGCACACCGACAAGGGTAAGAAGGTTATTACCCGCGTTCGCGTCCCGGGATATGTGCTTATTCGTATGTGGCCAGATGAGAATGCTCGTCGTATTGTGCGCGAAACTGAAGGCGTTACTGGTTTTGTTGGCCCATCTAAGGAGCCTGCTCCTCTTAGCCGTAAGGAAGTTATCGATATGATGGCTCCTATGATTGCGTCTGAGGCTTTGAAGAAGGCTGGAGATAAGCCTGCTGCGGCTCGTAAGCGTACCGTTGAGGTGGCTTACAAGGTTGGCGATCAAGTTACAGTTACCGATGGCCCATTTGCGACTATGGCTGCCGTGGTATCGGATGTGGATCCTACAACGCAGAAGCTTACGGTTCTTGTTTCTATCTTCGGTCGCGAAACTCCTGTGGAGCTTGGATTTAACCAGGTAGAGCCTATTGTTTGATTTTTAATGCGCGTTTTGTGATTGTTGCGCGTATCTGATTTTATCAGTGCATAAGTCGGGGTGTGGTGTTTGCTGCATCCCGACTTTTGTTTTGTTTTTTTTTGGGGGGGGGGGGAATAATCCGTAATTTTGTAATGTAATTTTTTATAATTTAATCAAAAACCCCGAGCTATTAACCCGGGGTTATGAAAGAGAAGAGAAGAAGAGAGGTTCAGTTATTGGTTCTTGCAAATCATTCGTTATGTTGATTTGCTTTTTCCTTGATGTCTCTATAATAGGCATCCTTTACTTAAGACAAAGATGTTATTGCCTGTGAATTACCTGAAAATCTTGTAAAAAATCTCTACGTTTCGCCATTTTTGTGTATATTTTTTTATTTTTCTGTAGTTCGAGTGCAGTCTTAATAATTTAGCGTTAAATTCTTTGAATTTTGTTAAATCTTTTGTTGATACTGTTCTCTGATGTGCCGTATGCTTGAATCATGTCAGAAATTGCAGAATCTACGAATAGCGATGAGTTTAAAGTTTTACCCACTTCTGAATCGGCTAATTCTTCTGAATCGGCTAATTTGCCGATGTCTATTTCTGCACGATTAGGTAAATTGCAATTCCATCTTTCTGGCAAATTTCGTGTTTTGCAGTTTGCAGATGTTCAGGATGCTCCAAAAATTAGCAAAGATACAATTAGACTTATAGAGTCCGCTTGTGATGCTGTTAAGCCAGATATTGTGATTTTTACGGGTAATCAAATTGCTGGATATGTTAAAGATTTTGCGGATACATTTGTACGCAGACGCTGGTCTTCGGAGGCTTTCGACTCTTCCTCAGGACGATTTTCTGATAATTACTCACCTAAGGATGAGTCGTATGCAGAAAAACTAGATGCAACGCGAAAAAAAGTTATTGAGCACATTAAGCGTATGGTGCAGCCTTTGGAAGATCGTTCAATTCCATGGGCGCTGACTTACGGAAACCATGATTTTCAATGTGGGTTAAGCAATGAAGAATTGGATTCTTTGTATCAAGAGTTTAAGGGTTGCATGAACCGTTCTTCGCAAAACAAGTCGAATAATTATGATTCTTCTAGTTGCAATGTTGCAGCTTTGCAATCCACTAAATGCATATTGCCAAATCAAATTATTTTTCCTTGTGAAGCTGGTACGTTTGCGCTTCCAGTTATGGATGTGAATCAGGAAAATGTTATATTTTCATTAGTTTTGGTTAATTCTGGAGACTATGAGAAGAGTGGAGGTTATGGGAAACCTTCGGATAAGGCACTTGATTTTTTGAGAAATTTGCCAAAGTTATCGCCTCCAAAATTCTGTGTTTTCCAGCATTTTCCTCTTCCTCAATACTATGGTTTAATGCGTGAAGTTTCTAAAGATTATGCGTCTCAGGAACATGCGATCGAGGGGTACAGGCGTTTTGCTGGGAGATATTATGCTTTAGACGATAATCGCGTTTTGCCAGATGGTTATCTTGGAGAAGGTGTGAGTTGCCCAGATAAAGACAGTGGGGAATATGATATTTTGCAAAAGATTGGCACTTTCGCTTTCTGCGCAGGGCATGATCACAGAAACGCGTTTGCTGGACGTTGTAAAGATTCGGATATGCTACTTATGTCTACTGCAACGTGTGGTTTTGGATCTTATGGGCCAGCTGCATCTAAATGTGGTGCAAGACTTATCGAATTTGACATACGTCACCCATACGAGCCTAGAACGCAAATGCTTGAATTTGGTGATTTAGTTGGAAAACCTTCGTCTAAAAAGGCGTATACTTATGGTCTAAACGCGGATTGCGATCACGATTTGCCAGAAGTAGATTTATTGCAAAAACCTTCGCTTTTTGCAAGGCTATTGAGAAGATGGCGGTCTCGCGCAGCAAAGTAGCTTGGTTAATGCTCGAATTGGTATGTGTTATTGGCACGCATGTCGGTATTATAGTGATTAGTTTTAGTTGCAAACGAAAGAGGTAAATGTGTCTGCGCATAATACGGCTGAACAGAACGAAAGTGGCATTGACGCTGCAGACGTTTTGCATGTAGAAGGTGGCAAGCCGCTTAACGGAGCTATTAAAGTTCGTGGTGCAAAAAACTTTGTTAGTAAAGCAATGGTTGCAGCTTTGCTTGCTCCTGGGAAATCCGTGTTAAAGAATGTTCCAGAAATCAGAGATGTTCACGTTGTTTCTGATTTGCTGCGTTTGCATGGAGTAAACGTAGATGTCGATGGTGCTGCAGGCGTTGTTAGTATTGACGCAAGCAATGTTCAGCTTGCTGATGTTGCAGACGTAGATACATTATCAGGATCTTCTAGAATACCGATTCTCTTCTCTGGTCCGCTTCTTCACAGACTTGGTGAGGCTTTTATCCCAGCTTTAGGTGGGTGCAATATTGGAGGGCGTCCAATAGATTTCCATCTTGAAACTTTGCGTAAACTTGGTGCGAATGTAGATAAAGATCATGAGGATGGTATTCATATTACTGCTCCTAACGGTTTGCATGGCACTAAAATTCATCTACCTTATCCATCGGTTGGTGCCACTGAGCAAACTCTTCTTGCAGCCGTGCTTGCAGAAGGTAAAACAGAGCTTTCGGGTGCTGCAATTGAGCCAGAAATTATGGATTTGGTGGCTGTTTTGCAAAAAATGGGCGCTATTATTTCTGTAGACGTTGATCGAACATTTAGGATTGAGGGCGTTGATAAGCTTCAAGGCTATAATCATACGGCTTTAACAGATAGGATTGAGGCGGCATCTTGGGCTTCGGCGGCGCTCGCAACTCATGGTGACGTGTTTATTAAAGGGGCTACTCAGCCAGAGATGATGACCTTCTTAAACGTGTTCCGTAAAGTTGGTGGTCAGTTTGACGTTACGGATAACGGTATTCGATTCTGGCATCCGGGTGGTGATTTGCATCCTGTTGCTATTGAAACCGATGTCCATCCTGGTTTTATGACTGATTGGCAGCAGCCTCTTGTTGTTGCTTTAACTCAAGCTAAAGGTTTGAGTATTGTTCACGAAACTGTTTATGAGAATCGTTTTGGGTTTACAAAACCACTTGTTCAAATGGGCGCTATGATTCAGTTGTATCGCGAGTGCTTAGGTTCTCTTCCTTGCCGATTCCAGCAGCGAAATTACAAGCATTCTGCTGTGATTTTTGGTCCGACGCCTCTTACTGGTCAAGATATTGATGTTCCTGATTTGCGAGGCGGTTTTAGTCATCTTATTGCGGCTCTTGCAGCTAAGGGTCCATCTAACGTTAAGGGTATTTCGCTTATTGACCGTGGTTATGCAGATTTCCGCGGTAAGTTGACTGCTCTTGGCGCGGATATTGATTGAGCAATGTGAGCAATGTGGATAACTTTTCCCTTATTTTTCTAGGGTTTTGATGGCTTTGGTACACATTGTTCTATAAGTATTTTCAATACGCAAATTAGTCTATAAAGTTTGCAGCACAGGATTATTGTCATTTTGATTTTATGAAAGTGCGGCAAATATGGTTTGTGTGGGCGGAAGATATCAGATTCTCGGAAAACTTGGAGCTGGAGGAACATCTACTGTTTATCTTGCGGTAGATAATGTTCTTCATAAGCAGTGGGCTATAAAAGAAACTGCTACTGATTTTGATGACGATAAAAAAGCCTTGATTTTGCAGTCTTTGCGCGCAGAAGTTGAGGTTTTAAATCATTGCAATCATCCTTCTATACCTAGAATTGTTGATTTTTTTGAGGAGAATGGCAGAGCATACGCTGTTCGCGACTATGTTGACGGATTTTCTTTAAAATCAATGATTTTACAAGAAGGTGTTATGAGTCCTGCCGAAGTGTGTAATTTAGGTATACGATTGTGTGGCTTATTGCAATATCTTCATTCACTTAATCCTTCTATTGTTTATTGTGATTTAAAACCATCTAACATTATGCTTGGTGCGGATTCAAAAGTTTATTTAATTGACTTTGGATCTGCATTAGAAATTAAAAATAAAGATGGTGTGTTGGTGCAACCAAGCAGATTTAAACAAGATGCGCGTTTTGCTACTCGTGGATTTGCTGCTCCAGAACTTTTTAAGCCTGAATCCAAAATAGGCGTTTTTACTGATGTGTATTCTCTTGGTGCTACATTGTGGTTTGCTCTTACGGGTAAATGTTTTTCTGATAATAAGACTATAGACTCAGAAAACTCAGAGCATTATGATGCTACAAAGCACTTTACTAATTTCGACTTAGCTGATGGTGGTTTTGCTAACGATCTTCAAGCTGTTTTAATGCGAGCCATGTTAGAAAATCCTTTGGAGCGTTATGCGGATTGTAAAGAATTTGCTCAGTCGCTAGAGGATTGCTTAGAAAATTATTTAGGAGACAATTTAGATTCTGGCGTAGAGGGTATAGAAAATATCAGGTCACGTGTAAATCATTATAAGAATAATCGTCGCGATAGGCGTAAGAGTAGTCGTAGGAGTATGCGTAAAAATACTCATAAAAAGAGTGGTAGGAATAGTTATCGAAATATTGTAATCAAAATTATTTGCTGCATACTGATGGTTGTTGTTGGCTGCTTTTTGATAGGAACATCATTGCATTCTTTAACATCAAATAGTCAAATAAGTAGTCGAAAAAATGATTATGTGCAACTGACTCGTGACAATGATGAAAAAAGAAACAAGAATGCTATAGAGAAAATAAGTGATGTTGAAAAATATAAAAACTACATGAGAACAGCGGCAAAATCAATGGATTCTAAGCAGGTGATTCAAAATGTTAAGCAAGCCATGCGATTGCAAATAAAACTTTTTAATGCCAATATTCAGCCGCTTTCCATTCAACCAATACTCAGACTTTTAGTGCATCAAATTGAAGATTTTCGGTGGACTCTTGATGAAAGAGAAGATTTTACAGCATTGATCAATGAGTATAAAAACATGCTTAAAAAATCTGAAGATTGGTATGAGTTGTGCTTATCCGTGGGCAAAGCATATTGGTACTATAGCGTTGAAAACGGGGAAGAAGTTAGTGATTCAAATAGAAAAACTCGCATAACAGCAGCGTCTGAATGGTTTAAAGAAGCGTTAAAAGGTGTTAAATCAAGAGACTATGAGTTGGCATCAATGTATTATTCGATTGGAAGTGAGTATTTAGGCTTTGCATCTTATGCGGAAGGAAAATACAAGCCGCAAAATGTTGATTATATTACGAAATTGCATAATTTTATTGAAAATGCTAAGAAAAATCAGAACGAGATTGTAAAAATAGATGCGTGTGAACTTGTTTTTAATTCGCTAAAATCGTGGATTAGTTTATTTAAGTCTTATGCTGTTAGTCAAGATAGTATTGAAAATATTTTTGACGACGCGTTAGATTTAGCGCGATCTATAAAGTCGCAAAATAAAAACGTTGACAATAGAGTTAAGCAAATAATGAGCCAAGCAGATCCGTTAATTGATTCAATTGAAAATATATTTGACAATGGCGATATTTGATGTTTAAGGATTCACTAGGTGCGGTGGAGATTCGAGATTTTTTGCAGCGGATGAAGCGAACCTCAGCATGAAATGGTGATTCGCTGAAGAAGCAAGAAAAATCGAGAATCTCGGTGATGAAAGATACGCAAAAGTTTTAGATATTCAGAAGGTTTGATGTATTTCTATACGAGCAATAAAAGAGGAGCGTAGCGACGGGACTTGCGAGGAGAGAAATACTCAAACTTCGCGCAACAGCAAACAAGGAATCGCGCAATAGTAAGTAAGAAAAGAAAAAGCCCACTGCGGTGGAATGAATGCAGTGGGCTTAGTGGAGCTAATGGTAATCGAAACCACGACCTCTTCGATGCGAACGAAGCGCTCTACCAACTGAGCTATAGCCCCATTGTTCTACAACAACTCTGCACACTGTACTACAAGGTGCGTAAAAGTACAATGCTAAACCAGTATGGAGTGTTGCAAAAAACGTTTAAATGTCAATAATAATGCGCCTAATGCTTATTTGTATTTTCATATAGTGCACACATTTAGTATGCATATGTGGAAGCTACATTGCTGTCATAAATCCGCCAAAAATCACCACAAGAATCGCTAAGACTTCAATAGTATAGAACATTATAAATGATGCCCAGCTGCAAGTCAGCACATTTAAGCGTGATGTTTTAGGCACTATTACAAGTAGTCCTACGAATAAAACAGCGTATACAGCAACGCCAAATCCTGCAGATATTATTCCAAGGTTTGCTGCATTAGCTAGTCCAGCTGCAGACCCATAAACGACGTATGTTGAGTACCAAAAGCTTAGTCTTAGCAAGCATAAGCCGCTTATAAATTGTTCAATCGTTAGAAAAATAACGAATAAAAATCTCCACAGCCATTTTTTAGACTCTATTAATGCCATTGCTAGTGTTGTAGCTGTTGCAACGGTTGTAACCCATGCTATAAACACAACGCCTTGTGGTGTTAAACCAGAATAATGTTGAACAACCCATGAAGTGTGTTGTACTGCTAATGTTCTACCTATCCAATATGGAATGACTATTGCTGCTAGAAGCACTGCAAAGTAGAGTATCCAGCGTTTAGGATTAGAGTGACGTTTGGAAATATCTGCTATCGATAGCTCAGATTCCAATTCGTTAGGTGATTCAAGTGTTTTATCTGCGTTAGCATCAGTGTTTGCTTTACGCTGATCCATCTTTTGCCACTCTCCTTTAAACGCGTTAAACACTTTAAAGCTAGATCAAATTTGTAATATCAAATTCTCAATGACTACATTACCAGCAAAATAAAATATACGCGAAAAACGCCTGATTGTCTGTAAAAAATCTCGAATCGTTAGCTTGTTAATCATCTTGTTAATCAGCATGTTTAATCGTTAGTCTGTGTTGCGTGTGCACGGTAAGTGCGCTAGCGTTCTTGGTTTTGTAGTCAAATATCGGTTTTAAGGAAACAAATTCAGGATTCAAATCATAATCTCATAATCTAAAGCGTGCAATATAATTGTTAATCCGCGCAAAATGCGTGCATAAAAAGTGCAACACGGCACTACAAAACAGGATTTTAGGTATTCTTATGGGATTTATTCATTTTATTCTTAATCTTCTTAAAGACCCGCGTTCAGCTATAGCTGGTTGGATTGCTATAGGTACAGCTCCTGCTTTGGGATTGATATTCTTAATCGTTTTTATTGAAACAGGCGTTGTGTTTTTCCCATTTTTGCCTGGAGATTCTTTGCTTTTTGCAGCAGGATTCTTTGCTGCTCCAGATTCGCAAACTGGTAAAAGTTCTCTTCCGCTTATGCTTTTGCTCGCGGTTGTGTGGATAGCACCTATTGTTGGCGACCAGTGCAATTATTTCATCGGACACTTTTTCGGCAGAAGAATTGTTGAATCTGGTAAAGTTAAGGCATTGACTCCAGAACGCGTTGCTAAAACAGAGAAGATGATTGATAAATGGGGTCCTCTTGCTGTGTTTTTAGGTAGGTTTTTCCCGTTTATACGAACTTTTATGCCTTTTATTTCGGGTATTTCTGGAATGCGTTGGACTCGTTTTACTCCTTTCTCGATTCTTGGTGGAGTGGTATGGTCGTCGCTTTTTACAATGCTCGGATATTTCTTCGGCAATATTCCTTTTGTTCAGAAGAATTTTGAGCTTGTTATAGTGGCGATTCTGCTGATTTCTCTTGTACCAACGTTTATTGGACTTTATAAAGCTCATGCTGCTAACAAAGCTAAGAAATGTTTGGAGAAGTAGGGTATTAGTAGAATTACGAGTATTCAATCGAATTAATCTTGTTAACACGTTGTTGTAGAATTAACACTTGGCGTGTAACGCCCGCGGATTGAGAGCGCTGCATCATAAGGTTGCAGCACCGCGCAGTGATATTAAGGAGGACGCCGTGGCATTGACGGCTGAAGATAAGAAGAGCATCATCAACGAATACGCGACACATGAGGGTGACACGGGTTCCCCAGAGGTCCAGGTTGCTTTGTTGAGCAAGCGTATTGCTGACCTTACTGATCACTTGAAGGAGCATAAGCATGATCACCACTCTCGTCGTGGTATGATGCTCATGATTGGTGATCGTCGTCGTCTTCTTGATTATTTGAAGCGTGTAGACATCAACCGTTATCGTTCTTTGATCGATCGACTCGGATTGCGTCGATAAGTCTTTTTTGCCCGGGCATAAGCTCGGGCTTTTATATTTTCATGATGAATATTTTCATTATGTATTTATCGGGTTTATCGGTTTTAGTGGGTTTGAAGTAGAATAGAAAAGCTTGAATTAAATCTATTAGTTTTAAACAGACTTATAGTGTCTAATTTGTAGAGTTATGGAAAAACTATAGAAAATATTGTAGAGACTTATATTTTTGGATTTTAGAATTTAGGATTCATAAGATTTATAACTGAAGATTTAGAAGCATAATTGAATATGGATGATTGAAGTAGCCGAAACAAAAAACACTACGAAAAGAAACATTGGCATATGCAAATTTGCAAATTCGCGTGGATGTTAGAGGTAAACAAATAACAAAAGCGAAGTTGTCAATGTTATTACGCATGTTGGTTGATTAGGTAAGTTAAGAAAAGGAGGAACCCGTGGAGGGTCCCGAAATTAAGGCTGTAGAAGCCGTTATTGATAATGGTTCATTTGGAAAGCGTACGCTACGCTTTGAAACTGGTCGCCTTGCTCAGCAAGCAGACGGTGCTGTTGCCGCATATTTGGATGATGATTCCATGATTTTGTCGACGACGACTGCAGGATCTAGCCCAAAGGAAAATTACGATTTCTTCCCATTAACTGTTGATGTGGAAGAAAAAATGTATGCTGCTGGAAAGATTCCAGGATCTTTCTTCCGCAGAGAAGGACGCCCGTCAAATGAGGCAACACTTGCGTGCCGTATTATTGACCGCCCATTACGCCCATTGTTCCCACACACTTTGCGTAACGAAGTGCAAGTTGTTGAAACAATTTTGGCAATTAATCCAGATGATGCATACGATGTTATTGCTTTGAATGCTGCATCTGCATCTACTATGATTTCTGGATTGCCATTTGAAGGCCCAGTTTCTGGTGTGCGTTTGGCTTTGATTGATGGTCAGTGGGTTGCTTTCCCACGTTGGAGTGAGCGCGAGCGTGCAGTATTTGAGATTGTTGTTGCTGGTCGTGTTATTGAAAATGGCGATGTTGCTATTGCAATGATCGAAGCTGGCGCTGGCAAGAACGCTTGGAATTTGATCTATAACGAGGGTCAAATCAAGCCAGATGAGGAAGTTGTAGCTGGTGGTTTGGAAGCTGCAAAGCCTTTTATTAAGGTTATTTGCGACGCTCAGAATGAGTTGAAGCGTATTGCAGCTAAAGAAACCAAGGAATTCCAGCTGTTCCCAGAATACACTGACGAACTTTATGCAAGAATCGATGAGATTGCTCATGCTGATTTGAACGAGGCTCTTTCTATTGCTGAAAAGCTTCCACGCCAAGACCGTATTGCTGAAATTAAGGAAGGCGTGCGTGCTGCAATCGCAGAAGAGTTTACTGATATGGACGATGAGGAGAAGGAAAAGGAACTTGGTAACGCCTTCAAGGAGTTGCAGCGCCAGATTGTTCGTCGTCGTATTTTAACGGAAGATTACAGAATTGATGGTCGCGGTTTGCGCGATATTCGTACGCTTAGTGCCGAAGTAGATATTGTTCCTCGCGTTCACGGTTCTGCGCTATTCCAGCGTGGTGAAACCCAGATTTTGGGCGTAACTACTTTGAACATGCTTAAGATGGAGCAGCAAGTGGATGCGCTTTCTGGTCCGCAGACTAAGCGCTATATGCACAATTACGAAATGCCTCCATATTCCACTGGTGAAACTGGTCGCGTTGGATCTCCAAAGCGTCGCGAGATTGGTCATGGTGCTTTGGCTGAGAAGGCTTTGGTGCCAGTTTTGCCAAGTCGTGAAGAGTTCCCATACGCTATTCGTCAGGTGTCTGAAGCTATTGGTTCTAACGGTTCCACTTCTATGGGATCTGTTTGCGCGTCTACGCTTTCTTTGCTTGCAGCTGGTGTGCCTTTGAAGGCTCCAGTTGCTGGTATTGCTATGGGCTTGGTTTCGGGAGATGTTGATGGAAAGCATATCTTCAAGACTTTGACCGATATTCTCGGTGCAGAAGATGCTTTCGGAGATATGGACTTCAAGGTTGCTGGTACTTCCGAGTTCATCACTGCTTTGCAGCTTGACACTAAGCTTGATGGCATTCCAGCTGATATTTTGGCTGCCGCTTTGCAGCAGGCTCACGAAGCTCGTGCAACGATTCTTGAAGTTATCAACGAGTGCATTGATTGCCCAGCTGAGATGAGCCCATTTGCTCCACGCATTATCACAACTACGATTCCTGTAGATAAGATTGGTGAAGTAATCGGACCTAAGGGCAAGATGATTAACCAGATTCAAGAAGAAACTGGTGCCGAGATTGCCATTGAAGATGACGGTACTGTTTATATTTCTTCTGAAGGCGGCGAAGCTGCTCAGAAGGCGAAGGAAATCATCGACTCTATTGCAAATCCTCGTATTCCAAAAGCTGGTGAAACTTTCACTGGTAAGGTTGTTAAGACAACAAGCTTTGGTGCTTTCGTAAACTTGACTCCTGGAAGTGACGGATTGCTGCACATTTCTCAGATTCGTAACCTTGCTAATGGCGAGCGCATTGATACTGTTGAAGATGTGCTTAAGGAAGGCGATAACGTAGAAGTAATCGTACAAAGCGTGGATGAGCGCGGTAAGATTTCTTTGGCTATTCCAGGTTTTGAGAATCAGGAATCTTCTGCTCCAGCGCCTCGCGAAAACCGTGGTCGCGCTCCTCGCGAAGATCGTGATGATAGGGATGATCGCAGAAGCGATCGCCGACGCGCTCCACGTGACGATAGGGATGATAGGGGCGATAGGGATGAGCGCCCTCGCCGCCGTAATGTTCGTGATGATCGTGATTCGCGTTATGACGATAGGAATGATCGAAACGATAGAAGCGATCGTTCTGACCGTTATGAGGATCGTTCTTCCAGAAGGGATGATCGCAGGGATAATCGTTACGATAACAACGATTTTGAAGATCGTCCTCGCCGACGCGCTCCACGTGAAGATCGTTATGATGATAGGGATGATCGCAGGGATAATCGCGATGATCGCCATGAAGATAGGTCTGCTCATCGCAATGCCGATCGTCGTGGAAACGACCGTAATCCACGTTACGCAGCTGATGACGATCACTATGATGAGTATCGCGCGTCTCGCGAAGAGCGTTCTGAGCGCCCTCGTCGTAGGATCCGTCGCGATTTTGACCCATTTGACGAGGATTAATCTTAAGTCAAATAGATGAACGCACAAAAGCGTAGTCGCATAAAATAAAAATAATTCTAAATGCCTTCAAGTAGCTTTTGCACTTGGGGGCATTTTAAAACGGCTTAAAATAAGGGAAATACTATTATGGATCGCATTTTAGGGTCATTTAAAACCACTTCTATTGGTTTTGGTGAAATGCCATTGACGATTGAAAACAATCTTGGACACGATATGGGTATCGAAACTATTCATGCAGCTCTTGATGCAGGCTGCACTCATATCGATACAGCATGGGCATACTATTGTTCTGGCGGCGAGGAACAAACTGGAGAAAAGCTTGTTCGCGAAGCTTTAGAAAGTTGGAATGGCGACAAGTCCTCTATTTTAGTTGCAACAAAAGTCGGACACTTCCGCAACTTTACTGACGGACGACCAACATGGGGTAAAGATGGTAAGCCAGAGCATTTGATTGCGCACGCTAAAGAGTCAGCAATGGCTCTTGGCGTAGATACGATTGATTTGCTTTACTTCCACAGGCCAGATCCAGAAGTTCCATACAATGAGTCGATTGAAGCAATGCAACAGCTGCTCGATGAAGGAGTTGCGCGCGAAATTGGCATTTCTAACGCATCTGTTGAGCAGATTGACATTGCGCGCGGAATTCTTGGAGAAAAGCTTGTGGCTGTGCAAAACCAGTATTCTCCAGTGCATTTAGAGAATGAAGACACGTTGCAATATTGCAAGCAGCTTGGAATTGCGTTTGTTTGCTGGAGTCCTCTTGGAGGGTTCCGTCACCCATATGACGAGCATCTTTTTGACCCATTCCGCAAAGTGGCAGATGCTCATAAAGTTAGCTATCAGCAGGTTGTTTTGGCTTGGGAGCTTGCTAAGGGAAATAACGTTTTTGTTATTCCAGGCGCTCATAGACCAGCTACAATATTGGATAGTCTAAAAGCTGCGGATTTGCAGTTAAGCGATGAAGAATTAGCTTATTTGGGCTAACTTTTACGGCAAATAACTTGTTACAGCAAATAAAACAAAACGAAAGCGAATAATATGCAGGAAACTAGCGTAGCAGGAATGCCACTTGCTCATGAAGACGAGCATGGGTTGCCAATTCCAGTGACAATTCCAGTGCCATTGGGATCGCACGCTCACGCCGTTTTTACAACACGATTAGGTGGCATTTCCGAAGGTGATTTTGCGTCGCTTAACCTAGGTGGCAAAGCTGGCGACGATGCTAAAGCTGTGTTTAGCAACCGTTGTGCTTTGCAAAATACTCTTAAAGCCGACTTGTGTCTTGTTAGCCAAGTGCATGGAAATAGCGTATTTGATGCAGATTCAATAGTTGATTCGTGGAACACTCAGTACGGTTTCGATGCAACAGGTTTTGCAGATTCAAAAGTGCGAATTGAGGCTGATGCGCAAGTTTCAACAGCATGCTCACTCGCTTTAGGAATGTTTGCTGCAGATTGCCTACCAGTTTTACTTGCCGATAGTGAATCTGGAGTAATAGCTGCAGCGCATTGCGGACGAAAAGGCTTAATGGCTGGAGTACTTGATTCTACTATTGAAGCAATGTGTGAAAAAGGAGCCGAACGCTCGAATATAACAGCCGTTCTTGGACCCTGCATTTGTGGCGATTGCTACGAAGTTGGCGAAGAAATAGCTAGCGACTTTGAACGCAGATATCCACAGACTGCAACGCAAACGCGTTTTGGTGGAGTGGGAATTGATATTGCTGAAGCTGCCCGCATTGATTTAGCGCTGGCAGGAGTTGCAAACGTTGTTGACGCTTTACCGCGAGTTACAGCTGCAACTCAATATTTGGCAGAAGACGAAGAATTGAGTACAGTTTGCGATGTTGATTGCGAAGGTGGAACGCTGAAAAGTCGCCTTCAGGCGTTGCAAAACCAAATGTGCACGTTGGAAAATCCACTCTGGTATTCTCATAGACGCGCAGGTCTTGCTGGAAAATCACATGAAGGACGATTGCTTGCGCTTATAGTCAAAGATAAGTAAAAAGCAAAGCTATTCGTAGAAAGCTATTGTTATGAAGCAAATTAACGTAGTTATTTCAGGATTTGGACCATATGTTGATCTTAGCGTAAACCCGTCTTACGAAGTGCCATTGGCTTTAGAACAATATTCAAGTCAGGAGCTTGATCTTCCAGAAGATGTTAGAGTAAATATCAAGTCTGTAATGCTGCCGATTAGCTTTGCAAACGCATGGCCTCAGCTTTTAGAAATGATTAATGCGCAAGATGCGGATATTGTAATAGCAACAGGGGTAAAACATACTGCTCGCGGAGTGCAATTAGAACGGTGCGCCACAAATATTATGGATGCAACTAAACCAGACGTAGATAACCACACTCCACAAAGTGTACAAATTGTTGAAAATGGACCATCTGCATATTGGACTAGGTTGCCATTGCGAATGATTCTGAACGATTTTGCTCACGATGCAATAGCGTCAACACTAAGTTCGGATGCAGGAACATACGTTTGCAACTCACTGTTTTATAGGCTATTAAATTGGGCGTCCAATAATTCTAAAAAGCAGATAATCGCAGGATTTGTAAGTTTTCCTCCAGTAGTTGCAACTCATGATGCTAGGCATGGGCTGCCGTTAGATTCGCAAATAAAAGCTGGTCAAAACATAATTCGTGAAGCCGTAAAATACTATATGAAACCTTCATCTTTAAGCATATTGCTCGAGTAGTTCGCTCGACACGCCCGAGTGTTTTTGCGTCTAAAGTGATAGCGTTATTGCTGATGGAGTGTGCACGATAAGTTAGTGAATCGTGCGGGGGTTTGTGAAAGGAAAAACTATGGTGCCAGATCGTTTCCCAACTGCTTTGCGCGGATACGACAAAGATAAAGTCAACGAAGCCTTTTCTAACTACGAGCGCACAATATCGCGTCTGCGTGAACAAGTGCGATCTAGTGACGAATCTATTCTTCAATTGCAAGCACAATTGCAAGAAGAAAAAAATAATGTTAAACGTGCAAAAAGCGGGAATACTTTTGCATCTTTGGGTGCAAATGCGCAACAGTTACTTGCGTCGGCAGAACAGACGAGTTCGCAGCTAATTGAACGCGCAAAGCAAGACGCTGCGTCGATTAAAAAAACTGCTCAGGCGCAGGCGGGAACCTTGCTAAACAATGCAAAATTAGACGCAGAGCATTTGCTGCAAGAGGCTCAAACAAAAGCGGATACGCTGCTTTCTACAGCAAGCAACAAGGCAAGCCAGATGACGAGTGCGGCAAAAGAAGACTCGCAGCGTTTGCGTGAAACAACAAACAAAGATGTTACTGCACAAAGAGATGCTGCAACGCTGGAAATAAACAACGCTAGAGAAGAACACACGAAGCGAATGGCATCCGAAAAATCCGAGCAGGAGCGAGCAATTGCACAGCTAAAAGCGGATGCAGCGCAGAAAATCGCGGAACAGAGGTCTGCGGCAAACGCGGAAATTGCTCATGCTAAAGCAGAGACAAATGATCAGATTGAGTCGGCTTTGGCAGAAGCAAACAAGAAACTTGCAGACATGCAGGAGCGAGCAACAAAGATGATGGCGGATGCGCAGCGCAAGGCTGGAGAAATTACAGATGCTGCTGCGGCAAAAGCCCAGGAGATTGCAGACGAAGCGCAAGTTGAGCGCACGCGCACGCTAAGCCAGGTTAGTGCAGAAGTTGAGCAAATTAGAAACGATATTGCAGCTCAGCAAGAAGAAGCAACAAAAAAGGTGAACGAACTTATATCTGGATTGAAAGAGCGAGAACACGCTGCTCAAGAAGAGGCTGATGCGCTTGTTGCTAGGGCAAAAACTATTCATCAGGATGCGGATAATTATGCTGCACAGGCGCATAAGGATGCGGATGCTCAGGCTGCACAAATCGTTCGTAAAGCTATGCAAGATGCTACGGCTCAAGTGGAAGAGCGTAGGGCAGCAGCTCAGCAGGAGCTGGATGGTATGACGGCGCGCCTAACACAGCTGCAGCATAGGGAAGCGCAAATTACGCAACGTGTTACCGAGCTTAGGTCTTTGTTTGCAAACGCTTTTTCTGGATTTGATTTTGGTGATGCTGTTTCTGGACAGGGGCATTCTGGCGATTCTGCAGATGCGGATGCTTCGGATAATAGCGATGCTGATGCTCAAAAACAGGCGAGGAAAGACGCACAAGCCCAAGTTGAAGAAGCTATCGCTCAGGAATCCTGAGTGGCGAGTTGTGAGTAGCGAATTGTGCTGTGTGGTGGATTTATAGAAAACTCATAAAGAAAAGTAGTAAATAGATTCCACGGAAAAGTCGCAAGCATCCGAAGATTTGCATAAAAATCTAAAATAAACTATAAAAAATAAAGATAAAATAAGGAAAAACAAGAAAGGTTAGACAGTGACTGAGATCTCTGAATTAAGTGCCGAGGCTTTGCAAGGTTTGCGTGACGATTTTGACGCAAATCCATTGAATCGTTTAGCAATGAACGGTGTTACTGCCGCTGGAATCGACAAGGTAGCGCGCAACTATGATCGCGCGCGTTTATTGCAGCGCCGATTCTCAACGGTTGTGGATAATGGTGACGCAAGGCATCAGGATCATTCTGGTCGCTGCTGGCTATTTAGCTCTTTGAACGTTGCGCGATTTGTGGCTAAAAAAACGCTTAAAGTTAAGGATTTTGAGTTTTCGCAAAATTACGCAATGTATTTCGATAAACTTGAGCGAATCAACTATTTCTTAAAGGATGTTGCTGCTCTTGTTCGCTCTGGTGAACCAGCTGATTCTAGACTAGTACAGCATTTGTTGCACGACGTTATGGGTGACGGCGGTCAGTGGACAATGGCTATGAACGTCTATAAGAAGTATGGTGCCGTGCCTAAAGACTTGTATCCAGAAACGGAGTCGTCTAAAGATACGGACGCTATGAACACTCAGCTTCGCCGTTTGTTGCGAACGGCTGTTGCACACATGTACGCTAATGCTGCAGATATTGACGACATAATTGCGGAAACTACTGCTGCAGGTCATAGGATTCTTACAATCCACTTGGGTGAGCCGCCAAAGAGCTTCGACTGGGAATGGACGGATGAGGACGGAAAGTTCCATCGCGATGGCGAGATTACGCCAGTTGAGTTTTGGAAGAAGTATGTTACGGCTGGGCTGGAAGATTACGTTTGCTTAGTAGACGATCCGCGTGCGGAGCATCCAAAGGGCAAGAAGATTGCGATTGAGCACTTGGGTAATGTTGCTGGTGGAGACGCTACGGAATATTTGAACGTACCAAATCAGTTTATGAAGGATTGTGTGCGTAAGATCCTCGTTGAGCAGGGCATTCCAGTTTGGTTTGGTGCGGATTGCCATCCTATGATGGATCGTGTAAACGGTGCTTGGGCTACGGATTTGTTTGAGTATGATCGCGTTTATGGCGTTGATTTTGATTTAAACAAGGAGCAGCGTGTGCGTTTTGCTGATTCGGCGATGAACCATGCGATGGCGTTTGCTGGGGTTGATGTTGCGGAAGATGGCACGACTACTCGCCGTTGGCGAGTTGAGAACTCTTGGGGCGCGGATATTGCCGACAAGGGCTACTTTACTATGAGTGACGATTGGTTTACTGAGTACGTGTATGAGGTTGCTGTGCCTAAGGCGCTTTTGCCAGAGGAGTATCGTAAGGCGCTTGAAGAGCCGGCAATTGTTTTACCGGCGTGGGACCCAATGGGCGCTTTGGCTTAACGCGAAGCTGCATAATGCGCTTCGCGTTACTCCAAAGCGCCCGAGCTTGCTCAGGTTGAAAGTCCAGTGGACTTTCAACGCAAGCGAGGACGTTCGCGCGCTTAGACCGCGCGAACGAAATCGCCTAGCTTGAAATCACTAGGATTTCAAGCTACTCTAATGCGCCGCGTTCGCTATTTGCAAAAAGCACGGTGTGTTTTTTGCGCGAACGCGGCCTGCTGCGTCAATCGAGACGCAGCAGGTGTCACATTGTGTATTTATGTGGTTTTTGCGCTTCGCGTTACTCCAAAGCGCCCGAGCTGCTTAGGGCAGAAGCATTGCTTCTGCTGCAGCGAGGACATTCGCGCGCTTAGACCGCGCGAATGTTGTAGCTTAGGTTAATTTCACTAGGAAATTAGCCTACTCGAGTGCGCCTAGCTTGCTCGAAGTTGCTAGGTTAGTGCGTTTATTGTTCAAAGATTGCAGAATCGTCAGTTGGATATCCATTTGAATACGCGCTTATTATGTGTGAAACTACGATATCTGCAAGTACACCTATAAAATCTTGATTTTCGATACTTACAATCGCATCATTATTTATTTTTCCGTCTTTGTTTATGGGGAAAATCGTTTGATTTAACGCGGCTAGTTCTTCTCTTGCACAATCCATATAGGCTATTGCAACAATAGGTAGTTCTTTTCCTGTGGCGTTGTCTTTAGCGATTTCTGATTCCAGGTTTTGCTTAGGTATCTCATAGACTTTTTGACGCAAGTCACTTCCACTTGATGCAAAGTGCATAAGTGTGTTTGAAATTGTAGCCGTCATGTCGCTTTGTCGAAGTGAAACGTTTTTTGCATCTCTAGCAGCTAGTGTTTGCAATAGAAATGCGAGTTTGTCTTGTGCTACAGCTGCTTTTGCTAGCGGATCATGATTCCAGTATAGGTTTTTGTTATTGTCTGCAAAGTCTTGGATTTTTTTGTAAGAGTTTAATTCTAGTTGCTCAGCTAGCTTAATTGTTTCAGCATTTCCAGTTTGATTTAAATTGGCTAATTTCCAAATGTTTTGGGCACTGAACACAACGCCTTGAGCGAATCTACTGTTACATTGAACTGCGACTTTTTTCCATGTGTCAGAAGCATTCTTTAAGTCTTTAGATGTTAAGTTATTTATTTTTTTATCCACTTTTTCTTGGATTGATTTTGCTTTTTGCATAATTTTGTAGCAAGGTTCGTGGTTTTGCAAAGAATGCAGATTGTTGTTTTTTAATTCTTTTGTACTAGAACATGCACTGAAAAGCATCGTTATTGCCATTAATGCTGCAACTATTAAAAGATGATTTTGCGTATGCTTTTGATTGCGCTTTTGATTGTGTTTTGTGCGCTCTAATAGGCTTCTTAACAAAACAAACTGTGTCTGCATAATCTACTAAAATAGTCCGTGACTGTGACCAATGTTTGCTTGTTTTGCGTTTGGCATTGTATGCTTAACATTTTCAATTGCAGTCATAAGATTTTGTGCTTTACAACCGTTGTTAGATTTAGATTTTAACGCGTTTGTTGTGTGCTAATCGCGATAAAAGAAAAATAAGTTAATTTTATAAGTGAATTTATAAATGAATTTTCAACAGGAGGACATGCACGATGGAATTGGATTTGGCGGGAATGCATCAGCTTGCGGCGCAGCAGGGGATTAATGCCGAGGAGCTGGACGAGGCACTCGCCGAGGCCTTGCGTCTTGCATACATGAAGACTTCTCACCCAGCTAGGCATGCTCGCGTTGAATTAGATGAGCGTGCTGGCAGCTTTACAGTGTGGGCAAAAGACGAGATTCCTGGAGTTCCTACGGAAGATAATCCTCATCCAGCACCAACTCTTGGCGAAGAATACGATGATACACCTCGTGATTTTGGACGTCTTGCTGCTGCTACGGCACGTCAGGTTATTACTCAACTTTTCCGTAAAGTAGAAGATGACCGTGTATTTGGTGCTTTTTCTGGACAAAAAGGAAAGTTGATTAACGGCGTTGTGCAGCAGGATTCTAAAGATCCTTCTAATATTCATGTTGCTGTTGGAGATGTTGAGGCGATTTTACCGCGTCGTGAGCAGGTTCCAGGCGAAAGATATCGTCATGGTGAGCGTATTCGTGTTTACGTTGTGAACGTTGCTCGTGGTTTGCGTGGTCCAGAAATCGTTGTTTCTAGGTCTCATCCTGATCTTGTTCGTAGACTTTTTGAGCGCGAGGTTCCAGAACTTGTTTCTGGAGCAGTTTCGATTATGGCTATTGCTCGCGAAGCTGGCGCTCGCACTAAGATTGCTGTTCGTGCCAACACGGAAGGTGTTAATCCAAAGGGTGCTTTGATCGGTCCTGGTGGTTCTCGTGTTCGTGCTGTTATGGAGAATCTTGGTCCAGAAAAAATAGATATTGTTGATTGGTCGGAAGATCCAGCGAAGTTTGTTGCCGCTGCTCTTTCTCCAGCAACAGCAACACAGGTTCATGTTGTTAGTGAAAAGAGCCAGACGGCTGTAGCGTTTATTCATGATTCTCAGCTTTCTCTTGCTATCGGTAAGGAAGGTCAAAACGCAAGGCTTGCAGCAAAACTTACTGGTTGGAAGATTGGTATTGAGTCTGCGGAAGAACATGCTAAGAAGCAGGAAGAAATGAATGCTGATTCTAAGGTTTCAGCAGAGTAACATCCCGTGGATTAGCATTAGCGACACTCCCGAGAATCCAACGTTTCGAGTATGCTGAAAGCTGCAATTTGGGCTTATGCGCAGCTTTCTGCCTAGTGGGAACGAGGTACGGAAAATCATGGTTGAAATCATGGTCGCACGATGAGATATCGCGTTATGAGGTATCTCACTAAAGAGCATAAGAATAAGAATCTTATAAAAATATAAAGTGGCTGCGTTCGTTTTGCGCTGCCACAGACTGAGGAGAACACTGAGTGGTAAAAAAGCGCGTATACGAACTAGCTAAAGAGTTTGGTGTAGACAGCAAAACCGTGTTGGAGCGGTTGAAGAGCATGGGCGAATTTGTTAAGTCCGCGTCTTCAACAGTAGAGGCTCCTGTTGCACGTAGATTAAAAACAGAGTTTGCGTCCGCTGGATCATCTTCTGGATCGTCTGCTGCAAAGAATGATGCGAAACCTGCTGCAAATAAGAATGCTGATAATTCTTCGAATAAGACTAATCATTCTTCTAATAAATCGGAGTCGTTGGCTCAGAATAATGCTGAAAAACGAAATTTGGATAAGTCTTCAGAAAAAGCTTCGGAAAAACAGCATTCTTCGCAAAAGTCACATGATAATCATGATAATAGTGACAATAAAGAAAATCATTCATCTTCCACTCTAAATGGTGTAATTCCTAAGCCTTCTGCTGGTCACGTAAAGCCACATGCTATCGCTAACGCTGATTCTAAGCGTGGAGGCGATAAGCGTGGCGAAAATCGTAACGATGCACGAGGCGATAAGCGCGGGGAAAATCGTTCTTCTAAGTCAGATCGTTCTTCTCAGATGCCTCCACGCCCTCGTCCGCATCAGGGTGCTGGCTCTGGTTCTGCTCCTCGTCCAGGTAATAATCCGTTCAGCCGAAAGCAAGGTATGCGCGCTCCTACACCTGGTGATATTCCTCGTCCTCACCCAATGTCACGTCCAGGCGCTGCTGCAGAAAATTCTCGTGGAGCAAAGCCTGGTCAGGGCGGCGGTAATGGCAACGGCGGTGGTCGCGGTCGCGGTGGTCGCGGAGGCGCTCGTCAGGGCGGCGGTAATGGTTCGAACCGCTCTTCGCAGTGGTCTGGTTCACATCGTCAGGGTGGCGGTAGTGGCGCAAGCTCTCGTCCGTCTGCAGAATCGCGCTTTAATGCAAATCAGGCTGCAAGCTTCCAAGCTGCGGCTGCAGGCGCTCCAAATGCTGGTCCATCTCGTGGCAGTGGTCGCGGTCGCGCAGGTGCTGCAGGCGCATTTGGTCGTCAGGGTGGAAAGTCCTCTAAGGCTCGCAAGAATCGTCTTGCAAAGCGCAGAGAATACGAAGAGCTTAAAGCACCAGTGATTGGCGGCGTGCGTATTCCTTCTGGAAATGGCGCTACGATTCGACTTCGTCAAGGTGCAACGCTTTCTGATTTGGCAGAAAAGATTGATGTAAATCCAGCTGCTTTGGTAACTGTTTTGTTCCATCTTGGAGAAATGGCTACAGCTACTCAGTCTTTGGATGAAACAACATTCCAGATTCTTGGCGAAGAAATCGGTTGGAATATTAATCTCGTTTCTGCAGAAGAAGAAGATAAAGAGCTTCTTCAACAGTTCGACATTGATTTGGATGAAGAAGAACTTCAAGAAGACGATAATCTTGTAACTCGTCCTCCAGTTGTTACTGTTATGGGTCACGTTGACCATGGTAAAACTCGTTTGCTTGATACTATTCGTAAGTCGAATGTTGTAGCTCGAGAAGCTGGTGGAATTACTCAGCGTATTGGCGCTTACCAGGTTACGGTTACTTTAGATGGAGACAAGCGCAAGATTACGTTCTTGGATACCCCAGGCCACGAAGCATTTACTGCTATGCGTGCTCGTGGTGCAGAGCTTACAGACGTTGCAATTCTTGTTGTTGCAGCAGACGACGGCGTTATGCCTCAAACTGTTGAGGCAATCAACCACGCTCAGGCTGCTCACGTGCCTATTGTTGTTGCTGTAAACAAGATTGATGTTGCTGGAGCAAACCCAGATAAGGTGCGCGGTCAGCTTACAGAGTACGGTCTTGTGCCAGAAGAATACGGCGGCGACACCATGTTTGTGGATATTTCCGCAAAGCAGGGAACTAACGTAGATAAGCTTCTTGAGGCTGTTCTTTTGACAACTGACGCTGAGCTTGACCCTAAGGCAAATCCAAACATGGATGCTCGTGGTGCAACCGTTGAAGCTCGACTTGATAAGGGTCGTGGCGCTGTTGCTACTGTTCTTGTTCAGCAAGGAACGCTTAAAGTCGGAGATTCTATTGTTGCAGGTACCTCTTATGGTCGTGTTCGCGCAATGCTCGACGAAAATGGCAACCACTTGCAGGAAGCTGGTCCTTCTACGCCAGTTCAGGTGCTTGGTTTGACTTCTGTTCCAACTGCAGGAGACTTGTTCTTAGTCACATCCGACGATCGTTCCGCTCGTCAGATTGCCGAAAAGCGCCAAGCTACAGAGCGTGCAGCTCAGCTTGCTAAGCGTCGCAAGGTTGTGTCTCTTGAAAGCCTTAAGGAACAGTTTGCTAAGTCCGAAGTGGATATGCTCAACATTGTTATTAAGGGCGATTCTTCTGGTTCTGTTGAGGCTTTGGAAGATTCCTTGATGAAGATTGAGGTTTCCGACGAAGTTGGAATTCAGGTTATTCACCGCGGTGTTGGTGCAATTACTCAGAACGATGTGAACTTGGCAACAGTTGATAAGGCTGTGATTATTGGCTTCAACGTGCGTCCAAACCGTCAGGTTGCCGATTTGGCAGACCGCGAGGGCGTAGAAGTCAAGTACTACTCGGTTATTTACAAGGCTATCGAAGATATTGAAGCTGCTTTGAAGGGTATGCTTAAGCCAGAGTTTGAAGAGGTTGTTACTTCTCACTCTGAGATTCGTGAAATCTTCCGTTCTTCCAAGTTTGGCAATATTGCTGGTGTTATGGTTCAAGACGGCGAAGTTAAGCGCGGTACAAAGTGCCGTATTTTGCGTAACGGTGTTGCTACTGTTAACGATCTTGAAATCTCCAGCTTGCGTAGGTTCAAGGATGATGTTCAATCCGTTAGCGAAGGCTACGAGGCAGGCATTAACCTTGGCAGCTTTAACGACATTGAGCTTGGCGATATAATCGAAACCTTTGAAATGAAGCAGATTGAGCGCAAGTAATTATGGCAGGAACAAACCCTAGAGCCGCGCGAATTGCGGCTCTGATTCACAGAGTGATTGCGTCCAACATGGAGGCTCATTTACACGATAAGCGACTTGCTAATGTGACTATTACAGAAGTGAGAGTTACTAACGACTTGCAGATCGCTAAAGTGTATTGGACACAGCTTGGCACTGTTGGTAAAGAGCAGGGTGAGCGTCAGCGTGCAGCCCAAGCTTTGCAACAGGCTAAGGGGCGTTTGCGCACTCTAGTTGGAGCTAAGGCTGGATTGCGTTTAACTCCTCAAATCCAATTTGTTTACGATGAGGTTCCTAGTGAAGCTCATGAGATTGAAGACATTTTGGTCGCCGCGCGTAAGCGTGATGAGGAGCTAGCTAAAGCGCGAGAAAATGCTCGGTACGCTGGTGAAGAGGATCCGTATAAAAAGCCTCGTGAAGATGAGGATTTTGACGATTCCGATGATTCTGATGATTTTGATGACTCCGACGAGTATGAGGATTATGAGAACAGCGAAAACGATTTTGTAGAAGATAAGTCGCCAGCAACCGACGATTTAGATGATTCTGCTCATTTGGAATTATAGTTTTAAATCAAATAATTAATCAAATAAAATTTAGTAATGAGTAGTTCTCAAACATCATCTTCAGGCATTTTATTAGTAGATAAGCCGAAAGGCGTTACCAGCCATGACGTTGTGTCTTGTGCAAGAGGATTGTTGCACACTAAACGCGTAGGTCATGCGGGAACGCTTGACCCAATGGCTACAGGATTGCTGATTCTTGGTTTTGGTAACGCCACTCGCTTGCTTAACTATTTGCTTGGTCACGATAAGACTTATGAGGCTGTGATTCGTCTTGGCGAATCAACCAATACGGATGATGCAGATGGTGATGTCGTTTCAAGTGTTGATGATGAAAATAGCATTCTAAACTCTGCAAATACTGATGAGATTCTTAAAGAATTGCGTTGCGTAATCGCTAAGAATTTTACTGGGCATATTATGCAAACGCCAACGGCTTTTTCGGCTATTAAAATAAACGGTGTGCGTGCTTATGACTTAGCGCGTGAAGGTAAAGATGTTCATTTAGAGCCGAGAGAAGTTGTTATTCATGACTTTTCGCTACTGGATGCGCGCTTTAATGTGGGTGTAAGCGGTGTAAAAGTTGTTGATGTGCGTGCGAGTGTTTCTTGTTCTAGCGGCACGTATATTCGCGCACTTGCTCGCGACTTAGGACGTGTTCTTGGTGTAGGAGGACATTTAGTAAGTCTTAGGCGAACTCGAATTGGTGAATTTTCGGTAGAAGATGATAGGGTTCTTAAGCTTGAAACTAGGATTCGTACATTTACGGACAAGAATGGCGTGACTCAGACCCGCGCAAAGGCTGTTATAGCTGACAGACACGATAGTGTTTCTAACTATTTTTCTGACAGTGTTTCTAACAGTTCGGTTGCTTGCGACTTATCTGAAGATTCTTCTTGCAAAAAATCTGCACAAAAAAACTATGATTTACAAAATCGTGTTCTAAGTATGTTTGAATCCGCAAAATTAACCATGCAAACAGTTGAAATCAGCGAAAATCAGGCTAAAGACTTGCGTTTTGGTAGAAAAATAGTGATTCCTGCGATTAGCGAAAAAAATACTATTGCATACGTAAAAGCCGAAAAAGATGAGCAAAACGATGTTGTTGCAGTTCTGGAAACCGCTGAAAAGTCGCCAGCAACCGCAGGGGGAAGCAGAGCGTTCTCCAAGTTACAAGAAAAAAATGAAAAAAACATAAATCAAATAAAAGCTAAACCTATTGTGGTATTTGTACAAAGCTAGTTTGCTGGTAAAATAGTTAATAGTGTGAAAATAAGGGTTCGCGGCAGTAATGCTGCTTATTTCGGATAGTTGCGAATAGTAAGGATATGATGAAGGTCATCAACATTCGACCAGATGCCAACGGCATGATTAATTGGCCAACATTAAGTGCTCAGCGTAAGGCGATTGTTACGATAGGTGTGTTTGACGGCATGCACCTAGGGCATAGAAAAGTTATTGAACGTACCGTTGATCTTGCTCGCAAAAACAATGCGTTTTCTGTGGTTATAATGTTTGATCCGCGACCAAGCGTGGTTCATGAAAACCCAGATTTATTCGACGATTTTGGAGATAACGCGCAGATTCCAGTGGATTCGCAGGCGTTAACAAGTGTTCGTCAGCGTCTTAGGGTTTTGCAGCAGCTAGACGTGGATCATGTGATTATTGTTCGATATAGCTTAGCTTTTGCTGCAAAATCATACAGATTCTTCCTAGGGCAGCTTGTTGGAAAACTTGGTATGCGTGCACTTGTACTCGGGTCGGATGCAGCTCTTGGAGCGCGTAGAGCTGGGAATGTTCATGCGATTAAGGAGCTTGCGCAGGCTACGGGCGTTTTTGATTTGGTTGTGGTAGACGATTTTGGTCCAGGGGATGTTCGTGTTCCAGACCCAATTGTGCCAGAAGTTCCGTCTGAAGATGGAGAGCCAAAAGACCCTGCGGATGGTATGAACAAGGCGGAATATCGCGCTTGGAGTAAAGGTATGCCGAATAAGAAGGTTCGTGCTTGGAGCTCTACGAATGTGCGATGGATGCTCGCGAATGGTAGGGTTCGCGATGCTAGGGATGTTCTTGGTCAACCGCATAGAGTTGAGGGTATTGTGGTTCATGGTGCCGAGCGCGGTCGTGAAATCGGTTTCCCAACAGTGAATTTGGGCGAGCGTATTGATGGGTATGTGCCTGTTGATGGAGTTTACGCTGGTTGGATTGTTGATTTAGATGCGGACGAGGCTAGTGCAGATAATTTGCATTCTTCTAACATTCCGAGTGTTGGCGTTTTGCGCAAGGATGAGTTGCATCTTGGAGTTCATTCGCCATGGCGTTGGGCTGCTGCGATTTCAATTGGAACTAAGCCAACTTTTGCTGAATCGAATGAAGGTTCTTCTGTTAAGAATGTAGTTTCTGGTGATTCTGGCGATATCTTTGAATCTGATTCTATCTCTGATTTTGGCGACGATTCTGCCACGTATCCTAATGATAGTGAAAATCGCGTGGTTGAAGCTTATGCTTTAACGGATAAGTGGCAGGATTTGTATGGTCATCGCATTTGCATTGAATTTGCGCAATTCTTACGTCCTCAACATGCCTTCGATTCTGTTGAGACTCTTAAGGATGCTGTGAGACACGATATTGAGAAAGTGCGAGAAATAACTGATGCTGAAAACCGATAAGCTGGTTTAGATTAGTTTAGGCTGATTTTTCTTGATCTAGCTTGATTGGAATCTGATTTAATCAGATTATTGGCTGCAGCTGTGGTGTTTTGTGCTTAAGATTGGCGGTGATTATGGAGTTGGATATTAATATCAGCGATATTAGTGGTATTGAGTCTAGTACAAGTGATCTTAATTGTAAATCGTTTAACAGCAATGCCTTAAATCACTCGGATGCTCGTGCTGTTAAAAAAGCTGTTGAAGAAGGGAAAAATCCACTCGATTCATCTAAATTCGAGCGCTGGGAAGACCAGGTTGGAGTAGATCGTATAATCAACCGTCGCGTGTTGGAGTTGGAGCCGCTTCCCACTCCTGCACAAGTGCTTGGTGAGTTGCCACTTTCTCCGTATGCGCAAGATATTGTCGCAGAGTCACGCGATGAAATCCGCAGATGCCTTAATGGAGATGACGACCGCCTTCTTGTTATTGTTGGACCGTGTTCTGTGCATGATCCTAAGGCAGCTCTTGACTACGCGTCTCGTTTGGCTGATTTGCGCGCAAAGCTCGAAGGTGAACTTTTGATTGTTATGCGCGTTTACTTTGAAAAGCCGCGCACAACAGTTGGCTGGAAGGGCTTGATTAACGACCCCGATATTGACGGCACGCACGATATTCACAAGGGTTTGCTTTTGGCGCGTCGCACGCTTCTTGGCGTTTTGGACGCTGGTTTGGCTGCAGCAACCGAGTTTTTGGAGCCGACTAGCCCGCAGTTTATTGCGGATGCTGTTAGCTGGGGGGCGATTGGCGCGCGAAACACGGAATCGCAGATTCATCGCCAGCTTGCTAGCGGTCTTTCTATGCCAGTCGGATTTAAGAATGCAACGGATGGCTCTGTTACGGCCGCCGTCAATGGATGTTTGGCCGCTAGCCAGCATCACACTTTCTTTGGCATCGACCATCTTGGACGCGCTTGTGCTGTACAAACACTTGGAAACCCTGATTGTCATGTTGTTTTGCGCGGATCTAGCAAGGGTCCAAACTACGATGCGGCTTCTGTTGCTGCTGCTGTTGCATCGGTTCGTTTGAGGCTCGGCGCGGATTGCGTGGCGTCTAATGGCGTTGTAATCGATTGCTCGCACGGAAATTCGGGCAAAGATGAGAATCGCCAGATTCAAGTTGTGCAAGATATTGCGGACCGTTTTGCACGCGGAGAAAAAGGCATTAAAGGCGTTATGATGGAAAGCTTCTTGCAAGGCGGAAACCAAGATCCTGCGCCTTTGAGTGAGCTTGAGTACGGAAAGTCGATTACGGATCGATGCATTTCTTGGGAAGATACCGAGCGATTGCTTAACACGCTTGCGCAGTCTGTTTCTTCTCGCCGACTTAAGTCTTGATTTTGCCGAAAATGTTGTGCGATTCCTATTGGGAGTTGTATGAGGGCTGGGTGTTTCTGCGTTCGCGTGTTATAGAGCATTATTTCTTACTTGGTATTGCGCGAGGTTTGAGTATTTCTCTCCTCGCAAGTCCCGTCGCTACGCTCCTCTTTTATTGCTCGTATAGAAATACATCAAACCTTCTGAATATCTAGGACTTTTGCGTGGTTTTTATCGCCGAGATTCGAGATTTTTCTTCTTCATTCGATGAATCACCATCAAAGATGCTGAGGTTCATCTCATTCAGTGCGAAAAATCTCGAATCTCTACCCAGCTTGCGCGAACGACACGACACGCCGTGTTTTTTTTTAGTTACAAACTATTACAATAAATCCTCAAATATGCAGCATTTTTGAACAAAGGAGTGCAAAATGTGCGAATCGCCAGCCCCCGATCGTAACAATCTTCACCAAGATAAAAACGTTTCAAGCCGCGCCCTAACGATCGCGCGATACGCGATTTTTGCGCTTCTGTTTGCTGGCGCATTTCTTCTGGCGTTTGCGTGGTATCGCGGCACTCACAGCAAAGGCTACACTGTTGTTACCTGTTCCGCACTATGGCTTAGCGTTATTGTTCCGTTTATTACATTGATTGTGCTTTGCGTTTTTGTGCGCGGATGGCGTCTTGTTGTTGGCTCTACGATTTGCGTTTTGCTAATAGCGTCTTTCTTTGGGTTTATTGCGTTCCACGATTTAATCATGGGTTTTTTGAATGTTCCCTCCACAAATCCTTGGTTTGAATTTACGTGCAGCGCCTTGCTAAAAATTGCAACCGCATCTTTTGTTATTATGTGTTGTGTAAGCGTATTTTTGATTAAACGCAATTCAATGCACAAGATAAAAGGATGATTTGACGAATGCCTAAGTTTACAAAAATCGCCATTATTGGCGCTATGGAAGAAGAAGTTACTCACATTGCCGGTTCTCTTAGCAATGTTAAGCATAATAAGGCAGCCAGCTTAGATGTATCTTGTGGCGTGCTTGAATGCGAAGATGGCGGAAAAATCGAAGTTGCTGCAACAGTTGGCGGAATGGGACTTGTAAATGCCGCTGCAACTGCACAGTATTTAATTGATACGTACAAGCCGCAGGCCGTAATCTTTTCGGGAATTGCGGGAAATCTCAATAAAAATTTGCATACGAATGATGTTGTTCTTGGAAAAACATTAAAATATTTAGACACCGACATGCGCATGATTAATCAGTGGAAGCCGTTTACAAACGAATATCATTCAGACGATTATCTTCTTAAAACTGCAGACAGCGTTTTAACAAAGATGGGCATTAACCACATTTTGGGAACAATCGCCTCTGGCGGATATTTTGTAGACACGCCCGAAAAAGTGGCGGAAGTGATTGAGGCGACTCAAGCGGATGCTGTAGAAATGGAAGGCGCTGCGATTCTTCACGTTGCTGCAAGAAACGACGTTCCAGCGTTAGTTGTGCGCGCAATGAGCGATAATGCAGACACAAAATACGAGGAGTTCCACACTTTCGACATATCCGAATACGCGGATACAGCTGCAAAAATGACGGTAAATATTGTTAGGAATTTGTAGAATTCAACACGCCGATGTGGTCGCCGACGTGCTGCATCGCCAAACAAAAGGCGAGTAGCGCTAAATGCCGCCATTTTCTGAGTGCAATCAGATTTTGGCGGCAAGGTTTTTACCCCCCTCTTATGATTGGCATCGTTAATAGAAGAAAAAAGGTAATAAGAAATAAAAGATGCCAGTTTTAGACATTAGTTTAAATAGTTTAAGAGGAAAATTTGCGGTAGGTTATACGAGAAACGCAGATTGGCTGGCATGATGGCAATTCTTCTTGAAAGGAATGAAGAATATGCGTAAAAATGCAGTAAAAAATAATGCAGTAAAAAATAAATCAATCAAGTTGAACACAAATTTGAACATTCGCGCGATTGCAGCAGGATTGCTAGCGTCCGCAACTTTAGTGAGCTTTGCAGCTTGTGGAGATAATGTTCCTGCAAGTAATTCGCAATCGTCCGCAAATACTAGCGCAAAAATCGTAGGAAACTTCCAAGGTTCGGGTGCATCTTCCCAGCAGGTTGCTGTAGAAGCGTGGATTGCAGGATTCCAATCAAAAAATCCTGGCGCAAAAATCGCATATAATCCAACTGGCTCGGGTGCAGGAGTTACAACGTTTATGACGGGAGCCACAGCATGGGCTGGATCCGATAAATCGCTAAGCGACGACGAGTTAGAAAAATCAAAGTCGGTTTGTGCAAATGGCACTACAGCTTTCGACGTTCCAGTATACGTTTCTCCAATCGCAATAATCTTTAATCTAAAAGGCATTTCGGATGCTGGAAAACACATAAATATGGATGCTTCTACAATCGCAAAAATCTTCGACGGCAAGATTACGCGTTGGAATGATGATGCGATTAAATCGCAAAATCCAAAGCTAAAGCTACCAGATAAGCCGATTACAGTTGTTCACAGGTCCGATAAGTCTGGCACAACGCAGAACTTCTTAAGCTACATAAAAGACGTTGCGCCAAGCGATTGGTCCTACAATCTTAGCGAAAATTGGCCAAATAGCGTGGGTCAGGGCGCAAAAGGCACGTCTGGCGTTGTTTCCACAATACGCATGGCAGACGGAGCGATTGGATACGCGGACTTCTCGCAAGTTGGAAAGCTTGGAACTGTGGCAGTAAAAGTGGGAGATTCTTACAACGAGATTAGCCCAGAAGGTGGCTCTATAACCGTTAATGATTCAAAGGTTGACGAAGATGCTGCAGCAAAATCAAAGCACCGCGTTGTTGTTAAAATAAACCACAAAACGGAAGAAAAAGGCGCTTACCCAATTGTGCTAGTTTCTTACGATATTGTGTGCGGTGCTTACAAAGACGCTGCAACAGCACGATTTGCAAAGTCTTGGCTTAGCTACGTTACCAGCAAAGATGGTCAGGCTGCGGCTCAAGGCGCTGCTGGAACTGCGCCTTTGCCAGAAAAGCTTATGGGCAGGATTAACAAGTCGATTCAGTCGATAGGCAAGTAAAAATAGTAATTTGCCAAGATTTTAGAGTAGTCAATATATTGCTGCTGATAGCATTTATATAATGACTACAAAAGGAGCATGAGTGAGTTCTAAACAAAGAACTGAAATCAGTAAAGATGCGCACAAAAGTGGCCATTTTGCAGGTGGTTTTGCAGGTGGTTTTGCAGACCGCTTGTTCAAAAGCGTAGCGCTTTTATGCGGATTGCTGATTTTAATGGTGCTTACAGCTGTGGCGTTGTTCTTGCTGTTTCAAGCGTTGCCGATTGTAGGCGCAAACAAAAGCCAAGTAAGTCAAGTATTTTTAGACTTTACGGGAGGCAAAGCGCACGATTTCCTAAGCTACGTAGCGCCAATGGTTTTTGGAACTGTTCTTATGTCTGCGCTCGCTCTGCTCCTTGCATTCTTTGTTTCGATTGGAATCGCGCTGTTTATAAGCCACTATGCTCCGCCAAAAATGGTGCCGCTTTTAAGTGGTGTAGTCGACTTGCTTGCTGCGATTCCGTCCGTAATCTACGGTCTTTGGGGCGGATTGGTGCTAGTTCCATCCATATACCCATTCTGGAAGTTTATCTCGCACATTTTTGGCTGGATTCCGCTTTTTGCAGGTCCTGCGGCAAGTCCTTCGCGTAGTGCTGCAACCGTTAGTGTTGTTCTTGCTGTTATGATTTTGCCGATTATAACTTCTATGGCACGAGACATTTTCCAGCAAGCTCCGCGATTGCAGCAAGAAGGCGCGCTCGCTCTTGGTGCCACAAAGTGGGAGATGATAAAGCTGGCGGTTTTGCCGTTTGCAAAGTCGGGAATTGTTTCCGCGTCTATGCTTGGTCTTGGTCGCGCGCTTGGCGAGACAATGGCAGTTCTTATGATTTTGTCTCCAGGATTCACCTTTAAATTCAACATTTTGCAAGCTTCACAAAACCAGACGATTGCAGCAAACATAGCAGCGCAATACCCAGAAGCCAACGGATTGGGTGTTAGTGCGCTTATTGCTACAGGTTTGGTGCTGTTTGTTATTTCATTCGCTGTAAACCTTATTGCTCGCAAAATCACGGGAAAGGCGAGTGCATGATGCAAAATTCAGAATCGTTACAAGCTGGCTCTGTTAGCGCAAGCAGCGAATCTCCAAAAATCGACTTTAACAAGTTCCGTCCAACGCGTTCTAGAATCGCAAGTCGTAAGCGAAAAGACGCGTTTATGCGCGTGCTAATCTTCCTGTCTTTTGTAGTTGCTCTAATTCCGCTTCTTTCTTTGCTTTTTACGACTATTGTAAACGGCATTAAGCGACTAAACCTTGACTTTTTAACGCATAATATGACGTATGTGGTTGGTGGCGCTGCTACTGGCACAGGTGGTTACGGCGGTATTTTGCACGCCATTATTGGAACTTTGGAGATTACTTTTGGCGCAATGCTGATTTCGATTCCGATTGGAATTATGTGCTCCGTGTATTTGATTGAGTATGCGCGAGGAAGTCGCTTAGCTACGTTGATTAATCTTGTTGTAGACGTTATGAGCGGAATACCTTCGATTGTGGCTGGCTTGTTTGCGTTTTCTAGCTTTACGATTTTTGTGGGTCCTGGAACAATCAACGGTTTTGAAGGGTCTGTTGCGCTTTCGCTGCTTATGCTTCCGACTGTTGTTAAGTCGTGTCAAGAAATGCTAAAAATTGTGCCGAATGATTTGCGAGAAGCGGCGCTGGCTCTAGGTGTTACAAAGCAGCGCATGATTACAAAAATTGTGTTGCGAACCGCCTTGCCTGGCATTGTTTCTGGCTGCATTCTTGCGGTTGCACGCGTGGTTGGAGAGACGGCTCCGCTTTTAATGGCAGCTGGGTTTATTGCATCCACGAATTTCAATCTTTTTGATGGGCAAATGACCACTTTGCCAGTGTACGTTTACCAAGAGTATTCAAAGCTTTCGGCGAATTGCCCAGCTAACGCGCCATCTTCGTGCGTTACTACGATTCCAATGGAGCGAGCATGGGCAGCGGCTCTTGCCTTGATTGTGATTGTTTTGCTGCTGAATATTGTTGGGCGAGTTGTGGCGCGCGTGTTTTCAGTAAAAGCAAAGTAAGACGAAGGATTTTAGAAAGTGAGGCGCAAATGGGTCAGCGCATTGATGTTAAGCATTTGAACATTTACTATGGTGATTTTCTAGCAGTAGAAGACGTTAACATAAGCATTGAGCCAAACAAGGTTACGGCTTTTATTGGGCCTTCGGGATGTGGAAAATCAACGGTTTTGCGCACTTTAGACCGCATGCACGAGATTACTCCAGGCGCTCGCGTGGAAGGTCAGGTGTTGCTTGAAGGCCGTGATTTGTATGGCAAAGATGTGGATCCTGTGGCAGTTCGCCGAGATGTTGGAATGGTGTTTCAGCGTCCAAATCCTTTCCCAACAATGTCTATTCGAGAAAACGTTCTTGCAGGAGTTCGCTTAAATAATCGCCATATTTCAAAGCAAGATGCCGACGACCTAGTTGAGTGGGCTTTGCGCGGCGCGAATTTGTGGAACGAAGTTAAAGATAGACTAGATAAGCCAGGAATCGGGCTTTCTGGCGGCCAGCAGCAACGACTTTGTATTGCGCGAGCTGTGGCTGTGCATCCGCAAGTGCTTCTTATGGACGAGCCTTGTTCTGCTCTTGACCCGATTTCTACTCTTGCTGTAGAAGATTTGATTAACGAGCTTAAGCGCGATTACACGATTGTGATTGTAACGCACAACATGCAGCAGGCAGCGCGCGTTGCCGACTACACTGCGTTCTTTAACCTTAAGGCGGTTGGAAAACCAGGGCATCTTGAGTATTTTGCAGATACTACCACCATGTTCAACAATCCGCGCAATACGGAGGCGGAACGCTACATTTCTGGCCGCTTTGGGTGATTTTTGCATTCGTGCGATTCGCTACACGTTTTCTTTGCATGGTTCTTTACATGATTTTCTTTGGTCAGCACGTGCGCGTAAGGTCGAACCTGTTCGGTTGTTCAAAGTTCTATAAGTCGTTTCAAATTTCGTGAGTTTTCTAGCGTGTTTATTCGGCTTTTGCTTTGTGCGTCGAGCGAGTCGCAGTAACCTCTGCGTGAATGCCCAAATGTAATTGCGTCCGCGATTGCTCAAGTGCTCTCGCCGCGCTTTTTATGGTCTTTTGCGCTGTAAAACCAAGGAACAGAGAGTTTATGGAAAAGTTCTTCCATCTCAAAGAAAACGGCACGAATGTATCAACGGAGATCACTGCAGGTCTCACTACATTCTTTGCAATGTCGTATATTATCGTCGTAAACCCAATGATTTTAAGCCAAACTGGCATGCCTAAGGGTGGCGTTTTCCTCGCTACAATCATCGCAGCAATTATTGGCACGCTTGTTATGGGCTTGTTTGCCAATGTGCCTTACGCTCAAGCTGCTGGCATGGGTCTTAACGCATTCTTCACATACACAGTTTGCTTTGGCTTGCATTTTACGTGGCAAGAAGCCATGTGTATGGTGTTCTTGTGCGGTTTAATTAACATTATTATTACCGTTACTAAGATTCGTAAGATGATTATTCGCGCCATCCCAACTTCGTTGCAACACGCGATTGGTGGTGGCATTGGTTTATTCGTTGCATACGTAGGCATTATGAGCGTTGGCTTAATAACCTTTACTTCCAAGGATCCTGCTGCCGCTGCTAAGAGTAAGCCAACCGCTGCTATTCCAGGTCTTGCAGTTATTAACAATCCTGTTTTGTGGCTATTCCTTATTGGACTTGTTTTGGCTATTGTTCTTACTGTTCTTAAGGTTCGCGCAAGCTTGCTTATTACGATTATTGCAACCTCTTTGATTGGTATTCCGCTTAGCTTGACTTCGTTAAATAACGCTGTTTCTGTTACAGATGCTTTTGCTCAGCTTCCAACCACCTTTGGTGCTATTTTTGGTCCGCAAGGTTTCCCTGCTCTCTTCTCTAATCCAGCACGCATTCCGCTTGTTTTGGTAACTATTTTCGCCTTCTCTATGTCGGATACTTTCGACACTCTTGGCACGTTTATTGGTACTGGCCGCAGAACTGGCATTTTCTCTGAGGCAGATGAGAAGGCTTTGGAAAACGGATCTGGCTTTAGCTCCAAGATGGATCGTGCGCTGTTTGCTGATTCGATTGCAACTTCGGTTGGCGCAATTTGCGGTACTTCTAACACCACTACTTACGTTGAGTCTGCTGCTGGTATTGGTGCTGGTGGCCGCACTGGTTTGACTTCTGTAGTTGTTTCTGTGTGCTTTGCACTTTCGATTGTGCTTGCGCCTTTGGCTAGCGCTGTTCCTGCTGCTGCTACGGCTGGCGTGCTTGTAGTTGTAGGTTGCATGATGGCAAGCTCGTTGAAGGAGATTGCTTGGGATGATATTTCTGAAGCTATTCCTGCGTTCTTCGCCGCTGTGTTTATGGCGTTCTCTTACTCGATTTCTTACGGCATTGCCGCTGGATTTATCATGTATTGCTTAGTTATGACTTGCAAGAAGCGTGCTAAAGACGTTCATCCAATGCTTTGGATTGTTTCGCTTTTGTTCATTCTTGATTTTGTTGCTAACGCAGTTTTGTAAATCTGTTAGTTTGTATTAGTTAAGTTAGATATTAGTTAGATATTAATTTAATTAATTATTTTAAGAGCGTATTTGGTGCGTACGGTTGCTTTCGACTTTTCCGCGTTAGTTTGGGATAAGTCGCCAGCAACCGCGCGTGTTGAGTACGCTCTTAAATAATCTTAAATAAAAATAAATTATAAAGTTTGCGAAAAAATATTGACATTGTCGCGTGTGGGTATTAAACTTGCCCAACGTAAACCACAGACCGTTGGTGGAGTCGTAAGATTCCTGAAAATGATGTGTCATGCCAGCACAGGTTGAGCAGTGATTGTTGCAATTTATTTGCGATTTTTCACAAACTTTTTAACACTATGTGTTTTTTGGATGCTCTGCCGTGCGCAGGGCTTTTTTGATATGTTATTTCCATTCCGACGGCCAATTTAGGAAGGAACGCCATGAAGAGGCCCGAAAAGGAAGCGGTAGTTGCAGAGCTTACGGATTTGTTCCGTAACGCCGACGCTGTCTACCTTACCGAGTACCGCGGGCTTACAGTTCCGCAGATTTCTTCTCTGCGCGAAAAGCTAGGCCGCGATACTTCCTACTCTGTGGCTAAGAATACGCTTGCTCGCATTGCCGCTAAGGAAGCGGGCATTGAAGGTCTTGATGAGCTTCTTGCTGGTCCAACTGCAATCACCTTTGTAAAGGGCGATTTCATTGAGGCTGCTAAGACCTTGCGTGATTTTGCCAAAGAGAATAAGACCCTCGTCATCAAGGGCGGTTTCGCAGATGGAACCGTTTACGATGCCGAAGGCGCCAAGCAGCTGGCAGACCTCAAGTCTCGCCCAGAATTGCTTTCCGAGATGGCTGGCGCGCTCAAGGGCACCATGTCCAAGGCCGCCTACCTGTTCAACGCTTTGCCAACCAAGGCAGTGCGTACTATCGACGCTTTGCGCGAGAAGCAGGAAAAGGCCGCTTGATTCCCTTGCAGCTTGCTGCATGAGACCAAAAATAATAAAAATGTTATGGCTCTAAGGCACAAGGTGTGTCTGGCCAAGTAAGAAAGGAAGCCATTATGGCTAAGCTCACTAGCGAAGAGCTTCTTGAAGCTTTCGGTGAAATGACCCTCGTCGAGCTTTCTGAGTTCGTCAAGGCCTTTGAAGAGAAGTTCGATGTTGAGGCTGCTGCTCCTGTTGCTGCTGTTGCTGCTGCTCCAGCCGCTGCCGCTGGCGCTGCTGAGGAAGAGAAGGACGAGTTTGACGTTGTCCTCGCTTCTGCAGGTGCTCAGAAGGTTGCCGTCATCAAGGCTGTTAAGGCTTTGACTGGCCTCGGCTTGAAGGAAGCTAAGGACATTGTTGACAATGCTCCAAAGCCAGTCCTCGAGAAGGCTAAGAAGGAAGATGCCGACAAGGCTAAGGCTGCTCTCGAAGAAGCCGGCGCAACTGTTGAACTTAAGTAGTTCTAGGCTCTTTTGTTAACGCATTCGGCTGGTTGCTAGTGCATTAGTCGCGGATGCGTTTTGAATGCGGCAAGGTTTTCGTGGTTTCACGGATTCCTTGCCGTTTTTGCTTTTGTTTCCAAAATCGTCGCGGCAAAGTGGCATAATAGGAAAGCTTGTGACTGGAGGAGTAATCCGCTAGCACAGCACAGCAATATAAGTTGCGGGAGGATCCTTAAAATGGCTTAAAATCAACGTTTTAGGGCGCCGAATGAACCGCTTCAAAAGAAAGAAGAACCATATTATGGCTCCAAAAAAGAAAGTCTCTGCGCTTATTAAGCTCGAGATTCAGGCTGGTAAAGCAAATCCAGCCCCACCACTGGGTCCTGCTTTAGGCTCCCACGGCGTAAACATCATGGACTTCTGCAAGGCCTATAACGACCAGACGAAGGACAAGATGGGTCAGATCGTCCCAGTAGAGATTACTGTTTACGAAGATCGTTCCTTTACATTTATTCTTAAGACTCCACCAGCTGCTGCTTTGTTGCTTAAGGCTGCTGGCATTCCTAAGGGCACCGAGAACCCATTGACCCACAAGGTTGGCTCTGTGACTAAGGCTCAGGTGCGCGAAATCGCCGAAATCAAGATGCCAGATCTTTCTGCACGAGATGTTGAAGCTGGTATGAAGATTATCGCGGGCACTGCTCGCTCGATGGGTATTACCGTTACCGACTGAAAGTGAGTGGAAAAAATGGTGAAGCGTTCTAAGAAGTATCGTGAAGCGGCTGAGAAGATTGACCGCAACAACCTTTACACCCCAGCTGAGGCTATTGCTTTGCTTAAGAGCATGCCAAAGCACGCTTTCGACGAGTCTGCTGAGGCTGTTATGCGCCTTAATGTGGATCCTCGCAAGGCGGATCAGTTGGTTCGTGGCGTTGTGAACTTGCCTAATGGCACTGGTAAAACCGCTAAGGTTTTGGTGTTTGCTCGTGGTCCAAAGGCTACTGAGGCTCAAGAAGCTGGCGCAGACATCGTTGGTGATGACGAGCTTATCGAGAAGGTTGCCGGTGGCTTCCTTGACTTTGATGCCGTTGTTGCAACCCCAGACATGATGGGCAAGGTTGGTCGCCTTGGTCGTGTGCTTGGTCCTCGTAGCTTGATGCCAAATCCTAAGACTGGCACCGTTACAATGGATGTTGCAAAGGCTGTTGCCGATATTAAGGGTGGTAAGATTGAGTTCCGCGTTGATCGTCAGGGCAATCTTTCCTTCCTCTTTGGCAAGCTTTCCTTCGACGAGAAGGCTCTTGAAGAGAACTTCAAGGCTGTTGCCGATGAGATTCGCCGCTTGAAGCCTACTACCATCAAGGGTCGTTACATCACTAAGGTAACGATTACCTCTACGATGGCTCCTGGTGTTCCAGTGGATATTGCAAGCATTGCTGCGTGATTTTAGCCAAGCATAGCTGAGTAATTTTATTAGCGCTGAAAATAGTGTGTTCTTTTATAGAATGCGTTGTTTTCGGCGCTTTTTGCTTTAGCGCGCAGAATCGCGGATGCGCCCAATCGTAATAGCAGTTTGTAAAACGTATGCTTCTCTAGGGTCGGTGGCGTCCCAGCCTGTTGTTTGTGCAACTTTGCGCAGTCGATATCGTATTGTGTTTGGGTGCACATTAAGGTTGTGTGAAGTTTGGTCTAGTGCGCCGCCAAATCGCAAGAAAGCATCTACAGTTTGCAAAGTCGGGTCGTCTGGGTTGTATGGTGCCAAGCTCTGATACACCTTAGTATATAAGGTTTCTACGGCGGTTTCGTCGCCTATAAGTGCGCGCTCTGGCAGCACGTCGTCGCAGCGTATTATTTGTGGCAAATGTGTTACAGACGGTGCAACAGCAAGCGCTGCTAGAGTTGCTGTGATTTCTTCGCATATTTCTTGTGCGCCGACTGCAATTTCGCTTATGCAAATTGGCTTACCTGATTTTGTAAATACTTCGCAAAGTTTGTTTAGCGCGTCTTGGCTTGGGTTTTCTTTTAAAGCTAGGATGATTATGTGTGACGGGGCGGGAAATTCATCGTTTTCTTTTGCTTGAGGTTTTGCGGCTATTTTCCATGTTTTTGTTCTAGATGTAATTGCGTCTTTTTGAACGCGGTCTACTATCGCATCGTATGCTCCACATGCGCCAAGTTGCGTCCATATGGTTCGTCGTAAAGTGTCTGTGTTGTTCTGCGGCGCGTGAGTTGTTGTTTTTCGTGTTGGACTGTCTTCGTTTATGTCGAGTGTTTCGTATGTACCAGCTATTGCTAGGAGCCGCGTATTTTCTTGCCATTGTAAGAGGTGCATTAGTGCGCTTACGCGGCTGTCTGCAATGCCATTCATCAGGCACGCTCCAATTATTGTGTGTAGTCGCAGGCGTGTTGCTGAGTCGAAGATTTTTCCGTCTCGATTGTCAAATATTCCACTTGTGTCTTCGTTTTGCGGCGCGCATGGCAGTGGCGTAAATTGTGGTGTTGTGCTAGTAGCTTTTTCTGTAGTTTCGTTTGATTGTTTTCTGCGCCATAAAAGATGATGTTTTTTATGTGTTTCTATTTGGTTTTGGTCTTGAGTTTCTTCGGCTTTTTCACCGCTGGTTGCTTGCGATTTTTCCTTAGCTTCGTTTGAGTTCCTATTATAAATATTGTTTCCGTTTGGCAATATTCCTGTAAGAATTGTTAGAAAATCAACATCTTCTGTGATGTTGCTAGTAGTACTATAGTCTACGTCATAAAGCTTGCTGGTTGTGTCAGCAGTAGAGTCGCCAGCAACCGCGCTATCGTAAAGTTCGTTGTTCATTTGTCACCTCCAATCGTTTCTATATTTAATTTTGGCAATTTTGGCAACTGTGAAGTATTTTCTATTTTTGTATTTGACGTTATATCTATAATATTATCTCTGCCAAGCAATTTAGACTCTCTTAAAAATGTTAGAGCCGTAAAGAAGAATACGAACGTAATAGGGAGCATATGTCGTTCAAAATTGTTTGCAGGAGCCAGCACCATTACTCCCATTAACAGCGCAAGAGGAATATGCAAAACGAGTGTTTTCCAACGTTTAAGAACGATTTCTGCAACTCCGATAAGCAGTGTGCCAACAACATACAGGTTTCCGTGAATCAGCCAACCTAAAATCGGCGTATTACTCCACGATTCAACAGTATTTGAAACACCTGCACGCCATTCTGGTAGCCAGTAGCGTATCCACTCTGAGTTTTTTATGTTGTCAGTATTTATGTAGTATTCTGGTCCGACATAAGGGATGTCTAGAATGTCAAAATAACCGTAGGATTTGGCTAAGAATGCGTCCGTTGCAACAATTGGACTGTGTTTAACCATAAGCCACCATGCGTGGTTAAACTTTTTCATGTCGTCTTTTGTAATGTAACGCCAACGGTAGCTCACTTTTTTAGACTGTAAGCCAGAAGATTTTACAGGATCTGCGTCTTGAGGTGTGTATGCTTCAGCGGTTTGGTTGAGATTAAAAATTGGCGCAATTTCTCGTGCTGCTTTATGAGGTATGCTTTTTGGATCTAGTTTTGCGATTCTGGCTATTTGCTGAAGTTGTACTCCGCGGCTTTCAATAGGATCTCCATTTATTATGGCTCCGCTAGATATGGCTATTATTATGGCTCCGTGTATAAGAATTGTTGGGAGCAGAATGCATAAAACCCATATTTTCCAACGTTTTATGCTGTAAAACATTAGAAGTACAAATTGAATTACAAGAATATACCACGCATATTTTGCTGCGATTAGCATAATGCATACGCTTATTATCAGTTCAAGAATCGTATGTTTGCGTGAAATTTTTGTGTTTTGTATTGTGCAGTGTAGTTCGTAAGATATTCCAAACCACCATACGAATGCAAATGCGAATAATGGTGATTTTGTTAGTGCGATTGTTGAAAAAACTACAAGTGGACTGAATAAAAATATGATTATTACGGCTGCGCGGAAGAAGATTGGTGTTGGCAAAGCAGCTTGCGTTCCGCTTGTTTTAGATTTAGCCCACGGTGTGTTTAAGAATCGGTTCGCTGTGGCGGCACAACACCATGCTGCAAGAATGAATTGCATAATTGCAAGTAGTATGATTCCAGCATCGTTTGATTCGGTAAAATACCGCGATACTGCTGCTACGGCACCGTAAATTAATGTTAAAACAATGTTGTGTTGGTCGCTTAAATACGTAGGTTTTGCCGGCCAAAGATAGTGTGCTGTTGGGTAGATGTCTGCTGGAACAAAGCTAAAGAATCCAATGTATGGTTGTTTTATGCCAGTTATTTGGTTCCATGTCCAGCTGTATTCTCGGATTTGTGAGCAAATATCGGCTCCATAAGCTGCTAGAAGTGTTATTGGTGCCCACAGCCAGCCGATAATCAGTGTTAGGAAAATGTTTCGTTTTCTACAAGTTGAATGGTAAAAACACCATTTTAGAGTACGTTTTATTGAAAAAATTATCTTAGGCTTTTTAGCGGCGATGCTTCTAAATGGGTGAAAAAGTGGTTTTGTGATTTTATAAGTTGTGATTTTTAGTATTTTTAGTATTTTGTCGTTTTTGTTATTTTTCCCAAAATGAATGATGGATCTTAAAATAGCGTAATAAACGCAGAATACTGCTGCAAAAATAAGTGCGTTAACCCAATTAAAATCGGTTAAAGATCCCTGATTGCGGTAAATCACGCCTAAGCTTGTGCAAAGAGCGAGCCAGATGCAAGTAAATAGTATTAGTGCTTGAGTCGCAAGCTGACTTACGAGATTAAATATTGATGTTTTTGTCAAGCTTGTTTTTGATGTGCTTGTTTTTGGATCGATTTTCATTTCAGATTTCGTATCTGGTTTTATATCGTTTTTAGTATCTGGTTTTGCATTGCACGTATCAGTAGGTTCTGCGACTGTTTTTGCGCTCGCATAGTCATTTTTAATGAATTTCATAGTGACCCACTGATTTTTAATCCTATAAATAATGTGTGTAAAGTACTGTTGTAAATTATACCTGTTGCACAATCTTTTTAAATTATATTAAAATTTCTATAATTTCTGTATGAGTAATTTTTTTGAACGCACTAAAAATGTTGCAGACGGTTTTGCTTATTTTGACGTTATTGATTCAACACAGAATTATGCACGCAAAATTCTCACTGATGGGTGCTGTGATGAGCGCTGTGATGGGTGTACTGATGATTGCAACAATACTCATTTTGTAAAAAGACAAGACGAAATGCCTGCGATTTATGTTGTTGCTGCTTGCCATCAGACAGCTGGCAAAGGAAGATTGTGTAGAAAATGGGTTAGTAAGCCATTTGAAAGTTTACTAGCTTCTTTTGCAACGATTTTGCCAAGTAGCATTGTTAAGAATCCAAGTTACAATGGCTGGCTTCCTATAATTGCTGGTCTTGCTGCGCGAGATTCGATTATTGGCGCGCTAAAAGAGTTTGGCGCTACGCAGATTGAAAATGGGGAATTGCCAGATTATAGCGAGATCAGTCTTAAATGGCCTAATGATATTTTTATTGGTGACTGTAAAGAAGGTGGAGTTTTAACGGAGATTGTTTTGACTCCAAAAACGGTTGCTGGCGATATTGTCGATCCTAATGTTGGAGTTATTTTCGGGATTGGTTTAAATCTTTTTATGGATAAGCAGTCGCTTCCAATCGAGGAAGCAACTTCGCTTAAAATGCATTACGATAATCTGCCAGATTTTGCTGAGCTTGGGGATAATATAGCTTCGCGATTGGTGGAAAATCTTAGGATTAGGTTGGGGAAGTTTGTAAAGAATACGAATGAATACTCTTTGGATCTGCTTAAAGAAGCGAGTGAAGCATGTTGGACGTTGGGGCGCAAGGTGATTGTTCGCGCGCCGAATGATGACGGTTTGGGGATTGATGCTGGAGTTGACGATTCTAATCACGCTGATGCTTATGATGTTGGTGCAAAAAGTTTTACTAGTGTAGAAGGAGTTGCTCAAAATCTTATGCGTGATGCTTCTATTCAAGTGCGTAAGGATTCTGGGCAGATAATAACTGTTCGCACTGGCGATGTTTGTGCTGTGCGAATCTAGGTGCATTCGCGCGCTTAGACTGCGCGAAGGACATTTGCGCTTTTTGTAGTTTGACACGCCGTGAATCAGCTACAAACTCGGGAAAACTTTCCGCATTTTGTTGTTGATTTTGTGGTTTTAAGCAACATTTTCGGGAAAATCTTCCCGACTTTGTAGTTCGACACGCCATTTTGAGCAACATTTTCGGGAAAATGATTTTGCGTTTGTTTCCAAAATCGCCAAATACGTAAACATTTTCGGGATAAGAGATAGGCAGAGTGAAGAGTGGTGGGGTGTCGGCGTGTTGCGTGTGTGGGTTGTGTGGAATGTTGATTTTTCAATGGTTTTATAGTGTTAGTGTTCTTGTCTGAGTAGTTTCCTGAGAAAAGTCTGGGAAAATTCTTTAAAAACCTTGAAACAATGTGTTTTTACGGTTTTATTAGTGTTAATCCGCAAATATTATGGTGAAAATAGTTTTTATTGTGGATTAGTTTGTGTGTAACATTATTTTTTTCTGTTTGTTTTGTGGGTTGCCTCTTGACTTTTTTAAACGGGGGGGGGGTATGTTAATAACAGCTGCTAGCTAGGTGCTCTGGTTGGTGGTTATCCACAATGTTTTGAATGTTGTTGGATGTTTAAGATTTTTCTTCGTGTACCTGCACGGAGGAGAAGAAGAAAGGAAATTAAAATGATGAATAAGAAGGCTATCGCCGCTTTCGCTGCTGGCGCTACTTTGCTTGCTGGCTTCGCAATGGCAACCCCAGTATTCGCTGCTGATGGCGGTGCAAATACTCAGTCTCAGGAAGCTAAGAAGTCTAAGGCTGATTTGAAGAAGGAATTAGATACCGCTCGTGCTGCATATGAGGCTGCTGTTGCAGCTGAGAAGGCTGCTGATGAAGCTGCCACTAAGGCTGCTGCTGCTTTGACTGCTGTTGGTAATAAGCCAAATGATACTGCTAAAGTCAAGATTGAAGATGACGCTAAGGTTAATGGGCATAAAGCTGTTAAAGCTGAAGATGATGCTCCACAAAATGAGGTTCTTGCTGCTAATAAGTATGTAGCTGCTTTCAACGCTGATGCTGATGCAAAGGTAGCTAAGACTGCTGCTGAGCAGGATAAGACTGTTAAGGCTACTGCTTATATTGCTGCTGAGCAAGCTTATGCTAACGCTCCAGAACCAAAGGCTGCTCCATCTGATGATCAGAAGAAGGCTAAGGCTGTTGAGGCTGTGAAGACTGCTAAGTTGCATCTTGATGATGCTTTTGCTGCTTATACTAAGGATTATGCTGAGTATGAGAAGGCTAAGGCTACTTTGGCTGGTAAGGTAGCTGCTCAGGAAGCTGCTCAGAAGGCTTTGAAGGCTGCTCAGGATGCTTTGGAAGCTTACAAGGTTTCTGCTAAGGATGATTCTGCTTTGGCTCAGCGTCTTGCTGATGCTGTAGATCGTGCTCAGGCTAAGGTTGATTTTGCTGTTGCTGAGACTGCTAAGGCTACTAAGGATTATGATGAGGCTAAGGCTAAGGCTGTTGCTTCTACTGCTAAGTATAATGCTGCTTTGACTAAGTACAAGGCTGCTTATAATGATGCAGTTCGTTTGGGAGTGAACCCTGCTGTTCTTCCTGCTGTTGTGACTTCTGATCCTTTGGCTGCTGATTTCCCAGCTGTTCCTGGTACGAAGCAGATTTATGCTGATGCTTTGAATGGTAAGTTTGGTCCTGCTGCTCAGGCTTCTGCTAAGAAGACTGAGGTTGCTAAGGCTCAGTCTGCTGCTGGTAAGGCTGCTGCTAAGGGTGAGCTTGCTGCTAAGGGTGGCAATGGTCATGGTAAGTCTGGCGAGAAGCTTGGTAATGCTGGTGTTGGTGTTGCTTTGACTGCTTTGGCTGCTTCTATGCTTGCTGGTATGGGTGCTGCTGTTCGCAAGATGCGTCACTAAGCATTATTTACCACCTTATTTAGGGTTTGCGCTCAACGACTGGTGTGGTGTTTTGTAGGGAAGCATCACACTGGTTTATTCCCGATTCTCTTTGGTTTTATTGTTTTAACATTGGTTTGCTATTGTTTTTCTTTTCTTCCCAGTGTTGATTCGTTTAGCTTGTTGGGTTTTGGGTGTTGAGTGTTGTTGCTTTCGGTTTTGTTTGCTACTAGGGGCTTTCAAAACCGGAAGCATTTTTTTTGTTTTTGTTTATTCTCGCTCGTGTTTGTGCGTGTTTTGTAGTCAGATTTGGTGTTTTGGTAAACAAACGCGGGAATAGGCTCTTATGTTTTGACCTTGATAGCTTATTTTGCACTTCTACTAATAAGCGCATTTCTTTTATGACTTAGTTTCTGATTCTCGTTTATATTGTCTATTATTGATGAAGATATTGTATCGTCTTCCTCATCCTCTATTCCCGTCATTTCTCTGATTATTTGGACATAATTTGTTTCACTAACATCATGATTTCCAACGATTTTTCCTTGTCTTAGTACAACTATCCTAGTTGCCACTGCAAATACGTCTGGAAGATTATGGCATACCAATATAATTGTGCGACCCTGTGATCGTAGGCGTTTCATATAAGATAGGGTTTCAGCTGTTTGTGTTAAAGATAATGAAGCTGTAGGTTCGTCTAATAGTATGAGTTTTGGATCCGATAGTAGCATTCGTGCCAATGCGACAGTTTGACGTTGTCCACTTGATAGTAATCGTATTGGAGTATGTATTCTTATGGCACATGTTAGTTCTTGTAATGCCTTTCGGGCTTCACACGCCATTGCATCTTTATTGAGTGTATGACATGATTTATTTCGCATCTCTTTGCCTAAGAATAGATTTGATGTAACGTCCAAATTATCGCAAAATTCTTGTCCTTGAAAAACTGTTGCTATTCCAAGATCATTTGCTTCTCGTATGGAGTGCAAATTCACTTCTTTATCTTCAAAGATCATTCTTCCTTTTGTTGGTTGGATCAAACCAGATATTGTTTTAATAAGAGTGGATTTTCCGACGCCATTGTCTCCAACAATTGCCACTATTTCTTTGCTATAAATATCGAGTGTTATTGATTTAAGCGCTTCGGTAAAGCCAAAGTTTACGCTAATATCTTTTAGCTGTAGGAGTGGATTTTGTCCGTACATTACGTCTCCTTGTTGATATTGCTAATCATATTGCAATCGATATTACAACCTATTTCTATAGGTGTTGAGATGTTTTGTGATGTATTTTTTCTGCAGCATCAATTCCTTCTAGTGCTGCTCCTAGTGCAGAACAATTAGTAAGATTTGATGCAACCACAACTTGTATAGGAGTTAAAACATCAGGGAATAGTAAGCGGTGCAATGACTCTCTAAAAGCATCGACGAAAACTGATCCACTTTGCACTAGGAGTCCTCCTATAACTACAATTTCAGGGTCTACTGATGTGCATAGTTCTGCTGCTACTGTTCCTATTCGTATTGCAGTATCAGCTATGATACGTCTGCATCCTGGGTCTCCTTCATTTGCTAAACGTACAAGATCTTCTACAGTTAGATCTCCATGGGTAACTCTTAATAACGATGTGATTCGTTCTTCATTTATAAAAGTATTAAGGCATCCACGGTTTCCGCATGCGCAAATGCTTCCGAGTGGATCAACTTGAATATGCCCTATTTCGCCTGCCATTCCAGTTACGCCGCGCCATATTTTCCCATCTGCCATTATGGAGGCACCAGCTCCGTCATCGGTATTTATGTATATGAAATCTGTGGTTTTTGTAACAGATCCTGCTCTTGATTCCCATACTGCGCAACAGTTTGCATCGTTATCTAAAGTAACTGGAATATTAAAAATTGATTGTAAATACGAAATAATGTCGAAATTGTTCCAATGTGGCATAATGCCAGGTATTGCTATTGTTTTTGTACGTTTATCTATTGGTGCTGTTATAGATACGCCTATTGCTATTAGTTCTTTTGCAGATGCGTTTATGTTGGATAAAGTTTCATTTATGAGTAATGTTGCTCGCTCGAGAGTTACATCTGGAATATGTTGTTTTGGTAATAGTAATGTTCGTTCCGCGATTATGTTAAGTTCGTAGTCAATAAAAATTAGATCTAGAGAGTGTCTACTAATTTTTAGTCCTGCGCTTATTCCTTTTCTACGAGCTAAAGCTACGAGTGTTGCTCTTCTTCCGTTATGTATTGTGTTTTCTGTGTACAACCTCCCTTCTTTTACAAGTTGTCTTACAAGAGTTGATACGGTTGCAGTTGATAATCCTGTCGCTTCAGCAAGCTCTATTTGCGTAATTGCACCAAATCTGCGTATGTAAGAAAGTAATGCAGATCGATTAGTTTCTCGCAATGAAGTTTGGGATCCGAATAAATGCGACATAATATAAGCATATCTGTATTTTAAAGAATTGTCATTCGTTGATTTGATACTTTTGTTCTTTATTGGTTAAATTAACTGAATTTATATTAAATAATTGGTACAAGTAGTTGATTCATGTACGTTAAGAATTGTGTTAAATTTATATTAAACAAAAAAATAGAAAAATTTGATTTATGTGTTTGACAACTTAACACAATAGTTTATAATAAAAAACTAGATAGCGTTGTAGCTGTCTATATCAAATAACCTTTTGATGCAAAGGAGCGTCGATGAACATAGGTAAAAAAGCAATCGCTTTATTTGTAGGTATTGCTGTAGTTGCTGGTTTATCAGCCTGTTCAGGTTCAAGAGGTGGTGCATCCAAAAACGTAAGTCAAGGAATTGAAAAAGGTGCCACCATCGGTGTCTCTATGCCAACAAAGTCAGAGGAACGTTGGAATAAAGACGGTAATAACCTAAAGAAGAAGCTAGAAGATGCTGGATATAAAGTTATATTGAACTTTGCAGACGATAAACCAGCTCAGCAAAATGCAGATATTGAAAATATGATTAACAACGGCGCTAAGGTTGTTGTTGTTGCTGCAAAGGATGGTAGTGCTGTAGGACCTGCAGTAGAGAAGGCTCATGATGCTGGAGCTAAAGTAATTGCCTACGATAGATTGATTATGAATACAAAGGCTGTTGACTATTATGCAACATTCCAGCTTGAGCAGACTGGTATTCTTGAAGCAAATTATATTATTGATAAGTTGGGTCTTAAGAATGGTGCAAAGGGACCATTCAATATTGAGCTTTTCACTGGTTCTCCAGATGATAACAATGCTAAGTACTTCTTTAAGGGTGCATGGGATTTGCTGCAACCATACTTTAAATCTGGTGCCTTAGTTTCCCCATCTAATCATGGTGGTGGCGTGAATAAAGACTTTAAGGTTCAAGATTGGCAGAAGATTTCTGTTCAAGGGTGGAAAGCTGAACAGGCTCAAAAGGATATGGAATCAATTATTGATTCTGCATATGCTAAAGGTCAGCCACTACATGCAATATTAAGCCCTTATGATGGTATTTCGACTGGTGTTATTAACGCAATTGAATCTAAGCGTCCAGATTTAAAGCCAGGTACAGATAATTGGCCAATTATAACTGGACAGGATGCTATGGAGTCAGCTGTATCTTCAATTGCACGTGGAAAGCAGAGTCAGACAGTATTTAAGAATGTCAATAAGCTTGCTGAAGCCGTTTATCAGATGGTATTGGAAATTGCTAAAGGCAAGAAGGTGTCTGGTATTAACGGAAAGTTCAATAACAACAAGATAGACGTTCCTTCTAAATTGCTAAATCCACAAAATATTACTAAGGATAATCTTACTGACTTAGTGAAAGATGGTTATATAACACAAGAACGCTTTGATAAGTTAGTACATTAAAAATTAACTATCAATTTGAACTAATATGGGGGCACGATTAGTGCCATAGTTGTGCCTCCATTAGTTGAAACTGTGCGTTGTAATGATTGGAAGTAGATGATGTCGCATAAAGACACGATATTGAGTATGCAGCACATCACAAAAACGTTTGGTTCACTAAAAGCTCTTACTGATGTTAATCTTTCGGTTGATCGCGGTGAAATTCATGCAATTTGCGGCGAAAATGGTGCTGGTAAATCTACGTTAATGAATGTGCTATCAGGTGTTTATCCTTACGGATCTTACACGGGAAAGATTATATTTAACGGAAAAGAGTGTAAATATAGTAATATTAAAAATTCAGAACGTGATGGAATTGTTATTATTCATCAGGAGCTGACTTTAAATCCATTTCTTTCAATTTCTGAAAATATTTTCATGGGAAATGAATGCTCCAAAAATGGAGTAATTGATTGGAGTGAAACTCGCGCTAAAGCTGCAGAACTTCTTGAACGTGTTGGTTTGCCAGAAGATCCAGATACAAAGATTATGGATATTGGTGTTGGTAAACAGCAGCTTGTAGAGATTGCTAAGGCTTTGTCTAAAAATGTAAAGTTGCTGATTCTTGATGAACCAACTGCAGCATTAAATGATGAGGACTCTGCGCATTTACTACAGCTTGTTCGTCAATTAAGAGATGAACATGGCGTTACAAGCATTATAATTACGCACAAGCTTAATGAAGTTGCTGTAATAGCAGATAACGTTACTATCATTCGTGACGGATCGACAGTTGGTGAAATGTATATTACACAAGAAACGCCATTAGATTACGATGAATTAATTCGTAAAATGGTAGGTCGAGAATTAACCAATCTGTATCCTAAGCACGAAACAAATCAATCTGGTGAAGAATATCTTCGTATAACCAATTGGACAGTTCATCATCCAATGGATAATAGCCGAATAATAGTCGATAATGCTAATTTGTATGTTCGTTCTGGCGAAATTATTGGATTGGCTGGATTGATGGGTGCTGGCAGAACCGAATTGGCCATGAGTGTTTTTGGACGCTCATATGGCTCCAATATAACTGGTGATCTTTATATTAAAGGTAAAAAAGTCGAATTGCGCAATGTGCAAGAAGCAATTAATGCTGGTTTGGCTTATGCTACAGAAGATCGTAAAGGTTATGGTTTAAATCTTTTGCAGAATATTCGCGAAAATTCATCTATTGCTTCATTGTCAAAAATGAGCAAATTAGGTGTTGTTGATGGAAACATTGAGCGAAAAGAAGTTGATGCATATCGAGAGAACTTTAATATAAAATGTCAAAACATTGATGTGCAAGTTTCTACGCTTTCTGGCGGAAATCAGCAAAAGGTTGTATTGGCAAAATGGGTTCTTTCTGATCCAGACATACTCATTCTCGATGAGCCAACTCGTGGTATAGATGTTGGTGCAAAGTATGAAATTTATGAAATCATCGATAAGCTTGCCGATCAAGGTAAAGCTGTTGTAGTTATTTCTTCTGAACTACCAGAATTAATTGGTATATGCGATCGTATTTATACCGTAAGTCAAGGCATTATTACTGATGATGTTAATAAGAATGGGTTTACCCAAGAATATCTGATGAAATGCATGACTAAGGAAAGGAATTAGCGTTATCATGAGCAAAAACAGATTAGCCCAAGATACGAAGGGTGAACAAAAATCAAGTATTCTTTCGACAATTACCGATAATGCAAGACAATATGGAATCGTTGGAGCTTTAATCGTTATTGTCGTTGTGTTCCAAATACTTACAAAAGGTGTTCTTTTAACTCCTAACAGTTTTGTTTCTTTAATTCAGCAGAATGCATATGTGATTATCTTGGCAATAGGCATGGTGATGGTGATTATTGCTACACACATTGATCTTTCTGTAGGATCTTTAGTTGCATTTATTGGTGGTGTTTGTGCACTGTTGATGGAACGTTATGGTGTTAATTGGGTATTAGCGATTGCTATATCAATTGTTGTTGGTTTGCTTATTGGTTGCTGGCACGGTTTCTGGGTGGCTCGAATGGAGATTCCTGGATTCATCACCACTCTTGCAGGTATGCTGATCTTCCGCGGTTTATCTACGGTTATAGTTGGCGAATCTGTGCCTATCACTTCAGACGCGTTCCGTGGAATTGCTCGTAACTATCTTCCTAATATTCTCGGTTGGTGGGGTCCGTTTGATGGTCTTACGATTGTTCTTGGTCTTATGTGCATCGCTTTGTTTGCTTGGAGCCAAATTAATAAGCGTAAGCATGTAGAAAAAGTTGGATTAGTCCCAGAACCACTATCGATTACTGTATGCAAGATCGTATTTGCTGCTCTTGCAATCATATTTGTAACATATTTGTTAGCATCCTCTGGCAATTCCGAGATGGGTGGAACTCCAATTATGTTGGTGATTGTTGCGATTTTGGTAGTTGCATACAACTTTATTCTTACAAAGACAGTTTTTGGACGTCACATATATGCTGTTGGAGGTAACCGTAAAGCTGCAATACTTTCTGGTATTGATGTTAAGCGTGTAGATTTCTGCTTGTTTGTTCATATGGGATTCTTGTCTGCTATTGCTGCTGTGGCTATGCTTTCTCGTCTGGCATCTGCTACTGCACAAGCTGGTATGGAATTTGAAATGGATGCAATTGCATCCTGCTTCATCGGTGGCACTGCTGTAACTGGTGGTGTTGGAACTATACCTGGAGCCGTTGTTGGTGCTTTTGTTATGGGAGTAATCAATCAAGGCTTGTCTATCATGGGCGTTGACACTGCAATTGTGAAGACAATTAAGGGTCTTGTGTTACTCGCTGCAGTGGCTGTTGACATAATGAGCAAGCGTCGTAAGCGCTAAAAATGCCGTATATATTGGGCGTGCGCTTCAGATATTACACAAGCGTTGTGAACGAAAAAGTGTACGCCCAGTTTTGTTAGTTATTAACAGATATTAACAGGTGTTAATCAGAATAAAAGAACAATAAGGAGGAATATATGCCAAAAAAATATATTCAAAAGACTAGAATGTACGCGCTAACTACCTTTTTTATGTCGATTTGGTTATTCCAGTCTTTATATGGTTCTTATAAATCTGGTGATTTATTCGCTTGGTACACTCTTATTTTTTCATTGTGCTTATTAATTGTAATCGGCTATTGCGGTTACAACGCTTTTAAAGGATTCAGTCAAGAGCGTAAAGATAAGAGCGAGGATTCTAAAAAGTAATAAATGATTGGGTATTCAAGATTTTCTACATATTTGAATAAATGAATCTTATAAAAGCATGCAAAGGAGCATCATGTGTGATATTTCGAGCGTATCATCTAATAAAAAAGATATTATTAATGCAAACACATATCTTGGTATTGAGTTGGGTTCAACTAGAATTAAAGGTGCTTTAATTAATGGACAATATCAAGTTATTGCAGAAGGATCTTATAAGTGGGAAAACAAACTAGAAAATGGTTTGTGGACCTATGATCTATCTGATGCTTGGCATGGAATACAATCTGTTTTTTCTCAGATAAGTAATCAAATTAATAAAGATTACCAATTGCGTTTAAATAATATTGGCGGCATTGGTATTTCAGCAATGATGCATGGTTATTTAGCCTTTGATAATAGAAATAAGTTGCTTGTGCCATTTAGGACTTGGAGAAATACCAATACGCATGATGCTCACAGAATTCTTTCTAACGAATTAAGTCTTAATATACCAGAACGCTGGTCGATAGCTCACTTGTATCAATGTGCGCTTGACAAAGAAGAGCACGTACATAATGTAGCATTCTTTACTACGCTATCTGGCTATATTCATTGGAAGCTTACTGGCAAAAAAGTATTAGGATTGTCGGATGCTTCTGGAATGTTTCCTATGGATTCAAACATTTTAAGCTGGGATGAGAATGCGCTAAATAAAATTGAGAATCTTCCTGAAATATCTAATCAGCCTTGGAATTTGAAGGATATTTTACCTACACCTCTTTCCGCTGGAGAATTTGCTGGTCGATTGACAGTTGATGGTGCTTCTCTTCTTGACCCTAGTGGCATTTTGAATCCAGGAATACCATTTGTTCCTCCTGAAGGAGATGCGGCAACCGGTATGGTTGCAACCAATACATTAAAGCCTGGTACTGGTAATGTTTCGGCTGGTACATCTATTTTTGCAACTGTTGTTTTAAAGCGCCCTTTGTCAAAAGCTCATAAAGAGTTAGATATAGTTATGACTCCAGATGGTCATTTATCTGCAATGAGTCATGCTAATAATTTCACTACAGATTTAAATGCTTGGGTTAATTTATTTGCTCAATTTGCAGATGCAATAAGAAAACCAATATCAATGGATTTGTTATATACAAGCCTGTTTAATTCTGCTGTTGATAATGGAACTGAATTTGATGCTGGAGGAAATATTAACTACTGTTTTTCTTCTGGAGAGTTTCAAGCAGGTTTGGAAGAAGGGCGATTTGTATTTGCTCGCGGTCCGCAAGCAAAACTTTCACTCGGAAACTTTATGCGTGCTCAGCTATATGGAGCATTTTGTCCAGTGACTATTGGAATGAATGTTTTAACAAAAGAAGAGCATGTTGAAATTGATTCTTTGCTTGGTCATGGTGGTATTTTTGCCACCCCTGAAGTTTCTCAGCGTATTGCTTCGGCGGCGTTTGGTGTTCCAGTAACCACTATGCCTACGGCTTCTGAAGGCGGATCGTGGGGAATGGCGATTTTAGCATCATATATTAGGCGAAAAAATATAACATTAATAGACTTTTTGCAAAATGAAGTATTTGCCCATGTGAATTCAGTTACCGTTTTCCCTCGTAAGGATGACGTGGAAGGATTCCAGAGATATTTTGAGCAATTTATGAGGTCATTGCCAATAGAACATGCAGCAATAACTACGATGCCGTAAAAATATTGTGCAAAAGATTGCTTAAGCAAGACTAAAAATAGTGTTTTCTCATCATATTTTTAAAAAATTTATTAGAAAGAAATAGTAATTATGAAAACTTTAAAAGATTATTCACAAGAAACTCAATCTGAGGTAAAACAGGTACGCGAATTAGTATCCAATTTGCATGATCAACTTATTAAATGGAATTTAGTTGTGTGGACTGCGGGAAATGTTTCTCAACGTTTGCATACTGCTGATTTAATGGTTATTAAGCCTTCTGGAGTACGATACGAAAGACTAACTCCTGAATCAATGATTGTTTGTGATCTAGATGGGAATGTTGTTGATGGATCCTATTCTCCAAGTTCTGACACAGCTTCGCATGCTTATATTTATAGAAATATGCCTGAAGTATTTGGAGTAGTACACACTCATTCGACTTATGCTACTGCTTGGGCTGCTATTGGAGAAAATATACCGTGTGGATTAACAATGATGGGAGATGAGTTTGGCGGTCCTGTTCCAGTTGGACCATTCAGGTTGATTGGCAGTGAGGCCATTGGGCAAGGCGTTGTTGAAACATTACGTAAATATCCTAAGTCGCCAGCGGTTTTGATGCAAAATCACGGTCCATTTGTCATTGGAAAAGATGCAGAAAGTGCTGTGAAAGCTGCTTCTATGACAGAAGAAGTAGCCAAAACAATGTGGGCCGCTAGGCAAATAGGGAAAATAATCGATATAAAGCAAGAAGATATCAATTCTCTTAATAAACGATATCAAAATGTTTATGGACAAAACTAATAAAAAATAATCTAAAAACAATTACATATATAAGTCTTATAGGAGTAAATAATGGCTATGGAAAATCCTTTTGAGAACAAAGAAGTGTGGTTTGCTGTAGGTTCGCAAGAACTATATGGTCCAGAAACACTAGAACAAGTGGCAAAACAAGCTGGCGAAATCGTAGATTATTTAAATAATCAACATTCGATACCTGTGAAAATTATTTTGAAACCAACCTTAAAATCATCTGACGCTGTGCGTAATTTTATGGTTGATGCGTCTTCAAAAGAATCTTGTATAGGCGTGATCGCTTGGATGCACACGTTCTCGCCAGCAAAAATGTGGATTCGCGGATTAGAACTATTGCGTAAACCTTTGCTTCAGTTGAATACCCAGTATCATCGTGAAATACCTTGGGAAAGTATTGATATGGATTTTATGAATTTAAATCAAGCTGCTCATGGAGATAGAGAATTCGGTTATATTGTTTCTAGACTTGGTATTAGAAGAAAAATAGTTGTTGGTCATTATACGAATCCAGAAGTTTCGGATCGCATAAATACTTGGGTTCGTGCGTGTTTAGGCTGGTGGGCGTCTAACAATATGAACGTTATGCGTTGGGGAGACAATATGCGTAACGTTGCTGTTACTGAAGGAGATAAAACTGAAGCTGAGAAAATCTTTGGTGCATCTATTAATACTTGGTCTGTAAACGAATTAAATTCATATGTTAATCGTGCTACAGATAAGCAAGCTAAAGATTTGATAGAAGATTATAAAAATAAATACAATGTTGATTCGGAATTATTAAATCAAAAATATGATTCTCTGTTAATTGCAGCTAAGCAGGAAGTTGGAATGGTATCCATGATGCGTGATTATGATGCTACTGCTGCAGTAGATAATTTTGAAGATCTTGGTGGTCTTTCCCAACTTCCAGGAGTTGCTGCTCAACGTTTTCCTTCCGAATATGGATGGGGTTTCTCGGCAGAAGGGGATTGGAAAACCGCAATATTGGTTCGTTTGGGATTAGTTATGGGGTATGGTCTTGAAGGTGGAGCTTCTCTTATGGAAGATTACTCGTATCATTTTGAGCCAGATAACGAAATGATATTAGGATCACATATGTTAGAAGTTTCGCCTTCTATTGGAAGTATTCAAAAACCTCGTCTTGCTATATATCCATTGGGTATTGGAGGAAAATCAGATCCTGTTAGACTCGTGTTTACTGCTGCTCCTAAAAAGGATGCTGTTGTGGTTTCTCTTGCGGATATGTGCAGTAGATTTAGACTTTTAATGAATGTCGTCGATGTTGTAGAGCCGTCTGGAAGCCTAAAGAATTTGCCTTGCGCTCGCGCCATGTGGAAACCGCAGCCAAGTCTATCTTTGTCTGCGCAATGCTGGTTATTAGCTGGTGGATCCCATCATACTTGTATGACAACGTCAATTGGTAGAGAAGTTTGGGAAGATTTTGCGCGTATCTCTGGTGTCGAACTAGCTGTGATTGATAAAAACACTAATACCCAAGATTTTGAGCGCAATCTACAGATTTCTCAAATGTATTACAAGCTTAATGTTAAGTAATATTGGCATTATTACGTCTCTAGTGATGAGTGTTTGTTGTGTTATTATTTCCTTTGAAAATAATGGTCAATTTTATAGCGAAGGGGTGCTTTAATGAATGAAAATATGCACATTGTGCCTAACATTTTATTATCGGATGGCAATTCTATACCACAAGTTGGTTTAGGTGTACTTCGAGTTGATAAAGTAAGTATGCATGATGTTGTAGAAAGCGCTCTTTCGTTAGGATACAGACATATTGATGCTGCAGCTGGATATAACAATGAGAATGAGCTAGGTGAAGTATTGCGCGAAACTGGTTTTAATACTGGCGAATTGCGAGAAAACCTATGGGTGACTACAAAAGTTAGAGATTCACAGCAGGGGTATGACAGTACTTTGAAGGCTTTTGATTCTCAACTTGCGGATCTTTGCTTGAACTATGTGGATATGTATATGATTCATTGGCCTACACCATTTAATTGGCGTTCTGCAGAAACATGGAAAGCATTTGTTAAGTTGAAAGAGGAAGGTAGGGTACGTTCGCTTGGTGTGTGTAACTTTATGCCTTCTGATTTGCAGCGTTTATATGATGAAGTTGGTCAGTGGCCTCAAGTAAATCAGATTGAATTGCATCCGAGCTGGCAGCAGTCTAATGTAGTTGATTTTTGCAAGAAGCATAATATTGCTATTGAAGCGTATTCTCCATTGGCGCGCGGACGTGATTTGAATATCGGCGATGGTGTTTTGGAAACTATTGCTAAGAATCATGATGTTACTTGTGCTCAGGTGATTTTGCGCTGGCATATTGAGCATGGATACATTATCATACCTAAATCTGTTTCAGAAAATAGGCAACGTGAAAATATTAATGTTTTTGGATTTAGTCTTAAGGATGATGAAATACGTGCAATAGATGATTTGAACACTAATGAGCGAATGGGGCATGACCCTGCAACGTTTAGTTATGCATGATTGTGTGGCGTTTGTTTTATTTGTATTTGTGAAGGGGTTATATATGTGACTTATTGATTCCTTGTCATCGAGGCTACGAGTGATTAATGGTGGACAGTATAAGTGAACAAAAAATTTTCGTAGCTTTCTCCTATAGAGCGGCATGAAGTTTGTGTTTTACATGATCTTCATGCCGCTTTGCCCGTGTTTGTTTCCAAAATCGCCAAATACGTAAACAATCTCGGGAAAATCGCTCGCGCGTTACAGCGCACTCACGTCTTCGCCGCACGTAAAGTCCACTGGACTTTACGTTTGAGCGGCTCAGCGCTCCGAATTGCCTTCGCGCGCTATGCTTTGAGCGCGAAGGCAGGTCTCACGCCCGTGTTTGTAGTCAGATTTGCTTAAAAAGGGAACAAACGCGGGAATGGGGTTACGCTTATGTGAGCGCAATTACTGCGTAGTTCACAAAAAATCAATGTCGGAAAGACTTAAAGAAGTTTTGCGTTTCTGGGTCACTGCAAGCATCCATAACTTCGTATGGTGTGCCATTTTCTGCAACAACGCCGTTTCGCAGCAAAACCACTCTATCGGCAGCTTCGTGAGCAAAATGCATCTCGTGAGTTGCCATTAAAATCGTGGTTCCTTGCTCTTTTAGTTCCGCAACCATGTCTAGAACTTCGCCAACAAGCATTGGGTCTAGCGCGGAAGTAATCTCGTCTAAAAGCAAAAGTTGTGGGCTTGTCATAAGCGCGCGTGCAATCGCCACTCGTTGCTGCTGTCCGCCCGAAAGCTGATCCGGATAAGACTTTGCTTTATTTTCTAGCTTAATCCTAGATAGAAGCTCCATTGCGCGGCTTTCTGCGCGGTCTTTGCTCCAATGATGAACTTTTCGCGCAGCAAGAGTCACATTATCTAAAACGCTCATATGCGTAAAAAGATTGAATTGCTGGAACACAACTCCGATTTGAGACCTAATTTGATCCTGATTTATACGAGGATCTGTAATATCTGTGTTTCCAAGCCAAACTTGGCCGTCGTCTACTCGCTCAAGCAGATTAATGCACTTCATAAGAGTGGATTTTCCGCTTCCAGAAGGTCCTAAAAGAGCCACCACTTCGTGAGGTGCAATATCAAAAGAAATGCCTTTAAGAACAGGTGTTGAGTTATACGATTTGCGAATATTGCTTAAACGCAAAACTGGGGTTGAATCCGTGTAATCACTTGTATTCGTTTGATCACTTGTGTTTGTGTAATCGCTCATTTGCTGACTTACCTTCTGGTTTGTTAAGTTATTCATCACACGGTTCCTCCGTTTAGCTCGCGTTTGCGCAGCCTTGCCGTATACCAATCGTTTAGAACAATAAACGGAATGCTCAGCGCTATAAACACAACGCTTGCTACAACGTATGGAGTGAAGTTATAAGAAGTTGCAACAGATATTTGCGCGGCTCGAACAGCGTCTACAGCGCCCAAAACCGATATAAGTCCTGCATCTTTTTGCATAGATATAAAGTCGTTCATTAAAGCAGGAGCCACTTTTCTTAAGCCAAGAGGAATTACCACTAATCGCACAGTTTGACCAGATGTTAAGCCAAGTGATCTTGCGGACGCTCGCATAGACGGATGCACGTCTTCAAATCCTGCGCGCAATACCTCTCCAACGTATGCGGAGTAGCTCATAACAATGGCAATTGTACCGAGTATTGCTGGTGGGATTCGCCCAAAAAGCTGTAATCCTGGTATGCCAAAGCCGATTAAGTAAAGCACAACAAGCATTGGTATGCCGCGCATAATAGTTGTGTAGAATTGCGCTATAGCTCGCAAAGGGAAAAGCATTGGGCTTACGCTTGTACGAATAACTGCGATTAAAGTTCCAAGTATTGCTACTCCAATAACAGCGAAAACAAGCACCTGCAGATTAAGCATTAAGCCTTGCAAAACGGATGGCAAAGATAACATAAAGTACTTGCCAGAAAAGAACGTTTCGCGCACTCTTGGCCAACCAGGGCTCATTGCAAGTGCCGCAACGCACACGCCAAGTAATACTAAAGTGCTTATTATGCTTGTTAAAACTGATTTAAGATTTTGCTTTTTGCGGATTGACCTACGCTCAAGCTCGATATTGCTTAAAGCGTATTCTCCAGCGTTGTTTGATTCACTGTTTAATGCATTGCCGTTAAGTACTGTCATTGGCGGCACTCAAGCCTTTCGACATAATGAATGATACGCACTATTGTAAGCACTTTTATGTGACGATTGGGTTACAAGTTGCTTACAATAATGCGTATTGGTAATGACGTTAGTACGATTTTTATTTATTTTTATTTATTTTTGGTTTAGTTTTTACTTAAGAACTGGCAGATTAGTCGTGTACTCTGCAAGCCACTTTTCTTGGAGCTTCTTCAAAGTACCATCTTTTTCTAGCGCATTCACAGCCTTAGTGACGTCTGCAGTAAGCTTAGAGCCTTTTGGAAGTACCAATCCAGTTCCTTCCTTATCTTCCGATCCTGCAATCTGTCCAAGAACAACACCTTCTTTAACCTGCTTGCTGCGCACAATGTTTACGGAAGATGGAGTATCTATAACAAGTGCGTCAATCTGCTTAGAATCAAGAGCCTGAACCAAAGCGTCATTATCGTTAAAGGTTTGAATATCGCTCTTAATCTTGTCTTTAGCAAAGCTGTAGCTTGTTGTTCCAACCATTGCGCCAATTGTAGCGGTTTTAAGGTCTGCTAAGGTCTTTGCGTTAGCAAACTTGCTATCTTTTTTGACCACAACACCCTGAGTTGCGTTGTAGTAACTTGGCGAAAAGTCTACTGCCTTCTTGCGTTCCTCCGTAATAGAGAACTGCTGAAGGTTAAAATCAAAGTCTTTTGGTCCTGGGGTTACTGCGGAGTCGAAGGTTGTGCGAACCCACTTTACTTTGTCTTTATCGTATCCGAGTTTCTTTGCAACAGCGTATGCTACTGCAGATTCGTAGCCCTTGCCGTTTTCTGGCTTGTTATCGTACATCCAAGGTGTGTAAGTTGGCTGAGCTGTGCCGATTGTCAAAACGCCTGGAGTAATCGTCTTTTGGTTTGTATCTTGTGCGTTTTGGATGCCGCATGCTGCTGTGCTAACCATTGCTGCCATTGCTAATGCTGCTGCTGCAATTTTTGCAGCAGCGATTGCTACGCGGTTGGTGTGCAAGTTGTTGTGTACGAAAATAGCCATTTTTTCTCCTTGTTTTTGCTAAAACCTTAAGATTTTTCGCTTATTCGTTTTTTAAGCGATTTAAGTAGGTTTTGCGGCCGTACATTTGATAGTTTATAAGACGATAGACGCATTTAAGGCTTAATTGTTACAGAATTGTTATCGCGATTGTTTATAACGCGCTATATTTTGTTGATTTAATACGTAGTTTTGTGGTGATTAGACTTAAGTCGTAGTATGTTAAGTGTCAGTTACATACGGTGTGTTGATTTTTTGAGGAGTATTTCATGTTAAATAATTTTGAACATAGCGCGGCTGACGATTTTTCTGAAAGTTCTAAAGATTTTAGTCATCTTTCAAAACTTGCTGTTATAGTTGCACTTCAAAAAGAAGCTCAGCCTATTCTTCAAGCATTTTGTGGGGATTATAAAACTTGGGATTCGTATGGGGTTACTTTTATTCAGGGCAAAATCGCTTCTAATAGCAAAGGCGAAAATCCTACTCTTACAATATGTGTTGCTGGAATGGGAAAGTGCGCTGCCGCAGCTGCAGCTCAAGCGTTGATAATCGAATCCAATCCACAAGTGTTGATTTTTAGCGGAATCGCAGGTGCTTTAAATCCGCGTCTTAGTGTTGGAGATATTGTTATAGGCAAGAAACTTCACTATTTAGAAACAAATACGCAAATTATTGCAGAGTGTGCTCCGTACAAATCTGTTTTTGAATCAGATTCAAAATTATGCGATTTAGCTGTTAAAGAGGCGCAATTATTAGGATTTAGGCTTGAGAAGTCTTTGGAGGAATCCTCTTCGGTTGCTGGCGACTTATCCTCGGACTTTAAGCAAAGCGCGTCTAATGAAAATAGCGTGTCTAACGAAAATTCAAACAACGTTGCTTATTTGTGTGGAAACATAGCAACAAGCGACCAATTTAACACAGATCCTAATATTTTAGACGCTGTGCGAGCAACGGTTTTTGGCGATTGCGAAGAGATGGAAGGCGCTGCTGCTGCACATATTGCTGCTAAAAACGGTGTTCCATTCCTTGCGATTCGCTCAATGAGTAATCGTTGTGGAGAATCATACGAATCTGTGGACTCGCATAAGGATGATTTAGTTCTTGCAGCTAATCAAGCAGGATCGTTAACTTTGCGTGTTTTGAAGGCGCTTGTTAAATAACTGCAGACTAGTTTACTTATTTGAATCGTTTTGTTCTGCTAAATCAAATCCGCTGAAAGTAAACCCAGGGCTTACTACGCAAGAAACAAGAACATCGCCATCGCTTGGTATTGTTCTCTGCCATGTCCCAGCAGGAATTACAAGATGTCCGCGCGTGGATAAGCCATTGCATTCCTTAGTGTTTCCAAGAGTAAAACGCTGCAAATCTGCCTCATCACAAGGGGTTTGACCACACCCACCAAGTTCAATCGTAAGATTTGACGGTCCATGCCATAGCCAAATCTCGTCTGCATCAACTTTATGCCATGCGCTTGAATCGCCAGAAGGCAAAAGGAAGTAAATAAGAGAGGCCAATGGTCTTGGTGCGTCTGCGCCAGCGTTTTTGTCAATTTTCGTATTGTTTGTGCTCGCGTTTGAAGTATTTTCATTGTTGGTTGCGCTATATAGTTGCGCTGCTTGCCAGTCGCGGGTGTACCATCCGCCTTCTGGATGGGCTTCTAGCTGTAATTCTTTAACAAGATTTTTGGCGTAATCACTCATATTTTCTAAACTGACACTCATAATGCATGCTCCTTTTATTTTTCATATTTGCGTTAAATATTTGCGTTAAATGTGTTCTTATCTGTGCTTGCATCAGATTATTGAGCAAAAGCACCATTATTGTATACAAGATTTCCAGAAATAACTGTTGCTTTTGCACTACCTGCACCGTGACGCACAAAATTGTGCAAAGTCTCTTCAACTCCTTGTGGCGAGCTTGTGTCTGTTGGAATATCAAATAATGCAAGGTCGGCTGTTGCTCCAGCATTAATTTGACCAATTCTGTGCGGTCCTACGTGTAAGCCCATAACGCTTGCGCCGCCTAAAGTAAGCATGCGAATAATTCGATGTGTTAAATCATCTTTTCTATACCCTTGCGCTGTTGCTAAATCATAGACTTTTGCAGCGTCGTCTAAAACGTCTAAAGATGGGGAAGAAGATAGTGAATCCGTACCAATCGCAAGCAAGTTTCCTTCTTCCATGTAGTCGCGAATTGGCGCGTCTCTTTCCGTAACAGTAATGCGGTTGGATCTTGGGCACAATGCCACTCCCACTCCGCGTTGACGCAAAATTCTTCGGTCTTCGCCATCTGCCCAAACTCCGTGCGCAATATGTACGTCTGGTCCAAGGGATCCGAGCTGATCCAAAAACTGAATTGCGGAAGCTGTCATTCCATGTGCTTTAAGTTCGCTGTAGCTCGCCCAAACGTTAGCATTCCAATCTGGTGCGGAATACGTGGTGAGTGTATCGGCGTGATTTCCAGCCTCCATAGGTGTTTCTGCTAAGTGTATGTGCAAGCGCATGTTTAGCTGTCTTGCAATGTCTGGCAAATCCACAAAAGGTTCGGTTTCTAGACTGTAAGGTGCGTGTGGGCTAATTCCTATACTCGGCACTCTGCCGCTGTCCATCATGTGCCCAAGCATCTCGAGCAGCTTAGCGTAGCCTTCTTCTTTCCAGTCAACGTTTTTCCAGCCCATTACCTCCCAATAGGCTATCCCGTGCATGCCTTGGCTTGCAAGCGCTCCAACTGCTTCGATATCAGTTACAATGTCGGCAGCTGCAGTAGTGCCAGCTTCCACCATCATTCTTGCGCCTTCGTATGCAGAAGTTTTCCAAGTCATCAATGATGGGTTATGCTGTTTTTCTTCTTGTAATTTGTCATAAACAACATTGAATCCTTCTTCCCAGTCTCTAAAATTGCGGTATTCGCCGCGGCCTACGCTTGCCATATTAGTGTATTGCAAATGCGTGTGTGCGTTTATAAGACCTGGTGTCATAAGACCATGCCAATGTCGTTCGTTGTTAAACATTTTCCTATAGGAATCGTTTGACATTTCATCTTTTAGAATGTCTAGTACCCACTGTCTTGTTCCAACGTGTACAACGCGTCTATTTGATACTGCTACGGCTCCTTCGGGAATAATAGGACCTGTTACTGGAATAACCATTGCTGCACTGTATAAGGTGACTTCGCTAAGCGGCGTTGGGTGTGCAAGTGCGCGTATTGGATCTGTAAACATTGCTTTCCTTATGGAATTATCGTTTAACTAATTTTGCTTCTGTTACTCTATTATTGCTTAGATTTGTTATGATTTGGTTAATTGGATTTCATCTAAATATTTTCGTCTTCGGCAAATCTTGTTAAATCCCATCTATAACCATTATCTTTATTGGATTCGCTAGCACTATATCCGCGTTCTGCTAATGCAATACTTGCTATTTGATTATCGGAGCTTTCTGGCAATTGGTAAATTCCAGAATCAAGCCGATTTTTGTCGCCATTTTTCTTGTTTTTCCCATTGTGCTCTAGCAAATACGCTACTGCGCTTACTTGAACAGCAAAACTAAAGTCCATAATCTCAATAGGATTTCCACCGCCAGTAGTGTAATTTGTGCCGTCTCCTTCACTTATTAGTGTGATTTGCGGACCGCACGGAACTTGGATTTTTCTTTGTGAAGTTCCAACAACTGGCTTAAAATCAGGGATTTCGTCTAGTGCAATCTCGTTTGCAATTCCGCCAATAACAGCCAAAATCGCGTTTTCTTGCATGTTTTGCATGTGTTGCAATGTAATCGTGTGTCTAACGCCTGTTGCAGAAACAATCATATTGCTTTTTTTAACAACGCATTCAAGATTATGAGCTTCAAATCCATCGAAAACTGCGCGTAAGGATTGGACAGGATTTGTATCGCAAATCGTAACTTTTGCACCCAATGCGCGTATTCTTAATGCGAATCCGCGACCAACTGGACCGTATCCAACAACAGTTACTTTAGCGTTTTTAAAGCATTCGCTTCCAAGAATTTGCTGCATAGTAGTAACGCATGTTTCGCCAGTTCCATGACGATTGTCAAAATCGGTTTTTAGAGCGCTGTTATTTACTGCAATCACAGGGTAGTGCAAGTGTCCAGCTTTTTGCATTGCTTCAAAAGCGTGCACTCCACTAGTTGTTTCTTCTGCAACTCCTATTAGATTAGCTGCGATTTGCGGGCGTTCCAGGCTTGCTAGGCGCGCAAAACTTGCACCATCGTCGATTATTATGTCTGGCTGTATTTCGTCTAAGAGTTTTAGCGCACCTTCATGAGTTTGTTCAGGTGTCCAATCTCGGTTTGCTTGTACTAAAATGCCTTCTTTTTTAAGCTGATCTGCTACTCTCTGGTCAGTTTCGTCTGGACCACAAAAAACGCCAACAATCGCTCCGTGCGCGTGCAATTCTCTAAGCAATACAGCTGTTTTTGGTTCCAACACAAGACAAACAGCTATTCTAACGCCTTCTAAATTAAGACCACTTTCTTGTAAATTGTTAAGTAGCGTGCGCATTACTGGCATATGTTTTTGCGCGTAATCTATTGCGTCTTTTCCGCTTAAATTAGGCGCATTAACCATAGTGTTTTCTATATTTTCGTAAGATTTAGTGGCATCAAAATCTGCGTATTGTTTACAAGTCGTAGGAATTATTCCCCAAGATTGCGCGCTCTGTAAGAATTTTTCCACATCACTATTTTGGTCACTATTTTTAGCATTCTCATTTTGAATATTGTTATCTCCAATAAACACGCGTGCCCCAGCAAGAGATTGGTTAGTTCTCTGCGAAGTAATAGCAACCCATTCGCTAAAATCAATCATATTAAACTCCTAAAAGCTCTTATATTTATTATCCCTATAATCCAAGTGCGTTCAAAGCTTCTTTTAAATTCTCTACTTCGATTATGTCAATACCGGGAATGCTAATTTTCTTTCGCATATTACACACGATCGCACGCTTATAGCCGATCCTAGCTGCTTCTCTAATTCTAGGTTCCATTCTAGAAGCTGGACGAATTTGACCAGTAAGACTAATCTCACCAATTGCGCAAGTTAAAGGTAAGACTGCCTTATTTTTGGCTGCGCTCGCCAAACTTGCCACTATTGCTAAATCGCAAGCAGGTTCTTTCGCCTTAGCTCCAGCAATCGTAGAAACGTAAATGTCTTTAGATAAAAGATTTAATCCACCATGTCTATATAAAACAGCGGTAAGCATGGCAATTCTGTTTGTGTCTACTCCAGAAACTGCGCGTCTAGGGGCTGGCAGAACCGAATCTGTAACAAGAGCCTGAATTTCAATAGGTATGCTTCTGTGTCCTTCTAAAGTAAAAGTTACGCACGTTCCTTCATTTTTACAATCTCCATTAGAAGACAGGAAAAGCCCAGAAGGATCTGGAACCTCTTCAATACCATCGCCACTCATGTCGAAGCAGCCAACTTCGTCTGTAGGCCCAAAACGATTTTTAACAACGCGAAGCATGCGTAATGCGGTTTGACTATCTCCTTCAAATTGGCAAACAGTGTCTACAAGATGTTCAAGCGTGCGAGGACCTGCAATCGAGCCGTCTTTTGTAACGTGTCCAACAAGAAGAATTGGAATATCGCAAGTTTTAGCAACGTCTATAAGCGCGCTAGCTACTTCTCGAACTTGAGTGGAGCCTCCTGTAATTCCTTCAACATCGCTAGAAACAATAGTTTGTGCCGAATCTACAATTGCAAGAGTTGGCTTATATTTTTCGATTAGCGCTAAAGCTGTGTTTAAGTCTGTTGTAGACGCAAGAAGAAGATTTTGACTTATGGCATTTATGCGTGATGCGCGCAATTTTACTTGCGACTTTGATTCTTCGCCAGAAATGTACAGGACTAAATTTTTTGTGTATTCGGCATTGTTTTTCGCAGATCCGTTGCAATTCTTGGCAATTTTTCCTGCTGTTTCTAAAAGTAGAGTAGATTTTCCGATTCCTGGTTCGCCTGCTATAAGCGTGACTGATCCTGGAACAAGCCCTCCTCCTAAAACGCGGTCAAATTCGCTAAATCCTGTGTGGATTCGCATGCCATTATCTGCTGTAATTTCACTGATTGGCTGAGCATCTACGCTAGAATCAAGATTTGTTATTGTAGAAATGTTATTTTTTGCATTTCTAGATCTTGTGGAGGCTCGTGAAACTCCGCTTGTAGCTTTAGACTCGTGAAACTCGTTTAATGTTCCCCATTCGCCGCATTCTGGACAGCGACCATACCATTTTGAACCACTCCAACCGCATTCGGAGCATAAGTAGTAAGTAGTAGATTTTGCAGCCATGATTTGACGCTAGCTGCATTTGTAGACATTTTACCGTCATACTTTTGTGAGATAATCCAAGTATGTTGAACAGTGTTATGTGGGGTAAAAAATATGAATTCTTATGCGAATAATCCTTCTAACTCGACTTCATCTGTATCTGCGTCTCATAACAACTTACGAAAAGTTCTTATAGTTGCCGTAATAGTGGTCGTTTTAGCTATAGTTTCCGCATTCATATGGCCTGGCTGGGCGTTAAATCGCCAGCAACCGCAGTCTGCTAAAACTCAGGTGTCTTCTGCAAAAACTCCGTCAATTAAGTCTAAAGATTTGCCTAGTACATCTACTGCACTGTTAAGATCTATGCCAGATAGTGTTCTTGATTTTGCGCGTGTTGATGCTTGTCCTAGTGCTAAATGGTCTTCGGCATCTCCTTTGGAAGAATACACTGTTAGATATTCTACGGGAGAATCTGGCAGTGATGTTTCAGTCGTTGTTGCTCAATGGAGTAGTCGTGATTTAGCAAATAAGCAATATGAGCTTTTGACTGATGCATTAGCTGGAAGTGATATTGCTTCTGGAAAGATTCAGGTTGCTGGTAAGGCTACTGGAAGCTATGTTTTGAAGGCAGATGATAATAGTAAGACTAAAGCTAGTGCCATCTGGCAAAATGACACTGTTGTATTTGAAGTGACTGGTTTAAAACAGTCTGTTGAAAGATTCTATAAGCAATTCCCAATGTAACTTTCGTACTGATATAGGCTGTTTTGTACGTGTTTTTGTAAAATTTTGTTTTAAAATTTTCCAAAGTCGTCAAAACGGTGTAACATTAGGCAAGTTGCACACTTTACATATGAATGGAGGCTTCAGATGGGTTCTGTCATCAAGAAGCGCCGCAAGCGGATGAGCAAGAAGAAGCACCGCAAACTGCTGCGTAAGACTCGTCATCAGCGTAAGTAGTAGCTGTTTGGCGCGCCTGCCCGTTTGGGCACGTAACACTTTTGAAAGCGTTGGATTTTTCCAGCGCTTTTTTTTTATTGCGATTGAAGACTGCAATGATTGGAGAATGTAAAAAATTTCCCGAAAATGTACGTAAAACAGTGGATTTTACGTACATTCTCGGGAAATGATTGGTTAAATTTAGATATGCAGTTTACTTATTTGGGTTTGTAAGAGTGCGCGGACCGTTTGGATCACCAACAATCACAGTGTCAACCATATTCAAGAACAATCCGTGTTCTACAACGCCAACAGTCTCAATCAAATCCTTAGCAAGCTCTTGCGGGTGCTCAATGCGCTCCAAGTGCAAGTCAACAACAAAGTTATTTTCGTCTGTACGCACTTCCTTGCCATCTGCATCAAGACGCAAAACTGGCTTGTATCCGCGCTTTTCAAACTTGCGAATCACTTGTGCAGATCCGAATGGAATTACCTCAACAGGAAGTGGGAACTTGCCGATTGTATCAACTACCTTGCTGGCGTCCACAATCCACACAATGCGGTCGGAGTTAATTGCAACAATCTTCTCCCAGAGCAATGCTGCACCGCCGCCCTTAATACCGTTAAAGTTTTTATCGACTTCATCTGAACCATCAATAGTAACGTCAATATGGTCAACATCGTTAATGTCAAGAATCTTAATGCCGTAGCCCTCTGCCTGCTCTTGCGTGCGTCGAGAAGTTGTGACACCAGTGAAGCTCAAGCCTTCTTCTTTTACTCTGCGACCGAGTTCGTCTACAAGAAAACGAACAGTAGAGCCGGTTCCAAGTCCAACCATCATGCCATTTTGTACGATTTTTGCGGCCTCAATGCCAGCTGCCTTCTTAAGAGCATCTTGCTGTGCTTTATCCATTTGTGCCTACTTTCTTATCTTTCTTGTTGGCGTGGCTAAAATAACAGCGCGTTTATAGCGTTTTTACCAACCGCCACTTATTTCATACATACTACATATTAGTCTGCGTTCAGATTTTATTCTGTTTGGTTTGCAGCTTTTGTTTGAATATAAAACTCGGTTGGATCTAGTTTAAGAGTGCCGTCTGGCTGAACATATCCGCTTACTTGTATGTTTCCTAATACGTATCGTGGTTGACCATTAAAGCTTTGGCTCGTATTTGGAGCAGGTGTGAATTGTAATGTTCCAGATACACATAATCCTGGCACTACTTGATATTTTTGTTCTGATTTATTTTGAGATTGTTTATTTTTACGCGACTCGTCGGATGCTTTCGATTCATCCTGTGTATTACTGTTACGCGTAGTTGAATCGTTAGCAACGCTGTTATCGGCGTATTTAATGGCATCATCATCGGATGTTTCACGTTTTGTTTCACGATGAAAATCGCCTTTAAAATCAGGATTAATATCCTTACCAACGCATCTTCCTATGTGATATTCAGCATTAGAAATCTTGCCGTCTAACAGCATTTTTGCGTCTTCTGGTACATCAACACCGTCTGCATATGTAGAAGAAATCAACGATTTCCATCCTTCTAGTGGCAGGTATCCATCCTTCAATCTGCTGCGGCAATCTTCAGCATAAGTTCTAGCCAGCTCATCAACTTTTTCGTTTCCAGCGTTTCCAGCGTGTCCCTTAACCCAGACGAACTTAACGGAGCCTTCGCGTTTAGTAATCTCCGAATCGATTGCGCGAATCAAATCTGCGTTTTTTACAGGCTCTTTTTTGGAGTTCTTCCAACCGTTCTTCTTCCAACCGTGAATCCACGTGGTTGAGCAGTTTATAGCGTATTGCGAATCAGTTTCGATTGTAAGATCCTCGCTTCCAGGGTGTGCTCTCAACGCTTCTAGTACTGCGCATAACTCACCAATTTGATTCGTGCCATTTGTGGCTCCGCCTGCATCCGCGTTTCCTGCATGTTGATGCTCGTGCGTGCTTCCTGCTTCATCAGTGTGGTCTGCCCAAGCCCAACCCATTGATCCATTTGGATTTCCAAGTGCTGAACCATCGGTAGAAACAACAATCATCACAAAACCTTTCAAAAATGCGCCGGTTGCAGATTGCAACCAGCGCAATTAGTAGATTCTTTACTTACGAAAGATTATTACGTTACGCTAAAGCCTTGTCTACTACAGCAGTAGCTTCCTCAAGCACCTTGTCAAGTGCCTCTGGAGAAACGAAGGACTCAGCATAAACCTTGTAAATGTTCTCGGTACCAGATGGGCGAGCAGCGAACCAATTGTTCTTGGTCGTAACCTTCAAGCCGCCAATCTTTGCGCCGTTTCCAGGAGCTTCCGTAAGCTTTGCGGTAATATCTTCGCCAGCGAGCTTAGTTGCTTCAACATCGTTGCCACTTAGAGCAGCAAACTTCTGCTTCTGTTCAAGAGTTGTTGGAGTATCTACGCGCTTGTACCAGCTTTCTCCAAAGCGAGCAACCTGATCTTGGTGAAGCTGAGCAGGGTTCTTACCAGTCTTTGCAGTAATTTCTGCAGCGAGCAAATCAGGAATCAAACCATCCTTATCGGTGGTCCACACGCGTCCGTCTTTGCGCAAGAAGCTCATGCCAGAGCTTTCCTCACCGCCGAAAGCAACTTCGCCGCTAAAGAGTGGGTCAACGAACCACTTGAAGCCAACAGGAACTTCCACAAGCTTAGCGTTAATCGAAGCAGCTACGCGGTCAATCAAGGAAGAAGACACAAGCGTCTTGCCGATAGCAGTATTCTTTGGCCAATCCGGACGAGCGCCGCCGAACAAGTACTCCACGCACACTGCAATGTAGTGGTTCGGGTTCATAACGCCCCAATTCGGGCACACGATACCATGGCGATCGGCATCTGGATCAGTGCCTCCAACCAAATCGTACTTATCCCAAGCGCCAGCGTTAAGCTGATCAACTAAGCCCTTCATTGCGTAAGGGGAGCTTGGATCCATACGAATCTTGCCATCGTGGTCAATAGTCATGAATCGCCAAGTTGGGTCAACTTCTGGACGCACAACGCCAATGTTTAAACCGTACTTTTCGTTCATAAGTGGCCAGTAGTTTACGCTTGCGCCGCCGAGTGGGTCAATTCCCAAACGCACGCCGCTAGAGCGAATCACATCGAAATCGATTACGTTAGCCAAATCGCTAACGTAGTGCTCGCGGTAATCGAAGCCTTCAACCAAATCAGACTTGATTGCTTCCTCGAAAGGCACGCGCTTAACGGACTTGTAGTTGTCGAGCAATTCGTTTGCGCGAGCTGCAATTGCGTTAGTCACTTCTGCAGGTGCAGGACCGCCTGTTACAGGGTCGTACTTAAAACCTCCGTCGGTTGGAGGATTGTGCGAAGGAGTGACGACAATGCCATCTGCCAAGCCGTCTCCGCTAAAGCGTTGAGTGCCGTCTGCTGCGCGATTATGCGTCAAAATAGCCTGAGAAACAACAGGAGTTGGCACGAAATCGCCGCGAGAATCCACGCGAACGTGAACGCCGTTAGCGACCAAAACCTCGATAGCGGTTTTTTGAGCAGGCTCAGAAAGAGCGTGCGTATCGCGACCAATATAAAGAGGACCAGTTACGCCAGCCTTCTTGCGATATTCAGCAATAGCTTGAGTAATAGCCACAATATGAGCTTCGTTAAACGAAGTTTTTAAAGCAGAACCACGGTGACCGGACGTACCGAAAATCACGCGCTGTTCTGGAATATTGGAATTTGGAACTTCATCATAGTAAGCGCCAACCAAAGCGTCGACATCTACTAGATCTTCTGGGGTGGCGGGCATTCCCGCATTTTTTGCTACCATAATTTTTTATTTTGCCACGGCGACGGTATTTTAACGTAAGTTAGCATTATTTTGAGTCAAAGAAGATTGTAAACTCTCTGGTATGCGAACGCATAAAGCCTGTTTGTCTACGCTAAAACGCAAGTGTTTTGTGTAGCCTAAAATATCTCCATCAACTTGCACAGGAGCAGGTCGTTCTATCTTGACTTCTGCTTCAACACCTTGCGATTGGTCGATTTTAGAGTTTGTAGAAAGCGGACTTTGCTTTGCTTTTCCTGTAACGGTTTGGTGTACAACGTCTCCAAATAGGTTAGCCCATCCAATTAATCCGCCAGATGTGTCAATAATTTCGAAGTCTAATATGCCATCATCGTAAACGGCTTCTGGCATTAAAGAAAGCATTGGTATTTGTCCACAATTACCAGCCATAAGTGTGCGGAATGATATTCCTCTTGCTGTGTGATTTGTACCGTTTTCTCTAATAAAAGTAACGTCTCCGCGATATTTTGGCGCAAATAAGTGTTTAACGCCAGCAACAAAGTATGCAAGCCAGCTTATGTTCTTTTTAAGCGCAGGATTAGTGTCGTCTATCATAAGAGCGTCGAATCCAATTCCTGCAATAATCAAAAATGCGTGACCATGGTCTTCATACGGCTTGTCGAGTATAAAAACACGCCCAACGTCAACTTTTTTAGATCCGTGGCTTGTTGCAACTCTTAGTGCTGCTTGAACATCATCTACTGGAATGCCCATGTTGCGCGCAAACAAGTTCCCTGTGCCAATTGGAATTATTCCCATCGCGTGGTTCGTGCCAGAAACCGCGCTTGCAACCGTTCTAACAGTGCCATCTCCACCAACTGCCACAACAACATTTGCCCCGTTTTCTAAGGCTTCGAGTGCGCATTCTCGCCCGTCTTTATTTAATTGAGTGTCTATTATTTCGTATGTGAAATTGTGTGATTTGCAATATTCTTTAATGTCAAGTCTATATTGTTCTGCTTGAGGTTTAGACGGGTTTAGTATGAAAGCGTAATGTACACTATCTCCGTGTCGCTCTGCGAGTTTTTCTGCTAAATGATGCTTTTTCAAGGCGCGCGTAACTATCATAATGATGAATGGCGCAAGTACTAGCGCAAAAACAATCACCATTAACGCAATCGTCGCTTGAATTGGCATATCTGGCATATTTATTATTCTTGCACATATCTTTAATATATGGTGATTATTTTTAGAATATTTGCGAATATTTGATTACTTTTCACATTTTCATCACGTATTGAGCATATTTTTTATTTTTGGCTCGCATTTCTATTATTTATTTCTATTATTTCTATTATTTCTATTTATATGTTTTACATTCCTTATGTGAGTTATATGCTAAGCAAGTGCTAAACTTGCCACATGCGATTTTTGTGCCATTAATCGAGCAGGGGTTTAAGAGTATGTCCGAGTTAGAACATAATAATCCAGACGCTTTTGAGTCTGAAAATATTGATAATATTGCTAATAATATAGACGTAAACAGTGTAGATAATTACAATATTGACAATAACGATATAAATCAGACTGCTGTTTTAAAGAATCGCCATAAGTCGAACAAGTCTGCACTGGTTCTTTTATATTCTTTGGTCATATTCGTTATACTCTTAGTCTGCGCTTTTCTTGGCACACAAGCGTATTTCCATGATCGTGTTGCCCCTGGTGTACATTTTGCTGGAAGTAGTCAAATTGTTGGCGCTCAGTTGGCAGCGGTTTCTAAAAATGTAGATAATGCTGTTGATAGCACCAAAATAGAAATTAAAGATGATCGTGGTAAAACAATCAACGCGAATTTTGAAGACTTGTACGTCAAAGTAGATAAGAGCGCAACGGTTAAAAATATAATGCGATCTAAGCATGATAACGCGTTTACAATGCTTATGCCTTGGGTTCAGAAGACTGTCGCTTTGCAAGCAACTCGAAACGACATGGATATGGATGCGTATATCATCAAGAAATTTGTTAACGATAAAGATCGTGCAATGCCTTATACGGCAAAATACGATTCTGGTTCTGAATCTTATGTGGTGGAAGATGGTGTTCCAGGTCGTACAGTAATAACATTGCCTGTTCGTGAGGCTGTTAAAAAATCGCTTGAAAATCCTGGTAAAACAGTAAAAGTTACTATTGAGTCTCGTAGGATTGAAGCACCGATTAAGCGTGATGTTGCTAAGAAAACTGTGGATCAGCTTAATAATATTCTTACTAAGAAAATCACTTTAAGTAATGGCGATTCAAAAGATTTTACGATACCTAAATCTGCAATCGCTTCTTGGATTAAGGTTAATGCTGATGAACAGAGAAAGCAGATTTCGTTTACTGTAGATAGGGAAGCAGTAAATACTTGGCTTTCAAAAGAGCTTGCTAAGAATCTGAACCAGCAGAAAATAGATCAGGAAGACACTTATAGTAAGAAGGGTCAGTTCATAATGACCACTCTTAAAGGTGTTAATGGCGTAGAGGTTCGCTATTCAAAGGATGTAGCAAACAAGGTTGTGGATGCTATCGAAAAGGGTACAGACGCAAAGATTACGGTTCCAACAAATGTAGTAAAGTTTGCTGTTGAAAAGAAGATTGTTGAAATGCGTATTGTGGTTGATAAAACCACGCAGACAGTAAGCGTTTACAAAGATGATCAATTAATACGAACAATGCCAGTTTGCACGGGCTCCAATGGATATTACGAGACGCCAAATGGAACATTCCACATTTACTTACGTTATGACGTTCAAGCTATGCAAGGATTTAATAGAGACGGTTCTAGATACTATTTGCCTGGAATTACTTGGGTTAGCTACTTTAACGGTGGAATTTCATTCCATACAGCAAGGTGGAATGATGTTGGTATAGCACAAGGATACCCAGCAAAGCATGGTTCTCACGGCTGCATTAATATGTACGAGCAGGATTCTAAGTGGGTGTACGACAATTGCCCGCGTGGAACAATCGTACAAGTGGTTGGCGAGCAGCCAGATGGTCCAGTTCGTCAATAATTCATTGTAATAGTGAGTTATAGGCTTTATAAAAGTTATAAAATTCATAAAAGCGAGTAACAATTTGGCTAAATTGGATGACAATAACGCTGCAAAAGGCGGCGAACAAGCCAAGCAAGAATGTGATTCTCCAGCTGTAGCTAGAAGAATAAGCAGTACGCCTATTCAAGTGCGAGTTACAGCCACGCTTTTTGATGCTCCTTCGGATGAAGAGCGTATAGATAAAAAGCCGCCTTTTATTCGATTGGTCAGAAAACTTGTTACATCAAGCGTTGGATTTTGGATGCGTGTAAGCGGTAAGATTATGCGCCGTTTGGGTTGGTTCCCAAGCGTTGAGCCTTATATTGGTTATGGAACTGATAATTATGCTCGTCTGATTTGCCGTACGGTTCTTGCTCCTAAAGCTGGGCATCATTCTGTTTTGAAGCGCGGAATATATGCGATGCTTGTTGTTCCTGCTGTTAGGATTCGTGTTTCTTTAAGCATTGATGGTGTTCCTGTTGAATCTGCGCAAGTTGGTGATTCGTCTGTGTACGATAAGCCAGATGCTAGTTTCAACAGTGGTGCTGAATATTGTGTTTCAGACTGTTCTGGTTATCTTGATTTGATTACTGAAAGATCACTTAATGTTGGTGAACATAAAGTGTCTTACAAAGTAGATAATCGTGAGCCTGTTGATGCAAGCATGTTTGTTATTTCTGAAAAATCTACTTTGGGAATAATTTCCGACGTTGATGACACTATTATGGTCACTCAGGCTCCTTCTCCGCTAAGAGCAGCTTACAATCTGCTTATTATGAATCCAGAGCACAGGCATGCTGTTAAGGGTATGAATCATTTCTTTAATAAGATTCGTGATTTTGTTCCTAACGCCCCGTTTTTCTATCTTTCAACTTCTCCTTGGAATGTGGAAGCTTCTATACGACACTTCATTTTGCGTGAAGGTTTTCCATCTGGACCGCTTCTTCTTAGAGATTTAGATCCTAGACCTAAGACTTTTGTGCCGACTGGTCCTCAGCATAAGCTTGAGTTTGCTCAGCAGCTTATGGATGATTTTCCAGGTATGAGATTTGTGCTTATTGGTGATGATGGTCAGAAGGATCCAGCTACTTATGCGAGTATTATAAAAAAATTCCCTAATCGAGTTTTAGCGGTAGGCATAAGACAGCTTAAGGTCAATTCAACTATGACCGATTTTAGGAGAGCAATGTCTAAGGATTTTGGGGTTACTCTTGCGTCTTCTAGAATTGCAAGCGTTGGTGATGGTAATTTTGTTAATGCTAAAGGTGCTGCTGGAACTTTTGAAGGTGTCCCATTTTTTGCAGCTCCAGATGGTGAATCTTTGAAAGATATTATGATTCCATTTATTATGGATGCTGTTTAATGTTGTGTAGTTGATATTGTGTAATTGTGCAGAATTTTTATGTTTTCTATGTGTTGTAAAGGTTATAAATGCAAGATAGTTCGCTAAAAGTCGGTGAGTTTGATTCTTTAAATAAGGCTGCTGGTTGTAAGCCTATGACCGCTACAAAAATTGATTATGTTCGTGAGTTTCACAATGATGTGTTTGTAGATGAATATGCTTGGATGAAAGACAAAGAGAGCAAAAGACTTCGTGAATATATTGATTCTCAAAACAAGTACACTGAACAACGCGTTTCTAGGTTAGATTCTTTACGTAAACAACTGTTTAATGAGATGAAATCGCGTATTCAAGAAACGGATATGTCTGTTCCAACAAGAATGGACGGATATTGGTATTATGTGCGTACCGTAGAAGGTAAACAGTACGGGATTCAATGCCGAATGCCTGTTAAAAATGAGAATGATTGGGATCCGCCAGTTATAGATGAACGCGCAAATCCTGGAGAAACAGAAGGCGAAGAAGTTATTTTTGACGCCAACAAAGAGGCATCGGAATTTGGTGGAGATTTCTTCCAACTCGGAGGAATGGATATTAGTTTAGACGGCACGAGAATGTTGTTTGGTGTCGATACTAAGGGTGATGAAAGATTCGATTTTTATATTCGTGATTTTTGCAAAAGTAGCAATGATTTTATAACGCTTCGAGATTGCATAAAAGGCATATCTTCTGCGCTTTTAACACCAGACGGAAAATGGGTTTTTTATGTGACTTTAGACAGCGCATGGCGACCATACCAGGTGTTTAGACATAAAATTGGAACTTCTGTAGAAGATGATGTAAAAGTTTTTGAAGAATTGGATGCGAGATTTTTTGTTAGCGTTTACGAAAGTTTCGACGAACGTAGCATTATGATAAACAGCAGCTCAAAAACAACTTCGCGCGTATTAATGCTTCCATTAAGCACTCCAGAAGCAGATTTTAAGATGGTGTTAAAGCCTATAAAAAACGTGGAATACGATGTTTCTTTCGCATGCTTTGAGAATGCTGGAGATGATGGTAAAGATATTCCACTCATGTTTGTAAGCCACAATCTTAAAAATCCTAATTTTCAGATTGATGTTATAGATTTGCGAAAGCGATCTATGGAATCAATGCCATTTAACATTGGCGAAGGCGATTGTGTGGTTCAGGGATCTCCTTACGGCTGCAAAAATGGTGATTTATTAGAACCAGGAGCCAGTAAAAAAGCAGTTAGTGAACCGTATTATAACAGCAAAAATCCTAAGATTTTACAGGGAACTTGTGGATTGAGCATTGATGGTTTAAGCGTTTATAAGAATTATGTGGCTCTTTCTTTCCGAGCGAATGGCTTGCCTCAGCTTGCTGTTATGCCTAAAAGCAATGCTGTTGAAGATTTTAATGCTGGGCGACCTTGGCGTTTTATTAGGGTTGGAGCAGAAGGTTTTATAAAAGAAACAGCGGAAGAGTGGCAACCAACCGATGTTGTAAAAGATAATTTGTCTGATTTATCTAATTTATCTATCCAAAATCAAAATCAAAACACCGTTCGAATTGAACTATCTAAAATAACCAATGAACAAGCTAAAAATAGTCGTGTTTACCTTATTGGAGCAACTGGTAATCCTTCTTACGAAGCTCCAAGAATGCGTTATTCTTGTTCAAGCTATGCGACACTAGGGTCTTTGCGTGAAATAGATCCTATTACAGGCAAAGACGTTTTGCTTAAGCGTGGGAAAATTCTAGGCGATTTTAACGAAAATGACTACGCAGAAAAACGAGTGTGGATTACTGTCCGAGATGGAGAGCGCGTACCCGTATCCCTAGTGTGGCGTAAAAAAACTGTGGCTAAATCACAAGCAATGTTCATCACCGCTTACGGAGCTTATGAAATAAGCAGCGATCCGTATTTTTCTGTGGCGCGCCTAAGCATGCTGGATAGAGGAGTGCTGTTCGTACAAGTGCATGTGCGAGGCGGCGGAGAAATGGGTCGTGCGTGGTATGAGAATGGTAGGCGTCGCAACAAAAAACACACGTTTGAAGATTTTGTAGACGTTACGCGCGCTTTGCAACAAGCGGGTTATGCTTCGGCAAATCAGACTGTTGCAAATGGCGGTTCTGCAGGCGGTCTTCTTATGGGAGCTGTAGCAAATATGGCTCCGCAATGCTACGCAGGAATCGAAGCTGATGTTCCGTTTGTTGACGCGCTTACGTCTATGCTAGACGACTCGCTGCCGCTTACTGTTACAGAGTGGGACGAATGGGGAGACCCATTGCATAATGCGCAAGATTACGCGTATCTAAAGTCGTACACGCCTTACGAGAATGTGTCTGAACATGTTGAGCCAGGTGAGTTTCCAAAGATTCTTATAACTTCTTCGATTAACGACACTCGCGTTCTTGTTACGGAGCCTCTTAAGTGGCTTGCTCGCTTGCAGGCTGCAGGCGCGGACGCGATTGCGCGCATTGAAACAGATGGCGGTCACGGTGGAAGCTCTGGCAGGTATAAAAAGTGGGAGGAAGTTTGCTATGAAAACGCATGGTGTTTAGATGCCATGGGTATTTCGTAGAATATTTTTAAAACACATTGGAGGCTGATTGTGGTAAGAATTAAGCCAGATAAGCCCTACACGGAAGACCTTCCTTTAACGCATACAGCGTTATTTAAGCAAGTGCCACTCGATCAAGCGAGGGAGCTTCTCGAGCATTTGCATGAGTCGGTTTTTTCTAAGGGGCAGGCGATTTTTAACGAAGGAGATACTGATCGCCGCATGTATCTGCTTGAGCGTGGACGGGTTAAGCTTGTACGCCATTCAAGGGATAATCGTGTGCAATTGCTTAGTATCCACACGCACGGTGAGATTCTTGGAGAGATTCCTGTTTTTGACCCGTTCGGCGGTCCGCGTACAGCTTCTGCAATAGCAATTACAGATAGAACTCGCGTATTATGGCTAGAAAACGAAGTTCTTTTTAAGTGGCTTGGCCATCATCCTAGGGTTGCTGTAGACATGCTTCAGGTTTTAGCTGCACGTTTAAGAGCAAATAATGAACATATTTCTGATCTTGTTTTTATGGACGTTCCAGCTAGATTGGCTAAAACGCTTTTAAACCTTGCTTCTAGGTTTGGAGAACCTGTTAGGGAAGGTGTGCTTGTTCCTCACGATTTAACACAAGAAGAACTTGCTCAACTTGTTGGGTCTTCTAGAGAAACAGTTAATAAAGCGTTGATGGATTTTGCTCAGAGGGGTTGGATTAAAAGGCACGGTAGGTCAATTATTATTTACCAACCTGGAATGTTGATTCGCAGAGCAGAAAGATAAATCGCGATTTTTGCGTGCCGCAACGTAGAGGCAAACCTCTAGAATAGTTCGCATGCCTAAGAAGAAATCCCTCACAACTCGTCGCGTGTTAGCACTGTTCCTTACGTACATCACATTGTGTGTTGCAGGTGGTGTAGTATCAAGTATTTTATTTGTGCCAGGAGTGATGAGCGTAAACAGCGTGGTCAAGTCTGTTGTGCCTTCTCTTAGAGTTGATGGCATTGATTTTGACGTTACGGCTTTACCTCAAAAGTCGCGTTTATACGCTTCTGATGGCAAAACAGTTATAGCAACATTTTATGCTCAAAATCGCACTGTTGTGCCATTAAGACGCATATCGCAATACATGCAGCAGGCAATGGTTGCGCGTGAGGATCGTAGGTTCTTTGAACATTCAGGCGTTGATGTGCAAGGCGTTATGCGTGCGTTTGTGCAAACGTTTATTAAAAAGTCTGATATGCAAGGTGGATCGTCTTTAACACAGCAATACGTTAAGAATGTTCTTATGATCAAAGCTAGAGAAGACAATGATCCTATTTCGGAATATCATGCTGCAGAAAGTACTGTTGCTAGAAAATTGCGAGAAATGTTAATCGCAATCCAAATGGAGAAAAAATACTCTAAGCTAGAGATTTTACAGGGATATTTAAACGTTGCACAGTTTGGTAGTAATAATCTTTACGGTGTAGAAACTGCTGCAAAACGCTATTTTAATACCACTGCAGCCAATCTTAATCTTGTTCAAGCTGCGACTATTGCATCAATCACAAAGAATCCTTCTAGGTACGATCCTTCTATTGAAGAAAATCAGCCTGAATCGCAGAAGCAAAGAAATATAGTTCTTGATTTAATGCTTCGACAAAACTTTATAAGTCAAAAAGAACATGATGATGCGGTTACAACACCAATTAAAAGCACTCTTAATATTCAGCATGAAGTTGCTAACGTCGGTTGCCAGGCTGCTGGAGATGCAGCATTCTTCTGTGATTATGTTACTAAGAAAATCTTGAATTCTAGAGAATTTGGCAAAACAACTGTAGCAAGGCAGAAGCTGCTTAATGAAGGTGGCTTGGATATTTACACCACAATGGATATAACAGCTAACACAACCGCCATGAATACAGCTAGGGCCACTATCCCTGTTAATGATCCTAGTGGTTTTGAAGTCTCTATAGCTGCTATAAAGCCTGGTACTGGTGAAGTTCTTGGTTTTGGAAGCAATCGTATTTATGATGCGACCGATGCGGCGAGGTCTGACCCTACTCACACAGCTATTAACTACGCTGTAGATGAACAAGACGGTGGTGGCTTAGGCTGGCAGATTGGTTCTACTTGGAAGCCAATCAATCTTGTTGCATGGATGCTTGCTGGAAAATCAATTAATCAGCCTGTACGAACAAACACGTTCTATAACAATACTGAATTTTCGTGCGCAAGATATAAAGGTATAGGGCGTTGGTCTGTGAGAAATTCAGATGGTGGAACTGTTAATCCAGAAACACCGTTAATGGGTTTGGTGCATTCTCACAACACAATTCAGGCTGCTATGGGTGCTCAGCTTAAGCTGTGTGCAGTGGCAGAGGCTGCGAAAACACTTGGATATCACAATTCTCCAATAGGCCAGGAAGACGTATTTTCTAAGAATTCTCTAAATCCTCCTATGGTGATTGGTGCAGTTCAGGCTTCTCCACTAACAATGGCAAATATTTACGCAACATTGGGTGCTAATGGTGTTCAATGTGACCCTATTGCAATCAAGCGTGTTATTGATAAAAACGGTAGACGTTTGCGAGTACCAAGCGCTAATTGTCATCAGGCTATACCGAAAAAAATTGCTCAAACTGTAGCCTATGCTATAAATCAGGGTGTTGCTCAACCTAGTGGTGTTGCGCATGCTGCTCAATTAGCTGGTGGTCGTAAAACTTTTGCAAAAACTGGTACTAACGAACAGTATTACATGACTACTGCAGGATTCGTGCCAAATAAGATTAGTGCTTTTGTTGCAATTGGAAACGCTGAAGTGCAAAAGAGCTTCAACAACATGAGAATTAATGGTGTTTATCGAAGCGCTTGGTACGGTGTTTACATTGCAACTCCAGCTTGGAAAAAGTTTATGGACGATTATCTAAAAGCGGCAAACGTTCCTATCGACAATGAATATGGTAAGCCAGATTCAAAGTATATGGCTGGTGGAAAGATGCCGTCATTAACTCCGCAAATGCGTCAGGAAGATTATGCAGAGCAACAGCGTAAGCGCGATGAGGATGCTCGTAGACAGGCGGCTCAAGATCAGGCTCAGGCAAATCAGGGTGCGGCTTCGATAGATCCTGCGACTGGTGGATCGTCGGTTACTGGCGATGGAAGAACGAGTACATCTTCTGGTTCTACGTACGGTAATACAGATGGAACAGGAGACGCATCTTCTGACGATAATTAAGCTTCATCTGGTTAGTTGAAAATATTATTAAAAAATCAGCTGGCATTGAGGTATTGTGCGAATACTTCGATACCAGCTGATTTATTGTAATTTATTGTTATCTATTCTGGTTTTTTTTTTAATCTACATCAGCTGAAACTGCATCTTTAACTGTTTCAAACCCATCTTTTCTGAGTAAATCAGCAAGTCCGCGCTTTAGAACAGTTATTTGTTGAGGACCTCTATACATAAGAGAAGAAACGAACATAACTAGGTCAGCTCCACTTCTAATCTTTTCATAAGCTTGTTTTGCAGTAAATACGCCACCTATTCCAGCAATAGCAAACCTGTTGCCAAACTCTTTACGAGTATTTTTAATAAGATCATTACTCGCGGCGAATGTAGGCGCACCAGAAATTCCACCCTTCCAATCTTCTGGAATATTCAATCCTTCGCGGTTCTTTCGCAGATTTGCAATGCTCACGCCATCAACCTTATGTGCGCTTAAAACGTCTAACAAAGACTTAAATTGAGGCCATCCGCCTTCTAGATTCAAAGGCATTTTTACAAGAGTTGGCTGAGGATGATCAACTTTATCTAAAACATTAAAAAGCTTATCTAAAGCTTCTGGCTTGCTAAAAGGCTCGCCAGCCATAGTGTTTGGACAAGAAATGTTAACCTCAATCATGGAGCTTTTGCCACTTGCTCGCTCCATAGATATGCGATAATCTTCAATACCTTCGTCTAAGTCACCAACAAGATTATCATTGGTGCGCGCAATGCTCACAGAAACGCGCATGCTTTTAGCATTAGTCCACGCTTTTTCCACTCTAGGAATCACAAACTCGCTGCCATCGTTAGCAAGACCCGCATGAACAAGAAGAGAATCATATTGCGGAAGCCTATGATACCAAGGTTTAGCGTTTCCTTCGCATGGGCGGGCAGTTGTGGAGCCAACTGTTTCAAAACCAAAGCCAGCGTTGTCTAGAACTGTGCACAAATCGCAGTTTTTATCGAGTCCTGCGCTTAATCCAAATGGATTCGCAAAATCCACTCCCATAACTCGCGTTTCTAAAACTGGATCCGTGTAATTGAGCATTTGCCGCAAAAGCCACATTAATCCAGGAATGCGCTCACTCGTCTTGCAGAAAGCAATCATGCGATCGTGAGCTTCGTCTGGTGGAATGTTAAACACTAAGTGCGGCTTAATTACATGCTTATAGCTAAAGGTGAATAAGTCTGTTGCAGCTTTGTTCACAGCATTGTGTAAAGAATTTTCAGATACATAACCCATAACTCAATATTATACGACATTCAATATTATGCGACTTTCCGCTTTTTGTTGTTGATTTTGGTGTGTTGAGCTACAAAATGCGGAGTTGTTTTTCCGAGTTTGTACCAAATTTGATCTAAATCACGTACAATCTCGGGCAGGTCCTGTCGTTCGCGCGGTCTAAGCGCTTTACCGCGCGTAGTATAGTAGCACAGCTATATTTGTGAGTTATGCCTACTTATGATTTGGGACTAGAACGCGTATCGCTTGAATTTGCAACAAAAACTATTTTTAGAAATGTGACTCAAGGCGTTTTTGAGGGAGACCGTATAGGAATTGTTGGAAAAAACGGAGACGGAAAATCCACGCTTCTTAAGCTTCTTGAGGGTAGTATGGACCCAGATTCTGGCAGAGTTACGCGTAGAAGCGGATTGACATTTGGCATTTTAAGCCAGCGAGATCCACTGGACGATAATGTTACAGTTCGCCAAGCTGCATTGGAGAATCGCCAGGATTATGAGTGGGCTGCTGATTCAAAGTCTCGCGAAATTGTTGAGGCTCTTCTTGGCGGAATCAATCTTGAAGCTAAAGTTGGTACGCTTTCTGGAGGTCAGCGTAGGCGTGCGGATTTGGCTAGGTTGCTGTTGCATGATTGGGATATTTTGGCTTTGGATGAGCCTACGAATCATCTTGATGTGCTTACAATTCATTGGCTCGCAGAGCATCTTTTGCACAGGTGGCAAGACGGGCAGGGCGCGCTTTTGCTCGTTACGCACGACAGGTGGTTTTTAGACGAAGTTTGCTCTTCTATGTGGGAAGTTCACGATGGAGCAATCGACCCGTTTGAAGGCGGATACAGTGCGTACATGATGCAGCGTGTTGAGCGCGAACGTCAGGCGGATGTTCGCGAGGAGCGCAGGCGGAATTTGGCTCGTAAAGAGCTTGCGTGGCTTTCTAGGGGTGCTCGCGCTCGTTCTACAAAGCAAAAATTCCACGTTAAGCAGGCTCGCGAGCTTATAGCAGACGTTCCGCCAATGCGAGATACTCTTGAGTTGAAGAGAATGGCAACTTCTCGACTCGGCAAGCAAGTTGTTGATTTGATTGACGTTACGCAAATTTTTGAAGATTCGTCAAATCCTGCTGGAGCCGATGCAGATATTGTAAAATCGCCATTTTCCCAGCCTACACATGATGGTAGCGTTACGATTTCTGTAGACGAATCGCAAGCAGCCGCACAGTCGCAAGAATCGCAACTATCGCAAGAAGAATCGTCATTAAAAGAAACGTGTGCAGCATTACAAAAAACGATTAGCGGCCGCATGATTTTAGACAATCAAACGTGGCTAATTGGCCCTGGAGACCGATTCGGCATAGTAGGAGCTAATGGCGCTGGAAAATCAACGCTTTTAAGCATAATCGACGGCTCTTTGCGTCCAACTAAAGGGCACGTAAACATTGGTAAAACTGTAAAATTTGCTGTGCTTTCTCAACGATTAGAAGAGCTGGAAAAGCTTGGAAAATATAAAGTCAAAGAGGTTTTGAGTAGATATAAGCCAAGTTACATAATCGACGGCAAAGAAGTAACTCCTGGTCAACTTATGGAGAGGCTTGGTTTTAAGCCAGAGCAGCTTATGACACCAATTGCAGATCTTTCAGGCGGCCAGAAACGCCGCATGCAATTGCTTTTGATTCTTCTAAACGAGCCAAATGTGTTGATAATGGACGAGCCTGGAAACGATCTAGACACCGACATGCTTGCAGTTATGGAAGATTTACTAGACACATGGCCAGGCACTTTGATTGTTGTATCTCACGACAGATACTTGCTTGAGCGAGTGACTGATCAGCAATTTGCATTGATTGACGGCAAGATTCGCCATCTTCCAGGCGGAGTTGACGAGTATTTAAAGATTATGGAAGAAAACGCACGCGCAAATATGCAAGAATCTAAGGCAGATTTTGAGGCGAGTTCTAGGGCGGTTGCTGGCGATTCGTCAGATGCGGATTCTGCGGAAAAATCCAATCAAAAATATGAAGCAAAATTAAGCGGAAAAGCTTACTACGATGCTACTAGAAGAGTTTCAGCAATAGAGCGAAAACTAGAAAAGCTTGAGGAAGAAAAAAGCGAGATTGAGCAAAAAATGGCTAGCCATAATCCTAGCGATTTTGTTGGCTTGCAAGAGCTTAACGAGAAGTTACAGGCGAATCAAAGTGAGTCGAGCGCGTTAGAAGAAGAGTGGCTTGCGCTTAGTGAGCAAATTTGATGCAAAAGTCTACAGTTTTTGCATTGCGATTTTGCTCAAGATTAATGCTGCATGCTAGTTAATGCCGCGTGCTAGATTGTTGAATTATGGCTCAAATTAAGGATATGTTGGAATCTGTAAAACCTATTCGCTTTGATGGCAGAGATGTAGACGAGTTGCGACCAGTAAAAATCACGCGCAATTTTACAAACGTGCCAGAAGGCTCCGTTTTAATCGAGTGTGGTAACACGCGCGTTATGTGCACTGCCACTTTTACTATTGGAGTTCCGCGTTGGAGACGAGACACTGGTTTAGGTTGGGTTACAGCCGAATACTCAATGCTTCCAAGAGCCACTGCCGAGCGCACTGATCGCGAGTCTGTTAAGGGCAAAATCGGCGGCCGCACGCACGAGATTAGTCGCCTTATTGGTCGCTGCCTTAGAGGTGTTATAGATATGAAGGCAATGGGCGAGTGTTTGATTCAAATTGATTGCGATGTTCTTCAAGCAGATGGCGGCACGCGTACAGCTTCGATTACGGGCGCATATGTTGCTCTTGTAGATGCGCTAAATTGGGCAGAAAAGCACAAGCATATTCGTAGTGCTAAAAACGTTCTTAAAGACTCTGTTTCTGCTGTTTCTGTAGGCGTGATTAATGGCACTCCAATGCTTGATTTGCCGTATGTAGAAGATAGTCAAGCAATGACAGATATGAATGTTGCTATGACTGGTTCTGGCAATTTTATTGAGATTCAAGGCACTGCGGAACATCGCCCGTTTAATCGCGATGAGCTTAATGTTTTGCTTGATTTGGCAGCTAAAGGTAATCGTGAGCTTCAGGCTGCTCAGCGCGCTGCTTTAAGTCAAAATTAAATAAAGTTTATATCTATATCTGTTTATTCGATAAATTACTAAGGAGTGGCGAGCGTGAAACTTGTTGTGGCAACGCATAATGAGGGTAAACTCGTTGAAATTAAGCGGATTCTTAACGAAGAGTTTGCGGAAATGTCGGAGCATATTGAGCTTGTTACTGCTGGCTCTTTGGGGCTTCCAGATCCAGTAGAAACAGGCGTGACTTTTGAGCAAAATGCGTTAATCAAAGCTAGAGATGTTTCTTTAAGAACTGGTTTGCCTGCAATAGCAGATGATTCAGGTTTGATTGTAGATGTTCTCGGAGCTGCTCCAGGAATATTGTCTGCGCGTTGGAGCGGTGTTCATGGAGATGATAAGGCGAATAATGAGCTTTTGCTTAAACAGCTTGAAGACATTCCAGATCAGTGTAGAACAGCACGATTCCGCTGTGCTGCAGCTTTAGCTATTCCTAAGGGTTGTGGTGAAACAGAACTTGAAAACAGTATGTGGAAAACAAATGGTTTTGAAACTGTTCGCGTTGGAGAAATGGTTGGTAGACTGATTAGAGTTCCACGCGGAGAGAATGGTTTTGGTTACGATCCGCTTTTTGTACCAGATAATCAGCCTGTTAGAAATGGCATTCAAATGCAGGATTTGACAAGTGCTCAGCTTAGTCAAGAAGAGAAGAACGCCATTTCACACAGGGGCAGTGCGTTACGAGCGCTTTTGCCAGAGTTAAAAGCTATGTTCCTTGGGCAAACTAAGTAAATAAACTAAGCAAACCAGAAGTAAACTATCTGATTTGTAAAATTGGATTTGCGATTTTTAATCTGTGAACAAATCTTTAGATATGATAATGCGATTTTCAGCAACCTGCTTTAAATGCTTGCCATAATTGCTTTTACCATATTTTTCTGCAGACTCAAGCAAACGCTCGCGACTAATCCATTGATTCTCGTACGCAATCTCCTCAAGCACTGCGATTGGCAGTCCCTGCGCTCGCTCTATTGTGCGCACAAATTCGCCAGCTTCGTAAAGCGAGTCCATTGTGCCAGTGTCTAGCCACGCGTATCCGCGACCAAGAGTCATAACGTTTAGTGAGCCATTTTCTAAGTACATTTTGTTAAGGTCCGTAATCTCAAGCTCGCCGCGTGCGCTTGGCTTAACTTGTTTTGCAAACTCTGTAACTCTGGAATCGTAGAAGTATAATCCTGTAACAGCATAGTTCGATGCTGGGTGTTCTGGTTTTTCTACTATGCTAACGGCTTTGTGATTTTCATCAAATTCCACAACGCCGTATCTTTCTGGGTCGTCTACGTAGTAGCCGAATACTGTAGCACCGTGTTCTACGCGTGCAGCGTGCTTTAAAATAGCTCCCAGGCCATTTCCGTAGAATATATTGTCTCCAAGCACGAGCGCGCAAGAATCGCCATTTATAAACTCTTCTCCGAGTATAAATGCTTGAGCAAGACCGTCTGGCGATGGCTGAACTTTGTAAGATAAGTTGATTCCAAATTGTTCTCCGCTTCCAAGTAGCCTTTCAAAATTCGGCAAGTCTTGAGGAGTAGAAATCACAAGAATATCTCGGATTCCAGCCATCATAAGCACGCTAAGAGGGTAATACACCATTGGCTTATCGTAAACTGGCAAAAGCTGCTTAGACGTTACTGTAGTAAGTGGGTATAGGCGTGTGCCAGAACCGCCAGCAAGAATAATGCCTTTCATCTTTGAAACATCCTTTACTTGTTGTTTTGTTCAATTCTATTTACGTAAGACTCAAGCAAATCTTCCCAATCGCATGGCGTAAATCCAGCGGACTCGATTTTTTGCAAGTCAAGTGCGCACTTGTGTGGTCTAGGAGAGCCATTAGATATGCGCGTGTAATCGTCTACGCGATTTGCTTCGATTTTGCTTGTGTCTACATTAAGTTGTGTAAACACTTTTTGAGCAATATCGTGCCAAGACGCGATTTTTCCTGAACCTGTAAGATTGTATGTTCCGTATTGTGCTTGAGTGTTTAGAAGATGGAACATGCCTTTTACTAAGTCGCTTGCAAAAGTGAGTCTGCCAGTTTGATCTATTGGCGCTTGAACACTAACAGATTCGCCATTTTTTAAACGGTTTGCAAAGTCAATCATGCGCGTTACAAAGTTTCGTCCTTCTCCGACAATCCAGCTTGAGCGAATAATATAATGCTGTGGAACGTTGGCTACTAGAGAATCTGCTGCAGCTTTTGTTTCGCCGTACACGCCTAGTGGTGCAAAGTCTTCGTTTTCTTTGTGATTTTCTTGAGTGCCGTCGAAAACATAGTCGCTTGAGATGTGCACAAGAGTAATGTGGTGTTCTTGCGCTATTTTTGCAAGATTTGCTACTCCTTTAACGTTGCTATTCCACGCGGCTCTTCGCCCTTGTGGCGTTTGCGCGCCATCTACAGACGTGTATGCTGCTGTGTTAATAATCGTTCCGTACAAATCCCAGTCGTAGCGGCTGTAATCGTCTTTATTTGCTATATCGAAGCTATCTAAGTCTACGTACTCAAATCCTTCTAAATCATTCTCTTGAGCATAATTTTGTATTGCGCGACCAAGTTGACCGTTGCATCCAGTTACAAGAGTGCGTTTTGATGCCATTGGCTTTGCGTTTTTTAGCATTGGGTGGTGTAAGTCTGCTTCGCTTCGCTCGGATTCTTCTAAAGGTATTGGCCAATTAATGTGTAGATCTGGGTCTGCAAGGTTTACAAAAGTGTATGTTTTCTTTTGCTCTAGTGACCAATGTGCGTTTACTAAGTAAGTGTATGCTGTGCCATCTTGCAAAGCTTGGAAGCTGTTTCCTACGCCTCTAGGAACGTAGATTGCTTTGCTAGGGTTTAGTGTGGTTGTGTACACTTGACCGAAGCTTTTACCTGGTCTTAAATCTACCCATGCGCCAAATACTTCGCCAGTAGCAATGCTTATGTATTTATCCCATGGCTCTGCGTGGATGCCTCTGGTTACTCCGCGTTTTTCGTTGAACGAAATGTTGTTTTGTACGGGTCCAAAGTCGGGGAGACCTAGAGCCGTCATTTTTGCGCGCTGCCAGTTTTCTTTGAACCATCCGCGGTTATCTCCGTGTACTGGAAGATCAAATACGATTAAACCTGGAATATTGGTTTTTGTAACGCTTAGTTCTTTTTCAAATTCCATAGCATCCTACAAATTCTTTATTTTTGATTAGATTTATGACTATTTTTGGCTAGATTTGCATACAATTTGTATACAAGCAGACTTGACTTTTAGGCGATTCACTGCCCTTGAGCTTTGTACTTTGCTTCAGTCGCGCTTTTAGCGCCTTCCCACCATGCGCGATTTTCCGTGTACCATTTGATTGTTTGCTCTAAGCCTGTTGTAAAGTCTGTGTGCTTTGGTTTCCATCCAAGCTGTGTTTGTAGCTTTGTGCTGTCAATCGCGTAGCGGCGGTCGTGGCCTGGGCGATCTTTTACAAGGTCAAAGTCGTCTGCATCTTTGCCCATCATTTCAAGAATCATGCGCAAAACTGTTATATTGTTTTTCTCGCCATTTGCGCCAATCAAGTACGTGTTTCCAAGCTCTCCCTTTGTGAGGATTGTCCAAACAGCACTGCTGTGGTCTTCTGTGTGAATCCAATCTCGAACGTTTAAGCCTTGACCATACAACTTTGGCTTAATGCCTTCTAAAATATTTGTGATTTGGCGCGGAATAAACTTTTCAACATGCTGATATGGTCCATAGTTGTTTGAGCAATTGCTGATTGTTGTGTGCAAACCGTATGTGCGAGTCCATGCGCGTACCAACATATCGCTTGCTGCTTTTGTGGAGCTGTATGGGCTGGATGGGTGGTATGGCGTCTCTTCTGTAAATTTAGCTGGGTCGTCTAATGCCAAATCTCCGTACACTTCATCGGTAGAGATGTGGTGGTATCGAATCCCGTATTTTCTAACTGCTTCGAGTAGTCTAAAAGTTCCTTCAACATTGGTTTTAAGGAATGGTTCTGGGTTTGCAATGCTGTTGTCGTTGTGTGATTCTGCAGCGTAGTGCACAATTGCGTCGTGCCCTGGAACGAGCTTATCTAAAAGCTCTGCATCGCAAATATTGCCGTGAACAAAGTCAACTCTATCTTCTGGCAATCCTGCAATGTTTTCAATATTTCCGGCGTACGTTAACGCGTCTAGTACCGTTACGTGCGTTTCTGGGTGATTGTTCACTACGTAGTGCACAAAATTAGACCCAATAAAGCCGCATCCGCCAGTTACAATTATGTTTTTTGGCTCAAAGTTTGTTGTGTTACTCATGTTTTCCATAATATCCTCTTATATGCCTTTTGCTTTTTAGTTTTGATTATTGTTTAAGATTGTTGTTTATGCTTTATTGTTTAAGCTTTCTCGCATTGCGTTAAATGCTGGCTCGGCTTGACCGTCGTAAATCATGTGTGAATGAGACAGCACTATGCAGCGAGAACAAAGTTGCTTAATTTGATCTTCGCTGTGCGAAACAATTACCATTGTTTGCCCTCGTTTTTGCTGCTCTTTAAGCCTAGTAATGCACTTGTGTTGGAAAGCTTCATCTCCAACTGCAAGAATTTCGTCGATTAAGAATATGTCTGGATCGCTGTGCGCTGCTACAGAAAACGCCAATCGTAAGAACATTCCAGAAGAGTAGAACTTAACTTCTGTATCCATAAAAGGCTCTATTTCGCTAAAGTCTACTATTGATTGGTATTTATCGTCTATTTCTTCTTTTGTCATTCCAAGAATTGCGCCGTTAAGATACACGTTTTCGCGACCAGTTAAGTCGGCAGCAAATCCTGCTCCAACTTCGATTAGTCCTGCGATTCTTCCGCGCGCACAAACTTCGCCTTCGTCTGGTTGCATAACTCCAGAAAGCATTTTAAGCATAGTAGATTTTCCAGATCCATTCATGCCTATTAGTCCAACAGTTTCGCCGCGTTTAATAGTAAAACTAACATTGCTTAAAGCTGTAAAGTTTTGTGTCTCGTGCTTTTTAGACGGCGGTGTTAGCAAGTTTACAATCGACTCTTTAATCGAATGATTTGCTCGCAGCGAGAATCGTTTAGTAACGTTGGAAACGCTTAACACAACGTCTTCTGGAAGTGTGTTATAAGGCTTATTCATATATAACTCCTGCTGCTCTTAAAAGTAAAATCCACAAAATCTTAGTAAGCTTAAATTTCTTGAGCAAACTTGCCTTCAAGATGTCTAAATGTAACTTCGCCAATAAGTAGTACAGCAAATGCGACTACAAGGCTTTCGCAAAGTCTTAAAGACCAAGCTCCTGCAAATTGGAAAGTGCGATCTGTGGCATTTAGCCAGAATCCGCGGTGGAATGCTTCAACGCTTATTGCAATAGGATTTGCATAATACATCTCTAAAACCCATCGTGGTGCGTGGGCTGCAACCATTTGCCATGTGTAGAAGCACGGCGCAAGCCATACGGCAACCATTGCTACTAAGTCTGTAATATTTTCTGCATCTCTGTAAAAAACGTTTATTGCTCCAAAGAATAATCCAAGACCAAACGCAAACGTACACACGCTAATAAATCCGATTATTGCCACTATTACGCCTGCAAAATCTGGAATCCACCCCATGCATAAAGCTCCGATTATAAGCACGATTACTTGTGGGAAAAAGTGCACAAAAGCAACTCGTAGCGATGCAAGTGGGAATAGTTCTCTAGGAAGATAGATTTTTTGTATTAAGCCAGCATTAGAAAGTATTGATCTTGTGCAATTAGAGAATGCTTCTACAAAAAAGTTTGTTACTATAATTCCACTAAAAAGGTACAGTGGGTAGGCTTGAATTCCGCCTCCGCGGCCAAGTCCTAAGAAAATTCCCATTGCAACGTAGAACACTACAAATTGCGTTATTGGCTTTACGTACGTCCAAGCCATACCGAGCCACGAACCGCGATATCTTATTCGTACTTCTTTTTTTACAAGTAAGTCAAGCAAATAAAGGTACCTTGGAATGTCTATCAAACCTTTGCTTCTACCAGGGTGATAGATGGCGTCAGACTTTGTTGTCATCGCTGCCTTTCTTGCAAAATTTGCAGTGTGTATGCACATATAACTTTGTTAAGTTTACATTTGGGGATTGATTTGATTCAATATTTGGCTAAATATTTGGTTAAATTATGCGCAGTATTGTGAGCAGTATTATGCGAGATATTATGTTCATCATTATATGTAATAATTTTAGCTTTTAGATTAGTTGTTAATGTGATTATTTTGTGATTATTTTGTGATTTTTATGTGATTATTTTGTGCTTATATTGTTCTATTTATTTTGGCATGTTTGAAAGTTTTTATACGCTGCTAAACTGAAAAATTATGAGTAAGCGAATTCTTGTTACTGGTGCTGGTGGGTATATTGGTCGTCACGTTGTTAAAGCTCTTTTAGATGCAGGCGCTAGCGTAATTGCTTCCGACTTGCGTTTAGATGGTGTTGATGAGCGCGCAACGCGTATTGAAGCGAATATTTTTAGCGATGATGCTGATTTGTTTGCAAAGCTTGGGTCTCCAGACGTTTGCTTGCACATGGCTTGGCGCAACGGTTTTAAGCATGCTGCAGACACGCATATGGAAGATTTATCGAACCATTACCGCTTTATTCGTATTATGCTTCAAGGTGGCTTAAAGCAGATTGCTGTTATGGGTTCTATGCACGAAGTTGGCTACTGGGAGGGTGCTATTGACGAGAACACGCCTTGCAAGCCAGCTTCTATGTATGGCATTTCTAAGAATGCTTTGCGTGAAGCTACTTTGCTTTTGGGTAAAGAGTATGATGCAACTGTTCAATGGATTCGCGCATACTACATTGTTGGCGACGACGCTCGTGGAAACTCTATTTTCTCTAAGCTTCTTCAAGCTGCTCAAGAAGGAAAGAAGACTTTTCCGTTTACTACTGGCAAAAACAAATACGACTTTATTAATGTAGACGTGTTAGCTAAGCAAATTGCTGCAACCGTTTTACAAGATAAAGTAAATGGCGTAATTAATTGCTGCACGGGGGAGCCTGTTTCGCTTGCAGACCGCGTTGAACGTTACATTCGCGAGAATAATCTTGATATTTCGCTTGAGTATGGCGCATTCCCAGATAGGCCTTACGATTCTCCAGCAGTTTGGGGAGATAATAGCAAAATCCAAAAGATTATGAGTGATTTTCTAAAATAGTTATTGCAAATCGTAACTTTTCTGGATTTTTAATGCTAAATTATGGTTTTTAGAAAGGATTAACATTGCGTGAAACATTGCAAAACAGCAAGTGCCCATGCATATATTTTGTTCTTCCTTGCTACAACGAGGAGCCTGTTCTTTCGCAGACTTCTAGTATTATTTTAAGCAAAGTTACTTTTCTTATTGAAAATAAGATTATTTCGGATTATAGCCGTATTCTTTTTGTGGATGATGGTTCTAGAGATTCGACTTGGAATATTATTTGCGATTTGCACCAGTCGAATCCTTCGCTTTTTGGCGGTGTAAAGCTTGCGCATAATCGTGGTCATCAAAATGCTTTGCTTGCTGGCTTAACTACAGCATATAAATCGGGTTGCGATGCTGCAATTTCCATGGACGCCGATTTGCAAGACGATGTTGATGTTGTTGATCAATTTATTGCAAAATATGTGGAAGGCTACGAGGTTGTGTATGGCGTTCGCTCGTCTAGAGAAACAGACACGTGGTTTAAGCGCAACACTGCATTAGCTTTTTACAGTGTTTTCAGATGGATGGGCGCAGAAACAGTTCCGAATCATGCCGATTATAGACTTATGGGCAAGAATGCGTTGAAGGCTCTTTTGGAATATAAAGAAGTTAATCTTTTCTTGCGTGGTATAGTGCCATCTATTGGCTTTAAGTCAACAAAAGTTGAGTATGTGCGTGGTAAGCGCAAAGCTGGTGTGTCTAAGTATCCGCTTAAAAAGATGATTTCGTTTGCTATAGATGGCATTACATCTTTTTCTACTAAGCCTTTGAGTTTTGTAACATTTGCAGGATTCGCGTCTATTTTAGTTTCACTATGCGTATTTGTTTATGTAATAGCTTCTGTTGTGCAAGGAAAAGCAGTTGCTGGCTGGGGTTCTGTTATGTTCTCAATGTGGTTTATTGGCGGATTGATTATGCTTTCAATCGGCATTGTGGGCGAATATATTGGAAAGATTTACATGGAATCTAAGCATCGCCCACGTTACGAGATTGAAACTACTATTTAGATATTTATATATTTAGGTATCTAAATTCTTAACTACTATTTAGTGCTTATTTTGCATTGGTTCAGAGAATTTTACGACTATATACTTGTTATCTAAAACAGTAGTGCATTTATCCGAAGGCCAAGAAGGCAGATTTTGTGCGGCCTTTTCTGCGTTTATATAAACGGATTCTAATACAGGATTTTTCATTTTAAATCCAGTAGTTGAGCGTATGAAACCAGTTTTTACCCATGTGCCGTGAAGAGTTGAGAATCCAATCTCAAACATTGATCGTCCAATAAGTTCAAGCTGATTTGACTTAAATTCACTAGGATTGTAGTCTGCTATGTGATTGCCAACGAATATTACTTTAAGAGGATTTTTATGATTTGCTTGTAGTACTTCTATTCTTCTAGCAACATCTTGAGCAATGTAATAGTCTTGGTTATAAGTCATGTATTCCGTGTAATACAAGCGATTTACTGTAAACGACTGACTTAATCCAATAATTGCAAGAAGAATGCATGCAATAATCGTTGTTAAAGTCTTTTTGCTAAATTGCATAATGTAATGCAACAAATACATGCATGAAAAAGCGCCAGCAAGCGGGTATGTTAGTTCCGTTCTAGCCGTGCCTGCTGTGCCGAGTATTACGCTCATCATCATAGGGCTTGCAACTATAGCAATAGCAAAAATAATAGTAAAAGCGTTAAGCTCTTTACGAATCACTTGAACAATAGTTAATAACACTAAAGCGATTAATGCAATTGTTATAAATACGCTATGGAATATTGTTCTTCCTAGATACATGTTTTTTGCATGCAAAAATATAGTATGAATGATTTTTGCTATAGGGTCTTTACCCCAACGCATTTGTTCTTTAATGTACGGATCTGTGAAGGTGTGGTTGGTAGCGATAACAATTTTATTCAAAATCACATAGCATGCATAGCTTGCTATAAACACGCAAATATACGTAAAAACGTAGCTTACTATGTTCTTGAATTTGCATGCATAGTCGCCCTTAACTATTAGTGTAATCATGGCTGTTCCAGCAATAAAAACAGTAGTCATTGCTAAGTAGAGAGTAAAACCAAAAATCGCAAAAATAAGTGCCATTAATGCGTATGCTAAAAGAGTTTTAAGTTCTTTACGATTTTGGTACGCGTTATGCGCACACATAAGCGACATGCTAACAAACATTAGCGCACAAGCTACGTCATCTCCCATAAGCAAGAATCCAAGCATTTCTGCAAGAATAGGAGCGCTTATAAAAGGAATCATAAATAAAGCTGGGTGGAATTTTGCGCCCAAATTGTGCGCTTTGCTAAACAAGTATGCCCATGTTGTTGCGGAAGCAAAAAGCGCAAGAATCATTAAGATTCCAGCTAATGAATTGTTATACCAGTATCTTCCTGTAACGTACTTAAAAGCCAGCAAGCCGAAGCGTTCTAGGCGAATCCAAGAATTGTAAAGAGCCTTAGATCTAGAGATCATTTCTTCTGTGTCTATAGAAAAAGTGTTAGAAAAAGCTTTTTGACCGTATGCAATAATCAAAAAAATCGCGCTTATTGCAAGTTCTGCAACATTAGATTTGCAAAAATCAATGAAGTCTTTAAAGGAATACGTTTTTTCTATAATTGCTCTAGTTGTGCTAGTTGAGTTGCTTTTTTTGCCGCATTTTGCAAGTGTAGCTGAATCTTGTAGTTGATTAGTGTTTAATTCTTTAATACAACTAGAGTCTGCTTGATTCATACTACAACCCTTCTATGTGTTTGACATGCATGTGCTACTTGTCACTAAAAAATATACTATAAGATTTTAATGCGTGACAACAATCTAAAAACTGATTGTGTTTAGTAGTACAATAGATATGATTTGTGCTATTTTACCGATTAGTGTGCAATGGAGACGATTTATGAATCCTGCAATTTCCGTGGTGGTTCCTGCGTACAACAAGGAGCCGTATATTAAGCAGTGCATGGATTCACTTGTTAATCAAACTTTTAAAAACATTGAGATTATTGTTGTTGACGACGCTAGTACAGATAATACTTTGCAAATTTTGCGCGATTATGAGCATAAAGATTCTAGAGTAAAAATTATTGCTAAAGATCATAATTGCGGTAGGCATGTTGCGCGTAAAACTGGTGTTCAGTCGACTAGCGGTGATTACGTTCTTTTTGTTGACGCAGATGATGAGATTGATCTTAAAGCTTGCGAAGTTCTCTACTCATACGTTACTAATAATCCTGCAGATATATTGCATTTTGGTGTTTCTATTCACCCAGAAGGCAAATCAGATGAAGATTTTGCATACAGCTACGATCAAATGTATGCGCAAAATAATGGTGATCAAACTGGCGATAATATTATTAAATCAACGTTTTCTAGTGATTTTCCGCATTGGACACCTTGGAATGTTATAACAGCGCTTTTTAAAGGTGACTTAGTTCGAGATGCGTTTAAAAAAACAGTTTCAACACGACTTTCTAAAGCAGAAGATGCTTACGAATATTTCGCTATTGCAGCCTTTGCTCAAACTTTAAAAGACTTAACAGCGTTTCGCGCGCTTAAATACCATATTGGCAGAGGAATTTCTGGAAGATCTAAGATAAGCGTTGAAAAATTTACTGTAGAACAACGAAGTGTTAAAGATGTTGTAAGCGCTGTTTACGATTTTGCTAATGATTTTGCTAAAGAGCCTTCGATGAAAAGTCGCAAGCAAACCATTGAAGAAGCCTCACGCTGGTTTGATAATCGTGGATTAAAAATAGTAAAAGATGAGTTCTTTACAAGACTAAAAGTCGAGGATTTTCAAGAAGCCATAAACGCTGTTATTGAAACATGGGGATTAGAACGCGCGTGCTCAATTGTGCTAGAAAAGCTTGTAGACCTTATGAATCAAGTTGTAGAAAGCGATTGCATAATAAAACACGGTTCAGTGTGTGATGTTCTTCTTAACGTTTATAGAAATATTAAACCAGATAGTTTTAAAGACAAACAAAACACAACTTACGATAAGCAAGTAGACTTAATGTCTTTGCATATTATGCAGGTTCATCAGCAAAAATATGAAGAAGAACAGAAACGTTTGCAAATTGAAGCGCAAAAACGTTACGATGCAATGCCAGTGTATAAGCGTTTTGCAAAAAAGATAAAAAATATGGTTAAAAACTTAACTAAATCAAAGAATGATAAATAAAGTCTAAAAAATAAATTTGAGATTAAACAAAATACAAAATTACACAATAGAATAATCAAGGATAATTAAGGGTAAATCAGGAGATAACATGATTTTGGAAAATCCAAAGCGCTTGGGCATTTTCTTCTTCTACGATGCGCAAGGTCACGCAGACCATTATGTGTCTACGCTGCTTGACGGATTCAAACCATTCTTTAACGAGCTTGCGATTGTAGTTAATGGCAAAATCGACGAGTCAAGCAAAGCGATGCTTAAAGGTTACGCGAACAAGTTTATTTTGCGCGAAAACAAGGGTTTTGACGTGTGGGCGTACAAAACTGCAATGGACTCTTACGGTTGGGCAGAGTTGGAAAAGTTTGACGAAGTAGTGCTATTTAACGCTACGATTATGGGTCCAGTTTATCCGTTTAGCGAAATGTTTAACGCTATGAACGCAAAAGACCTTGATTTTTGGGGCATAACAAAGTTCCATAAAGTTAATGGAGATCCGTTTGGATACAGTCCGTACGGATATTTGCCAGAGCATATTCAATCGCATTTTCACGCATACAGGAAAAGCTTTGTTCAATCCAAAGATTTTCAGGATTATTGGAACAATCTTCCACCAATCAACAGCTACTTTGAGTCTGTTGGATTGCATGAATCAGTATTTACAAAGCGATTTGCAGATAAGGGATACAAGTGGTCTGTATACGTTGATACGAGTGATTTAGAAGGCTATTCTTATGGCCCAATAACGTATGCTGCAAGGCAGATTGTGGAATACAAGCGATGCCCGATTTTTAAGCGCAGGTCTTTCTTCCACGATTACTCCGACGTTTCTACGCAATCTGTTGGAAACCAAGCATTAGACTTATACGAGTATTTGAAAGACCACACAGATTACAACACGGATTTGATTTGGGAAAATGCTTTGCGAAGCATGAATATGGCAGATTTGATGAAGAATCTTCATTTGCGATACATTTTGCCGCAAAATCATGTTGTAGAAAACTCGTCAACAGCTACATCAGAATCTACGGCTAAGCCAAAAGTCGCGTTGTGTATGCACTTGTATTACATGGATTTGCTAGATAAAAGTTTGCACTATATTCAGTCTATGCCGCAAGGATGTGACGTTATTTTAACTGTAGGATCGAAAGAAAACCAGCAAATTGTGAAACAGCGTGTGGAACATCTTCCATATGACGTAGACGTGCGGTTAATTGAAAATCGCGGTAGAGACGTGAGCGCATTCTTAGTGGGCGGCGGCGCAGATCTTATGAAGTACGATTACGTATGCTTTGCTCACGATAAAAAAGTCACGCAATTATCGCCTCGAAGCATAGGCGACGGATTTGCTTACAAGTGTTTTGAAAATATTCTTGCAAGTAAAGAGTATGTGCAAAACGTTATAAATCTGTTTGAAACGCATCCGCGACTTGGAATGGCAATGCCAACGCCGCCAAATCATGCGGACTATTTCCCAGGATTTACATACACTTGGGGTCCAAACTTTGAAGGCACAAAGAAATTCCTAGAAAAAACGTTAGGAATTAGCGTTCCGTTAGACGAAAACAAAGACGCTATAGCTCCGCTTGGCACAATGTTTTGGTTCCGTACAAAAGCTATGCGTGGGCTATTGGATAGAAAGTGGACTTACGAAGATTTTCCAGCAGAACCGCTAAAAATAGACGGAACGTTGTTGCACTTTATAGAGCGAGCATACGGGTATGTGCCGCAATCCAACGGATATTATGACGCATACATATTCTCGGATCACTTTGCGCGAATAGAAATGACTAACCTAGAATTCGATGTTCGAGAACTATCAAAATCTGTGAGCACGCCATGGATTAAACGCAATTTGGAAGAAACTTGTAGAGAAGTAATGCGCGGAAAGCGATTCCGTTACGCTGCTTTAAGAGTATTAAAGAGTATTGCAAAGCGAGTTTTCTATAAAACACTGTACATAGGTCAAAGAATTGTGCACATTGGTCGTAAAGGTAAAGAAGATGAGTGATATAAGCGTAAATACAGCTGCGACAAAACTTACGCGCGCAAAAAAACCGCGACTTTTCTACTTGGATTGGATTCGCGCAATAGCTGCGATTTTGATTGTTGTAACTCATTTTAACAATCCATATTTGGAGCCAATGCGGTTCTTCGTAAATAGACCGTTTGGAATCTACATTGGTGGATTAGGAGTATCGCTATTTTTGATTATTTCTGGCGCTGCTCTTATGTACAACTATGGCGATAGAGAAAGCCTGGATTTGCGCACATTCTACACAAAGCGCGCAAAAACACTATACCCAATGTTTTGGGTAGCATTCATAGTGGCGAATATTTTATTGTTTATTCGCAATAATGGATATATTTTTGTACCAAGGCATAAAATAACAGCAATTTTTTCGCTTTTTGGAATGGATGGTTATGCTTCTGCATTCGGCGTAGGTACTTTTTATGTTCTAGGCGAATGGTTCTTAGGGTTCATAATACTGTTTTACATAGTGTTTCCACTTTTAAGAGTTGGCGTAAATAAAATGCCAATAACAACTGTGTGCGTTGTGTTGGCTCTATACGCTGCAACAGTTGTGTTCTTTACTTTTTACCAGATTCCGCGAGTACCGTCTGATATTCTTTTAACAACAAGATTGCCAGAATTAGTATTTGGCATGATTTTTGTAAAGTTTATTAAAAAAGTGCCTTGTTGGCTTGCTGCAGTATCTTTTGTGATTCTTGCATTGCAACAATTAACGCATGTTTTACAAGGAAATATTGCCGTTACGATTGTAGGAATATTAGCATTTTTGCTGCTTTCTTATATTGGTGAACTTGTTAAAAGTTTTAAGCCATTAAGCGCGTGTACAAAATTTATATCCGCATATTCGTACCCGATTTTTTTGGTACACCATGTGTTAATAATGCAAGTGTTTACAGTAATATATCCAGTGTGGCTTAATCGCTGGCAAGCATACGGATTGCTAATCGCAGAGTTTGCGGTGATTCTTGTGCTTTCTGTAATACTCAAGCGTTTTACAAACTTGATTGTTGGTTTTGTGAGCAAATGTTGGGTGAAAATCGGCAGCAAGAATCGCAGTTTGGACTAACATGCGTATTTGTTCTGGAATAATCACCTATAATCCAACTTTAACAGACGTAAGCACGTGTTTAGAAGCGCTATGCAATCAAGTAGAGCGTGTAATAATCGTAGACAATGCGTCTAAAAATGTTAAAAGTTTGCAAGAAGTTGTAAGCAAATACGCAAACGTGACTTTAGTTAAAAACAGTCAAAATATTGGTTTTGCAAAAGCATTAACGCAAGTGTTTGAATGGGCAAAATCGCAAGGTTTCAACTGGGTTCTAACGCTTAACGACGATTCTGTTGTGCCAAGCAACATGATTAGCGAATACAAGAAAATCCTGGAAAATCAGGGAAGTCTTGTAAATCAAAAAAATTCAAAAAATTCCAAAATCGCAATTGTATGCTCTTTGCTAAAAAACCGTTTAGACGGCACGATTTTACACAGCAAATGCCACGAAGACGAATGCATAACGTCTGGAAGCTTAACAAGCGTAGAAGCGTGGCAGAAAATCGGCGGATTTGACGAATGGTTGGAAATTGACGGAGTAGACTTCGACTTTTCAAGGCGACTTGCGCGCGATGGCTGGCAAATCGTAGAGTGCCAAAACGTTATAATGGAACACCAAATCGGCAAAGCGCGCTCAATAAACTTGATTATAAAACACCCAATCGTGTGGAATCACAACGCAAATCGCAAGTACTATATAGCGCGAAATATGCAAGTAGTGGATTACAAAATGGGAACATACTCGTATGCTAAGTCGTTGCGTGCAGTTGTGCGAGATATGATTTTCGTTGCGCTGTGGGAAAAGAATAAATTTGCGAAAATTCGCGCGATGATACGCGGATTTAAGGATGGGCAGCAAAAGATTCGTCAAATGCGCAAAGCAGAACAGAACGCGGTTTGAAAGGATAGCAATGGAAAATTACGCTAAAAACGAAAATCCGCTAGTTTCTATAATCGTGCCAGTCTACAATTCTGCAAAATATTTGAGCGGATGCGTGGACTCGATTCTTGCGCAAACGTACAAAAACATAGAGCTGATTTTGGTAGACGATGGATCAAAAGACGACTCGGGTAAAATTTGCGATTCGTATGCATCAAAAGATTCGCGAGTTAAAGTAATACACCAACAAAACGGCGGAATATCGCGTGCGCAAAACGCAGGGCTTGATGCAGTGAGTGGGGAATTTATAGCGTTTGCAGACAATGACGATATTCTAGATTGCAAAAATATTGAGATTTTACTAAACGCTATTTTGCAAAGCGGAGCTAGTATGAGCAAAGCAAAATGGCGTCAATTTGGGCTAAGTAGCTTAGAGCAGATTAAAAAAGAATCTGGCTTGAGTGCGCGCGGATTTGGTGCGGAAAAGTCGCAAGTAACCGCGCGTTTAGAGAACGCGACTCAAATAAAAATCGTAAAAAATCCTCTAAAAGCGTATCAAACTGTATTTTGCAAAATATTTAGAATAATCGGAAATAAGCTGGGCAAAAACAGCGAAGCGCGCTACTTTAACGAAGCGAATTGGTGCAGGCTTTACAAGCGAGAAATCTGGCAGGGAGTGCGATTCCCCGAAGGAAAGTTTGCGCAAGACACGGCGATGGCAAGCGTGCTGTACTCGCGCATGAATTGCGTGGCACATGTGGATGAAGTGCTGTATTACTGGCTGCAACGCGAGGATTCCGTAACGCATAAAATGCGAGACGCGGGCTTTTATCACGATCATATAGATGCAGTTCGAGCAAATTGGGATTTGTGCTTAAAGCACAATGTTGTGCCAGCAAGAAGCTACTACACAATGGTTGGAAACTTAAGGTATGAGCGATGCGCGCTGAAAAGCGGAGAAAATAAGCTTAATGGCGGAAAAAGTAGCGACGCAGAAATCCAAAAAATATACGAAAAAAATTATGTTAAAGACGTAGAATTTGCTAAATCAGCTGTTAAAAAGCTTACGATTTTGCAGCGCGCGCAATGTTTTACTATGGCGTGTGTGAGAAATCTTGAAAAAATAATCTACGATTACAAAATCAAAAATATGAAGTAATGCAATTAAAAATCGAAGAGTAAGTGCAAATCAGAAAGCAAGAAATGAGTGGGAAAATGAGCGAATACCCAGATTTAGTAGTTGTTGGAGCAGGATTGTTTGGCTTAACTGTAGCTCAGCAGGCTGCAGAACGCGCTGGCGCAAGCGTTGAAATTATTGACGTGCGTAGTCACATTGGCGGAAATGCTTACTCGTATTTTGACGAGCGAACGGGAATTGAAATTCACAAGTATGGCGCACATCTTTTTCACACAAGCAACAAGCACGTGTGGGATTACGTGAACCGCTTTACAACGTTTACTAACTACGTGCATCGCGTTTACGCAACTCACGACGGCGAAGTGTATTCGTTGCCAATCAACTTAGGTACAATTAACCAATTCTTCCACGCGCATTATACGCCAGAAGAAGCTAAGGCTTTGATTGCAAGCCAAGCGGGGGAGTTTGCTGGCAAAGATCCGCAGAATTTGAACGATAAAGGCATTAGTTTAATCGGGCGCCCGCTTTATGAAGCGTTTATTAAGAATTACACGGCAAAGCAGTGGCAAACGGATCCTTCTAAGCTGCCTGCTGGAATTATCAAGCGCTTGCCTGTGCGATTTAACTACAATAATCGCTACTTTAAAGACACTTGGGAAGGATTGCCAACGGACGGCTACACAGCTTGGATGCAGCGCATGATTGACGATCCGCGTATTCACGTTTCGCTTGGCGTGGACTTTTTCGACGAATCGCAGCCGTTTAATAAGCACGCGTTGGCAGAGGCTGGAGTGCCGGTTGTTTATACCGGTCCGGTTGATAGGTATTTTGACTATGCGCTCGGCGAGTTGAAGTGGCGCACTGTGGACTTTAAGGAAGTGCGTTACCAGGAGAGCGACCACTTTGGCTGCCCAGTTATGAACTATTCGGATGCAGATGTTCCGTTTACGCGCGCAATTGAGTTTAAGAACTTTAATCCAGAGCGCGAGGAGGTTGGCGGGGAAGCTAGCTGCGATGCTGATTTTGTGCCAGGCAAAAGCGTTAAAGCTGGGGAGACTGTGGTTTGGCAGGAGTATTCTCGCGCTGCAACTCGCGACGACGAGCCTTACTATCCAGTGAATACGGAGGAAGATAAGGCATTGTATGCGCGCTATGCAGAGCTTGCTGAAGCGCAGTCTAACACTGTTTTCGGTGGACGTTTGGGCACTTACAGCTATTACGATATGCACAACGTGATTGATATGGCTTTGCGTGCTTACGAATCGCAAGTAGCGCCACTTATTGCTCACTAAATGCAAAATATAAATTAATAAAAATAAATAAAAATAAAGAGCTATACATCAAAAAGTGTATGAAACTAAACTGACTAAATTCTATTTCAAGAACATACATCAGAACAGTTTTATACACTTTTTGACATATAACCCAAAAGGAGAAGATTATTTGATACTAAACTAAATGATCTCGCGTGTCAAGATACAAAATTTAGACTCAAACTATAGTAAAGTCACGCTTCCCACTTAGTAGGCTCAATAACTTCTTTGCCACCCATATAAGCCTGCATAGCTTTTGGAATATCAATCGAACCATCTTCATGCTGATGATTTTCCAAAATAGCCACAAGCCAGCGAGTGGTAGCCAAAGTGCCGTTAAGCGTGCTAACTGGGCGAGTTCCGCCATCTTCCATGCGTTCGCGAACATTCAAGCGGCGAGCCTGATACTCAGTGCAGTTAGAAGTAGAAGTAAGCTCACGGTAACGACACTGAGTTGGAACCCAAGCTTCGCAATCAAACTTACGAGCGGCAGAAGAACCAAGGTCACCAGCAGCAGTATCAATAATGCGGTAAGGCACTTCCACCTTAGCAAGCATTTCCTGCTCCATACCAAGTAACTTCTGATGCTCAGCGCGAGAATCTTCCTGCTTGCAATAAACGAACATTTCTACCTTATCGAACTGATGCACGCGAATAATACCAGAAGTATCCTTTCCAGCAGCACCAGCTTCACGACGGTAGCAGCTCGACCAACCGCAATAACGCAAAGCACCATTGCTTAGGTCAAGAATCTCATCCTCGTGCATACCGGCGAGCGCAACCTCGGATGTGCCAACCAAATACTGATCATCTGGCTCACGAAGGCGATAAATCTCGTCCGCGTGAGAATTCAAGAAGCCAGTTCCGCGCATTACTTCTGGGCGCACAAGCGTTGGCGTAATCGCAAGCGTAAAACCGTGCTCTTCGGCTTGATCTACAGCCATAGTAAGCATTGCGATTTGCAATCTAGCCACAGCACCGCGCAAGAAGTAGAAGCGAGAGCCTGCAACCTTTACGCCTCTGCGCATATCAATTCCAGCAACGCCAGTTCCAAGAGTCAAATGATCCTTTGGCTCAAAGCCTTCTGCAGTAAAGTCGCGAGGAGTGCCAACTTTCTTAACTACAACGTAGTCATCTTCTCCGCCTTCTGGCGCTTCATCTTCAACGATGTTAGAAAGCTTCCACATTGCTGTAGTGTAGTCGGCAGTAGCCTGCTCAGATTCAGCCTTGTATTCTGCAACCTTTTGAGCAAGTTCTTTAGTCTGAGCAATAAGTGTGGCTTTCTCGCTATCTTGAGCAGCTGCAACCTTTTTTCCTATTGCTTTCTGCTCTGCTCTGGCTGCTTCAAAAGCCTTTAAACTGTTGCGGCGCAAGTCGTCTGCACGAAGCACCTCATCGACGAGCTCAACGGACTCGCCACGCTTGCGCTGCGATTCCTTAACTACGTCGGCATGTTCACGAATAAATTGGATATCAAGCATGTTTTCTAGCCTAGTGCCGCAAGGCGACAGATACATATATAATGGCATGAATAAGTGATTGCACTAAAAGGGGTAAAAATGGCGGTTATTCATGCTACGCAAGATAATTTTGAGAAAATTGCTGGTACTAATGAAATAGTTGTTGTTGATTTTTGGGCAACTTGGTGCGGACCATGCCGAGCTTTTGGTCCTATTTTTGAACAAGTTAGCGAAAAGTTTGATGATGTTCCATTCGTTAAGGTAGACATAGACCAGTCTCCTGATTTGGCAAGTGCTGCGGCGATTAAAGCGGTTCCAACGGTTATGGTTATCAAACGTGGAGATGTTATTTATCGTCAAGCTGGGGCTTTGTTGCCAGCTGATTTAGAAGATTTAGTCAATCAAGCTAAGGCTTACGATCCTAGTAAAGATGCTGAAGGTAATTCTGTAAGCGAATCAAGTGAATCTGAAAATGATGGGGAATAGTAGTAAGAACCTTGATTTTAAGCCATTCTCTTTGCATGAGTCTACAATTATATATACTTTGTGCAAAAAGCTGTATGAGGATTATTTATTTTTAGATTTACGCTTTGTGCATTAACTTCTACCAAGGAGAGTTATGACAAGTCACCGAAGGAAAACTGTTACACTTACCTCATTGAGTGTTCGTCAGTGGGCAAGAATTGTAGCGATTTTTGTTGGTTTTGTGTCTGTAGTAACTCTTGGTATTGCGTCTAGGAACTTTTATTCGGCATCAAAGAATCATTCTGCGAAGCCTTACATAACTGCTTATTCTGCTACAGATTCCGCTAATCAGGTTTCGCGTGGCACGTATCGTAATTCGCTTAAAAGTGTTAAAAAAGGCGCTACTTCTTACATAACTGTGAATATCAATGGGAGTCATCGTACTGTTCTTGGCACGGATTTTACAAACGTTAAGTCTGTTCTAGAAGCTGGAGATATTACTCTTGAGCCTAATGATGTTGTAGAGCCTGCACTTGATTCCAAGGTAACTGAATCGACAGTTATCAACATTAAGCGTGCAGGCGCAAAGCTTGAAACTTCTGATGAACCGATTGCTTTTAACACGGTTAAGAAGGAAACTGCAGCTCTTCCAAAGGGCACGGAAAAGGTTAAGGATCAGGGTGCTCCTGGCGTGATGGAAACAAGTAAGATTGTTACTCGCGCAGGTGATAAAGTTGTTTCGTCTAACGTTTTTGTATCGTTTGTTAAGCAAGCTCCAAAAGATAAGGTCATTCTTGTTGGCACAGGTGGAGCTAGCGTAGATTCAGATTTTGCATCTTCTATTGGTACTACAGTTCCTGCTGGTGAAATGCAGGAGTGGGCGCATTCTTGGCTTCTTTCTAACGGTTACAGTGAAGCTGATTTTACTGCTACAGTGTTTATTATTTCACATGAATCAGGTTGGCGCGTAAACGCTATGAATCCTTCTGGTGCATATGGTTTGCCTCAGGCTTTGCCTGGAAGGAAGATGTCTTCTATGGGTGCTGACTGGGCGACTAATTATCAGACTCAGCTTCGTTGGTTCTGGAATTATTGCAATGGTCGTTACGGTTCCATTCAGGGTGCCTACAGGCATTGGTTGTCTCATAGAAGCTACTGATTTGTATTATACTTGCTACTATTATGAATTTTGCGGCAATTGTAAGTTTGTGAGGATTATAGATTTATAGACGCACAGGCTCATAGAGTAGACTTATAGATTTGTTTTGAAGCGATTATCGTAGAGTCAAGTATGTTTCTTGGTTTTACGATAATCGCTGATTATTTTATGCGTGTTGTGTGATTATGGAAGGAAATTTAAGTGACAATATTGCCTAGAAAATCATGGTTTAATAAGGGTGATGAATTTGCTAGTGAGCATGCTAGCTGCAAGTCTTTCGTGAACTTGTCTAAACTTAGTCATGCTCTTGTTGGTGAAGAAGCGTATAAAAACAATCGTCTCACGCGTGCAGCCTTGGTTTCTCTGGCGATTCTAACTTTTATAACTTTTATTGGCAATTTTGCGCAATTGCAGCTCACTGCTGCATTACCTACTATTGTGCGTGAGTTTAACATAAGTGTTACTACGGGACAGTGGCTTACGTCTATTTTTCAGCTGATTATGGCTATTATGGTGCCGCTAACAGCATTTTTGACTAGACGATTTTCTACTCGTCAAATTGTTATTACTTCCATGATTCTTTTTACTCTAGGCTCAGTTATGGCGTGGCTGAGTAATGATTTTATTATGGCGTTAGCTGGGCGAACTCTAGAGGCTATTGGCACTGGAGTTATGTGGCCTGTTCTACAGATTACTGTGTTTTCTGTATACCCAGTTACTCGTAGAGGAATGGCTATGGGTAGCGTTGGTATGGCAATGAGCATTGCTCCAGCAATTGGACCAACAGTTGGTGGTATGCAAACTGATTTTAATGGTTGGCGTTCTATATTCTTATCTCTTACAATTATCGGCGTAATTTCTATTATTCTTTCCATACTTTTCTTACATAATTTCGGTGAACATGATCGCTCTGCTAAGGCGGATTTTTTCTCCGTTGGACTTTCAATTGTTGGCTTTGGTGGAGTTATGTTTGGTTTCACAAACATTGAGTCTTATGGCATTTCAAATCCGCTTTCGTGGTCACCTATGGTTGTTGGAGCATGTGGAATAACGTGGTTTGTGATTAGACAATTGCGTGCGCGAGTTAAAGGAAAGCAGCCGTTGCTTGGAATAAGCGTGTTGAAGAATCGCTATTTTACGATTGGCACCGCTTGCGCATGTTTAACATTCTTTGCGTTTAGCTCAATTATGGTGGTTATTCCGCTGTATATTCAATCAGATCGTGGTTTTTCAGCTACTATGAGTGGTCTGGTATTGTTGCCTGGCGCGTTTGGAATGGCAATTTCGCAATATTTTGGTGGGCGTATGCTCGATCGTTTTGGTGTGCGACCTGTAGCAATGGCAGGCTCTCTTATTTTGCTTTTTGGCACAGTTATGATGAGCCTTATCGATAAAGACACATGGATTTGGTGGATTTCAATCTGGCAGTTTACGCGACAAATCGGCATGGGATTTTTGCTTATGCCTGTTACAACATGGTCTTTAAATTGCTTGCAACCTAGTGAGTTGGGCGATGGTTCTGCAGTCACTAATACAATGAGACAGCTTTGGGGTGCTATTGGTGCTCCAGTACTTGTTGTTACTATGGCTACTTTTACTCAGTGGTATCATATGCTTACTGGAGTTGGTTCTGCAGATAATTTGGCAGCCAGCATTTTTGGTGTTCAATGGACTTTGAGAATTAGCGCGATTATTACGGCTGTTATGGCTTTAATTGTGATTTTTGGGGTTAAAGGTGATGGGGCTGGTTCTGCTCATCAGCTTGCGCGTAAGGCGATTGATCGTATGCGCGTTTTGCATATTCCTCATGCGTCGGAGCATAAAGACGTTATGCACGATCACACGCATCATCAGTACTGATATATTGCACGCTCTCTGACTTGTTTGCTGTTGCGCGCTTTCTTGTTTGGTATTGTGCATCTTCCTTGTTTGTTGTTGTAGGAGGGCTGGGTGTTTCTATGCTCGCTTGTTATAGCGCATTATTCTTTACTTGGTATTGCGCGAAGTTTGAGTATTTCTCTCCTCGCAGGCGCGACGACCTGACTTTTCGCTCAAAGCGTAGCGCGAAAAGGCAATTCGGAGCGCTGAGCTTGCTCAGGTTGAAAGCACGGTGTGCTTTCAACGCAAGCGAAGACGTGAGCGCGCTGTAACGCGAGAACGACATTCTCTGTTTACTGTTGCTAGAGGGCTGGCTAATTCTTGTCTCACAACGCTCTGCCTCTTGCGTGTTGGTTGTTGTTGCGGTTGTTCCGTTTTGTCTTTGATTTTGTTTTTTGGTTGAAGTTTGTTTGTAGTGGTTGATCATTTGGATTATTTGGTATCGGCTGCCGCTCTTATATTGTTCGACCAAGAATCACCCAGCCCTATTACATGCTAGAACAATTGCGTATATCTTAATCACCGAGATTCTCGATTTTTCTTGCTACTTCAGCGAATCACCATTTCATGCTGCGAATCGACTTGCATGAGCGCTTTGACTGAGCTTGAAATTGCATAACGCATTTCAAGCTCCTTCAAAGCGTGATTTGGCTTAATGCATAAAGTCCAGTGGACTTTATGCGCCAAATCAGCCGAACGGCTACTAATAGCCGTGAGGAATAGCGTAGCGCGCGAATGCACTTCGATTCGCTGAGCTTGCTCAAAGTTGAAAGCACAGTGTGCTTTCAACGCAAGCGAAGACGTGAGCGCGCTGTAACGCGCGAGCGATACATCTCATTCGCTGCGAAAAATCAAGAATCTCTACCTAACTTGGTATTGGTAAATTTTGCATAATCATTTGTTCGTTTTGTTGAATTTTGCAAAATTTTCTTATGAATTTTGTTAACTACCTAACGTTTTTCACATAGAAACGCTCATTTGAGTTTGTTTTTTGCGTTTAGTTGTGCGATAATGTTCACATGATTTCTTCTCAGCGTCAGCAGTTGATTTTAAGCCGTCTTCGCACTAGAGGGGCTGTGCGTATTACTGCTCTTTCTAAAGAGCTAAGTGTTTCGGCAATGACTATTCGTAGGGATATCGCCGAGCTTTCAGACAAAGGTCTTTTAAAAAGAGTTCATGGTGGTGCTGTTACAACTAACACTCTTCTTTCTGAGCCTCTGTTTTCGGTAAAGTCGCAGATGGATATGGGCTTAAAGGACGCAATCGCCAGCAAAGCTGTGGATTATGTTCAGCCTGGAGATGTTATAGCTATTGGTGGTGGCACCACTGCTTATGTATTTGCTCAGCATCTACTTGAGTCTCGCAGAGCTTCTGGTATTACGATTTTAACCAATTCGATTCCTGTTGCAGAGCTTGTTCAGGCGCTTGAGTCTAAAGATATTGAGGTTATTGTTACTGGCGGAGTTATTACTAGATCTAATTCTCTGGTTGGTCCTATTGCGGATAAGGTTGTTTCGTCTTTGCGCGTAAACACCGTGTTTTTGGGCACTCATTCCGTGAGCCTACCTCGTGGATTCCTAATGCCTAATTCTCTTGAAGCTGCTACAGATATGGCTTTGATGGATATTGCGGATCGTACGATTATTTTAACAGATCACACTAAATGGACTTGCACATCGCTTTCACTGTTTGCTCGCTTCGACCAAGTGGATACTGTTATTACAGATGATTGTCTGGATGCGGATTCTCAGCTTCGTACGCGTGAGCTTGTTAAAAATTTGGTTCTTGCTCCTACAATAGATTCTTTGGAAGAAGAGTAGCTTGTAGATCAGTATTGCATTACTTATTGCGTATTGTGTGGGGCTTGTGTTAGGCTCAGTTAGTTCATGACTTTGTAGTGATTACACATTAAAGTTGCGCGGCTTATGCTTGCGATTCACGGTTTGCTTGTTTTGCGCACTTTTGCTGCTTTGCAGTCTGTAGATTAATTTTGTGCAATTACATTTGTAATTGCGCCTTTGAATGTTCGTAATTACGCATTGTCAACATTATATGTCAACTATGTTGAAGTAATTTACGAAAGGCTATTGTGCCACATACTCATTATGCTGCGTCTGCTAAAACGCAAGGTGCTAAGAAATCTATTGGTAAAAAATCTGCTGGTAAAAAATCTGCTGTAAGTCAGGGAGCTAATAAGAATTTTTCTAAAAAAGGCTATAAGTCTAATAGAAACCCATTTGAATATCAGGGAAATCGTAAGAATAACGAATTTAATGCGCGTAAAGCACGTAATCGCAAGGCAGACAAAGCTAGAAGTCGTGCTCGTGAAAAGGCTTTGCAATATGAAGAGATTGCAATTCAAGAAGCTGAACAAGATTTTGGCAAACGCGATTTAAAAAAGCGCGATTTTGATTTTGACAATCGCAATATGAAGAAGAGTAGAGATAGTCGCCACAATAGACACCAGACAAGTCGCCAGCAACCGACGACTATTGATACTGAGTCTTCAATAAAGAAAAATCTAGAAATTACAAAAAATTCCGTAATGATTCCAGATACAGCTGTGGAATCTCGAGAAAACTATAGTGATGATGTTACTTTTGCACAGCTTGGCGTTCCAGAACCATTGGTTAACGTTTTGCGTGCAGACGGTAAAAACACAGCTTTTCCAATTCAGCAGGCCACTCTGCCAGACTCTTTACAGGGTGCAAACATACTTGGTAGAGGGCGTACAGGAAGTGGTAAAACTTTAGCATTCTCGATTCCTCTTGTAGCAAGATTAGCTGAAAACTTTGTTGATTTAATAAATTCTGGTCGTACTTCTAGAAAAAACAAAAATCGCGAAGATAGTAATATTCCAGCACCTCATGCGATGATTTTGGCTCCGACGCGAGAACTTGTGCATCAGATTGATGAGGTGATTGCTCCTCTTGCAGCAGCATATGGGATGCATACTGTTACTATTTACGGCGGAGTAAGATATCAGAGACAAATTGCTCCGTTAAAGCAAGGTGCTCAGATTATAGTAGCGTGCCCAGGGCGATTAGAAGATTTACTAAAACAAGGCGCATTAACGCTTGAAAACATAGAAGTCAGTGTTTTAGATGAGGCTGACGAAATGGCTGATATGGGGTTCTTGCCAGCTGTAACAAGGCTTTTAGAGCAGACAAATCCTAATGGTCAAAGAATGCTGTTTTCTGCAACTTTGGATAAGCAAGTTGCTGCTATAGTAAATCGCTTCTTGCCAAATGCTGTTGTGCACGCTGTGGATGATGCGGATTCTCAGGTAGATACAATGACTCATCATGTGTTTGGAGTGTCTGCAGGAGATAAGTATGAGGTTCTACGTAAATTAGCGTCTGGTAAAAAACGCTCTATATTCTTTACTCGCACAAAATACCAAGCTAAGAACATGGCTAAAAAGTTCATTAGTCAGGGTATTCCAGCCGTCGATTTGCAAGGAAATTTGTCTCAGAATCAGAGAGATAGGCACTTGGCTGTGTTTTCTGATGGGCTAGTGCGCGTTCTAGTTGCTACAGATGTTGCGGCTCGAGGCATTGATATTAGCGATGTGGCGCTTGTGGTGCAAACCGAGCCTCCAGAGGATCCAAAATCGTTCTTGCATAGATCTGGGCGTACTGCGCGCGCTGGGGAGTCTGGCGATGTTGTAACTCTTGTGTTGCCGAATCAAAAGCGCATGGCGAACACTATGCTTCGACGCGCTGGAATTCATGCTAAGGCAGAAGACGTTAAGCCAGATTCGCCTGTTTTGCAAGAAATTGTTGGGGATTTGGCGGATTTGCAAGAGGGCTGGAGTATGCCAGAGCCAGAGCAGCCAAAGCGCAGAGGCAGAGGAAGAAGCCGCAGGCGCGACGACCTACCTTCGCGCTTTAAGCGTAGCGCGCGAAGGTAATTCGGAGCGCTGAGCTTGCTCAAAGTTGAAAGCACGGTGTGCTTTCAACGCAAGCGAAGACGTGAGCGCGCTGTAACGCGCGAGCGGTTTTCTTTGTTTACTGTTGCGCGAGGGCTGGGTGATTCTTGTCTCACAACGCTCCGCCTATTACGTGTTGTCTTGTGTTGCGGTTGTTCCGATTTGGCTTTGATTTTGTTTTTTGTGTTGATGTTTGTTTGTAGTGGTTGATCATTTGGATTATTTGGTATCGGCTGCCGCTCTTATACTGTTCGACCAAGAATCACCCAGCCCTCTTACGAGTCTGAACAATTGCGTAGCTTTCATCTCTGAGATTCTCGATTTTTCTTCTTCATTCGACGAATCACCATTTCATGCTGAGGTTCATCTCATTCAGTGCGAAAAATCTCGAATCTCTACTTCATTTGGTGTATTCCTGTAGTGCGTTTGTACCTGATTTACGGCGTGTCGCTATACAATCGCACTACATAAATATTAAGTCAATAATGTGCTATGAATCGCTGAAGCGCTGAAGCACTACAAAAAGCTCGTAGGCTAACTAACTAAGCGACGACTATTTGCGCTATTTGCTCTGACCCTTGCCGAATGCGCGCAAGCGGATTCCGTTCCAATCTTCGCTTACGGTTAAAGGAGTTGCAGCATTCATGCCAGCTGTTTTAGCAGCGGATTGCACTGTGCTGGAGCTTGGAGAGCCTTCGCGACCAGGCTTAGGCGTTAGAACCCACATTGGAGCTTCATCGTCTAACATGTTTGTGGCATCCATAATCGTGTCTGCCAACTCATCCTCATCGTCGCCATCGCGCCACCAAATAATGACGCCGTCAACAGATGAGTCGTAATCTTCATCTACCAGATCTTCTCCAGTAAGATTCTCGATATTGTCGCAGATTGCATCGTCAACGTCATCGTCCCACAGCCACTGCTGTACGATATCTCCAGGTTGGAAGCCAAATTCTTCTGCATGTTGAAAAGCTGTCTGTTCCACGTGACTCAATATATCAAAGTGCCACGAATTTGTGCGATTTTTAAGTTTAGTGCGTGTTTCTTGATAACGGAATGCATATATATTCCGGTTGCATCGAGACACGCCTCAAAAATCGCGAAAATATCCAAAATCACTATATATAGTTTGTTTTTTGAATAAAGTTCCCTAGATATTGTGCAGAGGTTGGGTTATAGTTGAGCAAGTTGTTTTGAATAATGGTCATTATTCAAAACAGGATGGATAACAGGATAAATAAACTGTAAATGTAAGAAAGGTCTGTAGGATGCAGGTCTCTGGTACGACTTTAGAAGACATGACTTTAGAATCGCAGCTAAGCGATGTTGATGTAGAAATGGCTGATTCTATCTCGGATAGTGATTCTTCTAAGAAGTCTCGTGTGCAGGTCGAAAAGCGTGATGGTCGCGTTGTCGATTTTGATCAAATGAACATTATTATGGCAATTAAAGCCGCTTTTAAGGACTTGCGCAAAGAAGTCGGTCCTCAAGAAGAGCAGATGATTCGCGATATTACGGACCATATAGAAGCTGAAATTCAGGATCGTTACAATGGACCTGCAAAGATTGAAGATATTCAGACTCTTGTCGAGCATGGTCTTATTGAAAATCACCTTTACGAAGTTGCGCGTTGCTACACAAGCTATCGTCTAAACCGAGATATTGACCGTGCTAAGGCAACCGATATTAACGAAGCAGTAAATCGTCTTGTAAACCGAGATGAATCGCTTGTTCGCGAAAACGCCAACAAGGATTCCAACGTTTACGCCACTCAGCGCGATCTTCTTGCAGGCGCTGTTTCCAAGGCTTCCGCGTTTTCTATGCTTCCTCATGCAGTTTCTAACGCGCATATGAAGGGTGATATTCACTTCCATGATGCCGATTATTCGCCATTTACGTGCATGAGCAACTGCTCGCTTCCAGACTTTGGCGACATGCTCGCTAAAGGATTTGCTCTTGGAAACGCAATGATGGATAGCCCAAAGTCTATTGGCACTGCTGCAACTCAGGTTACGCAGATTATTAAGGATATTGCAGGCGCACAGTACGGCGGTCAAACAGTTAATCGTGCAGACGAGATGCTTGAGCCTTATGCTAAGTGCGATTATGATAAGAATCTTGCTATGGCTCATGCCATGATTCCTGATTCTACGCCGATCGAAGTTGCCAAAGATATGATTGACGGTTTGAAAGCTCAGGAGCCTAAGAATCTTCATTGTTCGGATAGGGATCCGCTTCCTGCTGATACTCCTTTTGATGAAAACTTGAGTGAGCTTGATCAGATTCGTGAAATTTACGCAAAGATTATGACGCGCAAGGCGATTTACGATGCTATGCAAACAATGGAATATCAGATTAATTCCAACCGCGTTTCTAACGGTCAGACTCCGTTCGTAACTGTTGGATTTGGTTTGGGTACTTCTTGGTTTGCTCGCGAAATTCAGCGCGCTATCTTACTTAACCGTATTCGTGGACTCGGCAAAGATCGTCATACTGCAATCTTCCCTAAGCTTGTGTTTACTATTAAGCATGGTGTAAACGCAGATGCTGGCGATCCGAACTACGATTTGAAGCAGCTTGCGCTTGAGTGCTCTACTAAGCGCATGTATCCAGATGTTGTGTTCTACGAGAATATTATTAAGATTACTGGCTCCTTTAAGGCTCCTATGGGCTGCCGATCCTTCCTTCAGGGTTGGATTGATCCAAAGACTGGCAAAGACGTGGAAGACGGTCGTATGAATCTTGGCGTTGTGACAGTTAACGTGCCGCGTATTGCGCTGGAGTCTCATGGAGACGTGAACCGATTCTGGAAGCTTTTTAACGAGCGTATGGAAGTGGCTCATCAGGCTCTGCGATTCCGCATTATGCGTTGCAAGCAGGCAACCCCTGTGAATGCTCCAACGCTGTTCCGCTACGGTGCTTTTGGTCGTTTGGAAGCTAACGAAAGCGTGGATCAGCTGTTCCGCAACGAGCGTGCAACGGTGTCTTTGGGCTACATTGGCTTGTATGAGGCTACATCCGTGTTCTTTGGCAAGGATTGGATGCAAGATCACAGTTGGAACGAAGATGGCAAGCAATTTGCGCTTTCTATGGTTCGCCGAATGAATCAGCTTTGCCAGCAGTGGTCAAAGGCTGAAGGCTACCATTATTCCGTTTACTCAACTCCTGCTGAGTCTTTGACGGATCGCTTTAACCGCATGGATCGCCAGAAGTTTGGTCGTATTGAAGGCGTTACCGATCACGACTTCTACACCAATTCCTTCCACTATCCGGTTTGGCTGCAGCCAACTCCTATGGAGAAGCTCCGCTACGAGGTTGACTTCCCGTATCTTGCTTCTGGCGGCTTTATTAACTATTGCGAGTTCCCATGCTTGCAGGCAAATCCTAAAGCTTTGGAGGCTGTTTGGGATTATGCTTACAAGATTGGTATTGGCTACTTGGGTACGAACACTCCGATTGACCATTGCTTCGTTTGCGGATTCCAGGGCGATTTTGAACCGACTAAAGAAGGCTTCCGCTGCCCAGAGTGCGGAAACAGTGACCCAGATAAGTGCAATGTTACTAAGCGCACTTGTGGCTACTTGGGTAATCCTGTTCAGCGTCCAATGGTTCACGGACGTCACGAGGAAATTGCTCATCGCGTTAAGCACATGTCTGGAGAAACTGGTCATGTTGTTCTTAACAACGGTGAGTCTCGTGAATGGTACGAGGAGACCAAGTAGTAGCGGAATAGCGTGAAATAACGTTTTAGTTTGTGTTTATTATTTGGTGATATGTAATATATCTAGCCGTTAGAAAATGTTGATCGCATTTTTTGACGGCTGGATTTTATTTTATTTAACAAAAGTTAATACAATCTAACAAAAGTTTATTTAAGATTATTTAATAAAATATTTAAAGCTAGAGGAGGTTGACTATGGCTCGCATAAGTTTACATGATTTTGCTCCATCAGATGTTAACCGTGGACCGTGGATTCCAACCTCTCTTTCTAACAATCCTCGCGCAGGGCAGTGGTCCAGTGAGCGCATGAGCAAGGGAATGGTGGCTGATTATAAGCGATTTCTTATGACAGACGGCGAGGGAATTCGCTGCTCGCTTTACGTTTCTGGCTGCCCATTCCATTGCGTTGAATGCTATAACGAGTCAATTTGGGATTTTCGCGCTGGTCACCCTTATACTCAAAAGCTCGAAGACCAAATTATGGAAGATTTAGCGCAACCATATGTACAAGGATTGACGCTTCTTGGCGGTGAGCCGCTGCTTAACACTGGCATATTGATTCCACTATGTGAGCGTATTAGAAGCGAATTTGGCAATACAAAAGATATTTGGAGTTGGACTGGTTACACCTGGGAAGAGCTTATGCGACCGGGCGAGACTCCTGACAAGCTTGAGTTATTGCGATACATTGACATTCTTGTTGACGGGCGATATATGAAGAATCTTCACGATTCGCTATTGCAATTCCGTGGGTCTAGTAATCAGCGAATTATCGACGTGCCAAAGTCGCTGGAAAATCCACAAAATCCGCCTGTAATCTGGGAAAAGCTTCACGATCAAGAGCGTTTTATTCCATCAATCTACGGCAAGGATCGTGCGCAAGGCGAAGGTGACGCTTCGTAATCCTATTGAATGCGCCACTCATACGATATATTTAACAATGTTTGCGGACGATTATAAGAATGCATACATATACACATGTTAAGCTAAATATAATTAACCTAGTAACATCTGTATTGCAAACTGTCAAAAGAATTATACTAAATATGCTAATAAATACTGTAAGTAAACGATATACAGTTGGGTATGTTTTTTCTTTGCATAAATATAAAAGATAGATTATTAATATTAATAGGACGAATGCTTGAATGATAAGACTAACAGTATTAACACAAGTGTTATCGTCTTTTAAGTCCTTTAATTGTTTAAAGAAATAAATAGCTGACGAAATATAACAAAGCAGCGTTATTGGCAGTAGAACTACGTGTTTGCTGTTCATATTGTTCCTCACATAATTGTTGATATTAATGTGGAAATTCTCACTGCAAGTCGACACGAATGCCTTTCTGCTGTGCTACAGCGCCAACTATCTTTGTGTTACTCATAAGTTTCTTCTTGGGTGTTGGCTTGAACTTGCAATGGTAGTAAAAAAGACATGGATAATGCTACTGAGCAAGTAAGTATTCTATTAATAGATTTTTATATTCATGACAGTACCTCTTTATACATGCGAATATACATTCTTTCATTATATAATTTTTTATAAGATGAAATCAATCGTTGTTTATAATTTGAATGTGTAGAAGCACTTTTTCGTATGTGATTTGTCTGTATACTACTATGTCAAAGATTCATCTATTTATGCATTTGGTAATGAAGTAACTCAATACGGAAATGCGCCATGCGCAATAGTTAAAATTTGAGAAGTGATATTATTAAACCTACACATTACGTTATATATGGGGAGGAGCACAATGGCGGGGAATTTGAAGGACAATTCGCGAAAAATTAAAAATAATCCTCCTTGTGCATTGCGTACGATTCTATCATCTTTAAAAAAGTACCGTTTTCTTGGCGTTTTAACAGCTGTTACTATTCTCGTTGAAGCTGCTATGCAAATTGAGATCCCTACAGTAATGTCAAATCTTATTGATTTTGGTATTATGTCACGTTCTCAAGAAGCTGTGCAATATTATGGTTTGCAATTGCTTATTTTTGCTGCAATTGCAATGATTGCAGGCGTTGTTTCTGGTATTTGTTGTGCTCATTCTAGTGCTGGTTTTGGTAAAAATTTACGTCACAACATGTTTTCACGCTTACAAAGTTTAAGTTTTTCTGATTTAGATAAGTTTTCTAGCGGTACTGTTGTTACGCGTATGACTAGTGATGTGTCAAATGTGCAATTTGCTTACCAAATGATTATTCGCTCTGGTATTCGCAGCGTTATGATTATCATCACTGCTTGGTGGTTTACTTTTTCAATTAGCCCTGCTATCTCGTGGGTTTTTCTTTCATTTGTGCCTATTATTGGTGCAATTGGCGCTGTTGGAGCTAGTATAGTTGCTCCAGCATTTTCTCGAATTTATCGAATGATTGACGAGATGAATAATAGAGTTGGCGAGAATTTGCATAATATTCGCGTCGTAAAGTCTTATGTGCGTTCTGATTATGAAATAAGTCGTTTTACGCGTATTTCACATAAAATCTATGATTATTTTATTAAAGCTGAGTATGTGTTAAATTGTAGTATTCCTTTGTTTAACTTATGTTTTTATTCTGGCATGCTACTTATTGCGTGGTTGGCTTCGCACGAAATTGTGGCTTCAGGAAATAATCCTGCTTTTGGTTTAACAACGGGAAATCTTGCTGCATTAGTAGTGTATGCTTTGCAAATTTTGTTTGCTTTAGCGAATTTAGTTGCAGTGTTTGTAATGTCGTTAACAGCTCGAGCTTCGATGCATCGTATTTCACATGTTTTGCAATCTCGAAATACTGAAGTTGTTTCCAAGCATCCACTTACAAAGCTTTCTGACGCTTCTGTGCGTTTTGAAAATGTTTCGTTACGCTATCCTCAATCAGATAATACAGATGAATCCACTCCAGCAGAACAGGAAATTTTACATGATATAAATATATCTATTCCTTCTGGAGCAACTGTTGGAGTTGTTGGTGCAACGGGATCTGGAAAATCAAGTTTAGTGCAATTAATTGCAAGACTTTATGACGTAACTTCTGGTGCTCTTTTTGTAGGCGGAAAAGATATTCGCGATTATGATTCTTCTAGTTTGCGTGAAGAAGTTGGTGTTGTTCTACAAAAAAATATTTTGTTTAGTGGTACAATTGCAGAAAATCTTCGCTGGGGTAGGGCGGAAGCAAGCGATAATGATTTGCGTCAAGCTTGCGAAATTGCTTGTGCTGATGAGTTTATTAAAGATTTACCAGACGGCTACAATACGCATATTGACCAGGGTGGTAAGAATGTTTCCGGTGGTCAGCGACAGCGTTTGTGCATTGCGCGCGCACTTTTGAGGAAGCCGAAAATTTTAATCCTCGACGACTCGATGAGTGCGGTTGATATGAAAACGGATAGTAAAATTCGCGATGGCTTGAAAAAGTTTATGCCTGATTCTACGCAAATTATCGTTGCTCAGCGCATATCTTCAATCGAACATGCGGATATTATTGTTGTTCTTAAAGATGGTCGTGTTGTTGCTAACGGTTCGCATGATGAATTATTTAAATCTTGTGAAATTTACAGAAATATGGCGGTTTCTCAAGAAAAAAGTCGAATAACTAGCGCAACTAAAGAAGAAGGAGCTAAATAACAATGGCTAATAATAAAACGGCTCACTCTTCTAAAAATGATTCAGCTATTAGTTGGAAAACTCTTAGCAGACTTGCCTCTTATGTGCTTGTGTATCGAGTTAAAATTTGCGTAATTATTGCATCAATAATAGTTAGCGCAATCGTGCAAGCTGCAAGCGCAATGTTTTTGCAATCTCTTGTTGACTCGTATATTCTTCCGCTTGTCGGTAAGCATAATCAGGATTGGACGCCTCTTGTTCGCATGATTATTCTGATGGCAAGTGTTTACGCTGTTGGTGTGTTTTGTTCTTGGCTTTGGAGCAGGCTTGTTGCGAATATATCTGAAAGTGTTATGCGTGATTTGCGAGATTCTATGTTTAAGCATCAGCAGAAGCTTTCATTGCGTTACTTAGATTCTCAAGGTTACGGCGATATTATGAGCCGTTACACAAACGATACTGAGGTTCTTCGTGAGGCAATTTCGTGGGCATTTCCGGACTCTTTTTCTGCACTAATGTCGATTTTGGCAGCGTTTATATCTATTATGTGCCTATCGCTTCCGGTTGCAGTTTTTGTAGCTATATTTACTGCAATGTTGCTTTATTTAGTGCGTTTTATGCTAAAGAAATCTGGCAGTTTATTTGAGCAATTCCAGCATGCATTAGGCGAGTTAAATGAGTTTGTTGAAGAATCTGCAACAGGCAGCAAAGTGATTAAAATTTTTAATCATGAGACAGATTCTATTGAAAAATTAGATAATTGCATAGAAAAAGTGCAAAAAATTTCTGCAAGTGCCAATTCTTATGCGAATAATGTAATGCCTGTTATTAGTAATGCAAGCTATTTGCTTTATGTATTAATTGCTTTACTTGGTGCGTGGGCTGCTTCAGCTGGTTTGCCAACGCTGGGATTATCTGGATCTAGTACTCTTACATTAGGTACGCTTATATCTTTGCTGGCACTTTCGCGCGCATTTATTAACCCTATTGGCGAAATTACAATGCAAGCTAACGCACTTATGATGGCTCTTGCAGGAGCTTCTCGTATTTTTGAGTTACTTGATGAAAAGCCAGAACTTGATTCTGGCAGTGTGCAATTAGTTAAAGTGCGTGTACTTCAGTCTGCTGAAGATCTTGGAGAAAAATCAGCATTTGATGTGCTTGAAGAAGTAGACGAACAATCTGAAGGAAACAATATTTATTGGGCTTGGAAAAGGTCAAAGCAAGATAATGGCACTAAAGCTAAAAAGTGCGCTCAAAACTTAAGTGAAATGGCTCAAGAGATTGTGTGCCATGCAAAGCGAGATGCTCGCACTTCTAAGGATGGCCGCTATACTTTGCTTCGAGGCGACGTGCGTTTTACGGATGTTGTGTTTGGCTACAAAGAAGATCATCCAGTTTTGCACGATATTACGTGGTTTGCAAAACCTGGTCAAAAAGTTGCTCTTGTTGGAGCTACAGGTGCTGGAAAAACTACTATTGCTAACCTTCTTACGCGTTTTTACGACATTGATGATGGGCAAATTTTGTATGATGGCATTGACGTGCGCGATATTTGCAAAACGGATTTGCGTCACGCTATTGGCACTGTTTTGCAAGATGTGAATTTATTTACTGGCACAATAATGGACAATATTCGTTATGGAAATCTTGATGCTAGCGACGAAGATTGTATTCAAGCTGCAAAATTGGCTCATGCTGACGCGTTTATTTCTCATCTTCCTGACGGATACAATACGCAGCTTAACAATGGCGGTGAAGGGCTTTCTCAAGGTCAGAAGCAGCTTATTTCTATTGCTCGTGCTGCAGTAGAAAATCCGCCTGTGTTGATTCTCGATGAAGCAACTTCATCGATTGACACGCATACTGAAGAATTAGTTCAGCGTGGAATGGATTCTTTGATGGAAGGGCGCACTGTATTTGTAATCGCTCACAGACTGTCCACAGTGCGCAATTCTGATGTGATTATGGTGCTGGATCACGGTCGCATTATTGAACGCGGTTCGCATGAGGAATTATTGGCAAAACGTGGGGAGTATTATCAGCTTTGCACTGGAGCTGCTGAGCTTGAATAATAGCTTGATTTTGTGCTGCAACACGCCGAACACGCGCGGCACTTGCATTTTGCTAAGGATTCTGTAAGATAGTGACTCGGCTGTTCGAGAGAACAAAGCCACGGCCCCGTAGCTCAGTTGGTTAGAGCGCCGCCCTGTCACGGCGGAGGTCACCGGTTCAAGTCCGGCCGGGGTCGCGATTAATAGAATACCCGGTTCGCCGGGTTTTTTATTCATCATGGCTCTGTAGCTCAGTTGGTAGAGCGAACGACTGAAAATCGTTAGGTCAGCGGATCGATCCCGCTCGGAGCCACTGTCAAAATAAGCGTTAGAAGTGTTTGATTGCTTCTAGCGCTTTTTGTTTTTGCGTCTTACCTACATTATCCATCCTCACCCTGTTTTGCTGCTTTGATACCATACGATGAGTTGATATTATGAGTCGTAGTTGAACAATTTTATGTGAATAGAAGTGGAATAAAGTGGAAGAATCTCAAATAGTAAATTTGCAATCTGACGAATTAGAATCCAATATTTTGGAATCTGATGAATTGAATTGTATGAATAAGCATAAAAACAATAAAGATGATAAAGACAGTTCTGCTAGAGTAATTCTTTCTTTTGTAAGAAGGTCTGCTCGTTTGGACGCGCGTCTTGAGCGAGCAAAAGAGCGATATTCAAGCCAATATTTATTAAATGTTGAAGATAGTTTAGGGTCTTTACGTGTAAAAAGCGATTTGCTGGTAGACTCCAACTGGGTTGCTAAAAATTGGGGTAATTCGAATCCTCTTATTGTAGAAATAGGATCTGGTCAGGGCGAAAATATTGTAGCCGCAGCCGAATCAAATCCAAATATTAATTTTCTTGCACTAGAAGTTTATGATCCAGGAGTGGCACACACAATGCTATTAGCTGGAAAACAGGGTGTAGAAAATCTTAGAATAGCGCAAGTTAATGCACCTGATTTTCTAGCTTCATGCTCTAATGGTGTTTTGAAAGAAGTTTGGACTTTCTTCCCAGATCCATGGCCTAAAATGAGACATCACAAGCGTAGGATTGTGCAGCCGTCTTTGGCAGATGCGGTGCATAACGCACTTATTGATAAAGGTGTTTGGAGAATTGCTACGGATATTGAGGATTATGCACTACATGTTCATGAAGTTATGGATGAACGAGAAGATTTTGAAAATACTGGAAAGTTACAAGTAAGTTTGCCGATTGAGCATGTTGGTAAGGGCAATGCTCAAGATGCTAAAGATTTACCTCATGCTGATTTCGCGGAATCTGTAAGATTTGAAGGTAGGGTTTTGACGAATTTTGAGCGTAAAGGATTAGAAGCAGGTAGAAAAATTCACGATTTGACTTATGTTGCTAAATGAGTGACGAAATGATTCAACACGCCGTAATTTGCTATGTGAGTTTATGAGTGTTAATATCATATGGTTTGGTTAAAGCCCCCTTCGTCTAACGGTTAGGACACCAGACTTTCAATCTGACAACAAGAGTTCGACTCTCTTAGGGGGTACAAATTCTAAGCCACTTAGTTTGCTAAGTGGCTTTTTGATTATCAATCTCTTGTTGCAAGTAGTGATTTCAGGGTAGCGATTACCCCGATTACCCGTAATTCAACCAAAGTTAATTGCAAATAAGAAATAAGATTATGTCAGTGGTCAGTGGCGCGTTTAGTGGCATGCAGGGTAAAATAATGAACAGCGTGTGTTTACAAGATTATTTGTAGATAATATACAAAATGTGTAAATAGCAATGACTATTAGTTAGACGAAAGAGGCTGGTTATGCCAAATATGTTCGGAACAGATGGTGTTAGGGGATTAGCCAATCGAGATTTAACCGCGCAGCTTGCGTTGGATTTAGGAGATGCTGCAGTACGTGTTTTAGGTGAAGCAACGCATAGTAGCGAGTCGCATAACGAAGATGCAGGGAAGAAAATGCATGCTCGACGCAGAGCGTTGGTTGGGCGAGATACTAGAGTTTCTGGAGACTTTTTAGCATCGGCTTTGGCTGCTGGAATGAGTGCGGGCGGTTTTGATGTGATCGATGCTGGCATAATACCAACTCCTGGCGTGGCTTTTCTAACTTCTGTGCTCAATGTAGAAATGGGAGCTGTGATCTCTGCTTCGCATAACCCAATGCCAGATAACGGCATTAAGTTCTTTGCACGCGGAGGCTTCAAACTTCCAGATAGCAAAGAAGACGAGATTGAGGCTGTTTTAGGCAAAGAATGGCAGCGTCCTACAGGCAGCGGCGTTGGACGAATCAGCCATGACACTATTACCGCAACAAACCTTTACATCGATCACCTCGTTTCTTCTGTTGCTCCATTAAACAGCGAAACATCAACACGTCCAAAACCTCTTTCGGGATTAAGAGTTGTGGCAGACTGCGCAAATGGTGCAACGTCTGTAGTAGCACCAGAAGCATTGCGCAGAGCAGGCGCAGAAGTAATAGTAATTAACGCTTCTCCAGATGGATACAATATTAACGATCACGCAGGTTCCACACATCCAGAACAATTGCAAGCTATGGTTAAGGCGTCTAACGCCGATTTAGGAGTAGCTTTCGATGGTGATGCAGACCGTTGCCTAGCTGTAGACGAAAAAGGAAACATGGTTAATGGCGACCAAATTATGGGCATTCTTGCGCGTTCTAAGAAAGCCGAAGGAAAGCTGAATCACAATACTCTTGTTGTTACAGTAATGAGCAATCTTGGATTAAAGCTTGCGCTAAAAGACATGGGTATTTCCACTGTTCAAACAAGCGTCGGAGACCGCTACGTTCTAGAAGAGATGCTTAGAGGCGATTATTCTCTTGGCGGTGAACAGTCGGGTCATGTGATTAATCGCGAGTTTGCAACCACGGGAGATGGCACACTTACAGCACTTACGCTGTGTCGCGAGGTTGTGCGCGAAGGCAAGAAGCTTTCGCAAATGGCTGCCGACTTCCCTCAGCTTCCGCAATGCTTAGTCAATGTGCCGAATGTAGATAAGATGGCAGCTAAAACTAATGCTGCTGTTCTTAAAGCGGTAGAAAAAGAAAGCGCGCTTTTGGGAGATACGGGGCGCGTTCTTCTTCGACCAAGCGGAACAGAACCACTTGTGCGCGTTATGTGTGAAGCTGCAACGCAAGAGCAAGCAGATGAGGTTTGTGCACGACTTGCGCAAGTTGTAACTGATAATCTTAAGCTGTAGCGCTCGCGCGACGACCTACCTTTTCGCTTAGAGCGTAGCGCGAAAAGGTAATTCGGAGCGCTGAGCCGCTTAGATCAGAAGCACTGCTTCTGCGCGGCGAAGACGTGAGCGCGCTGTAACGCGCGAGCGATTTCCTGAGAATGTTGTTAGACACGCCGTTTACAGCTACAAAAAACAGATAACCTTGATATACTAATCCTTTTGGTATTGTTGTTTGAGCGTATGTGATTTAGCAACAATAATCAAAGTTGGCTTTGTAAATTACTTTAGAAGTTTTGTAGAATTAGCCTTGGTAAAGGAGCCCTATGTTTACGCATCACGCAAGTGTTGATACTAAGCTTAGCCGCGCGGTGGAGCGCCTTTTAGATTCCGCTACAGACGATGGCGTGCTATCTATAGTTCAAGCAGGAGAGCCTGTGTTAAGACAACGAACAGTGGCTTACGATGGTCAGCTAACGCGTGCTACTCTTAATAAGCTTATTTCGCTTATGCACAGCACTATGTTAGATGCACCAGGAGTTGGCTTAGCTGCTCCGCAAATTGGTTTAGGTCTTGCAATTGCTGTTGTAGAAGACCATGTTCGAGACGATGCAGATGATCCTAGGGATATTGCAGAATTGCCATTTAGGGCGATCATAAATCCCCACTATGAACCAATTGGAACACAAACACGCAGTTTTTACGAAGGATGCTTGAGTGTTGCAGGATATCAGGCGGTTCGTCAGCGTTGGTTAGATATTCAAGCTACATGGCAAGATGAAGATGGTAAGCAGCATTCTGAACGTTTACATGGTTGGCCAGCGCGAATCTTCCAGCATGAAACAGATCATTTACGCGGAGAGCTTTATATTGATCGTGCTGAGATGCGCTCGCTTTCTACAGATGAAAATCTTGAGGATTATTGGTCTGATGAGGCTGTTCCTGTAACTGCTGCTAGAACACTCGGTTTTGCGATTTAAAATAAAAGACGAATGCAAAATAAAATCCCCCACAAGTTTTCTTGCGGGGGATTTTATTAATCACAAATATCAGATATGGAAGTAAAGCTCATACTCGAGTGGCGTTGGAGCCAAACGAGCCATATCCATCTCTTCATGCTTTAGATTAAGCCAAGTTTCAATCAAGTCGCTAGTAAACACATCTCCTTGCATAAGGAAGTCGTGATCTTCTTCCAAAGCTTGCAAAGCTTCACCAAGCGAAGAAGGAACTTGCTTAATGCCGTCATGCTCTTCTGGAGGAAGCTCGTAGAGATCTTTATCAACAGGAGCAGGAGGCTCAATGTGGTTCATAATGCCGTCTAAGCCAGCCATAAGCTGAGCAGAGAACGCTAAGAATGGATTGCAGGAAGGATCCGGAGCGCGGAACTCAATACGCTTAGCAGAAGGAGCCTCACCAGCAAGAGGAATACGAATAGCTGCAGAACGGTTACGAGCAGAGTAAACCAAGTTGACTGGGGCTTCGTATCCTGGAACAAGGCGGTGGTAAGAGTTAAGTGAAGGATTTGTAAAAGCGAGCACAGAAGACGCGTGCTTAATTAAGCCGCCAATGTACCAACGCGCAATATCGGAAAGCTGAGCATAACCAGTTTCCGCATAGAACAATGGCTTACCATCCTTCCAAAGCGACTGATGGCAGTGCATGCCAGTGCCGTTATCTCCAGCAATTGGCTTTGGCATAAATGTTGCAGCCTTACCAGCCAAAGCAGCAGTCTCGTGAACAACGTACTTGTATTTCATTAAGTCGTCGCCAGCATGAACAAGCGTATTGTAACGGTAGTTGATTTCCTGCTGACCTGCGCCGCCAACCTCATGGTGAGAACGCTCAAGAATCAAGCCAACCTTTTGAAGGTTGTAAACCATGTCGTCGCGCAAGTCTTGATTATGATCAACAGGTGGAACAGGGAAGTAGCCGTGCTTTACGCGATTCTTAAAACCAATGTTGTTGCTGCCATCATCTTCAGTATCAATGCCAGAATTCCATGGAGCTTCGTTGGAATCCACCTCGTAGAAGGAGCGTTGCATGTCGTTTGCAAAACGCACCTTGTCAAAAATGAAGAACTCGGCTTCTGGAGCAAAGCTTGCGGTATCGGCAATGCCAGTTGCCTTTAAGTAGGCTTCGGCTTTAATTGCCACTTGGCGAGGGTCCCTAGAATAAGGCTCGTCTGTTACAGGATCCACAATCGAAAAAGCAACATTCAAAGTCTTATGCTTGCGGAATGGGTCAATGTATGCGGTGTCTACGTCTGGAATCAGCTTCATATCGGACTCGTTAATAGCTTGGAATCCTTGCATAGAAGAGCCGTCGAAAGCCATCCCATCTGTAAAAGCGCTGTTTAAGAACTCGCTTGCAGGCACAGTAAAATGCTGCTGAACGCCAATCAAATCGGTAAATCGAACTGATACGTATTCAATGCCTTCTTGCTTAATCAAAGCTTCGGCATCTTCTTTAGTTTGTAAAGTGGTCATGCACAATCCTTTCGTAAAAATCTCAGTAAATAGTTTAGATTGTTGCATAAGATTTTGGATTTCAGCGACTCGACTATCTGGTTACGATTGTGTTACACGCTACTTATTTGTGTTTATATGCACAAAACATGCAAGCGGCTCGTGCTCCCACGTTATAAAGTACAATGTATTTTATGAATAATAAAGAACAACATGAAGGCAGTATAGATAATCACAGCACAAGTGCAAAGCTTGATTTATCCGCGATTTTCCCAGCCAAAGGGGATGATAGGCGCCCGCCAGATTGGCTTAGCCGCGCGCTTATGTATGCTGTTATTGCAGCGTTCGTAGCGATTTTTGTATGGTTTGCTTGGGGAAATATCGCCTTTATAGTCTTCGATGTTGTAGTATCCATTTTTATAGCGTTGGCAATTGAACCTCTTGTTGTGCGGCTCATAAAACACGGGTGGAGTAGAGCTTTTGCATCTTTGGCAAGCTTGTTTGGGCTGCTTGTAATAGTTATTTTGCTTCTTGTGCTTTTTGGTAATCTTTTTGTGCAACAAGCAGTTTCCATGGTTTTAGGTCTACCTGATTTATACAACCAGTTTGCCCATTTTGTACTAAATTCCACTGGTTTCAAAATGCCAAACATTGAGCAACTCGGCATGGAAATTCTTAAACACGTTCAAACCTCTTGGGTTGTAGATTTCGCTGGACAAGCAATTAATACAACGTGGGGATTATTGGCGGTTTTGCTTGATTTACTCACTATTCTTATGGTGACCTATTACATTTCTGCAGCTGGTCCTTCTATGCGCAGAAGTGTGTGTAGGCTGTTGAATCCTAAATCTCAGAGGCGATTTTTATTTATCTGGTCCGTTGTACAGGAGCAGATATCAAGCTTCCTATTTTCGCGCACAATTTTGGCAGCTATTAACGCAACGGGTACTGCGATTTTCCTAATATTCATGAATGTTCCATATTGGCTTCCGCTTTCACTGTTTTGTGGAATCGTTTCGCAATTTGTTCCGACAATAGGAACATATTTAGGTGGAGCACTGCCAATTTTATTTGCGTGGGGATCTAATGGTTTTGGATCAGCTATAGCAGTTTTGATTTTTGTGACAATTTATCAGCAGATTGAAAACATGGTGATTTCCCCTAAGATTTCCGAAAAAACCATGGACTTAAATCCTGCAGTAGCCTTTTTATCGGTGTTGATTATGGGTGCTGTGTTTGGTGCTCTCGGTGCATTCTTAGCACTTCCAGTAACCGCTAGTTTGCAGGCAATTCTCAAAGTTTGTACAAAACAATACAATCTAGTTTCTTCACCTTTAATGGACGATCCAAAGCCTAATCGTAAATCAATTATGGTTACGAGTGTTGAAACTATAAGAAACAGTTTTGTTAAACCTGTTAAAGATAGTGTGCTTAGAGTTATGAAAGGATCTTCATCTCGAGTATCTATTAACGAAGACATTATGTATTGGTATAAGCAAGCCTATAATTCTTCAGACGAAACTATTGAAAATGAAAATTCAGTTGACGATTCTGGGTATGTTGAAACTATGGCAATTTCACGCGATATTTTAGACGCTGTAAATAAGGATATTGCTAAAAAGCGCGCAGAAAATTCAGATTCGGATAAGTCGCAAGCAACCGATCAAGATAAGGAAGAACTAAAGTCAAAAACAAATAAATTTGGTACAATTCCAAACGAAAATAAAAAAGAAAATAAAAAAGCAACAAACTCAAATAGTAATCCACGAAGTGGGTGGAATAAATGATTCTTTTGTCTATTTTCGACGTTTTAGTAATCATAATTGGCGTAAGTAGCGTTGTATATCAAGGTGTTTGCGCAGTCGCATCGCTTGTAGCAAAGCCTATTGTGTTTCCGCAAGCACCAATGGACAAGCATTACGCCGTTCTAATATCCGCGCGCAATGAGGAAGCTGTAATAGGAAACCTCATAAAATGCATACAATCCCAAACTTACGATCAAAAATTAATCGACATTTGGCTAGTCGCCGACAATTGCACCGACAGCACGGCGCAAGTTGGAAGAGAGTACGGGTGCAATGTTATAGAGCGATTCGACAAGCAGCATATTGGCAAAGGCTACGCTTTAAGCTACCTGCTGGATCACATAATGGAGCTTGGAAAAGACAAAGATTACGACGCGTACTTTGTTTTCGATGCCGATAATAAGCTGGATTTGCACTATTTTGAAGAGATGAACAAAGGATTCCATGCAGGATACCAGATTCTAACAAGCTACCGAAACTCAGTGAATTTATCGGATAATTGGGTGTCTTCTGGGTCGGCATTGTGGTTTATACGCGAATCGCGATTTACCAACAATTCGCGCATGCTTTTTGGGTCTAGCTGCCATGCAGGCGGAACAGGATTCATGTTTTCGCGCGAAATCATGCACAGAAATCGCGGGTGGAAATTCCATCTGCTTACAGAAGACCTTGAGTTTACAATGGACTCGATTTTGCACGGCGACAAAGTGGGTTATTGCGGATCGGCGGTTCTCTACGACGAGCAGCCAGTATCGTTTAGGCAAAGCTGGAGACAGAGGTTGCGCTGGAGTAAAGGCTTCTTGCAAGTGTTCCGCTATTACGGAGCAGCTCTTATACGTCACGGAATCCGCGAGCGCGATTTTTCGTCAGTTGACTTTACGCTTATGCTATGCCCGTTTATGGTGCTTGCGATTGTGCGACTCATACTCGGATTTATTTTTGCCGCGTTTGGATTCGTCACTTGGACAAGCCAGATTGACTCGACGCTTAACTTTATAACCACTACTGTCACAAGCGTTTTAGGTATGATGGTGTTTGTTTCGCTTACCATTCTTGTAGAACACGATAAGCTTGGAGCCACTAACAAAGAGCTTTTTGCGTACGCACTAAGCTTCCCTATTTTTATGCTTTCGTACGTGCCGATTGCGTTCCAAGCTGTGTTCTCTAAGAGCGAGTGGAAGCCGATTCACCACACGGGTCGGTAGCGCTTCGACCTGCCTTTTCGCTTAGAGCGTGCGAACGACGACCTGCATCGTAGTGTGTTTATACGCAATATATGAGATAATAGAGGCCTTGGTGTAAACGTGCGATTGTGCAATAATGTAGCGCAATACGTGCGTTTATCTGTATGTTGCGAGGTTCTTATGGTAGATTCTGTTCCTTCTGCAAATATGTCTGGCAGTGTTCCAGTTTTTGGCGTAAACACTTATTCAAGTGATAGTAGCAATGCAGATGTTCCTGCGGTTTCTATTCGCGGATTTGTTAAGACTTTTGGCAAAAAAGTTGCTGTAGATAATCTTTCTTTAGACATTCCAGCAGGCTCTTTCTACGGATTGGTAGGTCCGAACGGTGCTGGCAAAACCACTACGATTAAAATGCTTACGGGCTTGCTTATGCCAGATGCTGGCTCGGCTTCGATTTTTGGCAACGACGTTTGGAGCGACGTAAATCGTGCTAAGCGCGCAATCGGTTTAATGCCACAAGCAGATGAGATTTTTAAGACGATTACTGGCCTTCAGCTTTTAACATACGCTGGCATGCTTCGCGATATGAGCCGTGCGGAATCCGTAAAGCGTGCAAACGACTTGCTTTCTGCTTTCGACTTAACAGAAGCTGCAAATACTATTGTTTCTGACTATTCAACTGGTATGACGAAGAAGATTTGCCTTGCAACAGCTATGATTCACAGCCCGCGCGTGCTTGTGTTGGACGAGCCTTTTGAGGCAGTTGACCCTGTTTCTAGCGCAAATTTGAAGGATATTCTTGCCGAGTATGTTTCTACTGGCGGAACGGTGATTATTTCTTCGCACGTTATGGAATTGGTTGAAAAAATGTGCTCGCACGTGGCGATTATTAACGAAGGTCATGTTGCAGCTTCTGGCACTCTTGAAGAAGTTGCTCAGGGCAAAGATCTTGAAGATCGCTTTATGGAGCTTGTTGGCGGACGTCACGCGGCTGCGCGCATCGACTGGCTTAACGGTGGTAAGTCTGACAACGCTCCTGCATCTTCCACCGATCTCAACGCTTAAAAAAGGAGAGCCGTAATGTCTATGATTTTCACAATGGTTCGCCTTCGCTGGGCGCTTACTTTTTCTGTTATGCGAAAGTCGATTTGGCAAAAAATCGGCTTTGGTATAGTCATTGTTTTTGGACTTGCGATTATATGCGCTCTTGGTTTTGCTGGTTTTCAAGCGGGAAAGTATCTTGATCCAGGAATGCTTGCAGATACTAAAAATTGGCAGGAATTCCAAGTTGTTCCAATAATGATTGCGTCGATTGCATCAATTTTTACGCTGTTTATAAACCTGTTTATGCTCGGCAGCGACACAACACTAAAATCGCGCAGTTTTGCGCTTTATGGCATTCCTCACGTAAAGCAGCAAGCTGGTATGCTTCTTGGCTCTCTTTTTGGAGCGTTTTCAATAAGCTGTACAATCGCGCTTGCTTTGTGGTCTTTAGCGTACAGAAACTTTGGAATTTTACCAGTTTTAGTAAGCGTAATTGCAGCTCCGCTTTATGTTGCAACAATCGTGTCTTTAAGCAAAATGCTTATTGAGCTTTTGGATACTATTTTAATAAACAAGCGTTCAAGAAACATTTTTTACTTTGTTATTTTCGTAGCGTACATGCTTTTTGTTGCGTCAATGAACAGGCATAGCAGTACGCCAAATGGAATTGTGTTTGGCTCAAGTTTCTGCGCTGTTTCCGCTTTTACACCATTAAGTGCTGCTATGGCTTTGCCTCTTGACGCCATTAATGGCAATTGGCTTGCGCTTGTTATTCGCTTCTTTATTTGCGTTGTAACGATTGCTGTTTGCTTTGCAATATCCGTATTTTGCGCAAAATTAGAGCCGAAGCTACTTCGCGGCGAGCAAAAAACAGTTGTTAAAACTAAAGGAATCGGCTTATTTGCAGCAGTTCCAGACAACACAGTTGGTGCGATTATTGCGCGAATTATTAGCGTTATGAGAAGAGACATGCGTCAACTGTTTTTGCTTCTTACGCCGCTTTTTATGCTGATAGTTGCAGGAGGAGCTACTTTCAAAACTAAAGGATTTGCTTCTATGGCACAGGACTTAGGTGTTTCTTGCTGGCTTATCTATGCTGCTTCGCTTATGGGCATGGTTGTTGGAAACAATATTGCATACGATGGCACAGCTTTTACTATGCACGCGATTATTGGTGTAAAAGGCTTGCACGATCGCTTAGCGCACGCAATAGTTTGGTCCGCCATTTGCGCTGTGTATTTTGCGATTCTTGGAGTAGGAGTTTACGTTTTTCTTTTCTTCGTATTAAATGTTCATCAAAGTGTAAATGCAATTCTGTTCCAAACTCTTTCACCAATCGGAATAGCTTTTGCTACCATAGGAATCGGCTTAATCTCTTCGTGCATTGCAATGTACCCTGTATCATCAATCGAAAAGCCATTTTCTAGGCCGCAAGGCTCTGCTGGCGCTAGATCTTTTGCTCCAATAGGTTTTATGCTGCTATCTTTCGTATGCATGATTCCGTCTATTGCTTTGGCTATTGTGTTTGTGGCTATTAACATGAATCTTTTGTGGATTGCAAGCATACTGTTTGTAATAAACGGTGCAATCGTTCTGGTTGTTGGCGTTATTTTGGGCGGTAAAGTGATGGATAAGCGCATAATTCGCATTGTAGAAAACTTGCGCAGATTCGCATCGATTACTGCTTGAGTATTACTGCGCACGCCTTTAAAAATTATGCGCACAAACTTACTCTCGGCATATGCAAGTGTATAGTTTGTATAGTTGTAAAGAATTGCAATTAACTTAAGTACATACACATACAACTTAAGTACATACACATAGGCGGCGTGCGCATGCAAGACGATGAAGACCTTAAGAATCTAGATAACATAGTCGAGATTCCAGAAGATGCTTTCACGTCGAAAGAGGCTAGGGAAAAAGCTGGTTTTAAGTCCAGTTTGCAAACAGTATCGCAAAAAGTATCCTCGCCAACAGTATCGCAAAAAAAGCAAGCCGAAACATTGGATGAATCGCCAGCAACCGAACTTAGTGTAGAAAACCACGCCAATGGCTCTAGGCTAAAAAACCGTTTTCTAGTCTGCTTAATATCGGTAATTGGCGTAATTTCTTTAATGGGTGGCTATATTCTGTTTGATTGCCAAGATATTTTGCAAAATCGTTTTATTAATCAGTTTGAAATTGCTGCGCGTGATCATAAGATTTTTCAAAAGTTAACTAGCCCCAAACCTAAGAGATTAGCTAAATATGCTAGCTTGATTAAGCAGGTGGATAAGAATAAGCCTGTTGACAAGTCATCTGCGGAAAAGATTTTGAAGGAATTTTTTGAATATCCAGGTCTTGGTCCTAATGCTTCAGCTGTTATTGCTGATGCAAACGGAAAGATTATAGCTGCTAAAAATGAAAATCTTGCTTTGCAGCCGGCGTCTACTATGAAAACGCTTACGGCTCTAGCTGCCTCGCATGTTCTAGACATGGGATCGACTCTTTCTACAACAGTTTACGCAAACTATGTTGGAAGCTCTAGAAATGCTGATTCTGCTGTATCTGGAGTGAAAAATGGTTTTGCTAGGCTCGTTCTTCATGGCGGCGGCGATATGCTGATGGGTGCTGCAACCAATGATCCAAATCATGTAAATGGTAGAGCTGGTCTTGAAACCCTTGCTAGCAATACTGTGAATTCGCTTAAAAAACAAGGTGTAAAAGTTGTTGAGCTTGCTGTTGATGATTCCTTGTTTGGAGAGAAACGCTATCCTGATTTGATTCATGAAAATGATGAAGAAGGACGTTTTTATGCGCCAACATCGTCTTTAGCTGTTGATGAAGGCAGAGATCGTAATTTTGCAGCATGGGTGGCTGCTGGCAATGATGCTGATGACCCAGATGATTATCCACTTTTAGATCGGCATCCAGCTGTAAGTACGGGATTAATTTTTGCGAATCTACTCAAAAAATTTGGTATTGACGTGAGAACTTGGAGCACTGATTCTGCAAAAATTGGCAAAACTTCCAAGATTGATGGATTATCATCCATATATGTTAGCTCTAGAAAACCGATGATTTCCTCTGATTTTAAGCAAATAGCCCGCGTTTCTTCTGCTCCACTTAACGAAATTATGGCATATATGCTAAGGCATTCGGACAATTCTATTGCGGAAGAATTTGGTCGTCTTACTGCGCTCGCTATGCGTAAAAGTAATTCTCCAGAAGGTGCCACAGACGCTGTACGCGACGTTTTGCGCGATTTAGGCGTTGATATAAACGGATTGCACATGTCTGATTGTTCTGGGCTTTCGCCTAAATCCGCTATTCGCGCTGTGACTCTTGTGCAAGTTCAGGCTCAGAATCTTAAAATCGGTAAAGGTGCTGCAGCAGCAGAAGGCTTAGCTTTACCTGGTGTATGGTGCACTTCGGCACGCCATCGTTTGTCAGATCCTTCGGCAGCTGGCTTACTGCGTGTTAAAACTGGTTTTCTGGGTGATGTGTCATCTATGGTTGGCAACGTTTCTAGAAAGTCGGGAGGCGCGCTAACCTTTGCGGTTGTTGTTAATCCTCCTGGAGATGTTAACTACACTTATGTTGGCATTAATAAGATGATGGCCGAGCTAACTAATCTTTAGTGCGCGCCAACCTGCCGGAGCGCTTAAAGCGTAGCGCGCGAAGGCAATTTGGCGCGCTGAGCTTGCTTAAGGTTGAAAGCACGGTGTGCTTTCAACGCAAGCGAAGTCGTTCGCGCGCTGTAACGCGCGAGCGACTTACCGAGAATGTTGTTCAAAATGGAAAAATCAGCAACAAAATCGGGAAATCGCTAGCGTTCGCAAATAGTTATAGTCTGTGATTTTCTGCTTGCCGCATATCCGCCAGGCAGCGCTACAGGTTTTTGACCGTGCCAGTTTGTAATTAGCTCGTCGATTGATTCTATATGATTTGACGAAAAACGTATTCCAGCGGCGGTTAGAGCGCGGGCGATTATTCTGCGTCTTATCGAAGTGTGTTGTTTTGTTAAAGGTGATATTGCTATTTTTACTTCGTGTGCGCAAGAATCATAATTTTGCTTTAAAATCGTCTCTTTTTCTATTATGTCAACTTGAGAATTAATGTAATCTAAATCGTCTTGTGCAAATTTGGCACCTTTGGCAAGTAGTAAAGTCATGTCTGTAGCAAAAAACCGTGAAATATAAGGCATTAGAGTATGTCTTATTCTTGAGCGAAGAGGGTATGACTTTGGTAGTTCAACATCGCTTTGTGTTAAATCGCCGTTTGTTGGATCATCCCACCACTCAATGCCCAAATCTTTGCAAATATTGGTTGTTTCAAGTCTTCTAAGGTTAATTAGCGGTCTAGCAAAACGTATTCCACTTCGAACCGTAATATTTTTCATTCCAGCTACAGCTTCAAGACCTGCAGAGTCTCGTAAACCTATAATCACTGTTTCTGCTTGATCGTCAGCTGTGTGCGCTAAAAGAACTGCGGATGCACCCAAATCCTTAGCCGCGTCAATAATAGCAGCGTATCTAGCGTCTCTTGCTGCAGATTCTTCTCCTTTTTCGCCATCTTTAACTTGCACGGACTCAACGAATATAAGTGATTTGTCTACTCCTAAACTTGCAACAGTATTAGCAGCGTTTTGTGCAACTTTTGCGGATCCTTCTTGCATGTTGTGGTTCACTATAATCGCTGCACATCGAATACCTCTGCTTGCGCACACTTTGACTGCCAGTGCTGTTAATGCTAGCGAATCGCGTCCTCCAGAGCATGCTACCAGCACGATTGGTGCGTTTGGTAAAGCCAAATGTTGCCCGTGCTGCAAGAATTGTGGACCTTGCACTTCTAGCCCAAGATTATCGAAGCAGCGTTTTACTTCGCCAATTCCTTTACGCCAACTAGGTGAGTAAACCATGCTTATAGTCTAAATCATAATGTGTAAGTTGCGTAAATGTATACCATGTTGAAGCTTGTTGAACTTCCTTGTTTGGTGTTGTGTGAGGGCTGGGTGTTTCTTGTCTCACAACGCTCTGCCTCTTACGTGTTGTCCGGTGTTGCGGTTGTTCCGATTTGGTTTTGATTTTGTTTTTTGGTTGATGTTTGTTTGTAGTGGTTGATCATTGGATTATTTGGTATCGGCTGCCGCTCTTATATTGTTCGACCAAGAATCACCCAGCCCTCTTACGTACTAAAACAATTGCGTATAGCTTAATCACCGAGATTCTCGATTTTTCTTGCTACTTCAGCGAATCACCATTTCATGCTGAGGTTCGCTTCATTCGCTGCAAAAAATCTCGAATCTCCACAGCGCTTGGCATCTAAATCATAATGCGTAAGTTGTAACACGTCCGTCATTCGTTTATGCAATCATAGTTAGCATGCAGATTGCTGATATAAGAGATGATATTGATTACGAATTGATCAGTCACGAAGAACTTATGAAGCGTATTCGTGAGGTTGCGGCTCAAGTTAGTAAAGACTACGAGAACCGCGATATTTTGCTTGTTGCAGCTCTTAAGGGTGCTGTTAACACGCTTGCTGTTTTCTCGCAGGAGCTTAGTCTTAATGCTCCTATGGATTTCATGAGTCTTTCCAGTTATGGCAGTGGCACTAAAAGCAGCGGTCAGATTACGGTTCGTGAGGACTTGACTACTGATGTTCGCGGACGAAACGTGCTTATTGTTGAAGATATTGTTGATTCTGGCAAGACTTTGGATTGGCTCGTTAAAGAGCTTAAGAGCAGAGGCGCTGCGAGTGTGAAGGTGTTTGCGCTTCTAACTAAACCTGCTCGTCGCGAAGTTGAAGTTGATATTACTTACGTTGGATTCGAGATTCCAGATGCTTTTGTAGTTGGTTTTGGAATGGATTACGACGAAAAGTATAGGAATCTTGATTCTATCGCGGTTCTTAAGCCATCTGTGTATGAATCTTAAGTATTCTTTATTGATTTTGAGTAGTAATCTTAAGAAACTTTGGTTAGTCTTAAAAAATCTTGATTAATTTTAGGTAATCTTGAATAATTAAGTACTGGATAATAGAAACCAAATAGTAGGATTTAATCCTAATTTTAAGCATATTTCTATGTAAGGAGCCTTCAGAAGGATCCTGAAAGGAGCCTGATTATATGGGCGCTTCTCCAATGTCGCCTCGCGGACCTATGGGTGGACCTATGAAAAGTCCTTTGGGAGGTAACGGTAATAATCCGTTCCTTCCGCCTAATTTTGGAAAAAATCCAGATAGGAATAGTGGGAATAATAAGAACAATAAAAACAAGAACGGCAATAAGAATCAGAATGGTAATGATTCGCAGAATGATAATAATCCTGATTCTCGTCGTAAGTTCTTTAAATCTCCTTGGACTTGGATTGTTCTTCTTGTGATATTGTCTGTAGCAGGATTCCAGATGTTTGTGCATAACGGTACACAGACAATTGATACGCAAGATGGCTTGGAGTTGCTTCATAAGCGTAGTGCAAATTATGTGGAGGTTATTGACAACAAACAGCTTGTAAAGCTTACGCTTGACAAGAAGTATGTTAAGCTCGATAAGCGCGATAAGCAGAAGCACGATTATGGAAAAGACGTGCAATTCTACTATACGATTGCTCAGAGTAAGACTGTTGTTCAGGATATCGAAAAAGCTAAGCCAGTTAATGGTTGGACTGTTAGCATGCAGTCTTCTAGCATAATTTCTTATCTGATCACATCTATGCTGCCGATTTTGATTCTGCTTGGGCTTGTTTGGTTCATGTTTGGCAGAATGGCAAGCGCTGGCGGCGGAATGCTTGGAATGGGTGGCGGCCGTGGACGCGGAAAGCTTTTGGAAGGTCAAACACCTAAGACTAAGTTTGCGGATGTTGCAGGTGAACAGTCTGCTGTAGAAGAAGTTGAGGAAATTAAGGAATTCCTTAAGGATCCTTCTCGCTACAAGGCTTTGGGCGCGCGTATTCCGCGCGGTGTGCTGCTTTATGGCCCTCCAGGAACAGGTAAGACTCTTCTTGCGCGTGCTATTGCAGGCGAAGCTGGTGTGCCGTTCTATGCTATGGCTGGTTCGGACTTTGTTGAGATGTTTGTTGGTCTTGGTGCTTCTCGCGTGCGCGAGCTATTCGATGAGGCTAAGAAGAACGCTCCAGCAATCATCTTTATTGATGAGATTGATGCAGTTGGACGACGCCGCGGTAGCGGTATGACAGGCGGCCACGATGAGCGCGAGCAAACGCTTAATCAGCTGCTTGTGGAGATGGATGGCTTCGATAACGACACTAATTTGATTATTATCGCTGCTACGAACCGCCCAGATGTGCTTGATTCTGCGCTTTTGCGACCAGGACGATTTGATCGTCAGGTTGCTGTGGAAGCTCCAGATTTGGAAGGTCGCGAGGCGATTCTTAAGGTTCACGCTAAAGGCAAGCCTTTTGTTCCAGACGTTGATCTTCATATGGTTGCTGTTCGAACTCCTGGTTTTACGGGCGCGGATTTGGCTAATGTGCTTAATGAGGCGGCTTTGCTTTGCGCTCGTTCTGGCGCTCAGCTTATTGACAATCGCGCTATTGACGAGGCGATTGATCGCGTTCAGGCTGGTCCTAGAAAGAAGTCTAAAGGCATGGCTTTGGATGAGTTGCGTAACACTGCGTATCACGAAGGTGGTCACGCGCTCGTTGCTGCTGCCTTGCATCATACGGATCCTGTTACTAAGGTTACAATTTTGCCTCGTGGACGCGCTCTTGGATACACGGCTGTTATGCCAACTAGCGACCGCTATTCTCAGTCTCGAAATCAGTTGCTTGATCAAATGGCGTATGCTATGGGCGGCCGTACTGCGGAAGAGGTTGTGTTCCACGATCCAACTACTGGCGCTTCTAACGATATTGAAAAAGCTACAGCAATCGCTCGTAAGATGGTTGTTGAATATGGTTTCTCCTCTAAGCTTGGTGCCGTAAAGTGGATGGACGCTGATCAGGATTCTTCTGGTTCTTTGGATTCTTTGCAATCGCGTAAGTTCTCTAATAAAACTGCCGAAGTGATTGATGAAGAAGTTCACAAGTTGATTGAAACGGCTCACACTGAGGCGTGGGAGATTATTAATAATAATCGTGATGTTTTGGATGAGTTGGTTCGTCAGCTTCTTGTTAAGGAAACGCTTAACGAGAAAGAGCTTGAGCAAATCTTCTCTAAGATTCGTAAGGCTCCAGAGCGCGATTTGTGGCTTTCTAATTCGGATCGTCCAGATTCGCCTCTTCCTCCTGTAGAGATTCCAGAAAGCTTGAAGCGAAATATTGGTGTTATTAAGGATGATGCCTCTGAGGGTGATTCTTCTAAGGATAATACTGAGGATAATGCTGAGGATAAGTCGCCAGCTGATTCTACAGATGAAGATAAAAGTCTAAAATAATAATTTAATTTAAATAATAATTTAATTTAACAATTTTACGCGCGGTGTTTAGCGATTATGCAAAGCATCGCGCGTATAATATTTTTGGGAGGCGATTATGGACACAATTAAGTTAAGTGGTATTAAACCTAGTGATACTGATGCTTTTATTGGCTTATATACTCGCCTTAGTGTTGATGCTGTTTTGAGTTTAGATTTGAGGGCAGCGGTTGCTGGCGACTCTACCCAAACGGTTGATATTGCCCAGATTTCTAAAAGACTTAGCCGCGTTTTGGACTCGTGTGTTCAAGATGATGATATTGCTAAGAATTCTTCGATTTGTTTGGAGCTTACGGCTGGAAGGCTACTGGATTCAGCTATGAAATCTTGGCTTGTTAAACAGGCAGAGATTACTGTTAATGCGCAGTTTAAAGCTGATTTTAACGATGCTTCTTATGATTTACCTAATGCAGATGGCGTGTCTATTACGATTCGTAGGGTTGCAGACGATGTGGAAACATCGCAGATTTTTGGATTGGCGAATCCTACGGACGCGTCGCTTTTTGCGGCTGAGCAGAAGGAAAAATTACAAGATGAGACTTCGAAAGATGAGTCTAAAGATAAGTCGCAAGCAACCAGCGATTCTAATTCTTCTTTAGATTCTGTCTATAGCCAATCTTGCTATAATCCAATTATCACAACTGCAGTAGTGTCAATGCAGGGAGAAAAATCAGAGTCAACAAAATTCGCCATGCTAGATATAATCACGAGTTTGGAGCAATCGAAAGAACCTATTTCAACTCAATTAGACGGCGTTTCGGCGTTATATCAGGTAAGCTCTGATAAAGGCGAAGAATATTCTGCAATAATAGTGGTATCTAGTACAATGGTAGAAGATGATCTAGCGCTTAAGATCAAAGAAATGCAAATTTCTCAAGAACAAAATTTGCGATTGAGAATTTTAGGCACGAGGCAATACGGATCTGATAGTTCAAACACAAAGACTATGGATTCAGATAGGCTTGATTCACAGCTAAATGCTGCACAATTGGAGCCATGGATGCAAATTGAGCCAGATGCTTCAATTGACGGAGAACCACTTGCGTACAAACTTGCGTTTGCACCAGATGCAGCGCGAGTCGGTATTTATTCAGAACGTTGGATTATGGGAGAGTGTTGATGAAAGCTTACCGCACGCCTTGGTGGTACTTTGTACTCGGGGTGCTATTTGGATTTGTATTCGGCGCATTCCTGGTGTCTATTACGGAATCAAGCGCAATATCGCTTTCTGGTGCGCCGTGGGTTGTTCTTGCGTTTATGACAATTGGTGGAATAGTTACCTTTATTCTTACTTGGCAGACGCATCAGTATGTTACTGCAAAGCCAGAGGAGCATAAGCATTTAAATATGCAGCTTGCTGTTGCAGCTCTTATGCTTGCAAAAGCGCTTGGAATGGCTGGAGCGATTCTAACTGGCTGGTATGCTGGGCAACTATTCATGTGTTGGCCGCATGCAAATATTCCGCTCTATTCCAACATTATTCGTGAATGCATTATAGCTGGAATAGTATGTCTTGTAGACATGATTATTGGTATTGTGGGTGAGTGGATGTGCCAACTTCCTCCAGAAGATGGTGCGGATGCATCAAGTGGTACTTCCGACAGGGCACAGTCAGCTGCTGCGATTTAAAATTATTTAAAATATAAAATTTAAAAATATAAGTATAAAACCGAAATACAAAACATAAACACAAACCTAAAATTTAAAAATCTGCTGTAATAATTTAATTTTAATTCAATTTAAATTCAATTTTTAAGGATGGTATATTACTTTGGCTGAATTTATTTACCAAATGATTAAGGCACGCAAGTCTTACGGGGATCGCGTGATTCTAGACGACGTTACCTTAAGCTTCCTACCAGGCGCAAAGATTGGCGTTGTAGGGCCTAACGGCATGGGTAAATCAACGTTGCTGAAGATTATGGCTGGTTTGGAGAATGTATCAAACGGCGAGGCTTCGATTACGCCAGGTTATACCGTTGGAATTTTGCAGCAGGAGCCACCTCTAGATGAAACGAAGACGGTTGGCGAAAACATTAAGATGGCATTTGGTGAGATTGCGCAAAAAGTAGCGCGTTTTAACCAAATCGGCGAAGAGATGGCAAATCCAGATGCTGACTTTGATGCATTGATGGAAGAAATGGGTAAGTTGCAAACAGAGATTGATGCTGCAAATGGTTGGGATTTGGATTCTCAGCTTGAGCAGGCGATGGATGCTTTGCAATGCCCAGACCCAGATTCGCCTGTTTCTGTGTGCTCTGGTGGAGAAAGGCGTAGAGTGGCGCTGTGCAAGCTTCTTCTTGAAGCCCCAGATTTGCTGCTGCTTGACGAGCCTACAAACCATTTGGACGCTGAGTCTATTCTTTGGTTGGAACAGTTCTTACACAAGTACGAAGGCGCTGTTATTGCTGTAACCCACGATCGCTACTTTATGGATAACGTAGCAGAGTGGATCTGCGAGGTGGATCGTGGTCAGCTTTACCCATACAAGGGCAATTACACCACTTACTTGGAAACCAAGGCTAAGCGTATGGAAATCCAGGGTGCTAAGGATGCCAAGCTTGCTAAGCGCTTAAAGAATGAGCTTGATTGGGTGCGTAGCTCGCCGAAGGCACGTCAGGCCAAGAATAAGGCTCGTTTGGAGCGTTACGACCAAATGGAGCAAGAGGCACGCAATTCCAAGAAGCTTGATTTTTCGGAGATTCAAATTCCTGCAGGTCCACGCTTGGGATCGCAAGTTTTGGAAGCGAAGCATATTCACAAGGCTTTTGGAGATCGCGTGTTAATCGACGATTTGTCGTTTACTTTGCCGCGTAACGGCATTGTTGGCGTGATTGGTCCGAACGGCGTTGGTAAGTCTACGCTTTTCAAGACGATTGTTGGCTTGGAGCCACTTTCTGGTGGAGAGCTTACAGTTGGAGATACTGTGAAGATTTCTTACGTGGATCAGAATCGTGCAGGATTGGATCCTAATAAGAACTTGTGGGAAGCTGTTTCAGGCGGACTTGATTTTATTGAAGTTGCAGGCGTTGAAATCCCTACTCGCGCATATGTTGCAAGCTTTGGATTTAAAGGTTCGGATCAGCAGAAGCTTACGGGCGTGCTTTCTGGCGGCGAGCGTAATCGCTTGAATTTGGCTTTAACTCTTAAGCAGGGCGGCAACTTGCTGCTGCTTGATGAGCCTACTAACGATTTAGATGTTGAGACTCTTGAAAGCTTAGAGAACGCTTTGCTTGACTTCCCAGGTTGCGCTGTAGTGGTGAGCCACGATCGTTGGTTCCTTGACCGCGTTGCCACGCATATTCTTGCGTGGGAAGGCGACGATGAGAATCCTGCAAAATGGTACTGGTTCGAAGGTAACTTCCAAGCTTACGAAGAAAATAAGATCGCACGCCTTGGTGAAGAAGCTGCTCGTCCTCATCGCTTGCATCGTAAGCTTACTCGCTAAATCGCGTATAACTCGTGCTATCAGAGTAAAACTGAATTAAAATCACGTATTGAGCTAAAAAGGAGAACAAATGCCGATACTTGATAAAAATGATTCTTCTAAAGTCCAAGAGTATGAGGAATTCATAAAACATTCGCCTTATGGAAACGCTATGCAAGATATGCGTTGGGCAGATGTGAAAAGCAACTGGATTAGTGAATACGTTTATCTAGAAGAAAACGGTAAGATTACAGCAGCAATGTCTGTTCTCGGCATAAAAGCTGTTGATGATAAAATGTTCCTCTATGCTCCTCATGGACCAGTAAGTGATTTTTATGATATAGAAACCACTAAGAAGCTGATTGAAGAAGCTAAGCCTCTTATTGAAAAGTACAATGCATTTTTGCTACGAATGGATCCTTGCGTTAAAAACGATCAAGATCTTGTTAAGAAGTATAGAGAGCAAGGTTTTACTTTTAGGAGCGATGGGGAAAAACTTCACTCTTTCTCCAATCCTCGATATGAGATGATGCTAGACCTTGAGGGTAAGTCTACGGATGATCTTCTTGCTGGGTTTAGTGCGATGACAAGAAGGCACATAAGGGCTTCTTTAAAAGCTGGCGTTACATCTAGGTGGAGTCGTTCTCAGGAAGATATTGACAAGTTCTATGAGCTTACTGAGATTATGGCAAAAAGACACGGTATTACATACAGACCTAAAGAGTATTTTGAGAGATTGCTTGCAGCTTATCCAGAAATGAGAATTTATAGCACGGACTATGAGGGTAAGACTATTGCGTGCATGATTGGTTTGCCTTATAACGGTGAATTATGGTACATGTATGGTGCTACTGCGACCATGCAGGGCAAGGTGAGCCCAGGGTATTTGTCTATATGGGATTTGATTCAGTGGGCGCATGAGCTTGGAATGAAGTACTTTAACATGGGTGGTGTGTTCTCACTTGATGTTAGCGATGGTCTTTATTTCTTTAAGTATGGTTTTTGCAAGGCTACTGATCCGTTTATTTGGATTGGTGAGCTTGATGTCGTTGCAGATGAGGATGCATACAGCAAGTTTGTTAATAGGTGATCTCCTGAAAATTTGCTATTTCTAGAGTGCTATAGTGCGCGAGTTGGGGTGAATCTGGTGCAAAGTACATCATGTCGTTCGCGCGCTACGCTTTAAGAGCTCATGCAGGTCGCGTCTCCCGTGTTTGTTTCTATTTTGCTCAAAAAGGGAACAAATGCGGGAATATTCTTACGTGATTTTGATTATCTTGTAGTGTTTTTCTTATCCCGCGTTAGTTTACTTGTATTCGAGTGTAACGGCATGTCGTGTATAGCTTATGCTTATCAATATCATTAATAAAAAATATATAGCGAAAATTTGTGTAAACCTTATTTTGTTAATGTTTAGTAAGGAAAATCAGTAATTTTTTAAAAAATAATATAAATCTGTGATTAAAATCACTCAACAAATTCTCTCAAAATTATTGAATTTTTCCACGGGGGGGGGGGTAGATTACTCTAATTGGCAATTTGCTATCTCTGTGCTTTGTTTTGTTAGTTATTCTACATTTTATGAACAAATATTTGCCTGTGATGCAAAAAGTCGAAAAGTATAGACGTCCTAAAAGGGTGAAGTATATGACGAGTAAACAAAATAGCGCGAAACACATATCCATATCTAAAAAGTGCACAAAATCTTCGTACCTAGATAATTCTGTTATCGATTCAATGGCGAAATCGATTACGTCTACAAACTTTGAGGCAACTTCTTCTAGAAGGGTCTCTGTACTTCCTAAAATTGCTTTAACAGCAGTGCTAGCAAGTTTGCTTGCATGTGGAGCAGGATTGCCATCTAACCATGCATGGGCTAATGGCGTGAATATGCCTGACGGCAGCTATAGGTATGCGAATCGTGATTCTTCTACAAAGGCGCAGAGGTATGTTGATATTAAAGCACTTCCTTGCGATAAGAATCAGGTAACTGATAAGAATAAGGCTGATAGAGAAACTTACGGACAGTATTACAAGGTCGAATACCAGTTTAATTCTCAGGGTGAATGGTGGGGTGGTCGACCATTCTGGTGGGCGAGCGTGCCTAAGGATGTTGACATTGTAGATAATAAAGTTACTTTGCATAAAGATGAACAGTTGACTGGTGATGGCGGTTCCAAACAAACAGGTGCAACATATGGAAAGGATGCTTGGAATCAGTCTGCAAGCCGTTTCTGGTTTAGTAAGAATACGGAGAAAACTGAGTTTGAGAATAACTGGAAGAGGATGACTGGCGAAGACAGTGGTTATAACAACTCAGGTGATACTTACAATACTTCTACAGCATATATGAACGATACGAGTGCACTAATTATTAACTGGGAGAGTAGAGGCAATAGAAAATCTAAGATTAGCTTTGTTATCAAACTGAAAGATAAAACGGAGCCTTTAAAGTTTGCTGCAGGTGTGTACCAGGTGATGGGCAACTGGCATTACACTGTTGGCAAAGTTGAGATTGCTCCAACGTTACCAAAGTATGCTCAGGAGTTAGAGCTTAATTATCCAAATGATAAGGTAGAGGTTGATTCTGCGAAATATGGCAAGAGTCTTACGAAAGACGAAAAGGATAATGTTCTTACAAAGCTGTGGGATGCTAATAAGAGTAATACCGATGTGCTGAAAAAGCTTAAAGGTATGGAACAGACTCAAACTGAAGCGGATTTCAAAAAGGCTGTAAAAGTTAATAATGATGGTAGCGCGACTATTACGTACAAAGATGACTCTAAGGATACTATTTCTAAGGAGAATCTAACTAAGCGCTACGTGCCATTGTCAGAGCGCACAAAAATTACGTATCCAGCTTTGACTCCTGTGAAGAATGCGTCTTCTCTTGATTCAACAGAGAAGACGCAAGTTGAAAATGCTATTAAGAATGCTAATCAGAATAAAAATATCAAGAGTGTAACTGTTGATGGTAACGGTAAAGCGACTATCACGTTTGATGATAAAATTGGCACTCCTTCCACTAAGACAATTGAAGGCCAGTATCTTGTAAAGAAGCAGCGTTCACTTGCGGATAAGTTTACGCCATTATACGGGTTACCTATTGGTGTGAAGAATCCAAGTAGCCTTTCGCCTGATGACATCAAAAAAGTTCAGGAATCTATATACGATGCTAATAAAAATGTAAATGGATTCCTTGATGCTATAAGTAATAATAAAAATAACATTTCGATTGCAACTAATGGTGATGCAACAATTACTTACAAGGATAACGAAAATAGCTTCCCTTCAAAAGATACTATTTCTCACACGTTATTAGTTTATAAGATACCATCTTTATCTGAGAGAGTGAAAATTGCTATGCCAAGCAGACTTGGTGTAAAGAATGCTGAAGATTTATCTTCACCAGAACAAAATGCAATTAAAGATAATATCAAAAAAGCTAATAAAGATCTCGATCAAAATCTTAAGAAAGACGCTAATGCTATTAATGTAGGAAAAGATGGTACTACAACAATAACGTTCAGCGATGATAGTACTGTAAAAATTCGCGGCGAGCGTCTAGTTTATACGCAAGGTAAAAGCACTGCGCAAGGAACTCATAAAGTTACTACTGGAAAGTATACGTACAATATAACTCCTATTAAGGTGACCAATATTAATAATATCGATGGAAATAATTGGGCTGATGCAGCTCGGCGTTTCATGTTCGATAATTATGATTGGACAAATAAAGGAACAGAATTTAATAAAATTAATCATACTGAACCGCTTGCAATTGGTGGTAGTAATATAGCTAGCAACAATAAATGGGATCTAGAAAAACAGGCAAGTATATTCACTCCAAAGAGTGGCACTAACGGATTAAAAATTAATGTTTGGGGTACACTTGGTATAACTAACATTGTGCATGGAAATAGTGGTATTGAGATTAGAGGTGCTAGTAGTACTTGGAATACTGATGATTTGTACTTCACATTATCCAAAGATGATCTTTTCTATGCTGATGGACCAGCGTTTAATCCAGAAGACGAAAAGAAAAAGATTGATGATGCAATAGAGAAAGCTCTGAAAGATAAGGGATTCTCTGGAGATGAGCTTAATAAACTTAAGAATGAAATATCTAAAGATAAAGATGTTTTATCGGATAAAAACGGTATTAAAAAACAAGATGACGTTGATAAGCTTCTTAAGAAAATAGACGAGCTTGTTAATAAGAAGAAAGAAGAATCTGATAATAAAAAGCAGATTGATAAGGTTAAGAAGGATCTTGGTCTTGATGATAAGCAGAAAAAAGAGCTTGATGAACAGCTGAAAGGCGTAACTGATCCTGAAAAGATTCGTGAGAAGATAAACGAATTCCAGAAGAAGCAGGATCAGCAGAAGCAGACTGAGTCTGATGACAAGCAAAAAGAGGCTGATCAAAAGCAAAAGCAGGCTGTTCAAACTCAGCAGAATGCTGATAATAAGACTGTCGACCAAAAGCAGCAGCAAGCTACTCAGGATGAGAATACTTCTAATCAGCAAGCTGAAAAAGATAAGAAGGCTGCTGAGCTTGAGAAGCAAAAGCAGTCTGCTATTGATGAAATTAGCAAGAACGACAAACTTAAGCCTGAGGACAAAGAGCAGTTTATTAAGAAGATTCAGCAGGCAACTGATGAGAATGATATAAATACTATAAAGCAACAGGCTGCGGAAAAGGCTACTCAGAATCAGACTGCTTTTGATAACAGTAATAATAATGGTCTTGATACTGCTAAGCAAGCTGCTAAGGATACTATCGGTAAGCTTACTAATCTTAATGATACTGAAAAGCAGAAGTATCAGGGTGATATTGATAAAGCAAATAGTCTTGATAAAGTTGCAGAGATTCTCAACAAAGCTGAGTTTGAGGATGCTAAAGCTGCAGCTAAGAAGAAGATTGCTGATCTGAAGCAGAAAGGTGATCTTACTGATCAAGAAGCTACAGATCTAAATAATCGCATTGATAAAGCTAATGATTTGCGAGAAGTTGAGGGTATCCTTGAGGAAGCTGAGTTAAATAAAGCTAAGAGTGATGCTAAATCTGATGTAGATAAGCTCACGAATCTTAACAAAGCTCAAAAGGATGCTTTGAAGCAGAAAATTGATGATGTTGAAACTGATCCTACCAGCGATAATTTGAAGACTGTTGATCAGGCTAAGACTGCCATCACTGCTGTTGTTGCTAAGGCTAAAGAGCTTGACAAGAAGATGAGTGATCTTAAGACTCTTGTTGATTTGGTCAATAAACAGAAAGAAACTCTTAAGAAGTCTGATGGCTACAAGGATACATCTAAGAAGAATGCTTTTGACACTGCATTAACAAATGCATCTACTCTTGTTGATCTAACTAAGGGTACGAATGCTGATGGTGCCAAGGTTGATGAGACTAAGAACACATTAGAAAATGCTGTTAAGGATCTCGGTGGTAATACTGTTGACAAGTCAAAGCTTCAGCATGAAATTGAGACCGCTTATGAATGGCAAGGCAAGGATAAGCAGGGTAAAGATGATTCTTCTATAAAGAAGAATCCAAAGTATGAGAATGCTTCTAAAGATAAGAAGAATGATTTTGATACTGCTCTGTCTAATGCAAAGAAAGTTTATGAACAAAAAGATGCTTCACAGGTGTCTATTAATGAGGCTGAATCTAAGTTAAGCAAAGCAATTGATGCTCTTGATGGTCATAATAAATCTGATTTGAATGATGCCATAAAGAAAGCAAATTCAAAGAAATCTGAAATTGTTTACAATAACGCGTCAGAAGATAAGAAATCTGCTTTTGATAAAGCGTTAAAATATGCTGAGGAAATCGAAAAGAAGCTTGGCGCATCAGATGTTGAGATCAGTAAAGCAAAAGACGACTTGGATAAGGCACTTAACGATCTTAATGGTAAGGTTAAAACTTCTGATTTGGAAGCTGCTGTAGAAAAAGCAAAGAAAATGAAGAAGTCAACAACTGATCCTAAATCTGATGGCGATCCTAAGTATGAGAATGCTTCTCAAGAAAAGAAGCAAGCTGTTGATACGGCTCTCAATCGCGCTGAGTCTGCTCTTGCTGACGCTAAGAAGGATAAGTCAAAGAACACTCCTGAGCAAAAGCAGAAAGCTATTGATGAAGCATTAAATAAACTTAATGATGCTATTAGTAATCTTGATGGTGTTGACAAGACTAAGTTGACAGGAAAGCTTACGGAGGCAAAAGGTAAGAAGGATACTCCTGCTTATAAGAATGCTTCTAATACCAATAGTAAAGCGCTTGATGACGCTATAGCTTCTGCAGAAAATATCGTAAATAAAGCTGGTGCAACAGAGAAGGAAATTTCTGATGCTATCAATAAGCTTACCAAAGCTATCGATGGTTTGGATGGTCATGATATTTCTGATTTGCATAACGCTGTTGATAATGCCAATACTAAGAAGTCTAAAGTGTCTTACAAGAACGCCAATCAAGATAAGCGAGATAATTTTGATAAGGCTCTGAAAGCTGCTGAAGAAATCTTGAAGAACCCTAATGGTAAGACTGAGCAGGCAATAAAGACTGCTAAGGATAATCTTGAAATTGCATCGAACGAGCTGGATGGCGTTGTTGATACATCTAAGCTGCAGTCTGAAGTTACTAAGGATACTGATATAAAGGATAAGCCGCAGTATAAGAACTCTGATAAAGATAAGCAGACTACTTTTGATCAGGCTCTTATCGAAGCTCAGAATGCTTTGAGTGAAGCGAAGAACAATAAGTCTCAGAAGTCTCCTGAGGATAAGCAGAGTGCTGTTGACAATGCTTTGAAGAATCTTCAGACTGCTGCATCTTCGTTGAATGGTGTTGATATTAGTGCTTTGCAGGAAGAGATTGCTCTTGAAGGCACTGTGAGAATGTCTTCTGCGTACCTCTATGACACTTCGGATAAAAAGACTGCATATAATGATGCTTTGCAAGATGCGCGAGATCTCGTTTCAAAGTTGGCTGATATATCTGGTACTGGTAAAGATCTTGCTTCTAAGACTCAATCAGAGCGTCAAGCTCTTGTTGATTCTGCTTTGAAGAAGCTCCAGCGGGCTAAGAATGCGTTGACTGGTGTAGCTCCTGCTCAGTCTCTGTCTCCAGTTATTCCTGTGAATCCAGAGTTTGAGCAAAAGCCTGTTCCAGTTCCAACTCCCGATACAACTCCAACTCCAGAGCAAACTCGTGATTCTGGTTTTGGTGTGAATGATAATGCGCCAGCTATTGTAGATAAGGGCGAGTTGCATTTGCAGATCGAGGGTGCTGAATCCGATTTGCAATCTAGCGATAATGCCAATGGTTCGCAGCAGAACAATGTGGATGATAACTCTAGCAATTCTATTAATTCAGGGAATGTTAGCAAGAGTACAAATAGTGGTAATGGTGTCACCAGCAGTTCTGCTGCTAAGCAAGATAATGCATCCAATGATAATGGATCACATGATGCAAATATCGATTCTGGTGTAGAGAATTCTCCAGCTGTTAAGCAGGCGGATATTGATGTTTCTAAGGCAAAATCTAATGTTGATAGTGCTTTGGCGGAAGCTAAAAAGGTAGCGGCCGATCCTCATAGCACTCAGGAACAAGTGAATGCTGCTGTTGAGAAGCTGAGTGCTGCGCGTAAGGCTTTGCTTGCTGCTAAGTCTCGTGCTTCGCAGGTTCGTGATGAGGTTCGTGCTCAGGTTATTAAGAATTCTAAGTCTGCTGGTATGCGTGCTTATTCGAATGCTGAAATGAGTAGTGATAGTAATAAGCGTGGAGAAATCAGTGGCATGAATACTGGTTCTGTTGTTGCTCCTACTGGGCTGCTGGCATCGCTTCTCGCTGCTGCTGGAGCGCTATTTGCTGCTCGTCGTGGTGGATTGCGCAAAAATAAGTAAGCAGTTTTAGCAGTGTAAATTGGTTGCTCGGTTTTATAGCTTTTTGCTTGTAGCTGAGCAACTTTTTTATTCTCGTAACCTGTATGGCTGACTAGTTTATAACCGTATGCACTTATGCAGGTCATTTTTTACTTGTATTTGTACGTGCTATGGGGTGAATATGGCGTAGGGTGTGTTTCGACGTTAGCGCGGTTTAAGTGCGCTCACGTCTTTGCCTGTGTTTGTGTATTTTCGCCCGTGTTTGTAGTCGTTTTTGTATAAAGAGAGAACAAATGTGAGAATAGGGTTACGATTATGTGAGCGTGCTGTAACGTGCGAGCTTTATGGCTTCGAGTTGAAATATGTGATATATATGAAGTTGTAGTGTTTTTGTTCCCAAAATGCGTAGTTTTGAAAACAAAAACACTACAGAGTAGTAACATGCATATGTACTAAGAATGTGTTATGTGATTATTAGAGGTTATTTTTGTTGCTGCTATTTATTTAGAAACAAAATGTATTTCACTCATAGCCATATGATGCCAAGTATTTCCGATATCTACAGGAATAATACGATAGTATTTAAAAGAATTCTTTAGAATAGCTGCAGGGATTTTTATATATTGGCGTTCTATATGGACTTGAGAAGTTTTCCAAGGAATAGTAAAAATCATATCTTTTTGTCCATCTTTTATATTTTCCCAATTTATTCCATCTTTAGATGTGGAAAGCTTAAATTTTTTAATTGCCTGATCATTACCGTAGTTAGCGTAGAACTCTATGCCAGATATTGATCTACATTTATCAAATTTATAATTAATTGATATCTTTTCTTGCTTTAAATGAGAAGGCTTAAAGTCGAATACTCCAGTTTTATATCTATTGGTGATCTCCCCATTAAAAAGATTATCTATAGCATGAGGTTCTACAGGAACAAGTCCATTAGAACTATATCGTTTCATATTGTTTGCTGAAAATTCAGGCGTGATAACCATGTGGGTTACATGACTGCTATGCTTCTGCAAAGAAACAATATTTACAATCCCACGTTTCATTACTGTTTTACCGCTACGTAATTTTGAAATATCATCTTCTGTTATTGGATCCCATGTTACTGGTTCTTGAGTTTCTATTCCATCACTCCAATTAACGCGTACATATGATTTTGTGCCTAATATGTTCTTTTCATAATAATCCTTAATACCATCACCATTAATGTCATAAGATTTTGTATTTATATCTTTATTACCAACAATTGGGTTTTCAGCAATAATGCTAACAATATGTAATTGATCGGAGGATAAATTATGTTGATTTTTAGGCAACTTTTTGTAAACTCGAACATAATCTATATCCATGGTATTAGGATAAGGCTCCCATTGCCATGACCCTGTCCAACCTCCTGATCGTTTTTCGTATAAAGACAAAAGCTGAATCATAGGATAGTCAATATTTACTGATACTTTAGCGTATTCATTACCATCTACATAAAAAACGATACGATCTGGGTATCCAGAGCGTGTTCCTGTACCTTTTTGCCAATCAAAACCATATACATGATATTCATCATTGAAACTCTTATTTTTGTCGTAATACGATCTCAATCCAGTAAAATGAGGAAAAGCAATTTTATCTCTCCAAGAATGTAGATTTGGTGGAACCTTATGATTGTCCCTGCCTTGTACTTCCATGATATCAATTTCAGCACTTTGCTCTGGAGTATCTTCAAATCCTAAGAGCCACCATGCGCTATGTCTAGCAGAACCAGGTTGACCTTTCATTCTCATCTCGTAATAGCCATATTGATTAATATGAGTTAGCTCTGTTTTGTCTGGATTGCGAACGATGTTTTTTCCTGTCCAATTGTGTAAGCTATTGCGATTACCGGTAGAAATACCGCTAACAATAGTTTGCCCATCAAATTCTGGACACCATGGTTGAGAATTTTGATTAATCTGTAATTGCAAATGTCCATTATTAACTAGATAGTTACTCGCATTTTGCGAAGTAGTGCTCCATGAAGATAGATATTTATTTACCCAATATTTTGTATCCAAATTATTTTCATTAAATTCATCATGAAAAATCAAACGATAGCCTTGTTTTTGTAGTTGATTACCTGGTATATTCTTACCAAATTTTGCGTAAAATGTGACGCCATTGCTTAGTTCAGAATGAAGAGTCTCAGGAATTAGAGATAATTTAAATGGGAAGATTGCCTTATATTCATTTCCTGAGCTTTTTATTCGCCAAAACCAGCCTAGAAAATCTTTACCTTTCCTAATAGGATTTTCTGGCAGATTACTGTCATAGATCGTATAATCTTCGCCATCAAAATCGACTTGTAATGTTTTTATTACGTTGTCGTCAATCATGAAACGAACAGGAATATTTGTCTTGGCTTTATCAGTGTCTCTATTCTTAAATGTACGGCTATGCTTAGAATTGATTTCTAAACTGTTTGCCACCGAAAACCAGTTACTTTGTACAACACATGTACTTATACATATAGCAGAAAATATGCACATGCACTTTTTATTAAAATTGATTATCTTCATTGATTATCCTAATTATGTAAAAACATTTATCTATAAATATTTAGCCCTTTACTGATCCAGCTAAAAGACCAGAAACTATCCACTTCTGGCAGAAGCAGAAGAAAATAAACACTGGAATCAAAGCTAATACAGTCGTTGCCATGAACAAAGGCCAGTTTGTTGTGAATTGTTGTACAGCATTGTAAACCTGTAAGACAACAGTCTGTTTGTCTGTTGATGATAAGAACACGCTTGGTAAAAGAAAGTCATTCCAAGTGCCCATTGTTTGGAAAACAACTACGGCTACAATAATTGGACGTATAAGAGGCAGAACTATAGTCCAATATATTCGGAATGGTCCTGCGCCATCAATTTTTGCTGCTTCAAATAATTCTTGTGGAAGAGCTTTCATATAGCCAACAATAAGGAAATAGCAAAAGACGCAGCTACCCATATATAGTGCTACAAGACCTGTAAGAGTATCTGTTAAACCTATTGAAGATTCCATACGGTATAAAGGCAATAAAGTCGCTTGTACTGGTATTGCAAATGTAATCATTAGGATTGACCCAATAATCATAGTAAAAAGAGATTTTTTCTGTACTACACCATAAGCTGCAAGTGATCCGATTAATACTTGCAAAATAACAGCAACAGCAGTCACAGTAATTGTGTTTATAAATGCTTGAATGATTGTTCCATCTGCAAACGCATCTATGTAATTATTCCATAACCATTGTGTTGGTAGCTGCAATGGGTGTTTAATCATGTCGATAGGTGTTTTGAATGAACTAATTACAACGTAGTACAGGGGGACAGCGCATATTAGAGCAATTGTCCAAACAACTATAGTTCGAACTGTTTGAGATACGATTTTGTGACGCTTGTTCATTATTGGAATCTCCTTGCAACTGTGCTTGATACCTTCATTTGGATTGCAATAACAATTACGCAAGCAATCGTGAATAATGTAGATAATGCTGATGCTAAACCAACGTCAGATTGTCCCATGCCGCGCATAATTATCGCTTGAGTTATGGTATTTGTGGAATGACCAGGACCTCCAGCGGTCAATGTGTATGGTAAGTCGTATATTTTCAAAGCAGTTGTCATCAATAAAAATGTTGAAACAACCATTCCTGGAATTAACTGTGGCAAAGTTATATGAACGAATCGCTGTAAACCATTCGCACCATCTACTCTCGCTTGTTCATAGAGATCTGCTGGAATTGCCTGAAGCCATGCGATGTATAAAGTAGCATGCCATCCAACTTGCATCCATACTGCTACGAACATTACGCAAAAACGTGCCCAGTTATCTTGAGAAAGCCATTGAATAGAAGGTAAGCCAAATGTGTGTAAAACTTGATTGGCGACTCCAGAATCTAAAGGAGAAAAAATGTATTGCCAAATTAGACCAATTACCGCTTGTGCTGGTACTCCTAGGAAGAAGAATAATGATCGCAAAAAACTCTTACCAATCATTGCTTGATTTAAAACAACGGCTAGAGGAATTGCCAGACATGTAACTACGATGGTAACGATGAATGAATACATCAATGTAAAAATTAATGCTGAAAGTAATGATGTGTCAGAAAAGACTTGTTGATACTTTTGCAAGCCGATGAAGTGAAAATTTAAATCGTAGCCATTGAAATCAGTAAATGAGTAAAAAATTGATTGCATTAAAGGAATTAAAGTTAACACAATAAAAATAATCACTATTGGCAATAGGAACCAAAATGAAGTTAAATTATCTTTAAAGGCAGCTGAAGATACAGAAAACTTATGTCTTATTTGCTCAGAATTGCTGTTATTGTTTGGTGAACACCTCATAGTAATGCCCCCTCTATGATCTACAAATCTGCTATTGCTAACAGGATTACAGATGCAAATTACTCTTGTCAATGAAAACGGGTTGCACTCTGTAACAGATTTTACTGATTTAAAATTTCAGAGTGCAACCCATTCTGCTTATACTATTTCATCGAATTCCATTTATCGTCTAACAACTTAGTGAATTCTTTTGGAGTGATTTTTCCTTGAACTAGCTCTTGTTGACGAGATGCCATCTCTGTCATCATTGCGCTAGGAGACTTGGAGAAGTTCACCCAGTAGAATTTGTTATTTTGGAAATAATCTTTAATAACTCCAGCAAGTTCAGCAGGAGGATCTGCGCGATACTTATCAGATAATGACAAAGTTCCAGCATTTGTTGTGAACGTCTTAAGACCATCCTTGCTGTTCAAATATGCTAAGAATGTTTTTGCTGCTTCTTGCTGAGCTTTAGATGCTTTAGCTGCAATAGCGAATCCTTGGTCAGGGCCACCATTAATCCACTGCTCTCCATTCTTATAAGAAGGCATAGGAGCAACACCAAAATTAATTCCAGAGGCTTTTACATCTGCCAAATCCCAAGGACCAGAACGCATAACTGCAAGATTTCCAGTGACAAATTCTTGCTTTACCTGATCTGCTGTTAGGCCAATGCTCTTATGAGGAATGACTTTTGCGTCTATAGCTTTAGCCCATTCGCTCAATGCTGGAGTCCACTCTTTACTAAATGTTGAAGATCCGTTCCAGATTACTTCGTCTTGCTTATCGTTTTTGTCAGAAGCATATTTACTTGCTAATAATGCCTCGAATGTGCCAGATGGCTGTGTGTTAAAATCTTCCAAGAATGCGACTTTACCAGAATCATTAATCTTCTTGCCCATAGTAATAAAGTCGTCCCATGTCTTAGGGAATTCAGTGTATCCAGCTTGCTTCAAAATATCTTTATTGTAAAACATTGCACCAACCCAAGCAGAAACTGGCATGCCATATGTTTTACCGTTGTGTTGGAATAGCTTGAAGTTTGATTCATCAATTCCAGATAAGAATTTTGATCCTGAAATATCCAGAGCTTGACCAGATTGCATTATGTCAGTGCGGTTATCCATTGTTAAATTGAAAATCGTCGGAGGAGTGCCGCCAGCTAGTCGAGTTTGCAGAGTTTGGATGTATTGCGTTGAATTTTGACCATATTGCGCATCAATCTTAATATTTGGATGTGCTTTTTGAAATGCTGAAATTACATTGCCTATCTGATTTTTCTTGAAGTAAGAATAAAACGAAATAGATACTTTTCCAGCAGAATTTCCATTGCCACATGCTCCCAATGGTAATAACACTGTGGCGAGTGTCACCAGTGCCACCGCCGTGCGCTTTACATTTCGAAACCCACACCTCATTGTGATTTCCTTTCTTTGTGATAGCAAATCTTCTACCATCTTTTCAATACGTATTAGTACTGATAGGTACAGTATGACACATATCTTATAAAAATGCAACTTAAATATAGTTATATGTGTTTTTAAAAAGATATATAACAAGCGTAAAAATAGTGATTTATTAAGGGATTTCGTTATTCATGAGCAGGATAAACTTGTATGGATAAAGAATATTTTATATATATTAGACAATATCCATTATTAATATTATAGTAATAATACGTATTAGTAATAATTGAATGTATACAGATAATATTTTTTAGGATGCAAGATGAACGTGGAAATTAGTCGCACAATGGATGTGCTAAACACAGCAGAGACAACAAAAACAGATGTAGTTTCAAATGTAGTCGATAAATTTGTAACCACAATTAGGTTGCTCGAAGGGGAGCGCTGGTGGGGTGGAACAGTAATTGATGGGATATATGAACCATTTGGGAAACAAGTATTTACAAGAGATTTGTCTGAATGGACTCAAAAACTAAGAGAAGTTCCTGAAGCCTCAAATCAATCTTCTCCGCTACTAATATCTACGTGTGGACGATATGTATGGTGCAAAGAACCTTTCAAATTTACATTCGCAGATAGAACTCTATCGATAGAACATTCATCATCTCTAACGTTTACCAAAGTTGGAGATAAATTATCTGATGCTTATAAGTATGCTTGCAATAAATATTTTCCACCAAGCGGTAGAAGTATACCTGCAGATCTTATTGATAAGCCGCAATATAATACTTGGATCGAAATGCCTTATGCTCCAACGCAAAATAAAGTAGAAAATTATGCGCGTCAGATTCTTGAATTAGGAATGCCATCTGGAATCATTATGATTGATGACAAATGGTCACCTGATTATGGTGATTGGACATTTGATATTTCGCGTTTTCCAAAACCTCGTAAAATGATTGACTCATTGCACGAACAAGGCTTTCGTGTAATGCTTTGGCTCGTGCCTTTCATTAGTCCTGATTCTGAAAATTTCCGTTATTTGGAAAAAGAAAATCTTTTATTGAGAAGTGTAAATGGGGAAACAGCAATACGACGATGGTGGAATGGCTTGAGTGCTGTTTTGGATTTGTCGCATCCAAAAGCAATCTCTTGGTTAGAAGAGAAGCTTGATGCTCTTAGACAAATAGGTGTTGATGGGTTTAAATTCGATGGTGGTGATTTTTATGAGTGTCATAACGATGACATTTCATACGAATCAATGACGTCTGCAGAATTTTGTGAGCGATGGGCGAAATTCGGGTTGCGCTACTCTTACAACGAGTTTAGAGCATGTTGGAAAATGGGTGGTCAGCCTTTAGCGCAGCGCTTACGAGATAAGCCACAATCGTGGGGGGTTGAAGGTCTACAATCGCTTATTCCAGAAATAATAGCTCAAGGTCTTATTGGTCACGCATTCACATGTCCAGATATGATTGGTGGAGGCGAAATTGAATCTATGCAAAATGCTAATAGTATAGATCAAGATTTCTTTATTCGGTATGCACAGATTGCAGCATTATGTCCTATGATGCAATTCTCTACTTTACCTCACCGTGTTTTAGATAAAGAGCATATGAAAGCTCTAATTTGTGCTATAAGAACGAGAGAAGCACATTTGCCGACGATACAAAAGTTTGCATTAAATGCTGCTAATACTGGTGAGCCAATAGTACGACCAATGTCTTACCACTACGATCATTGTGAAGATATAATTGATCAATTCTTACTTGGAGACAGAATTATAGTGGCTCCAGCTCTTCATAAATATCAAAAACAGCGTTCTGTTTATATTCCTGATGGAAGTTGGGAAAGTGATGATAAAATTATTTTTGATGGACCAACTACTATCATTGTTGATACGCCGTTGGATCGAATTCCAATATTCACAAAAAAAATGTAGAGTATATTTTGTATATACTATATATTTTGGGATTGATGGCAAGTAGTACAAAGGTTGTAATTGCTTAGCGATAGGTTGTAATGCAATGAGAATTTCACAAGACGGATTTGCCTACAAAGCTCCTACAAGTAAAGATGTAGCGACTTTAGCTGGAGTTTCGCAAACAACTGTTTCGTTTGTTATTAATGATAAAAACGGGATTGCTCCTGAAACACGTAACCGTGTACTCAATGCAATGCGCACACTTAACTATCATCCTAACGCTGGCGCTCGCATTCTTCGAACATCTAAGACGAACATTATTGCACTATTTGCAGAGATGCGTAGCAATAAAGATGCAAATGAAACTACTCCTTACATAGATACCATAGTTCGTTATGCTGAAGAACATGGATATGATGTTATTCTTAACACAACTGCACATGATTCAAAGAGTATACAAAGATTAGCTAATAAGACACTTTGTGATGCTTTTATCCTTATGGATATTGAGACTAATGATCCTCGTATACCAGTAGTTTGCCAATTGACTCAGCCAACAGTGCTAATTGGAAGACCTAGAAATGCGCAGGGCTTGGATGTCGTAGATTTAGATGCTCGTATTGCAGGACGCATGGCAGTTGATGAACTATATGAGACAAATCATCATCATATTGCTGTAATAGGGGAGCCTGTGAGTAACCCGTACTCTATAGACTTTGAAGAGCCTGAAAACATGTTCTTTATTCACGAGTTCCATATGGCCATACGTCAAGAATGTGAAAAGCTTAATATTCCGTATTCTATAATCCCAAGAAAATCTCCAGACTGGACAGGTTTTGTTGAATGCGCTGACAGATTATTGAAGTACAAAGATGATAGACTTGGTATTATTGTTCGTCAGCCTAGTGTGGCTCAGTGGTTGTTATGGTATTTGAAAGAACGAAATATTCAGCCTGGGAAAGATTTATCGGTTATCGTACATTGTTCTGATGATTATGCAGAGAGTTTCCCAACGCCTATTACTAATATTTCAACTGTTCCAAGAGAAGTTGCAAAAACTGCGATTCAACTAGTACTTCAGAGACTAGATAGTGAATCCAATCAACAGCATTCTGAATTTAAACAAAATAAGATTATTCCTAATCGCACTAATCGTGAGATACTTGTAGCTCCATCTAATATACATAGGAGAGCAACGACTGTTACATCATGGTAATACGCCTTTTAAGTATTTCATATGCAATTTGTGATATAAAAGTATTATGTCTCTTATGCGCAAAACAAAGCACGTGCTTATGAATAAACTTAAACGCGTGACATGTTTATGCGCAGCTGCGTCGATTTCTCTATTGGCGGTAGCGTCTTTGAGTGGGTGTGAGCCTAATAATCACGCGGTTGGGGATACGGGTAAGGCAGACGACATAGTTCACGATGGCATTGACGTAGAAGATATCAAGCTACTTATAGTTGGGTCAAAATCCGCATCTCTTGATTCCAAGCTTCTTCATTTATGCGAAAAATCTGGTTTGAGTGCATCTTATGCTTCTGTGTCGGATGTTAAGAACGCTAATGAGGCTGCAAGGGATGCGATTAAGTCTGCTTCCGAGCAGCCTGTTTCTATGATATTGATTAACAACATCAATATTGATGCTTCAGATTCTACAGATTTAGGGGTTAAAAGCAATGCTGGTGGAGCGCATGTAGATTCAAAGGCTCGTGAATCTTGGATTGATGCGCTTAAATATGCTCGTTTTGCTGGAATACCAGTAGCTCTTGTGAATCCTAAAAATCCTCCGAAGGATTCAACTTTGTATGCTGCAAAATTGTATATTTTCAAGGATTTAGACAATCAAGCTTTGTTTGAGTTTAATAGGGATAATAGGTCGAATGTAGATAAATTGGGAAAAATTCAACATTCATCTCTTCTAAAAATCGTTCAATCATTAATAGATAATACGCCTCACAGCAGGGATGTGATTATAAATGACAAGAACTAGCGTAATTAAGAAAGATTTGCCAGAGACTTCTCGGAGGCTGCAGATGCGTGATTTGGATAATTTGCGTGACATAAGTGACATGTCTGATTTGCCTGATTTGCCAGAAGTTAACGAATCTGGTTTAAATGCAGATGAAGTTTCTTATGCTGTGGAAAATGGCGACGTTAACATTACGACTAATCGAACATCTAGGTCTGTGCTTTCTATTGTGCGCGCAAACGTGTTTACACTTTTTAATGCGATTATCTTTGTAGCAATGGTGGTTGTTCTCGCTACTGGATCTTGGAAAGATGCCGTTTTTGGTTTTGTTATTTTGATTAACACTGGTATTGGCGTTGTTACTGAGTTGCGTGCAAAACACACGCTTGATAGGCTTTCGATTCTTGTGGCTTCGCGATCGATTGTGCGACGAGGCGGAAAGAACGTTTTTATAAACCATTGCGATATTGTGCTTGGTGATTTGTTATGGGTTCGTGCTGGAGACCAGGTTCCTGCGGACGTGCAAGTGCTTGAATCTTGGGGTTTGGAGATGGATGAGTCAATGCTTACGGGCGAATCTGCAACTGTACGTAAGGCTGCAGAGGATCGCGTATATTCTGGCTCTACCGCTGTTTCTGGTGTTGCTTTGACTCGTGTTACGGCTGTGGGTGGCAACAGTTATGCTGCTAAATTGGCTGCTCAAGCAAAGGTTTACACTAAAACAATTTCGGATTTGAGCCGTGGAATTAACACGATTTTAAAGTGGATGACGATTGTTGTTGTGCCTCTTTGCGTCTTGCTTGTATGGTCTCAGATTAGTAAGGTTGGTGGTTTTGCGCTTGCGTGGCAAACTGGCCATTGGCGTAGTGCTGTGGTTTCTGCTGTCGCTGGTGTTGTCGGCATGATTCCAGAAGGTCTTGTGCTTTTAACTTCGCTTAATTTTGCTGTTGCTGCTATGCGCCTCGCTCGAAAGAAGACTCTGATACAAGAGCTAGAATCTGTGGAAACTTTGGCGCGAGTGGATTGTTTGAATTTGGATAAAACTGGCACTATTACGGATGGTGGAATCGCATTTGTAGGCGTGGATTTGCTTGATGACAATTTAAGTGATGTTGTAAAGCAGAGCAGCGCGGATGCTTTCGACTTGAATGATGGTTTGCGCGGTTTTGTAAATCAAGCTTTATTTGATTTGTCTAATGAAGAAAATCCAAATGCTACTGGTATAGCAATTATGGAAGGTCTTGGTAGTAAAGATACTTTTAGCAAAGGTCTTGATGATAAAAACGGTGAAAATCAGGGTGTCTCCTCTGGTTGCGTAATAAATAATCGTCTTCCGTTCTCGTCTTCTAGAAAATGGAGTGCTATTAATTACAAGCATAAAGATGGTAGTTTTGAAACTTGGTACATGGGTGCTCCAGAAGTTTTGGTTAGTGCGATTCGTGAGTTTCGTGAGTTTCGTGATTGTTCTGACGGCAATTCTGATTCTAACTATTCTAATATGCGCTCGCATGAGCAGTTTGATCGTATTTTGCATCGCGTAAATGAATATGCTCAAAAAGGTGAGCGTGTGCTTCTCCTTGCTTTAGATGACAGCGATTCATGTGATTCTACTTTTTCTGATTCTCCTACTATTTCTTCTAATGCGCGTCCTGTTGCCTTGGTTCGTTGTTCGGAGAAAATTCGTTCGGATGCTAGACAAACGCTCGCATGGTTTAGGCAGCAGGGAGTTAGATGCCGTGTTATTTCTGGCGATAATCCTATAACAGTTGCTGCAGTGGCGGAAAAAGTTGGATTAACCGGCGATTCTAAGCCTATTGCTATGGATGCTAGGAATCTTCCTAAAGATGTTAATCAGCTTTCCCAGGTGCTCGAGAATGTTGATGTTCTTGGTCGTGTTTTGCCAGATCAAAAGAAGGCGATTGTTCAGGCTCTGCATGCTAAGGGTCATGTTGTTGCTATGACTGGCGATGGTGTTAACGATACTCTTGCGCTTAAAGAAGCGGATTTGGGTGTAGCTATGGGGAATGCTGCTCCTGCAGCTAAGGCTGTGGCTCAAGTTGTGCTTGTTGATTCGCGTTTTTCACATCTTCCAGACGTGGTTGCTAGGGGGCGTCAGGTTATGGCAAATATGGAGCGTGTTGCAGGATTGTTCCTTGTTAAAACTGTGTATTCTGCACTTATTTCGGCTGGTGTTGTTCTTCTTGGTCTTCACTTCCCGTATCTGCCTCGTCACATAACTTATATTGGCTCGTTAACAATTGGTATTCCAGCGTTTTTGCTGGCTTTGGCTCCTAATTCAAGACGTTATATTCCAGGGTTTTTGCATCGCGTTGTGCGTTTTGCTCTTCCTAATGGTGTGGCTGTTGCTATATCTGTGTTGGTTACGGCTGTTTTTGCTCCTATGATGTTGGCGCGTGGTTTAGATGCTTCTGGTGTGAGTGCTTCCAAGCTCATTGTTGGTGCAGCCAAGTCTTTGGGTGTGACTCGTAGTATTTGTTCGGTTGTTGTTTTTGCGCTTGGTGTAGTGGTTTTAGCTACTGTTTCTAAACCTATTTTTTCTTGGCGTGGAATAATGGTGTTGTGCTTTGCGCTGGCTGGTGTTGTGGGTGTGTTTATACCGTTTGTCGCTCATTTCTTTGATTTGCACATTCCAACTAATGGGAACGATATGTTTGTTATGATTTGTGCAGTAATGTTTGCTTTTGTTGTGTGGATGCTTTTACACTTATTTAGCAGACTAATCGTAAGTTGGTTAGACAACAGTCATTCTTCTGATATTTCTGCTGCAGATATTTCTATGGATGAAGATGCTGATTAGCTTTTATTAGCTTTTATCAACTTTAGTTGGTTTTTGGGTTTTGTAGTGCATTTTATTTTTATGTTGAACGCAACGTATATCGAATCGCTGCGTGTCGTGACTTTGAAATTATGCTTACAATGTATATGTGTTCAGTATTTTAGAAATGTTTTCGATTGGTGTAGGACCTAGTTCTTCTCATACTGTTGGTCCTATGCGCGCTGCGAACGCTTTTGTTACTTCTTTGAAGGAAAGTGGAAAGCTTAATAATGTTGCGCGAGTTCATGTTACATTGTACGGTTCTTTGTCTCTTACAGGTTTAGGTCATGGCACGGATCGTGCTTCTGTTGCAGGTTTGGAGGGTAATTTACCTGACGATGTTGATACAGAACACATGATGACTATTCGCGAATATTGTAAGAAAACTGGTACTTTGACTCTTGCTCATAGTCATACTATTGAATTTGATTACGATTCAGACGTGATTTTTGAAAAGTGGAAGCGCATGGTTGCACACCCTAATGGCATGAGGTTTGTGGCTTTTGATTCTCAAGGTAATACTGTTGACGAGCAAGTTTGGTATTCAATTGGAGGTGGTTTTATTCGCAAAGGTAACGCGAATGATGCAATGGTTGGGTTGCATGATCGCGTTTTAGACGATGCGAATAATGTTGATGATTCTAAGTCTGACTCGACAAATAATTCTGTAAATGGCGATTCTTCCGTAAATTCTTCCAATGATTCAACTGTTCCTTATCCTTTCTCGACTTGTAAAGAGCTTATTTCAATTTGCAAAAAAGAACATAAGAATATAAGTGATATTGTTTGGCAAAATGAGCTTGCTTTGCATGAGGGAGATGCGCATTACGTTCGCTCCTATTTGCTACATGTGTGGAAGGTTATGAGCAAGTGTGTGGAAAATGGTTGTAATTCTAAACAGGAGATTCTCCCTGGAGGACTTGATGTTCCTAGGCGTGCTCCCAATATGTATGCTCGTCTTGCTGCTAATTCAGATATGCTTCGTCAGAATCATCGTAGGGCTGATTCAGCTTTAGAAAGCTCCGATTCTGCGTGGGTTAATCTTTTTGCACTTGCTGTGAGTGAGGAGAATGCTGGTGGTGGTCGTATTGTTACGGCTCCTACTAATGGTTCTGCCGGAATTATTCCAGCTGTTTTGCAATATTATTGGCGGTTTGTAGATAGTGCTAGTGAAGATGGAATTGTAAGATTCCTTCTTGCTTCTGGCGCTGTTGGATACCTGTTTAAACGCAATGCTTCGATTTCTGGTGCAGAAGTTGGATGCCAGGGAGAAGTTGGTTCCGCGTGTTCTATGGCTGCTGCTGGATTATGTGAGGTGCTTGGCGGCACTCCTGAACAGGTTGAAAATGCTGCGGAAATTGGTATTGAGCATCATCTTGGTTTGACTTGTGATCCTGTTGGCGGTTTGGTGCAGATTCCTTGCATTGAGCGCAATGCTATGGCTGCTAATACGGCGATTAATGCTGTGAGAATTGCTCTGCTAGGTGATGGTTCGCATATTGTTAGCCTTGATAATGCGATTAAAACAATGAAGGAAACTGGTCAAGATATGATGTCTAAGTACAGGGAAACATCTAAAGGTGGACTCGCCGTAAACGTTGTTGAATGTTAGATTGAATGTTAGATTGAATCCTAAATTAAATTTTGGATTAGATTAGGATTTAGATTAGGATTTGACTTTATATTATTGGCATAGGTAGCGGTTGAGTGCTAATCTAAATCACGCTATAAGATTACAGAACTGTTATAATGTTCGAAGTTTTTGGATAATGCTATTAAACATTAGTTGATTTTTGCAAATGTTTTAAGCATTTACATATGGCTGTAAGGGATTGGAAAAGATTATAAAGGAGGGCAATATGGCACAGGATATGCCAGAAGTAGTTTCGGAATTTGGTACTACGCCAACGGTGACGTTCCCAGCGTCTGAGCCGCCAGCGGGGCTTAAGGTTGTTGAGTTAGTAGAAGGTAATGGTCCTTTAGTTCGCGCTGGAGATACTGTGACTGTTAATTATCATGGTGTTGTTTGGGGCGCGGATAAGCCGTTTGATTCTAGCTTTGATCGTCATAGGCCAGCAAGTTTTGGCATTGGTGTTGGTCAGGTGATTCAGGGGTGGGATCGTACTGTTCCAGGTCATAATGTTGGCTCTAGGCTTCTTGTTTCTATTCCGCCTGAGTATGGTTATGGTTCTCGTGGAGTTCCTCAGGCTGGAATTGGTGGTTCAGACACTCTTGTGTTTGTGATTGATATTATTTCTACGCGATGAATATTGCGTGTGATTGATTTTTAATTTGCTGTTTTATTCTTTGTTCTTTATTAAGGAGATTACAAAATGGCTGAAGAAAAAACGATTTTGTTGACTAAGGAAGCTTACGATAAGCTCAAGGAAGAATTGGCTCATCGCGAAGGCGAGTATCGTGATGAAATTACTGAACGTATTGCTGCTGCGCGAGCTGAGGGCGATTTGTCTGAAAATGGTGGTTATCAAGCTGCTCGTGAGGAGCAGGGCAAAAATGAGGGTCGTATTAACGAGCTTATTGTTAAGCTTCGTAATGCTAAGATTCTCGAAGCTCCAGAAGCTGGCAGTGTTGGGAATGGCTCTCTTGTAACCTTGGAGCTTGCTGGCCGAGAAATGACTTATGTACTTGGCTCTCGCGATATTGCTGTTGCTACAGATTACGATGTTATTAGTCCAGAATCTCCAATTGGTGCTGCAATAATGGGCGCTAAAGCAGGTGATACTGTTAGCTATTCTGCTCCAAATGGTCGTGAGATTTCTGTAACTATCAAGGATTCTCATCCTCTCGCATAATAAATTTTTATGTGACAGGAAAGTTCATTTTTTAATCGCTGTGATTTTAAAGCTCTTATAGCTGCTAATCACAGCGATTTTTTTTTATTATTTGTTTTACATATTGAGAGAGTATTTGTAATGTTTTGCGTTTGCTAGAAATTTAGTTCTAGTTCTGCTTAAAACGTTAAATTTTTCTTAAGATAGTAACAACTTTACCCATTATTTTTGCGTGTGATCCATCGATAGGTGAATACGCTGGATTGTGTGGCATAAGCCAGACGTGACCATTGTCTTTTCTAAACGTTTTTACAGTAGCCTCATTATCTAGCAGTGCGGCAACTATATCTCCATTTGTTGCTTCATTTTGTTCTCGTACAACAACGTAATCTCCATCGCAGATTGCTGCATCGATCATTGAATCTCCATGCACTTCTAGCATAAATAGATTTCCGCTTCCAGTAAGTCTTTCTGGCAATCTCATAACATCTTCAACGTGTTGCTCTGCTGTTATAGGTGTTCCAGCTGCAATTCTCCCAACAAGTGGTACGTCGTGTGAGTGAATCAATGAGTCGTTGTTGTATATGCTTACATCTACTGCTGATTTTGTAATCAGTGTATGAGCTTTCTCCTTATTTTTCTTTAAGAAATCTCCAATAACCTCAATGGCACGCCCTTTATTGGCGCTTATTCTTATTAGTCCTTTCATTTCTAAGGCTCGCAATTGATGTTTTACGGAAGAAGGACTTCTTAAGCCTACAGCTTCGCCTATTTCTCTAAATGATGGAGGAAATCCATGTTCTTCAAGGCAATTTTGTATGGCATCCATGATTTTGCGCTGACGATCTGTTAGCGGTTCTGTGTTGTGCGCCGCGGAATCACTAATCTCGTTTGTGTTGATATTCATGGTGTCTCCTTTCGATGATTTTATTCTATGACAAACTCGCAAAAAAATCAAACATATGTTCGACACGCCGTTGCATCTTTAGAACAGATGTGTCAAGATTGATACACCTGTTCGATAGAACAAATGTTCATATGGATTTATATTGATTTAAATTTGTGAGAAAGGGTAATTATGCATAAGAGATCAAAAGCAACTGGTGCTTTATATAGTCAGTTTGCGAACAACGGTACTTGCGTAGATAAAACTTGTTTAAAACGAAATGAGTATAGTAAATCTTTTATTAGATTTATTGTTTTTGTTGCTTTAGTGTGTTTTGCATGGATTATTTTTACTCCAAAGCCAGCAGTTTCTGCAGTGTCAAAATCTTTTGTAACATACACTGTTCGTCCTGGAGATACTTTATGGAGTTATGCAAAAACTATAGCAAACAAAGACAGTAATATTTCTGATTCTGTAGATTATCTCATGCAAATTAATAATTTAGATTCAGCAGATTTAGAAGTAGGTCAGTCTATAAAAGTGCCGTTTATAGATGATTAATCAATGTAGATAATTTTATTCGATAGTTAAAATATGGAGGTTTATATGGATTGGATTTGCGAATGTGACTCGTATGATGAAGATTATAACAATGTTGTATTTATGGCTTCGTTGATATATGAAACAACGGTACAAGTAATTGCAGATATGGCTTTATATCCATCAATTCAGGTATTTATTGGTAAAATTTATCAAGAATATGGACAAAAATATGAAAAAATCGATTTATTTATATAACAAATATTAAAGCATATATAACATATTTTAATAATTTTTAGTATGCTAGATGTATGCATTGTCCTTTTTGTAAGAATTCCGATACTAAGGTTATCGATACGCGAATTAGTGAAGATGGATATTCGATTCGTCGCAGACGTGAATGCCAGATGTGTGGCAACCGCTTTACGACAGTTGAAACTACTCAACTGCTTGTTATGAAACGATCTGGTTCAATTGAGCCATTCGACCGAGCAAAGGTGGTTGCTGGTGTAGGAAAAGCTTGTCAGGGTAGACCTATAGACTCTGAAGCTTTAAAGACGTTGGGAATGGAAGTTGAAGCTGATTTGCGTGCTCGCGGATTAGCGCAAGTTACATCTGAAGAAGTTGGAAAAGCAATATTGAAACCATTGCGAGAACTGGATGAGGTAGCTTATCTTCGTTTTGCTAGTGTATATCAGAACTTCGCTGGCTTGAAAGATTTTGAACAAGCCATTGAGGATCTTAAAAAGAGTAAGCAATAACCCTTCTTGTTTGACCCATATATTTCAATAGGTCAAACAATGTACTAGGTTATTCGGGTTTAGTGTTTTTGTGTTTATTTTGAAAAATCAGCATCATCTTGTGTGCGCAAGATGACTAATCGCTGTGTTGGTCTTGTCATAGCAACGTACAGATTTGCTGCTGCTGTAAGCATAGATGCTGCCTCTTGTTCTATTTTAGAAGGTTGCATCAGAATTACGGCATCGTATTCTAATCCTTTAACGTCTTCAGGCGTGCAAACGCTAATCTGACTATCGTCTGAATTCTGTTGAAGTATGCGATTGTATTCTTTATCGGAAAGATTTTTACGAAGAGTATCTTTAACGATTTTATCAGTATGGTCTAATAGTTCATTAGGAACTATTATCGCTACGCGACCACTTCCATCTTCTGATACGAATTCTTTAAACAAATCAATGCAATATTTTGAAAGCGTTCTATCTAGTTCATCTTGATGCTTAAGTGTATGGGTAACAAGAGAATCAGGAACAGATCGTACAGCATTGACTGTGGAAATGTACAATCCAGAGTTGTTTGCCACTTTTCCTGCAGCATCTGAAACTTCTTTAGGGTTACGATAATTAATGGTCAACTCGTAAAGATCCCAGTTTGCATCTCCAAACAGTGAGCTCATATTCTTTTGCCAATGATGCGTTCCACCTAAAGCGGATGTTTGAGCAACATCACCAACGATTGTAAATGATCTGGAAGGGCAGCGACGGATTAGCATTCGCCAATCCATTGCTGTAAGCTCTTGAGCTTCATCTACAACCACATGACCATAAGTCCACTCTCTATCTGACGCAGCAAGATTGGCAACCATGCTTGTATCGTCACCTTGAATGTTCTCTATGAGCATATCTGCGGTAACGATTCCATTTCCAATGCCATTTTGAGCAAGTGTTTCAGAAGCGTATTGCTGCTCTTCGAGCTTTTTGCGAGCATTTGCAGCATTTTGTGCCTCAACTTTTGGATCTTCACCTAGAAGCTCCATAGCCTCATCAAGAAGCGGTATATCAGAGCGAGTTAGAGGACTACCTTTTGGTCTAGTTAATACACGGATATCGTCTTCGCTTAACCAAGGAGCATATATGCGAAGTTGTTCAGGTTTAGAAAACAGCTGGTCAATAAGCCACGTGGCAGTCATAGGGAGCCAAGCAAGATTCAGAGTAATCTTAAGTTTCTCTTCCATACGAAGCTGCGATGTAATATCGGATATTTCAGACTGCGAAGGAGTGTAATCTAACTGTTCGAGGTATCTATTTCTAAGTGAACTTATAACTGACTTTACGAAAGTTTTGCGAGCCTGATTATGAGGTTGATGTGTTCGTTGAGCATCTGATTGTGCAAGCTCAATATCCTCTTTTTTGAGTTGTACAGCAAACCCGTTTATGCGTAGCGTTGGTAAATCTTTAGGAACACGTATTCTTGCACAAACAGCGTTCTGAATAACGTTTTTCATGCGATACATTCCCTTAAGCTTTGCCGCATGTGGAGTATCTTCTGCAACAGCATGAACATTTGGGATTAAATCAGAAATTGTTCTACTTACAACACCAGTTTCACCCAAAGAAGGCAAAACTTGATCTATATATCTTAAGAATGCCGAGCTTGGTCCTACAATCAGAACGCCTGATTTTTCAAGCTTTCTACGATGTGTATAAAGAAGATATGCTGCCCTGTGCAATGCTACGGCGGTTTTGCCAGTACCAGGCCCACCTTGTACAACAATAGTATGGTCAAGAGGAGCACGAATAATGCGGTCTTGTTCAGCTTGAATAGTTGCAACAATATCAGTCATTTTTCCAGTTCTACGAGAACCTAGTGAAGCTAGTAAAGCACCTTCGCCTGTTAGAGTTCCCTGCTTAGAAGCCTTGTTTACCTCGTCTGCATGAATATCAAGAATCTCGTCTTCAACTCCAACAACCTCGCGGAATTTAAGAGTTATATGCCTACGCATAACGATATTTCCATGGTGACGTGGCGTCGCCTCATAGAATGGTCGCGCAGCTTCTGCTCGCCAATCTGTAAGAATAGGATCGTGATTTTCACTGAGTAGACCAATCCTACCTATGTAGTGTCTTGTTCCTTCGCGATCGTCAAGTCTTCCAAACACAAGCCTGTCTTCTACGGCTCTAAGTTGAGTTAACCGATCCTCATACATTGTTGCAAATGAATCACGTTCGGTGCGCTGAGTAGGCGACCCGTGTGATCCTGCAGCTCGTACAGCGTCAAGTCTTGTACGAACCGTAGAACGCAAGTCATCCAAGCGTCCGTAAGTGCAATCAACTGCTTGTTGTTCTTCGCTAAGTTGTGAGGAGTACGTAGACATTTGTGTCCGTTCTTCTTAAATGTTGAGCTAAAAACTAGGCGTTTAAGTATATCTCGAGGCTTATACACGGTATTTTCTAAGAAAGTTTTTGCGACGAATGCATAAAGTGGCACTTTTATGAAAAAAAAATATTATTTTTTTATAAAAAGTGGGGATTTTTGGTGAGGAATGGGGTAAAATGGTGAACGATGTGCAAGTGGCATATTGCATGTTGAAAAGGAGGTGGAGTTATGGCTCGTAATAATGCGGATGATAATGCGCAGAATAAAGCCAATTCCTCCTTTATGCATGCTCAAAATCTCTCTGACAGTGATTCACAAAATATTGCTCAAGCTAATGCTCAGGAAATGCATATGCCAATGCAAAATCCTCAAGCGTACGCTCAGCCTTATTATGTGATGCCACAGATGTATCAGCCACAGCAGATTCCGCCAATGCAGCAGATTCCTTTTGCGCAACCCATTAACCAGGCTCCATATTCGGCTTTTAATTCCACTCCTTTACCGAATAATGAAGATTCTCGTGGTAATGGCATAAGCAATCAGAATCAGCAACAGAATCAAACCCCAATTCTTCTTGGTACATATGCTCCAAAAATTGATGGAAAAGGTCGTGTAGCTTTACCAGCGAAATTTAGATCTCAATTAGGGAATGGTTTTGTTATGGCACGTGGTCAGGAACGTTGCGTATACGTACTGCCAATGCAAGAGTTTCAACGTATTACAACGCAGATTCAGCGCACATCTATGAGCAATAAGTCTGCAAGAGACTATTTGCGAGTGTTTCTTTCTGGCGCTGTAGATCAAGAACCAGATAAGCAGGGACGCATAGTAGTTCCACCAATGTTAAGAGATTACGCAAATCTTGGAGACGAGATTGTTGTAATTGGTGTTGGCACTCGCGCAGAAATATGGAATAAGTCTGCTTGGAACGAATACCTTGCAGATCGTGAGCAAGATTATGCAGATATTGCAGATGATGTTCTTCCGGCGGTGATCCAATGAAAGGTGATCCAATGAAGGACTTATCTACAATACACGCACCAGTATTGCTCGACGATTGTGTAAATCTAGTATCTCCAGCGTTAAACCACAAGAATTCTGTTGTTGTGGATTGCACGCTGGGTCTCGCTGGTCATGCAACAGCTTTTCTTAAAGCGGCTCCTCTTGCAACGCTTGTAGGCATAGACAGAGATGGCGAAGCTCTTGAGCTAGCTACGAAAAGAATGCGTGAAGAAGGATTAGACGAACGTTTTATTCCAGTACATGCAGCATTTGATGAAGTTGACAAAGTTCTTGAAGATTTAGCAATCTACCATATTGATGCAGCATTTATGGATTTGGGACTTTCTAGCTTGCAAATAGACGAAGAAGATAGAGGATTCTCATATTCTCACAACACTGCATTAGATATGAGAATGGACACTACACAAAGCATAACAGCTGCGACTATTCTTGCGACTTATGATTCGCATAAGCTTGCGAATATTTTCCGAGAATATGGTCAAGAGCGTTTTTCTGGTCCAATAGCTCGCAAAATTGTTCAAGTTCGTGAAGAGACTCCGATTACCACATCTGGTCAGCTGGTTGAATTAGTTGATAACGTTATTCCTCGTTCTCATCGTGCTCCAGGAAACCCAGCTAAGAGAGTTTTCCAAGCTCTTCGCATTGAGGTTAATGGAGAATTAGACAAACTTGCTAGGACACTACCAAAGTTGGCTCTGCGTTTAAATCAAGGTGGCAGGATTGTTGTTGAATCTTATCATTCGCTAGAAGATATTGCGGTTAAAAGATTCATGAATAATGGCTTAGAAGTAGATGTTCCAGCGAATATGCCTATTATTCCAGCAGATGCACAGCCTTTCTTTAGGTCGCTAACTAGAGGAGCTGTGAAAGCATCTAAGGAAGAAATAGCAAATAATACTAGGTCTTCGTCTGTTCGCTTGCGTGCAGTGGAACTGATTCGAGATATTCCAGAACGTTGGATTAAGGAATTTGAATCTATTTCTAAAGGTATTGAAGAATCATCTAATTCTTCGACTATACGATTTGCACATAAAAAAGGGGGTAGGTTCTAATGATTAAGCCATTAAAAAACCGTGCTCCTGGATTGTCTACTGTTACTGCAACAGCAGCTCCTGCAGGTCGTGTAAAAGAAAAAGTTGTTGGAGATTCAAGGAAAAATCGTGTTCTAAAATCCCTTCCATTGGTATTTAGTGCATCAGACCGCAGATCTTACACAGTAATGAACCGCTTGCATAAGGTTATAGAGTGGAGCAATACTCGTAAAGCGCCTCTTTTTAATGTGATTATTGTTGTTTTGTTCTTAGTAATCACTCCTACAACATCTCTATTGTTGCGCACAAAAATGGCAGAAATATCTTTTGAACAAGCTGCTACACAATCGAGTATTTCTAGGCTTCGTCAAGATGTAGAAACAGCGCAAACAAAATTAGATACTTTAGAGGCGGATCTTCCAGCAAAAGCGCAAACAATGGGAATGGTTCCGCAGCAAGGTGCAATAACCGTTGATTTAAGCGATTATGCAAATAAAAAGAAAGCTGAAAAAGCAATGCTTGATGCTAAGAAAGCTCAAACACAGGCTAATCTCAAGAATCAAAAGTCACAGCCCAAACAGCAGACGCATGATTCACAACAATCTAAACAACAATCTCAACAACAAAAACCAAAGGATAAGGAGAAACATTGATGAGCCGCCAAATCAAGCAACGTTTCGCCAAATATTCAGGCAAAGTTAATGGAGTTGTTAATTCTATTAAAGACAAAGTTAATAGAACAAGCAATTCCAGTGGATTTTCAAAAACCAGTAAGTCTCTAAAAGACGGTATTAGTCGCGTTTTTAGCTTACTGAAGCTGATTAAAAGAAAATCGCAATTTACAAGGTTTAAAAAGTCCAGCACATACAATGCGAATTCTTATGAGGCTTACGGATCCTATAATCGGTCTGCTGCTAATAAGACTGCTGCGATGAATAGCACAGTTTTTGCAAAGAAGTGCGTAATTGTTGCAATTATTTTTGCGTTTGTTGCAACATGTGCAATAGTAAAACTTAGTTTTATACAGCTTATTAATGCTCGTTCTACTGCTCAGGCGGCTCAAGCAGAACGTATTAGGACAAAACCAATTCTTGCTAGAAGAGGTCGTATTTTAGATACAAACGGTTCAGTTCTTGCTCAAAGTGTTGAAAGATACAATATAATTGCTGATCCTATGAATGCGCAGGCGTTTAAACCTACTCCTTGCACAAAACAAACTGCTGGTAATTGTCATTCGATTAATGGTAAGGATGTTGAAGGTACTGGTGCCGTGGCGGTGGCACGTCTTTTAGCTCCAATTCTTCATATGAGCTCTGTTGAAATCGGCGGAAAGATTTCTGGATTGGGTCGTTACGCAGTTATCAAGAGGAATGTGAAGCCTTCTGTTAAGCGTGCAATTGACAAACTCAACCTTTCTGGTTGTGTTTATGCAGAAAACAGTAGTGAACGAGTGTATTCAAGTGGTCCTATTTTGGGTGCCCTAATTGGTTCTGTCAAAGATGCCGAAGAAAGCTCTAGACCAGAGGCAAAGGGTAGAAGAGGCGAAATAGGTGAATCTGGATTAGAGCTTTCGCAAGATAAAGTTTTAACTGGTACAGATGGATATCAAAAGTATCAGGGAAACAATGTTGGAAATGAGAAAATTCCTGGCACTGTTAGCGAATATAAAGATGCTGTAAATGGTAATGACATAAAGTTAACCATTGACAGCGATGTAGATTGGTACGTTAAAAAAGTTCTTCTTGACGGAATGAAGCAGTACAAAGCTGGATGGGGAATTGCTGTTGTTCAGGATATTCGCACTGGTGAGATTCTTGCGTTAGAAGATACTGACGATATTAAAGCTGGTTCTTCAGCTGCTAGAGCATCTGTTTCTAAAGCGGTTAGCCAGATCTTTGAGCCAGGTTCTATAGGCAAAGTGTTTGCCATGGCTGGAATGGTTCAATCTGGTGCGCGTCAACTCAGCGACAAATTCTCAGTTCCAGGGACAATAGACAAACAAGGTCAGGTTTTCCATGATTCTCACAGTCATGGTATTGAACGTTTAACATTAGCTGGAATTTTAAAGGAATCTTCTAATGTTGGCATGATTTTAGCTGGCGAAAAATATCCTAATAACAAGCGTTATGAGTTTTTGTCTAAGTTTGGAATTGGGCAATATACTGGTTTAGGTTTACAAGGTGAATCTCCTGGTCTTCTTCCAAGCGTACAAGCATGGGATGGTCGTAAGCAAAACACTGTTTTGTTTGGTCAGGGTTATGCCACTAACGCTTTGCAAATTACTAATGCTATTGCGACTATTGCGAACAAGGGTGTAAGGCTCCAACAGTCAATAATCAAATCTGTAATAGATCCTCATGGACGTGTTTCAGAGCACAAGAGACCTCAGGCAACTCGCGTTTTGGATGAACATGTAGCATCGCAAATGTTGAATGCTATGGAAAGCACAGCGGAATCTTACAAGAACTTTATATCAATTAATGGATACCGTGTTGCTGCTAAGAGTGGTACTGCAGAAGTAGCGGGATTCGGTGGAGGATTAAGTTCTATCGTTGCAGATTGTGCTGGAGTCATTCCTGTGGATAATCCACGATTTGCTATTACAGTGGCATTAAGTAATCCTCAGGGAACTTTCGGCGTTGTTGCAGCAGCACCTCTTTTGAAAGCAATTGGAGAATTCTTGATGCAAAAGTATGATGTTCCAGTTTCTACTCCTCGTAGCAACCCTATTGCTGTAGAATGGTGATATACAACAAATAAGGGCGAGTGCGAGTATGAATGCTGTTGATGAATTTTCCAGAACCAGAGTGACGCTTGGTTTTGCTGCTGAACAGTATGGTTTTGAGGTAATTCCTTCCTTTGCATCTGGTGTGACTATTACATCATTAGCTTGTGATGTTAGAAGTGTTAAACCAGGTTGTCTTTTTGTTCCTTCATCTCGAGTAGATAAGAGACAATTAGAGGCTGCTAGAGATGCTGGAGCGTATGCTGCAATGGTTCCTCCAGAGTTTAGATCTGAAGCAATGAGTGTAGGCATTCCTCTGCTGGTATCTTCTAATAATCCAATAACTCTCGGTAAGCTAGCTTGTGATGTTAATTGCGATCCGTCATCTTTTATAGCAACTTTTGCAGTTGCAGGAGATAGTGATGATGAGATTTACGCAAATGTTATACGTTTGGCTGATTTTCTTCATATGCTCGGCAATCCAGTTGGTATTATTAGTGCAGCTGGGTCTAGCTCTCTTCAAAGAGAGTTAGATTTAGAGTATCCTATGGGAATAATTGATATACAGCATAACTTGTCTGTGTGTGTAGAAGATGGCGCTGCAGCTGTTGTAATAGCATTAAATTCTGCAACTCTTAGTAAAGATGCATTGCAGTCTGTTAACGTTGATGTCCTTGGAGTTGAAAGCAATAATGCTTTAGCAATGGCTGGAAGCCTTGACTTATATGCAAGCGACTCTTCTTATTCTGATCCTTACTCTAATACTTCAAAATTTGATAGTCATGCAAATCATGCAAGTCATGCAGATGATAATGCAGATAATCATTCATATAATAAAAAGAAGTATGATTCTGATACTACATTAAATCAGAATTCAAAATCGCAGCAAAAAGTCGAATCACTTAATTCCGATAGTGAATCTCATAGTGAATCCGATAGCGTATCTGATATTTCTTCTTATAGAACTTCTGCTAATAAATCTGATAAACATTACGAAAATAGTTTTATCAAAAATCAAAATGATGATTCCGCTATAGATGAAGAAAGTATGAAGTCCGCGCGACCAGTAATAAGTTTTTATACTCTTCAACAACGTTATGGGTTTGTAAGTCATGAAAGATCTTATTGCGTTATGCGTTCCCGTGAATCAGATGAGTTAGCTGCTTTAGCAGATCAGATTGGTGGCAAGGATGTTCACAAACATCTTTCTCTTTCAATAGCGATGGTTCTTGCAGCTGGAGTTAGAAGAGGAACTATTAAAAGCGCGTTACGAGTGTCTCATGAATTAAAGTAGTGTTAATTAAAGTAGTGTTCAGAAACGTGTTGATGATTAATAGATTTGTTGCAAAGCAAATGAAACCAATGTTGGGAAAATAACGAGGTTATGATGCAAAATAAGACTTTGGGCAATAATACAACGACCAATAATATGCGTATGATGCCTATGAGTGTTAGAGAAGTAGCTGCTGCGGTTAATGGCAGACTTTTTATAGGTGGTTGTTTAGTAAAAGAAAACCATAGTATTACTTCTGAGAAATTTTGCATAACAGATAATGATGTTGTTATTTCAGATAATGATGTTGTTATTTATGCAACAAGTGATTCTCGTAAAGTTGTGGATTCTTCCATATTTGTAGCAATACCAGGCGATCGTGTTGATGGTCATGATTTTGTTCAAAAAGCTGCAGAACTTGGTGCAAAAATTGCAATAGTGGAGCATTTTGTAAAGTTAGATGAGTCTAATAATAGTAAAATTGCTCAAATAGTTGTTGAAAATTCGGTTGAAGCTCTTGGACTTTTAGCAAAACACAATCTTGAGCGTCGCCGCGCGTTAAATACACCATTTAGTATTATCGGCATAACTGGTTCAGTAGGAAAAACCACTACAAAAGATATGCTCAAGGCTCTTCTTTCAACGCTCGGTAACACTGTTGCACCAATTGGATCTTTTAATAATGAAATTGGTTTGCCGTTAACATCTTTGCAAGTAAATGAAAACACGAGATTCCTTATTGCAGAAATGGGAGCAAATCATGTTGGCGAAATCGCAAAACTAACCACAATAGCTCCTCCTGATTTAGCTGTTGTATTGAAGGTGGGTGTTGCGCATTTAGGTGAGTTTGGTTCTGTAGAAAGAATTGCTCAGGCAAAAAGTGAGATTGTTAGAGGTCTTGTTGCACACGGAATAGCAATTTTAAATGCTGATGATTTTCGAGTATCTGCAATGCGTTCTTTAGCTGATCAAGATAAATTGCGTTGGTTTGGTAAAAACACCAATACGGAAGGTGATTTTGACGCATCTAACAATGGCAATTACCAATTGTCTGCAAGTGATATTTCATTAGATGAAATGGGTTGTGCAGAATTTGTTCTTAATGAGAAGAATGAGGATAAGTTTAAAAACTCAGTTAGAGTCCATCTTGCTATACAGGGACAGCATAATGTTATGAATGCAATGGCTGCTTCTAATGTGGCAAGATATTTTGGAATGAATCTTGAGAGTATTGCTAAAGTTTTGCATGAAGTTTCGCATATTAGTCCGCATAGAATGCAGCTTTCTAAAATTTCTAACAATAATAATGTTTTTACGCTTATTGACGATTCATTCAATGCAAACCCTGATTCCATGAAGGCTGGAATTGATGGATTGTGTTCTTATGAAAATCATGACTTACATAATTTAAACGTTAATGCTGAAGAAGATCTAACAAGTAAAAAGAATAATATTTTTAGAATAGCAGTTCTTGGATCTATGTTAGAGCTTGGTTCTAATGAGAATAATATGCATGAATCAATAGGCGAATATGTTGCAAAGCATAATATTGATGCGCTAATAGCTGTTGGTTCTAAGTTTGATAAAAAATTAGATGAACTAGCTGGTTGCATTTATAAAGGTGCTAAAGATAATTGGCAGAATAAGAGCCTTGATGTTGAAAATGGCGTATATTTTGTTCATGATTGCACTGAGGCGGATAACGTTGTGTGGAACCTTGTGGCCGCGCATTCGAGTAGTGTTGTGTTATTGAAGGGGTCTCATGCTTCAGGCTTGAGCGTGTTAGCTGAACGCTGGTCTAAACTTAATGAGAGTCTTAATGAACATACGGAGGTTAACCTGTGATTGCGCTTATCGTGGGAATTGTGGTATCGCTGATTGTTACTATTGTCGGTACGCCGCTTTTAATCCGCTTAGTACACCGTTTAAATTACGGTCAGTACATTCGTCAGGACGGTCCACAATCTCATTTAGTTAAACGTGGAACTCCTACAATGGGAGGTGTTGTTATAAACCTTGCTGTTGTAGTTGGTTGGGCTGCTTCTGCTCTTTACAGATACTTCTCTGTTGGGCGTACTCCATCTTGGTCTGCGGTTCTTGTGCTTTTTGCAATGCTTTCTATGGGTTTCCTTGGGTTCATTGATGACTTTGCAAAAGTTCGTAAAAAACAGAATCTTGGTCTTTCGGTTCGTGCAAAGCTGGTTGGTCAAATTATTTTTGCAAGCATTTACGCACTTTTGGCTCTAATGCTACCAACTCAGTCTGGTATTGCTAGTGCTCAGGCTGGTATGAGCTTTATTGAAAAACCATTCCTTGATTTTTCAATGTTTGGGCAAGTCGTAGGAATTGTGGTTTTTATTATTTGGGTTAACTTCTTGATGGCGGCTTGGTCTAATGCTGTAAATCTTACAGATGGTTTAGATGGTTTAGCTTCTGGCTCTTCAATGATTGCTTTTGCTGGTTACGCTATGATTGCGTTCTGGGAAAGTTACCACGTTAAAGGTGGCGGTCATTTTGGTTTCTCGTACGCAGTATCTGACCCTCTTGATTTGACTATTATTGCTGTTTGTGCAGCTGTTGCCTGCTTTGGATTCTTATGGTACAACTCAAATCCTGCTCAGGTATTTATGGGAGATACGGGATCATTGGCATTAGGCGGTCTTTTTGCTGCTCTTTCTATAGCTACTCATACCGAGTTCCTAGCTGTTATTTTGGGCGGACTATTTGTTATAGAAGCATGTAGTGATGTAATTCAGGTTGGATGTTTTAAGCTTACGCATAAGCGAGTGTTTAAAATGGCTCCTATACACCATCATTTTGAGCTTGTTGGCTGGGCAGAAGGTAAAGTCGTTGTCCGTTTTTGGATGATTGAGCTTATGTTTGTACTTTCTGCATTGATGATGTTTTATGCGGATTGGGCTGGTCATTCTGGGTTACTGATTTAACGATTAGTTCTGACTTAACGATTAGCATTGACTTAGTAATTGAGTATCTACTTGGTAATTGGTGAGGGTTAAATAATATGAGCAGCGTTGCAGAAGATTGCTTGCTTAGGGAATTGTCGTTCCACAAGAAGTTCCCATTCAATAATGTTCTTGTGGCGGGTCTTGGTGTTTCTGGCATTGGTGCTGTAGAAGTGCTTAAATCTGTTGGTGCTACAGCGATTACTGCAGATGAGCGTAAGGAAGAGGCTCAGGTACACGATTTTTCCAAGATTGATTGGGATAATATAGATGCTGTTGTAACATCTCCTGTTTTTAATCCTCGTACACCTTTTATTCTAGAAGCGCAGAAGCGTAATATTCCAGTTATTAGTGAAGTGGAGCTTGCTTGGCTTGTTCGTGTAAACTCAGATAAAACCAATAATCCTGCACCTTGGGTTGGAATCACTGGTACGAATGGAAAAACTTCCACTACAGAGATGACTTCCGAAATGCTAACTGCTTGTGGTTTTGATGCTCCTGCAGTAGGAAATATTGGAAAATCGGTTTCTCACGCTGCTATGGAATCAGAACATGATGTTTTGTGTGTAGAATTAAGCTCTTTCCAGCTTCATTTTACTAATTCGATGAGATTAGATTGTGCAGCTATTACTAATATTGCTGCGGATCATTTAGATTGGCACGGTGGGATTGAAGCTTACGCAAAAGACAAGTCTAAAGTTTTTAATGGGGTTAAAAAGGCTCTTGTTTATAATGCTCAGGATCCTAGAGTAAGTGAACTTGCAAGTAACGCTCAAGTAGAAGATGGTTGTAAGAAAATTGGTTTTACACTTGAACCTCCAGAATCTGGAGAAATAGGTGTTGAAAATGGTTGGATTGTAGATAAGAGTGGTGTTGCTGGCGGAAAAGTTGGAGATCCAGTTAAATTAGTGGAGCTAAGGGATCTTAAGCATTTATGCGAACCAGACGGAAGCGTATATCCTCATCTTCTTGCAGATGCTTTGACTGCTTTAGCTCTTACATTAGGGTTGAATCCAGATGTTGAAAATGCTGTAAAAGCTTTGTGTAACTTTGCTCCAGGAGGTCACAGGATTCAAACTGTTGCAACTTTAAATGCTAACGATGATCTTCCTGAACACTCGATTCGTTTTGTAGATGATTCAAAGGCTACTAACGCTCACGCTGCAGCAGCATCTATTTCTAGTTTTGGTAAAAAATCTGTAATTTGGATCGTTGGGGGGCTTGCAAAAGGCGGTTGTTTTGAAGATCTAGTTAAAGATAATAGAAGTATTATAAAGGCTGCTGTTGTGATTGGTGTAGATCAAAAACCGATTATAGAGGCTCTTAATGCTAATGGAAAAGATATTCCAGTAACTATTGTTTCTCCAGATGGAACAGGTTGTGAGTCTTTTGATTATGCGGATGATTCTGTTCTTAAAAAAGTGGAAAACGATAAGACTATTAGCCCAGATTCTTCTCTAGGTCAAAAAGTTATTTCTAAAGCAGTTGATGCTGCTGGATGTTATGCAAAACAAGGAGATGTTGTGTTGCTGGCTCCAGCGTGTGCATCAATGGATCAGTTTGTGTCTTATGCGGATCGCGGATCTCGTTTTGCTAAAGAATCTGAGCGATGGGTTAATAGTCATGAACGTGAATAGCAAAAAATCTAATCCTAACAATGCTAATAAAAAGCCTTTGCGATTGTTTTCTTCTAGTAAAAAACAGCGTTCTACTAAATCGTCAAGAGCGTATGAAACTTTTAATGAAAACAGTCATGCTTTTAAACAATACGTTGGTATTCGTAGCATATTTAACCCATTATGGTGTTTGTATGGTTTAAGAATATCTGTTGCAATGCTTTCCGTTTTCGGCTTATTTATGGTTTTTTCAAGTTCCTCAGTGACTATGATTACTTATGGAGCAGGTCCTTGGGGTTCTGGAATAAGTCAATTGATTTATTGCATTATTGGATTTATTGGTTATTTGATTTTTTCTCGTCTTCCAGTCGATTTCTATAAAAGTAAGATTATTGTTATTTACGCAATATCTGTTTTTATGCAATTTTTGACTTTTGTGCCAGGAATTAGACATGAGGTTAATGGTAATGCTAGCTGGATTAAGATAGGTCCTTTTACAATGCAGCCTGCAGAAATAACCAAGTTAGCTATATGTATTTGGCTTCCTATGGCTCTTATATTGGCTAAGAAAGCTTATGAGCGTGTTCAAATGCGCGCATACATTCCGTCTGTAGCGGCTCTTGGAGTTTCATTGCTTCTTGTTGTTGCTGGTAAAGATCTTGGTACTGCGTTGATTATTCTTCTTATAGCCGTAGTCGCATTTTATATAGGAGGATTCCCTACAAAGTGGCTTGTTGTCGCTCTTATATCTGCATCTGCAGCTGTTTTATTGTTGGTTATTACTAGTCAAAATCGTATGAGGCGTATTCTTGCGACTATCCATGGTTGTGATGCTAAGTCTATAAAAGGCGTGTGCTTCCAAGCTATTCATGCGCAATACGCTATGGCTTCTGGTGGTCTTATGGGTGTTGGCATAGGTAATTCTCGAGAAAAATGGAATTATCTACCTTATGCTCATAATGATTTTATTTTTGCGATTATCGGCGAAGAAATGGGATTCTTTGTAGCGTCTTGTGTGATTCTTCTTTATATTGTTATTGGATGGTGTTTGTTAACTTCCGCATTGCAATCTCATAGTAAGTTTGTTTCGATATCTCTTATAAGTATTGCTACATGGATTGTAGGTCAGGGTTTAATAAACATATTGGTTGTGGTTCAAGTTCTTCCTGTTATGGGTGTTCCTATGCCGTTTATTTCTGCTGGTGGTTCGTCTTTAGTTATGTGCTTGTTGAGTATTGGTGTTGCGGACTGTTTTATTAGAAGTAACCCTTATATTAAGCCTAGTGTTAATAGCAGTATTAAGTCAGTTTCTAGTGAGGATGACAATAAACGTTAAAGTCTGGTTATTGTCTAATTGTTTAGTCTTAGATTAAAGTTTTAGATTAGGTTAGAAATTATTATAATTAGTGGTTTTAGATTGATTTAAATTTATTTTAGATTCACTCTAGCTTGAATGTAGGTGGTTTATATGGAAGATGTGAACTCTGATTCATCTGTCGATAATGTCGATGAAGGTTCTTTGCATGTTGTTTTAGCAGGGGGCGGAACAGCAGGTCATGTTAATCCTCTTCTTTCTGTAGCTAGCGCATTAAAAGATTTAGATGAATCTGTAAAAATTAGTGTTATTGGAACTAATGTTGGATTAGAAAAAACTCTTGTTCCACAAGCTGGTTTACCGCTTGATGTTATTGAGAAAGTTCCTTTTCCTAGAAAACCTAATTTATACATGTTTAAGTTTCCTTTTAAATGGGTTCGTGAAAAGAATAAGGTTCGTGAAATACTGAAAAAAAGACGCGCTGATGTTGTTGTTGGTTTTGGTGGTTATGCTTCTGCTCCTGTTTATTCGCAAGCGCACAGCATGAGATTGCCTATTGTTATTCATGAGCAGAATGCTCGTGCTGGAATGGCAAATAAACTTGGTGCGCGTTGGGCTAACATGATTGGTTGTGTTTATGATGGCACTGGTTTATGCTCAAAATTAGGTTCGTGCACAAAAGCGTTACGAGTCGGTTTGCCTCTTAGAAAAGCGATATCTGATTTATGCGCACAAATTACACAAGATTCTGATTTAGCCAGGGTAGAAGGTGCTAAAAAGCTTGGATTAGATCCAAGTAGACCTATTGTACTTGTTACGGGTGGGTCTTTAGGTGCTAAAAGTTTGAACGATTCTGTTTCTATTGCTGCTGGCGATTTGCTTAAGTGTGCTCAAATAGTTCATCTTACGGGTTCTGGAAAGTCTAAAGAAGTTAAAGATAATGTTGCGCGAGTGGCTGGTCTTAATCAAATAAACGACGTTAAGCCAGAGCATGCAGGTTTAGGTGATTATCATATTTGTGAATATTTGGAGAGGATCGACTGGGCTTTTGCTTGTGCAGATTTGGTGATTTGTAGGTCTGGCGCTGGTACTGTTGCAGAAATATCTGCTATTGGTCTTCCTGCAATTTATGTTCCGCTGCCGATTGGTAATGGTGAGCAGCGTTTTAACGCACAGCCTGTTGTGGATGCAGGAGGAGCGATTATGGTTAGCGATTCTGATTTTACTGTTGACTGGATTCGTGACAATGTGTTGAAATTGCTTGACAATACAAATCGTCTTGAACAAATGCGTGAAAAATCTTGGAAATATGGCATTCGTGATGCTGCAAGCGTAATGGCAAAATATATTCTTGATATTGCAAAAGAAAGCAGAAGATAATTATGAATATTAATATGAATCCTATGCGCTCAGCATTTGAAGCAGACCAGACTATATCTTCGTTAGGCTCTGTTCACTTTATTGGAATAGGCGGAGCTGGAATGAGCGTTTTGGCAGAAATGTTACACGAAGAAGGGGTAGAAGTAAGTGGATGTGATTGTCAAGAAAATGACCACACAAGACGCTTAGAAGAACTTGGGATAAATGTAAAAATAGGTCAAAGTGCAGGTCATGTAAAAAATTCCGATATTCTTGTGTATTCTAGTGCGATTAAGCCGAGTAATCCTGAAATTATTGCTGCTTATCAAAATGGTGTGAAACTTGTACACAGAAGTGATATCTTATCCTTGCTTTTAAGTGCTAAAAGGGGAGTAACTGTTGCTGGAGCGCATGGCAAAACTACAACAAGCTCACTTTTAGCACATATTTTGCGAGTTTGTGGTAAAGGTGATCTAGCAGACCCGAGTTATGCGATTGGCGGATCTATTCAAGCACAAGATGGTGGTGAAATAGACGGAGGCCATGCTGGCAGCGGAATCGTTATGGTTGCGGAGGCGGATGAATCCGACGGCAGCTTTGAAAAATATAATCCGTATATTGCAATTGTTACAAATGTTGAAGCGGATCATTTGGATCATTATGGAAATGCGCAAAATTATCGCTCGGCTTTTGTTGAACATTTAAGCCATGCTCTTGGGCATATTGTGATTTGTGCAGATGATGATGGTGCTCGTGCCGTTTTAGATGCTTTAAGCGATGATTCTCTTAAAAAAACAATCGTTTACGCAAGTAATAAAGATAATGTTTCTTTGTTGAATGATCGAGTGAAAAGTTTTGTAAAATTTGCTTTTATTGAGCATGAAAGTGAAAAAACGGGTAGCGGAAGTGAATCGTTTGTTATTGAATTTAATGGCGATTTTATAGACGTTAATCTTATAATTCCAGGATTGCATAATGCTAGGAACGCATGTGCTGCTATTATTGCTGCGATGCTTTTAGGCATGAGCTCTAAAGATGCGGCAGATGGTGCTTCTAGTTTCCGTGGGGCTTCTAGGCGATTCGATATCCGTGGGTGTGTTAATGGAGTAACGGTTGTAGACGATTACGCGCATCATCCTACGGAAATAGATGCTCTTTTGCGCGCTGCAAGAAGAAGATATCCGAATGCTAGTATTCGTGTTCTTTTCCAGCCGCACCTGTTTTCTAGAACTCGCTCTTTTGCGCACGAATTTGCATCTGCATTATCTCTTGCAGATGACGTGATCGTCACTGGAATTTTCCCAGCTAGAGAAAAACAGGAAGATTTCCCAGATATTCACGCGTCAACTATTGTTGATGTAGCTAGGAAAGATGATATTACGTCTAATATCGAGGCAGTGGAAGATATGCGTGAAGGTGCTCTAAAATTGGCTAATCGAGCAAAAAATGGCGATGTGCTGTTTACTGTTGGAGCAGGAAGTATCACAGCTATGACATCTGTTATGCTTGAAGCATTGAGTTCCAAAAGTTTGTGAGTTTATAAGAGTTTATAAAACTTTAAAGCAGATAAAAGTCGTAAGCTGATTTAAGAGGTAGTGTATGGGGCGTGTGATTTTTAGCAAGTCTGAAGGTCGTACTGTATCTAGTACGACTGGAAACGATGCGGAAAATCGTAACCTGATTTCTAAAAAATCATTGCGCAAAAAAGGTAGAACAGCAAAATCGAATTTAACTACATCTGATAGTTCTATTGAGTTTGTTACATCTTCCGTGCCTACAACTGCATCTAAATCTTCTGCGTCTTCTGTAACTGCAGAGTTTTCTGTATCGGGTGAATCTACAAAAAATAATGCTTCTAAAAACACTTTTGTAGATGCTAGGAGACTTTCTGTAGTTGATTTTGTAAAACAGACTTTGCGTTCAACCGCTGGACCATTGGGTATTGTTTCTAGGCCTAAAGTTATAGATTTCAGTGCTAGAGAAAAAGAAAAAAAGTTCGCTAGTTTACGTACGATTCTGTTGAGATTACTCTATAGTTTTCTGATAATTGCATCTATAACATTGCTATGTTGGGTTCTATTCTTTTCTCCTATATTTAGACTTAAGTCTGAAAATATTAGTATTCTTGGCTCTAACGAATGGGTTAGTGAGCAAAAAATTTCGTCTATTGCATCTAATCAGGTAAATAAATCGCTGTTTTTAGTGTCATCTCAAGAAATAATTGAGCAACTTAATAACATACCTGGTGTTACAGAAGCTAAGGTTTCAAAAAAATTCCCTCAAGGATTGCAAATAACGGTTAGGGCGCAAAAGCCTGCTGCGATGCTTAAATCTCACGGTAGTGAAAAATTAACAGCTGTTGACGTTAAAGGTAGAGTTCTTAATGCAGTTGAAAATGTTCCTACTACAGGCATTCCAGTTATTGAAGTTACAGACGTTCACAAGAGTTTGAGCAGTAAGGCTGTACGTGAGGCGTTGAAAATTGTAAGTTCTTTGTCTGAAGATTTTCGTTCACATGTAACGCGAGTTAGTGCCAGAACTCAGGATTCTGTTGAAACTGAGATTTCTTCCACTGTTTCTAATGTAGAAATTCATCGTGTAATTGTTTGGGGTGATTCTTCAGATTTAGATCTTAAAAAGGCGATTGTAGACGTGATTATCAATGATCCTAGCAAAATTGGAAACAGGCAACGTCTTGATGTTTCTGCTCCCGCGAGACCTATTTTAAAGTAGTTCGTTTAAGCGGATCTTATTTAAGCGTATTTTAATTGTCAAGCAAGGATGTATAATAGTAATTCGTGTGTGCCAACGGTGCGCCTTATGTTATAGGTGTTCTCGTTGGGATATCCCAAGTGCCAAGGATAGCGCGCAGTAATGCGTGGCTGGAGGCACGAGGGCCATCGGGCCGGTGGACTGTGGCTTTTACTCTTTTAACCGATTCATGGTTTAAGGTGTGCTGCAGTGTGGCGGTTTTCACCAAATAGAAGATAACAATGAATCGGAGAACTTAAGTTGCCTACGATTGAACAACTCGTCCGTAAGGGACGTCAGGCCAAGCCTAAGAAGTCAAAGACTTTGGCCTTGAAAGGTAGCCCGTTGCGTCGTGGCGTGTGCACTCGTGTGTACACCACCACTCCTAAGAAGCCAAACTCTGCGCTTCGTAAGGTTGCTCGTGTGCGCCTCAGCTCGGGTATTGAAGTAACCGCCTATATTCCAGGCGAAGGTCATAACTTGCAGGAGCACTCCATTGTGCTCGTGCGCGGTGGCCGTGTGAAGGATCTCCCAGGTGTGCGTTACCACATCGTGCGTGGTGCTCTCGATACCCAGGGTGTTAAGGACCGCAAGCAGGGTCGTTCCCTGTATGGAGCAAAGAAGGCGAAGTAAAACATGTCACGTAAAGGACCTGCAAAAAAGCATCAGCTGCTTCCTGATCCAATCTACGGCTCGACCGTCGTGGCTCAGTTGATTAACAAAATTCTTCTCGATGGCAAGAAGTCCATCGCAGAAAACATCGTCTACACTGCTCTTGAGCAGGTGAAGGCAAAGACCGAGCAGGAGCCAGTTTCTGTTTTGAAGCGCGCTCTCGATAACATTCGTCCAAGCCTTGAGGTTCGTTCCCGCCGCGTCGGTGGTGCAACCTACCAGGTGCCAGTCGAAGTTAAGCCTGCTCGTGCAAACACTTTGTCCTTGCGCTGGCTTACCGACTTCTCCCGCCTTCGTCGTGAGAAGACTATGGCTGAGCGTTTGGCTAACGAAATTCTCGATGCCTCCAATGGCTTGGGTGCTTCTGTAAAGCGCCGCGAGGATACCCACAAGATGGCAGAAGCAAACAAGGCTTTTGCTCACTATCGCTGGTAATCCACAAGATAATCGGTATCTTAAAGAGCTAAGGATAATAATATGGCACAAGATGTGCTTAACGACCTGAATATGGTTCGTAACATCGGCATCATGGCGCACATCGATGCTGGTAAGACTACTACCACCGAGCGTATTCTTTACTACACTGGTAAGAATTACAAGATCGGTGAAACTCACGATGGCGCATCCACCATGGACTTCATGGCACAGGAGCAGGAACGCGGTATTACTATTCAGTCTGCTGCAACCACTTGCTTCTGGCAGCGTCAGACTCATGACACTGACGATCGCTACCAGATCAACATCATCGATACACCAGGACACGTTGACTTTACCGCAGAGGTTGAGCGTTCTTTGCGTGTTCTTGACGGTGCTGTTGCAGTGTTTGATGGTAAGGAAGGCGTGGAGCCTCAGTCTGAAACCGTTTGGCGTCAGGCTGATAAGTATAGCGTTCCACGTATTTGCTTCATCAACAAGATGGATAAGTTGGGCGCAGACTTCTACTATTCTGTTAAGACCATTAAGGAAAAGCTTGGCGCTAAGCCACTCGTTATTCAGCTTCCAATCGGTGCTGAAAACGACTTCCTTGGTGTTGTTGACTTGATTCGTATGAAGGCTTACGTCTGGAATGACGTTAAGGACGATATGGGTGCCCACTACGACACCGTTGACATTCCTGCAGACTTGCAGGAGCGTGCAGAAGAATATCGTGCCGAGCTTATGGATCAGGTTGCAGAAGCTGACGAAGAGTTGCTTGAGAAGTACCTCGAATCTGGAGAGCTTTCTGAAGAAGAAATGCGCGCGGGTATTCGCAAGCTTACTATTGCTCGCGAAGCCTTCCCAGTAACTTGCGGTTCTGCATTCAAGGATAAGGGCGTTCAGCCAATGCTGGATGCTGTTGTTGACTTCCTTCCAAGCCCAGAAGATGTTCCATCTATTAAGGGCTTTGATCCAAGCGACGAATCTGTTGAAATTGATCGTAAGCCAGTAAACACCGATCCATTTGCAGCTTTGGTGTTCAAGATTTCAACCCATCCATTCTATGGAAAGCTTGTGTTCGTGCGCGTGTATTCTGGTGAAGTTAAGCCAGGCGATTCTGTGTACGATTCCACCAAGTCCAAGAAGGAACGTGTTGGTAAGATCTTCCAGATGCACGCAGATAAGGAAAATCCTGTAGATTCTGCAGAAGCTGGAAACATTTACACCTTCGTTGGTTTGAAGAATGTCAGCACTGGTGATACTTTGTGCGACGAAAAGAACCCAATTTCTTTGGAATCCATGACCTTCCCAGATCCTGTTATCGAGGTTGCTGTGGAGCCAAAGACGAAGGCAGATCAGGAAAAGATGAGCTTGGCTTTGGCTAAGCTTTCTGATGAGGATCCTACCTTCCAGGTTAAGACCGATGAAGAGTCTGGTCAGACTTTGATTTCTGGTATGGGCGAGCTTCAGCTCGACATTATTGTGGATCGTATGCGCCGCGAGTTCAAGGTCGAAGCGAATGTTGGTAAGCCACAGGTTGCTTATCGTGAAACCATTCGTAAGGCTGTTATGAACCAGGAATACACCCACAAGAAGCAGACTGGTGGTTCTGGTCAGTTCGCAAAGGTTTTGATGAACTTCGAGCCAATCGATCCAGAATCTGGCGAAGTCTATCAGTTCGTTAACGAGGTCACTGGCGGCCACATTACTAAGGAATTCATTCCTTCCATCGACGCAGGTGTGCAGGAAGCTATGGAATCTGGCGTTTTGGCAGGATTCCCAGTGGTTGGCGTTAAAGCAACCGTTACCGACGGTCAGACTCACGACGTTGATTCTTCGGAAATGGCCTTCAAGATTGCAGGTTCCATGTGCTTCAAGGAAGCTGCTCCTAAGGCTCACCCAGTAATCCTCGAGCCAATTATGGCAGTGGAAGTTCGTACTCCAGAAGAGTACATGGGTGACGTTATGGGCGATTTGAACTCCCGTCGTGGAAACATTCAGTCTATGACCGACGCTACTGGCGTTAAGGTTATTGACGCTAAGGTTCCACTGAGCGAGATGTTCGGCTACATTGGTGATCTTCGTTCCAAGACTCAGGGACGTGCAATGTTCACCATGCAGATGGACTCTTACGCGGAAGTTCCAAAGGCTGTTTCGGACGAGATTATTAAAGCCCAGCGCGGCGAGTAAAAGCGCACGCTACTTCGGTGTTTTGTGTCCCTAGTCAACGCTAGAATTTCGTACGTTGACTGGGTTCTGGCACCGAAGTGGCACCTAACCCAGAAACCCAGTAAATATGTAGCGAGAGGCTTCACATAAGGTTGTGAAGCAAACTACGAGACGTCCAGGAGGACAAACACATGGCAAAGGAAAAGTACGAGCGTACTAAGCCGCATGTTAACATTGGTACCATCGGTCACGTTGATCACGGTAAGACTACCTTGACCGCGGCTATTTCTAAGGTGCTGCATGGCGAGTATCCAGATCTGAACCCTCAGTATGACTTCGATCAGATCGACGCCGCTCCAGAAGAGAAGGAGCGCGGCATTACCATTAACATCGCCCACATCGAGTATCAGACGGCTGCACGCCACTATGCTCACGTGGACGCCCCAGGCCACGCTGATTACGTTAAGAACATGATCACTGGTGCCGCTCAGATGGATGGCGCAATCCTCGTGGTTGCTGCTACCGACGGTCCAATGGCTCAGACCCGTGAACACGTCTTGCTTGCTAAGCAGGTCGGCGTTCCAAAAATTCTTGTTGCTTTGAACAAGTGCGATATGGTTGACGACGAAGAGCTTATCGATCTCGTTGAAGAAGAGGTTCGTGACCTCCTCGAAGAAAACGGCTTCGATCGCGATTGCCCAGTCATCCGTACTTCCGCTTACGGCGCTTTGCATGATGACGCTCCAGACCACGACAAGTGGGTAGAGACCGTCAAGGAACTCATGAAGGCTGTTGACGAGTACATCCCAACCCCAACTCACGATCTTGACAAGCCATTCTTGATGCCAATCGAAGATGTGTTCACCATCTCCGGTCGTGGTACCGTTGTCACCGGTCGTGTTGAGCGTGGTAAGCTCCCAATCAACACCCCAGTTGAGATTGTTGGTTTGCGCGATACCCAGACCACCACCGTCACCTCTATCGAGACCTTCCACAAGCAGATGGATGAGGCAGAGGCTGGCGATAACACTGGTCTTCTTCTCCGCGGTATCAACCGTACCGACGTTGAGCGTGGTCAGGTTGTGGCTGCTCCAGGTTCTGTGACTCCACACACCAAGTTCGAAGGCGAAGTTTACGTCTTGACCAAGGACGAAGGTGGCCGTCACTCGCCATTCTTCTCCAACTACCGTCCACAGTTCTACTTCCGTACCACCGATGTTACTGGCGTTATCACCTTGCCAGACGGCATCGAAATGGTTCAGCCAGGCGATCACGCAACCTTCACTGTTGAGTTGATCCAGGCTATCGCAATGGAAGAGGGCTTGACCTTCGCAGTTCGTGAAGGTGGCCGTACCGTTGGTTCTGGTCGTGTGACCAAGATTCTTGCCTAGTATTTTTTCTAACTGAAGATATTAGTTAAGTCTTAGAAAAGACCCCATGAGGAAAATCGTGGGGTCTTTTTGTATTTTCTGTTGAAGAATTACACATAGATCGTTTTGTGTTGTTTGGTGTGTTGTTTGGCGTTGTTTAGCGTGTTTTGAATTTTTACTTTTTTATAGTTATCACAAAAATTATCACAACATTGTTTTTTTTTTAAATGTTATTGTGTAAATGGCGAAAGTGTGTCTGAGAGTCAGTCTTTTGTTGGAATATTGGGGTTATAGGCCAAAAAGTGTGTAATAAATCATGTCTCACGCATTGCAATACAAGGGTTTTGCGGTAATCAAATCTGTTTTCTGCACATTCGCCACCCGGACAAAAAGTGTGTAAAAAATCAGTTCATAACCCTTATAGCAGTACGGCTCGCGGCATATAGAATGTGGGTTATTTCTTATGTTCTTTGGTGTTCGAAACATGTATTAGCTGAATATTTAACAATAAATCGTCAAACGCTGTTACTGTCGCAGATTACGTACTGCACTAGTAACATATGACCCTTACTTTCTCAGTTGGCTGACTGAGTTATTAACAGTGTCGTGCCTATTACCGTTATTTTCTCAGTTCGTTAACTGAGTTATTAACGGTGTGTGTACTGTGGCTTATACGCCAGAAGATTAATCAGCTTAGCTTTACACACTTTTTGGCCTATAGCCCCTTTTTGGCCTATAGCCCATAAATCATATGTGAATAATGAAAAATCTAAATACGAAAAAACCCAAGCCGCAAAGCTTGGGTTTTGTTTGTGCCCCCTCAGGGATTCGAACCCTGGACACGCTGATTAAGAGTCAGCTGCTCTAACCAACTGAGCTAAAGGGGCGTTGGTCATTTCTTGAGCCGAGTAATAACTATACTCAGAATCGATTTATTTGCAAGTTACGGCGTGTCGTGTTTTGTTATTAGTGCTATAACACTTTTTGGTTTCACATTTTATATTTCGGAAAAATTTCGATAAGAAGTTTATCTAAAGTAACATATGTTTATAAATATAAGCAATATTTATAAAAAATAGTAACAAAAAACGAGTTTTGAATCTTTTGTGTGAACAACATGTTAATTTATAGTTGTATAATCAACGCAATTCTGAAAAATTTTCTCTTTAGAAATGGCTATATTTAGCCGTTCTTTGTGGGTTGATTCGTATTTTTTAACTGTTTATGCATAAAAATTTACATATTTATGTTTTTTTTTTATTTTCCTCAATGCTAGGCTTGTGAAAAATATTTTATAAGTATTTCATTGAAGGAGAGCGTATTTATGAAGTTCAAAAGAGCATCATATTTAACTCGCTTAGCTGCATTAGGAGTTGCTACAGCAACCCTTATCGTGCCGCTTTCCGGATTAACTACAGCATACGCAGAAACTGTATCAAACGTAAATGTTAATAAAAAATCTGATAAAACCACAATTTCTGGTGCAAATAAATTGCTCAGCAAAGCTGCTGATTCAGGTCATGTGCCTACAGAAGCAGAAATTAAAAGAGCTATTAAAGATTTTGCTGAAAATAAAAAGAATGAAGGTACGGAAGAATCTTATAAAGGTTCATTGCTTGAAAAAGCTATAGAAGATTATAAAAAAGCGTATAAAAACGAATTTGACTTTAATTCTAAAGAAGAAGTAAATGTTGTAGTTACTCTTAAAGGTAAAGGTGGCATTGGAAAAAGTATTGCTTCAGAACGTAAGAATCAACAAAATAAACTTCTCCCTCAATGGTGCAAAAAATATAAGATGAAGGTTCGCCGTCAGCTTGGATACTTGGTGAATGCATTTGAGGTAACCATGCCTCAGAATATGGTATTAGAACTTAGAAAAGAGCCTGAAATTGAATCTGCTCACAAAGCACGTAAATTCCGGACAATGGAAAACAATGCACGTGTTTTACAAGGTGTAGGTGAGGCTTTTAAAAAGTATAAGCTTGATGGCACTGGTATGCTAGTTTCAATTATTGATACCGGTATTGATATGAATCAGCCAGATATGAAGCTCGATGAATCTGCAAAAGCTCATATGAAAATGAAGCCTAAGCCTGGTTTTACAGATAAAGTTCCTGACGGCTATAATTTTGCAGATCAAAACGATAATGTTAGAGATGATATTAGTGAAGAACAGCATGGCATGCATGTAGCTGGTATTGTGGCTGCTAATGGAGATGAGACAGGTAAACCAGCAGACAAGAATTGGCGTGTAGATGGTGTTGCTCCAAACGCACAGCTACTTGCTATGAAAGTGTTCTCGAATGAGGCTAGCAGAGCTGGCGGTGCTGATGATGCTGATATTGCTGCTGCTGTTGAAAAATCCGTTGAGCTTGGTGCGGATATTATAAACATGTCGCTTGGTTCTATCAACGGCTTTAGTGGAGCCTCAAATATTACAGGTTTGGCATTAAAGAAAGCTAGAGCTGTTGGTGTGCTTCCAGTTATTTCTGCCGGTAATTCAGGTTTGAATTTTTCGTCTAATGGTGAAATAGATGATGTTTTTGGAAAGTTAGATGATGCGACTCTTGGCACGCCTTCTGCATTCCCTGAAGCTTTCAGTGTTGCTTCTGTTGAAAATTCAGTTATGACAGAGAAAAAAGCAACTTATAAAGTAGATGGTTCTAGTAAAGGTACAGATATACTTTATAGGTTGGCTACAGGCAAACCTGATGGTCAAGAGCGTGAAGTCGTTTCTGTAGGATATGGAAGATCATACGATGATGATTCAGATGATCCTGATATAGATGAGTACGATAGCGTAAATGTTCACGGTAAATATGTATTAGTTGAGCGCGGTAAAATCAATTTTGCTACAAAATTCAAGCATGCTTTTGAAGCTGGTGCCGCAGGTATACTTGTTTACAATAATGATAAAGGTACAGAACAATTCCTTGGTATGGCTGGTATTGAAGGATTTGGCAAAAAATTTGGAGTGTCGATTAGGCGTACTGACGCTTTAAAAATGCTCGATGATCTTAAGCAAAATAAGAAAGTTAAGATTTCTTTCAGCAATGATTATGTAAGCGCTCCAAATCCTGATAGCATGCATCCTTCAGGATTCTCTTCGTGGGGTTCAACGCCAGAGCTCGACTTTAAGCCTAATATCGCTGGTATCGGTGGTAACGTATTTTCTACTCAGAACGGTAAAGGCAATTATGTAAACATGTCGGGTACCTCTATGGCTGCTCCAAATGTTTCAGGTCTTTCTGCACTTATGGTGCAATATTATAAGAATCGTTTTCCTTCTATTAGTAGAGTAGAACGCGCAAAGAGAGCAACTCAAGCGTTGATGAATACTGCGAAGATTCTTACTGATGATGGTAAAGATACGGGCGTTCCGTATGTTCCTCGTCAAATCGGTGCTGGCTTGGCACAGGTTGACAAAGCTATGGATACAAATGTTATTGCTACTGTTAACGGTGAATCTTATGTTCCTCTTCGTGAAGTTAATGGTGAAAGAACTATTAAAGTAGATTTGCACAATTACGGAAGCAAAGATTTAACTTTCAACGTTCCAACTCAACAAGTATTAAATGAATCAAACGAAGCTAATAAAAATACTGTTACAAATATAAGTAAGAATGAGGATTTGACTCCTCAAAATTGCAATGGCAGTATTTTAGTAAAAGCTAATAGTGTTGCAACAGTTGAATTTAAGCTTAAGCCAAACACTAGTAGGAATCACTATATTGAGGGTTATATTCGATTTGAATCAAAAGATTCTAATCAACCAAACATCTCAGTTCCATATCTAGGTTTCGTTGGAGATTGGAATAAAGAGCCAATTCTTGTTGATCCTAGTAAGGAGTATTCTTCAGATATTAAAGCAAGTACAACTCTTGTTTCTGCGGTAAGTAATACTAATAAAGTAAAGGTGAATCGTGAGGGTGAAGCTACTAAATTAGGTTCATTCTCTCCTAACAAAGATAAGCTTTTAGACACTATCATTCCATCTGTAATGATGTTCCGTAGTGCTGAAGAAGTCAGATATTCTATATATGACAGTAAGGGCAACCTTGTTAAAGATTTAGGTTATGACAATTATCTTAGCCGTAGTGATTACAGGAGCCTTAAAGGAAATGCTCATGGTAATGAGAGTTCTACTGGTGAATGGGATGGTAGTGAATACGATCCTAAAACCGGTAAAGAGGTAATTGCTCCTGATGGAATATATACGTACAAGGTTACAGCAAAATTGTCTAAGAATTCTGATCGTTCACAAACCTACACTATGAAGGTTGGTCTTGATACCAAAGCTCCTAAGATTAAGGTTTCTGACCGTGACTCTAATGGTGATGTGATTATTACTGTCACTGACGATTTGAGCGAAACTTATGTGCCTGATATTCATATAAATGGCAAATGGTCTGCAGTTAGAAATGTAGATAAAACATGCCAGGAAAAAGATGACAAGGGTGCTTGTAAGTTAAACTTTGATCCTTCTAATCCTGCGACAAAGCATACTTATAAAGTTCATATTGGGTCTGATGCTAAATTCCTTTATGTCTCAACTAAGGATTCTGCTGAAAATAAAAGTGGTTATGTTTATAAGATTTTTAAGGATTCTAAGGATTCTAAAGATGTTGTTATAAATGGAGCCTCTAAGCTTGCAAGTAAGACTATGGCCATTAGATTCATGTCTAAATTCGATGGTGACAATAATCTTTATCTTCCTATCGGCGGTTATGCTTCCGATGATGTGAAAGATATTAAAGTTTCGGTTACCTATAAAGATAATGGGAATAAGACTGTAACTGTTGATGATGAGCATAAGAAATTCTTCAAAGATAAGTCAGCTTTTGCCGCCTATGTTCCTCTTGAGAACGGTGTTAATCATATTGTTGTTACAGGTTTAAACAATGAACGTAAGCCAATTGGTAATGATGAAGTTGATGTAACTTTCAATGCTCATGCTCCAAATATAACAGTAACCAATTTGAACAAAAATAATAATCTCGATGTTCTTAAAAACGGTGAGGTTACTATTAAGGGCAAAGTTACTGATGATAAAGGTGACAAGCTTTCGATGCATTTGGATTATGTTAAGACAGCGCAAACTCCTGATGGTGGTGTTTCCGTTGGTAGCGGTTCTTCTTCTGGAGAATTTGTAGATCCTGATGATGTAAAGCTTAATGATGACGGTTCATTCGAAGTTACTATTAAACCTGATGCTACTGCTTATACAGTTACTTTAACTGCATCTGATGGTGCGAATGATTCTTCTAAAGTGTTTGCTTTAGAAGGTCGTACGAAGCCAGTAGATAAGTTTGATAGTGAAGTTCATAGGATATTCAGCAAGGATTATGACTTTGAAATAGATAAGGAATCCGCAAATAAGTTTGAAGGAATTAACACTTATATAATTCAACCAAAATTGAAAGACGGTAAGCCAAATCCTAATATAAGTGGTAATTCCTTTACAGTAACAGGTAAAGTTGGACCTAAGATTTCAAACATAGTGTTCACGCCTTCTGCTGAAATAGTTGACGGTCATATGAAATTGAAAGATCCTATTGTTGCTGTAATTAAAGATGGTCGTTTTTCTGTGACGCTTCCTATGCATGTTGGAATAAATGATTTCCGTATGCAACTTAAAGAAAAAGTTAAGAAAGAAGGGTCAACAGAGGAATTAGAGAGAAGCTTCCTTGATACTAAGGCAAGATTCTACTTTGACGTAAATCCAGCTAAGGCTGTGTTTAACGCACCTATTGTTTACGGTAATACATTGTTCACCAATAAAGATTCTGTGGACTTCAAGGGTTCTATGAGCCAGGATTGCTTTGGGTATTCTCTGTTTATAAACGGAAGTATAGTTAGTGAATTCTTCTCAACAGATGGTGGTGGTGAAAAGGTAAACAAGTCATTGTTTAACAAGAATTTTGCTGTAAAAGATAAGGATATTATTCATGTAGAAGTGAATAATACAACTGCTTCATCTTTGGAAACCTTCATACCTGTAGTTGTTGATAAGAAGGATCCTGAAGTTAATATTGGTGTGGAAAGCAATGAAACTATTAGTGATAATAGATCCATCAAGGTGAAGGTCAAGGATAATAATCTTCAACTTGCAAAAGTATATGTTGATGGAAAAGTTGTCGCTTCTGCTAAAAATAATCTAGTTAAGAAGAATATAGAAGATATTCTTGTAGATTCTGATAATAGTAAAGATAATGCTGCTGTTGTTGCTAGCAAGCCGGGTGAGACTGAATTCAGTCTTGATATTCCAACTGCTGATTTAAATAACGGTAGTCATACTATTAGAGTAGAAGCTGTTGATTACGCGGGTAATATTACGACTAATACGAACGCTGATAGTGATACGGTTTCTAAGGTAATTGTGATTGACAGAAAGAAAGAAAAGAAAGATACGCCTCAAGGTCCATCTGAACATTCTGGCTCTTCTAATACTTCTGTAAATCCACCTGCTGAGTCGACTTCAGCGCCTAAGGCTCCTGAATCAATAGCAGATCTAAAACAATTACTTAAAGGTGATCTTGTAGTTGGTAATCGCTTGAATAACGTTGCTCGTGCTGGTAAGAGCAATCCTGTTGTTATGCTGATTGCTGGAATGAATGATTCTGCTGAATCTGGTTCTGAGTCTCCTAATGCTAAAGTTTCTAGTGATACAAGTGCATTCATTAACCAACTTAAGAAGAATAAGTTAGCTTATGCTTATGCTTACATTTATTCTTCGCCTGTGCTATTGCATGGTAAAGATGGATCTAAGTATGTAACGGTAACGTTAGGTGATGATGGGTTGCCTCGCTTCGACGCTAAGATCCCAGAAGGATATTCAGGTGAGTATACGATTGTTCTTCTTGATGAAAATGGTTCGCAGATTGCATGGACTACTGTGTGGGTTATTCCAGCTAATGCAACTTCATCTGAAGAAACAATTGCAGAATATAATCAGAAATATTCTGAAAATAATTTCGGAAGTGTTTTGGGAAGTTCTTCAGGATTTGGATTTGATTCATATTACGAGAATTATGAATCTTCTAGCAATGCTGCCAATGATTATTTGAGCTCTGGTTACGCAAATGCTAGTGGATCTGCAAATGCAAGCAATGCTGATGCCAACGGTAGCGGAAGTAAGAACGGAAGCGGATCTAAAGCTAATGGTGCTGCCAATTCTGGTGCAAGCAATTCTGCATCTTCAAAGGAAACTAATGCAAGTAGCATGCTTTCAAAGTTAAGTGCAACTGGTGTTGGAACAGTTTCCACTCTGGTTACAGTTACTTTGTTGATGCTAATTAGTGCTTTTGCGTTAATTGCTAGCAGATTGCGGAATCGAAGCATTAAATAATTGAATTTTAGATTCTGAAGTTGAATTTTAGATTCTATGATTCTAAATAATTAAATACTCCTCATGCTTAATCGCATGGGGAGTATTTTATTGTGGGCACTACTGTCGAGAGTTATCGCGTGTTTGTCCCTCTTTGCAGTCAAGCTGTAAACATGACCTCGTCAAATATGATGCCGCAATTATTCCAGGATGATGCTTCGCAAGATATGCCGCAAGATTCGCAGCAGACGATTATGTCGCAGCCGCGCCAAACGTTCGTTCAGTCGCAGTCGCAGCCGCGCCAGCTTCCTCTGAAGGCAGCCGACACGACTGCCGAAAATCCTTGGCCAGTAAGCGTTATAAGCCAAAAGTTCCATGGTGCTGTAGAAAAGTGGCCTGCAGCTTGGGTAGAAGGTCAGATTGTTGAAATCAACATGAGAAGGTCTACGTCTGGCTACATAACGCTCAGAGACAGTAACGAAGACATTTCAATCTCCATAATGGGCTTTAGCAAGTTTGTTCAGCAAGCGAAAGATTTGCGGCAGGGCGATAGAGTAGTTGTTCACGGCAAGGCAGATATTTGGGTAAAAGCAACGCGATTGAGCTTTGTTGCAGACGAAATTAGACGTGTTGGCGCTGGCGACTTAAAAGCGCAAATAGATGAGTTGCGCAAAAAGCTTAAAGGCGAAGGCTTGTTTGACGTGGAGAATAAAGTGCCTCTGCCTGAGTTCCCAAAGTGCATTGGTCTAGTGTGTGCGCCTCAAGCTCGCGCCGAGGGGGATGTTATTACAAACGTCAATTTGCGCTGGCCTGTAACGCGTTTTAAGGTGGTTCACGCGCATGTTCAGGGTGTGCAATGCCCAGCGGACGTAATTGCGGCCATTAAGCAGCTAGACGCAGACCCAGAGGTTGATGTGATTATTGTTGCGCGCGGCGGCGGTAGTTTTGAAGATTTGATTGGTTTTTCGGACGAAGGCGTGGTTCGCGCTACGGCTGCTTGCGTAACTCCGATTGTTTCTGCGATTGGTCACGAAGACGATTGGACGCTGATTGATTTGGCTGCAGATATGCGAGCTTCTACGCCTACAGACGCAGCAAAGCGCGTTGTTCCAGATGTTAACGAGCAATGGCAGTTGATTGATAACGCTTTGCAACACGCGCGTATGAGGATTTCTGCGCGAGTTAGCAACGAGATTCAGCTTATTGAAGGCTACGCGAACCGTCCTAGCCTTACTAGACCGAGCACTATGCTGGAGCCGCATGAGTTGTTTGTGCAGCAGGCCGTTGAACGCATGAGGCATGGTTTGGTGCGGCTGCTTGACGACGCTAGTTTGACTGTTGAAAAGGCGCATGCCAGTATTACGGCTCTTAGTCCGCAATCAACGCTTAATCGAGGTTACGCAGTTGTGCAAATTAGCGGTGGGAAAGTACTCGATGATTCTAGTCGTGTAAAAACTGGCGATGATATAACTGTTACTCTTAAAAGTGGATTGATTACAGCTAGCGTTACTTCTGTAGAAAAGTCGTAAAGTCTAAAGCTGTAAAATCTAAAGTCGTAAAATTGTAAAATCTAAATATCTTAAAAATAAAACACAAAAATCTTAAATAAAAAATCTTAAATAAAAAATTAGAAAAAGGATGATTATGAGCGACGAAACAAAAGATGCAAATGGTGCAAAAGTTGACGCTATTAGCACGCTTAGCAGTGAAGAGCGGGCTGCGATTAACGCAATGCCTTACGAAGAGGCGCGCGAAAAGCTTGTGCAAGCTGTTAAAGCACTTGAGGCTGGCGGTTTGACTTTGGATCAGTCTATGCATCAATGGGAGCTTGGAGAATCGCTAGCAAAGCGTGCGCAGGGTTTGCTTGCATCGGTTCGCGCTAAGTTGGACGCGGCTCAAGCGGAGCAGTCTGCTACGGCTGCAACTGCTGGAACGCAGTCTAATCTTGAATCTTGAGCAGGTTATAGCGTGTAAACCACGCTATAGTGTATAATTGCCATTTGTTGCCTCGGTAGCTCAGTGGATAGAGCACCACTCTCCTAAAGTGGGTGTCGTCAGTTCGATTCTGATCCGGGGCACTTTTTGCTAATGTTAGGGGATAGTGTTAGATTGTTTCTAACTTAAGCGATGATCCGTTATCGGCGGGGAGTTTTCGGAAGAACGGCGAGGATTCGTAAGATCCTCGCTTATTAGAACCGACGGGGTTGGCCCGTATAGCCAAGCACGAGAGGCTGCAAGAGTTGCGTAAGCATCTTGCAGCAAGCGAGGTGGTACCGCGGCAATAACTGTCGTCCTCGCAGGGAAATATTCACCCTGTTGAGCGAGGAGAGCACAGTGAGCGAATCCACTAATCCAGCAACTAGCGCGTGCGCAAATACGTCTGCAAATCACGTATATCCGAAAGCAAATGTAACTGCATCAACGCAAGAAAACGCCGGCGCGCAAGTTGCACCAAATCCTTCCTTCCCAAAGCTTGAAGAATCAGTTCTCCAATACTGGGATGCAAACAACACTTTCCGCAAGTCAATCGAATACCGCCCGTCTGGCAAAGGTAGCCAAAACGAGTTTGTGTTCTTCGATGGCCCTCCATTCGCAAACGGTCTTCCTCACTACGGCCACCTTCTCACAGGCTATGCAAAAGACGTGGTTCCGCGCTATCAGACTATGCGCGGCCGCAAAGTAAACCGCGTTTTTGGTTGGGACACTCACGGACTTCCAGCAGAGTTGGAAGCGCAGAAGGAACTCGGCATCGAGTCGGTTGAGCAAATCGAAAAAATGGGCATCGCGAAGTTCAACGATGCTTGCCGTGCCAGCGTTTTGAAGTACACGAACGAGTGGCAAAACTACGTACATCGTCAGGCTCGCTGGGTTGATTTCGAGCGCGGCTACAAGACACTGAACATTCCATATATGGAATCCGTAATGTGGGCATTTAAGCAGCTTTACGATAAGGGCTTGGCTTACAAGGGTTACCGCGTGCTTCCGTACTGCCCGAAGGACCAAACTCCACTTAGTGCCCACGAGCTTCGCATGGATGCGGATGTGTACCAGAATCGTCAGGACACTACCGTTTCCGTGGCTGTTAAGCTTCGCGACGAAGACGATGCTTACGCAGTATTCTGGACCACTACTCCTTGGACAGTTCCAACAAACTTCGCAATCGTAGTTGGTGCAGATATTGATTACGTGGAAGTTCGCCCAACTGAAGGCAAGTTTGCTGGCAAAAAGTTCTACATTGGTAAGCCTTTGCTTGGTTCCTACACTAAGGAACTTGGCGAAAACTATGAGGTTGTGCGCGAGCTTAAGGGCGCTGAGATGGCTGGCTGGCGCTACTATCCAGTGTTCCCTTACTTTGCAAGCGATTCTGCGCTCGCTGAGGGTGGCACTCCTGGTCCTAACGCTTTTACGATTTTCACAGCAGATTATGTTGACACCGCTGAAGGTACTGGCCTCGTTCACCAGGCTCCTTACGGCGAAGACGATATGAACACGCTTAACGCGCACGAGATTCGCAGCGTTGACGTGCTTGACGCAGGCTGCAAGTTTACAAGCGATTGCCCAGATTACGAAGGCTTGTACGTTTTTGACGCGAACTTGCCAATTTTGCGCAACTTGCGTGCAGGAGACGGTCCGCTTGCTCAAATGCCGGAAGATCAGCGCGCGTTGCTATTCCAAGAAAAAAGCTACGTGCACAGCTATCCTCACTGCTGGCGTTGTGCAACTCCGCTTATTTATAAGCCTGTTTCTAGCTGGTTTGTGTCTGTTACGAAGATTAAGAAGCGCTTGCTTGAGCTTAATCAGGAGATTAATTGGATTCCTGGAAACGTTAAGGACGGCCAGTTTGGTAAGTGGCTTTCTAACGCTCGTGATTGGTCTATTAGCCGTAACCGATTCTGGGGCTCGCCAATTCCAGTGTGGGTGAGTGACGATCCAAAGTATCCTCGCGTAGACGTTTACGGTTCGTTGGATGAGCTTAAGGCTGATTTTGGCGACTATCCTCGCGACGACGACGGCAATGTGAATATGCACCGCCCATATATTGATCGCCTTACTCGTCCAAATCCAGACGATCCTACTGGAAAGTCGCAAATGCACCGTATTACGGATGTTCTCGACTGCTGGTTTGAGTCTGGTTCTATGCCTTTCGCGCAATTCCATTATCCTTTTGAAAATAAAGACTTCTTCGAAGAGCACTTCCCATGCGATTACATCGTTGAATATATTGGTCAGACTCGTGGATGGTTCTACACGCTTCACATTATGGCTACGGCTCTGTTCGACCGTCCAGCTTTTAAGAATGTGATTTGCCACGGCATTGTGCTTGGCTCCGACGGTCAGAAGATGAGTAAGCATTTGCGCAATTATCCGGATGTGAACGGTGTTTTCAACGAGTATGGTTCAGATGCTATGCGTTGGTTCCTTATGTCTTCGCCAATTTTGCGCGGTGGCAATTTGATTGTGACTGCAGACGGCATTAGGGATACGGTTCGTCAAGTTATGCTTCCAGTTTGGAGCTCATATTACTTCTTCACTTTGTATGCGAACGCTGCAAACGGTGGTAAGGGTTACGATGCTCGCAGGCTTCGCGCGGACGAGGTTGCAGGACTTTGCAACATGGATCGTTATTTGCTTGCTCGCACGCGTTTGCTTGTTGAGCGCGTAGAAAAATGCTTGAACGAGTTTGCAATTAGCGATGCTTGCGCGGCAGTAAGCGATTTTATTGACGTGCTTACGAATTGGTATATTCGCGGCAGCCGCGACCGATTCTGGAATGAAGACGAGACTGCTTTCAACACGCTTTACACTGTGTTGGAAGTGTTTATGCGCACGATTGCTCCTCTTGCTCCTATGGAAGCAGAGGCTGTGTGGCGTGGTCTTACTGGCGGCGAATCCGTGCATTTGGCTGATTGGCCTTATTTGGTTGAGCCGCAAATGCTTTCAGATGGCGAGAAGAACCCTAAGGCTGGCGAAGTCACTGAGCTTGGTGCTGTTCTTGCGCACGACGATGCTTTGGTTGCTGCTATGGATAAGGTTCGCGAGGTTGTGTCTTCTACGCTTTCTTTGCGCAAGGCGGAACAGTTGCGTGTGCGCCAGCCGTTGGCAAACTTGACTGTTGTTGCAGAAAATACTGCTGCTGTAGAGCCTTACGAGCAGGTGCTTGAGCGCGAGCTTAACGTGAAGAATGTCACATTCTGCACTTTGCAAGATGCAAGCGAACACGGTTTGAAGATTGTTCACGAGCTTAAGGTTAACGCTCGCGCGGCTGGCCCTCGTTTGGGTAAGCAAGTGCAGTTTGCTATTAAGGCTTCTAAGAGTGGCGATTGGCGTGTTGACGAGTCTGGCGCTCCTGTTGTTATGACTCCAAACGGCGAAGTTGCGCTTGAACAAGGCGAGTATGAGCTTGTTAATCGCGTTGAGTCTTCGGATGCTCAAGCGGCTGCGAATACGGCTTCTTCTGCAATGCCAACTGGCGGTTTCGTTATGCTCGACACTGCTTTGACTAGCGATTTGCTTGCTGAAGGTTACGCTCGCGACGCTATTCGCGCTGTTCAGGATGCTCGTAAGGAGAACGGTTTGGATGTTACAGACCGAATCGCTTTGACTTTGAATGTGCCTAGCGTGGACGTTGCTAAAGTTGAGCAGTTCCGTGATTTGATTGCTAACGAAACTCTTGCTACAAGCTTAGAAGTTACTGAGGCTGATTCTAGCGCAACTGAGCTTAGCGTAAGTCTTAAGCGCGCGTAAAAAACACAACTAACAGCTAATTAACTAAACAAAAAATGTGCCGTTGTATGATTCATACGTCGGCACGTTTTGTTTGTCTTCGGATTTCGCATAAGTGTAGGCGAAATCGGGGTCGCGATACGCTCTAAGCGAAAAGTGAAGCAATGCGACACTCCGATTTTGCTCACTTCCACACCTTCATATAAATTCGTTATGACAACAATACAAATTTATTCATGTTTGTATTTGTTAGTTTTATAGAAAAATTGCAATATGAAAGTGCAGGTAACGAAATGAGTGGCGATGAAAAGGGGCGGTGTATTTTATTCGCGTAGTAAGCGCGACTTATCAAGTGTTACCGCAATTGTTGGAATTGCAATAATATCACTGTTTGTTTTATTGGCGATTTTTGCCGACCTTTTTACTCTTATTACAGGTAATGATCCATATAGCGAAAATCCCGATGTTTTGTCGGATTCTTCGTTGCCTACAGGCATAGGCGGAATAAGCTCAAAACATTGGTTTGGCGTAACGCCATTGCGCGGAATTGACTTATTTGCAATCATCTCTCACGGCGCAAGAATCTCTCTTGGAATTGGCTTAGCTTCTACTGCAATCTCCGTTGTTTTAGGCGTTGTAATTGGCGTTATTGCTGGTTATTTTGGTGGTTTTGTTGATTTTGCAATTTCTCGCATTATGGACGTGTTTTTTGGGTTTCCTTTCCTAATCTTTACGATTGCACTTTCTGCGATTGTGCCTCAAACTTTCCCGCGTCCGCTTCTTTTAACTCTTATAATCGGCTTTTTTGGTTGGCCTAGTATGGCGCGATTGGTTCGCGGCGAAACACTTAGCCTTAAAAATCGCCATTTTGCTGTGGCTTCTAGAGTTATGGGCGCTAGTGCTTTTCATGTTTTGCGCAATCAGATTTTGCCAAACATGCTTCCAATAATCATTGTTAATACAACACTTTCTATACCAGGCCGTATTGCACTTGAAGCGGCACTTTCATTTCTTGGCGTTGGCATGAATCCGCCTTCGCCTTCGTGGGGACGCTCAATATCCGACGCAGTGCAGTGGGCATTGGTAGACCCGTGGTATTTAATATTCCCAGGTTTATCTTTGTCCCTGCTTGCGCTCGGGTTTAATATGCTGGGCGATTGGCTTTCTTCAAAAATGGAGATAGCAGCATGAGCGTTTTTCTTTACATTATTAGGCGCGTTGCAAGCGCTTTGGCTGTTATTGCTGTTATTGCAATGGCAATGTTTTTGATTTTCTTTATGACTCCAACAAATCCTGCTCAGCTTATGTGCGGCAAACCTTGCACGCCTGAGCGTTTAGCACAAGTTTCTGCGTTTATGGGAACTGATTTGCCTTGGTATAGTCAGCTTTTTAACTATTTACAGGGTATTTTTGTTGGCCGTACTTTTGGCGATTCTGCATCTGCCAGCGCAATTGTTTGCGCGGCTCCTTGCTTAGGATGGTCTTTTGCGCTTAATGAACCTGTTACTGGTTTGATTTTTAGTCGTTTTCCAGTTACAGCATCAATCGCCATTGGCGCTGCTGTTTTGTGGATGATAATTGGCGTATTTGCAGGCGTTTTGCAAGCTGTTAAGCGTGATTCGTGGATTGACCGCTTAATTGTAGCAATATCTTCGATTGGTATTTCGTCTCCTACCTACTTAATTGGTTTGCTGGCGATTATTGCTTTTGCGGTTTACATTCCCGTTTTTCCTACGGGTGGATATGTTAGCTTCTTTGCTAATCCTTTTGACTGGGCTTGGCATCTGCTACTCGCTTGGATTGTTTTAGCGTTGATAAATGGCGCTTTTTATGCGCGCATTACTCGTTCTACAATGATTAGGGAATTTGGTAAAGATTATGTGCGAACTGCAATAGCAAAGGGCATGCCCGATTCACATGTTGTAGTAAATCATGCTTTGCGAAATGCGATTTTACCAATATTTACAATGTTTGGTTTAGATCTTGGCGGTCTTCTTGGTGGAGCGGTTATAACTGAGCGTGTGTTCTCTATGCACGGGTTGGGTTCGCTTCTTTTAGACGCTGTTAAGACTTTTGATTTGCAAGTTTTGGTTGGAGTTACGCTGTTTTCGGCCGCTCTTGTAATAATTGCAAATCTTATTGTTGACGTCTGTTATTGTTTGCTTGATCCTAGAGCGGCTAAAGTCGCCCTTTAAAGTGGTGATTAGTGAGCGATTAAAATCGCCAGCAAAATCGCCATTAAGGTTGCAACTAAAGTCGCTACTAAAGTCTTCTTTAAATCACAATAATAAAAATTTTTAATAACTTTATAACTTTATAAAAAATTAAGGAAAAATCATGCAAAATACACAAAATATACAAAATTATTATCAAATCATCAAAAAATTTAATCGCGGTTTTGCTCTAAATATATTAAGAGCAATTGCTGTAATTCTAGTGTTTTCGCTGGTTTATGCATTTTCTGCTTGCGGAACTGCTGTGCAAAGTGGTCAAAACCTACAAAAAAGACTACCAAATGCTTCTGTGCTTAATAGCAATCCAAAAAAGGGCGGAACGCTTACGATTCTAAGCTCTGAATCAAAAATGGATTTTGATCCTGCAAGAAGTCAGGGTTTGCCAATAACTTCTAATAGCCTAGTTTTCCGCGCTTTAACAACGTGGAAAGTAACGCCAAGTGGCAAAACGCGTGTTGTTGCCGATTTAGCAACAGATACGGGAACTGCTTTAGACGGCGGAAAAACTTGGAAGTACACTCTTAAAAAAGGCATTAAATACCAGGATGGAAGCCCAATAACGTCTAAAGATATTAAATATGGTCTTGAGCGTTCTTTTGCAAACTCGCTTACAGGCGGATTCGGTTACCACAAAGCGCTTTTGGAAGGCGCTAAAGACTATGCCGGTCCGTTTAGTGGCAAATCTTTGGATTCGATTGAAACTCCAGACAATCAAACAATCATTTTTAAACTAAATGCTGCTTTTGCTAATTGGCCTTGGGTTGCGTCTTTGGCGGCCTTTGCTCCCGTTCCGTTAAATTCTGGGAATGCGCAGGATTATGGTAAAAGCCCAGTTGCTTCTGGACCGTACAAAATTGTTGAAAACGAAGTTGGCAAGCAAATTGTTATGGTTAGAAACACTAATTGGGATTCCAGCGCGGATTCAATTCGAGCTAATTACCCAGACAAGATAATTTGGAAGCTTGGTGTTGATCCTTCTGTTGCTGCCCAATCTATGATTCAAGGCAATTCTGGCGCAGACAATGCTATTCTTGCAGATTTTGTGCCTCCAGCTCAACGCGCACAAGCTAAAGCAAGCTACAAGTCGAGCAATCTTTTAGTTACAAGCTGTGACGGAGCGTTGGAATATTTGGCCATGAACAATCGCCGTATTAAAGATGTTAAGATCCGAAAGGCGATTCAGTACGCTGTAGATAAGCAGTCGTATCAGCGAGCAAAGGGCGGTGCGGTTGCTGGCGGTTTTTCAACAACGCTTATTACTCCAGGCGTAAGCGAGCGCAAAGTCTATAATCTCTATTCTGCAAATCCGCGTGGGGACGTAGAAAAGGCTAAACAATTATTAAAGGAATCGGGTAAATCTAAACTAAAGTTTAGTCTTATTGCTCGCCCAGATCAGGCGCAAGTGGCATCTTCTATTCAAGCAAGCTTAAAGCGCGTTGGAATTGATGTTTCTATACGAACTGTGGATTCGCAGATTTTTACCGATATGATTACTGGCGATTCTGGCGACTACGATTTAGCTTTGTCTAAATGGCAGCCTGATTTTCCTTCTGCGTATGCAAATATTGGTCCGCTTTTTGACTCTTCGCAAATAGGCGGCGGCAATTGGAATATATCTCGCTACTCGAATCCAAAAGTGGATTCCTTGATTCGCCAAGCTGTTGGCGTTATAGATAAGTCGCGTGCAGATTTGCTTTGGCAGCAGGTTGATAAAGAGATTATGCGCGATTCTCCAATCGTTCCGCTTATTTACTCTAAGAACACTTATATTCACGGAAGCAATGTGGAAAACTTCTTTGTTGGGTCTTTCCCGGCTTATCCAAACTATGCGCGAGTTTCGCTTAGAAACTAGAAAAGGATTTAAGAAAATGTTGGAAAATCGCGAAAACCCAGTGCTTAGCGTTAGTAACTTGTCTATTGCGATTGGCAAAAATCAGATTACGCATAACGTATATTTAAACTTATATGCGGGCAAAATTAGTGCGCTGGTTGGCGAATCTGGTTCGGGAAAGTCCTTAACTTCGTTGGCATTAATGGGTCTTCTTCCAGACGATTTTAGTGTTTCTGGCAAAGCGGTTATTAATACAAGCGCTAATGACAGTTTGGATTTACTAAGCAATAATGCTCCGTATTCTTATATTCGTTCGGGGCTTATTTCAATGGTATTCCAAGAGCCATCTACAGCATTTAATCCAGTTATGCGCATTGGCAAGCAAATTGAAGAGTCATTAAAATATCATCACGAAAAGTTTGGCAAGATGAGCGCTCGCGCTAAAAAATCGCGAGTTCTTGATTCCCTTAGCGAGGTTGGCCTAAAGGATGTAAATCGCGTTTATAGGTCTTATCCGCACGAACTTTCTGGAGGGCAGCTTCAGCGCGCAATGATTGCAATGGCAATTATTAATCAACCTTCTTTGCTTATTGCAGACGAGCCTACAACAGCTTTGGATGTTACAACTCAGCGTAAGATTTTGCAGCTTTTGCGCGATTTAGCTAAAAAGCATAATATTGCGGTTTTGATTATTACGCATAATATGAGCGTTGTTAAGGCTGTTGCAAACACAGTTTATGTTATGAACAGTGGCAGTATTGTTGAAAGTGGGCTAGTTAAAGATGTGTTTTCTAATCCTAAAAACAGCTATACGCGATCTCTTTTAGACTCTATTGTTGATTTTGATATTAGTAATTTAGCTAGCGAATCAACTAGTTCGGAGGCTGGCGATTTTTGCGTAAACATTCAAAATGTTTCTGCTAAATATGCTAAGTATTCTAAAATTTTCAACCCTTCTAAGTACGCAATAAGTGATTTGAACCTTAATATTTTAAGGGGGAAAACGCATGCGCTGGTTGGCGAATCTGGTGCTGGAAAAACAACGATTGCAAAGCTTATTTCTGGTCAGCTTAAGCCAGAATCTGGCAGCATAAGCATAGAGGGTCTTAATTTATACTCCGATTGCAAAAAACGCGCAAATCGCAAGATTTTAAGCAATATTGGGTTCATTTTCCAAGATTCTGGCTCGGCGCTAAATCCTTTAAAAACTGTAGGTTGGAGCATTGCCGAGCCTCTTATTGTCAATAAAAGTCTTAGCGAAGAAGAGCGCAAAAAGCGCGTGGAGCTTGTTCTTAATCAAGTGCATTTGCCATTAAGCTTAATAAACAGGTTCCCGCACGAGCTTTCTGGCGGTCAAAAACAGCGAGTTGGCATTGCGCGAGCGTTAATAAATCGTCCTTCTTTGATTATTGCAGATGAGCCAACTTCGGCGTTAGATGCAAATCATTGCCTAAAAATCCTAAATCTTTTAAGTAGCTTGCAAAAGCAGTACAACTTTTCGTGCTTGTTTATAACGCATGATTTGGCTTTAGTAAGCCGCATTGCTAGCCAAGTTAGTGTTATAAAAGGCGGAAGGATTGTTGAGCAGGGAAGCGTTAAAGATGTATTGCGTTTACCTAAAAATCCATACACGCGCAGTCTTATTGATGCTGTTTTGCAATGATTATGTTTGTGCTAAAAAGTACCATTGTAAGAGTTTATTAGGAGGTTTTTATGTCTTCGTGCGCTCCAATAGGTGTATTTGACTCTGGGTTAGGTGGTATTTCTGTAGTTCGTGAGCTTCGAGAAGCAATGCCAAATGAGCGCATTATATACTTTGGGGATTCTGCTAATGCTCCATATGGCATAAAAACTCCGCAAGAAGTGCGTGAGCTTAGTTTTAAGATTGTTGAGCATTTTGCAAGTCTTAATGTTAAAGCTATTGTTATTGCTTGCAATACTGCCACTTCTGCTGCTGTTAAAGATTTGCGTGAGCACTATAGTATGCCGATTATTGGCATGGAACCTGCTCTTAAGCTTGCTTGCGATTTAGGTGGCGGCAAGCCTCAGCGCGTGATTGTTGCTGCTACTCCTTTAACGCTTAAAGAGCGCAAGTTTGCGGAACTTATGAATCGTTTTACGCAAGATCACCAAATTTTTTCTAGACCGTGTCCAGATTTGGTAGAAATTGTGGAAAATGGTGATTTAGGCAATAAAAATATTGTTATGAGTGCTTTGCATAAGTATTTTGATTCTTATGATTTAAACAATATTGATTCAGTTGTTTTAGGCTGTACTCATTTTGTGTTTTATAAAAGTTATTTTCGTGAGTTTTTGCCTGATTGCGTGAAGATTGTAGATGGTAATGCTGGCACTATTCATCATCTTAAAAGCGTCTTAGATTCAATGAATCTTCTTGCGGATAAAGATGACGAGGGGAGTGTTTTGCTCACTAACTCCGATTCAAGCGATCGTATTGCTAAGCTATCGCAATCTCTGCTTAATAGTGACTGCTGATTATAACTTTAATTTAAATTGCAGCTTATAAATATGTGATGAAATATGTGATGAATTTAGTTGTATAAGCTTTTGATTCAACTAAATATAGCATGACCGTATTTGCTTAAAATTAATAGCACGATTACGAATATCCATAGTGAGTCTACGATTAAATCGTAGTTAATTCTGTAATACGCGTTTAGAATTTTATTTTTTAATCCAATTCCTTGCGCGCTAACTGTTGCGTGGCTAAGTGACATGAATTGTATAGTAGTGCAAAACATTAGTACTAAGCACCATGGGCAAAGAACTTGTATTACGAACATTGATTGAGAAAACAGCCAATACGCGTACAAGAGTGCGCATAATCCGCCTATCCAACTAAATATCGCTAGCCATTTTGGAAGTTTTACTTTTGCTATTCCGACTACAGCAAGTGTTACAAATACGCTTTCGGCTGCTATTCCAAAGAAGGCGTTAGGGAAGCTTAGTTCGCCAAATCGTATGAATTCTGCTTGCCATGTTTGAGCTACTTTAGAGCATGATACGAGAGTGTTTATATCGCATCCAAGCGCTTTGTGCGGTGTGCGCGCAAGAGCTAAAGTCTCAGAAGATAATATTAGAGATGTTAGAAGGGCTATTGCAGAAGTAACTAGCATAATAGCGTAAACCCAAGTAGCAGAATGTCTCCAGCCTTTTAATGAGTTTGTTTCGTAAAGTGTTTTTTCGTCTACATTGTTTTCCGTTTTAGATAGCTCATTTATATTAGTGAGTTCTGTTTGTGAATTACAGCTATCCATAAGTACTCCTGTAAACGCTAATAATGTAGGGATTAATCGTTTATAAGATAAACGTTACATGCCACAGTTTACGATAATTGTATGACTGTAACTAGCACTAGCGCTGATATTGATTTTTTTGCAAACCCTGATGAGAATAATTCTGGTTGGGATTTGCATTGTCATACCTTTTATTCCGATGGTACAAAGTCGCCAGAAGATTTGGTAAATGAAGCTAAAACTATTGGTCTTAAAGGTGTGGCTATTACAGATCACGATACTACTGCTGGTTGGAGTGATTTTAAAGAAGCTGCTAATATTGCGGATTTTCCAGTTATTTTTGGATCCGAAATCACATCTGTAGAAGGTAATATATCTGTTCATATGCTTGCTTATCGTTATAATCCAAACGACGAGTGCATTATTGAAATGTTTGATTTAACAAGGAAACGTCGTTTAAATCGTACGCGTAAAATGGTGGAGCTTATGTCTCACGATTTTCCGATTACTTGGCAAGATGTTCTTGCTCAGGCAGGTAAAGGGAATCTGACTACGATTGGCAGACCACATATTGCAGATGCATTGGTTTCTGCAGGTGTTTTTGAAACAAGATCTCAGGCTTTTGCAGGGCCAGTAGCGCCTCATGGACCTTATTACATTCCTACGCCATCTCCCAGCGTTGATGAAGTTATTAAAGTTATTAAACATGCTGGGGGAGTGAGCGTTATTGCACATCCTGCGGATTATAGTAGGAATCCTGTTATTCTTTCAGACTCTCAAATTGCTCATTACGCTAGTTTAGGTCTCGATGGTTTAGAAGTGTATCATCGTGGTAATTCTTTAACGCAAAGACAAAGACTATTTGGATTAGCAAAAGACTTGGATTTGCTTGTTACTGGCGGCTCTGATTGGCACGGAAGCGGGAAACCAAATAGTCTTGGTGAAGAAACAACTAGCGACGAAGTAGTGAGTAAAATCCTAAATCGCTAGTTTTGTAATTACAATGCGTTGAAACCAACAGTGTGTGTTGGGGTATCTCCGATTATTGCATAGGCAAAAGAGTTGCTAGGTACAACAATTTTCCTGTTATTTTTATCTGTAATGGTGATTAATTTTTCGTCTTTGATTGCATTGGTTATAATATTCTGCACGTCTTCTTCGCTTTGTTCTGATTCAAAGCTGATAGTGTCGTTTACGTGTTTAACTCCGATTGTTACCTTCATTTTGTTTCCTTTAATACTTTTGATACTTTTAATAATTGGTTTCTTTGATTTTACTTAATATTTAGCATCTAATATTTAGCATTTACGAATTACTCAGTTTGTCTTTAGCATCTTTAATAGCTTGATCTGCATCTTTTAGCATTGGGATAATAATAGTTGCTGGCTTATCTAAATCTTCATTGTTATTTTTGCCAGTATTTTCTACATTGTTATCTTTGCTTTCGATGCTGTTATTGCTCTCAATCTTGCTTTCGATGCTTCCGTCACTATTCTTGTTACTATTATCGGCGTTATTGATAATGCTATTTATAACTTGTGTTTCTAGATTATCAGCAACAGATGTAGTTTTAGTAGCATTCGTATTATCAGACTCTTTGTAAGAATCTTCTTGCGCTTGTGAATTTGAATAGTTCACTTTTGTAGGGTTTTCACTCGTGCTGTCGTTATTGCTGTTTAAAGCAATTGTCTGACTTTTAGCACTTATATTGCTCTCATTTGTGGCATCAGAAGATTCAATAGTATCGTCTTTAACTATATCTCCTACAGTTAGAGAAGACGCAGGATTTGCGCTTGAATTGTTGTTTTGATTAGCATTTGCGTTTCTAGAATTGTTTATACGCGTAAGCTCGTGAGCAAGACGTTCTACTTGTGCTTTAAAGCGCATGATCCCAGTTGTATCCGCACGCTGCAAAGCTTGAACAAAGTCGCCAACCTGCTCCATTTGAAGCCATAGGTTTGCGCGAAGCATAATCATGCTGTCTAATCTGGCTCCTAGCATTCTTCCGTAAGCGCTAAGAAGTGCATTCCTATGCTGTTCATTAAGTTTTGCAAAAATCCACGCTAAATCTCGCGCAGGATCGTTGATTTGCATGCTCTGCCAATTGGTTATTGCAGTAATCGTAGATCCAGAAAATAGAAAATCTCCATCTTTAAAACCGCCGTGAACAGGGCAAGTGTCAAATGCCCACAATCCATCGGTTTCAAGCACTCTGGACCAGTTATCGGTGATTTCAGTAGGAATGTGACCAGCTTGACGTAGCCTTTTAATCCAAGATGTTAATTGTGCGCGAATCTGACCAGTAGTAAAAGTCGGGTAGCCGCCTTTTGTTAAAAATGCTGGGCTTAGTCGGTGAATCGCGCCCATGGCTGTGCCAGCGTTTACGCAATCGTCTGTTGTAAGAAGGCTTAATTCTCTAGCGCTTCCGTTTAAATGCGGGCAAATCAATACTGTTGGATTATTACAATCTGCCTGTCCAAGTCTTTCGCCATATAAGCTGTTTGAATCAGATTGGTTATTTTCTTGAGCAGATTGTGTAGATTGTGTAGATTGCGCAACTTTTGTATTTTGCGTATTTTGATTGTTCTGGTTTGAAAGAGAGCCAGGAACAAACTTAAGCATTTCTTCGTGTGCAAATCCAAGAGCTGCAAGTCCTTTGGTTTTTTGCAGCACCCATGCTGCTCTCGCTCTGTCGTGTAAGCGTTTTTGCCCTTTTTCCTCGGAGCTTACAAAAATGTCATAAAGGTTACCAGAAACGTCTTGAATAACGGCATGAGATATTCCCGCAGCGGCATCGGTGGCGTTTGCCTGCTCACTTTGGCGGGTTCCGGCGAATTGTACTTCTGGCATGACCGATGAGGCCAGCGCTACCAACTTGAATCTGCTTATCTGTGTCACAGTTCAACAGTAATACAAAGCAGCGAGATATAGTCAAATAACCTTTAACCACATTTGTGTTTTAATCTTTTATTTTTTCTTTGTTTGCTGTAACAATAGAAATATGATTTCTTCTCCAGAGTCATTATTGAATGATTTAGATGATTCACAGCGTGCAGCAGCCATGGCGTTAAATGGTCCTGTTCGCATTGTGGCATGCGCTGGTGCTGGTAAAACTCGCACTATTACACGCAGAATAGCGTATGCGTGTGCTAAAGGAGAATGGGATGAAAATCGCGTTTTAGCGGTAACTTTCTCTGTAAAGGCTGCTAAAGAAATGCAAGAACGTCTTAAAAAATTAGGTGTTAATAATGCGACTGTTGCAACTTTTCATTCTGCAGCATTAAAACATTTACGTAAGGTATGGGATTCAGTGTGCTCAGCTCCTTTTCCAAGAATAATGGATAATCCTAAAGAAGTTACAGAGCAAGCATTGATTCATTACACAGATCTTGCAAATATGACGTCTGTGCAAATAAGAGATATTATTTCAGAAATTGATTGGGCGAAAGTTTCGCTTATTGCACCAGATGATTATGCGAAAGCATATGCTTGTGTTCATAGAGAACTCCCTGCGGGCTTAGATGTTAAACAATTCGTAGAAGTTTATAAAGCGTACGAGATTGAAAAAAATACGCGTAATCTTATTGATTTTAACGATTTGCTCCTTTTAACCTGTCATATTTTAAGATCTTTCCCTAATGCTGCTAAACAGATTCGTAGTTTAATAGGTTGGGTTACTGTTGATGAGTATCAGGATGTTTCGCCGTTGCAACATGAGCTTCTTGTACTATGGTTGGGCGATAACCGCAATATTTGCGTTGTTGGAGATCCTGCCCAAACCATCTATTCTTTCGCTGGTGCTAGTAGCTACGATTTACTTGAGTTTCCAAAAGAATTTGCACCAATCTACGCGGATATTAGTTTGAATACGGATTACAGGTCTACAGAACGTATTGTTGGTCTTGCTAATCGTGTTCTTTCACAATCTGCGTGTAGGCGTGATTATTTAAAATTAAAATCAAATATTAAGGGTGGCGCTCGCGTTTCCAAAAGTATTTATAATACTGATTACGATGAGGCTCTTTCTGTTGCTCAGCAGATTTCTAAAGCTGTTAAATCGGGGGATGCGCTTCCTACGGATTTTGCTATTCTTACGCGCACTAATGTTCAGCAGAATATGTTTTGTAGAACATTAGGTAGCTTGGGCTTACATTTTTCTGTTAAAAAAGATGCTGGTCTTCAACCTGATGTGCTCGATAATAATATAGATAATACAGAAGTAAGCAATTCCAATTCATCGGTTGCTGGCGACTTATCCTTTGCTGATACAGATAATAAGTTTGTAGATAATGTTTCCGAAAAGAAGCATGTTGATTTAATTAAAAAATCTTTACTTCCTGTAACTATATCTACAATTCACGCGTCTAAAGGTTTGGAATTTAAACACGTTTTTTTGGTTGGCTGTTCTGAAGGTCTTCTTCCTTTTGGATCTTCTGTTAGTAGAAGTGAAGATGAGGATGAAGAAGAACGCAGACTTATGTATGTTGCAATAACAAGAGCGGAAAAAACCTTGCATATTTCTTACGCTCTTTGCAAGGATTATGGAAGTGGTATGCAAAGAACTGTAAGTCATTTCTTAGAATAATTTGTTTAAAATAATTCTAAGAAAATCGCAAGTTTTTCCGCTCTGTTTTATTATTTCTATTCATTTATTATTCATTTGTTATTTATTTATTGTTATTTATTATTTATTTATTTATTATTCACTTATTATTTATTTATATCTGAATCGGGATTTGAATCAGAATCAGTTTCACCGTTATCTGAATCTTCGTCAGCATTGTTGTTTGCGTCATCAGATTCGTCGTCAGACGTGTCATTAGATGCTAACAGTTTGCTTAATTCATCGTCCCAATTCACATCTTTGAGTTTCTTTTCTAAATCTTCACTATTCTTGAAGTCTTCCAAATTAGGCATATTCATGCTTGATTCTTTTGACTCTTTATTTGTTTCAGTTTCCGATTCAGAATTAGACTCAGCATTAATTTCAGCATTAGTCTCAACATTATCATTTTTCTTATTTTCATAAGAATTTTCATGTTCAGACTCGTCGTTATCAATCTTAGAAGCTGACGACTCTTCATTATCTGTAGAATCAGCCTCATAGGATTTGCTTGCCTCATCTTTGTTTGTAGAATCTGCAGAATCTATTTGCTTATTATTATCTGTGCTATTTTCATCTGTAGTATTCGTTTTTTTATCACTTGCGTTTGCCTCATCCTGAGACTCTGGTAAATCAGGCAAAAGATCAGGATGATTCCACATAGAGTCTCGCTCCTCAATGCCTTTTTCGTTTGTGATTGAATCCCATAATGCTGCAGCTTCTCGCATTCTGCGCGGTCTTAATCTCAATCCGATAAGAGATTCAAAAGTTATTTCCGAAGGTCCACCTGCAGCGCGCTCGCGTCTCATCATCTCTCTAAGTTGATCGATGTGTGGAATATGTGCCATTCCAGCACGCCAAATAACGCAATCAACCCAGCCTTCTGTAAGAGCAAGAAGTGTTTCCAGTCCTTTAAGAGCCTGTTTTTGACCCTCTGTTTCTGTATCTGCAACTTTAGAAATATCCACCGCTCCAGAAACAGCTTCTGGATCCATTTCTTGAATATCTCTAAGCTGGTCTTCTACAGCATCTAAGTCAATAGAAATACCATCTGCATACTTTATAATCAGAGCTTCAAAACGTGGCATAAGCCATGGTACAGACGCAAACAAGCGAGCGTGTGCAAGTTCGCGTAAGGCAAGATAATTCATAACTTCTGTTACGTCTAATCCCCAGGTTTTTGCATAATCTATGCAATTGTATGGAATAAGACCTCCAGCTGGATTGTTAAGTAGTGCTATACCTTGATCGAAGCTTCCATGAACCTCGTGAGATAATGCTCCAGCAGCGTATCCTAGTTGCATAGCAAAAGATGTATTTCCGAGCAATCTCATAAACTGGTCAGGTTGTTTTACCTCATCTGGCATAGGGATTGGCATAATTCCATCGTATATGCCATCCACTTCTGTATCTTGTGAATCGCCGAATCTTGCGGATATTACGCTTGTAAACGCCTCGCACACAGATTTTGCAACAGGGTTCGCGAATTTAACCCACGAATCTATTGTTCCTTCAATCCAATCAGATCTAGAAAGAATATCAGGTGTTCCTGGCGCAGGATTTAAGTTGCAACTTGTGTCTAGCCACAAGTTTGCTTGGCTAAGTGCTCTTCTAGCACAGTCCGCAACTTCAGCGTTTACGGTTCCTCCATCGCTTGTTGATCTTTGAATAGCGATAGATTGTGCAAGCTTTTTATTTATTGGACCGTCTTCGAGAGTCACTCTCATTTCAAGAGGATTGTTTAATCCTCCTGTAGAAAAAGCTTGCATCATGGCGTGAACTTCGCCTGGTGTCGGAAGTCCTCCAATTCCACACCTTTCCTTGATGTGTTCGCGTATGTCAAAAGGGAGGTTCTCAAAGTTGTGCCATGCTTTTTCGCCTTGTTCAGAACCAAAGCAGTCGACGAGCCACTGGTGAATTTCTTCTTCGCTCATAGTTAAGTCCTTACAGTCTTAGTTAAAAGTCATCTAATATTTTCTACGTTATTTCGCATTCATTTATTAGTGTGACTTTTTGCAGCTTATTACAGATTCTACCTGATATACGGCAATTTTCATTCAATAAATCAATAATTTAAGTAACTTTTTTAATTTAATATTTTAAATGAATCCTAATTCCGTTATGCGTATGGCTTGAGTATAGAATTATTTCTTATGACTAATAAGATATTTGCTGTTTTTAATAATGTATGTATGACTGTTATAAGTTTTACGAGTAGAGTTTTTAATTATTTTGTTAAATATTTTTCTTCAAAATCCGTGCAGTATTTTATTGGACTGATCATTGGTGTTCTTGCGATTATTGTGCTTTTTCTTCCTAGCGCATATGTTGTTGAAGAGCCAGGGCCAACTCAAGACGTTTTAGGAAAATCTTCTGGAAAATATGTGATAAACGTAGATAATCCTAATAATCCTAATAAAAAAGCTGCTTCAGCTGCTTCGGGTTTAAAATCGCATTCAAAAAGTGGCAAATTGCTTTTAGTCACAGTAAATACATCTGGAGTGCCAGGGTATGAGATTCCAAATATTTACGCTGTTTTATCTTGGTTTGATTCAAAAAAGCAGATTTTGCCGCGTGAGGTGTTAGTACCTGTAAATCAAAATGCAAGTGATTATAAAAAAGAAACAAATAAGCAGATGACTTCCTCGCAATCTTCTGCGCAAGTGGCGGCTTTGGATTATGCGAAGAAACATCTTAATGTGAATGTAAAAAACGTAAAAGTTAAGATGCATATAGACGATATTGGCGGTCCTTCTGCAGGAATGATGTATGCTTTGGGTATTTTAAACAAGCTAACTGGCGTAGATTTGGCTGGCGGCAAAACAATAGCAGGCACGGGAACCATTGATAATAATGGGAAAGTTGGGGCAATCGGCGGAATTCGTTTAAAGATGATATCTGCTAAAAGAGATGGTGCAAGATGGTTTCTAGCGCCAAATAGCAATTGCGATGAGGTGGTTGGCAATATTCCGCAAGGTTTAAACGTAGTAAGCGTTAAGACTTTAGATGATGCATATAAAGCGTTGGAGAAAATTAAAGCTGGTAAAAGTATAAAGTCTTTTAAAACGTGTAATGCGAAGATGTAGAAGGTGTAGAAGGTGTTGCTTCATTTTTAACTCTTTATCTCTTTAACTCTTTATTTCTATTATCGAAAATCCTATATTTAGTATGTTTTATTATGCAAAGTGCTGCATATTGTGTTTTAAGACACGCCGAGTGTGATAATTTCGATGCTAAAAGCGAAAAATATAAAGTTTCCAATATATTTTTAACGTATTTTATGGTGATCTTTATAGAATCTAGGAATTTTTACGAATGTTAAAAAATGTGTAGATTTTCCTTGAATTTTCCTATGGGGGGGGGGGTACAACTGTATACGTGCTTTGCAGTAGTGCACTGTATTATTTTGCATTTGAGCGTTTGGCGCGAATTTAACTACTGGTTTTGGGGAAGCTAGGTATGCTTACGTTTATTTAACGCTTGCACGCTAGTTTTCATCGATAGTTTCGAGTCGGCTTACGTTTATTTACGTAACTTGATTGCGCGCTTTTTGCTTGCAATGCAGTGTTCTGCACCCCGGGCAATGCTTGTTGGCTTATAAAACCAACAAGCATGAGTATTCGAGCAGCTTTTAGATTTTAAGAAATCGAGGCGTTAGAATGTCACGGCTTCATGGCTTATTGAACTTGCGTAAGCAGTTTAGAATGCTTAACGCTTCTGCTTCTTCAGATAGTTGCAGACGTATTCTTTCGAAGCGTTACGTTTTCCGTGCGTTTTTAGCAATGCTCGTTGCCGCCGCCACCATAGTGACAATGCTCATAGTGCCGCCAGTAGAAGAAGCTAAGGGTTATGCAGATGGTAAAGCACCTATTCATGCTTGGTGGAATAGTTTTGGTACAGGCTTTGTGTCTGGTTCTGGCTTTGGAATAGGGGATGCTCCTAGTCAGATTGCTTCTAACGTTGAAGTTGGTCGCAATGTTTATGACTCTTCTACTGGTAGAAATAGAACTCAGATTAAATGGGAAGTGTTCTTCAATACTTACTCTCAAATGTACGAGAGTATTGTAACAGGTGAACCTTATAGCGGTAAGCAAGAAGATAAAGCGTTTGGTGGTAAAAGACCTCTTCTTATGGCTTGGCTTCCAAAAGGTATTGATAGAAAGAGTATAAGAATTAGTAGAAGGAAGTCTGGTAATAGAGCTGGTTACCGTAACTATGGCTGCTGGCCTGAAACAGACAAGTGGTATAGCGCGTTTCCAAAAGATAAACAGTTTGATAAAACTGATAACGGTCGTGGATGTAGAGCAATCCAGTATCAAGAGCCTATTGTTACAATTAATAAAACATTAGATGAGTTTGTTAACAGTAGTTCTAGATGGGCTCATTCGTTCGATGGTAATTTGTATGAAGGTAAAGCTGGTAAAGAGGGTGCTGGTAAAGATCAACAGCTATTTAACTCTTATTGGGATAATGCTTTAGGTACTTCCAGACTTACATCGTATTGCGATTCGAACGATAAGCATGACATGTGCGAAATTAGAAACTGGAAGAATGATTTCTCTACTGTTCTTGCTGACTGGGAAGTTTCAGGTAATACGGCTTTTCAGTGGAATATCACTGCGTTTGTTGATAGTAGTATGGAAAATCGCTCAGATTTAGTATTGAAGAATCTTCCGTTCTCAGCTGGATGGAACTCTGGCAAAGGTACATATTCCGAAAGCGATTTTGGAGATTTAGAAACGAAGAAAAATGGTGCTGTAGAAGTTAGAAGTAAGTGGACTTTTATTGGACCTTTCGATAGTGATGGCGATGGTATTCCAGATTCTATGGAAGGTTATGACCATAAGAATCCTGATGCTTTGCCTGATTTTAGTAATAGTGATCAGCCGCATACTGTTTTGAATAATATTACTGATCCAAATGGTAAGACTGAAATCAAGTATCCTCAATATTCGTCTAGCATGATGAATGATTATGTAAAGAAATTAAATAATCAGAATTTAAGCTCGGACACTACTTATGGTGGCGTAGAGAATGTGCCTGTTACTACGTATGGTACGCCTGTAACAATTAAGCCGTACGTTAATACTGGTTCTTGGCAGGGGTGGGATTTAGGCGACTGGGACGGTCAATATTCTCTACAAAACCATTATGGCGGTCACTATGTTGCAGGAAAAGATACGGATACTACTACTAATATTCCATCAGATTTTCCTAACGGCTCTAGCATGAAGTACGAGCTTACTTCTATTCCACAAGGTATTACGCAATCAAGTAGTTGTAGTACTGGTAAGAATAATTCTGACAAAGGCTGTGTGAGTATAGATAGTAAAACTGGTTATATTACTTATAATCCAGGAAGGTTGGATCGTAAAACCGAAGGTATTACTTTTAAGGTGAAGATTACGCACCCAACTCCTAGTGCCTACCAATACAACTGTAAGTATACGACACCGATGGTTCAGGAAAATGTACCTATAAAAATCAAGGTTGTTTCTAATGCCATGTTGTACAACCCGCAGTACAAGGAAACTACTGTTGCATACGATCCGAATCAGAAGAAGTTTAACCCTACTGATAGCGAAGAGCCTAAGAGTGTACGAGCTAACAAAAAGCCGTGGGTTAGAGTAGGTAATCTTCCTAAAGGTTCTACCTTTAAGTTAGAGAAGTATGGTAAATACGGTTCTCCTGTGCTTGATTGGTCTAAGATTGATTCGAAAAATACAGGAAACGGCAAAGTGACGTTTAGCCCGTCTAAAACACAAGCTGGTAAAAGTGAAAAGACGCCTGTGCTTGTTACGTACCCAGATGGTTCTACGTCTAAAGATAGTGATGCAGGTAATTATGACAAGGTCGTGTATGCTACTGTTAAAGTTGGTGATTTGCCAATTTCAGGCGGTGACTTGAATCTTGGTTTATATGACGGGAATAGCATAAATAATAATGGTTTCTGGGGCTTTTCCTTTAGAGATAAAACGAATCCTCACGAGATCGATAAGGGTAAGAAAATAGGTCTGTCAGATAAGGATCACAAGAACCCTAATAAGGGTATTGTGTTTGATTCTTGGGCAAAGAATGGTAAAGGTCCTATTACTTTCCGCGTGATATGCCATAGGACGGATGTACCTAATTCTCCGTTCGCGTTGCTTAAGCCTAAAGAAGGAAACAAAGAAGCTAGCGGAGAGATTAACGGCTTGCATTTTGAGGATTTCCGACAGTGGATTCGAGATAACGACAAGCGTTGCAAGGGCAAGGATTGCAGTAACGATAATCTCTACCTTCACTCTAGAGAATACGAAAATGACACTATGGAGCGTTCGCGCGCGATGATTGGTGGCACGCCTAAGGAAGGCGGCTCGTACGAGTGTAAAGTGTTTGCTTTCCACGACAAGCCTGATGATAACAAGCTTAAGGACTATAGTGGTTCGTTGGACACATTTGATAAAGCGGCAAAAAATGGTGGTTCTACTGAGTATTCAATACTTTTTGATAACTATGAAAGTATTAAAGCGGCAACAAAAGGCTCAGAGTGGATTACTGACAGTTTCTACTTTAAAATCAAGCTCAAAGACAACCAAAAGTACAACCCGACTTATGTAAAGATGCCAACTATTCAAGCTGGTAAGTCAATTAAGGATGGTAGGTATAGCAGTCCAACAAAAGACAATATCAGCACTGATCAGCCAAAGAGCACTAAAGATGGAAATGATGTTTCGGAGGATGATCGAGCTAGCATTCTTGTTGGTGACCTTCCTGATGGCACGTGGTTTGAGATTAAGAATCTGATCAAGAAGGTTGATAAGAAAGATCCTAAAGACTGCCCTAAGGAAAGTGTGCAGTGGTCTAGGTTTGAAGATTTTGAAGACAACGTTAAGCGCGGCGCTGACAACAAGCCTGTTAAAGATAAAAACGGCAAAGTAGTTACTTTAGATCAGTCTAGTCGCGAATACGGTGCCGTCACCTTCCGTCCAGATAAGTGGCAGTCTGCTGGCGAATATTGGGCGGAAGTTAGAGTTCACTACCCAGACGGCTCGGTTTCTGACGGCGAAGGCTCTGTGAACGAGAAGCATCCTGTGTATGCGAAGGTGAATGTTACTGCTAAGCCTGGCAATAATACATTTGGTCTTAATTTGTTTAGGTATACAACGGATTCTCAATACAGAACTATCAGCGTTGAAAATGGCATAAACCTTCATCCAGGAGATTTACTCGCTGGTAACGATCGCCCTATGTTTGATTCTTACTTAACAAACGCGATTGGCAATCTTCATCAGCATATGATTTGCTCAAAGCAAGACAAGAATGGTAAGCAAACCGATTACACGTATGGCATTCTTCCTGGTCATGTTAATAATGAGAAGTCGCAGAAAGATAGCGAAAAAGACGGATTGCGACTTTTGGAACCGCAGACGATTTGGAAGCATTCATCACTTAAGGATCAGTTTGAGTGCAATACTAATGGCAAAAAGTGCAAGTCTGATACTTACTTATACGATGATTGGGTTGATAGCGATAAAAGCTATAACACTTTTGAGCGCACGCACGGATCTTTTGGTGGCGTGGCGCAAAAGACTGGCGACTATGTGTGCAAAGTCTACGTTATAAAGGGTGATCAGAAGAAGTCGGATGCGTTTAAGAATGCTGTTGAGGCTAATATCAAATCTAAGAAGAACGAAGACCCAGTTACAAGCGTTCTTAACGCTAGAGGTAATCCATATGGCAAAGAAGGCGAAGACTACAAAATTGGCGCATTCTCTGTGCATATTCATAGAGATAACCACTTCTACAACCCGGAGTACGCTGCTGTGAGCGTTAAGGCTGGTCAAAAGGTTGAGAATGTTGTGCCGAAAAGCGTTAAGAGCGCTAACGGTGCGGATAAATACCAGGATGCTGTGAAGGATGGCGCGCTTCCGGACGGAACTTGGTTTGAGTTTAAGGATGCTACTCACGGCTTTGAGGTAAAGGCTGACAGCACTGTTGGGAACAAGGTGTCTTTAGACTGGTCGTATTGGGCTGGTAACGCCGCAGATAATTCAGGTGATCAGAGCAATAAGCCTGATGATACCAAACAAAAGAATGGCAAGCACAATGCAAAGGGTGACGGCACTCGTTACGGCAAAGTGACATTCCACCCGGATCAATCTGTTGCGCCTAAAGCGTACTTGAAAGAGATTGTCATCCATTACCCGGATGGCTCCACTTCGGACGACCCGGATTCTGGAAACAACGGCAAGCCTGTGTATGCGAAAGTTACGGTTGGAAGTCTCAGTGGAGCTGACAAGGATCTTAAGATGATATTGCTAAGATCCCAAGACGCTGATCCTGTTGACACGCTTGGTGGCGGTAATTCTCTTACTGTTATGAGCGGCACGAGTCTTACTAAGAACCCGTATGTGCGCGCGTGGAGCTTGAAAGATCGTAGCAATATTTCATTGCGTATGATGTGCACTAAGCAAGGCGAGAAAAAGTGGAGTCGCGGGCTTGACAATACGCTCAATATGCACCTGAACCAGAATTACGGCGAAAAGGTGCAGCCGTGGGCTTTTGCAAGTGCTGAGCAGCGAAAGTCTTGCAGTCAAGACGGTAAGACTTGTGTGGCTAACTTGCTGTATGGCTTCACGAAGAATGGTAAGCAGGACAGCATAGAAAGCGCTGTGTCTCGCAGTGAAGACGATATTGTTGGCGTACCTAAAAAGGCTGGAAATTACACGTGCGCTGTGTTTGCGTTGAAGCCGAATGCACTGACGGTGTTTAATAACACGGTTAATGCTGGGCTTAGTGATGATAAAAAGTATTCGTCTACGGATATGAAAAATACTTGGTTTGAAGGCGTAGCCATTGGAAAAGACTGGAACAGAATTGCTGTTGATGTGAACGTGATCGATCCGCCTAAATTCGCGTTGCCAAAGACGGGCGGCATGAACTGGAACATGCTTCTTGGTGGTGTTGTGTTTGTTGGCACTTCTCTGATGTTTATTGCGTTGCTGCTTGATCAAAGCAAGTGGGGGCGTGCACTCATCGCTGAGATTATCAATATTATTAAAGTTTTTATCCGCAAAACCGCTAGAAAATGGCGCATTGAAAGGTGGCGATGCTGATGAAAGAAAGTCTGCAGCGCAAAAACTGCAGTGTCAACGTTCCATGTGTCGGCAATGGCGTTACGTAGTTGAGTTACATAGCGACGTTACATAGTAACGACAATTATGCCGAAATATGGTTCGGATTTAATCTTGCTGCGCGCGGCGCAAATCTTATACGCCGACAGCAGAGTTCATGCAGCTTGCAATGGCTCCGCCGACCGTGCGCAACACAAAACAGAAAACTTATCTCTTAAACCTGCTCGAAAGAGCAATAAAAAAGGAGAAATTATGAACAAGATAACTAAGCAATGCGTGGCGGCAATCGCCTCGCTCGCAATGGCTGGCACGCTGTGCGTCGCTGGCGCCGTGGTGGCTGGCAGCTCCGCTTGGGCTGTGGATGCATCTTGCAATGCTGGCGCGCCTTGGTCTGATGCATGCAAGAATAAAAAAGGTTCTATCACAATCACCAAGTATAAGGATGAAACCAATGCTCAAGGTGTGCAGACAAAGAAAACCAAGGTTACTGGTGCAAAGTTTAAGGTTTACAAAGTAACCAACTTTGATTTAACCAGTTATGATAAGTGGCTTGAAGTTGCTGCTAAAGTCACATCTCTTAACACTAATCCAAACGATTCTTCTGCTGGTTTAAACTTTGATAACGGAACTGAACAGGCTACAAAAGATGGTGTTGCAAAGTTTGATCAGTTGGGTATCGGCTTATACAAAGTTGAAGAAACAAGTGTTCCAGATGGATACGAAAAGCTTCCAGAACCATTCTTCATGACTATTCCAGAGATTACCAGTGGTAAAAAAGGCACAGAATATAATTACAATCCAACTGTCGATCCTAAGAATGCATATACTAAAGATGCTATTAAGAAGACTGTTGATACTACGGGAATGGTTGGCACAAAGGATGATTTGCCATATACCATTTCAACTTCTGTAGTCACAAATAGTGGTACGCCTGTTAAAGATCGTACGGCTGATGATTATCAAGGCTTTGCTGTGTGGGATGACGCGTTGACTAAAGCATATGATGCCAATGCGAACGTTGTGCAGAAAGTTAAGATCGGTAATTCTGAAATTACGAATACTAAAGGCAAAGAGGATAAGTATATAGTAGCAGTTAGTAATACGCCTGATGATAATAATCGTAAGCGTATTACCGTATCGTTTACAGATACAGGTCTTGGTGAAATTGCTACGGCTCTTAAGACTTCGCCAAATGCAAAGTTAACTGTTGATCTTAAATTCACTCTTAAAGAAGGAGTTGATTCTGGCGAACTCGTTAACAAGTATGGTTATCAGCCAGGATATAAGAAAGGTACTCCTGAAAATGAAAAGCCAAAGCCTGTTAACCCAAACCCAGGCAACGAATCTAAGGTAACTCTTGTCAAATTCCAGATTAAGAAGATAAGCAGTACTAACGGAACACCTATTAAGGGTGCTAAGTTTGCTGTGTTTGCAAAGGAAGATGAGGCAAGTGCATGTGCTGCTGATGCTTCTCGTTCTGAAGCTAAATGCAAAAACAAGTCTTCTAAGGGATTTGCTACTGATACTGAGACGGCTGATAATACTGGTTTGACAGCAGCTGGATTTAAAGCAAAAGTTGGACAAAAGTTCTACGTTGTGGAAACTAAGGCTCCAGACAAATATGTCTTGGCTCCAAAAGTTGAAGAAGTTACTATTCCTACGGAATACACAAAAGATGCTAAGTATGATAGTAGTACGCAAACATTTGTTTACTCGTTCAAGGATGTTCCAACGAGCGACAATGGCATTGACCACTGGTTCAAGCTTCCTAAGACTGGTGCTTATGGCGTGATTATATTCGCCATCATCGGTTTGGGCTTAGTTGGTGCTGGTACATTCATGTACATGCGCAATAATCGCAAGAAGGAAGAAGAGCAGGCTGCATGATTTGCTCAGTTTGATTAGAAAATCATAAACGATTGAGTCTATAAACGATTGAGTCTGCATAAATTGAGTCTAGGAGCAAAATCCTAGACTCAATCCTATGTGGACTGTTAAAGCAACAAAACCCGTCGTTTTTCCGCTTTTTGTTGTTGATTTTGTGGTTTTAAGCAACATTTTCGGTAAGTTTTTCCCGATTTTGTTGTTAATTTTGCCGTTTTGAGCAACAAAAAGCGCAAAATCCCACTGCGTTTGTAGCAAAATCAAACCAAATATTATCTTTAATTCAATAGCTTGAGCTTGGAGGAGTTATGAAGCTAGCCGATATTAGCAATTGGTGCCACTCGTTGAGCGAGCGCGCGGTTGCTAAGTTGTTTAAGAATAAGGCGAGGCGTACCTCCAGTGTGGCTAGCACGAGCAATGTGGCTGGTGCGAGTGATTTGCTAGCGGAAAAGTCGTCAGCAACCGAAGAGCAAACTCCACGATCCAACTCAAGCAAAAAAATAAACCAAAAAACACAGAAAAACTTAAAAACACAAAAAACCTTTATACATCGCATTATAGAGCCGATTGCGTTAGTGCTAGCAGGCGTATTGTTCTTCAGCTACCCAGTGGCGTCAACACTGTGGAACAACCACGTGTCTAAACAAATTTCTATAGATTACGACAAAGTAAGTTACAATCAGGCCGCTGGCGTGCGAGAATCTATTCTAAGAAGTGCGCGAAAATACAATGCGCGCAGAAAAAAATTCTTTACAGCCGACCCGTATGACGGAAGTGATAATTACAAAAAAACAGCAGACTATAAGTCATATATCAAACAACTAGACGAACCAATGGGAATTATGGGAATCATAAAAATCCCGAAAATTGGCGTAAAACTACCGATTTATCATGGCACTTCGCGCGATGTTCTAGCTCGCGGAGCAGGGCATTTGTATGGTACAGATTTACCTGTGGGCGGCAAAAACAGGCATACTGTTATCACAGCGCATACTGGTTTGCCTACGGCAACTATGTTTGACGGTTTAATCGACATGAAGCGTGGAGACTACTTCTACATTGATGTACAGGGCGACACGATGCGCTACAGGGTGTTTCGCATTAGTGTTGTAGACCCGCAGGATATCAGTTTGCTGCAGCGTGAGCCTGGGCGCGATTTGGCGACTTTGCTTACATGCACGCCGTATGGTGTGAACTCGCATAGGCTACTGGTTACGGGGTATCGCGTGCTGCCGGACCCAGCGCACGCTCCAGAAGATCATCTTCAGTGGCCGCTTTGGATGACGCTGTTTGTAGCTGCTATGATTCTTTCGCTGTTGATAATTTCAATCATGGTAACTGGGTATTTGCAAAAGCGTAAGAATAAATCAGATTTGCGCGGCAAACACATACTGCGCGAGACCTGCCTTCGCGATTAAAGCGTAACGCGCGAACGATTTTCCCGAGATTGTTTACGTATTTGGTGGTTTTGGGAACAAACGCGGGGAAAAAATAAACAAACATGGGAGAAGTACGCTAACCAAGAAAAGCGGAAAGTGGGCGATGAGGGACTCGAACCCCCGACATCCACCGTGTAAAGGTGGCGCTCTAGCCAGCTGAGCTAATCGCCCGCTTGAAACAAGATACAGTATGGTGTGTACTAGATGCGTGATTCGCGATTTGCGTGTGTCTTTCAGAGTTTGTGTTTTGCGTTTTGAAGCGTCTTAACAATCGCGTAGAGTATATTCAATAATGATATGTTCAGGAGGTCTATTGTTTATGGCAAGTAAACCCGATACTGCGCGTAATTCTTCTGGTATTGAGCGCGTAGGTAAGCGCAAGAAGGGTTACAGCGTAGAGCAAGTTAATGATTTTCTTGAGCGTGCCCATTCTTTGTATGAGTCCGACGACATTCGTCTTACACAAAAAGATATTCAAGACGTGTCCTTCGATTTAGAAGATGAAGGATACGCTATTCCTCAAGTTGATGCGGCTCTTTCTAGGTTGGAACGTGCTGTTGTAGATAAAACAACCGAATACGAAATTTCTCATCGCGGTAGAATCGTTTGGAAAGCACAAGCCGATAGTGAATACCGTGTTTTGCTTAATCATTCTCAGCGTGATTACAAGATGCGTTTTGATTCTGGTCAATCTCGCAAGCCTTCGTATGATAAAAAACAGGTCGATAATGTTGTTAATAAGACCTTAGATAAGATTTCTATTCTTCTTGGATATAAGCCAACGTGGGGTAATAGTTCAAGCGATCTTGATGGCATTGACGCAATGTTTGTTTCTAACGTGTTGTTTACACAGCGTTCTGGTAAACATGGATACGATGAGCGTCAAGTGGATTATTATTTGAACGCTTGCATACGATTGCTTAGTAGGCTTGAATCTTACGATCGTGTTTCTAAGTACCTAGATTTTGATTCTAATGGTGCTGCCGCATCTTCTGTTAACGCAGCATATAGTCAGACGACGCCACAGCCTGTGCAATCTGCAAATCCTATGCCTCCATCTGTTCCCGTTGAGCATAATGCGGATTCGTTTGTAGTAAATCCTGTTCAAAATACTGTTGAAGCAGATAATCCTGTTGCAAATGATATTTTTTCTAGAACTACAGTTGATGAAGTAGATTCGCATCATATTAGTGCAGATAGTGTGCCAGTCGTTGAGCATGTGGCAGATAGTGATAATAGTTCTGCACAGCATATTGAAGATATGCCTCAAGATAGGCAAAGCATTTTCGCACCTGTAGACAACAGTGTTGATAACAATAGTGGTGCTTCTCTTAACGATTTGCACCATGGGGATAGGGCTATTTTTACGCCTCATTCTGCTAATGTAGAGCCTAATGATGATACTGATGACGAGATGTCTCAGGCTTCTACTGTTATGCCTCCTACGTTCCCACCATCGTATGCTCCGAAAGATTCCTATTCGCAGACTTATACAAGAGACAGTGCTATTCCAGCTGCACCTAGCCAAGATTCTTATAGTCAGAATCATGTTAATGCTGCTAATGCTAATGCTGTTAATACTAAAGATGATGATAAGAATGATTCAAAGAATAGTGCTTCAAACCCTGTTGGTGATTTGAATTTGTCTCTTCTTGCATCTCCTAAATTTGAGCCGTCGCAAAGTCTCAATCTAGATATTCCAGATCTTTCATTCCCAGTTATGAATCATTTTAATGCTTCTTCTGAAGATTTTAATGCTAACAATGCTGGCAATAATGATTCAGATGATTTGGATGATACTGGCGAATCTAATTTCGGTGGTTTTGTGAATCCAAGCCACAACTGATCTATAAAAATACTTTGGATTAGCAGATTAAGAGTTTTTGATTTTCATGCCGTTGTATAACGATGAGGCTGTAGTTCTTAAGACTTTTCCTTTAGGAGAAGCGGATAGAATTGTAGTTATGCTTACTAAAAAGCATGGTAAGATTCGTGCTGTTGCAAAAGGTGTTAGGAAAATAAAATCTCGTTTTGGGGCGCGTTTAGAACCTTTTATGCGTGTGAATGCACTTTTTGCTACTGGAAGAACTTTTGATGTTGTTTCTCAAGCAGTTTTAGTTTCTGCTTATGCTGAGAGCATTTGTGCTGATTATGATTTGTATAGTCGTGCTAGCATGATTGCTGAAATCGCAGATGATTTGGTTTCGTCTTCTGCACAGTATCAGGATTCTTGTATGCAATACAATCTGCTAGTTGCAGCCTTATCTGCTCTTTCTAGGGGATTGCATAGTGCTGATTCAATTGGATTCTCATATGTTTTAAGAGCGTTAAAACTAGCCGGCTGGTCTCCTATGCTTAATGAATGCGTAGTTTGTGCAACTAAAGATGATTTATCATATTTTTCCTCTTGTTCTGGAGGAGTTATGTGTTCTAAAGATCATGATTTGCAGTCAATTAAGTGTAATGGTTTAGCACGTTTTCAAATGATTTCTTTGATTAATGGCGATTGGAAGAATATAGACGGAACAGATATTGATTATTTAACGTATAGATGCGTTGAGCAGTGGTGTGAATATTATCTTGAGCGTCCAATTAAATCAATGCATTTATTAGAAAATAATATGTGATTTAATATAGCTTTTTTAGCGTCTTATTTAACGTTTTTGTGAACGTTTTAGTGAGCGTTTTTGTTAATTTTTTGTTTGAATTTTATAATAATTGTCCTCGCTGTCTGATGCAATAATGATTGATATCAGACACGGGTGCTCTTTCAAAGAGCTGAGAAGATTACTGTCTAACCGTTTAACGTGATTCGGTTAATGCCGACGTACGGAGTTTTCTGCAGGGTCGCCTTTGTTTGATAACTGATAATGAAAGGAGACCCTAATGGGTGCATCTGTTGAAGAAGAAACCGTGCGTCCATCTTTGCGATGGAATGTAGCTGATATTACGCTCACGGTTGTTGTAGCTGTAGCTTCTGGTATTATCTTCTGGGGTATCGGTTTGATTAGCGAGCCTATTTCTGCTGCTCTTAAGCTTATTCCAGTTCCAGGAGTCAGCGCATTGTACTACGGTTTGTTCTATTTTGCTGGTCCTTTGGCTGCTATTATGGTTCGCAAGCCAGGTGCAGCATTGTTCGGTGAGTTTATTGCTGCAATGGTTGAGTTGACTGTTGGAAGCCACTGGGGTGGTATCGGTACCGTTCTTCCTGGATTTGTTCAGGGCTTGTTCGCTGAATTTGCATTCTTGTTCTTCATGTATCGCAAGTGGAATGTTGGCTTAAGCGCACTTTCTGGCGCATTAGCTGGTTTGGGTGGAATCGTTTCAACCTACCCGTTCTACTATGCAGGTGTTCCAATCTTTGGTTCATTCATGGTGATTCACACTATTTGCAGCATGATTTCTGGTGCTGTAATCGGTGGCGTTTTGATGTGGTACTTGTATAAGGGTATTGCTGCCACTGGCGCATTGAGCCGCTTTGCTTCTGGCAAAGAAGTGCGCGCCTGATTTTACGGGTAAGATTACAAGTAAAATCAACTTATAAATTTGATTTGTGGGCGGGGATTAATTACCTCGCCCATTTTTGTAAAGTCGCAAGTTAAATCGCAAGTTAAGTTGCAAATAAAAGTCAAAATAAAATCACAAATAATAAAATCATAAATCACTATAAAACAAAGGAGTTAATATGCTAAGAGTACGTCTTGAATATGTGCATCCATGGACGAATCACGCAGGTATGTATCTTGCAAGAAAGCGCGGATTGTATGCACAATACGGATTAGATGTAGAGTTTACAAGCACAGATACAGAGCGCGGCGATGTTCCAGCATGTTTGGAGCGTGGAGAAGTAGATATAGCTCTTGTTCGTTTAAATCAACTTTTGGCTCATCAAAATGGTGCAAACAGGCTAACGTCGTTTGCTGTAATGAATCAATCGCAAATTGGTGGAATCATAACAAATAAAAACACGGGCATTACGCGATTTAAAGATCTAGAAGGAAAGCGCGTAGTAATTCCTATGGGCGTTAAGCGCCTATACACGGAGCTTCAGCAGGCGGTTGCTGCCGACGGCGGCGATTTTAGCAAGCTGATTACAATTGACCCAGGCCCATGGGAGCCAGACATTAGAGCAGTAGAACGCGGAATGTGCGATGCTTTTATTAACGTAGCATGGTGGGAGCCATACCAGGGTTCGCTTCCGTTTGATCAAGTTGTTGTTCTTCCATTCGATTCTATTGGCGTAGCGCCGCATCATTCTTACTATGTTTGCGCTCGCCAAGAGATGATTGAGCGAAATCCGCAATTAATACGCAACTTTGCAAGCGCAACAGTTAAGGGCTATGAGATGGCAGGAAAAGACCCTCAGGCTGGTGTTGATGCTTTGCAGAATGCGCTTTGCCATATTAGCCCAGAGGCTTTGCGTGCCTCGCTAGACGAAGTGATTCCGTCTTGGTACGACAAGAATGGTCGTTGGGGCACGGCAGACATGGCTTTGGTGGAAAACTACACTCGTTGGATGGGTGAAAATGGCCACTTAAGCGTGCCTCTTGATTGCGCGCTAAAAAGTTTAGAAAACGGGTGCGTAACAAACGAGTATTTGCCAGAATAGTCATTAGTTTTGCAATAGTTAGTTTTGCATAAGCAAAGTCGCCAGCAGCCGCACATGAGCTGGTTTAGCGTTAAATAATCCCGCAAAAAATGCTCGAAAAACAATGAACCTGTAGTTAAATATTTGTATAAATATGGAGCGAATATGGAAAACGAAAGCAACGACCCTCAACTAGATATTGTTGCTCAAAGATGGGCAAATGTTGATTTAGATGAGGCAAATACTGTGTGCTCGCTTTTAGAGGAGTCGCTAGAAGTAGATTGCGTTTTAAGCCATAGTTTGCGCCCGATGGCTGCAGGTTCATTGCTTCGCGCGCATTACAAAGATAATGCATCAAAGCAATCTAAAAGTTTGGACGTTTATATTAAAAGATGCAGCACAAAAGTGAGGCAAGCTAGCACAATTAGACCGTATCATCGTTTTGCGGAGCATCTTTTACAAAACAAAATAAGCACACCAAAGTACTTGTATTTTAATAAAAATAGCGAGTATTTAGGTTTAGAAAAGAATACTTCTGGCGATATTTGCGTAGACGGAACTCTTCTTGTAATAGGCGATTGCGCTTACGAAGTTACTTTAAAAGCTAGCGGAGAAGACCGATACAAAGACGCGTACACTTGGGATCCGCCTAAAACGTGCGAAGAAGCCAAAAATCTTGGAGCGATGATGGCAAAAATCGCCTTAGCTTCACAAAGTTTTGACGAGCCAAATCCTAAGGAAATCAACGCTTTTCAATCAAGATTTAGTCTTTGTGCAAGCGAAGACGTGCAAAGTGATGCCGAAGTTTGGTTAAAAAATAGGCCCGATTTAGCGAAATTCTTAAAAGAACAGAATCGTGATTTTGTAAAAGATTTAAGCGAATTTGCTCCAACATGCAAAAAAATTTACGATTTGGGGTACGCGAATCTAAGAAAGCAGTGGGCTCATGGAGATCCGCATATATCTAATTTTATGTGGGAAGGTAGTGCTCCAAGCGCAGTATTTGACTTTGGAATGGCGTATAGAAACACAGCAATCTACGATTTAGCAATGACTTTGGAACGCAACACAATTCAATGGGTAGATATTGCGAATGGCAAAAAAGATTCATTTAGAACGGATTTAGTTAAGTCAATTTTGCAAGGATATGCTAGCGTTCGGCCATTAACAGATGTTGAAAAAGAGTTGCTTCCGTTTGTTCTTAGCGTAAGTCAAATTGAGCAATGCGTAGAATTTGTAGACTATTATTTAAAGTCAAATGGATCTTACGACTTTAAAATTTGGGGTTACGATACTGGGTTCTTAGAGCACGCTAGATGGTATAAATCTAGTTACGGAGAGCAATATTTAAACGCTTTAATAGAGATTTTGCGAGAAATATAAATATAGAGGATTTTGGCGGATTTTTTATCTGATTTAGCTGGCTTTTATTAAGCTTTGCAAAACGGGTTTAAGTATTCGTTCAATGGGGTTGTTAGATTTTAACTATGAGTTTTGAAAACGTTGACTACACTTCGTTAAATATTCCAGCAGCTCCATTTAGTGATCCTAGCCGCGTGCCAGATTTTCCTAAAGGTAAAGTTCCTCGCCATGTAGGCGTGATTATGGACGGCAATGGGCGTTGGGCTAAAGAGCGCGGAATGATTCGCACCGAAGGGCATAAAGCGGCGGAGCCAGTGGTTTTTGACACTATTGCAGGAGCCATAGAAGCAGGTGTTCGCTACTTGAGCTTGTACACGTTTTCTACGGAAAATTGGAAGAGATCTCCTCAAGAAGTGCATTTTTTGATGGGATTTTCTAGAGACATTATTCACCGCAGGGTTGCGCAAATGAATGAGTGGGGAGTGCGCGTGCGCTGGGCCGGAAGACGGCCAAAATTGTGGAAGTCTGTCATTGACGAGTTGGAAAAAGCTCAAGAGATAACGAAAAATAACACTACGATTGACGTTGTTTTTTGCTTAAACTATGGTGGTCGCGCGGAAATCGCAGACGCTTGCGCGGCAATTGCTAGGGAAGTTAAAAGCGGCAAAATTAAGGGTGATCGCATTAGTGAGAAGATGATTGCGGAACACTTGTATAACCCAGATATTCCAGATTGCGATCTTGTGATTCGCACTTCGGGAGAGCAGCGCACTAGCAACTTTTTGCCTTGGCAAGCGTCTTATGCTGAGCTTGATTTTGTGCCAGAACTTTTCCCAGATTATGGTCGCGAAGCGCTGTGGAGGTCAATTGACCGTTATGCGCATCGCGACCGCAGATTTGGTGGCGTAAAAAACGCTTAAACTTATCTGTTAGTAGAATTAATTTATTAGTCGCAAGCTAGCCAAGCGCAAGCTGCTACAACAGCTGATTCAAGTCCACGATTTAGAGTTGGTTGCAAATCTGGAGCAAAAGCTGGATTGTGATTTCCAGGAGCATTTTTCATGTCTTCAAATCCACCTAATCCCCAGTATGCGTAAGGTGTATTGAAAGCGTTCGCGACTATAGAAAAATCTTCCGAAGCAGAAGCGCGCGAAATATTTACAGAGTCTTCTCCAAAGTATTCATCAAAAGCTTTACGCACGCGCAAAGACGCATTCTTATCATTATTCGTAAGCGGATAGCGGTCATAGTATGTAAATTCTGGTTTCTTAGGACATCTTGCAAGCTCGCACTCTCCACGCACAATTCGTTCAATAGCATTGTGTACAAATTTTTGAGTATCTTCGCTATAAGTTCTTGTGTTAATTAAAAGCTCGGCATCATCAGGAATAATATTCGACTTACTTCCTGCATTAAGCGCACCAACTGTAACAATTGCGTAATCTTTAGCTGCAAGTTCGCGAGACACAATCGTTTGCAATTTAAGCACAATTGACGAAGCAACAATCACTGGGTCAACACTCAACTCAGGCATAGAACCATGTGAACCTTTACCAAAAATGTGCACACGAATCGAAGCTGCAGTAGTTAAGAACGCGCCCGATCGAATACCAACTGTTCCTGCAGGAATAGCGCCCAACACATGCTGACCAAGGTAAACGTCAGGCTTTGCAATCATGCTCGTAATGCCATTTTCCACCAAGTATTTTGCGCCTTGAGCTGTTTCTTCTCCAGGCTGAAAAACGCCAATGTACGTTCCTCTCCAAGCATCTTTATGCTTGTTAAAAGCCTTCAAGGCGCCAAGTAGGCTGGAAATATGAAAATCGTGACCGCAAGCGTGTGAAACTCCAACCGTTTTGCCATTTTCGTCTTGCGTGCTAACTGTTGAAGTATAATCTTTCCCTGAATTTTCTTTAATTGGAAGCGCATCAATATCCGCTCTCATAGCAACAACAGGACCTTCGCCGTTTTTAATCTCTGCCACAACGCCTGTCTTGCCAACTTGCTTTGTTTCAATCCCAGCCTTGCTAAGAATATCAATAATTGTTTGAGCTGTATGATCTTCTTTCATTGACAGTTCAGGATGTTGATGAAAGTATTTGTATTGTCTTTCTCGTTCTGATTGGGTTTCATCTAAATCGGATAATATCTTCTGAACTGCCGTAAGTTGCAGCATAAATTCCTGCTTTCTTTTGTTTTATTATAACTTTGTTGAGTTTTGAGATTATTTGATTTTAGTTTTATTTTTCTTTATTTCGTTCTTCGAGAATCTTGTCTACAAGAGCAGCTTTTGCGTCGATTTGATCGCTAAAACCAGGACGAATGTCTAACTTTAAAATAACGCCTGTGCGATAGCCTTTTTCAACAAGAACCATAGTTGCGTCTTTTACAACGCGCATAACATCGTCGAATTCGCCTTCGATATTTGTAAACATTGCGTTCGTTTCGTTTTTTAATCCAGAATCACGAATCACTTTAACGCAATCTGCTACATATTCGCTAAGTTCTTCCCCAACTCCGCTAGGAGCAATGCACAATGCTGCAACTGTATTAGTTTTGTGGCAATTCTTGTTATTGCAAGTATCGCAAGTATTGTTATCAGTGTTTTCGCTCATTTTAAATCCTCTCAAAGTGAAAAATATGTGTTGCAAAATTATGCTTACACTTTATTGTATTCGTTTAGCTTATATATGATGCTTATATATGTTGCTTTAGCGTCACAGGGTTTTTCTATAATAAACACCGTTTTCACCCAAATTTTCTAGATTTACGAAAAAGGTGTATTGTGGCTGTTTCAAAGCTTGATGAAGTCGTATCCTTGGCTAAGCGTCGAGGATTTGTGTTCCCAGCTGGCGAGATTTATGGTGGTACGCGTTCTGCTTGGGATTATGGTCCTTTGGGCGTTGCGTTAAAAGACAATATTAAGCGCGAATGGTGGCGTTATATGGTCACTACGCGTGGCGATGTTGTTGGAGTGGATACTTCTGTTATTTTGCCTTCCCAAGTTTGGGTTGCGTCTGGTCACGTTTCTGTGTTCAATGATCCTTTGATTGAGTGCTTGAATTGCCATAAGCGTCATCGTGCAGATAAGCTCGAAGAATCCTATGCCGAAAAGCACGGCGACAAAATGCCAGAAAATGGCTTGAAAGACATTGCTTGCCCAGATTGCGGCACTCGCGGAAACTGGACGGAGCCTCGCGATTTCAACATGATGCTTCGCACGCATTTAGGACCAGTTGAAGACGAAAACAGCTTGCACTACTTGCGCCCAGAAACAGCTCAAGGCATTTTTGTTGACTTTAAGAACGTTATGACTGCTACACGCCAAAAGCCACCATTTGGCATTGCGAATATTGGTAAGTCTTTCCGTAATGAAATCACTCCTGGAAACTTCATCTTCCGCACTCGCGAGTTTGAGCAAATGGAAATGGAGTTCTTCGTAGAGCCTGGAACAGACGAAGCTTGGCATCAATATTGGATTGATACACGCGTAAATTGGTATGTTGATTTGGGCGTAAAGCCTGAAAATTTGCGTATGTATGAGCATCCTAAAGAGAAGTTAAGCCATTATTCCAAGCGCACTGTAGATATTGAATACAAATTCGGCTTCCAAGGATCTGACTGGGGAGAGCTTGAAGGTATTGCAAACCGTACCGACTACGATTTGTCTGCTCACGCTAAGCATTCTGGCGAGGATTTGAGCTACTTCAATCAGGCTACTGGCGAAAAGTATGTGCCTTACGTTATTGAGCCTGCTGCTGGCCTTACGCGTTCGCTTATGGCATTCTTGGTTGATGCTTACGACGTTGACGAAGCTCCAAACACTAAGGGCGGAGTTGACAAGCGTACTGTTCTTAGACTTGACCCTCGCTTGGCTCCTGTTAAAGCTGCAGTTTTGCCTTTGAGCAAGAAGCCAGAATTGCAGGCTGTTGCTCAAGATTTGGCTGCGGATTTGCGCCAGCACGATTGGGTTATTGATTACGATGAGTCTGGTGCTATTGGTCGCCGCTATCGTCGTGAGGATGAAATTGGTACTCCTTTGTGTGTAACAGTTGATTTTGATACTTTGGAAGATCATGCTGTAACGATCCGCGAGCGCGACACTATGCAACAAGAGCGCGTTTCCTTAGACAAGGTTGCAGATTACGTAGCAAGCCGCATTAACGAAAAGCGCGTTAAGTATCCGCAAGGTCCTGTAGAGATTGTTGGTACTCGCGCTGCAGATGGTGGTGTGGATGTTTCTAAAGAAAACGGTGTTGATGAATCGCAGCCTGTAAAGATTGCTCAGGCTGGCGGCTTGTATTAATACTCGTATAGTGAAAAATCGCTAATAAACAAAAACAAAATATATTAAAGTGAATGGAGTTAAAGCAATATGGATTTTTCTATTAAACCAGTAGATTTAGGGAAAATTCATATTGCAACTCCTGTTGTTTTATCTCCAATGGCTGGTATTACTAACTGGCCTTTTCGAGTGATTTGCCGCGAATATGGTCCGGACGGGCTTTACGTAGCAGAAATGATTACAGCTCGCGCATTAGTTGCAAGGAATCCTAAAGCCTTGCGTTTATGCCGTTTTGCGCCTAACGAAAAAGTGCGTTCTTTGCAACTTTACGGAGTAGATCCTTCTATTGTAGAGCTTGCTGCTAGAATTGTTGTTGATGAGAACATGGCGGATCACGTTGATTTAAACTTTGGCTGCCCAGTGCCTAAAGTTACAAGACGCGGTGGTGGATCTGCTCTTCCTTGGAAAACGGATTTGCTTCAAGAGATTTTGCATCGTGTTGTAAGCGTGTGTGATCCAGCGGGAATCCCAGTTACGGCTAAATTCCGCGTTGGAATTGACGAAAACCACGAGACTTTTATGCAAGCTGGTCGTATTGCTCAAGAAGAGGGATGTGCTGCTGTAACTTTGCACGCGCGTACCACTGCAGAATATTATGGTGGCCATTCTGATTGGAGTCGTATTGCTGAGCTTGTAAATGCTTTGGATATTCCTGTTTTTGGTAATGGCGATATTTGGGGTGCGGATGACGCTCTTGCAATGTTTAAAGAAACAGGATGCGCAGGCGTTGCTATTGGCCGCGGATGCCAGGGGCGTCCTTGGATTTTTGCTGATATTCGTTCTGCTTGCAATGGAAGCGACGATCGCGTTAATCCAAGTCTTGGGCAAGTTTGCAAGGTGATTTTAAGACATCTTGAGCTTTTAGTCGAGTTTTATGATGGCGACGAGCGAATGGCTGTTCATGACTTGCGCAAGCATATTGCTTGGTATTTAAAGGGGTTCCCTGTTGGAGGTGGAACTCGTAAGAATTTTATGGAATGTGAGTCTATTGAGGATGTCCAGCGTAATATTGATGCGTTAGATTCTTCGCTAAAGCTTCCTGAGCAAGTTTTAGACACGCCGCGTGGGCGAGTTCGTTTTGCAAAAAAAGTTCATTTGCCATATGGGTGGTTGGATTCTCGAATAACATCTCACAGTGAGCGTGAGGAGTTGTTTGGCGATGATCCAATGGATGCAAGTTACTAGGTTTTACTAGTGTTTTCTAGGGTTTTTGAGTATATAAAACATAATATAAACTACTGCTTAATATTTTAAACTTTTGTTAATAAAACGCATTAATGATTTGCGTATAGCACGGTGTATTATCGAATCGGTGACATTTTTTCAGTTTTTATTCATAAAACGCCGCCATTATCGAGCGTTTTGCGCTAAAGTAATGCGTAAACGTGCGTGTGAGTGACAGGAGACAACGGTGAGCGAGATTGCCCAGACTGACAATTTCAACGACAAAACCATAATCAAGGTAGTCGGCGTCGGTGGAGCCGGTGGTAACGCCGTCAACCGAATGATCACCGAGGGTTTGCAGAACGTAGAATTTGTGGCTATTAACACTGATGCCAAGGATTTGTTGCGTTCTGATGCTGACGTGAAGATTTCATTATCTGACGCTTCGAGTCGAGGATTAGGAGCAGGTGCTGACCCAGAAAAAGGCGCTAAAGCTGCTCAAGATCATCAATCTGACATTGAAGAAGCATTAAAGGGCGCCGATATGGTGTTCGTAACCTGCGGAGAAGGCGGTGGAACTGGTACGGGTGCAAGCCCTATTGTTGCCCGCGCTGCACACCAGCAAGGTGCTTTGACAATCGCAGTAGTTACGCGTCCATTCGGTTTTGAAGGACCTCAGCGTGCTGCATCAGCAAAACTTGGTATTGAGAATCTTCGTAAAGAAGTAGACGCTTTGATTGTGATTCCAAACGATCGTTTGTTGGAAATTTCAGATCGAACCATCGGAATTATTGAAGCTTTTAAGACTGCAGATACCGCATTGCTTGCAGGCGTTCAGGGTATTACAGATTTGATTACCATGAATTCTTATATTCATGTTGATTTCTCTGATGTTACCGCTGTTCTTCGCGGTGCAGGAACTGCGCTATTTGGTATTGGTGCAGCGAAGGGTGAAGACAGAGCTACGCAAGCTGCAGAAATTGCTATTAGCTCTCCATTGCTTGAAGAAAGCATTGAAGGTGCTCATGGTGCTTTGATTAATATTGCTGGTCCAAGTGATTTGAAGCTTCAAGAAGCAAGTGCTGCAACAGAGCTTGTTCGTAAGGCAATACATCCAGAAGCGCAGATTATTTGGGGTCTTTCTTTGGACGATTCTTATGGAGACGAGGTTCGTGTTACTGTTATTGCAGCTGGTTTCGATTCTCATCCTAAGTCTGAAGACAGCAAAGCAGGTGCTTTCGTAGATATGCAGGCAGGAGTCGATTCTGTGGCTCCAGCTCATTCCACTACTACTGCTCCTTCTAAGCCTGTGGACACTGTTGAAACCGCGGAACCTGTTTCTTCTATGTTTGATTCTGTTGATCCAGTTAAGCAATATCAAACACAGGCTACTCAAGTGAAGCCTCAAGACGAACCAGACGAGCTGGATATTCCTGATTTTCTGCGTTAAGCATAACTAGGGGAGGGCATCTTAATGGCTGGTTTTATGAAGAACATGATGTCTTATGTAGGCATGAGTGATGTTCAGGACGACGATGATTTCGTTGATTCTCAAACACAGGATACTTCGTTTGACAACGACCACAGTGTTGCTCCTATGAGCCTTCATAATGGTGATGTTGCACAATCTGGTAATGGTGCTTCTACTCGATCTAATGCAGGTCGTATGAGTCGCATTACTACGATTCATCCAAAATCTTATGAGGATGCGCAATTAGTTGGAAGAGCTTTAAGAGATGGAACACCAGTAGTCTTGAATCTTACGGGTGTTAGTGAATCCGTTGCATATCGCATAGTTGATTTTTCTGCTGGCGTTGTGTTTGGTGTTCGCGGATCTATAGAAAGAGTAACTCCTAGAGTCTTCCTTTTAAGCCCTTCTCAAGTAAATATAAAAGTTGAAGATGCTCCTAATGGCGGATCTGCTCGCGACTTATTCTCCTAAAGCTAAATAACATGAGACTAGTCGCCAGCGACCGAACATTCGATTGCTACGCTTAACTTGTATTTAAGGCAGATATCTTTTAGGTATCTGCCTTAAATTTATACTTATTCTGTACTTATATTTTGGTTTACGATTAACTTAGCTATTGTGTAAAATTATTGAAATAGTTTAAAGGAAAATCTTAATGAATTTTGTAATACGCTTAATACTAATTTTGAATATTTTTATAAACGCTTATCTAGTAATACTGTTTATTCGCGCAGTTTTAGATTGGATTCCGTTTATATTTCGTTCTTTTAAACCAAATGCGATTTTGCAAAAATTCACTCAAATCATATATTTTATGACAGAACCACTTTTAAGATTTGCGCGAAAATTTATACCACCAGCAAGATTAGGTAGCATAAGTTTAGACGTGAGTTTTATGGTAGTGTACTTTTTGTTACTAGTTTTGCAAATGTTTTTGAACATGCTTTACTGATGCTTATTAATCACGATTTTTAATGAAGCGACACGTTAGTTATTAATTTAGAAAAATTTGGTAGATTTCGTAAAAAAATAATCGCTTTTTACACAATTTTTTCTATAGACGTGATAGCATCGAATAGATATATCAAAAGGGCTGCGCGCCCAAAAGTGAGGTGTAATGCATTATGGCTCTGTTAACGCCTAAAGACATTCGCGAGCATACCTTCCAAATCGTTCGATTCAAGGGAGGCTATGATGTTGACGAAGTTGATGACTTTTTGGATCAGGTTACAGAAACAATAGAAGCGCTTGGTCAGCAGGCAGTGCAGGGGCTTGGAGCTTCCACGCAGTCTCTTGGCGCCGATGTTGCTAGCTTGAACAATAAGATTTCTGATTTGACAAAGCAAGTTGAATCTTTAACAAAAGAAAATAATGATTTACGTGAAGCATCCAGCAGCGCGAACAAGAATGACAATGATCTTGCAGCAAAGCTTAAGGAAGCTGAAGAAAATAATCGTGCATTGAGCGAGCAGAATCAGCAGCTTAAAGAGCAGCTGGATGGTTTAGGTGCTCAGGTAGATCAGCTCACAGCACAGGCTGCAAATGCTGATAATGCTAAGGCAGACGCTGATAAGAAAGTTCATGAAGAGCTTGAAAACGTTACTCGCGAACGCGATGACTTTAGAGCAAGTAGCGAGAATTTGGGTCGCGAATTGGAAGAAGTCCGTCAACAGCTTGTTGTAACACAGCAGGAAAATGCAAAGGTTCAGGATTTGTCTCGTCAACTTGAAGAATCTCATAAGCGCGAAGAGCAGCTTCGTGAGCAGGTTGCTAAGATGGAGCCAAGCACGGAAACAGGTAGCTTGCAAAAGATTGCAGGTGCTGGTGCAGAAGTGGGCGGTTCTGAGCCAGAACGCGCTACAGCAATGTTGACTCTTGCAATGCAATTGCACGATCAGTATGTAGATAAGGGCAAGGCTAAGGCAACTCAGATAGTCGAAGAAAGCCAAGCTCGATATAACGAGATCGTTACTAAGGCAGACGATTATTCTAATCGTACTCGTAGCGAGGCTGATGAATACAATAAGCAGACTCGTGGAGATGCGGATGATTACTCCGTTCGTACTCGTAGCGATGCAGACGCTTATGCTGCTCGCGCGCACAACGAGGCAGATGCTTATTCTGGTAAGGTTCGTCAGGCTGCTGATGATTATTCTAAGCAAACTCACGATCAGGCTGATCAATATGAGTCTGAAGTTCAGCATAGAGCAGCGGATTATGATTCCACTACTCGTACTGCTGCAGATGCTTACGCTCGCCAGGTACGTGAGAATCTTGAAAAGCAGACTAAGGTTATTGAAGGAAACATTCAAAGCCTCAAGCAGTTTGAAACTGAGTATCGTACTCGCTTGACTGACTTCCTTGGTCAGCTTGTTGCTCAAGTTTCCGATGAGAACACTTACAGTTCTATGGAAAATCAGGACCAACAGGATCAAAAGTAGTTATACTAAATCCAGTTAGATTGGAAAAATACATTGACGCATTGTGATATGCGTGTAGAACGGCTGCGTAATCGCGCAGCCGTTTTTGCACTGATTGCTTTTATTGGAGTGGTTTTAGACCGCATAACCAAAGTTTGGGCATTAGCAGCGCTTAGTGGAGGAAAAAGCATTGATATTCTTCCACATTTGCTCTCTTTTACTCTTGTTAGGAATCCTGGAGCATCTTTTGGCTTAGGCTCTTCTTTTACTTGGGTTATTAGCGTGTTAGCTTGCGTTGCATGCGCTGCTATGATTGCGGTTATTAAGCACACAAAATCTTTATATTGGACTATTGCGCTTGCTTTAGCTTTTGCTGGAGCTTTTGGAAATCTTATTGATAGAGCGCAATATGCTCAAGGCTTTTTGAACGGAAAAGTCGTAGATTTTATAAACTACGGATGGTCCGTTGGGAATGTTGCAGATATTGAGCTTATGTTTGCAGGAATTGCAGTTATATGCCTCATTTTGATTGGGATTCCTCTTATAGAGCGCGCTGATGAGTGATATTCGTTTTACAGTTACGAGTCAATTTGCTGGATGCAGGTTCGACGTATGCTTGTCGAACCTTATGGGAGTATCGCGTGCAAACGCAATATCGCTAATCGATAGTGGCAAAGCAAAAATCTTAGATAAAAAATCACAAAAATCCTCAACTTTGCAAGATGGAGATGCGATTGTTATAAATCAAGAGGAAGTTGAGGATCAAAAACAAAAGTCAACTAGCAAATCCACTATATGCGATATTCCAATAGTTTATAATGATGAAGATATTGTCGTAGTAGATAAGCCTGTTGGAGTTGCAGCGCATTCAGCAAAAGGCTGGGATGGCCCAACAGTGCCAGAATGTCTAGAAGCAAGCGGTGTTGAAATAAAAACAACCGTGTGCGATGAATCACGAAAAGGAATCGTAAGCAGATTAGACGTTGGAACAAGCGGATTAATGCTGGTTTGCAAAACAGATTTTGCGTATGAAGAAATGAAAAAACAGTTCGCAAATCATAGTGTGAAGAAAATATATCACGCTTTAGTCCAAGGAAATCTTAAACAAAATAAAGCTACAATTGATGCACCAATTGGGCGAGCAAAAGTTTCAGATTTTCGTTTTACAATAACTAAATCAGGTAAGTCTGCAATTACGCATTGGGATGTTATAGAGCGTTTTAAGGGAGCGACTTTAGTGAAAGTCAATCTGGAAACTGGCAGAACACACCAAATTCGTGTGCATTTTTCGTCAATAGGACATCCGGTAGTGGGCGATCCTATGTATGGTGCAAATCCTCAATTAAGTGAAAAATTAGGGCTTTCTAGACAGTGGCTTCATGCAATGAGTCTAAAATTCAAGCATCCTCGAACGGGAGAACTTATTAAAGTTGAATCGAAGTATCCGTTAGATTTGCAACACGCTTTACACGCCATACAAGAATTGTAAAAGTAGAGTTATTTAGTAAAACAGGTCATATTGCATCTATAGAATAGCCACTATGGCTAGGTTGGAAACAAACTTCGTACACTTACATAATCACACACATTATTCGCTTTTGGATGGTGCTTCGAAGATACCAGACCTAGTTGCACGTGCAAAAGAATTAGGTATGCCAGCTGTGGCTATTACAGATCACGGAAATATGCATGGTGCATACGAAATGTGGAGTACTGCTGTAAAAGCTGGAATTAAGCCGATTATTGGAATCGAAGCTTATGTGACCCCTGAAACAGCCAGACAAGACAAGAGCAGAGTGCATTGGGGAACTGAAGCGCAAAGAAGCGACGATGTTTCTGGCGGCGGTTTGATTACGCACATGACAATGTGGGCTGAAAATGATGAAGGCTTAACAAATCTACTCAAAGCGTCTTCTATAGCTAATTTAGAAGGTCGCGTAATGCGATATCCTCGAATGGATAAAGATGTGTTATCAAGGTATTCTAAAGGGGTTATAGCGTCTTCTGGATGCCCATCTGGAATTATTCAAACGCGTCTTCGTTTAGGTCAATTTGATGAGGCTTTACGCGCTGCAGGCGAGTTTCAGGATATTTTTGGGCGCGATAATTTCTTTATAGAATTAATGAATCATGGGCTTTCTATCGAAACGCGCGTTACTAAAGATTTGCTTGAGATTGCTAAGCGTCTTAATGCGCCTCTTCTTGCTACAAACGATTTGCATTACGTGCACGAAGAAGATCGCGAAGCGCAAGATGCAATGCTATGCATTAATTCAGGATCGCGCTTGGATGATCCAGACCGTTTTAAGTTTGATGGCTCTGGATACTATTTAAAATCTGCCGAGCAGATGCGTGAATTGTTTAAAGAGTTTCCAGAGGCTTGTGACAATACGCTAGAAATTGCCCGTCGTTGTAACGTTATGTTCGACGATGGTGAAGATGGCGCTTTTATGCCGCAATTTGATTGCCCTGAAGGTTGGGATGAGACTTCGCTATTCCTTAAAAAAGTTGAAGAAGGATTAGAGCGTAGATATAACAACAATGTTCCTATGGAAGTCTTAAAACAAGCAGACTACGAGTGTGGTGTTATATGTCAAATGCAGTTCTGCGGATACTTCCTAGTTGTTGCGGACTACATAAATTGGGCAAAAGCACATGGTGTTATGGTTGGTCCTGGACGTGGTTCTGCAGCAGGCGCAATGGTTGCGTATGCTATGGGAATTACTGAGCTTGACCCAATGAAGCATGGTCTGATTTTTGAACGATTCCTAAACCCAGAGAGAGTATCTTTACCAGATATTGATGTTGACTTTGACCCAGATGGTAGAGCCAAAGTTTTGGAATACGTCGGTGAAAAATATGGAAGAGATAAAGTAGCTCAATGCGTGATTTATGGAACGATTAAAACAAAGCAAGCATTGAAGGATTCAGCTCGAATAATGGGCTACGAGTTTTCCGTTGGAGAAAAAATTACAAAAATTCTGCCTCCTCCAAAAAACGGAAAAGATATGAGTTTCCACGATATTTTTGATGAAAAATCAAAGAGATACGCGGAGGCGCGCGAGTTTCGCGAAATGTATGACACTGATCCAGATACGAAGCGAATTACCGAAGAGGCAAAAGGTATCGAAGGCTTGATCCGCCAAACTGGTGTTCACGCTTGCGCAACAATCATGGGCTCGGAGCCGATTACTGATACTTCGCCTCTTTTGGAGCGTACTGATGGAACAATAACAACAACGTTCGAGTATCATACTTGCGAAACGTTGGGCTTAGTGAAAATGGACTTTTTGGGTCTTTCCAACTTAACAGTTATTAGGGATACGCTTAAAAATGTTGAGCATAATGGTAAAGAGCCTATTGACTACACTAAAATTCCGCTTGACGATAAGGAAACATATCAGCTTCTTGCTAGGGGAGACACTTTAGGAGTCTTCCAGCTTGATTCCGACGGTATGCGCGCTCTTCTGCGCACACTTAAGCCAGATAACTTTAACGATATTTCGGCTTTGATTGCACTTTATAGACCAGGCCCTATGGATATGGATTCTCACACTAACTACGCCAAGCGTAAGAATGGTTTGCAAGAGATAACGCCTATCCATCCTGAAGTTGCTGAGCCGCTAAAAGATGTTCTTGGCGAAACATATGGTTTGATTGTTTACCAGGAGCAGGTGCAGTCAGCTGCGCGTATTTTAGCTGGGTATAGTCTTGGTAAAGCAGATGTTTTGCGTCGAGCAATGGGTAAAAAGAAGCCAGAAGTGTTGGCTAAAGAAAAAATCCCGTTCTTTAAAGGCATGAAAGAACATGGTTATTCAGAAGAAGCTGCACAAGCTGTTTGGGATGTTCTGGTTCCTTTTTCTGGTTACGCGTTTAACAAGGCTCATTCAGCCGCATACGGTTTGATTTCTTATTGGACTGCGTATTTGAAAACGCATTATCCTGTGGAGTTTATGGCTGCATTGCTTCAAAACGAGCGCACGAATAAGGATAAGACAGCGCTCTACTTGGGTGAAGCTAGACGCATGGGTATTCGTGTTTTGCAGCCAGATATTAACGAGTCTGTTCTTGAATATTCTGCAGTTGGAGATGTAGTTCGTTTTGGACTCGGAGCTGTTAGGAATGTTGGTGATAAAGCCGTTAACGATATTATTAGCGAAAGAGAAAGCGATCGCGGAAAGTTTATTGATTTTAAGGATTTTGTAAACCGTGTATCTTTTGCCGCTTTGAATCGTAGACTTGTCGAATCTCTTATTAAATCTGGTGCTTTCGATTCAATTAATCCTTGTAGAAGAGCTATTTTTGAAATTTGTGAACCACTAATTGACTCTGTTATTTCTATTAAGCGCAGACAGGCAGGTGGTCAGTTTGATCTTTTTGCTGATCTTGATGATTCCGATAGTGATCTTGGAGATGCTCAAATCAACATTCCAGATGTTGAAGAATGGGATAAAAAAACGAAGCTAAACTTTGAGCGAGAAATGCTTGGGCTTTACGTTTCGGATCATCCTTTGAGTGGTCTTTCTGCTGTGTTGGCTGGTCTTAGGGAAATGTCGATTGCTCAGCTTTTAAATCGCGCTAAAACTATGGGCGAAAATCAGCAGGTAACTCTTGCAGGCCTTGTGACTAGCGTAGACAGGCGAGTATCTAAAAAAGGTAATGCTTGGGCGATTGTAACTATTGAAGACATGGAAAGTTCAATACAATGCATGTTCTTTGGTAAGGTCTATGAGTCATCTGCTGCAGAACTTGCGATTGATCAAGTTGTGAGAATTAGGGGACAGGTAGAGGTTCGAGACGAAACAGTGTCTTTAAGAGCAACTGAGTTTGAAGTTCCAAGCTTAGAGGCGGAAGATGCTCAGCCTGTTACAATTGTTCTTCCTTTGCAAGCATTAGAAAAGTCACGTATAAAAGAGCTTGAAAATATTGTTACAAGACATCCTGGTTGTTGCGAAATGAATCTTGCTTTGATTGATTCTAGAGGATGCGCAAAAGTGTTATCGTTTGGAGATAGATTTAGAGTTAAGCGAGATACGTCACTTTTTGCAGAGATCAAAATATTGTTTGGTCCTAATTGTTTGCCAAGCGCGTAGATTATGCTTAAAGTGTTTTTAAGTGGCGTTAACTAGCTGTTTAATAAGTTAGGGGTACAAAATGTGTGCAGATCATGAAGGTTTGAGTGAAGATAGTAGCTACAAAAACTTTGCGAATAATGGGAAAAATTCCAATAATTCTTCTAATTCCAAAGAGTCGAAAGAAGTTCGCACATCTTTTACTGATAAAGAGCTTGAAGATGCGTTACTTGGATTTGAAAAAGAATTTAGCGATGAACAAAAACATGATTCTGTCGATGATGTTGTAAACAAAATTGAGCAAGCAAACTTTGAAGAAGATTTGGAAGGTTTGCTGGGTAAAAAAGCCAAGTGTGCTCTGTTTCTAACTGTTATGGAACCAGGGGAGCTTCTTGCTGCTTTTTGTAAAATGGCTGGTATTAGAGCTAAATGTTTTAGTGACGAGAACGGTGGAGTCGCCGTTTTATGCGATTTAGACGAGGATAATCCAGAAAAATCTGTTAAACGATTCACAGAGTATTTTCGCGGTATTCCAGCGATTTTAATGGTGAATCGAGCTAATAAAATTGATGCAAAAGTCTACGAATATAAAAAAGAAGTACAGGATGCTATTCCTCCCATGGTTCTTACCATGTCTGCTAGATGTGTGGAAGATCTTATGATTTGTTATGCGACAGTTGAAGATCTTAAAGAGTCTGGGATTGAGGTTACTTATACGGATGATTTAAGTGATGAGCAAGCTAAAGAGATTTTTTATAAATATGGCAAAAAAATGTGAGCCTAATCTTGCAAATACGCTAAATTAAAAGTAAGTAAATTCATTGCTATATTTCTAAATAAAAACTAAATATAAGAGATAATATAGTCATTGCGTTTTGCTCTAAAAACATGTTGAAAAATATAAGACTTGAATACTGATTGGACTGTAGATATGGATAGACAACAAGAGTTCGCTTTGCGTACGGTTGAAGAGCGTGATGTCCGTTTTATTAGACTATGGTTCACGGATGTTCTTGGAACTCTTAAATCGGTTGCTATTGCTCCAGCAGAGCTTGAAGCTGCGTTTGAAGAGGGTATTGGCTTTGATGGGTCTGCGATTGAAGGCATGACTCGCGTTTTAGAAGACGACATGATTGTTAAGCCAGATCCTTCGACTTTCCAACTTTTGCCATGGCATGGCGGCCCAGAGGGTACGGCACGCATGTTTTGCGACGTTCTAACGCCAGACGGGGAGCCGTCTCTTGGAGACCCTCGTCATGTTCTTAAGACTGCGCTCGCAAAAGCTAAAGAAAAAGGCTTTACTTTTTACGTTCATCCAGAAATTGAGTTTTACTTATTTGAAACGCAAGACGATTGGTCTAAAGCACCTGTTCCTATTGATGAAGGTGGGTATTTTGACCATGTTCCAAGAAGTTCGGCAATGGACTTTCGTCGTAGTGCTGTGAGCATGCTTGAACAGATGGGTATTTCTGTTGAGTATTCTCACCACGAAGGCGGTCCTGGTCAAAACGAGATTGACTTAAGATATGCAGACGCTCTTACTACTGCAGATAACATTATGACTTTCCGCACTGTTGTTAAGGAGATTTCTCTTGAGCGCGGAATGTATGCGAGCTTTATGCCTAAGCCTTTAACGGATCAGCCTGGTTCTGGTATGCACACGCATTTAAGCTTGTTTGAAGGAGATTCCAACGCTTTCTACGAGGCTGGGCAAGAGTTTAATATGTCGCTTATTGCGCGCCAATTTGCGGCTGGTATTTTGCATCATGCTGCGGAAATTTGCGCTGTTACCGATCAGTATGTGAACTCTTATAAGCGCTTGTGGGGTGGAGCTGAGGCTCCTAGCTATGTTTGCTGGGGTCATAGTAACCGTTCTGCGCTTTTGCGTGTGCCTCAATATAAGCCAGGCAAAGGTAATTCTTGCCGTATGGAGTTTCGCGCGCTCGACCCTGTGGCGAATCCGTATCTTGCATACTCTGTTTTGTTGGCTGCTGGCTTAGATGGTATTGAAAAGCAGATGATTTTATGTGAGCCTACGAGCGACGACGTTTGGGAGCTTACGGATGCTGAGCGTCAGGCTATGGGCATTCAGCCACTTCCTGAGTCTTTGGATGAGGCTTTGAAGATTATGGAGAAGTCTGATTTTGTGGCTAGCGTACTTGGTGAGCATGCTTTTGAGTATTTCTTGCGTAATAAGCATCAGGAATGGGAAGAGTATCGTCGTCAGGTCACTCCTTTTGAATTGCAGAAGTATTTGCCTAGACTTTAGTTTTCTTTTGCATTGCTTTCGCGCGTGTCAAATCTAAATTTTTGAATATTTTTGAATATTTTTCAAATGTTATTATTTGTGATTGTTGACACGCGTTTTAATTTTTTGTATTCATATGTTTAGTTTGTGGCTGAGCTCACAGCTATAATCTAAACATATGTTTATATATATTAACGTTTGTTGAAAATTATAACATTTTATAACAAAATTCGTGAATATTAACAATTAAAGCAACATTATGTCTTCTTGCTTCTATTTAAATATGCCATTGCTTTTCGAGATTATAATAATAAAATTTTTAAATTGGTGATACTTAAATATCAAGTTAGATATTCAATTACACCCATGATTTACAACGACTGTAAGCCATGCCTAAATATAAGAAGGAAGGTAACTCAAGTGAAGAAGCTGATTCTTGATCTTGATACTGGTGTTGACGATACTCTCGCTATATCTTATGCTCTTGGAAGCCCTGAAATGGAGCTTATTGGCATAACTGGCACATACGGTAATGTTTTAATGGAGCAAGGTGTTCGTAACGCGCTTGCAATCACAGATTTACTTGGGCATCCAGAAGTAAAAGTTTATAAAGGTCTTTCACACGCAAGCACAAAAGATTCGTTTGAAGTGCTTCCAATATCTGCTTTTATTCATGGTGACAATGGAATTGGCGATGTTGAAATTCCAGATTCTCCTCGCAAAGCAGAAGATGAATCCGCTGTTGATTTCATTATTGATTCCGTAAAGAAATATGGCAAGGACTTAGTGTATGTTCCAACCGGTCCAATGACCAATATTGCTGCTGCATTGAAGAAAGCTCCAGAAATCAAAGACGAAATCGGAAAGATTGTTTTGATGGGTGGAGCGCTCACCATTCATGGAAACGTAAACGCTTGGACTGAGGCGAATATTTCCCAAGATCCAGATGCTGCAGATATTTTATTCCGTTCTGGTGCTCCAGTGACAATGATTGGTTTGGATGTTACCTTACAGACTTTGCTTACTTACAAGGAGACAAAGCAATGGCGTGATCTTAACACCAAGGCTGGCAAGTTCCTTGCAGATATGACTGATTTTTACATCAAAGCTTATGAAACCACTGCTCCGCACCTTGGTGGATGTGGTTTGCATGATCCTTTGGCTGTTGCTGTTGCAGTTGATCCAACGCTTGTTACAACGCTTCCAATTAACATGCAGGTTGATGTGGAAGGTCCAACTCGCGGTCGTACCATCGGTGATGTTACGCGCTTGAATGACCCTGTTAAGACAATGCAAGTTGCTGTTGGCGTAGACGTTCCACGATTCTTGAACGAGTTTATGACGCGTATTTCTGGTTTGGCAAAAATCGCTGGCTGAGATCATATTGTTTGTGTTGCGCAACATTTTGCGACCTTCTACGCTTCTTGTTGCACAACATGCTTTATGCGTAAATGTAAAAATTAAAAATATTTATTGATCGGATTATTATGACTGAAATTGCAAAATCTACTGCGGTAGATCCATACGAGGATCCAAAAACCCGCGACAAAGTGGCGATTTACTCGCTGATTTTGTTGCTTATAACCTTTATTCTTGGAACATTATGTTTGCAGGGATTTAATCTTGTATTCGACCAGATTGGCAAGGCTGTTGGTGCCCCTGATCAAGCTTCGCTTATTACAAGCTTGCCAATTATTGTTCTAGGTATCGTGTGCTTTATATACGGTTCTCTAGGTGACTTTGTTTCTCTTCGCAGACTTATAACAATCGGTCTTGTAACACTGTTTGTTGGTTCCTTGTTTGGTTTTATTGCAAACTTCTTCTTTACTCCAAATTTGTGGACTGTTATTATTGCTCGCATTATGCAAACTGCTGGTGAACAGGTAGCAGGTTCTTCCTTCCTTGTTATTGCAACTAAGTATTTGCGCAATGATTTGAAAGTTATTTTCTTTGGACTCTTTACTGCCGCATATCAGCTTTCTGCTTCTATCGGCGTATTTGCTGCTGGTGCTCTTAGCTCTATTGCTTGGCAATATTTGTTCCTTATTCCTGCGATAACCATTCTGTTCTTGCCAGTACTCGTTAAATGCTTACCGACTAAGAATGGTATTGGTGGAAAGATTGATAAACTCGGCTTTACCATATTCGGTATTGCTGTGACATTGTTGACTTTGTTCTTCTCTTACAAAGTTTGGGGATTGTTACTTGGATCCATCGTGCTGTTTGTTGTGTTCGCTGGATACATTATGAAGGCAAAGAACCCGTTTGTGACTCCTGCATTCTTTAAGAATAAGCGTTGGCTTTCGGGCATTGTTTTGATATTCATCTTCTACTTTACTAACTATTGCATGCCTCCAATTTACAATGTAATTGGCGGTGCTTTATACAAGATGGATACTTCTCAGGTTTCTTCTTACCTTGTATGGGCATTCGTCGTAGCAGCAGTGTTTGGCACTTGCTCTGGAACAATCATCGGTTTCATTGGACGTAAAGCTGGTATTATTACAGCTGCTGTTCTTATGATTCTTGGATGGGTTGGTGCTGCTGTATTCATCAATTCTGGGTTCCTTACATTAACACTGTGCGCATGCGTTTACTACGCTGGGTGCGGACTTATGTATTCGCCAATCGTTTCTACTGTTCTTAGCGCATTGCCTGTTGAAGAGTCTGGTCGTGGCTGCGGTATGAACGATTTGGTTATGAACGTTACAGCTTCTATTGGTATTTCTATTTTCAGCGGATTCTTTGCTGGAAATCTGTTCAAAGGATTCTCCTTTGCGAATATTCAAGGATTAGCTGCAGGATACTCAAACTTGCTTATGATGGGCGCTATTGTAGCCTTCATAGGTTTGGTGGTTTACATAGTTCGTAGCGTTATGGTTAAAGAGTAATTAATCTTTACCCAATATATTAGTGGTCACTATCTTGCAGTCATCTTTGGCTGCGTGGATAGTGGCCACTTTTTGTAGTCTTATGCCGCGTATTTTTACGCTAACATAGTTTTTACGCTAACATAGTTTTTTCATACGCTGAATACTAATCGGGTATGCTGTTCCAAGTTCTTGTGCCCAAAGAGAAACATAGAATTCTTCGCACATCCACTTTAGTTTTTGAGCTTTTTCTTGAGCCTCATCTCTATTAGGTCCAGCAGGCAAGCTTTCTGCTCTATTTTGAGCTTCTAGCACAAGCTTATGAGCTTCATCTGCTTGCCAAGCCCATCGTACATCTCTATCCTTATTTGTTTTAGCTTTATCAAGTCTAATTAAATCAGCATGCAAGTAGCGTTCTATTGAACTAAGTGCGCTAGAATCTGCTTTTGCAATAAATCCAGGAAAAACAAGTGAGGCTGCGTGTTCTCTAATCGATTGAAGAACGCTAAGCATCGGCAAGTCGGCTTTGCCGCCAACAGCAGTGCTAACTTTAGCAAAACGCTTCAAAATAGCAATCACATCGTGCGCAATACCATAAACTGTATCTTCGTATACTTCGGCAATATTTCCAACAGCTTCCTTAAGCTCAACATCGTTAGTAATTTTTTGTGTATCTGGTATAAGTCGCTTAATAGCTGCCATTTGCAAATCTTGGGCCAAATCTTTAGAAGACTTATAAGGTGCAGAAGCAAGTATCAGAGCCTCACTTCCGAGCCATCTAGATGTAATACGTTTATCATCTAAAATAAGCATATTGAGCGCGCCCTGCCAAACCATTTGAGATCTAGAAAGATTAGTTGCACCAGACTTGTGTAACAAATCTGCTCTCTCAACAACATTTCCAGCTTGTGCAGCTTTAATCGCTTTGCTATTAACAACATTTAATGCACACTCTTGAGCTGATTTTGCAAAGCGATGCTGAAGACTTATCAGCGATTTATCTGTTCCTAAAACAGTAGGCTTAATGCGCTTTTTGCTTTGATTATGGGAATTGTTTGATTTATTTTGATTAGCTTTCTTTTGCTCAACGCTAAAAGTTATGCGCAAATAAGGAGATAGCCGTTGCAACTGTTCATCGCTTAAAACTTCTGGGTGGATTTGTGCTCCAACAACACTAATCGCAGCTTTAGTAAAGACTTCGCTAAAATCTTGCCAAATAAAATCTTCTTGTGGATTTTCGTTTATTCCTGGAAGATAGTCATAATTGTCATCTATCCACTCACGGATTTTACGAGCAGTATCTGGAGCTGGAACGAATTGTACTCGCAAAGTCTTAGGAAGAGACTTAATCATGCCAATAATAAGCTCGTCTAATAAGCCTGGCACATTCCAAGTAAACTCTTGAGGTTTAAGTCGCAAAAGCGCATGAAGTGGAACGTGCACAGTTACACCATCTAAAGGATCATGCGGATCGTAAATGTAGCTTAAATGCAAGTTGATTTTCTGACCGTCTGTTCCAATCGTATGCCAAGTATCTGGGTAATCTGCCAAATCAGTGTCATTTGCGTATTGCAAGCGCTCAACACAATCTGGGTTAAAATCAAGAAAATGCGGGTCTTGGAGCCTGTAATTTTTCCACCATTTAGCTAAATCTGCAATAGTCGTAGCTTCTTGAGGAAGTTTATTATCGTAAAAAGTAAACAAATCCTCGTCGTTTACAGTTTCGCTTGCCTGTCTAGTGCGATTTGTTTGATTATCGGCATCGTTTAAAATGTTAATATTTGAGGAGATAAAATCGTTGAATGGAAAACGCTGTTGAACGTTTCCTTCGACTAAGCCTTGACGAATCATTAACATTCGAGATTCGTAAGGGTTGATTTTAGACCATTGAACAGTGCGATTTTGCACAATAGGCAAGCCGTACAAAAGCACCTTCGATTGGGCGATTGCTGCACCTTTGCTTGCGCTCCAATGAGCATCTGAATATGTTACGCGAGTAAGATTCTTAGCTAAAGACTCTGCCCAAGCAGGGTCGATTTGCGCGCAATACCTTGCCCAAAGTCTAGAAGTTTCAACTAATTCCGTACACATAATCCAAGAAGGAGTTGTTTTAGAAACAGATGAAGCTGGAAAGATTGCAAACCTTGTGCTTCTAGCACCCTGATAATCGTTTTTTGCCATTTTTTGAGCGCGCTTAATAGCGCGAATTTTGGCTGTTCCGCGAAGACCTGCAAAATCCGAAGCCTTAGGCTCGCGAATAACTTGCATGCCAATCATAGAAAGCAAGCCAGAAAGCATAGAAGCGTGGATTCCTTGGTAATCCCAAGTGCAGCAAAGACTGTGAGCAGCTTGCTGATTATTTGGTAATTGGCGGATTTGCAAAGGTGCGCGTTTAAGTGGTAATGCTTCGCCAACATTATAATGAAGTTCTTTGCATAAATCTTTAAGCTGATTAACTAAATCTTTCCACTGTTTTAGGCGTAAAAAGTGGAAAAATTCCTCTTTGCAAAGTCGCCTTAGCGCGTTATTGCTTATTTCGCCATCCGCTTGGAATATGCGATCCCAAATATTCAATGCCGTTAAAAAGTCACTTAACTCGTCTGCATAACGATTGTGTAATCTATCTGCTTCATCGCGTTTATCTTCCGGACGTTCGCGCGGATCTTGCAAACTCAAAAACGCCACAATTACCAGCACAGCAGCAAGAGTATTAGGAGTGGTTTTACGCGCAGCTTCAATAATCATGCGTCCTAAACGAATGTCAATCGGTAGTTTAGAAAGCTCGCGTCCAATATGAGTTAAAGTGATGAAGCCTGATTTTCTGCTTATTGCACCAAGTTCACTAAGCTCGTTAAAGCCGTCGCTTACAGCCTTAATATCTGGAGGATCAATGAATCCAAAATTCGTTATATCTTCGCCAGTTTTAGCAACACCAACAGAGAGCATGTGTAAAACAACAGCGCCGAGTGAAGTGCGTAAAATCTCGGGGTCGGTAAAGCGCGGGCGAGTTTCGTAATCTTCCCTAGAATACAAGCGAATAGCAATGCCATCTGCAATTCGCCCACAACGACCAGAGCGCTGATCTGCACTTGCTTGAGAAATAGGTTCTATAGGAAGACGCTGAACTTTAGCAGACTTAGAATATCTAGAAATTCTAGCAAAACCAGGGTCTACAACGTAGCGAATCGAAGGCACTGTAAGAGAAGTTTCTGCAACATTAGTGGCGATTACAATGCGCTGATGTGTGTGGTGTTCAAAAACGCGATGCTGGTCTTTAGAAGAAAGACGTGCAAAAAGTGGAACAATCTCAATGGCGTCACTACGATTCATGTCGCTTGCACGCGCACCGAAATAAGAACGCAACGATGCTTCAAATTCTCGAATATCGCGCTCGCCAGAAGCAAAAACCATAATATCGCGCGCGCCTTGAGTGTGGTTTGAATGAATCACAAGTTGCGCGCATGCGCGAGTTACAGCAGAAGCAATGTCTTCGTCGCAAATATCGCCGCTTTCCGAAAGACTTTGGCTTTGCGCAACGCTTTCATCATCCATAGCAATATCGGCAAAACCTGGAACGTGCCTCATAAGTGAAGGCGCGCTTCCAAGCGGCTCGTAAAGTACGCGCACGGGGTATGTTCGCCCCGAAACCTCTATAACAGGCACCTTAATGTGCAGCGCTTGCTCAAAATGGTCTTTAAATTTTGCAGAATCTATTGTTGCAGAAGTGATAATAAGTTTTAAGTCTTTGCGCTTTGGCAAAAGAGTTGTTAAATATCCAAGCAAAAAATCAATATTTAGGCTACGCTCGTGAGCTTCATCAATGATAATAGTGTCATAGCGCGTAAGAAGTGGATCGCGTTGAATTTGAGCGAGTAGAATACCATCCGTAACTATCCGAAGCTTTGTTTTAGATGAACTTTCGTCGTTAAAACGCACCTGATAGCCGATTTCTTCGCCAAGCTTAACACCCATTTCGCTTGCGATTCGTTCGGCAACTGTGCGCGCAGCAAGTCGTCGAGGTTGTGTGTGAACAATTTGCTTTCCGCGACCACCTCTGCCAAGTTCCAAAGCCATTTTTGGGATTTGAGTGGTTTTGCCAGAACCAGTTTGACCAGATACGATTATAACCTGCGACTCTTTAATGGCTTCAATAATCTGGTCGTGTGCAGCACAAATCGGCAGTTCACTAGGATAGTCAAAGTTCATATTCAATCCTGTTAAATTTTGCTAAATCTTATTTTCTTAAGACTTCTATAATCCTGTATCCCTTAGAGCTTGCGTATTTTTCAACGCTAAAATCTTCCCCAAGAGTTTTAGAAAGCCAAGTGATTAAGGAATCGGAGCCAAGATTTTTTTGAACAACTAAATAAGCAGCTCCACCAACTTTTAGGCGAGGAAGCCAGGTGATCAAAATATTGTGCAAAACGTCTTTTCCAACGCGGATTGGAGGATTAGACCAAATAAGATCAATGTCTTTTAGCGCATCTTCTTTTAATGCATCTTCTACAAGATAAGTGTGAATGTTGTTTAATCCAGCATTCTTGGCATTAATATCAGTAAGATCTAGAGCACGTTCATTAACATCTACAGCATAAATTTGCGCATTAGGGGATTCAAAACCTAAAGCCAAACTAATAGCACCCCAGCCGCAACCGATGTCGAAAAATCGCCCATTTTCTGGAGGCTGTGGAGCGTGTTTAAGTAGAACTGCAGTGCCTAAATCAAGCTTAGAAGAGCTAAAAACTCCATTAGAAACCTGCACGCTAACCTCGTGACCGCGCAAATCAACATGCAAAGTTCGTCTTAAGTCTAAAGAGTTTGGGTTAGCGGAAAAATACTGTTCGCCGCCAGTTTTAGCTTCTTTAGTATTTTTGTTTGTTTTAGTAGCATTAATGCTGCTCGTCTTTTTAGTTTTATTAAAAGTGTTAATAGCCATTTTAGTGTTGCGTTAAAAATTATGTCTCCTAGATTCACAATAATAAAACAAACGTTGTAAATCGTGTATTAACAGGGGATTTAGCGTTAGTAGTTAAAGCAAAATAGCAAAGGGCATAGTTTTGGTAGATACTTTAGCAAACAGCAATTTGGCGAGTGGTGATAATAATATGCCTGAGCATAAAAATGAGCATAAAGACGTTCTTTCAGGACATTCCGAAGTACTACTAGATTCCACAAACACTGGATCAAGCCTAGAAAGTAACGATGAAGCTTGGCAAGAGCGAGAATCAAGAAACGCCTTAAAACGAGTTGCGGGTCTTGGAGAATTACAAGACGTAACCGAAGTAGAATACAGAAAACTAAGACTAGAGCGCGTTGTTTTAGTAGGCGTATGGTCTAGCGCTCGCGGAACTTTAAGCCAAGCAGAAGAGTCTCTTAGAGAGTTGGCGGCGCTTGCTAAAACAGCTGGTGCAGTAGTATGCGACGGCATGTTGCAGCAAAGATACAGACCAGATGCAGCAACGTATGTTGGTTCTGGAAAAGCGCGTGAACTTGCAGCGGTTGTGGCGCAAAATGATGCGGATACGATTGTGGTAGACGACGATCTTCCACCAAGCCAAAGAAGAGCTTTGGAAGATGCCACTAAAGTCAAGGTTGTAGACAGAACGGCTGTTATTCTAGACATTTTCGCTCAGCATGCAACAAGTAGGGAAGGAAAGGCACAAGTCGAGCTTGCTCAGCTTCAATACATGCTTCCGCGACTTAGAGGTTGGGGTGCTGCTCTTTCTAGGCAGGCTGGTGGTCGCGCTGCAGGAGATGCAGGAATAGGCTCTAGAGGTCCTGGAGAAACAAAAATCGAAATGGATAGGCGCGCAATTAGGAATCGAATTTCAAAATTGCGTCACGACATTGCACTAATGGCACCAACTCGCGAGACAAAGCGCGGATCTAGGCGTCGTCAAGATATTCCAACTGTTGCAGTAGTGGGGTATACAAATGCTGGAAAATCTTCGATTATAAACAGACTTACAGGATCTAAAGAACTTGTAGAAAATGCGCTTTTTGCAACTTTGGATACTGCTGTTCGAAAATCTTTAACTAAAGATGGTCGCGCGTACACGCTTGTAGACACGGTTGGTTTTGTGCGAAGGCTGCCTACTCAGCTAGTAGAAGCGTTTAAATCAACTTTGGAAGAAGTTGGTAATGCAGATGTAATTTTGCACGTAGTTGACGGTTCTCACCCAGACCCTGTTTCTCAAATTGAGGCAGTTAACGAGGTTTTAGCTCAAATTGACGGTGTAGAAGATATAGCGCAAATTATTGCGTTTAATAAGTCGGATGTTATGCAAGAACCAATGCGTTTACGCTTGCAATCGTTGTATCCTGATTCTTTAATTGTGTCTGCTGCAAGTGGAACAAATATTGACCGTTTAAGAACGCGTATAGAAAATTTGTTACCTTCACCACATGTTCATGTTAAAGTTACATTGCCTTATAGCGATTATTCTGGGTCTTTGCTATCTAGAGTTAGGGAAAACGGTATTGTAAAATCCGCGGAATATAAGGATTCTGGTGTAGAATTAGATGCTTTTGTTGGCGATTCTTTGGCTGCAAAACTTATGCAAATTGCACTTTAAACAAAATTCCGGTGGTGTGATTAAAGTAAAAACTGTTTATACACATATAGCTCTTAATGTGAGAGCAGCCCTTGTATTTTTCTATTTATATAAGGGTCGACTCGGTTTGTGGAAAAGGGGTTTTTCTAATGGTGAGTTCTCAGGTTAAGCCAACTAAGCTTGCGATTATTGGTGCTGGTGCAGTAGGTTCCACGCTTGCGTTTGCTGCAGCTCAGCGCGGTGTTGCTCGTGAAATTGTGCTTGAGGATATCGCTAAGGAACGTGTTGAAGCGGAAGTGCTCGATATGCAGCATGGTTCTAGCTTCTATCCAGCTGTTTCTATTGATGGCTCAGATGACGTTGAAATCTGCCGTGACGCAGACATGGTTGTTATTACTGCTGGTGCTCGTCAAAAGCCTGGTCAGACTCGCTTGGAGCTTGCAGGTGCAACCATCAACATTATGAAGTCGATTATTCCTAATGTTGTGAAGGTCGCTCCAAACGCTATCTACATGCTTATTACAAATCCTGTGGATGTTGTTACGCATGTTTCTATGAAGCTTTCTGGTCTTCCTGCTAATCAAATGTTTGGATCTGGTACAAACCTTGATTCTGCACGTTTGCGCTTCCTTATTGCGCAGCAAACTGGTGTGAATGTTAAGAATGTTCACGCTTATATTGCTGGCGAGCATGGCGATTCCGAAGTTCCTCTTTGGGCTTCTGCAACTATTGGTGGTGTTCCAATGTGCGAGTGGAATGCTCTTCCAGGTCATGAGCCATTGGATGAAGCTAAGCGCGAAGAGATTCATCAAGAAGTTAAGAACGCAGCTTACAAGATTATTAACGGTAAGGGCGCTACAAACTACGCTATCGCTATGTCTGGTGTTGATATTGTTGAAGCCGTTCTTCGCGATACTAACCGCATTTTGCCAGTATCTTCTCTTCTTGACGATTTCCATGGAATCTCAGACGTCTGCATGTCCGTTCCAACTTTGTTGAACCGTAATGGCGTAAACTCTCGCTTGAACACTCCAGTTTCGGATCGCGAGCTTGCTGCTTTGAAGCGTTCTGCGGAAACTCTTCGTCAGGCTGCTGCAGAGTTTGGATTCTAATTGATATTAGCTGTTCATAAAACGCTAATTATTAAAATTTAAATTTTGAAAGTCGTTCCTTCAATCTTTGTTTTGGGGGAGCGACTTTTAAATTATGAACAAGATTTATAAAATTTGATTGTATAGGTTGTATAAATTTGCTTAAAAGGGGATTTTGAATGTTTAATCATAAAAATCTTGAGACAGATACTGTGTTAATGCACAAGTTTGAAGATTTGAGATCTCAATTTCCAATTTTAGGTCGCAAAGTACATTCAAAACCCTTGATTTACTTAGATTCTGCAGCTACTGCTCAAAAGCCGCAGGTTGTAATCGATGCAGAGAGCGAATTTTATAAGACTATTAATGCTGGCGTGCATAGGGGGGCGTACGAGTTGGCGGCGCTTTCGACAGTTGCCTTTGAAGAAGCACGTGCAAAAGTTGCAAAACTCGTTGGTGCTTGTAGTGAAGAAGGAAACGAAGAGATTATTGTTACGCCTGGTGCTACGGGCGCTCTAAATCTTCTTGCCACTTCTATTGGAAACGCTACGATTAACGCTAGATTAAATCGCACTGGTTTTGCGGAAGATAACTTAACTTTGCGCCAACATTTTGTGATTAATGAGGGAGATAATATTGTTGTTTCTCGCTCAGACCATCATTCTGTTTTGTTGCCGTTCCAAGAGCTTGCGATTCGATTGGGTGCAGAGCTTCGCTGGATCGATGTAAGTGAAGATGGTCGAGTGCGGGCGGACGCGGATTATTTGAGCACGATTGTTGACGAGCGCACGAAAATCGTTGCAGTTACGCATATTAGCAATGTTACTGGCGCTATTACGGACGTTTCGCCGATTTGTAAGCGTGCGCATGAGGTTGGTGCAATTTTTGTTCTTGACGCATGCCAGTCTGTTCCGCATATTCCAGTTGATTTTCATGCGCTAGATGTTGATTTTGCAGCTTTTAGCGCGCATAAAATGTACGGCCCTACGGGCGTTGGGTTCTTGTATGGACGCCGCAATCTTTTGAACAGTCTTCCACCAGCCAATTTTGGTGGATCTATGGTGGAGCTTGCGTGGCTTAACAAGCCAGCGCAATATATGCAAGCGCCTTACCGTTTTGAGGCGGGAACTCAGCCAGTTGCACAAATGGTTGCTGCAGGAGTAGCTGCGGATTGGCTGCGCGCATTGGGCATGAACCGAGTTGCAGAGCACGAGCAGGAACTTGCTGCAGAATTGTTGAAATTGCAGGATGTTCCGGGCGTTCGCGTGCTTGGGCCGCTTGATTTAAACAACCGTATTGCAACGGTTTCTTTTGAGGTTGAAGGCGTGCATCCGCATGACGTTGGCCAGTTTTTGGATGCGCAAGGAATTGCGATTCGCGTTGGACATCATTGTGCTCAGCCGATTCATCGCCATTTTGGCGTGTATGCTTCAAATCGCGCGTCTGTTGGAGTTTATAACACAATCGAAGAAGCTCGCGCGCTTGTGGAAGCTGTTTCCCATGTTCGCGCATACTTTGGTGCATAGTATTGTCAAATAAAATTCAAATAGAATTCAAATAAAATACTGTTTAATAACAAATAAGGAGAGCATATGTTTGATATGAGTGTTGACGACGGTAGTGGCTTAGAAAGCATGTATCAAGAAGTGATTTTAGATGCTGCTAGAAATCCGCACGGAAAAACACATTTTTCAAACACAGAAAGTCTTTCTAAAGCAGAAGAGCAGGAAGAGAAAGTTGAGGAGGCTTCGGATAAGTCGCCAGCAACCGATGAGTTAAAAAACAATTCTAATATAACAATTACAAATCATCATGAAAATTGTGCTGTAGAAGCTAATAAAAATTACGCATTAGGAAAATCTCATCAATTTAACCCAACTTGTGGAGATGAGGTTACGATGCATGTGGAACTCGCTAAAAACGTTGACAATTCAAGCAATGCGCTTGTTAAAAGTATTAAGTGGGATGGCCATGGTTGCTCAATTTCGCAAGCTAGTCTTTCGATTATGGTTGATTTGGTTGAGGGAAAAACTGTTGCGGATGCCTTGCGATTAGCCGCGCTTTTCCACAAACTTATGGAATCTAGGGGAGCGGGATTAGAAAACGAGCAAGACGAAGATGAGTTGGAAGATGCAATGGTTTTTCAAGGCGTTTCTAAATATCCAATGCGAATAAAGTGCGCATTGCTTGCATGGGAAGGCTTAAAAGACGGTATTGCAAAGGCTATTGAGGATTTATAAAATCGTATGTGGCTTTATAAAATCGCAGTGTAACACTAAAAATAAGGAATATTATGGCAGAAAATCAAGCTCAATCTCAGATCAACGTAAATAGCATCGGTCGCGTAACTGAGGAAGACATTCAGGATGCTTTGCATGATGTTGTAGACCCAGAGCTTGGAATTGACGTAGTTGATTTAGGATTAGTTTACGGGATTGAGATTGATGAGCTTGGTCGTGCGATTATTACGATGACGCTTACAACGCCTGCTTGCCCGCTTACGGATTTGATTGAAGACGAGTGCGCGAGTGCGCTTGTTGGATTAGTTGATGAATTTCGTATTGATTGGACTTGGAAACCGCGTTGGAGCGTTGAAAATATTACGGAAGATGGGCGCGCGCAGCTTGAGGCGCTTGGCTATAATTTGAACAATTTGCCTGCTAGTTTTGGTGCTGGAATTGGTGTTGGTGCTGGAATGTCGTCCTATGCCGGAGGAATTTCGCCAACTGAATAATTTAGGATTTGTAATGATTTGCACAGAAGATTTTTCGCCTAATCGCAATGATTGCAAGAATAGTTGTGATTATTGCGATTTATGCGCGCAAAAAATTATTGAAAACGGCATAACAGATGTTGTTTTTGACTTGCATCTTCTTGTTGATTGGGATGCGCGTCGCACATTGGAATCGTATTACCCAGATTATATTGGCGAGGTGCTGTTTAGCTATGAGCCAGAATGGGGTTTTGAGTTTCACGAGGCTTTGCGTGAATCAGGATGGAGCATTGAGTGTGCGCTTGAATCGTTTAGTGAGCATCATGGTCCTGCCGTAACTTGGCTTTATCGCTTGTATTTTGAGAATTTTTTACACGGATTTTTAGGGGAGCGAGAGCGTTTTGCGGCTGTTGCTCGCGATTTAATTGCAAAAGATGTGCGCGTTTGGGCGTTTGGAAATGCTTCACAAGAGTGGGTTGATTGCGCGCGCACAACTTGCCCAATACTTGGCGAGATAAATGGCGTTAGCGCATCTTATGAATATCATTTGCGCAAGCCGAATATTATGATTTATCGAGATTTTTTGAGCAAAAATGGTTTGAGCGCATCTTCTACTGTTTTTGTTGAATCGGATTTGCGTAGTTTAAAAACTGCACAAAGAATTGAGTGTGCATCTACAAAATTATTCATGCTGTAATAAAACTATTCACGCTATAGTCGCATCAACATTTGTCGGCTGCTTCGAGTGAATCGTAGCCATACATGCGCACAGTATTTGTAATAATCATTTGCGTTAGATTTAGATTTTTCGCTGTTAAATCTTCTATAAAAGCCTTATATTTAGCAAAAGTTTCGGCGGAATACGTGCTTAATTCTCCTCGTAAATACGTTTCAAAAGATGTATTTTCTTCTGTATCTTCGCTTGTTTTTAGAACGCGCATCGCAAGACCTAAATGAGTGTATCGATCGCGAAAATCATCCGCCCATTTAACTTGCGTTAAAATAATCTGCTCCTGCGCACTTTTTATGGGTTCTAAAATCGGCTTAATATAAGGCTTAATTGTGCGCTCAAAAATTTCTGGCGCAGTAGACTCCATCATTCGTGCATATTTTTCTGTTATCAAATTTCTGCCATTGCTGTCAGCGCGCTCAAGATCTTTCTTATAAGACTCTTGCAAATCCAGAGGCCAAGTTAAAAATTGACTCATGCGCATAATGCGGAAAGTTTGCCAATCTTCCTGGCAATTCGCGCGTCCGCCTTCGTTTTGCGTAAGCTGGAATTGCTGCCATTCTAGTTTTGTAATTTCTTCTGCAAGATTTTGCGTTTTTGGATTTTGCGTTTTTGGATTTTGCGTTTTTGGATTTGATAATGAATCGCACATCATAAGCTCCTTAAGCACGTTGCGCGCGAATTAATATGCGCTTCAACATACGGGCGTTGCCATTCTAAAAACGTTTCATTGCAATCGCTCAAACCTTGATATTTAAGCTCTTGCACTACTTCGTTGCACACGTTTTGAATAATCTCGTTTATTTTAGATTCAGCTTCGCTGCTGCCTTTTGTGCCTTCGCCAAATCCGATTCCACCAAAGCATGCTGCGGAGCTTAGTCGCATAAGCGATTCAAGTTGATTTGCTACGCCAGAAAGCCTAGACGCCATGCGATTGCTTAGCTTGCGAAGTGCTGCAAATTGCCACTTATAATATGGCAAATATCCTGCACTTATTGGGTTATTTAGCAAAAATACGATTGAAGCGGTTGCGCGCACAAACTCGTTTATAGAAAGCCATGCTGCAGCTCCGTCTTTTCGCGCTAGCATTCGTGGAACATTGTATTGACCTGCTTGAGCCATCATGCCAAGCCTTCTAGAGATTAGCGAGATTCGCACATCGTCTGGCATGAGTTTAAAACTTTGACGCGTTTTGCTAAATTCTCCAAGTGGGTCTGCAAAAATTTGGCCGTTCGTAGCTGCAGCAAGTGTTGGCTCGCTTAACGAAAGCCATAAATGCGGCTCGTTTTGACTTGGTGCAGTAGAAAATCCCGTTATGTTTTCAAAAAATTCGCTTATGCTAAATATTCCAACTCGCTTGCTTCCTTCGCATGATTTAGCGCGTGGAGTTTCTTCGCGAGAGCCAAAACCAGCGTATTCTTGCGGAAGAGAATCGTAAGCTGCTTGCAAATCATCGCCAATTTTCGCATAGTCTTCATCTGTAAGCCATAAGCAGAATCCTGGGCCAAAATCGTGATCGCGCGAAATCTCGTCGTCAAATCCGTAGCATTCCGATCCGTGACCTACTAATCCTGCAGCTATGCGGTTTTTATAGTCTTTAAATTGTTCAAGTTCAAGCAGTGGTTTTCCGTAAGTTTGCCAATATGATTTTGCAAGTTGCATGCCGTTTTTGATTTTTGGATTATATTCTGTTTTTACAGTTTTGATTGATTTTATGGTTTTATTTGATTGTATAGTTTTATTTGACTCTGGCTTTGGCTCATCGCTTGCTTGCGACTTTTCCGAATTGCATTGAATTGTATTTGCCGCGCTTTTCGCCGTAAATTTTTCTTCTGCATCCTGTGCTTGCTGCAGATTCTCCAACGTTATAGCGTATGACTCGCTATCTTTTCCGTAACATTGTGCTATTAAATCTAGAGCTTCGCTGTATGCTTTCACAGCGTCGGAATACTCTTTTCGTGCGTATTGAACTTGAGCATATCCAGCTAAAGCAGATGTGTAATGTGGTTGATTTTGGTTATTTCCTGCAATGTACATGCGAATACTAGTTGAAGCGTGTTCAAAAGCAGAGTTAAGGATAGTGGATTTGCTGTTTGTGCTTTCGCTAGGCTGCGAACACTCTTGCAAAATCGCAAGCGCAAGATTTGTGTGAGTTGCTGCTATATCTATGTCTGTTGAAGGATCGATACTCGATTTTTGCAATATTTCAAGCGCAATATTAAGTTCATTAATTGCTTCGCTCGTGTTGCCTGTTTCGCTGTAAAGCATTGAAAGATTGTTGTGCAGAGCTGCGAGCTTTCTATCGTTTGGTTTTAGTGTTTTCGATGATTCTTTAATAGCTTGAGAATATATTTCTGCTGCGCGCTCATAGCTGCCCGCGGCTCGTAGGCTAGTAGCAGCGTTTATAAGCGTGGTTGTGCCAGCTTCGCTGCCTGCTAAATCCATCTTTTTTGACAAATCTAGCGCATTATCAATTATTGGCTTGTTTTTTGCGTGTTCTCCTCTAGACCTATAAAATCCCATCAACTCGTTTAACACAGATAGTTGCAATGCTTGAGCGTTTGCTTCTGCGTGGTTTGTTGCTTCTTGGTTTGCTTTTGCTTGCGATTGGTTGAGCGCATTTAGCAGGTATTTTTCGATTTCTTGCGCGCTTGTGTGGCTTGCAAACATATTGTCTAATTCTTTATAAAATTGCGAAACGCTTAACATTTAAGCCACCTTGCTTCTTGCGATTAAATTCCGTTTTGCTCACTACTCAATCATAGCGAATTATTTGTTTATACGAGTGTTGTAATATGCGCGATTGTGCAAAAAATCAAAAGTCGGGCTGGTGGGATTTGAACCCGCGGCCTCTTCGTCCCGAACGAAGCGCGCTACCAAACTGCGCTACAGCCCGATGTCGATTGTGCGAACTCAATAGAGATTGCACATCGTGAATCCATCTTATGAATACATGACGCAGCTACATGTTGTAATTGCGCATGCAACACTCCGACAACGTGGTTATAATAGCGTGAACTTGCTACAAATTAACAGTGTGTGTCGTTGTCAAATAAATTCTTTTAAAATTTTATTAAAAATTCACTTGTATTCTTTTGCAGCTGCATGGTCTCCGCAATATTTGCAAAATGATGTAACTTTTCGTAAATAATTTTGTATATCTTAATAAAATAATAAAAAGTTTTACTGTAAATGTATTTTTCTTTCGAAAACAGAAAAATATAAATATTTCTATAAAAATGTATATTTGTTGCAAAAATGATTAGCGCAATCGATCTAGTAACACAATAAAATGCATTTGCGACTCGCTTACCTGTATTCCCTAGTAGCTACAATTGGCGTTTATGACTGACACGAATACTGCAATGTCTGCCGCACAAAACGCCGCAGAAAATGACGTAACAGATAACGCCAATGAAATTGACACCGTTGAGCATGCTGAGATGCTGCTCGCTCAAGATGAGGCTATTGCTAAGCGCGTAAATGATGGTGCTACTCTTGACGAAGCAATTGATCCAAGCAATAAAGAGTTTGGTCCGCTTGCGCACCCAGAGCAGGTGCAGATGCGTGTTGCTAAGCGTGCGATGATGCTTAAGGAGGGTGTGCAGCCATACCCAGTGCATCTTAATGTTACGGATACTATCGAAAAGGTTCGTGCTGATTTTGATGGCAAGCTTGAAGCTGGCGAAGAAACTGATACCGAGGTTGGTATTGCAGGTCGCGTGCTTTTCTTGCGTAATGCTGGTGGCTTGTGCTTCGTTAAGCTTGCTGCTGGTGACGGCACTACGATTCAGGCGATGGTTTCCAAGAAGGAAATTGGCGAAGAATCTATTAAGAGCTTCAAGCAGATGGTTGATTTGGGCGACCATTTGTATGTTCGCGGTCGCGTTATTTCTTCTAAAACTGGCGAGCTTTCCGTATTTGCAACTGAGTGGGCAATTGCAGCTAAGGCTTTGCAGCCACTTCCGGCTTTGCATAAGGAATTAAGCGACGATACTCGTACGCGCAAGCCTTATATTGGCATGATTGCGGACGAGAAGATTCGCGATATGGTTCGCAGGCGTTCTCATGCTGTAGCTTCTCTTCGCCGCACTTTCGACAGCCACGACTTCTTGGAAGTTGAAACACCAATGTTGCAAACGGTTCACGGCGGCGCTGCTGCTCGTCCGTTTACAACTCATATGAACGCGTTCGACATTGATCTTTATTTGCGTATTGCGCCAGAGCTTTTCTTGAAGCGCTGCTTGGTTGGTGGCATTGATCGCGTGTTTGAAATCAACCGTGATTTTAGAAACGAAGGCGTAGATGCAACTCACGCTCCAGAGTTTACAATGCTCGAAGCTTACCAAGCTTATGGCACTTACGATACGATTGGAGCTCTTACTAAAGAGCTGATTCAAAAGGCTGCTGTCGACGCTTTTGGCTCCACTAAGGTGACTTTGCTTAACGGCGAAGAGTACGATTTTGGCGGCGAGTGGAAGCAGATTACCATGTACGGCTCGCTTTCTGAGGCTTTGGGTGAGGAGATTACGCCAGAAACTTCTGTTGAGCATTTGGGTGCGATTGCAGACAAGCTTGGCGTTGAGCGCGACGAAGTGGAGAATCACGGCAAGTTGGTTGAGCACTTGTGGGAGCACTTCTATGAGGATAAGCTTTATGAGCCAACGTTTGTGCGCGACTTCCCAGTGGAAACCAGCCCGCTTGTTAAGGGTCACCGTACTAAGCCAGGAATGGTTGAAAAATGGGATTTGTATGTGCGTGGCTTTGAGCTTGCAACCGGCTACTCCGAGCTTAACGATCCTGTTGTGCAGCGCGAGCGCTTTGTGGCTCAAGCTAAGGATGCTTTGGCTGGAGATGTTGAGGCAATGGATATTGACGAGGACTTCATTGAGGCTCTTGGCGTCGGTATGCCTCCTGCTGGCGGCATGGGAATGGGTATTGACCGCTTGCTGATTGCGCTTACGGGCGCAACCATTCGCGAGACGATTACGTTCCCACTCGTAAAGCCTCTTCGCTAACTGATAGATTTAGTAGATTGTAAAGCCGTTGTATGTTGTTTAAACATTCATCGGCTTTTTCTATTAAATTTTTCGTGTTTGCTTACTTTTATGTAAGTAGTCGTACGAAACGAATAGACTAGGTAATTATGACATATAAATTAGTATTGCTCCGACATGGTCAGAGCGCATGGAATAAGACCAATCAGTTCACTGGTTGGGTTGATGTACCGCTGACTGAGCAGGGTGTCGAGGAAGCTAAGCATGGTGGCGAGCTTCTTAAAGAGAAGAATGTTCTTCCAGACATCGTGTTCACTTCTTTGCTTCGTCGTGCTATCAATACCGCGAATTACGCGCTTGATGCAGCCGACCGCTTGTGGATTCCAGTTCGTCGTAGCTGGCGTTTAAACGAGCGTCATTATGGTGCTTTGCAAGGTAAGAACAAGTCTGAGATTCGTCAGGAATATGGCGATGAGAAGTTCATGATTTGGCGTCGTTCTTACGCAACTCCACCTCCTGAGATTGATCCAAACGATGAGTATTCTCAGACGAATGATCCTCGTTACGCAGGTGATCCAGTTCCAGAAACTGAAGCTTTGGCGAACGTTGTGACTCGCGTAACTCCTTACTGGGAGTCCGATATTATTCCAGAGCTTAAGTCTGGCAAGACTGTGATGATTGCAGCTCACGGCAATAGCTTGCGCGCAATTGTTAAGATGCTTGACAACTTGAGTGAGGAAGAGATTTCCAAGGTGAATATTCCAACCGCTATTCCTCTTCTTTACGAGTTGGATGAGAACTTTAAGCCAATTAAGCCTCGCGGCGAGTATTTGGATCCAGAAGCTGCTGCTGCTGGTGCTGCCGCCGTGGCTGCTCAGGGTCAGAAGTGAGTTTGATTAGCTTAAGTTAGCTTAATTATCTTAAATTAACTTAAATAAAAAGTAGGTTTGCAAAATTAATTGCAAACCTACTTTTGTTTTACAAGCTACTTTTTAGATTTCTATTCAAAAATCGTGTTCTATGCCACAACCGTATTTATGCCACAACCGTGTCTTTATCTGGTTCTGGCTTCTTAGTTGGGTCAAATCCCGAAACAATAAATACAACTTGCCTTGCTGCAGCAACTGAATGATCGCCGATTCTCTCCATGAATCTGCTTAGAAGTACTAAGTCAATCAATTGTTTTCTAGTGCCGTTCCAATCTTCGCCTTCTACAAGCGCAAAAATGTGTTCGTGTAACTTATCCATTACATCGTCGCCGTGAATAATTGCATCTGCTACATTAACGTCTCTATTTGAAAGCATGTCTGTTAATTGACCTGCAAGAACATGCAAAAAGTCAACCATTTTTTCAACAGTTTCTTTTGCTTGACTTGGTATTGCGCAATCAGGCCAATTTCTTCTTGCGATTTGCGCAACGTGACTTGTTAAATCTCCCATGCGCTCAAAAGTCGCAGCCAAACGCATGGTTGCTACTACTTCTCGCAAATCTGTTGCTACAGGATTTTGTCTAGCTAGCAATGTTAAGCATTGATCTATAACGCTATTTTCTAGTGAATCTAGTTGAGTGTCATTGTCTATAACTGCTTGTGCAGATTCTAAATCAGCATTTAATAAAGCATTTCCAGCATCGTTCATGGCTTTTGCAACAAGCTCTGCCATGCGTTCAATGTTTAATGCAACTGCCTTCATCTCTTCGTTGAAAATCACTCGCATGGTGCGTCCTTTCTTGCGTTCAATCGCGCTCAATTGCGTTTGGAGCATATTCGCGTTTGTTTAGATTGCCCTAATCAAGTATAGACTACTGTGCGCACGTGCGTTAAATGTATTAGTCGCTGTATTAGTCGTTTAAATGTGAGCGCGTTAGAGTATTCTTTAAGAGTATGCTTCAAGATTCGCCATATTCGCCTTTAATGGTGTTTGTTGTTTTTGCTTTGATTGCGCTTTGTGTTGCAATCGTAATTGTTATGTTTGTTGTTGATTCGCTTTTTCCAATATTTCGTAGTGTTTTTAGACCGTTTTTTAGTTCTGTTGTAAATCCTATAGCAGGTGGTTTGCGTAGGATTTTTCGTAGTAGCTTTAAGAAGATCTTAAAAATTTTAGGTAAACGTAGTTTTAGTGATGATGAAGATGATGAAGATTCAGTTGATAGTAATTCAGATGATATAAGTTCAGATGCGTGTGCGATTTTATCCATGCTGTCTGCTGCGACTATTGTTATCGATGCTGATAATGATGTTTTACGAGCTAGTTCTGATAGTTATACGCTTGGTGTTGTTGTTGATGATTCTATTGTTCAACCGCGAGTTTTGGATTCTGTAAATCGTGTGCGCGCGTCTGGCGGTTTTGAGAGTTTTGATTTGATTACTTTTACTCCTGAACGGTATATAACTATTGGTGAAGATTCTGATTTTAATAGTAATTTTTCTGGTGACAGTGCTGTGTTATTAAAATCAGCTACGGTTGCTGGCGACTTTTCCTCGAATAAAACTGATAAATCGTCTGATGCTTCTACAGTTTCTAGACCTAATTGGCTTAATGTTACTGTTGGAAGTGTTGGAGCAGGCAAGGTTGTTGTTATTTTAAATGATACGAGTGCTGCGCATCGTTTTGAGCAGACTAGAGATGATTTTATAAGTAATGTTTCTCAACAACTTATTAGCTCTACTCGAATGATTTCTAGTTTTATAGAACTTTTGCAGGATAATAATGTTACTCTTAATCGTGTTAAGGAAGTGTCTTTAAAAGCTCAGAGGTCTTCTAAACGCTTGGAACATATGTTGGAAGATCTTCTGCTTCTTATGAGTGCTCAGAAGCCTATAGATGTGTCTAAGGCGAGTGCTGTGAACGTCTTGAGTGTGTTAAAAGATGTTCAGAATCAGGTTTCATATCTTGCTTTGAGCCGAAATGTGCGTCTTTGCGTTAAGTCTGATTCTTCGCTTAGTGTTTTAGGCAGTTTTTCACAAATCAGCGCTGCCGTGCGTAAACTTGTTGAGAATGCTATTATCTATTCTTCAGCAAATAGCAGTGTGGCGATTTCAGCGTTAAAGTCTGATGACTCTCAGTTTGCAGTGATTCGTGTTGTTGATTGTGGCTCTGGTATTGCGTTGCGTGATCAGCCTCGTATTTTCGAGCGTTTTTATCGTTCGGATAACCAGAATGACGGCAGTCAGGATGGTGTTGGTTTGGGTCTTGCTATTGCTAAGCACGTGGCTCTTACTCATCACGGTAGCATTACATTGTGGAGTAGACCAGGGCAGGGTACTACGGTTAATTTTGCGATTCCGCTTTCAAGATCGGATGCAAAATAGTTCGCTTAATCGTATTAAGCGTTTTACTTTCCTAGTCTTCTATAATCCCAACGGTCAAAGTGTTCCCAGATTAAAAGCAAAATACCTATTACGAATCCGCTAAGGCAAACTATAGCAAAAAACCATAGTAGAAAGTGTAAGATTGCGAGCACAACAGTGATTATTGATGCTATAAGCCATAGAACTGTTCCAACCATAAATGCTTTGCACAGGTCTACGCGCAATGGCTTTGGTGTCTCTTTGCGTGCATCTGGGTTAATAATCGGTGCTAGCTTCATATGATTAACCATACATCTAGTGATGTCTAATATCAATTTTTGGTTATATTTTTTGATGATATACGTTTATGATATACGTTTAAATTTTACTATTTTCTTTTTCGACACTATTTTTATCACATCCGCACCACGTTGTAGTCTTGAGCTTTGTAGGTGCCGTTTTGACGTGATACTTTAACAATTCGGGAGTGGTTTTTTATGAGACATGGTGCACATGGTGCTAAGAAAGCAAAGGGGCGTTTTGTTTCGCCTTTTATGCTTTTTTCGTCTTCTCATATTTCCAGTGCTACTTCTGAGCGTTCTGCCGAAGCGGTTTGTGCGAATAATGGTGCAGTTGTGGGTTTGAGCGAATCTGTGGCTCAGAGTTTGCAAATGTCTTCTGCTCCTCGTACTCGTCGTGAGATTCGTTTAGCTCGCGAATCTAGAGAACGTAAGAATTGTATTATTGTTTCTACGTCTTTAGTAGCTATAGTTGGTGCCGCATTGACGTCTATGGCTTTGAGTAAGACTGATGGTTTGGGTTCTTTTGCTTCAAAGCAATATGCTTCTGAGATTAATTTTTCCAATGATTCTAATGATCAAGCTGCTTCTCGTTCTAGTCAGCGTGAAAAGTTAGATCGTGCTGATAAATATTTGAAGTTCAGCAGTGCTGTTGCTGGTCTCGAAGCTGATTTAAACGCTTTCTCTACTAGATCGTCTCATGAGTCTAAGTGGGATTTAGGTTCTAATTCAGATTTTAAAGTTTCTGAAATGTCTAAGTCTTCTGCGAATAATCCGCAGGTTGCTATTTTAATGGATTCAGACGTTAATTCTTTGCCTGCTGGATTTAATCCAAATCATAGTTCTGGTGATTCTGGGAATGCGTATGAGTTTAGCCAGTGCACTTGGTGGGTTTATATTCGTAGGCATCAGCTTGGTCTTCCTGTTGGTTCCAATATGGGAGACGGCTGGATGTGGGCTTTGACTGCTCGAAAACTTGGATATTGGGTAGATCGTACGCCTCGTCACGTTGGCGATATTATTGTGTTTGGTCGCGGTCAGGCTGGCGTTAATCGTACTTATGGTCATGTTGCTGTTGTTGAAAAAATTAATCCTGATGGTTCTATTGAAACATCTGAGTCTAGTGCGGAGCTTCATGGTAGGACCTTCTCTAGGGTTGTAAATCCGAATGAAACTTCGGCTTTTGAATTTATCCATTACTAGATTATTTGGAATTTTAATATTTTGACATTTTAATATTGATATCTGTTACTACGTTTTGCGGTTTTCTAGTCTATTCTGGCTGTTATGCGTGTAGGTGTGCATTGTTGTGCTGTAAATAGTGCGTGCAAATTTTGTTTGTGGTCTTAGTTTGTAGTATTAACATGCTAACATCGCTAATGATGATTAAGCGAGATAAGATTTTTTCTTCTGTATTTGCAGGTTTTGTATCTGCAGCGCTGGTTGCTGCTATGATTCCGCTTGCTTGTGCTTCCGCTTCTGCTGAAGAATCAGCAGTTACATCTACACGTTCTTTCCCTAAGATTACTGATGTTAAGCGTGATTTGTTTACAGAATCCACTTCTACCGATGTTGATGCTAATTCTCATTGGGGCAGTATTGAGTCTTTGGATGTTCCGCAGACTAAGAGTGCTGCTGAACTTGCACTTGAACAGGCTCGCCAGCAACAACAGGCACAGAATAATTCTGCTGATGGCTTCGACGCTACTGCAAGTCGTTCTGGAGCGCGTAATGGCGTTGGACCTATGACGTACTTTGTTGCTCCTCCAGATAATCAGTCTGTTTCGGCGATGCTTAATTTTGCGGCTCAGTTTTTAGGTAAAGTGCCTTATCGTTCTGGTGGTACAAGTCCTGCTGGCTGGGATTGCTCTGGTTTTGTGCAGTACGTTTTTGCCAATATGGGTATTTCTTTACCTAGAACTTCTGGAGCTCAGGCCACTGTAGGTACGGCTGTTCCGAGTTTAGCTCAGGCCCAGCCTGGTGACATAATTGCCAATGGTGCTCATGCATCTATTTATGTTGGTAATGGAATGGTTATTAATTCTCAGTACGCTGGAACTCAGTATGATCCTATTAGATACGTTTTTTCGGGATCTTATTCTATTCGTAGAATCTTCTGACAATTTGATTTTGAGTGGTATTCATGATTTTATGGATACAACTTTTAGTTTTTGTTAGTAGTTTTGATACGTTTTTAGGTTATTTTTAATTAATTTTGCCATTAATACTTAGGTTTGTTGTGTCGCGATAGACGCGACTACCTTAAACGCGCTATTCTAGTATTTAAAGTATTTAAGAAAATAAAAAATCGCGCGATGCTAGGAGGATCTAGATGGCACAAGGTGTTATTACACAAGAAAAAGCTGTTCTTGTAGGTGTTGATGGTTCTCATGCGAGCTATAAGGCTGTATGGTGGGCATCTAATTATGCTAAGCATGCTGGATTACAGCTTCAAATAGTTTGTGCATATTCTTTACCTAGTTATGCAGCTGTATCTTTTGATGCGACTTATACTGCGATTGGTGATGATAATGTTGCTCATCAAGACGCTCAGGAAATTCTTTCTAAAGCAAAAGCTGTAGCTTTAGAACAGGGTGTGGATGCAACAACGTTAATCGTTACTGGCGATCCTTCTTCTGTGTTTGTAGAGCTTTCTAGGAACTATCAGCTTATTGTTATTGGTAACCGAGGTAAAGGTGGATTGGCTGAGCGTTTGCTTGGCACGACAAGTTCTTCGCTTCCAGCCTACGCTTATTGCCCAATTGTTGTTGTTCCATATACAGATGATGATGGTCAACGAATCCACTTGAATAATAAGATTTCTAAGATTGCTGTTGGCTCCGACGAGTCTAAGTGGGGATTAAAAGCTCTTGAGATTGCTGCAGATTTGGCTGATAGTTGGAACGCACAATTAGATGTGATTTCTGCTGTTCCTAGCGTTCAGGGTGCAGAAGGTGACACTGCTGTTATGGGATCTTATATGGAAGATCTTGATGAGAGAGTAAAGCCTATTTTGCAGCGTTTGCCAAATCTAAAGATTCATCGTTCTGTAGTTCCAGGTTCTGCTGTAAACGCTTTGACTCAAGCGAGCTTAAACAATGATTTGGTTGTTGTGGGTTCACGAGGACGTGGTGGTTTTACAGGATTGCTTCTTGGTTCTATTAGCCAAGGTTTGTTGCAGCATTCTTCTAGACCGGTGTATGTGGTTCCACGTAAGTATGTGGAGTTAAGCGCTGCTCAAGTAGCACAGCAGTCTAAGGTAAGTAATGATACTAGTGCTATTGATTCTATAAGTGGCGTTCATACAGTTGATGTTCCAAAAGCTGGTGTGGAAGCTGCTAAAGAAATCGAGCAAACTATTGATCCGCTTCACTAGTAGTTTGTAGTAGAGAAGTAGCTTGTAGTAGAAAATAGCGTCCAAAGCACTAAAACAGTGTTTTGGACGCTATTTTGTTGCAAAGCTAGCCCAGGCATGTACTATGTGCTTTTTATTTGTTTAAGTTTGATTTTTACTTGTTTTTAAGTAAAAATCGTGCGCGTCTTTTTTCGCGAGCAGCGCGTTTTTTAGCAAGTTCGTTATTGTTCATTTCAATAGCAAGTTTATAAATTTTAATTAGCTCTTGAGCTTGCTTTTTAAAGTCATTGTTCTTTGAGTATTCGAGAACATTTGCTTTTAGTTGTGCTTGCTCTTCTTCACTCATGTTAAGAACGTGACTAAACACTTGCTTAAAGTCTTCTTTAGAATCCCACTGATAACCATTTTTGCCACTAATAATCTGATTCTCATTAGGGATATCGTGCTTTACGAGAGCAAATAATCCAGATGCCATGGCTTCAAGCATAGAAAGTGAATGCATTTCCGATAGGGAAGCGGTAGTGTAGTAGTCCATAGCGTGCAAATACTTAGGGATCTGCGTGTGTTCAATAGGGCCAAGTAGGTAGATTCTATCTTCAAATCCTTTGCTAGCTACTTTCTTACGCAAGTCTTCTAAATCAGGTCCTCCGCCAATAACAACGAGTCTAGCTAATTCGCGTGGAAAATCGCAATACATAAAGTTGTCAATAAGCTCAGAGATATTCTTTTCTGCTCCGATTCTTCCAACAAAAACGAAGAGTTTCGTGGAATCAGCAATACCGTATTTTTTACGGAATTCTTTTCTAAAAGCAATTCGCTCTGGTGTAGGCAAGAACTTTTTATATTCAACTGCATTGCTAAGAACAACAACTTTTTTATCGACTTTTTGACGATCAATATAAGCTTGAGCCTTAGAGGACATACTAGTAATAATTGTTGCATTTTTAGAAAATCGCGTAAAATATTTTGCTGAAATATTCCTAGAAAACTCTGTAAAATGCTTTAGACCAATATAAAACAGGAACTTATCGTATTCTGTATGAAGAGTATAAATAACAGGAACATGTTCTTTTTTAGCAACTTCTAGACCTATTTCACCAATACCAAACTCATTTTGTATATGAATAACATCTGGTTTAAAGTTGATAGGAAATTTTTTGCGCATGTTTCCAATCGGAATTGCAACTCTATACTTGTATAGCTTTTTAAGGAGTATTCCTGGAACGTATACAACTCCGTCTACAAGCTTAGTTTTTCGCTGTTTTTCGGATCCAACCGTAACAACAAGAACCTCGTGTCCAAGTTCCTCGTACATTTTTTTAAGCATGTATGATTGCGTTGCTACGCCATTTATGTATGGTGGATATGTTTCTGTAAAAATCGCGATTTTCAAAGTTTCCTCCAGTTACATAAATAGCTCTAACAACGTTAAAAGTGTAGCATTGTGTAAGTTATTGCGCCACAAATTGTGATTTTTAGCGTTTTTAGTGTCTTACATTTACTGTTACACGCACTTGCGCACCGCGTTCAAGAGTGTGCTTAACTGTGCAACCCTTGTTGATATGTCTTTCCATGCGTTCTTTTAGTTCTTTTGCATTTTCATCGTTTAAAGCAGGTTTTGCGCTTGTAGCATCAACTGTTACATCCTCTTGGAATCTTAAGTAAGTTCCTTCTTCTGGATCATAAGTTCCATTTACAAGAACTCGAGCGCCTTTTCCTTCTCCGAGCGCATGTTCAACAGCGTATTGGCTGCTTAAAGCTGTGCAACCAGCTAGAGCTATTTGCATTAGTTCCACAGGTGAAAATTGTCCTTCTCCTTTACCAAATTTTAGTGTTGCACCATCATCACTTTGTGCTTGCCAAGACCCGTCTTCTAAACGTTCAACCCATATTCTTCTAGTCATTTTTGCTCCTTTGCATTTTTATACATTAACACATTGTGATTATGTTTGTGCTTATGTCTATTTGTTTTTAACTTTTATTTTTTAAGACAAACCTATTATAACTAGCATGCTTTGATTTCAGTTTGATTCTTGTTCTTATATTTCTTATATTTACTTTTGGTGGTGTTGAATTTAGCTAATGATAAAATAATCTCATGGCTTTAACTCAAGAAGAACTTGCGGATATCCGCTCTCGCGTACCACAGAAACCTACTTCCGATATTCCTACACCTTATGAGGATTTGGTTAGAAAAATACTTATGGAAGGTACTTTAAAATCGGATCGCACTGGTACTGGAACAATATCTCTTTTTGGTCAACAAATTCGATTTGACTTAAGCAAGAGTTTTCCGCTTATAACCACAAAAACAGTGTTCTTTAAGGGACTTGCATATGAGCTTCTTTGGTTCCTTAAAGGTTCTAGTAATGTGCGCTGGTTGCAAGAAAACGGTGTGCATATTTGGGATGAGTGGGCAGATGAAAATGGCGATTTAGGTCCTGTTTACGGCGTTCAGTGGCGTAGTTGGCCAGCGCCTACGCAAGAAAATCCTAATCGAACAATCGACCAGATTGCAAACGTTATGGAGCTTATTAAAAATCATCCAGATTCTCGTCGAATGATTGTCAGTGCTTGGAATCCTGCAGAAGTAGAGAATATGGCTTTGCCGCCTTGTCACTCGCTTTTCCAGTTCTATGTTGCTGACGGCAAGCTTTCTTGCCAGCTTTACCAGCGTTCTTGCGATATGTTCCTTGGCGTGCCATTCAACATTGCTTCTTACTCGCTTTTAACAATGATGATGGCTCAGCAAGCAAGATTGGAACCAGGAGAGTTCGTGTGGACAGGTGGCGATTGCCATATTTACGATAATCACGTAGAGCAAGTGCTTGAGCAGCTTTCGCGTGAGCCGTACCCGTATCCGCAGCTTGAGATTCGTAAAGCTGATTCAATTTTTAGCTACGACTATAGTGATTTTAAGGTTGTTGATTATAAGCATCATCCTACGATTAAAGCTCCTGTAGCTGTGTGATCTTATTTATTAGTTGCTTATTAGTTTGAGTTTTTGACTAGGAGTTTTATGGCAAACGATATTCCTGTGCGTTTAATTTGGGGGCAAGCATACGATTTGGAAGGCCGCGTAGGCGCAATGGGTGTAAATGGTGGTATGCCATGGAGACTTTCCACAGATTTGCGCTATTTTAAAGCCATGACAATTTCTTGCCCAGTAATAATGGGTAGGGGAACTTGGGATTCTATGCCAGAAAAGTTCCGTCCTCTTCCTGGGCGAGAAAATATCGTTGTTTCTAGGAATCCAGATTTTAATTCAGATGGTGCAAAAAGTTTTACAAGCATTGAAGAAGCAATATGTTACGCAAAAAAATGGATTGAAGATAATCCTATTGAGCATGTAGATTCTTCAGATTTGCCTAAAGATGGTAGCGCAGTTTGGATTATTGGTGGCGGAGCAATTTTTAGAGAAGTGATTGAGTCGCAAATTGTTGACGCTGCCTATGTAACTCAAATTGACACTAGAGTAGAAGCTGATACGTTTGCTCCTAACATTCAGAAACTTGTAGATGATGGATTGTGGAAAGTTGCACGTGATGGTGATTGGCAGGAATCGACTATAAAAGTTGGCGCAAATCAATTCAATACAAAATACAAGTTTATGGTATATAAGCCAATTAAAGCTAAAAAATAAGCTAGATTAAGGATATGTATGGAATCTTTAAACAAAATTCACGTAGATGCTAAGCATCCGTATGTTGTTATGACGGTTTGTACAGGGAATATTTGCAGATCGCCAATGGCAGAAATTGTTTTGCGTAACGAGTTTAAGCTTAGAGGATTAAGCGATGTTGTTGCTGTAAAATCATGTGGCGTAAGTGACGAAGAATACGGAAATCCGATTGATAGACGTGCGCAAAGAGAGCTTAAAAGTAGGGGTTATTCTTTGCCGTTAAGCCATTTTGCGCATAGGATTGAGCGAGATGAAATAGAAGAGACGAATCTTTTTCTTCCAATGACTGCTTCGCATATGCAATCTTTGCTCAGGATTATTCCGCCACAAAAGCGTAGTCTTGTTCACATGTATAGGTCTTTTGATCCGTCTTTAGAAAAGCCACAAGTTGGTCGCGAAGCTGTTTTGGATTTGGCGGACCCATGGTACGGAGGTCCTAAAGAGTTTGAGATTGCAATGGATCAAGTGGAGGAGTGTGCTCCTTACATTGTGGATTGGGTAGAGTCGCAGATAACGCGCGAATAATAATTGCGTAAAGTCATATAAAGTCGCTTAAAATATATTAAAACCAGACGAACCAATTGGAACGTCTGGTTTATTTTTATGACTTTTATTTAAATAAAACCTACGATTTATTTTCCTCTTAAAGCTCTGCGACTTACTCGAGGAGCATGAGTTGGGTCAATTCCTTTTGGAATACCGAACCCAGATTTGCCCTGTAGCGTACGCAAACGATCATTCAAAATTGCAAGCTCAGTTTTAGTGAGGAAGAAGCGACGATTAGGGTGAATCATCTTAAACAAAGCAAACTTGTGATTTGTAGGCATTAAAGTTTTAGCTTTTAAAACCTTACTTCTTAGATCCCTAAGTTTAACTTGATTTTCACCATTACCGACGCAAATGCGGTAAACAGGAATATTAGATCCTGCTGTAACACTTTTAATCGCGTGCTCTTGGCGATTCATAGCTTGGCTTAAACGCTCATAGTTACCTTCGCCAACAAGGAAGATGCCGTTAAAACCAGTTCCTCGCCAAATAGCATCTTTTGTGCGAGGATCAACCCATACAGGTTGTTGAGGGAAAGTAAATCCGCCTTTGTTAATAGCAGATACAATGCCAGCCGCAGCTCCAGGCTTTCCTTCTAGTCTTGCATAGCCAACCTTATCTGCGCGTTTAGTGAGAACAACAGTAAACAGTAAAAGACCCAGCATAAGTGCTGTTATTACCATCATAATCCAAGTCAAAATGGACCATCTAAGAATAACACCAGCTACAATGCACAGCACAACAGGAGCTACAAAAGCTAAGCCAAGCCAAAGTGGAAGCTGCTTATCGTCTGTATGCGTGTACTTGTAGATACGCATAATTTGTGAAATCATGCCTGGCTTCTTAATGCCTTTTGGTTTATCGTTTGCCATTTGCGTTTATCCCCTAATACATAATATTAGCGTTTTATTGCTTTGTATTTTGTTGCTTTATTGCTTAGTAATCATACCCTAAACACGCTTATGCTATAAATCATAGCTTTGTTAGTATACTAGCGATTTATTTAGGCCAATTACCGCGCTTTGGTGTACTTGGCTTTGGGAGTCTCCATCTGCGCATTTGTATTGCTCGACTGCAAGCATACATAGCAGATCTAGAGCTTTTGCCAACAGAAACTTCGCCGTATCGCTTAACAAGCTCTTTACGAAGCTTACGCCACATTATTATAACGTCAATAATTGCAGCAAAAAGATATGCGTAAAGAACAATCGCAAGAGCAAAATATAGAGCAATATACTTAGTGGATAAGAAGTTTTGTGTTAAGAATATGCAGAGCATAATAACGATTGCAAACGGCACAAAAAATTCGCCAATATTGAAACGCGCATCTACATAATCTCTAATATAAACTCTCCATGGAAGCTGCTCTGACTTTGGCATATGAGCTAAGTCTCCATTTTTCATCGCATCGTATTGAGCATTTTCTTTTTCGCGCAATCTGGCTCGCGCAGCCTTTGCGCTTGCTTTTCTATCCGTTGGAACTAACGGTCTAAGATTCTGCGCTGTAGCTTCGCTTTGCTTCGGCGTTGGAGCGTTTTTTGTGCGAGTCTTTGCCTTATCTTCTATTTTATTTTCACTATTTTCATTAGTCGCTGATTGATTGCCATTTTGTGCACCATTATCAGCAGATTTTTTTACGAATGGATTCCATGTCATGTTTGCAGATTACCCAACAGACTAGACGCGTTATGAGCAATTTCGTTGGTTATGAATAGTCTGATAGTAGTAATTCAACTAATGTTTTTACTAATCTACTGTTTTTTGGAGGACTTATGGCTAGTTTAGAGGTTGCTGATGTGCGTTCGCGCGTGCAAAACGCTTGGGAAGACGTTATTAGCGTATTAAATAAGAAGATCTCTTTAGGAGCTGTTTCTGCTAAAGGTATTACTGGAGATCATATGCGTGCTTCGGCTGAGTATGTGGCTGAAGTTTTGCGCGAAGTGGGTGTAGATGCTCGCGTTGAGCAGTCTCAGAATCCGGATGGTACTCCTGGAGCTTTTGAAGTAGTTGGATCTCGTATTGTGGATCCTAGCGCTCCAACTGTTTTGCTTTACGCTCATCACGATGTTCAGCCTGTTCCAGATGCAAGCGAATGGAATACTGATCCTTTCAAAGGAACTGAAGTAGATGGTCGCTTGTATGGCCGCGGTAGTGCTGATGATGGCGGCGGAATTGCAATTCACTACGGTGCTTTGCGCGCTTTAAGCGAAGATTTAGGCGTAAATATTAAGGTATTTATTGAAGGTGAAGAGGAAATGGGCTCTCCAAGTTTCATTCCATTCATCGAAGCTCATAAAGATGAGTTTGAATCAGACGTTATTATTGTTGCCGACTCTGGAAATTGGTCTGCGGATGTTCCAAGTCTTACGACTAGTTTGCGCGGAAACACTACTGTAGACGTTAAAGTGAAAGTTCTTGGACATCAGGTTCATTCTGGACAGTTTGGCGGACCAATTTTAGACGCATACACGCTTGCTTCAATGCTTATTGCTTCTCTTTATAACAAGGAAGGTGATTTGGCTGTTCCTGGAATTGAATCGCAAGAGCCTGTTGGCGGTTTGCAACGTGATTTGGATGAGGCTCAAGTTCGCGCAGATTCTTCAGTAGTGGATTCTTACAAGCTTGCTGGTACCGGTTCCCTTGCTGCTCGTATGTGGACTAAGCCTAGCTTGACTGTTATTGGTATGGATGCTCATCCAGTAGAGGAAAGCTTTAATGTGATTGCTCACGAAACGCGTTTGCGACTTTCGCTTAGAACTGCGCCTTGCCAGCGTCCAGAAGAAGCGCAAAAAGCTTTGAGCGACTTTTTGGTTGCAAACGCCCCATTCGGTGCGCAAGTTACTGTAAAGCCAGTTGACAATGGTATGGGTTGGGCTATGGATCCTGATGCTGTAGCAACTAAGGACGCTTTAGCTTCTATGAAGGATGCTTTTGGCGTGGATCCTATTAACAAGGGCGAAGGTGGTTCGATTCCATTTATTCCAGAATTGCAACGAATTTTCCCTAAAGCTCAGGTTTTGGTGACTGGACCTGAAGATCCAAAGTCTAATGCGCATAGTCCTAACGAATCGATTTCTCTTTCTGGCTTGAAATCGAATATCGTAACTGAAGCTTTGCTCTTAGATCGTCTAACTAAGTAAACTTAACAACTCGTATACAATCGCTATATAAAATTTTAGCGTTTGTATACGAGTCTACGCAATGACGTAAAATCTTCACACGACACGGGTGCTTTGCATTAATTTGTAAAGCTGAGAGAAACCGCTTGAACGTGAATCCAGGTAATGCTGGCGCACGGAGATCTGTTTTTCCCGTGCCTTAATGGTGACCTACGATTTAAGCCAACGCATAAGTCGTAGTGAAAGAACAGTAAGGCACATATCTATGTCGAAAGAAAATGTCTTATTGCAATGCAATCAGCGATGTAAATCACTGATATGACGTTTTGTTATTAGGATAAGTCAAAAACGTGTTTGTAATAAAGACATTTTAGGATTTTTAGGTCGTTAAAAAGTCCGTAGCAGATCTAAATGATTCTAAAAGAAAAAATTAAAAAATAGATAGAAAATAATTAAATAAAATCATTGCCATAAAGGATTTTTCTATGCCCGATGCATTTGAAACGCCAGTTTTGAACAAAACTAATACGCAGGATGCCGAAACATTCCTTCCATCGGCTAGCTGCAATGCTCAGCTACGTTTTGATAATTGGGGTTATCGTCATGCTTCTCGCAAACATTTTGCTGTACGCGGGTTGAACCTAACAATTGAAGCAGGGCAAAGAGTTTTGTTGCTTGGTGCATCGGGCATAGGCAAATCCACAATTCTTGAAGGTGCTGCTGGGCTGATTGGTAGTGATATTGTTAAATCTAGCTCAAATAATTCAAAGCCTGATTCGAAGAAGAATGTTTTAGTAGAAGATGAAGATGGCGGTGTAAGCGAAGGCTCAGTATTCGTAGATGATTTACCAGTTCATAAAGCGCGTGGGCGAGTAGGATTAGTGTTACAAGATCCAGAGGCTCAAGCTATTTTTCAGCGTTTAGGGGATAACGTCGCCTTCGGTCCTGAAAATATGAATGTTCCTCGTAAAGAAATATGGGATCTTGTTAATAAAAGTCTTGAAGAAGTAGGTTTAGAAGGATTACAGTTACACCGTTCTACCGCCCATTTAAGTGGTGGTCAAATGCAGCGTCTGGCATTGGCTGGAGCATTGGCTATGAAGCCAAGTGTGCTTCTTTTAGATGAGCCTACTGCGAATCTAGATCCAGATGGTGTTAATCAGATTGTAAAAGCTGTTGGTAAAGTTTTAGACGATACCAATGCAACAATGGTTCTTGTAGAACATCATGCGCAGCCTTGGATTGATTTGATTGATAGAGTAGTGGTTCTTGGTCTTGATAATTCTGTGAACAATACTGAAGAGAATAATTATGTTCACGATGATGATATTGCGCGAGACGAGTTTGCGCAAACAATTATTGTTGCAGATGGAACTCCAGACGAAGTGTTCAGTAGAAGCGATCTTGATTTTGAAAACCTTGGGATTTGGCTTCCTGACAAGTATAAAGATCCGCAAGATCGCAGAATTGGTAGGATTTATGTTGAATGTGAACCAGATTGCGATCCAGCAAAAGGTGATGGAAGAGTAGTTCTATCAACAGAAAACCTTGCGATTAGTCATACGAGTACTCCAATAGCAAAAAATATAAATTTGAAATTTAATTCTGGACAAATCACAGCATTAGTTGGAGCAAACGGTGCTGGAAAATCCACTTTATCTCTAACTTTGGCAGGATTAATTCCAGCTTTAGAAGGTCAGGTTGTAGCTAGTGAGGATCTTTGCGAAGGCGCTGGTGGCACCGATCCTATGAAATGGAAGTCTACTGATCTTGCTAAAAGAATTTCATACGTTTTCCAGAATCCAGAACATCAGTTTGCGTGTGGAACTGTTCTTGAAGAAGTTATGCTAGGTCCTATTAGAACTGGAATGAGTGAAGAAGACGCTAAAACTAAAGCAGAGTCTTTATTAGATAGATTCCGCCTATCTAGATATTCTAACGCAAACCCATACACTTTATCTGGCGGTGAAAAGCGTAGACTTACTGTTGCCGCATCTTTGGCTGCAGCTCCAAGAGTTTTAATTTTAGATGAACCGACTTTTGGACAGGATCGTAAAACTTGGTTACAAATTATAAAACTCATTGCAAGCCTTCGCGCAGATGGCGTTAGTGTTATTGTTGTTACTCATGATAGAGAGTTAGTAGATGCGCTTGGAGCGCGTTTAGTGGAACTTAAAACTAATGTGGATTCCACTAATGACGAATCTTATGAGTCTGAAAATGTAGATAATTCACAAGAATCTTTAGCATTATCTTCGTCAACAGATGCAACGAATATATCTCGAATAGAAGTTAGCGATGTGAACCATCGTGATGAGGCAGCTCGCGCATCAAGTTATTCTCCATTCTTGGCATCTTTGAATCCTGTGTATAGGATGCTTGGAGCTTTCCTACTTTCGGTTCCGCTTTTGTTTACTCTCGACTGGCTTTCTGCAACAATAGCTTTGGTTTTGGAGTTTGTGATTCTTTGGGTTGTTAAAATGAACCCTTTGCGAGTTATTAAACTTTCTTGGCCTGTATGGGTTGGTGCTCCTGGATCTGCATTAGCAGTGTGGTTGTATGGTAAATCAGGTGGAGCAACATGGTTTGATTGGGGAATTATTCATGTAAGTGATCATTCCACAACTCTTGCAATTGCAACATTCATCAGAATTTTAGCTATCGGTGTTCCAGCTATTGTTACTGTTATTGGCATTGATGCAACTGATTTAGCTGATGCCTTTAGTCAAGTTATGAAATTGCCAGATAGGTTTGTTTACGGTGGATTAGCTGGTATGCGATTGTTTAGCGTCCTTCAAGATGATTGGGCTGCTCTCAGCGCATCTAGGCGTTCTCGCGGACTTGGCGATGATAGTAAGATTAAGGCTTTTATGCCTCAAGCTTTTGCTCTTTTGGTGCTGTCTATTCGAAGATCTACAACTTTGGCTACGGCTATGGAAGCTCGTGGATTTGGCGGAGAAAACCCAAGATCTCATGCACGTATAAGCCATGTGAATAAACGCGATTATGTGTTTATGATTGGGTGCTTAATTATTCCTGCTATAGCTTTAATCGCTGCTGTATATTACGGTACTTTTGCTCTTCTTGGAGGAAATTAATACTAACACAAAATGTGGGCTTGATGAGATTCGAACTCACGACCTTCTGCTCCGGAGGCAGACGCTCTATCCACTGAGCTACAAGCCCGCAACTTGTGAAAGTATACACGTTGCTAGGGATTGAAAGTATACGCTATTAGCCAATTTTTGTGACTTTAATGCATACTTTAGCGAGTTATTACGCTTTTAAGGTCGCTTGCTACTTTTTTAGGATCTTCAGCGCACATGAGCGCAGATACAGTGCATACTCCGTCAATACTCAGGTCTTTGATTGGGAAAACGGTGTTTTCGTGTATTCCACCAATCGCTAGAGTTTTTACACCCATGCTGTGTGCTACTTTTGCTACTTCATTTACGCCTTCAATTCCAAGAGGAGGAACATCATGCGCCTTAGTATTTGTGGCAAATGCAGCTCCGATTCCTATAACATCAGGAAGTGGAGTATCGTTCTCTTTGCACTCTTTATATGCTTTTTCCATTAGGTCTACTCTTGCGCAAGAAAGTCCAATCATCCATTCGGCTGGCATGGATTTACGTGCTGTAACGAAAGGCGTGTCTTTTTGACCAATATGCAGGTTGAATCCCAGTTTTGCTGCAGTATCAACGTGATCGTCTATGAAAATCGGTATATCTCCATGTTTTGCTTTTATAAGTGTTTTGCGTAACTTTATGGCTTTTTCTGATATTTCAGTATCGTTGGAGTATTTATCTCGCAATTGAACTACTGTCACTCCGCCATCTATGGATTCTACTGCAACTTGTTCTTCGCTACGGTTTCCCATTCGTGGATCTGTGACTAGGTAAAGCGTCCAATCTGTTGGTTCTATGCTAAATTCAATGTTTGTTAGTTCAAACATGTTGTTTACACTTAATGTTTGCAATGCGTCGATCCACAGTGTTTTGAATGTTCCTGGTGCAGTTGTTTGTCTTGCTGCAAACGTTCCAGCTGCTGCAGCGTGCACGTGTGCAGCCACTGTTGCTGCCACTGGGCGCTCTGGGTTTGCACCCACATATGCCGCCACTAATGATCCAAGAGCGCACCCAGTTCCTACAACTTTTGTCATAGCCTTGTGTCCGCCAGTTATTCGCACTAGGCATCCGTGACCGTATACCGCGTCTTTTTCTCCAGATATTGATATTACAGATCCGTATTCTTTTGCCAGTTTTTTGGCTGCTTCTAGCGCGGAGTTTACTGGATCTTGCGCATCTACGCCTTTCATCTGACTGTTTTGCCCAACTAAAGCTAATATTTCGCTTGCGTTCGCTCGTATTACTGTTGGGTTTCGTTTTACTATTTCTCTTACAAATTTTGTTCTAGTGGTTAATTCGTCTACTCCAACTCCAACTGGATCTAGTACCCAAGGAGTTTGTGTTTCTTCGCAAGTTTCTATTGCTTTGCGTATGGCTTTGCCTTTTATCTCTTCGAATGTTCCAACATTTACTAGAACGCCTGACGCTATTTTTGCAATGCCTGCTGCTTCATCTGGGTCGCATACCATTATTGGCGTAGCTCCTGCGGAAAGTAGTACATTTGCTGTTATTTCTTGAACAATATTGTTTGTTATGCAATGAGTTAGTGGCTTCTTTGCTCTCACTCTTTCTATGCATGATCTAACGTCATTTAGAAACATTCGTCTTCTTGCGCGAACGCTAAAACTTGTATCTATATTTGTATCTATATTTGCATTTGATTCGTTTAATTCTTCCATGATTTTCCCTTCGCTAGCACTACCTAGATCAGGTTTAACGGGTGTAATCTCAGCGTTTTTACGCACCCCGAACCGACTTTGACTATATCGTTTGTGTATGACGTTTGGCTATGTAATATTTTATTTCGCGCGTTTTGCGTTGTTTCGCTTGAAATTTCGGGGATGATTGAAGATTATTGTTTTGGATTTTATAAAATTTTTCCATTAATTTTTTATTTTTGTTTGCATTTGTACTTTTATAGTGTTAGCATCAAACACAACACAAACGGATATCGTAAATTTTACGATTTACGATTTTGGATTTGTGATTGACCACATTAAGCGTTTAGCTTTGCAGCTAAGTATTAAGGAGGCGGCTATCATGCGTAACATGAATGCTCAAGCTCGCGATACTTTTGATGCTGCTCGTATGTGGTGGTGGCAGACTTCTCTTTGGCGTAGTTTACTCTAAAGCTTTAGAAGCTGCTTGTTTAGGCTTGTAAAAGACCTCTAGGGTAAACCTGGAGGTCTTTTTTATATCTCCAGAAAGCCAAATCTATTTGGATTAATTTTACGTCTAAAACAAATCTATAAACATAAAAAACAATTAAAAAATTGTTTAAAACAATCAACATAAAAATCTACATAAAAGGAGAAAATCATGGCTCAGGAAATTAATGAAACTAAGCAGGAAACCTCATTTACTTCTGCTGAATCTAGTGTTAATCAGGCTTCGGATTTACTTAAAGGTGTAAATGTTAAAAAGCATGCTTTAGATATTACGTCTTTGGTGTTGGTGGCTGTTCTTTTTGCAGCAGGATGTATTCTTGACTTTACAGTTGCAAAAGCGCTTTCGATTGGAAATATTCAGCCAGAGTTTGTAATTGCATCGTTCTGCCTTGCGATTTTGTTGGTTCGTCCAAATGTTATTCAGGGTGCGATTATTGGTGCTTTGGCTGCGACTTTAATTCAATTTAACACTTCAATTCCTGGTCTTGAATACGCTTGCGATATTCCAGCAGCAATTATTATGACTTTGATGTTGATGGGTTATTTAAAGGCTTTTCCTAAGGATGCTGCTAGAAAGTTCAGTATTTTCCCATTAATTTCTTCCTTTATTGCAACTGTTATTTCTGGAATGATTTTTGCAACAATCGCATCTTTCTTTATTCTTCACTCTCCAAACACTGTTCTTGTTATGCTTCCAATCATTTTGGGTACTGCTGTGTTTAATGCTGTTGTTGTTGAGGTTCTATACACTCCAATTCGACTCGTTTTACACAAGTAAATCAGAATTGAAAAATAATTAAACAAATTAATTTAAATCAATATAAATAAATATCAAAACATATATAAATAGCAAAAGTCGATAATTAAAACTTGATTATCGCAACTTAAAGGAGAAGATTATGAATCAGGAAATTAACGAACATGAAGGTAATATGCTTAATGCTGTAAGTATTAAAAAGCACGCTTTAGATATTACGTCTTTAGTGTTGGTGGCTGTTCTTTTTGCAGCAGGATGCATTCTTGACTTTACAGTTGCAAAAGCGCTTTCAATTGGAAATATTAAACCAAACTTCTTAATCGCATCATTCTGCCTTGCGATTTTGTTGGTTCGTCCAAATGTTATTCAGGGTGCGATTATTGGTGCTTTGGCTGCAACTTTAATGCAATTTAACGCATCTATTCCTGGTCTTAATTATGTTTGCGATATTCCAGCAGCAATTGTTATGACTTTGATGATTATGGCTTATGTCCGCGTTTTCCCTAAGGATGCTGCTAGAAAGTTCAGTATTTTCCCACTTATAGCAACTTTTATAACCACAGTTGTTTCTGGTTTAATATTTGCATCTACTGCATCTTTCTTTGTTCTTCATTCTCCTAAGACGATTCTTGTTATGCTTCCAATCATTTTGGGAACTGCTGTGTTTAATGCTGTTGTTGTTGAAGTTCTTTACACTCCAATTCGACTCGTTCTACACAAGTAAGTATTTGAATTTATTTTAGATGATATTCAGTAAGTCATATAATCGTCAGAGAGTAATCAATAAGTAATGTTCATAGTATTGTTGGGTTTTTAAGAGTTAGGAATTGTTGTGTCTTTGCTTGAGCTTAGGGAAGTATCTTTTAAATATTTGAATCATAATAAGGATGATTCTTTAGACTCTGCAAAGGCACAAGATTCCACTTTTGCCTTGAACAATATAAGCCTTAGTATTGAAGCTGGCGAATTTGTTGGAATTATTGGACCATCTGGATCTGGTAAAACAACTCTTGCCTCTATTTTCTCTGGTGCTATTCCTCATCATTATTCTGGAGAACTTTCTGGAATCGTTAAGATTGCAGGTCAAGAAACTAAAAATCTTGCTTTAACTAATATAGCCTGCTTAATTGGATCAGTTATCCAAGATATTGATGCGCAAATGGTGGCTGCAAACGTAGAAGATGAGATTCTTTTTGGTCTAGAAAACTTTGGTGTTGCACACAATGAAATACCGAATCGAATCGATGAAGCTTTACAAATTGTTGGCATTAGTGATTTGCGCAACCGCGATTTAGACACTCTTTCTGGAGGTCAAAAGCAGAAAGTTGCGATTGCTGCTATTCTTGCGCTAAAACCTAAAGTTATGGTGTTAGATGAGCCTACGTGCGCTTTAGACCCTGTTTCTTCTAAAATGATTTTTTCGATTCTTAAAGATTTGAATAAGAATTTTGGAATAACGGTTGTTGTAATTGAGCAGAAAGTGGCGCTTTTAAGCGAGTATTGCAAGCGTTTGGTTGTGCTTTCTAATGGCACTTTATCACTGGATTTGCCTGTTGGACAAGCGCTAAAAAATATGGATTTGCTTTATTCTATTGGAATAAATTATCCGCGCACTACACATTTGGTTAATGATTTACAGCGTGAGAGTGTTTGCTCTAAAAGCGATTTGCCTGTGTCTGTAGAAGATACAGTAAATACTATTCTTAATACGATTAATAGTGGAAATTCTTTAGTTTCACATGATGATTCACATAGTGAATGCGATGAAGATAAATGTGCGGCTGCTTTCGACTTTTCCAATGCATCGCAAAACTTAGCACAAAATTCTTCACCATGTCTTTCTTTGCAAAATGTTAGTTTTTCATATCCGAGTGGTGTTAGTGCTTTAGAAAACGTGTCTTTTGACGCTTATCCTGGGGAGCTTGTAACTCTTGTTGGAAGAAATGGTGCTGGAAAAACAACTGTTACTAAGATAATAAACGGTTTGCTTAAGCCAAATAGTGGAAGTATTTTTATTGATGGCAAAAATACTAGCAACATGAAAATAAGCCAAATTGCCCACTATGTTTCGACTCTTTTCCAGAATCCAGATCGTCAGCTTTGTAAAGATACTATTTTAGAAGAAGTAGCGTTTAGTTGCATTCTTTTAGGTGAGTCTGTTAAAGAAGCTAATGATCATGCTATGCAAGTGATTGAAAAGCTTAATTTAGATCCTAATGCTAGCCCTTTTATGCTTTCTAGAGGTCAGCGTCAGATGGTTGCTTTGGCTGCAACTGTTGTAACTAAACCTAAGATTCTTGTGTTAGATGAGCCTACTTGCGGACTGGATTACATGGAATGCTTGAGAATTATGCAAGTTGTAGAAGACCTTAGAGACCATGGTTGTTGCGTAATAATGGTTTGCCACGATATGGAAGTTGTTCTTGATTTTGCAACGCGTTTAATTGTAGTAAACGATGGACATATTCTTGAAGACGGAAGCATAAGCCATGTGTTTGAGAATAAGAGTATTTGCGATGAAGCTGCTTTATGTGCTCCTCTTTTGTGCGCTGTATCTCAGGGCTTAGTTAAAAATGGTTTTGCTAAGTGTAAAGGATTGTATAAGAGAGATATGTTGGTTAATGCTCTTAAAAAGAGTTGCAATTTGTAAAACAAATGGGTGATTTTTATGCAAACTAAGATTCTTACTTATAATGCTGGTTCAACTTTCTTGCACAAGGCAAATCCTATTGCAAAACTTATATTAGCTATAAGCGTTGTTGTGTCTGCTTTTATAGCTCAACAATTTAGCGTTCTTGTAACTATTGCAGTATTGATTCTTGTTGCTATGGCTATGGCTGGGATTCTTAAAACTCTGTTTCCTCTTGTGCGCGCAATGCTTATTCTCGGCGTTGTAATGTTCTTTTTGCAAACGATTATTGCTCAGGGTGGAAATTATATGTTCTTGTGGTTTACATCAAGAGGAATTTCTGTTGCTGCAAGAGCATCTTTGAGACTATTCTGTTTTGCTTTGCCTCTTGTTAGCGTTCTTAGCATTACAAAATTGAACGATTTAGCTAATGCTGTTGTTCAATATCTACATGTTCCTTACTGCTATGTTTTTACGATTACTACAGCTGTGCGTTTTGTTCCTATTTTTGCGTACGAAATGTCTCAGATTACAGAAGCTCAAATGGCAAGAGGAGTGGAGTTCGATACTAAGAATCCTTTTAAAAAGATTAAGCTTATGATGCCTTTGATTGTGCCTCTTTTGGTTTTGTCTGTTCGTAAAGCCGATAGTTGTGCTTTGGCTGCGGAAGAACGTGGATTCTATTTGCGCACTCGTAAGTCATCTTATAAAAAGTACACTTTTGGATGGCGTGGGCTTGTTCTTATTGTAATATCTGCGATTATGATTGCTTTGCCTATAGTTGTGTCTATATTAGCTCCACAAATTATTTAAAATAGTCTAAACTAATCTAGAATAAGTTAAAAAATTCTAGAATCTAGGCGATTTTTGATGAATAATTTAAAGGTTTGGCTTAAAGGTGCAAGACTTTATACTCTTCCAATCGGAATAGTGCCAGTTATTATGGCGATTTCGATTTTTGCAAGATATTTATTCAGTGGTCAAATACTTGTAAAACCTTATAATATTGAAAATTTTGTTATTCAATCACTATTGTGTATAGGTGTTGCTGCTTTTATGCAGATTTCAGTGAACTATGCGAATGATTATTGTGATGGTTTGCGTGGATTAGATGATCAAAGATCTAATAGAGATTTAGGCGATAAAACATTGTGTGATGTGTCTTGGAGACTTGCAGACGCTGGTATTAAACCAAAATCAGTTTTGTATGCTGTTTGCATATCTGCCTTAGTATCATGTGTTTTTGGGTTAATCATTACTGTTAGAAGTGGAATTTGGATATTTATTCTTCTTGGACTAGTTTGTCTTATGGGAGCGTGGTTTTATGCGGGAGGATCGCATCCTTACGGTTACCGTGGTTGGGGAGAATTTAGTGCGTTTTTGTTCTTTGGACCTGTTGCTTTTCTAGGAACATTGTGTGCTCTTAGTTTTGGAAGTGGTTTTCCTAAAGAATCAATAACAACGGCAAGCGTTCCACAAATTGTGTTTTGTGTGTTATTGTCCATCATTCCAGGCGGGTTCTCTGCTTGTCTTATGATGATTAACAATTTAAGGGATATAGAAAGTGATACAAAACACGCAAAATTTACAGCAATGTCAATTGTTGGGGAGAATATAGGGCGAATTATATTCGTTTCTGTTGTAATTATGTTTACACTTCTGCAGTGTGTTTATGTTTTTCTTAATATATTTTTTGCTAAGTTTATGACAATAATTTGGAATGTAGCCAGATTGAATAAAAATGCTTTCAGAATAAATTGCTTCTTGTTTAATCAGGGTGTGTTTATTGTTTGCTGCATTTTGTTATTATTGCTTACCTACATGTTTATTAAAAAAGCGTATTCGCTAGCATATGCGGTTATATGTGGGAATTATGCTAATGCTTTTCCAATATGCGTATCTTTAGCAATGCTTGGTTCTTTGACTTTTGTATTGTCAATATTTGCATGCTAGCTTTACCGCATTAAAAAGCGGTTTATAATGTATTTTATACATGCGTACTAGTAAAATCATATGGCAACGCGCACGGTGTGCTTTTAGTGTTTGTGCAATGAATATGCATGATGCTGGTTCACGCAATGACCGCAAAGCTGGCGTGTATTAGAGTGTGCAAAATGTGTGTTGGTGGAATACATAGCGCTGTTGCCTTGTGTTTTAGGGTAAGGAAATGAGGTTGTAAAATGTCTGCTGTAACCAGCGATGAAGAGATGGGGAAGTCGCCAGTTGTGCTTACCGATGATGAGTTGCGAGATGCGGCTGAGTTGTCTACTCCTAAAAAAGACGATGATAACAGTGAAAGCAAAAAAGAAAATGCTGAAAAAACTGTTGTAGTTGCAGAAGACGAGGCAGTGAACCGTATGGATCTTGTAGCAATGTTGGAAGATAATGGCTACAAGGTTGTAGGACAAGCAGCTAATGGAGAAGAAGCGGTTAATCTTACTCGTCAATTCCATCCAGATGTTGTTTGCATGGACGTTAAGATGCCAGTAGTAGATGGTATTCAAGCGGCTGCCACTATTTGTGACGAGAATATTGCTCCAGTTGTTATGCTCACTGCTTTTTCTCAATCTGATTTAGTTAAGAGAGCTACTGGCGCTGGTGCTATGGCTTATGTTACAAAGCCGTATGAGGAGTCAAAACTTTTACCTGCTCTAGAAGTAGCTATGGGTAGGTTTAGTGAAATTAACGATTTATTAGATAGTGTTGAGCGTACTGAAAATAAGCTACAGGATGCGCAAGATCAGCTTCGTAAAGCAGAAGAGAAGCTTAGGAAGGCTGAAGATACTCTTGAAGAGCGTAAGCTTGTAGACAGGGCAAAAGGTTTGCTTATGGACAAGGCTGGATTCTCGGAACAGGGTGCTTTCCGCTGGATTCAAAAAACTTCTATGGATCAGCGTATTCCAAAGAAGCGTCTTGCTTTGGCTATTATTGCTAAGTATGGTGAAGAAAAACCATCTGCAGAAGCGTAAACAGTATTTCAAAGCATTATTTAAAAACAATATTTTGTAGTTGTTACAATTAATGGTTGTGCCAGCTATGGCAAATAATTTCATAAAAAATTTATTTTACGAGAACGCAGGTGGGTAGTTAAGTGAATGCCAGCATCGTTGCAAACGAGGATTCTTTGAATAATGAGGATGAAAATGGAACGTTGTTGGTGGTAGATGGCCACTCACTTGCGTTTCGTGCTTTTTACGCAATATCTGCGGATAATTTTTCAACAAAATCTGGTTTTGCAACCAATGCAATATGGGGTTTTTCAACAATGCTTTCTCAGGTTATTGAAAAAGAAAAACCAGATAAGCTTGCTGTTGCTTTTGATGTTAAAGGCGGAACTTTTAGAAATAAACTTTTGCCGCAATATAAAGGAACTCGAGAAGCTGCACCAGAAGAGCTTCTAGCTCAACTTCCTGTTATACAAGAATTGCTCAATGCATTAGGTGTTAAATATATTACAAAACAGGGTTATGAAGGCGACGATATTATTGCAACCTTAGCCACAATGGGCGCTAAAGCTAAATATAAGACTCTTGTTCTTTCTGGAGATCGTGATGCGTTCCAACTTATTGATGAATATATAAATGTTTTGTATCCAGGCAGGCATTTTAAAGATTTAAAACAAATGGATACTGATGCGATTATTGAAAAATATAATGTTACGCCTAAGCAATATTCAGATTTAGCAGCGCTTAGAGGAGAAACTTCTGATAATATTCCAGGTGTTCCTGGCGTAGGCGATGGTTATGCAGCAAAGTGGATTAATCAATTCGGTGGATTAGAAGGCATTATAGAACACGCGGATCAGGTGACTGGCAAAAAAGGTGAGTCTTTGCGAGAAAGCATAGATCAGATTCGTCTGAATAAGAAAGTAAATACTCTTGTTAAAGATTTAGATCTTGGTGTTGGTATTAATGATCTTGAATTTGGAAATGTTGATGCCGCGTCAGTTGGCGAATTGTTTGAAAGACTCGAATTTGGTACTCGCAGTAGAAGGAAGATTTTAAAAGAATTTACGCGTGGAAGCAAAGAGCTTTTAGAAGAGAACATTAAGATGATGATTTCTGCTGGAAGCACTCATGCTGGCAGTGATGTTAGTTCTACAGAGTCTGATAATTCAGATGATTTAGAGGATTTCAAAACTATAGTAGATAAAATAAATATTCATAAAATTTATTCAGAATCTGATTTAGATAATTGGATTAATCTCGTGTCACCATGTATTGAGAAAAGTGAGTCAAATGGATCGTCAGAATTAGTTAAAGAGAATACGGAATATAAATCTAAAGCAACCGTAGATTTGTTTGAATTACTTGAGTCTCAAGAAAAACCTTCTTTAAATCTTATAAGAAATGATTTAGAGTGTGCAAAAACTATTAAAGATCACAAAGAACTAGTTATATATGCATTGCAAAAACCAAATGATAGCAGTCAGTTTGGTATTTATGCAGATGTGCTAGTAATGCTATCGCAAAATAATGCTGCAATTGTGTATTCTGATGTTCTTAATGGGGATTCTAGCGAAGATTGTAATAAAATCTGCCACAAGCTAAAAGATTTCATAAAAATGTATGAATCTTCAATTGTTTTGCATGACTACAAAAAACATATAGCTCTTCTTAAATCGCTGAAAATTGTAGATAATAATTACTCTTTTAATCCATTACTTGACACTCGTTTAGCATCTTATTTGATAGAACCAGATTTTCGCAATGAAAATATTGAAGATATGGCGGAACATGTTCTAAATATTCATGTAGAAAATGAAAAATCTAATGAAGAGCCTGCACAAGGAGAGCTTGATTTTGTTTTAGAAGATAGTGATAATCCTGAAGAGTTAAATCAAGAAGAGGATAAGCGTAAAAAGCAAGAAAAGCGTATTTTGGAAACTGCTATAACAATAAGATTGTTGGCAAAGCAATATGCTATAAAACTAGATGAACGTAAACAAACAGGATTAATGGTCGATGTCGAAATGCCTGTTTCTAGGGTCTTAAGAGGCATGGAAGATGCAGGTGCTGCCGTAGATATGAGCAGGCTCGTATCTATGAGAGATAATTTTGCGGCAGAAGCTCAATTTGCCCAAAAAATGGCTTTGGATGTAGCAAACAAGCCGATAAATTTGCAAAGTCCTAAGCAGCTTCAACAATTGCTATTTGAGGATATGGGTTTAAAGCCTACAAGAAGAACGAAAAGTGGATCTTATACTACTAATGCAGAAGCATTGCAAGAATTATATGCAAAAATTGATCCAGATGAAAAAGCTAGTCAATTCTTAGGGGCTTTGCTAAAACATCGTGAGACAAACAAGTTAAAGCAGATTGTACAGAGTCTTATTGATTCTGCAAGATATGAAGATGGCAGGATTCATACCACTTTTGAACAAACTATTGCAGCTACTGGGCGTTTAAGTTCTTCGGACCCAAATTTGCAAAATATACCGAATAGGAATGTGGTCGGTAGGGAAATTAGAGCTGCTTTTATTCCAGGAAATCAATACGATCAGCTTATGAGTTGTGATTATTCTCAAGTAGAGCTTAGAATTATGGCTCATGCTTCTGCAGATGAAACACTTATTAAAGCTTTTAAGTCTGGTGTTGATTTTCATAAGTTTGTAGCAAGCTTGGTTTATAAGATTCCAGTTGAACAAGTTAGCCCAGATCAGAGATCGCATGTTAAAGCAATGAGCTACGGATTGGCATATGGGCTTAGTACTTATGGTTTAGCAAAACAGCTTTCTATTAGTCCTGCTGCTGCAGAAGTTCTTAAAGAAAAGTATTTCGATACCTTTGGTGGCGTGCATGACTATTTGGAGTCTTTAGTAGATAAAGCTAGAAAGCTTGGATATACTCAAACGATGTTTGGTCGTAGAAGGTATTTTCCTAAGCTAAATTCCACGAATAGAGCATCTCGTGAATCTGCAGAGCGAGCAGCTTTAAATGCTCCTATTCAAGGAAGTGCTGCAGATATTATGAAGCTTGCAATGATTCAAGTAGATAAGGATTTGCGAGAAGCTAAAGTAAAAAGTCGTGTGATTTTGCAAATACACGATGAACTTGTTCTCGAAATAGCACATGGCGAAGCAGATATCGTAGAAAATATTGTTAAAAACGCTATGGAACATACTGTTGAGCTAGACGTTCCGCTTAACGTGTCTACTGGATTGGGAGCTGACTGGCAGCTTGCTGCTCACTGATTTTATTTGTGAGAATTATTGTAAAGTCCGCTGTAGGTTTATTGTAGGTTTATTATAAAGGTGTAGAATATGACAACTTTAGTTGATGTTGTTAATGTTTTAGAAGACTTGTATCCTCTAAATCTTGCTGAATCTTGGGATAATCCTGGACTAATTGTTGGAAATCCTACGGATAAGGTGAATAAGATAGTTTGTTTATCTGATCCAACTTTAGAAGCTGTTGAAGAATCATGCAAAATGGGTGCTAATTTGATTGTTTCTCATCATCCTTTATTCTTTAGGTCAGTTCATGAAGTTTCTGGTTTTTCTGTTCGCGGAAAAATAGTTCAGACACTTATTGAAAATCATTGTGGCTTGTGGGTCGGTCACACTAATGCGGACGCGGCTTTTAGGGGAGTGGCGGATGCTGCAGCTAATGCTTTTGGTCTTAAAGATTTGCATCCTCTTGTTCCAGCAAGTAATAATGACCTTTCTCTTGGTCTTGGCAGAGTTGGAGTGCTTGAACAAAAAATCACGCTTAAAGAGTTTGCTATGCGCGTTTTTAACGCTTTGCCTACTACTAATCTAGGCATTCAAGTGTGTGGAGATATTAATGCAATGGTTAGTAAAATAGCTGTTCTTCCAGGTTCAGGTGATTCTTTATTTGATGAAGTTCGCGCTTGCGGAGCAGATGTGTATGTAACAAGTGATTTAAGGCATCATCCTGCAACGGACGCGTACGAGCAGGCTGTGTATGAAGCAAAATTAGAAAATTCTAATATTATTAAGCCCATGCTTATAAACACTCCTCATAGTGCCATTGAGTCGTTGTGGTTTAAGTATGCTGTGCAAGATGTTCATGATTCTATATACAAGAATTTTGGTGAATCGTTGGATGTTTCTTGGATTGGTAGAGCTTTTGACCCTTGGAATTATGTGATTAATTAGAGTGATTGATCAGCGCGATTAGCGGATATGAATATGAAAAAACAGAAAAGTCTTGCTGATTTCTCAGCAAGACTTCATTCCGTGTCCGGAGCGGGACTTGAACCCGCACGCCTGTACAAATAGGCACTAGCACCTCAAGCTAGCGCGTCTACCATTCCGCCACCCGGACGGGTGTTTTAGACAACAGATAGAACTATAACATTTTTTTTGACTCTTTGCTTCGGCGTGTTGAAAATTAATCTATTTTTGTCATAATTTTGTTAATTTCGTCCCTATTTTGATTATTAATAGGCTTGTTTGGGTCAAAATCGACAATTATTACCGGAATATTTTGCACTTCTCCGCTTGAATCCACTATAGAATGTTGCGGATTTTGATTGTTGTTATGCTGTGGATAGTCCAATCTTGTGAATGCTCCACGAGATTCATGTCTTGCAAGTGATGCTTTCAGAACTGATTTTGCAAGCGTAATCATGTTTTGTAATTCCAAAATAGCAATTAGTTCTTGATTAAAAACAAGATTTTGTGAATGTAAAACAAGAATTTTAGCTTGTGGAATAATAATAGTATCGATTTTTTGCAAAGCATCTTTAAGGGTATTTTCACTGCATCTAACTGCTGCAGCATTTTCCATAATATTTTCTAGTTTTTCTAGCAGATTATATGGGTTTGTTGTGTTGCTAGATGTGCTTGTATTTTGAATAAGATTGACTATCTTTTGTACACGATTTTCTGATAATTTGTCTAGATTTTCAAAAGTATTAGGAGTGTTATCGTATACATTTTTTGATGTATCTAATGTATGCTCCTCGTGTTTTTCTTGACTTTTTTCCTGAGTTTGTTCTTGTAATTCTTTTGCAATAGACTTACCAGCTAGTTTTCCGAACAAGCATGCATCAAGAAGAGAGTTTCCGCCAAGGCGATTAGCTCCATGTACTCCCGAGCATGCGCATTCTCCTGCAGCATATAATCCAATTATTCTCTGTTTTTTATTATTAATCAGTTTATAAACCTGCCCGTTAAGTGATATGGGTATTCCACCCATTGTGTAATGCGCTGTAGGCCTAATAGGTATAAGATCTTTTGATGGATCAAGATGAGCGTATTTTTCAATAGTTTCTACAACCTGTGGAAGAGCTTCTAGCATATGTTGCTTTTCTATATGAGTCATATCTAGCCATACGCAATCTTTTCTATCAATGTTGCTAGTAGTATCTTCAACACCTCTTAAAGCATCTATTTCTGATACAATCGACCTGCTTACTACATCTCTTGGAGCTAAATCCGCATGCGCATCATCGTAGTTTTTCATAAATGCTTCATTCTTGCAATTCCTAAGAACTCCGCCTTCTCCTCGAGCTGCTTCAGAAAGCAATATTCCAGTATGAGCCAGACCAGTCGGATGGAATTGTATGAACTCTATGTCTTCTAGTTGCAATCCTGCGTTTAGTGCTAAAGACATTCCGTCCCCAGTTAAATCCCAGGAATTAGATGTTGTTGAAAATAGTCTTCCAGCTCCGCCAGTTGCTATAAGAACATTTCTTGCACATATTTTTTCTACTTTTCCACTTTTTTCGTTTAGCGCGATTATGCCCTCTGCGCTATTGGATTTGTGGTTTATAGCAATATCTGTTACATAAACATCTTCTTCGATTTTAATATTTTCTTCTATGCATTTTTGCCATAGACTGTATAGAATTTGGTGTCCAATTCTGTCTGCAGCGTACGCAGCTCGTCTAATTGGCTGCTGGCCGAAGTCGGCAGTATGCCCACCAAAAAATCTTTGATTAATATGACCATCTTCTGTTCTAGAAAAGGCAACTCCAAAGTGTTCTAGTTCAATAACTGTATCTCTAGCTTCTTTTGCTAGCATTTTTGCTGCATCTTGATCGCTTAACCAGTCTCCACCGTGTACGGTGTCGTAATAGTGCCATTGCCAGCAATCTTTTTCTATGTTTCCTAATGATGCTGCGATTCCGCCTTCGGCAGAACCTGTATGAGACCTTAACGCTTGAAGCTTGCAAATCACTAATATTTTAGGCTGTTTTCCTTGAGATTTTAGCGTTTTATATTCTTCAGATTTCACTAATCCCAGTGCTGCAGAAAGTCCTGCTGCTCCTGCGCCGATAATCACAACATCGTATGATGATTGCTCTACTTGTATTTGCACAGTTTTTTCTTTAACTGTAGTAGTATTTTCTTTTTGCTGACTCAAGTTTGACTGCATAACATTTATTTTCTCATATTTTCTGCTTTTTATTTAAGATTTTTCCTATTTAAACTAAAAACACCATTTTGGTTTTTGACTATTCCATTTAATTCAAGAATTGCTATTTCTCCAGAAATCTTAGATATTGAAAAATCATTATTTGAGTTTGTATGAAGCATGATTGCGTGTATATTGTCAATGTTTGCGCATATTTTTTTGCTCTTACACTCTTGAATTGCTTTCAATATAATTCTTTGAAAATCATTACACGTATTTGGAATAATATTGTTATTGCTTAAAGAGTGTGGCAAATAATGGTGTGAATTAGGGTAGATACTATCTATATCATTTTGTGAACATATCATCATAGCTTTTCCATCGTGAATAAGCATATTGCATCCAGCGTTACTCGGTGATGTTACATCTCCTGGAACAGAATAAATCTCGCGATTTAAGCTATTCGCCCAGTTTGCTGTGTTTAAAGCTCCTGATCGTAATCGTGCTTGAGATACTATTACCTTGCTGGCAATAGCCGCAATAAGGCGATTTCTGAGTAAGAATCTACGTGCAACAGGAGTAGTGTCTGGGCATAATTCGCTAATACATGCTCCGCCGCTAGAAAGAATCGCATCAAAAAGTTGAGCATTGCTTGAAGGTCCCATTTTGTTCAAACCTCCAGCAAAAACAACAATTGTTTTGCCAACAGGATTAACATTTGCTGCATGAGAGTCTAAAGCATCTAAGGTCCCCCAATGAGCTGCAGCGTCAATACCATAAGCTCCGCCAGAAATAACTGTGTGCCCCTTTTTAGCGCACGATTTAGCGAATGTAAAGCTAAGCTCGTATCCGTAGTCATTGCAACCTCTAGAGCCAACAATTGCAAGTGGTTGCTTACATTGAATAAGTGCGTTTGGATCTCCAATTCCCCACAAACACAATGGGGGAGCTACTTGGCATTGGGTTGCTAAATCTTGTAGCTGTTTTGGCCAATATTTACTGTTTGGTGAAATAATCCATTGCGTTCCGTTAGAACTAAACCATCTTTTAAGTTGATTTGAATCCCAAGAAGGCAATTGTTTTAGTCTTAAACACCATTTTTTAATGGATTTGTGTAATATATCAAAATTGTTGATAGCAATTTTATTGTCAGCATTATTGCTTCCCCATATTTTAAGACCTTTTAGAAAATATTCTTCTAAAACAGAAACCTTCGAGTGATTTTTTATAATATTAAGAATTTTTCCATCATTTTCTAAATCATTTAAATTCGATTTAGTCTGATTTTCTAAAGATCCGTCTATGTAAAAATCATCTTGACAGCAGCTATTTTGCAGATCTAACTCTAGTTGCTTGTTTTTTGTTTTACCAATAGATTTACTTATAGATTCGCAAATAAGGTGAAGTACTTCCACAATACTGCCAGCGTTTACTGACCCTATTACAAGCGTGTACATTATTGCGTCTGCGCCATCAATACAAAATGTGAGTATTGCGCGCGATAAAGTATCGTTATCTATTCTGTAAGTATTGTTATTGCCATTTATGCTACTAATACTGTTCATATTCTGGTCCTTAAACTAATTGCCTGAGCCATGTCAGTTAAATCTGGAGAAGTGTGCCCATAAAGATCAGCCAAAGTCCATGCAAGCCTTAAAGCTCGATCTGCTCCGCGTAAACTCAACTTGTGATTTTCAAGTGATTTATTAATCAACTCAATAGCGTATTTAGATGTGTATTTTCTAAGCCATGTTCCAGACGCTTGAGCGTTACAACTCCATCCGAGTTTTCTAAAACGATTTTGAGCAACCAGCCTTGCGTTTTTTACGTTTTCTCGCATCATTGCACTAGTTAGAATTTTTTCTGACATTTGACTGGATCCATGTTCTAATTGCGCTTTTGAAGTAATAATTTTTTCTACAGGTGGAACATCCATTTGAATATCAATCCTGTCTAGAATTGGTCCAGAAAGTCTAGAAAAATAACGTATTCGTTCCTTCTCTTTGCATGTACATCGTTCGCCATTACCATATGCGTATCCACATGGGCATGGATTTGCTGCGATAACAAGTTGGAATTTAGCAGGATATAATGTTGTTCCTTTAGATCTAGAAACAGCTATATGACCAGATTCCAATGGTTCTCTAAGCGTTTGTAAAACTCTTGGTGAGAATTCTGGAGCTTCATCCATAAACAAGACTCCACAATGCGCACGAGTTATTATTCCAGGCTTGGCTAGACCTGCGCCTCCTCCTATAAGAGATGCTGCAGAAGATGTATGATGAGGTGCCTCAAAAGGCGGAACATCTGTTATTCCATAGTATGGTAGTGTTCCGCAAAGTGACCTAATAGATGCCACTTCAAGCTGTTCTTGCTCGTTTAGTGGGCACATGATGCTTGGCATTCTAGATGCCAGCATAGTTTTACCAGATCCTGGAGGTCCAATCATCATAACGTGGTGTCCGCCAGCTGCAGCTACTTGCAATGCCCACTTTGTGTGTTCTTGCCCTAATACTTCCGACATATCACCGATTTCTCCTAGCGGATTGGCGCTTTTTATTGGATCAACATTATCCGTATTATTCATGTTTGAAGTCGTATTATCGTTAAGTGCTGATTTGGAATAGCGTCTTGTATTATCGATTTCTTTAATATGAAGATGATCATAAGGGTTAATTGCTTTTAATGCGCGTTCTCTGTTCTTTTCGGCAATCGGTCTAGCTTTGTTTTCTAATTTCCCGTTTAGTTCGTCTACCAAATCTAAAATGTGTTTAATCCCAATTACTTCAATTCCATTTATCAGTTTGGCTTCTGAAAGATTTTCGTAGGGAATAATCATTTTTGTAATATTTTTTTGCTTGGCATATAAACAAATTGGTAGCATGCCTTGAATTGGTAGAACTGACCCATCTAAGTTAAGTTCTCCTAAAATAATAGTATTTTCTAGCTCGTTAAGTGGAATAATTCCTCTAGCACTAAGTATGCTTGCTGCAATTGCAAGATCGTAAGATGCTCCACTTTTTGGCATAGATGCAGGTGAAAGATTCACTGTTAACCTTGTTTCTGGCCATTCGCAGCGTAAAGACGTATATGCTGATTTAACTCGTTCTCTCGCTTCGCTTAAAGAGGTGTCAGGAAGACCAATAATAGAGAATCCTGGCAATCCGCTAGATATGAATGCCTGCAATTGTATTGTAAAGGCTTTCAAACCCAGTAATCCTACAGATAATGCGTTTCCAATAACCATTAGAATGCTCCTAAAATGTGATGTAGTTGAATATTTTTATCTTTTGAAATTAGGATTGATACAGCGTCGAATCGTATTTTTCTGTGTTTAAAAAAGTTGTGCTCGTCTAACCACTTAAATCCAGCTTTATGTGTTTTTAAGCATTTTTCGTTTGTTACTGCTTCTAGTGGAGTTCCAAATCTTACGCTTCGTCTCGTTTTTACTTCTATGAATACAATTCTTCCAAACGGATCCATCATCACAACATCAAGCTCTCCAAAACGACTATGCCAATTTCTGTCTAATAGAATCCAATTTTTAAGAATTAGTTTTAGGGATGCGTATTCTTCTCCAAGATTTCCTATTGTTTTATTAGGGATTGAAAAATCGCATAGTTCTACTTCAATTTCTGCTATGCGATTTAAAATTTCTTCTTTTAATCCCACGTCATCCGTGTAATATTCGTTTTGCTTATATGTCATGTTGCTATTTCATCAACACTAAAAACGAATTACCAGATTTTTTAATCAATGTGGTTAAAGGATGCTTTTGGCGTGTTGCGTTGGTTTTAAAGGGGAATTGGCACATAAATATAATTCATATTTTTTTTTATTATGCGTTAATTGTGATTATTTTTGAATCTTTTTCATCTTTTATAAAGAATCGCCTACAGTATTAATGAAAACTATATAAATATATGCAATACTTGAATTATGCAAATTAGACCAGGTTCTATGTATCCGCTTGGAGCTACCTACGACGGTGCAGGCGTGAACTTCGCATTGTTCTCTGAGGTGGCAAAGCATGTTGAGCTATGCTTGTTCGATGAGCAAGACAATGAGACTCGCATCGATATGACCGAGCAGAATTCTTACGTTTGGCATACTTACATATCTGGAATACAGCCAGGGCAGAGATACGGTTATCGTGTGCATGGACCGTATGATCCAAATCATGGATTGTGGTGTAATCCAAACAAACTTCTTTTGGACCCTTATGCAAAGGCAATAGAGGGCAATATTGACGGTGACGAAAGCCTATTTTCGTATTGGTTTGCTAATCCAGATGATTTAGCCGCAATGAACACTTTGGATTCTGCAGATCACACTATGAAAGCAGCTGTTATTAACCCATATTTTGATTGGGGTAACGACCAGCATCCAATGATTCCGTACCACGATAGCGTGATTTACGAGGCTCATGTTAGAGGAATGACGAATTTGAATCGTAATGTTCCTCCAGAAATTCGTGGAACATACGCAGGTTTAGCTCATCCAAGTGTGATATCTTATTTAAAAAAGCTTGGTATTACTGCTATTGAGCTTATGCCTATCCACCAGTTTGTAAATGATTCTTTCTTGCAAAATAAGGGATTAAGCAATTATTGGGGGTATAACACCATTGGATTCTTTGCTCCTCAGAATTCGTATTCGAGTTCTGGGCAGCGCGGCGAGCAAGTTAACGAATTCAAGGCAATGGTTAAGGCGTACCATGCTGCAGGAATGGAAGTTATTCTAGACGTTGTTTACAACCATACCGCTGAAGGAAACGATAGAGGTCCAACCTTAAGCTTCCGCGGAATCGACAATCGCGCATACTATCGTCTTGTAGATAACGATCAGAGACATTACTTCGATACTACTGGTACTGGAAATTCGCTTCTTATGCGTTCTCCTAAAGCGTTGCGACTAATCACAGACAGCTTGCGCTATTGGGTAACTGAAATGCACGTAGACGGATTCCGATTTGACTTGGCGGCAACGCTTGCTCGTCAATTCCAAGAAGTAGATAAGCTTTCTGCATTCTTCGACATTATTGAGCAAGACCCTATTATTTCTAGCGTAAAACTTATTGCAGAGCCTTGGGATATTGGCGTAGGAGGATATCAAGTTGGAGGATTCCCTCCAAGTTGGTCCGAGTGGAATGGTCGCTACCGCGATTGCGTACGCGATTTTTGGCGCTCGCAGCCTTCGACTTTGCCTGAATTTGCAAGCCGACTTATGGGAAGCTCCGATTTATATGAGCAAAATGGACGTAAGCCTGTAGCTTCTGTGAACTTTATTACCGCTCACGATGGTTTTACTATGAACGATTTGGTGAGCTATAACGAAAAGCATAATGAAGCGAATAAAGAAGGCAATAACGACGGTGCTAACGATAATCGTTCGTGGAATTGTGGAGTAGAAGGTCCTACTAATATTCACGATGTTAACGAACTTCGTCAACGTCAAATGCGAAACCTGTTCTCAACTTTGTTGATGAGCCAGGGCATTCCTATGATTTGCGCTGGTGACGAGATTATGCGTACTCAAAATGGAAACAACAATGCATATTGCCAAGATAATGCTATTTCTTGGATTAATTGGGATTTTGATTCCACACAAAAAGATATGTTTGATTTTGTTTCTAAGCTTATTCATTTAAGACTAGATCATCCTGTTCTTCACAGGCGTAGATTCTTTACTGGTCGAGAACCAGGGGATGATGTTTCAGAGATTCCACAAGTAGAATGGTTTGATCATACTGGTTCTGTTATGGATATGGAGGCATGGAGTAATACGCATGCTCTTTCGGTAATGATTTATTTGAATGGTTCAGATATTCCAGAAACCGATTGGTATGGAAGCAGGATGGTGGATAATGACTTCCTTCTTATTTTCAATGCGCATTATGAGCCTATAACATTTACTTTGCCAGATAAGAATTATGGTGAAAAGTGGACTCTTGTTGTGGACACTCATAATCCAAAAGGACCGCAATTGCATTATGAATCAGGATTCAATATTGTTGCTCAATCGCGAAGTTTCCTTCTGCTTATGAGTGAAAATCAAGAAGAAAATAATCTAGCATAAAAATATTCATATATAAAACTAATTTTCATATATAAAACTAATTGAGGCTTAGATTCTAAAAACTAGATTCTAAGCCTCAACTTTTTTATTGATTAATCTATATCATATTGAATATTGTTTTTAGAATGTTCATTTATTTTAATCTGCAAACGGTCGCTTTGCATTGCAGCGACCTGTCTTGAAAATACTATTATCCATCCTAAAAAGAGTAAACAAGATAATGCTTCTACGTTAGTTAATGTGTTATGACCCTGCACCCATTGGTTTCCAACCCATGCGGTAAGGACTACTGCTAAATCTGAAGCTACGTAGAATGTTTTAGAAAGTCTAGGAGCAAGCCAAGGAAGGCAAATAAGCATAGTGCAAATAAGACCAGTAACACCTCTTGCACATAAATCATGTATAACTGGGTGAGGAGTGTATCTAAATGTTCCTATGCCAATAAACGCAATTCCCCCCAAAATTAGTAATGTAGCCATAATGGTGGTTCTAGTTTTAAAGTGTTTTGTAATATTAGCGTCTTTATGTTGCAAAATTTCTTTCTGAGTGGCAACGAACTCTGTTATAGCAAAGTAGCTTGTAATAATAATGCATATTCCAGATAAAATCAGCGTAGCATTAAACATGCTTGCAGCAAATGTTGTTTTATCTCCTAGTTGAGAGAAGTTATTGTTGTACCAATACGGGTCGTCGGATGTCAATCCAGCTGTTGCTGCACCAGAAATCACAAATAGTGGTAGCAGTGATGCAACGGTTTTCGCCTCTAAGAGTTCCGCTTGAACCAGAGTTGCGTATCCAACAATTCCACTTAAAGCACAACAAAGTACAGGAAGATAACTGTTTACTGCGCTTCTTCCAATAATGCTATTGATTATAGAAAGCAGAGCGAAAGACATAAGCAGCATTGTTGCGCCATAAATCGTAGATAATGCGATTATTTCAAAAGCATGTTTTGCAATTTGTAGCCAATTCTTTTTAAGTATTTCTTTGTGTGTTCTTAAATATCCGACTACAAAAGTACACATGCTGCAAATAGCCACTATTCCAGATGCTACCGTAAATAATCGTTGCGTAACTTGCCAAATCGCTGGCATAGTTTTCATGTATACAGACATTACGACTATGCTGAATATTGCACAAGCTAAAAAAGCTATTAATCCAGCCGCTTCTGCACGCTGAAAACGCCCCATGCTAACCTCTAAAATCTATCGCCTATTTTCAATGCTATTTATATTCTATCGCGCGTGTTGCAAATTTGCGTTTGTCTGCGATGTGCGCTATTGTAGTTGATTGTGCTTGGAGCTGGTAGTCAGCTTGGAAGCCTCGGGGTGTAGCGCAGTTTGGTAGCGCGCCTGCTTTGGGAGCAGGATGTCGCAGGTTCGAATCCTGTCACCCCGACTTTTTTGTATTCGCTTGTATTTGCTTGTTTTTGTGTAATTTTTAATCAAACTGTGTACGTAGTTGTGTACTTATATAAATGTGCTTATACAAAATTGCGTATTTGCATTTTCAACACTTACTATACAAAAAAGTACTCTATGTGTATTCTTGAAAAGGTGAGTTTTTGATGCATTATTTGCGTTGGATTCTTACATTGTGATTATAAATATTTGACTCGGGAGCCGTTTCTGGCTGAGAGGAAGCGAAAGCTTCGACCGATTGAACGTGTGCTAAGTAATGTTAGCAACGGATGTCGCTCTTTTCCCGTGCCCAAATCTTTCAATATTGAAGAAAGGCACTTATTATGACTAATGTTTCAATGGAACATTCTAATCGCTGGCGTATTCTTGATATCGTCATAGCTGCTATTATCGCTGTTGCATCTGGCGTATTATTCTGGGCTTGGGATATTGTGTGCGCAGCTCCTACTAATCTTTTTGCAAGCCTGTTGCCTGGTGCTGAAGGTTTATCTAATGGTTTTTGGCTTTTTGCTGGACCTTTAGCTGCAATAATCGTGCGTAAGCCTGGTGCTGCATTGTTTGCTGAAACTCTTGCTGCTTTTGTGGAACTTATGTTAGGAAATCAATGGGGTGTTGGCGGATCGTTAATCGTCGGCATTATTCAAGGTGTTGGCGCTGAACTTGCATTCATTTTCTTTATGTATAAAACATGGAATTTGCTTTCCACTGCAATATCTGGATCGTTAGCAGGCGTAGCTTGCTTTATTTATAATTGGGTTAGCGGCGGTCAAGGCTGGAGTACTCAGTATATTGTTGCAAATCTAGTTACTTCTATTATTTCTGGTTTTATTGTTGCAGGCGTTGTAGTGTGGTTTGTTCAAAAGGCATTAGCTGCAACGGGCGTGCTTGATCGTTTTGAATCAGGCCGTCCTCAAGCATTAGTGTGAGTTATATCTAAATACTCATTGCAGCTTGTAAACTATCGTGTTTTGTGTAAAAAGTACAAAACACGGTAGTTTACTCGTATGATGCTTATATTTTATATTTGTTTTACTTTATATTTTTTGAGATTGTGTTATGCAATTTTTATATTTTAGATTTTGCTATGCAATGAAAATTTTGCTATGCAATGAAAGTTTGTTTGTATGCAATTTGTGAATAAAACTGAATGGACTCCAGCTAGCGTAGTTGCTAAAAACTGGGGTTGGAGACACGCTACTCGCAAAGATTTTGTGTTGAGGAATGTAAATATTGATATTAATCCTGGTGAGCATGTGTTGCTTTTAGGTGCTTCTGGCGCTGGAAAAAGCACATTTATGGCTGGTTTAGCAGGTGTTTTAGGCGATGAAACAGAAGGCATGGAAGAAGGTAGCCTTCTAGTCGGTGGTGTTCATGCTAGGGATGCTCGCGGAAAAGTTGGACTTGTTATGCAAGATCCAGATTCTCAAATCATTCTTGAAAGAGTAGGTGACGATGTAGCTTTTGGAAGTGAGAATCTTGGAGTTAACAGCGAAGAGACTTGGAATCGCGTAAAGCTTTCGCTAAAAGCTGTTGGTTTAGACAATATTACTCAAGGAAGTCAGGGTCTTAGACGCTCAACACAATCTTTATCTGGAGGCCAAAGGCAACGTCTTGCTTTAGCAGGAGTGCTTGCAATGCATCCTGGATTGCTGCTTTTAGATGAGCCTACAGCTAATCTTGATCCTGAAGGTGTTCAGCAAGTGCATGATGCTGTAGCGAATATTCTTAAAAAAACAGGTTCTACAATGATTGTAGTTGAACATCATATTGATGTGTGGCTGGATTTGATTGATAGAGTTATTGTTATTGGAAAAGATGAAAATAATAATGATGCAAATGTAGGATGCGTTATTGCAGACGGTAAGCCTGAGGATGTTTTTGAAAAATATGGCGATATGCTTGCAAAAGGTGGTGCTTGGGTTCCAGGAAGAACAGTTAAATCTTTTGCTCCTAAACATTGCGATGATGAGATCAAAGACGAGATCAAAGATACGGAAGAATCTGTAGCGCTCTATACTAATGATTGCTCTTTTGGAAGAACTTTGCCACTAGCGGAACATGTTAATGTAGCTTTTCGTTTTGGTGAAGTAACAGCTTTAATGGGGCCTAATGGTGCTGGTAAAACTACGCTAGCGTTAACGCTTGCAGGCTTGTTAAAACCAATTGCTGGCAGTGTGTGCATGATGGAAAAGTATGTGCCAAAACGACGTAAAAATAATCTTTTTACTTGGAAAAGTCAAGAATTATTAGGGCGAGTTGGCATGGTGTTTCAGGAGCCAGAACATCAATTCATAACATCTTCTGTAAGAGATGAAGTTGCTGTAGGACCTAAAAAGCAAGGAAAAAGCGAAAAGGAATCTTACGATATTGCCGATAGCATGCTTGAACGTATGGATTTGAAGCGTTTTGCTCTTGCTAATCCTTACATATTATCTGGAGGAGAAAAACGTAGACTTTCTGTAGCTACGCTTTTAGCTGCTGCTCCGCGTGTTGTTATTATGGATGAGCCTACTTTTGGACAAGATTTTAAAACTTGGACAGCAATGGTAAAACTTATTGCGCAAATCCGCGATAGTGGCTCAGCGGTGATTATGGTTACTCACGATGATGAGCTTGTAAAGTCTTTAGATGCCAGAGTAATAAGAGTTGAGTACGAAAAAATCGTAGAGTCCGCTCATAACTATAGCGAAGGGAATGAGTAGAAGTGAATAAAACTAGTAGTGCAGAAGAATCGTCTAGTATTAAAGTTAAAGACTTTGAAAGTTTATTAAAAGTTTCGCATATTGATGTAACAGCGTCTTCTAAACGTTTAGAAAGTGAACGACTAGTTTCGCCTTCTTGGTTTATTCGTAAGCTTAATCCAATAAGTCGTTTTATTGGAGCGTTATTACTTTGCTTGCCTATGTTCGTTACATTAGATATTGTTTCTGCTTCTATTGCATTTGGTTTAGATATACTGTTATTTGCAATTGCTGGAGTAACTCCTTGGTATGTTTTACGCCATACTTGGCCAGTTTGGATTGCTGCTTCTGGTAGCTTTATATCTGTGCTTTTATATGGCCAAAGTTCTGGAGATGATATATTTAAGTTTGGCTGGATGCATATAAGCCAAGGATCATTGTATTTGGCAATTTGTACGTTTGTTCGTGTTGCATCTGTAGCAGTTCCAGGCGTTATATTAGCCATTGGATTAGATCCAACTGATTTAGCAGACGGCTTAGTGCAGATTTTGCATTTTTCTCCACGATTTGTGTACGGAGCATTAGCTGGATTGAGAATGTTTAGTCTATTGCAAAATGATTGGCGTGCTTTTGGTTTAGCTCGCAGGTCTCGTGGTATATCGGATGGTAAAGCGTTACAGCGCATGCTTTCGCAATCTTTTGGTTTGCTCGTGTTATCTATTCGCAGAGGTACGAAACTTGCTACAGCTATGGAAGCTAGGGCTTTTGGAAGTAGTATTAAACGTGTTCCAGCACGAAAATCGAAGTTAACAGCATACGATTGGATATTTTATGTAATTTGCATTGCTGTTCCTGCTATTGCTTTATATGCTTCAATACAAACAGGATATTGGCATAATGCGTTTATTCATATGTAAAGCATTGTGAAAATTACAATGCGTACATATTTATAGATAGTATTCATAATATGAGCGGAATAATGAATTCTTATAATCATGATGATGTTTGGCAAGCTCCATCGTGCAATATGCCTTTGAATGCAACAGTGAATATTCCTGGAAGCAAATCATTGTCTAATCGTTATTTGATTTTGGCAGCTCTAGGTAAAAAACCAGTTGTTCTAAAGGGATTGTTGCGATCAAGAGATACAGAACTTATGATTAACGCGCTAAGCGTATTTGGAGTTAAATGCGATTCGCTAAGCTGCGATGGTACAACAATTTGCGTTATTCCGCCCAAAAATGGCGTTTTTAGTGTAGATGATTGTGCGGTTGTTAATTGCGGCTTAGCTGGAACGGTTATGCGTTTTGTAACGGCTTTGTCTTTATTTGCAAATAAACCTGTGCGTTTTGATGGAGATGAGCAAGCGTATGCTCGTCCAATGAAGCCTGTTCTAGATGGATTGGAACAGTTGGGCGCAAAAATCGTATATCACGGAAAAGTCGGATTCTTACCATTTAGCGTTATTCCGCCTAAAAATCTTGAATCATATGGTATAAATGACGCGCAAAATTCTTGCAATAATCGCGTTATTCGTATCGACTCTTCATCATCGTCTCAATTTATATCTGCGCTTCTGCTGATTGCATCTCGCGTTCCAGGAGGGCTACAAATCGAGCATATTGGAAGCAAATTGCCTAGTATGCCGCATATTCAAATGACAATGGAAGATGTGCGCAAAGCTGGCGGAGTGGTAGATATGCCAGAAAGTGGAGTATGGCGTGTTAAAGAGCATGATTTGACTTTGCCGCATGAAGTTGTTGTAGAGCCAGATCTTTCTAACGCGGCGCCTTTTATTGGAGCAGCGTTGATTGCTGGCGGATGCGTTAAAATCCCTAATTGGCCTCTTAAAACGACTCAGCCTGGGGGGTTGTTGCCTGGGATTCTTGAGCAAATGGGCGCAAAAATTGTTTTTGAGCATTCTAGCTCAGATTCTTCAACATTGTGCGTAACTGGTAGCGGAAAAATTCGTGCTATTAAGTCGCTTGATTTGGCTGCTGCTGGCGAGGTTGCGCCAAGTATTGCTGCGATTCTTGCGTTTGCAGACGGTGTAAGCGAGTTACGCGGTATTGCGCATCTAAGAGGACACGAAACGAATCGCTTGAGTGCAATAGTTACGGAACTAAATCGCGTTGGAATAGGCGCTGATGAGCTAGATGATGGAATTCGTATTATTCCTAGCAAAAATATGCATGGGGAAGTGATAGAGACTTATGCGGATCATCGCATGGCAACTTTTGCATCAATGTTAGGGCTTCGTATATCTAATATAAGCGTAAAAAATATTGCCACTACGCGCAAAACGCTTCCTGATTTTCCAACAATGTGGAATAACATGCTTAAAGAGTGAGCCTAAATAGTGAGCTTAAATAATATGCTTAAATAACAAATAATCCCGAGTTTTTTAACCCGGGATTATTTATGTGTTACGTTTTTACGTTACGTTGTTTTACACTACGATTTAGCGTTCAAACTTGTTGCCGTAAGAATCGACTCCATCTTCTGCAATTTGTGCAGACTTTCGAGCGATTGCCAACTCTTCGTTAGTTGGGATTACAGCAATAATCACAGAGCTATCTGGAGTGGAAATAATGCGTGGCTCCTTAGAACGAACCAAGTTCTTCTCTTCATCGAGCTTAACGCCGAATGGAGCAAGCTTTTCGCACACAAGAGCGCGAACAATCTCGTCGTTTTCGCCAACGCCAGCGGTGAATGTGATTACGTCCACGCCGCCCATTTGAGCAGTGTAGTTGCCAATATAGCCAACAATGCGGTGAACGTACACGCCGAGAGCAAGCTTAGCGTCTTCGTCGCCTTCTGCAATTAGCTTGTGAATGTCTCGCAAATCGCCGTGGCCAGTCATACCCATCATGCCAGAACGCTTGTTGAAGAGCGTATCAAGCTCGTCTACGTTCATGTGAGCGTTGCGAATAAGGTGGAACACTACAGCTGGGTCAATATCTCCAGTGCGGCCGCCCATCATTAAACCTTCGAGAGGCGTTAAGCCCATAGAAGTTTCAACTGGCTTGCCAGAAATCTGAGCGGAAGCAGAAGCGCCATTGCCAATGTGCAAAACAATCTGCTTTAAGCCTTCTGCAGGCTTTCCAACAACGCTTGGAACTACAGAGCCAATGTATTCGTGGGAAGTGCCGTGAGCGCCATAGCGACGAATGTGGTACTGGTTTGCAATATCTTTGTTTAATGCGTAAGTTGCAGCAACTTGTGGCAAATCGTGGAAGAACGAAGAATCGAACACCATAATTTGTGGAACATCTGGCAAAAGTTCAGTCATGACTTCAGCGCCAACAGCCTCAGGACCGTTGTGAAGTGGAGCCAAAACAGCCAAATCCTTCACCTTATTAATGGTCTTTTTGTTTACTAATGCAGGCTTAGGGAATGTTAAGCCACCCTGAACAACGCGGTGTCCAACAGCTACGATTCCAGACTTGGAAAGATTTGGACCATATTCCTCGAAGAAGCCGAGTACGCGCTTTAAGCCTTGCTCGTGATCATGCACTGGCTCGTCAAACTCATGCTTTTCGCCATTGAATACGTGCTTGTAGTGTCCGTCAACTGGCTCGCCAATTTTTTCTACAATACCAGATGCAATACCTTCGCCGCTTTCCAAATCGACGAGCTGGTATTTAATCGAACTAGAACCAGAATTGATAACAAGAACGGTTTTTGCCATGAGGGAATCCTCCATAAAGTGTTGATAAGGCTAGTAAATTGCCACGTTTAAGTGTACAGGTAAGTTCCTACAATGAGTAGGTTTTATTAGTCAGAATCTCTGCAGGAACTTACCTATTTATTAAATTTGTTATTTATTGTTAGAATTGTGCTTCCAATGCTGTAAGAGCAACAGTGTTAATAATATCTTGAACCAACGCTCCTCTAGACAAGTCGTTAACAGGCTTGTTTAATCCTTGTAGGATTGGTCCAACAGCTAAAGCGCCGCTAGAACGCTGAACAGCCTTATATCCAATGTTTCCAGCGCATAAATCTGGGAACACAAACACATTTACGTGACCTGCTACATCATTTCCTTTAGCTTTGGACGCAGCAACAGTTTCAGACCATGCAGCGTCAAATTGAATAGATCCAACAACTTTCAAATCTGGGTCTTTTTCTTTTACAAGCCTTGTAGCTTCCTCAACTAAATCAACGTCTGGGCCTTTTCCAGATCCAAGAGTGGAATAAGATAGCATTCCAACTTTAGGATCTAATCCGAAAGCTTTAGCGGTTTGTGCAGATTGAAGAGCAATGTCAGCCAATTGTTCAGCGTCTGGGTTCAGATTAATAGCACAATCAGCAAATACTGCTACATGATCCTTAAAGCACATAATGAATGCGCCAGAAACAAGCTTAGATCCAGGCTTAGTTTTAATAACTTGAAGAGCAGGGCGCACAGTGTTTGCTGTTGAGTTAACAGAGCCAGAAACAAGTCCGTCTGCTAATCCAAGTACTACTAGCATTGTGCCAAAGTAGCTTGCGTCTTTAAGCTGTTCTCTAGCTTGCTCTTCGGTCATGCCTTTCTTTGCGCGCAATTCGCAAAGCTTGCTAATCATTTTGCTAAGAACCTCTTCGTCGCTCATAGACTGGAAGCTTGCTTTGCTAAGAGACTTTAATCCAAGCTCTTGTCCTCTTGCAAGAATAGATTCGCGTTCTCCAACAATAATAAGGTTTACAATGTCTCGTTCTAGCAAATAGTCAGCTGCTTTTAGAATGCGGTCTTCTTCGCCTTCTGGAAGCACAATTGTTTTCTTATTTGCTTTAGCTTTTCCAAGCAAGCTGTATTGGAAGGCGTACGGGGTAGTAGGTGCATTAAATGGCTGTTTCAAAGCGCTAATAATCTCTTCATCTGCTACATAGTCGTTGAATTTATCTGATTCTGATTCGCTTATAGAAGGCAAAGTCCAAAGTGGAGTGCCATTATTGTTTTGAGCGTAGTTTTCTTTTACTTCTTTTGCTAAGTCTTCTTTGCAATCAGTTACAAATACGCCGAATACTTTTGTGTATTCTTTGCTAACGCTTGCACATTGTGCTTCGATTGTTTGCAAGATTTGCTTGCTATCTCTGCCTTCTGCGCAAATGCTTAGGAACACTGGAGAAGCTAAGTCGGCTGCCACACTTGCATCAAATCGGAATAAATCTGGATCAAATACAGAAGTAGAATCGCTTGCTACAATAACGCATCCTTGAGCGTTCGTCACGCTAATCAGCTCGTTGAAGTGAGCTACAATGTCTCCTCTTAGTGTGTCTTTGTTTTTACGAACTGCGCATGGGCATGCTGCGATCACTTGTTCTAGAGTCGGTTTTGTATTACTTGATGCTATTAATTCGCTTGTAAACGCGTCATCATGCTTTGCGGATGGTCTAAAAACAGTTGTTGGATAATGACTTGAAAGAGCTTTTGTAACTCCTAGTGCTACGACATTGCGACTTTGTGCGCAATCTGCGCTGATAATAGTTACGTTAACTAACGACACGACTTTTCTCCTTTGATGCGTCTGTGTTTATTCTATTTTGCATTGCATTTTCGTTTTACTATTCTTCGTATTTCAACGTTGAAAAATTTACATATCAAACGAAGAATCCTCTAGTTATTCTAGAGCTATTTGCGGAACAACAAGCTGATTTTTTAATTTTTTGCATATTTTTTATTAATTTTTTAGGGAGCCAACCTTTCGATTGACTCCCTAAAAATCAACTAAGCAATTTTAGCATTGATAGCTTAAAACTACTCGTTATCGCCAGCGGTTGCAGCGGTAGCGGTGACAGCGCCTGGCTTGTCGGTCTTAACGCCTGGCCATACCCAATCGGTGTAGTCTGGGTGATCAAGACCCTTGTCGACTGCATACTGGAAGGCTTCGAGGCGGAAGTCCTCGAGCTTCTTGATTTCGTCGGCATACTTATCAGCGTCAACCATGCGCAATGCTTCAGCAGTAAGCTCGTAACGATCCATGTCGTTCACGCGAACCATATCGTATGGCGTGGTGGTGGAGCCCTGCTCCTTGTAGCCATGAACGTTGAAGTTGTCGTGGTTTGGACGATCGTAAATCAAGCCGCGAACGTCATGTGCGTAGGAGTGATAAGCGAAGAGGACTGGCTTGTCAGCAGTGAAGAGATCAGTGAACTCTTCGTCAGTCAAAGCTTCGTTGTTTTCCTTAGCGGACTGCAACTTGAGCAAGTCAACAACGTTAACAACCTTGAACTTAACGCCAAGCTTGTTCAACTTGTCGGCAGCTGCCATCAATTCCTGCTGTGGAACATCACCAACACCAGCGAGAACAACCTGAACTTCGTCATTGTTCTTAGCGTTGGAAGCCCACTTCCACTCAGCAGCACCCTTCTCGAGCTCTTCGCGAGCTTCGTCGAGAGTCAACCAAGTAGCAGCTGGCTGCTTACCAGCGAAGATGGCGTTAATCATGTTGGTGGACTTGTAAGCCTTTTCAGCAACAGCAAGCAACATGTTGGAATCTACTGGGAAGTAGATTCCAATCACGTGATCGTTGTTGAAGGTCTTGTTCAAGAGCACGGAAGTTACGCCTGGATCCTGATGCGAGAAGCCGTTGTGATCCTGACGCCACACGTGAGAGGATACCAACAAGTTCACAGAGGAGATTGGCTTACGCCATGGAATCTCACGAACGGTAGCTTCAAGCCACTTTGCGTGCTGGTTCAACATGGAATCGATGACGTGTACGAAGGACTCATAAGAGCTCCAGATGCCGTGACGACCAGTGAGCAAGTAGCCCTCGAGGAAGCCTTCCATCTGATGCTCGGAAAGCTGTTCGGTGACCTGGCCGGTAACAGCCATGTGCTCATCGACTAAGCCAGAAAGGTAGCCAGCATCCCACTGCTTGTTGGTTACCTCGTAAGCAGCCTGCAAACGGTTGGAAGCGGTCTCATCTGGGCCAAAGATACGGAAGGAATCTGGGTTGTTCTTGATGATGTCGCGAGTGTAAACGCCAAGACGACGGGTAGCTTCGAGCTGACCCCAGCCGTGACCGAATTCCTTAACTTCCTTGACTTCGTAATCCTCAAGCTTTGGAAGCTTCAAATCTTCACGAATACGACCACCGTTGGCGTTTGGATTTTCACCAATACGGAGTTCGCCCTTTGGCATGAAGGAAAGAACGTCTTCCTTAACAGCACCCTTTTCGTCGAAGAGCTCTTCAGGCTTGTAGGACTTCATCCAGTTCTTCAAAACCTCGAAGTGAGCTTCGGTATCGCGAGCAGATGCCAGTGGCACCTGGTGTGCACGCCAAGAGCCTTCGGTCTTCTTGCCGTCGATGAACTTCGGGCAGGTCCAACCCTTTGGAGTGCGGAAGATGATCATTGGGTAGTAAGGACGAGTTACATCGTTAGTCTGAGCTTCAGCCTTAATATCGCAAATCTCATCGAAGATGGTTTCGAACATGTCAGCGAAGCGACGGTGGATGGAAAGATGATCCTCATCGTCGAAGCCAGCAACGAACTCGTATGGTTCGTAACCCATGCCGTGGAAGAACTCATGAAGCTCTTCGTCAGAAATACGGGAAAGAATAGTTGGGTTAGCAATCTTATAACCGTTCAAGTGCAAGATTGGAAGCACGATACCGTCGGTACGTGGGTTCACAAGCTTGTTGGACTGCCAACCAGTGGCCAAAGGACCAGTTTCAGCTTCGCCATCGCCGACGATTGCTGGAACGAACAAGCTTGGGTTGTTCATAACAGCGCCGTAAGCGTGAGAAAGTGCATAACCAAGCTCACCACCTTCGTGGATGGAACCTGGTGTTTCAGGAGCGAAGTGAGAAGGAATACCGCCTGGGTAAGAGAACTGACGGAAGAACTTCTGTAAGCCAGCTTCGTCCTTAGTGATCTTTGGATAATATTCAGTGTATGTGCCGTCGAGGTAGGACTGAGCAGTACCAGCTGGGCCGCCGTGGCCTGGACCCATGATGATTACAGTATTCTGCTGGTGATCAGCGATAAAGCGGTTGATGTGTCCAATAAGGAAGTTAAGGCCTGGAGTAGTGCCCCAGTGACCTACCAGACGATGCTTAACATCTTCGCGAGTAAATGGCTCCTTCATTAGAGGGTTGCTGCGAAGATAAATCTGACCGATTGCGAGATAGTTTGCTACGCGCCAATACTTGTCTACGCCTTCGATGGCCGCCTCAGAAACTGGAGCATTTAGCTTCTTCCAAGGGGTGCCAATAACAGGACTCGTCATGTGTACTCCTGTACTCAAGCACTTTTCAGTGCAATTTTAATCATTACCATTTGGTTATAGAGGCTGAAAAACGAATGTATTAGCCTCTTTTTCCATCATTCTCAGTATAGTAACAGCTTTTGACTTTTGTGCGTTTGATTACTCACTACGTGCGATTTTGTTGAAAAAATGTGTTAAAGTGTTCGCAAAAATTTTCTTAAAATTATCATTTATGTTATGTTTTATGTTCACTTTATTGCTATATAAAGCTTGATTGGTTTTAAAACTAGATAAGTCACGGCGTTTCGAAGCGCTGCAACGTCGCAAAGCGCCATTAGTATAAATTGAATCAGCCTTAAATATCACCTTTAAAACATTTGCAAAAAATAAAGTGATAAATAAGGAATATATAAGAAGCGTGTAAATAAGGAGAATCATGGCAAAAGGTCCGGTACTTGTAGTTGACTTCGGTGCCCAATATGCCCAGCTAATCGCTAGAAGAGTGAGGGAAGCAAACGTTTATTCGGAGCTTGTTCCACACTCTATGCCAGTAGAAGAAATGCTGGCAAAAGATCCAAAAGCCATAATTCTCTCTGGCGGTCCTGCTTCCGTTTATGAGCCAGGAGCGCCAAAAATTGATACAAAGATTTTTGAAGCAGGAGTTCCAGTGCTCGGAATTTGCTACGGATTCCAAGTTATGGCTCATGAGCTTGGCGGAGTTGTAGACAAAGCTGCACTGGGTGAGTATGGAAAAACGCATGCAACTATTGATGAAGCAGAAGGATTGCTTGCTAATTCTCCATTAGATCAAAATACTTGGATGAGTCACGGAGTGGCAGTTAAGAGCGCGCCAGAAGGATTTGAGGTGCTTGCTCACACTCAAGGTGCTCCAGTTGCAGCTATGCAAGATAAAAGTCGCAAGCTTTACGGAGTGCAATGGCATCCAGAAGTCAAGCATACGCCTTTAGGTCAAAAGCTGATTTCCACATTTTTGCACGAGTGTGCAGGATTGGAAAATGATTGGAATCCTTCGAATATTATAGAAGATCAGGTTGCAAAGATTCGCGCTGAAGTTGGAGATGCACAAGTTATTTGCGGACTTTCTGGAGGAGTCGATTCCGCAGTTGCAGCAGCACTGGTACATAAAGCAATCGGAGATCAGCTCACTTGCGTTTTTGTAGACCATGGCCTTCTCCGTAAAGGCGAAGTTGAGCAAGTGAAGCACGATTTTGTTGAGGCCACTGGAATCAAGCTTATTGCAGTGGATGCAGAAGATGACTTTTTAGATGCGCTTAAAGGCGTGAGCGAGCCAGAGCGCAAGCGCAAGATTATTGGCGAAAAGTTTATTCGCACATTTGAAAAAGCACAGCGCCAAGTTATTGAAGAAGCTGGAAAATCTGGAGCAGAAGTTAAGTTCCTTGTACAAGGCACACTTTACCCAGATGTTGTGGAATCTGGTGGCGGAGATGGTGCTGCAAACATTAAGTCGCATCACAATGTTGGCGGCTTGCCAAAGGACTTAAAGTTTAAGCTTATTGAGCCTTTACGCACTTTGTTTAAGGATGAGGTTCGCGCAATTGGTACGGAGCTTGGGCTTCCAGACGCTATTGTGTGGCGCCAGCCGTTCCCAGGCCCAGGATTGGGAATTCGCATTGTTGGCGAGATTACTCGCGAGCGTTTAGCTGTTCTTAGAGAAGCAGATGCGATTGCGCGCGAAGAGCTTTCGGCAGCTGGATTAGATCGCGATATTTGGCAATGCCCAGTTGTTCTTTTGGCAGATGTTCACTCTGTTGGAGTTCAAGGAGACGAGCGCACATATGGATCTCCAATTGTGCTTCGACCAGTAAGTTCTGAGGATGCTATGACTGCTGATTGGTCGCGAGTTCCTTACGATGTATTGGCAAAGATTTCTACTCGAATCACAAACGAATGTCGCCAGATTAATCGCGTTGTGCTTGATGTTACATCTAAGCCGCCTGCCACAATCGAGTGGGAATAGATGGTTCTAATATAGTGAGGTAGAATCTAGCTCTAAAAAGAATAAAGTAAGAACAAAGCAAAGCCGCAATTCTTGCAGGAAGGAACAATGATGATCCACGGCATAGAAGTATTTACGAGCTTCAATAAAAAGGCGCTTGTAAAGTTAAAGTTTGTGTTGGCAAGAGTTGCGGCTATAACATCTTGCGTCGCTATGATTTTGGCGGGAGCAGTAGTCGCAAGCAGCCCAGCGATTGCAGATGAGGGTGCAAAATCATCTCAAAAAACTACACAAAAAGGTGTAATCGTAACAGCGTTCCAACAAAATTGGAGAAGTATAGCTAAGGAATGCAAAAAAACGTACGGCCCAGAAGGCGTAAAGTACGTACAAGTATCACCTCCGCAAGATCATATTAAAGGTGACCAATGGTGGACAAGCTATCAACCTGTAAGCTATAAGCTAAATTCAAAACTTGGCACAGAAGACGAGTTTAAAAAGATGATTACAACGTGCAAAGCTTCAGGTATTGGAATTATTGCAGATGCGGTAATAAACCACACAACTGGTTTTGCAAACAAAGACACTGTTGGTGTTGGTGGAAGCAAGTATGATGCTGCAAATCAATCGTTCCCAGATGCTGGATATACAAAAGACGATTTTCATAAGTCAACAGAAAATATCAACACGTATCGAAAAGCAGAAATCGTTTGGACGCATCGACTTGTTGGACTATTGGATTTGGACACTTCTAATCCTCATGTGCAAAAAACTTTGGGAGAGTACTTTGCGCATATGCTAAAGCTTGGAGTTGATGGGTTTAGAGTTGATGCTGCAAAACACATGTCTCCGCAAGATGTAAAGGGCATAAAAGATGCAGCTGCAGAGGCTGCTGGAACAACGCCAGATAAGATTTGGTGGATGCAAGAAACAATAGGGTTTTCTGAGCAAGACCCTAGAATTCAGCCAGACCAATATTTGCAAACTGGTGAAGTGAATGAATTTGAGTACTCTTATAGGCTTAGAAACTATTTTTATGGGTCTATTGAGAATCTTAAACATATCACAGATAAGTTAATTCCAAGCAAAAAAGCTGCGATTTTCGTTACAAATTGGGATACTGAGCGAGATAATGCAAGCAGAGTTTTGACGTATAAAGATGGTAAAAAATACGAGCTTGCAAACGCGTTTATGTTGGCGTATCCATATGGAACTCCAAATGTGTTTTCTGGTTATGAGTTTACAAAACGAGATGAGGGAGCACCTGGAGCTACGCAAACTTCAATTCCTGATGTGAGTTGTGCAAAGGATTCTAAGTGGCAATGCACGCAAAGGCTAACTTCGATTCGCGGAATGATTGGGTTCTACAACGCCGTTAGGGGCACTAAGGTTACTAATTGGCAAGATGATGACGATAATAACGTTGCATTTAGCCGAGGAAACAAGGGTTTTCTTGCGATTAATAATACGGAAGAGCCGCAAAAAGTGAGTTATAAGACTGACTTGCCAGATGGTGAATATTGCAATGTTTATGAGTCTAAAGATTGTACTAAAACTGTGAGCGTTAGTGGCGGAAAAGTAAAGACCACTGTTGATGCGGAATCTGCTGTTGCTCTTCATGTTAATGCTGTAAAAAGTCTTGGAAATGCTAGAGCTAGAAACGTTACAATATTTATTTGCGTGTTTGTTGCGTCAATTTGTACGTTTGTTGTTAATAGAAGATTTGTTGAAAAATCGAAGAAGCTTGCCAAAGGCAATAGTGATGGTGTTAAAACAGGTGAGACTAAAGGTAAGTGATTCTGGAATAAATCTTTAGGTGAGCTTTAGTTGAGCTTTAAGTGATTCTGAAATAAATCAATATTCTAAAACAGGTTGACTCTGTTAAAACGTTTATTTATAATGATTATTCTGGCTTTATGCCAGTATCTAATTGATAGTTTGATAAATCAAAAGGGGTCGATCGGTTTCGACGGTGATCTGTTCGCCGCGGGGAAGCGTGCCGAGAATGCGAAAGTCCACTCGTAAACGTCCTTTCGCAAAAGAATAAGTGCTAAATCTAATCGCACTGAGTTCGCTCTTGCTGCCTGAGCTTCGCGCCAGGATTAACCAGTGAGCAGCTGCTCCGTTTACCCACTCACGTCTTCGGAGTGGTGCTAAACGTCATTAGAAGACTTGCTTGAATTGCCGAGCTGCAGGGTAGTTCAGGGACTTTTACTGTAGATATGCTCGCCATGAATTGTCTGCGATAACATGGGGGCAGAAAAACTGCCGAATGGCCAGCAGGCTACGCACGTAGAAGACCGAGGGTACGGTTTCCGGACCGGGGTTCAATTCCCCGCGACTCCACAAACGCAAAAACGCCACTGCTCACACAGTGGCGTTTTTTGTAGCAAAACCCAATGTTTCCAATGCTTAAGGCTCAAAAGCTTTTAATATTGAATTGTGCAAAATAATGCATTTTGATACGATATAATACATTATGAAGGGCATTATAGAGGGCATTGAAAAATGACCTTCAGAAAATCAATGCCCATCATTGCCCTAAGTGCTAAAAATTGGTTAATGCGAAGGGGTATGCATTATGGCACGGCGTAGTTTTGGAAGGCTCAAAAAAGTAACACGATCATACGGCGCTGCATACGTTGCACGCTACTCAACGCCGCCAGCAGCCTTGGCAGAAAACCCATCGCTACCAAAAGAATTTACGCGAACATTGCCAGCAGCCTACCGCGTAGAGCTAGAAGCATGGCTTGCTCAAGCAGAAAAAGAAATAGCATTAGGCACATGGACTCCCCCAGCTAAACTAAATCGTCATGAGATAGATAAAAGCTCAATTACATTCGCGCAGTTAGCAGACGACTATATGCAAAATCAGCGCAAACCAGACGGAAGCAGGCTGGAAGAAACTACGCAATCACACAAAGAAGGACGATTGCGCAACTATCTCCTACCAGCATTTGGAGAAAGACGCATCAAAACAATCACAAGCAAAGATATACAAAACTGGTACGATGCGTTCGATTGCGACGAACTTACAGGAAGGAACACAGTAGCACGATCACATTGCTACACACTGCTTAGAAGCATATTCAACTACGCTTGCGCAAAAGAAGTAAACGCTGCTGGAGAAACACTACTACAACGCAACCCTTGCACGCTCAAACTCAAAAAACCACGCACAAGGCACGAAAGCATTGCCATCAGCATTGCGCAACTCGTTGATATATACAGCATGATGGCACCACATTTGCGCATCGGAGTCATGTTAGCTGGAGCGTGCGGATTGCGCGAAGGAGAATGTTGCGCACTCACCAGAAGCGATGTAGACCTTGACGCAATGACAATCAGCGTCAACAAAAGCCTAAAAAGCATAAACCATTTAGGGCAAAGACGACGTCTTGAAGTAGGCAAACCAAAAACAGCAAGCAGTATAAGAAAAGTGCCAATACCAGAATGGACGCGCGAATATTTTGAAATACACATGCGTCAGCAAATGCCAAGCGGCAAACCAGATGAGCTGATTCTACACACTCGCACGCCTAGAGCGTTCGTTGCGCCAGCAAGCCTTAGAGAAAGCTTCAACCGCGCAATAGCACACATGCCATCATTAAAAGACATGCACTTCCACGACCTTCGGCACACAGCACTCACACACTACGGAGAAGCAGGCGCAAGCCTTGCAGAACTCATGGAAGTCGCAGGTCATAGCGACATTAAAACCGTATCCGTATACCAGCAAATCAGCCAAGCACAACGCAAGCGTACATCAGCTAGACTTAATGAACAAGCAAAAGAAGAACAACTCGGCATAAAACCACAAAGCGTAGAAATGCAAAAAGTTGTAGGGCCTACACAAAGTAATGTAGGGCCTACACAAAATCAAGAAAAAGACCCACTCATAGCAGTACTAGCAGCACTCACACTAGATCAGCAAGTAGCAACGCTCAAAGCAATAGACAAAACGAGGCAAGCCACAATAATTAGCCAAATGCCCCCAGAAAATCAAATTCAGCTACTTTCACGGCTACTTTAGGCTAAAAATACGCAAAAAAGGCGCTGAAAATGCAAAAATCGCAATTTTTGGCATTACACAAGAACGGGAGTGGAGAGGAAAGAGCGATAGTCCTGGATGACATCACAAGTAACGCCAAGAGCTTCAGAAAGAAGCCAAACATCAGTGCCATACATTGATTCAGCAAGCTTGTAATCAACATAGCTAATAAGCCTAGAAGCCGTTATGCGCCTTGTACGAGTCTCAAAACGCGAATCAAATCCACAAGCAACATCACGATACTCAGCATGAACTAACTCATGGCACAACGTACACAAACGTTGATGATCAGCCAAACGCTCATCAAGAAGAATCAGCCTACAAGCATCGTAGTAATAGCCACACACACTACCAGAGAGTCTGCGCTCTTCCACTCGCACACCAAGCCGCGCGGCTTCATCATAAAGCGAATCAAAGCGAAGCATAATGCAAACCCCAACGAAATCAATACAATGCGTTATACTCTATAGAAATGGATTGGGAGTACTCGGTCGGCGAAAGCTCTAGGCGTAATGCTTAGAGCTTTTTGCTTTTCTTATTATCTACATCAATTTCATAATGAGCATAAAAGCAGTATTAAGCTGCACGCAACAACTCAGAACGTTCCTCGAGATTGGAAAAAGGAATAACTTCCACACCATAGTTTTCAAAAGCTTCCAAAGCAGCAGGCTGCAAAGGACGCTCTCTATCGTCGCCAATCACAAATAGCTTAGAACCTTCACGCTCTTTTGCTTTACAAGTATCCTGCCAGCTCCACATAATATCGCGAACAGCAGTTTTATCAAACTTATTAGGAGCATGACAGAATCTAGTAGGATATTTTGCGCTACGCTGGAACAAGAAATCAAAACTATGCTCATATCCAGAAACACCGCGAATAATCACATTTGGCGTGTAGTAAACTTTGCAAGACTTCAACACTTCAGCAACATCGTCAGCAAAATACTCAGCCACATGCCTACGTGAAACTTCAGTCATAGAATTCAACGACAAAAGAGCCTGAGCATAACGGTTCAAAGCATTAGCGTAGTTATCTTCAGCATCAAGAGTAACCTCACCATTATTAGTGATACTCACACCATACCTGCGTGCCAAGCACTGCATACGTTCCAAACGCTTTTCAGTAATACTCACACCCTTATGATTCAAAGTAGCAAAAGTATAACCATCGTCAGTAAAAGCAACGCTGTTACTACGATCAATGCGCACATAAAAAACAAGGTCGTCGCCAGAACAATCAAGAAAAGGTAACGTAACCTCATTCCATTCGCCAATTCTCTCAACAGTAGAAGACCTACGCAACCATGACGTATAGTCATCAAGAAGCGCGGGAACATCAAACGCTACACTACTTGCACTCATAATAATGCACCTTGGAACTTTGGCTTTTGAATTACATGAAACTTATCAAGTAATAGTATTGTATCATGAACGAAGTCAGGCGAATCTATATTTGCTGCAACTGCAACAAAATCATCAAATCCTTCACGATAAATATGCCAGTGAGTGCCGCCAATTCTTGTTCCATCTGGATTAGTATGCGTAGAACCATTCACGCACAAACGAATCAGAGGTATGCCAGAAACACTAATACGTGCAGATAAAGTATGCTTATTTGCACGTATGTTTCCCCTATACAAAGCGATAGTAAACGAGTGTTCTTGTGATTCAACATGAAACTCAGCATTATGCACGCCTTGAGCAGGCATAGTAACAACACTCTCAACAGCACGCTTAGTTTCTTCGATAAGTGAATTAGCTTCAGTCTGCGTTAGTGTAAAACGCGGCGTAAAAGATTTTCTGCTCATAATATAACCGCCATGCAATTAGTTACGAGGTGTGGTGGATTCGAGGAATTTGTTAGGGTCGGTATGAGCCATAAGAGCAAACTGAGAAGGATCAGCAGCAATCATGTCGGCAACATGACTCACATAATCATCATCCAAGTTGTTTGAAGCATCAGAAGACACATCAGAATCAGAAGACGCACTCGACTCGGGCTTTGCAGATGGCTCTGGCTTTATAGAATCAAGATAATCTTCTACAATTCCAGGGTCTTTCACCAATTTTTCAGAATCAGCAATAATCGCAGATAGAGGCACACCAAGAGCTATTGCAATTTTCCTCAATTGCTCATAGTCGGCAACCGTGTTTAATTCAAGAATCTTTCGTAATGTGCCATACGGAATTGAAGATGCTTTCGCTAAGCCTGGCGTCTTCAATCCTCGAATCGCCATTGCTCTTTTAATAGCTATAGATAAAGCTTTTGACTCTACAGTCGTTTTTCTACTTCCTGCTGCCATATAGGGCATATTACCACCATATATTACGAAGTATGTCCCAAATAGGACACGCCGACATTGACGAAAATAAGATAGAGCGTAATATGTTCCATATGGAACTAATAGTGCCCACTTCATCGCAACTAGGACTTGCACTGAAAAATGTGCTTACAAAAGCAAACATAACTCAAGATACGTTAGCAACCAAAGCTGGGATACCGCGTAACACGTTAAACAGGAAAATTAACGGTGGTGTTTTTCGCTTTGATGAATTAACGAGAATATCGAAAGTATGCAAAATGCCTTTGTCAAAGATTCTTGAGCAAGCAGAAAAGCAAGCTGCAATTGCAAGCAAAGAAAAGAGTCAATCATGCTTACCAGGCTAAAAAACGCGCTCAAAACAGGCAGCGCCGCGGACACCAAACTCATGGAACTCGTAGCACAATATCGCAACGCACTCGATCAAGAAGAAAACGCGCTCAACAAATTCAGAGAAGCGCGAGACAAGTGCCAAGCAATAAAGAAAGCCGAGCAAGCAGTCAGAGACGCGAAACAAAAATATCAGGACGCGCTACAAGAACTTCATAAACAACAAGAAAAATTCGACGAAGACAATACAGAACTATTCTGCAAAGTCAGTGAAACGCGTCACGCCAGTAAAGACGCAGAAACGCGACTGTTTGACGAAATAAGGAGGTGAGAAGAATGAGCGGCAAATTAGCAGTACAGCTCGTAGTCCTAGCTATTCAAGTCATACTCCTAATAATTCAATGGGCAGTGATTTGGGCAACAGAGCCAAAGCGTATGTATGAAGAAGCTGATGCAAAACACCAGCACGGTTTCAAAGTAGCAAAAGTTATGCCTCATGCCAATGAGTCAGCCTATAAAACCAAACAAACGGGCGATATGAACGCTTCTCAGGTATTGGATTATATGGTTGCAAATCAAACTTGCCTTCAAGCTCAATCAGCTGCGAAACATATTTATGGCAACGCACCGGCCGCACCATCCACCGAACATGGAATCCGCTACGTTGGGCGTTCTTATGCCTATAAGCAACGACCAATACCGATTCACCACACGAAATACTCGCTAAAGCCTCAGGTAAGAGGATTTTACGGAACCCGCGAGCGTCTACTACTCCCTCGACAGGCTCAACAATAAAAACATCACAGTCGATAGCGGAAAGAGATACGTCAAATGCAACACAGTCCCCAGAATTCGTCAACTTTACAGCATAATCAGGCTCACCTCTCGTATACATCATTTCCAATCCACGGAATTCAGGGACTACAGCCGCGAACGCATCAAAAGAATCGAAAGGCATAGAAACCAAGCACGCTTGAGGGCGATTATGCCATGGCCACCAAACTGTAAAAATAGCGGAAACAACCGCAACGCCAGCAGAAAACCATGTTGCAGCATCGCCTAAATTATCAAAACTCATACACAAAAGTGTAAAGGAAGAAAGGAACAGAAATGGAAGAACTTGAGATTGAACAAACATTTTCCAAATGTGCGTCTTTCCCCGTTTTTGTAGTAGCACTTCAAAACTATCTCAAAGCGTCGCTAGAAGCCGAAAGCGCGCTTTACGAATACGCTAAAGCAAAAAGTGAGTGCGAGTTTCTTGAAACTGCAAAAAAAGACTACGACATAGTTTATCAGGAAGAACAAGACGCGCTAAAAAGACGCAATCAAGCAGAAACCAAATTTGAAGAAGAACATAAAGAATTGTCAAAAAATGTTCGTTCTGCCAAAAGAGCACAAAAACGCGCTCTTTCTGAACTAGAAATTTTAAGGAAAAAACTAATTAATGAAGCAAAGGAACAGTAATGGAAGAACAAAAAGGCAAAGAGTGCAAAGGCAATAAAGAGTACAAGAAGCTCAAGAAGATGCTTAAGAAAGCGTATAAGGCTTCTGTTAAGGAAAACCAGCTTGAGGCATTCATAAAGGAAGCAAAGAAGAATTTCCCTGGCTACATGAAAGCGCAAAAAGCGTATGACGAAGCTCCTAGAGGCGCAGACTCAGTTAAATATGCAGCATTCAGCCGCGTGGAATCTGATTTTTACGAAGCATACGCCGAGCAGATAGATAAATGTCGCAAAACAAGAGAAAAAGCCTTCGAACTTCGCTGCCGCGTTAATGGCAAGCTCATCCACGCTGGCGAAAAAGAAAGCGAGGAAGAGTGATGCGAAAGAAGGTGGACAGCAAGAAAGAAGAGGCGAAAAACGTAGCCATTGAGCGCGGTCGCGTATTTTACATTCTAGCACTTCAACGCGTTTTACAAGCTCCAGAAGAGCTTCGTTCTACGCTTCAAGATTTAAACATGAATCTTCAACAGTACATGAACCAACATTGCACGCATGGAGATCAGGTGCAGGCAACATGGCTTTCGTTGCTATCTTTTTTGGATATGATTACAGCACTTTCACTTGTTGAAGCGCCAAACGATACGAATATTGACGATAAGATTGACCAAACTCTGGGCTCAGCTTTTTCTTTGGAGGACATGCGAATCCTTGAGGACTTAGCGCGTAAGAATAACCCCAATCTTGAATTGCTAGTTATATGCAATCGTTTGGACAACAAGAAAGCAGAGCTCATAAAAGCGAAGCGCGAATACGAATATCAGCTATTTGCAACCTACAAGGCATTCAAAGATTACATCGAAAAATATAAAGAGCAAGCAGAGGAAGAAGAATGAGCAAGAACTGGGAGCCAGAAGAGCCAGAAGTGCCAGAATCACAAGGAACATATGAGCTAAAACACGCTCAGCAAGGAATTCATATGTACCACGTTATTGATGAGTGGGCAAAAGATAAGGTCACTGCATGTAAAAAACAAGCACAAGCAATGACCCCAATAATTGCTATAAGCGCGTTAGTAGTAGCTCTACTAGCAGTAATAATTAGCAAACATAAATGCTAGTTTTGCAAATGTTTTGCAACTTGTTGAGCGCCAAACCCAATAAAATGCACAGCCTTAGCAAGTTCCCTAATTTCGCGGCTAGAAGCAGAATCTTGAAGGTCTGCAGCAATGCTAGTACCAAACTCTATATTGCCTATGCCTTCTTTAATTTCTTGCTGATTTGAATAATCCATAATTTAACCTTTCAAAACAATTTTTAATACAGCAGTTACAAGAACTGCAATTACAGCTTACAAAGGAGGCAAAATGAGCTTCGTACAAAAATATCCGTACATAACAGCATTCATAAGCCTTGTGTGCTTTGCTATTAGCTTTTGGGCGGCAATAAGGAATATGGCTTATTGCTTTAACGGAGCAAACATTTTGGGAATTGCAGGAACAATTATTGCAGTTGTTTTTGAAATTCGTTCAGTATCAATAATTGACGAAAGACTATTGGAACAATGAAAAAGTGTATAGCAATAATTGTCGGCGTACTTATAGCAATAAGCGGCCTGGCGTTCGTTTTCAGCGCCTTCTACAACTTAAGCCTTTACTTATGCGTGCCACTTGGATTATTCCTCATACTCATGGGGATTACGGGTGTAATAGCAGCAACTGAGATTCCAAACGACAAAAAAATAGAAAAGGACAAACAATGAGCACATCAGCACTTACACCAAGAATCCCATACAAAAGGCTATGGAGCCTTAAAGAAGTATGCGATCAGCTCAGCATGGACAAACGTGCCGTAATGAAGCTTGTAGATGCAGGAATCTTGCACATGCCTCACGGTCGCTTACCAGGCAGCAAGGTTTACATTACAAACACAAGCATTGAAAAGTATGTAGGTGAATGAAATGGTTACTTTACTAACGCCGCAAGATGTAAGAAACATGCGATTCACGGAGTGCCTTGGATTCTTTGGAATGCAAAACGGGTACGACGAATACGAAGTAGATCAAGCATTAGAAAAAGTCCAAGAAACTATTGAAATACTCGGCAATGAATGGATAAAAGCAGTACAAGCAGCAGCAAAATATCGTGCACAACTTGAAACTGCAGGACTACTAGCTGAATAACTAGCTAAATAAGGAAGAGTCATGAGCGATAACACATACTACATTGCAGGGAATCTTACAAAAGACCCAGTGGTAAGCACTACTCCTAACGGCACTACTGTAGTAAATTTCACAATTGCTGCAACCACTCGTGTGCTTGATCCACAAACCTCGCAATACAAGGATACTGGCACTGTTTTTATGCGCTGCACAGCATGGAGAGCGTTAGCAGAACATGTAGCTAAAAGCCTTACAAAAGGCATGAGAGTTATCGCGTATGGAAAGCTAGAACAAAGTACGTACGAAGCCGAAGACGGTTCACATCACACTTCAATCAAGCTCAGCGTAGAGGATATTGGAGCGTCAATGCGATTTGCAACAGCGCAAATTACGCAAATAAAACAGCAGGGCATGCAGCAAATGATTTCGCAGCCTCAGCAAATGCAGCAATCACAGCAGGCTCAAGTGGCTAGTCAAGAACCTTGGGCTTCAAAAAGCAATATAGACAACTATTACAGCGAAGAACCAGCATTTTAATAACTAAATTAACGAATTTTAGAAAACTATATACAAACCTTACGAAAGGAACAATAATGGCACCACTATCTGCAGCAAGGCGAAAAGAAGCGTGCGAATTGGTTATTATCGCAAAATGTGATGGCATCAATACGCTAAATTCTAGAGAATTGAGACTTGTTAAACGATACATGCAAGAAATAGGTGTGGAATCGTTAGAAGAAGCTTACAAGCAAGCTCTAGAAGAAAAGAAAGCTCCTGAAGATCAGCAAAAACCAAGGAAAGCAAAAGAAAAGAATCTTAATCAACAGAAAAAGCCAGAATCTAAAAGCAACAATACTTCTACAAATTCGGAGGAGTTACTTGAAAACTGGCCTGAAGGATCATTTGAGAAGTTTGCTTATCCATTGCATTACAAAGATTTTGTTGACAAATGCAAAGCAAATCCAAATCGCGTAGCACTGTTCAAAGAAGGACTTACAAGGCATACTGCATCTGATACGGCTTTGCGCGTAAGAAATGCTAGATATAGGGCGTTTGTAGCTAGTAAAGGCCACTTTGAGGCACGAATACTGCAATGTGATGAGTCTTACTCGGTATATGTGAAATACGTGCCACAAAAAGCAGCGTAAAAGGGAATAAACAATGATAAAAAGATACTCTGAGTATAAAACTTTGTATCCGAGATTGAGATATTTTGAACAGGCGCATCGCATTTATGCTAATAGCGCGTACGCAAAACCTGAGATAGTTCCAGTTGCGCTTACAGGTTCGCAGTACTTCAATAAAACCATTTTTGCCAATAGACAAGAAGTTGTAATTAAGCCACAAAACTACAACAAGCTTGTATATGCATATAGCTGCAAGGCAAATAGATCATATCCATATGCTGTAGAACTTTATGGATATTGGACAAAAAATGAGCAAGTTGAAAAAGCGAGTTCTAACCAAAAACAAAAAATAACCATAAACCCTTTTAGGGCATATTAGAACGTTAAATCTGCAGGGGAGCAGTGGGAATAAGTAAAACTTTTCTAGCTCCTCTACAGTACTCGCATTGGCCAAATGTGGGACAATTTAACGCGGCATAGACTTACGCCCCTTAGGCAGCGTAAATAGCCGCTGTAAAGACCTATATCGGTTTCCCTACCGATAACATAAGCGTTCCGCGGTATTGAGCGGAAAGAGTCGGGAATTGATGCTGTAGAGCGTCTCATGACAGGACGACCGGATGAGCGAACATGGCAAAGCCAGAGCCTTACAGCAAACCGCCGTGTGGATATTTTTTTCACTCGTCATACGCGATGGCATGGCTCCGCCGAAAGCGCTGTAGGACGACCTAAAAGTCATTGAGAAAATGAGATTGAGAAAGCCGAAAAAGCTTTCTCAATTTTTATTTTTCCCCTTGACTAGGTCGTCCCACTCAAGCAATTCACCACCGAAAGTACATGGAATTTTCGAGAGGAGGAAATTGTGAAACATAGTCAAGATAAAAATATTAGTAAAAAACAAGAGAGGTTAAAAAAACTTACTTTTAGACTTTCTTACTTATACAAAATTCTTAACTCAATACACAAAATCGAAGTAGATGAAAGTTACATTATTACTGCACTCGGATTAAGAACATTAAGCAAGTATGACATAAATGGGATTCATGCATTACAGCAACTTATAAGTAGCGGCTTAATGCCAAGACCATTTAAGAAACATGGAATACGCTACTGGAATACTGAAAATCTTATAAATCATTTGGAAGGAATCTTATGCAAAGCTACACTGTAAAAGAACAACGTGAATATATGAAGCTTCTTGGTTCGCTTCCATCGTTAAATAAGCAGCTATCAATGTTGGCGTATTGCGAAATAAAGCGTAACCAATCTGGGTATCATACTCATGTAAACAGAAGCGTGACTCCAGTAAACTTGAGTGCTCTTGATAAACTTGATGAGCTTGAGGGCCTAGAGCGTGAAATATTAAGCCAACTCGGCAGCAACAATTTAGCAATCGCACAAACTTCACCAATCATTACAGTAGTTAAAGCGCTTAAAGATAATGCAAAAGAAATAGTCTTATTGGCAAGCGCATCAATATCTTATGAACAGTTAAAAAATATTAGAGATAAAGTGCTAGCAGATACAAATCCAAAATTCTTAAAAACATTTGGATTATGCCCAAACTGCAGAAGACCATTGAGGTATGAAAGCACTAATGAATGTGTTACTTGCCAATCATGCAGATCAGTGACGAATAGCAATGAAGTTTTAAGTAATACGCGTAAAGAATTATCAAAGCTTACTTATGTTGGGAGTAGCAAGCAAGCATCGGAGTTTATGCATCGTGTACTAAATAAAAACATTCCAGCAGGAACACTTCGCAGGCTTCGTTCAACTGGTAGAATTCATACATCAGGTCAAGGTACTGTAGTTATATGGAACATAAGTGAAATATTAAATAAGACTCGCCAGAAGAATTATTAGACTTGACAAAGTGAACACCAATAATGATATAATCACACTGAGGTGTGAAGTGGCCGCAAAGAAGAAACCACCTCTCACACTAGAAAATAAAAGACGTTAAAGAAAGCCTCGTGGTTCATACCTCGGGGCTTTTTTGTAAGGTGCTTGCATATGCCACAGAAACCAAAGAGTAACCCACGCAGTAAGTATGGGAGCAGACGCAAAGCAATGCGCAAACGAGTGCTTGCTTACTATGACACTTGCTACTTGTGTGGCAAGCCAGTAGATAAAACTATTAAGACTCCAGATCCATTGAGTCCTGAAGTAGATGAGATAGTTCCAGTGAGTAGAGGCGGAAGCCCAACGGATTGGAATAACGTTCGACTTACACACAGGCAATGCAATCAGCTTAAGAAAGCACACACTGCAGCTTGGGCACAAGCAAGAATATATGAGAAAGAACACGGATTAGACACAGGCGTAGCGCCTGAAGCATGTTGCGACGCATATAATCAGAAAAACAGGCACTCAAATTGGTAAACACGAGTAACGCAACACAAAACGTTTCAACCTTAGAGCATTTCGGCAGGGGGAGTAACCCCACGATTTTCCAAAGGAAACCAAGCCGGACAAAGGGCTAAAATCCCCCCACTAAATAGCCATTACGTTACAGCCAAATCGTTACACGGTGATTTTTTCACTACAAAAAGGAGCAAAAGTAGCCATGAAATGCAAAAATTGTGGTCGTTTTTTCAAAACAACAGGCCGCGGACGTGCTCCAATGTACTGCAGTGAGAAATGTAGGGTAGATGCACACCGAAAAAAGAACCCAAAACCAACAAAATCAAAAAGACAAGAAGTACTTTTTGAGATTCCAGGCGAATCAAAACCAATAAAAACGACAATACCGACCGACGAATTAACAAAAGACGCATTCGACAGAATGTGTGACAGCAGACTTGAAGATGAGTTAAGATTCGCGCGCGACATTTTGCATGCAGCGCTCATAAGTCCAGATACGCCGCCAAGCGCATTGGCAAGCATGGCAAAACAATACATAGAAATAACAGAAAAGCTAGCAGGCGTAGTTGATGACGAAAAAGAAGACGACGAAAATATGGATTCGGAGGTAACTTTTGACGCAGTCTTTACTCCAGACCAAAGCTAGGCATTTTATATACCCAGATGGAATAGTTGCATCAGAATTCCCAGCATTGCAAAAGAAAGCATTACGATACGGCGTAACCTTTGACTCGTGGCAGTCTGAACTTGGCATGTACATATTAGGCAAACGCAGTAATGGCAAATTTGCTGCAGGAGTATCTGGCGTAGTAATGAGCTTACCGCGCCAAGTTGGAAAAACGTATACGATCGGAATGATTGTAGTCTTTTTATGTTTAATGCACGAGAAAACTATTGCTGTTTGGACAGCACATCACTCAAGAACAAGCGATGAAACTTTTCGCGACATGAAAGAACTGATAGAAAACAACAGAGGAATAGCAAGATTTGTAAAAGAAATACGCAAAGCAAACGGTCAACAAGCGATTGAATTTACAAACGAATCACGAATCTTATTCGGTTCTCGTGAGCGAGGCTTTCGAGGGTTACATGAAGTTTCCGTTATAGTTTTCGACGAAGCACAAATTTTAACAAATAGAGCACTTGACAACGCATTGCCAACATTAAATACAGCTTCAAACCCATTAGCTTTCTATATGGGCACGCCGCCGAGACCATGCGACCCTGGAGAAGTATTTAGAGATAAGCGCACAGCATTATTAAAAGGATCAGATAGAGATGGAATATATTTAGAATTTAGTGCAGACAGAAATTGCAACTTAGATGATAGAGAAGAATGGGCAAAAGCAAATCCATCTTATCCATCAAGAACAAGCGAACTAGCTATATTACGCTTACGCAGACAATTTTCCGAAGACTCATTCAGACGCGAAGCTCTTGGAGTATGGGACGAACTCGCATTAGCAACATCCGCAATCAACGATAAGCAATGGCAAGCAGCAACAATAAGCAATCGCATAGAAGGCGGCGTTAAAGCATACGGAGTAGAAATCCCACCATCGCGAGACCGCTTAACATTATCCGCTTGCATGAAATACTCCGACGGATACGCACACATTGAATTTTTAGAATCACATCCACTTACAGAAGGCACAGACTGGCTAATCGACTTTCTAGCAGAACGCAAACGCAACATGTTAGGAGTCGGAATCGACGCAGGAAGCGCAACAGGCATACTCTTACAAGATTTCGCAGACGCACACATCCCAACAATATCGCTAACAATGCGAGACGTAGGGCAAGCGTGCGGAAGATTCATGGACATGCTAGCAGCTGGGAAACTCACACACCTACCAGATGAAGATCAGCCAGCACTCGCAGCAGCAGTAAAAGGCGCATCAACAAGACCTCTTGGCAAAAGCGGACTTTTTGCCTGGGGAAAGTTAGGTGATGACGTAGATACCACACCACTCGTGTCTTGCACAATGGCACTACATGCAGCATTTGTAAGTAAACGACATCCTGGAAGAAAGCAGAGGCTATTAGTATGACGTTACAAGATTTTGAGAACACAAGCTCGCAACTGTTGTCATTTGGTAGCAAAATTGATGGCGTAGATGAAAAAGACATGCCAACTATTAAAAGGCTTTACGACACATGGCAACAACATTACGAAAGTAACCAAAAACGAACAAAATACTTTAATGCAGACGAAACAGTTAAAAATCTGAATATTTCCATTCCAGAAGATGTAGCTCGCAGAGTTAAAGCAGTCGTTGGTTGGAGCGCGAAAGCAGTAAGAGCATTAGCTGACTTAAGCGTTTACGATGGGTTACAAATCAACGGTGACGATGTACACAACATGCGCGCAATCGCAGAAGCAAACCAGTTCAGTGTGATTTTGCCACAAGCTATCATCAGTGCATACAAGCATTCATGTAGTTTCTTAGCAATATATAAGGACGCTGACGCAGGTGGAGCAGTAAGAATCACACCTAGAAGCGCACTCATGAGTTCCGCATTATGGGATATGGGTCACCAAGAAGTAAAAGCTGCAATGACCATTACAGGAACAAATGAGAAAAACGAAGTCAACGAAGTAAGATTCTGGCTCAAAGGCTACTCATACGAAGTTAAAAAAGTTGAAGGCGCATGGAAAGCAACACTTGCTAAACAGTCTTATCAAGGCGTATCTGTAGTACCAATTTGCTACGATCCACAGCTCGACAGGCCATTCGGACGAAGTCGAATCACAAGACCGCTTATGAGCTATACTGATATGGCAATTAGAACCTTCGTAAGAATGGAAGCAACTGCAGAGTTCTACAGCATTCCAAAGATATGGTTCTTAGGTCTTTCTGAAGATGCACAAAAGGCGCAATGGAGTAGTTACGTTAGTGCAGTCAACGGTATAACAAAGGACGAGGATGGAGATACTCCAACCTTGCAACAGCTTACACAAGCAAGTATGACTCCACACTCGGAGATGCTGAAAACGATTGCACTCATGGTATCTAGCGAAACAGGTTTGCCAGCATGTGATCTTGGTATTACAACATCAAACCCAACAAGTGCTGAAGCAATGAGTGTAGCAGAACGCAAATTAACGCGCGAAGCAGATAGGCAAAACTTGATTTTTAGCCAATCGATTATTAAAGCGCTCGGCATTGCAGTTTGCTTACAAAATGACGGAATGACAACAATTCCTCCAGATGTTTATGCGGCACAAGTTGCGTGGAAGCCAACGCAAGAAGTAAGCATGGGAGCTAGAGGCGACTTCTTCAATAAAGTTGCAGCAACATGCCCATCGTATGCAATGAACGAAATCGCATGGCGACAACTAGGGTTCAGTGACGCAGAAAGCAGGGCCCTACTCAGCGAAGCACGAAAGACGCGTGCGCTTGATTCACTTAACAATTTGCTAGGCAAGGAGACGACAATTGGTAACAAGGGAGGATACGAATCGTCTAGCAGCAGCCAACAAGAAGATAAGCGACTCAGCACAGCAAGCAGCGCAGGAAGTACTACAGAAAATAGCTAGCGCACCAACAGAAGCTGCTCGAATTGCTCTCATAGACGAACTGATTCCAGCAGTAGCATCACAATATAGCGAACAAATTGCTATGGCGGCTGCTAAATGGTATGAAGAAGTTCGCGCAGACGCATTGCCTGACGTTGACGACGGTTTTGAAGCGTCACTCGCACAAACTTATTCCAAGAAAGCAATCGTTGAAGAAATACACGATCACATACTTTCAAACAGGAACAAGTTTGATGAAGCAATCGTCGACGCTATGGATAGATGGGTTAAAATACCAGGACGCGCAACAATCGCTGAAAATTGCAAACGAGACCCTAAAAAACCACACTATGCACTCGTACCACAAGGCAAAACATGCGCTTTCTGCACAATGCTTGCAGGTCGTGGATTTGTGTATAAGTCTGAAAAAACAGCTCATAAAATGCATAATCATTGCGACTGTGTAGCTTGCCCCGAGTGGGATGCAAATCCAAACAAAATTAGAGGCTACAACCCTGACGCGCTTAGTGACGAATGGGATAAAGCCAAAAAAATAGTTTGGGAGAAAAATAAAGCAGAAGCTCGCAAAAACGGTAAAGATGCTAGCGAAGTTTTCGAACCAAGCATGAAAGAGATTCTTGCACAGTTACGGAAAACTCCTGGACTTTGTTCTGATGGATGCAAGCCAGTTAATAACACAAAGAGTTCAAAAGGTTCAATAAACATACCCGACGGAGCGCGTGTTAACAGTAAAGAAAAGCGCGCTATGCAATGGATTGCACAATCAGGGCACAACATTATAGCAAACCCAGTTTCAAATGAACGTAATGTAAAAACAGCTGATTTTACAATAGATAAAGAAACATGGGAATTAAAAACCATTTCAGGCAATGGCAAAAACACTATAGATAATGCGCTAAAACATGCGTCCAAACAAAGTTCAAATGTCATTCTAGATATAACTGATTCAAATATGCCAAGAGATTTGATAAATGCTATTGTTCAAAAACGTTTATCTAGAGAAGATACGAAACTAAATTGTGTTTGCATAATAGAAAACGGGAAAATTAACTATTACAAAAGAGCTGGTCATTCCCCCAAACCTACCCCGTGAAGGGTCAAGGGTAAGGGGGAGCCCCAGCTCTCAATTCGATTCTATCATATGGCTTTATCCTATTCAATGCTTAGAAAGGAATTAACATGACATATCTTGCTAAAGCTGCACTATTTTGCGACCATTGCAAAGCTAAAGTCGAATGTACACCCGAAGCAGAACCAACACTAGGATTTGACTTGAGGGAAGATTCTCCACTTAAAGGCTGGATAAATGTTGGGTTCAGTCACCACTTATGTGCTAATTGTGCAAAAGTCTATCTTGCTAAACGAGCAGAACTTGAACGAGAACTTAAAGAAGAATACTTAAACAATACTAACGAATTTACGCTATAACTTATAGCAATTATCAGATTTTAGCCACCTTGCAAGAGGTGGTTTTTTATTAACCAGCCCCGCATGGGGCTTTTTTATTAAGGAGAAAAGGTGGAAAACACAACACAAGAGACAGAAACCGAAAAGGTCGAAGAACTCAACAATGCCGAAACTACTTCAACAGAAGAGAAAACCGAGGAAGTAGATTACAAAGCGGAAGCTGAAAAATGGCGCGGGTTTGCACGCAAATGGGAAGCCAGAGCCAAGAGTTCAGAACAAGCAGCCGAAAGACTCAAAGCAGTAGAAGAATCTGAAGCAAAGCTGAAAGAAAAATTATCTGCTATTGAAACTCAGCGCAAACACGATGAACTCACACAACTTGTTGCAAAAGAAACTGGCGTACCAGCTGCACTATTGCGTGGTTCAACAGAAAAAGAATTACGCGATCACGCGGCGGCAATTAAAGAGTTTTCCAAACCACGAACAGACAGCATTCGCCTTAACGATGAGCCAGACGGCTTAAAAGTAGACGATACGCGCGCGTTTGTTCGCAAACTTTTTTCTAACGATTAAACAAAACCCTATGTAAGGAAGGTAAAAAATTATGTCAATTTTAGAATCTAAAGACCTAAAGCTCCCTGACCACTTGGTGAAGGGAATTGTAAAAGGTGTAACCTCTGGCTCTGCTGTTGCAGCATTGTCTGCAGCAAAGCCAACACTTTTTGGTAATTCCACACTCGTCACCTTGGATTCGAAGCCACGTGCAGAATTTGTTGCAGAAGGCGCAGATAAAGGCGCAACCAACGCAACATTTGGATCTGTAACTGTAACGCCGCATAAGACTCAGGTAACAATGCGCTTTAGCAACGAAGTGTTGTGGGCCGACGAAGATTACCAAATCGGTATTATGCAAACTCTCGCAGAGGAAGGCGCAACAGCGTTAGCTCGCGCACTCGACTTTGGCGTATTCCATCGCGTAAATCCAGCAAACGGCGCAACAACCGACTGGACGAACTACCTTACTTCTACAAAGAAAACCGTTGATGCTAGTACAAGCATTGACGCAGACATTGAAAAGGCAATTGGTTTAGTTTTGACAGACGGGGAAGGAACGGACGTAAACGGTTTAGCACTTTCCAAGCCAGCTGCTTACGCTCTTGCTACAGCTAAAGACAAGCAAGGTCATTTAATGTACCCAGAACTTGGATTTGGTACTGGAATGACTCAGTATAAGGGCATTAAAACAGCTGTGTCTACTACCGTAAACGGTCTTCCTGAAATGAAGCAGGACAGTGGCATTAAAGCTATTGTTGGCGACTTTACGAATGGTGTGTATTGGGGCATTCAGCGCAATCTTCCATTGGAACTTATCCAATTCGGCGACCCAGACGGTCAGGGCGATTTGAAGCGTAAGAATCAGGTTGCGTTGCGCTTGGAAGTTCAGTACGCATGGTACGTATTCGCGGACCGTTTCGCTGTTGTTAAGGCACCAGCTGGATCAGCAGTTGTATCTCACTAATAGGAAGGCGCTAGCATGGAAGTGTTCGCAACGTTTGACGACGTAAAGGCGCGCTACCCAGCAGCCTCAACACGAAACCGTGAAACGGTAGAAACACTGATATCTGATGCGTCAGCTCTTATGCAAGCAAGCGCGCCAAAACTCACAGACAACAAGCGGCTACTTTGCTTCGTTTGTTGCAGTGTAGTACGGCGCGCTCTTGCAGCAGCTGAAAACGTCGGCGACGGAATGACTGGAGTAACGCAAACGTCACAAACCGTGGGAGCTTTCTCACAATCGTGGAGTTTTACGAATCCAGCTGGTGACTTGTATTTAACTCGCGCTGAAAAACGCTTAATACGAGGGCAAGGCGCGCAAACAGGCTTTCATGTGAACCTTACAGGAGATTCAGATGAAAGGTGAAACAGTAACCGTTCTTTTCCCAGTATTTAACGGAGTTGACGCACTCAACAATCCTATAGAAGTAGCACCAAAAGAGGAACAAGTAGAAAATGTGCTTGTTTCTCCAGGAAGCGGAGTATTTGCTAACGCAAACGCGGATAGCGAACTACAGCCATACGGCATAGAAGTGTCACGCATCTGCTACTTTCCCCGCTCATGGACTTACAAAAGCCTACGAGGAGCAAAAATTCGGATTCGAGGACGCGAATATTCAGTGCTAGGAGACCCAGAGCCACTAGACGGAGGTATGAGTCCAACTGCATGGAATCTCGAAGTCGACGTAACAGATAAGGAAGGATGATGTGAGCAAAAACAACGTTAAATTAAACTTTGACGGCTTCCTACAGCTGCGACGAACAGCAGGGCACACAGTAGTAGCAAAAGTAGCACAAGAAATTGCGTCAAATGCTACATCAATGGCAACAACCACAAAAAGCGGAATACACCCGAAATATGTGGCATTGCCAGTAAAAGATACTAAACAGGGTGCCGTCGCAATCGTTACAGCAGCAAGCAATCCTTCCAAAGAATGGCTGGCAACAATGCGCTCAGAAGGACGGCATCACTGGTTAGCAAAAGCTGTAGGAGCAGGTAAATGAAAACCATTGAAGAAACAGTTATCACTTATCTCAACACAGAAGGACGCATCGACGGTTTCGAAGCATCAGGACTTGTGCCGCAAAACGCAACAAGCTCAAGCAGCTTCATAACGGTAGAAAAAAATGGCACAAGCATAAGTGACAGAAAAAGAATTTACACTCTTTCTGCATCAATTTATGCACCAAGCCAAATAAAAGCCGCAGAAGCTGCAGATGCTCTTGCCCTCACGCTTATAGCGATGCCAGAGCATGCAGAAAACGTTGCAAGCGTGATCATCGATACAGTCACAATCTACCCAGACCCATACACCCCATATCATCATCGATTCATGGTGAACTTCAGAATTAACACACCTTTATAAAGGAGATTTTTATGGTTAGAAAAATTGCTATAGCAAAACAATTCCCAGGCGGCGTACTTTTCGTAGCGCCAGTGGGTACACCGTTGCCTACAAATGCTACCGAAAAGCTGAATGAAGCTTTTAAGAATGTAGCGGACTTGAACGAAGACGGTATTACAAACAGTCCTGACGTGGATACTACAGACGTCGACAATATGGATGGGCAAGAGGTAGCGTCGTTTATCACTTCTTATTCAGAAAAAATTCAGTTCACAATGTTAGAGACAACAGCTACAGTGCTTAGGACTCGATACGGAAGCACTCGCGTCACAGCCAACGGAGAAGACGTTATTTCTTACACTACAGGAACGCCTAAAGTTGAGCATATAAGCATTGTTGCAGAGTTGCTCTTAGAAGGTATGAACAAGAAGCTACGCAAAGTATTCCCCGATACAGTTCTTACAGATTCTGATGATGTTCAATATCACGCTGGAGACGCTATTGCATATGGCGTAACATTTGCCACCTTCCCAGATAAGCAAGGCAATAATTCATACAATTACTTTGCAGATTTGGGCGCGTCACAACCAACCAGTGGCGCATCTTCTTCTCAGGGCTGAATCTAATTAATCTTGCTCACGTAGGGCTTTTATTCCTTTCACTTACGTGAGCAGCTCTTAACAAAACGAAAGGAACTTTTACTCTTTTACACACTCTCAAAAAGGCATAAATATGACGCAAGAAAAGAAAATTGTACCTAAAGATGAGCCAATTCTTGTATCCATCAAAGGCATAGAGCTTACAGTCGACCCACAAGTGCTAGACGACCTGGAGACGTTGGAGCTTCTTTCACAATTAAACCCAGCAGATGATACAGAACCTAACGCTTTCGCACTTATTCCATTACTTAAACGACTTTTTGGAGAAAAGTACAAGCAAGTTAAAAACGCTTTACGAAATAAGGAAACAGGACGAATCACTATGGAAGAAGTATCCTCTTTCGTATCTGAATACTTGCGTAAAGTCTCCCCAAACTCCTCACGCTCGTAGAAATGCTACGCATCGCGCCAGACACTTTACGCGCGGACATTCAAAGATTCTACGGGCTTAACTTAGACGAAACAGGCGAAAGTATACGCGTTAGGCGAATGGCTGATTTAGCAGCAAATTTGCCAGATTGTGCGCTTATTTGGGGAAAAATAAATCCACAAGCACAATGGGACGCAACGCGACAATTGCTTGCAAATATTGCAGACAATACGGCTTTTCTAGCATTTTGCAAAACAAAAGATGCGAGCAAAGGCAAAAAATTCAGTAATACTATCAAGCGGCCTGGTTCAAAATCGAATACTAGCAGCACCACAATCAAAACAGGTCATGCGGAAAGTAGTGAAGAACTTTACGCTTTGCTTGGTATAGATAGAGAAAGAGACGAATAATGGCAAAAGGCGATACTGGCATTAATATTGCGCGCGCTTTCGTAGAAATCGTTCCATCTACAAAAGGCGTAGGTAAGGCTATTTGCGACGCTTTCAATAATGCCAACAATAGCGTTTCCCAAAAAGGCTCTGAATCTGGCAAAAAATATGCAGTTGGATTCAATCAAAACGTTAGCAAAATTGGAAGCAATATTGCCCAAAAACTAACATCAGCTAACTCTACCGTTATACAAAAAGGCTCACAAGCAGGCACAGGGTATGCAAGCACTTTTTCTCAAAAAGCAGCAGGAATAGGCGGCAAAATCCAGCAAGCACTCAACTCTACAGCATCTCACGCGCAAAAAAGTGGCGAAAACGCAGGCAGCGGATTTGCTAAAGGTTTTGGCTTAAAAATGGGCATGATTAGCGGCATAGCTCAATCTGTTACCAGCAAAATTCTTGGCGCTTTTGGCGGTATTACTAGCGAAATCATGAGCGCCTCCGACTCTGCACAGAAGTTTGGCGCAACATTGCAATTTGCAGGAGTAAGCAGTAACCAGATTAAAGAGCTTACCAAGTCAACACAAACGTACGCAGATAAAACTGTGTATGATCTTGAAGATATACGCTCAACTACAGCACAGCTTGCATCAAATGGAGTAAAGGGATACGACAAGCTCGCTGAAGCAGCTGGAAACTTGAACGCAATCGCAGGTGGAAACAAAGAAACATTTAAGTCCGTCGCAATGGTTCTTACTCAGACTGCTGGTGCTGGAAAACTCACAGCAGATAACTGGCGCCAGCTTTCGCAGGCAATACCAGGCGCATCTGGCAAGATTCAGGAGCAACTTAAGAAAAACGGTGTATACACTGGTAATTTTGCTGATGCAATGCGCGAAGGCAAAATTACCAGCGAAGCCTTCAATAAAGCATTGCTTGATCTAGGATTCAACGATGTTGCCGTAAAAGCTGCACAAAGCACAGTAACAATCGAAGGCGCATGGGGCAATCTGCAAGCGTCTGTTGTAAAAGCTGGAATGATAATCTTTGACTCAATCAAAGGTCCAACAACTCAAGCAATGAGCGCAATTGCAGATGCAATCGGGGACCTAACTAACTCGATGCAAGCACCATTGTCAGCTGCCATTAGTGGAGTTGTTGACTGGTTTGGAAAACTCTTTGCGGCAATGCAAAACGTTGGAGTATTCGAGTCTTTTAAAGCAATATGGCAATCATTGTGCGACATCTTCAAAGAAGTATTCAGCATTGCTGGAGGATGGGGGGCGCTATTCCCTCCAGAGTCGTTATCTGCAGCCTTAAAGGGAGTTCTCGACGCATTAAATGGTGCCTTGCAAGTAGTTAAATTCTTGACGCCTGCTTTATCCCCGCTTATTGCAGCATGGGCAGGATATGCAATTGCCGTAAAAGCCGCACAAATTGCCACATCAGGGTGGTCCAGCGTTACAAAAATAGCCGCAGCAGCACAAGCAGCTTTTAACGTTGTAATGAGCATGAACCCTATAGGAGCAGTAGTACTCGCATTAGCAGCACTTACTGGCGTTTTAGTTTGGTTCTTCACACAAACAGAAACAGGGAAAAAAGTCTGGCAAGCACTATGTGAAGGATTCTCGCAATTTATTAATGGCATTGGGTCAGCATTAGGCACCGTGTGGAACGGAATCATAAGCGGATTCCAAGGGTTCATCAATATATGCTCAAACGTTTGCAAAGCAGTGCAAGGAGCAACACAAAGCATTGCAGAGACATTAGGCCCTATAATTTCTACTGTATTAGGTGCTATTGGAGCTGCTTTTGGCCAACTCGTTCAGATAATTGGAGCTGCTTTTGGCCAACTCGCTCAGATAATTGGAGTCGCATTCGACGCTCTCCCTGCTCTTTTCAGTAAGATTGGCGAAGCTTTGCAAAGCTTATGGGATATGATATCAAGCACTGTTGGACCACTTTTTGAGCAACTTGCCAAAATAATTGGTCCTACTTTTTCTGAATTCCCTGCTCTTTTCAGTCAGCTTGGCGAAGCGTTGCAAGATCTATGGAATATATTTTCTACTGTATTAGGTGCTATTGGAGCTGCTTTTATTCAACTCGCTCAGATAATTGGAGTCGCGTTCATTGCTCTCCCAGTTCTTTTCAGCCAGCTTGGAGCAATATTACAGGGAGTGTGGAATATAGTGTCAAACGTTGCAAAAGCGCTCGGCACTGCGCTTTTGCAAGCTGTTCAAGCAGTATGGAATTTCTTGCAGCCGGTATTCCCTGCGCTTTTGCAAGCTGTTCAAGCAGTATGGAATTTCTTGCAGCCGGTATTCCCTGCGCTTTTGCAAGCTGTTCAAGCAGTATGGAATTTCTTGCAGCCGGTATTCCCTGCGCTTTTGCAAGCTGTTCAAGCAGTATGGAATTTCTTGCAGCCGGTATTCTCTGCAGTTGGACAAGCAATACAACTTGTATGGCAAGCCCTCCAGCCGTTAATAAACGCTATAGGAACATTAATACCTACAGCAATAAACATAATGACACCACTACTACAAGGAGCTTTTTCTATAATTTGCACAGTATTTCAGACTCTTGGCAACATAATTGCAGCTGTATTAATGCCAGCTTTTAATGCGATTATTCCAATCGTTTGCGCTGTTGCACAAACGGTAGGAGGAGTCTTACTTGCTGCATTCCAAGCAATTGTAGGAGTAATACAGGGAGTCATTCAAGTATTTACTGGAATTATTCAATTTATAGCCGGAGTATTTACGGGCAATTGGAACAAATGCTGGCGGGGTATTCAAAATATTTTTGGCGGTATTTGGACTGCGATAAAAAGCATCGTAACTGGCGTTTGGAATGCTATAAGTTCTTTAATTCAAGGAGGGTTACAAGTACTTCAAACCGTCTGGAACACAGTATGGAACGCCATTAAAGGCATTGGAGAAGCAGTTTGGAATGGAATAAAAGCGATTATACAGACTACTCTTAATACAATTAGCAACGTTTGGAACGCTTGCTGGAATGGTGTAAAAAGTTACTTCGGCACCATTTGGGATGGCATCAAAAACGGTGCTAAAGCTGGCATTGACGCTGTGTTCAAATTTGTTACTGGTCTTAAAGATAGGATTCTCGGGTTCTTCAGTGGCGCTGGGCAATGGCTATGGAATGCTGGCAAGGCAATCCTTAACGGTTTGCTCAAAGGCTTAAGAGCTGCATGGGACGGTATTTGTAATTTTGTCGGCGGCATTGGCTCGTGGATTGCCAAGCACAAGGGACCAATATCCTACGATAAGAAGCTACTTATTCCAGCGGGCAACGCCATCATGCAAGGCTTCAGCAAAGGGCTTGGTGATTCATGGCAAGGCGTACAAAAGCAGGTTGCAGGGTTTACCAAGCAGTCTGGGAATTGGTTTAATGACGCGAACGCCATCCGCTTAAGGACTACTGTTATGCCACCTGATGGAGGCTGGAATGCTCAACAAAATCAGATAGCAAAAGTTGCAGCAAATTATGAAGTCGACGCATCAAGAACAGGCTTAACAAAGCAGGATCTATACGATGCGTTCGATGGAGTAATGAGCCAAGGCATAACGCTAAAACTGAACGGTCGCGGCGGAGAAGTTATGGCTGGAATACTCGCAAAGCCAATGAACAATGAGCTAAACAAAATGGCAACACTAGGAAGATAAAAGAAGGGAACAATAATGCTGGAATGTAGAATCAACAAAATCCCACTCGACGAATGGGGGCTGAATCTCGAAAAAAGGGGAATCAGCATAGAAGCACCAAAACCAACTACTTCCAGCATTACAGTTCCTGGACTCAACGGCGCGCTAGATACAACAGTAGAAGACGATACGCACACAGCGTTCCTACAAAAACGCGCAATCACCTTAAGCCTCTACGCTTTAGGCGATTTAGCCACAGTAAACGCTCTTTTTGAACATATTGCCAAAGAAATTCATGGAAAGAACGGAAGCCTACAAACAAGCGACTCAAACGGAGAATATCGCGGACGATGGAGCATATCAAACTGGAACACAATACGAAACTGGCAAGATTCATTCCACTGTGCCCTACTGCTAGAACTATCACTCGATGCAGATCCATACGTTTATGGCAAAAAGCACACATTCAGGCTACATGAAGGTGAAAACCACGTGGCAATATCAGGTAGCAGTCCAGTGTGGCCGCAATTCTCGCTCTCCATTGACACAGGCTCAGCATCAATATCTAGGCAAGATGGCAAAACTCTTACCTTTAGCACAGGCTCACACATGAATGGAGTACTGACAATCAACGCGAATCCGCAAAGCAGAAATTGCAGGATCAACAACAATGTTATTCTTCCAACAATTGATTCCGACTACTTCACGCTGCTACCAGGAGCAAACACAATCACATGTACAGGCTGCAGCGGAACGCTCGAAGCAACACCATTAACTTTAATATAAAGGAGCATCAATGCGATTTGCTCACGTAAGCTACAACGACATACTAAAGCCAGATATTACATCTATTATTAAAGCGGTAAGCACATGCGCAGTAGACGGCACAGATACTCTTGATATTACGACGCTTGATGGTGGTATGGAGAAAAATGACCGCTTGCTTTACTTAGATGGCAAAGACTTGTGGCATGAGGATATTGTACAAAGCGTTGAAACACAGCGCGACGAAGGCAATCCAATTACTACAGCGTATTGTGTGAATTCTATTGCAGAACTTGGAAGCGTATACATACTAGACAAACGAGGGCGAAAAACAACCGCACCAGAGCGCGCGAAAGTAGCATTAGAAGGCACGGGATGGAACGTTGGCACTGTAGATAACGGCACCATACGCCATTACGCTGATCTAAACTTCTACCATCAAAGTGTTCTAAAATCTTTACAAGACATTGCAAAAACATACGGGCTTGAGATTGAAACTAGCATAAGCGTTGAGAATGGTAAGGTTACGGCTCGTACTGTAAACCTATTGGAGCAGCGTGGTAATAAGAATGCTGAAAGGCGATTCGAGTACGGTTGCGACTTAAAGAGCGTTAAGCGCACTCTTATGGCTGAGCAGGTTATTACGCGTCTTTACGCTTGGGGTAAAGGTGAGGAGAAAACAGACGATGATGGCAACGCCACGGGCGGATACTCTAGGCGTATCGGTATCAAGGAAGTAAACGGTGGTAAACCGTATCTTGACAATGTTGAAGCGCAAAAGTATTGGGGGGTGCTTGAAGGCGACGCGGTTTTTGAGGATTGCGATGACCGTAATGAGCTTTTAAGGCTTGCTAAGGCGCGATTGGCACAAGTGTCGAAGCCTCAAGTAGCGTACGAAGCTGACGTGGTGAATCTTGGTCGTGCTGGGTTTGATGCGCATGGCGTGAGTGTTGGCGACGCTGTGCAGATTGTTGATACTACGTTCACGCCTCCTATTCGCGCGGAAGGGCGTGTGCTGAAAATAGAGGAAGACTTACTCGATTCTGTTGATGCTACACGTATTACGCTCGGCAATATCTGCGAGTCGTATACTCAAAGGCGGCGTGCGATGCAACAGAAGCTTGATGCGCTTATCGCTCAATCTGATGAGTGGAATGCTGTCGCAGATGGCAACGGCTTGTATGTTCGAGATCTTATTGGGCGCATGAATGAAATTCTCAATGCGCGTGGCGGTTACACGTATTTCACGCCTAACGCAGGTTTGTACGTGTATGACAAAAACAAGGATAAAAATCCTACTACTGTGACTCAGATTAGTGGCGGATTTTGGCGCATCGCAGATTCCAAAAAATCTAATGGTGACTGGGACTGGAAGAATGTTTGCGACGGGCACGGACTTTTTGCGAACCGTATTTACACTGGTATTTTGAGTGACGCTCAGGGGCGCAATTTTTGGAATCTTGATACTGGTGAGTTCTCATTGCAGGCGGCGGCGAAGATTGGTGGTAAGACCGTTCAGCAGATTGTTAACGATAGCGCGGATGGTGTTATAAGCAAAATGAACGAGTCGCTAACGCAGGAGGCTATTTTTAACAAACTCACTAATAATGGTGAGACGCAGGGCATTTACTTGAGTGGCGGACATGTGTATTTAAACGCGTCTTACATGCGTACTGGCTATCTTAGCGCGGACATGATTAAGACTGGTAATTTAGACGCGAATCTTATTCGTGCTGGTCGTATTCAGGATTACGCGAACTCTAACTGGTGGGATTTGACGAACTCGAGTATTCACGTGTCTCGTGGCGAGATTGGCGGAATGACGATTAATAATGGCATGATTTACAACGACCACATGGCTTTGATGACTGACGGGATCCATTTCTCTACGTCTGCAGGTAACAGTTTTGGGCACATTGGATATCGCGCTGGTTATTCAGGTGAGGCGACTATGGCGTTTGAAGCGGACGACTGGCATACATCCCTTAGCTGGTGGTGTGGAGGTCAGATGCGTATGCTTCTTAACAATGACGGTATAGGCGCGTCGCCTACACCGGGTTTCACTATTTTTGGCAACCTTTCGCTTTCGAATCGAAGCCTCACGAACGCGGTTATTGACAAAACGTGTCGCGTTTCTGGCGGCGGCGTATTTATGCCTGTGCGTGAGTATTACTTGCCTTTTGAGATTAATCAACAGACAGGCGTGGTGTTGCAATGGCAGCCTGTTCGTTTTGGCTTTAGTCATGGTTTTGTTACTACTGAGGATTGGGGTTATTAAATGACCGATGAGAAAAAATATGTTATTCCGCCTTACCTTGAGATGCCGAAGAGTCCTCCTTGCCCACCGCCTGAAAGAGTGCACTTGAAGGCTGACAATACGCAGCAGCAGATTTTACTGAAGCTTGACGCGATTATGCAAGCTTTAGGAATCAAAAATATTAATGGACATAACGGAGAGGAGTCTTCTGATGGAAGATGAGAATACTATCACTTTAACTAATCTACAACTTATGATCGCGAATCTTAGTTTGGATAATGCGAAGCTGCAGGCGCGCAACAGCGTGCTTTCTAAGAGAGTGCAGGAGCTTGAGGCTGCTGCAAATAGTAAAGGTGGAAAGCATGAGTGATTTTACTAGCGTTACGCGTTCGATTATTCAGCTCGATTATGCGAACGCGTTTATTCCTGATGTTCGGTTGAACGGTGGGGATGAGAACGGACGCATTATTCGCGTGCAGCTTCTTGAGAATGGTGTCCCAGTTGATGACTCAACTGTTGAAGTGTTCCTATGCTGGAATAAGCAGCCGGGGGTTCTTATTGGTGACCGTGTGAAAATGGAAGCGAAGGACTCGGATGATGGCCGCATTTGGCAGGTTACGGTTCCGGTTGCTGCATGCCGCATGCCGGGCACGATGACTCTTGGTTTTGAAGTGAAGCGTGAGAATACTGTTGTGTGTTCTCGCTCGTTTACTGCTATTGTGGAGCGTCCGGTATTTGATGCCGGTTCTTCTGAAGGTAAGTCGTATCGTCAGGAGCTTGAGGATGCGGCACAGGGAGCTGTTGAGGCTACGAGTAAGGCTAACGCGTTGAGTGAAAAATTCACGCACCTTGTTGAGCAGAGCGAGCAGGTTGCAAAGAACGCTCAAGCAGCTGTTGAGGCTGCTAATCAAGCTGCGCAAAAGACTGAGAGTGTTTGTAGTGCGGCTAGCGAGGCTGCTGGTAAAGCGTCACAGGCGGCACAAGACGCGCAGAGTGCGATTGGCCGTGCTAACGAGGCTGTTCAACAGTGTGATTCTAGCAAGCAGACTGCTGATCAAGCCGCTAAGCGTGCTGACGATGCTGTGAGTAGCATGAAGCAGACTGTGCAGGACGCGGCAAACGACGCGGCCAGTAAAGTTCAGCAGGCGGTTGAGCGCGCGAATAGCGCCGCGCAACAAGCAGACTCGGTGCGTGAGAAAACAGAGGCAGCAAACAAGCAAACCGAAACTGATTTAGCAGCATTAAAGGAAGAAGTTGTTAAAGCTCAGCGTGCTGGCTTTAGCGCGTCGTCTAGTGCTCAAAAGTGCGATGAGGCTGCACAAGCTTATAGGAACGTGTCTGGTGAGGTGGCTCAAGCTAAGCAGACTAGCGAACAAGCTGTAGAAGCGGCTAATCAGGCGCTCCACACGGCTCAAGAGTCTGCTACGGCTGTGGCTCAAGCTCAAAGTGTTCTTGACCAAGTCAAGACGGCTGGAGAAACAGCCGCTAAGGTTGTTGGCGCTGTTGAAGAGCTTAAGCAGACTAAAGAGGCTGCACTCGAAGCTACTCGTACCGCTAACGCTCAAGCGGCGGCAGCTGGAGAGGCGGCAGGGAAAGCCAATAATGCTACTAGCACGGCGAATAGTGCGGCACAAGCGGCTACTGAGGCGGCTGGTAAGGTTACTCAGGCTTTGCAAGAGTCTGAAACACGGTTGAAGGCTGTTGAGCAGACGGCGGCTGACGCTAAGAGCACGGTCGGTACAGCGAACAGTACGGCGGATGCTGCACGTAATACGGCTGAACAAGCTCAAAGCAAAGCCAATGATGCAGCTATTGCGGCTCAACGTGCACAATCCACGGCTAACAGTGCTGTTGAGCAAGCTGACAATAATAAAAATAAGATAGTGTCAATGGATAATGCGTTAACAGCGTGCCGTGAAGGTAAATACTTGCGCGCGGGCGCTGGTGTTGAATTTACTAGCCAAAACAATCCAATGGACGGTATTATCATTTCTACAAAATCACAGATTTATACTCTTACTGTTACAGCTGATGAGTTTAAAGAGAACATAGCGAATATTCCGATTCCTGACTCAATCGTTGGCACTCACCACGTGCGAACTATCTCTTTAAAACCAAAATCTCAGAATGAAGTGAAATTGTATGCTGAAGCATCTCCTATTTTCTTGGATTCAGACGATGACTCAAGCATTGATGCTGGATACTTGAGAATCATTGTTAAGAAACCAACGACATTGAAGTTTACTGTTCTTGAGCAGGAGGTAGCACAATGACGGTTATACAACCTATTTTCTACGGCGGTAGTGGTAGCGGTGACGTGAAGTTGAAAGCGTTGAAGCCACAGTATAATTCTGTGACTTTAGCGAAAAATCAAAGTATTGACTTTACCGTTACGCCTGAGTTGGATTTGAGCAAATTGGACTTGTATAGTGTGTCTTGTGACGATCCGCGTGTAACCATTGAGCGTCGTGACGGTGATAAGTGGCATGTTGCAATGCCTGATGAGAAAATTCCAAATACTACTACTACTCAATTGCATTTGCGTGCGAATGATGATAGTGGCGTGAACGTGGATGTGCCTCTTACTTTGCAAGCTGGCTTGACTGAGAGTGAGGCTCGAGATTGGTTTACCTCGCATTCGTCGTCTAAGCAGCTTACTCCTAGTTTTGAGCCTTTGCCTGGCTGGAAGCCGTTTAAGGATTATGCGTCGGGTGCAGAGATTATTGCGCGCGCTATCCGTGATAATAAGCGCTACATGGTAAACGTCGGGGATTATTTCGATGAGACGGTGAATGGTACAACATACCGTTGGACTATCGTGGAGTTTAATCACTATGGGCGAAACGAGGCGCTTATGGTGCCAGATAAGCTGATACCAGGCGATGGTACATTTGGCAGCAATAATACCTATAGTGGCTCTAATTTGGAGAGTAGGTTTAACGAATTTTATAATTCAATGCCAGCGTCATTGAAGCCTTATGTACTCGCGACGGCGTTACCGTGGACGGACCAATACGGCTCACAAAGTACTGTTACTGAGCATGTGTTCCCACCGTCTGAGATTGAGGCTTTTGGCGAAAAGCATTATTCTAAAGAATCTTCTAGCTCTTACAGAAAATGGGCTTGTTTCTCTGACAATGGTAGTCGAGTACGCTCCAATAGAGATTATTGGCTTCGCAGCACGTGTGGTGGCTACTCGGTCTACGTTCCCGTTGTCTACAGTGACGGCTCGTACAACTACCACTACAGTAACCTCGCGTACGGCGCGTGCCCGTGCTTCTGCATCGCGTAGGATACGCGCATCTATCAATTCTTGGGGTCGCCTTTGTGCGACCCCAAACTATATCTAAAGAAAGTATTTAAGATGAGTCAAGTTTATGCAAGACAAAGAACAGAAACTCTTACGGGGTATGTGGTAACCGCTAGCAAGATCCGCATCGAAACACTAAAACTAATAAAACGCGAAACTGTACTACCGAAATCACTACGCTTTCTGGTAGGCAAAGATATAACAAGCCACGCTGAAAGCTTAGAGCGTGAGGCTGAGCACGCTTACGCATGGTACCCGTCCGATGAAATGCGACTAATGGAGCGCAAAAAGCATTTAATAGAAGCAGGTGCATCATGCATTGATCTAGTGCACGATTTGCAGATGCTTTTCCAACTAGGAACCGTAAAACGTGGCATGGCAGCATTACAGCCGCTGCTTGATTTAATTGAGCAAGAACGCACAATGTTAACATCACAGCTTAGCCACGCTCGAACAGTAAAACAAAAATAATAACTCTTTGGGGATTAAACCATCAGCACGTATGGTGGCAACTCGGACTACGTTCCCGTTGTCTACAGTGACGGCTCGAACAACTACCACAACAGTAACAACGCGTACGGCGCGTGCCCGTGATTCCGCATAACGCTAGACCTAGTAGCACTAAGTGCGAACGCAATGCAATGCAGAAGGGGTTTAATCTCCATCGCTATCAAGCGTAAAAAAGTGTCTGATAAGATGCAGCGGACGTCAAAAAAGTGCATGGCAATCGTACTCGCTTACCACGATTGTTTCATGCTGTTATCTCAAGCTGCTATGGAAGTCGCCTTGCACCCCGATAGCGTATCCGTCGGGCTTTAGGAGCAGCATCAGACACCAACTCTACTCTTTTATATAAAGGACTACATATGAGTATTAAGCGCGTTGAAGCACGATACAAGCGCAGGCAAATCAAACGGCAACACAATCGCGCAGCACAAACCAAGACGGCAACGTTTGAAAACACTAGCAGCCTACAGTCGCTCACTGACGCGGCGTATGAGGCGTGCAAAACAATCAAATGGAAAAATAGCGTGCAACAGTATATGAACAGTGCGATGCTTAATACTTTACGCGCTCACAAGCTCATGACCAATAACGGCAAAATAACAGGGCTTCGCAAGTGTTTCACGATAATGGAGCGCGGCAAGGTGCGGCATATTCAATCTAGCACTTTCTGGGAGAAAGTAATACAGAAAAGTATTGCAAGAAACGTTTTAATACCTTGCTATACGCGCTCGTATACTCACGGCAATAGCGCAAACCAACGCGGTAGAGGCGAAATGTATGCGATAAAACTACTACGCAAACAGCTCGCACGACACTACAGGAAGCACGGTTCGCAAGGCTGGATACTGTTGTGCGACTACTCGAATTATTTTGCGTCAATTCCGCGCGAGAAAGTCTTACAGCAAGCCTCTGAGCGAATACAAGATGCTCGTATCATGCCATGGCTAGAGCAGCTCATGAACGCAGAGTGCGATAGTGGCCTTGGTTTAGGCGCTGAAACCAACCAGCAATTGGCCGTAGGATACGTATCACGCATAGACCATTGGATAGAAGAGTGCTCAGGTTGTGAGGCAACCGGACGCTACATGGACGACCTATACGTTATCGACTCGGATCTGCTTAAACTACGCTCGACGCTAGATGAGATTAAAGAGATGAGCGCCGAACTAGGCTTAACACTTAATTCAACAAAAACGTATATTACGTCATTACATCATGGCTTTACGTTGCTTAAAAAGAAATGGTATTACACGCAAACTGGACGGATAATAACGCGTCCGATACCGAAGACAATTAAGCGAATGAGACGCCATTTGCGTGCATTGACGCGGCTTGCAGACCGTGGCGAAATCAGCTGGAAGCAAATAACAGCCATGTATCATTCATGGCGCGGAACACTTAAGCACTATAACGCTTGGAGAACAATTCAAAGCATGGACGCTTATTATAAGCAGCTCAAAGCGAAAAATAAGACACTTTAGGACAGCATAGGATAAATAGGAAAACAAAAAGGTACTTTCAATAGTGTTTTGGGTACTTTGGGTACTAATTAAGGTACTAATTTCAGAAAGTTCAGTAAAAGTACGGTAAGAGTCCAATAAGGTTAAAACGCAAAAAGTATGATACGCACGATTAACTCACGATTAATCAAAGTAAAAACCGCATAAAATCAACGTTCAGTAGAATTTTTCGAACGATTAGCACACGATTAGATTTTGAACTTGTTCGGAAATCCCGAACAACTCAACTTTTAAGCCACGCAAACAGCGTGGCTTTTTTAATATAAGGAGGAAGAATATGGCATTAAACGGCATTGACATATCGTGGTATCAGCGCGGCATTAATATTGCCGCAGTACCAGCTGATTTTGTCATCGTTAAAGCCACGGAAGGCACATGGTATACAAATCCGTGTTTCCGCGAACAAGCCGACGCGACGCTAAACAGCGGCAAACTGTTGGGAATCTACCACTATATTAGTGGCGGCAACTGGCAAGCCGAAGCAGAATACTTTGTAAATACTGTAAAAGACTATGTTGGTCGCGCCGTGCTCGCACTAGATTTTGAAAGCGGCAACAATAGTGCTTATGGTGATACGGCATACTTGCAACAGTGCGCTCAAACAGTCTACAACCTTACAGGCGTGAGAACTATTCTTTACGGTGGTCAGCGAGACTATGAGAGACTCGCAGTCGTTAGCAAAGCAACAAATTGCGGCTTGTGGATAGCACAATACGCGAATAATAATCACACTGGATACCAAGATTCGCCTTGGAATGAAGACGCTTATAGTTGCGCAATACGCCAATACTCTAGTGCTGGAGCATTGCCAAACTACGGTGGCAATCTTGACCTTGATAAGTTCTACGGAGACCGCGCCGCATGGGAATCATACGCAAAAAGCGATAGGCAGCAGTCACAAGAAGAGCAGCCAATGCCAGCCATATCTGAGATCACACACGACGAAGACATTAGCACTGTTTACGTGCACATTCCATGGAGCGTGCAGCAGGATATCAGAATGGCTGTTGTGCGAGTCGGGAATATTGTGACCGTAAATGGTTGCGGAGGCATGAGCGCTGGAGACGCGCAATGGGCAAAGGCGAACGAGTACATACCAGAAGGCTTCAGACCTACCTCGCTCGCAGCGATCACACTAACTGGAGGGCGCGCAGCATTGCTAGTACAGCCAGACGGCTCGATTTACTACGACGGCGATGCGCGCAACTGTACTACACACCTTAGCGGCGCATGGATAACAAAAGACAACCAACCAGAATAAAAAGACAATAAGGAGAAAAAATATGAATGATATAGAAATATATTTCCTCGAGATTGCAGGCGGAGTAGTGCTGTTCGATTTTATCAGCGGATTTGCGAAAGCACTCTACACTCACAGCGTAGCTAGCAGCAAAATGCGCGATGGGCTGTTCCATAAGTTTGCGTACGTACTGGTCGTTGCTATTTGTATCCTGTTTGACTATGCACAAGCTAAAGTTAATCTCGGGACTCACGTTCCACTTGTGTCAATTGCGTGCGGATATATTATTCTTACAGATACTGTTAGCTTCTTCGAGAATCTCACAGCATTCAACTTGCAGATTGCGAACATGCGAGTTGTAAAAGTCATTTTATCTGTACTTGCTTGTGTAAAAAATTACATTGACGGACAGGCAGACGACGCTATTAATAATGGCAAGCACGCGGCGTTGACTGAGGCTGATATTGAGCTGGATGGACGCGGCAAGCCAACAGACGTCACGCCTACTGAAAATAAGTAGTGTGCGATATGCTTAAAGTATTCTCTAAAGATGTATTACATTGAGAATTAGCGCAGTCGACTATTGTTACCCCTCGCTCCATGCGGGGGGTAATTTTTTATATAAACCTTTCCTCCAAAAACCTAAGCAAGCCGTTAAGGTTTTTCTTTGTGTTATAAGAAAAGTATGCAAGAGACTTTAGCGCATAAGGCACGCGATTAAACGTGTCTATGTTTTTAATGATGTTTCGTTTTCTAAGCTCGCTCATAACCATTGTGTGAGCATTGAGAATAGGAATTTGGCAAAACAGATCCAAACAAGCGTTATAGTAAAAAACTGGCTTAGCGGCTGGCTGTGCATTAAAGTACTGTTTTAATATGTTTTCATACTCTGTTTTACGCAGTAGCTTAAAAAGCGCAATATGCTCAAGTTTTGAATTATCTTCGACAGGTTCTTTGTGCATCTTTTCGCTTATACAGTTTTGACTATCAAGCACATAAATACCTACAGGAGTATTAGCAAGAGTTTCTACAGCGTTTTGATACTTGTTTTCAGATGTCACTACGCACACACGGTTGAAAGCTTTGAAGTAATTGCTAAGTTGTGTCTTTAGTCGTTCGAAAGTGTCGAGCTCGGTTTTTATCTCATACACAGTAGCTTTATCGTCGATAACGATGAAATCGGCTCTTGACTTGCTTATGGGAAGCTGTGTCAATGCAGTTGATTGTGTGTTATTGCCGCCGCTGAGCAAGAACTTATTTAATAAAGTATTTTGATAAAAATACTCACACCTATGTCCTTTCCCCATAAGCTCGTAAATCTCGCTTATTATCTCGCTATTAGTTTTCCCTTTAGCATCTTGTACAAAGCGATTTACAACCGTCTTATAACATTGATTCTGAGATGCTAAAACTCGAGGTGTGAAGAAATGATTAAGTATAAGCTCGTCTCCCATCGGATACAATTCTACTCTTAACTACTGAGGAATTTTCTGCAATATTTGATAGAATTCAAACACGATAACAAACGTGAAAGATGTTCTAATATTTGCCGCAAAAATACAAGATAAGGCGATATTGAGCGCATTGGTACTAAAACGTTATTCTATGAAACTCTTAGAAAAATAAGGCATTAGCGGCTGTTAAATGCTAATTCCCCGCGACTCCACAAACGCAAAAACGCCACTGCTCAAACAGTGGCGTTATTTGTAGCAAAACCCAATGTTTCCAATGCCTTTAGCATAGAACAGTGGGCGTTGTTTACCTCTTGCACACAAGTATGTACGATATGTGATATAGCACATACAACAGACGGAAATAATCAGAGCAAAAGCTCTAGGTATAAGATCTAGAGCTTTTTGATTTTCCTATGCATACTTATTTGCGCCGTATGTTTTGACCTATACCACTTATTTATTTTTATTTTTATCATTAATATCATTGTTTATGTAGTCAACAAAATGTCGTGCTGTAATACGAACAATGTTTTCATCAAAATAAATTTTATTATTTTTAAGCCCATTCAATATGCTTAATTTTTCTCTTAAAATTTTTTCAGCCCGTCTTATTCTTCTAACTTTTTCATCTTGATTATATTGATTAAATTTTTCAATTTGTTCAGAAATTATATCTTGTATGTCTTTTTGTAGTCCTTCATCATCTTTTCTAAATTCTTTGCTTCGTGTTGTTCGTGAATTCGTATTAATTACTGGATGTTTTACGTAATAATCATGAATAATTTTCTTAGATATTTCTACTTCATTAGCCTTATTTGGTAATATCCCTCTGCGTGCATCAATCCATGGCATCTCACTGCGGGCGCGATTTTCTAGTTCTTCGATACTAAAATCAATTAAAGCGTCGCAAACGTTATAGATAGTGAGTAAATTAGAATAAGTAAGATGATTTTTAAGTTCATAAGGTCCTAGAACAATATCTTTACATTCTATAAAAACATCATTAATTCTGTGCATCTTAAATAAATCTAGGCATACTGGACCGTTGCGCCAAGCCTGAAAATTGTTATAGAACAAAGGAGAATTAGTGGATGCTAGGTTATAAGCTTGGCAATAGTAAGAAAGTAATTGTAAGCGATTAATATTCATTTTCCCATAACGTTTTAAAATCGCATATGCTACATGAGAAATAGTAATCATATCTATTCTCCATCGGTGCAGAAAAGACAACAAAATGATTAACGTAAAACCAAATAGAATCCTTTTATAAATCACGTTGAACGAATAATTTTAGTTGTAAAATGCACGAACACGTGTAAACAATAAAAATCATTCGGTTTTAAGTTAGCGAAAACGGTACCATATAAAATAAAACACATCAACAATAGCGCGTGTCGTCCTCAATGGGGATTGTAATACAGTGTGGTAATCAACTACTGCTTTGGTGTCGAAGCAAAATCTCCTACTACTTTTATTGACTTTTATGTATGTTTGATTGTGTAAATTTGTAGAAAAGATTCTTCTTTAAGGTTGATTTTAGTTCGTTTAATATGATTATTAGGAGCGCATTGTGTGCAAACCGCCGAAAGTGATTTCGATTGTAGGTCCAACAGCATCTGGCAAAACGAGTCTTGGTATTGCAATTGCAAAGAAATTTGCTGAACGTGGTGTAAAAGCGGAGATTATAAACGCAGACGCATATCAAATGTACCGTTATATGGATATTGGTACAGCAAAAGCCACTAAAGAAGAGCAAAGCGAGATTAAGCATCATTTAATAGATATTATTGATCCAGAAGAATCCATGAGCGTTGCAAAATTTCAAACGCTTGCTAGGCAATGCATACGCGATTTGCAAGAAAAAGGTATTCGCCCAATTCTTGTTGGAGGCTCTGGTCTATATGCACGTGCGGCTGTAGATGATATAACTTTTCCAGGTACAGATCCTAATATTCGCAAAGCTTTGGAAGATCGTGAAAAGTCGCAAGGAGCAATGGCTCTTTTTGAAGAGTTACAAAAACTGGACCCTGTGGCGGCTAAAAATATGGATCCAAGAAATTCGCGCAGAACAATTCGCGCTCTAGAAGTTATTGAGTTAACAGGAAAGCCGTATTCTGCTACTCTGCCAAAATACAAGTATTTGATTGATTGTGTGCAAATAGGATTGGACTTAAACAGAGAAGATTTGGATGCGCGAGTGGAGCTTCGCACAAAAATGATGCGCGAGCAGGGTTTTGTAAACGAAGTTAAAGAGATTCGCTCAAGGCTTGGTGTTACTGCGAGTAGAGCTTTGGGATACAAGCAAATAATGGACTATTTAGATGGCTTATGCAGCGAAGATGATGCTTTTGCTGATATTGCTCAGAAAACTAAACGTCTTGCTAGAAAACAAATGGGTTGGTTTGGAAGAGATTCGCGTATTCATTGGGTTAATGCTTTGCAGCCAGATGTGGTTGATGTCTCAATGAAGATAATTAATGCTGCTGATAATGGCGATTTTAAAGATGATTTGATTGCCGAATCAACTTCCCATCATCTCGGCGCGTTAATTGACGAATAGTAATAATAGAATAAGTTTTTAGATAATTAATCTTTAGATGTTTATGCGTGAACCCTAGCTTAGGCTGGGGTTCATTGCGTATAAGGCATATTGGGAATGATATTGAGAAACGATATCGAGATACTTATTTGTATGAACATAGGAGATTTGTGTGAATAATCATCATTTGTCAAACTCTTCCAGTGAAATCTTAGAGAAGAATGATTTAAGTACTTCTGGAACTAATGCCGCTTCTTTGCAAGATGCTATTAAAGCAAGTCATGCGCATCAGCATAAGCTAACTATCACTTTGGCTTTAACGTCTATTGTATTCTTGGCAGAAGTAATTGGATCTGTTTTAACAAATTCACTTTCTTTGTTAATTGACGCAGGACATATGTTAACAGATATTTCTGTTTTAGCTGCATCTACGGTTACTGCGATTTTGATGCGCAAAAGACCTAATGCAAAGCGCACTTGGGGTTGGGCTAGGCTAGAGGTAATTACTGCTGCTGCTGGTGCTCTTGTTCTACTTTTTGTTGGCATTTATGCGATTGTGGAATCTTGTATGCGTCTTTTTGGTGTAAATCATAATGGAATACATGATGTAAATCAGCTTCTTTTCTTTGGTATTCTTGGTTTGCTTGCAAATCTTGCTTCTCTTGTAATTCTTGTTTCTCAATCTAAAGACAACATGAATATGCGAGCAGCCTTTTTAGAAGTAATGAACGATGCTTTGGGATCTGTTGCTGTTGTAGTGTCTGCTGTAGTAATGATGAGTACTAGTTGGAATGGATTTGATGCTTTAGCTGGCGGGATTATTGCAATTTTGATGATTCCTAGAGCGTTACATTTGCTTAAAAATGCTGTAAAAGTTTTGCTTGAGCAAACGCCAGAAGGATTGGATATAGAAAAAGTTCGCGATCATCTTGAACACGTTCCTCATGTTCTTGCTGTTCACGATTTGCATGCAAGTACTGTTTCTACAGGAATGCCTATTTTTATGGCACATGTTGTTGTAGAGCGCGATTTAACAATGGATCAGTGTGCTGATATTTTAAGCCAGCTTCAAGATTGTTTGCGTGAGCATTTTCCAGTTTCTGTTTCGCACACCACATTCCAACTAGAACCTGAAGGATATACCACTCAAAGTTCGTCGGAACATCATGAGTAGTTTCGTTGAGTAGTTTTGTATTGCAACATTTACGCGTGTTGTAACTATATGTAAAGTAGAGTGATATTATGCCGTTAAAAGAGTTAATAGACAACGCGCATAGCGATCGCGTTAAGCGTATTTGTGCAATAAGTCGTGCAAAATCGCGAGTGGATGGGCGCTTTTTAGTAGAAGGTCCGCAAAGTGTTAGGGAAGCGGTAAGGTACGCGCATAAATCGATTTTAGACATTTACGTTTTGCAAGATGCTGTTAATAGTGACTACATTGATGTCAATTCTTTTAAAAATCTTAAAAATGGCATTTTGCAAAATGGATCTTTAGAAACGATAAGCAAAATTGTTGACGAATCCTTAAAAAATCAGTGCTATGTGCACCCTGCAACAGCAGAAGTTATGCATAAGATCAGTACGGATTGTCAAGGGATTGTTGCCGTTTGTGATTCTACTATTTTAGATAAAGAATTTATAAAAGAATTTAATAGTATTGGGGTAGAAAGCAAATATAAGTCTGGTTTTGCTTATGATCCTATATTGATTGCAGCCTGCTGGCAGGTAAGAGACCCTGGCAACGCTGGTGCGATTATTCGCGTTGCAGATGTAGCTGGTTGTAGTGCCGTTGTTTTTGTTGACGATTGCGTGAATCGTTTTAATTCAAAGCTTGTTCGTTCTACTGCAGGCTCATTATTCCATTTGCCAGTAGTGACAATGAGTGAGGATGATTGGTTTGATTGGACAAAGTCATTAAAAATAAGGGTTATTGCAGCTGATATTTATGGAACGGAAAATAAAAAACCAAAGTCTTTTGCAAATCTTCTAAAACCACTAAGTGATGATTTAAATAAAGGATATAACGAAGGATCTAATGCAATATTATTTGGAAACGAAGCCAGAGGATTGCCAGAAGAAATATTAAATAGAGTAGACGAAATATCGGTAATACCTATTTACGGAAAAGCAGAATCAATGAACTTGGCAACCAGCGCTGCAGTAATGCTAATGGGCTTGGCTATGTCTAGTCATGAGCGAAAAATGTAGATTTGAGACGTTTTTTGAATGCTTCACAAAAGTACACATAACACGGATAGGAAGGGTGCTGTGGCAAGTAGTAAGCCGTTCGACGCGAAGGCAATTACAAAGGTAGTAAAAGAGGGTATAGCTTGTGTTCAAGCCGCTAAAACAATGGAAGAGTTGAAAGCGGCAAAAACTAAGTATGCAGGAGCTCAGTCTGCAATGACCCTTGCCAGCAAGTCTATTGGAAGTCTTCAAGTAGAAGAAAAGAAAGAAGCTGGCAAGATAATGTCGGCTTTACGCGCTGATTTTGGTCGTGAATTTGCAGCAGCCCAAGAGCGTATTAAGGCTATTGAAGAAGCTAATATGCTTCAAAAAGAAACAGTCGATATGACCTTGCCAATAAATCGTAAGCCGCTTGGCGCTCGCCATCCGATTGCGCGTATTATTGAAGACTTTGAAGACTTCTTTGTGTCTATGGGTTGGCAGATTTCTGCAGGACCAGAGGTAGAAACAGAGTGGTTCGATTTTGACGCGTTGAATTTTGGTCCAGATCATCCTGCTCGTCAAATGCAAGATACTTTTTATGTGCAAGGTAATCAGGCAAAGGATGCTGCAGGATTTGTTGGATCTAACATGGTTTTGCGTACGCAAACTTCTTCCGATCAGGTTCGTGCGTTAATTGAGCGAGGAGTACCTCTGTATATTGCGTCCCCAGGCCGAGTATTCCGCACGGATGAGCTTGATGCAACGCATACTCCAGTCTTCCACCAGTGCGAAGCTTTGGCAGTAGATAAACATTTGAGCATGGCTGATTTAAAGGGTGTTCTTGATCGCCTTGCTGTTGCAATGTTTGGTCCAGATGCAAAAAGCCGTTTGCGCCCAAGCTACTTCCCGTTCACGGAGCCTAGTGCGGAGTTGGATCTTTGGTTCCCAGATAAGAAGGGTGGCCCAGGTTGGATTGAATGGGGCGGATGCGGAATGGTGAATCCGAATGTTCTTAAGTCTGCAGGCTTAGACCCAGATGTTTATACGGGATTTGCTTTCGGTGTTGGCTTGGAGCGCACTTTGCTGCTTCGTCACGATATTAACGATATGCACGATTTGGTTGAAGGCGATAAGCGCTTCAGTGAACAGTTTGTGATGGGAGAGTAGTACTCATGCCAATGGTAGATATTGACTGGCTTAAAGATCATGTTGAAGTGCCAGAAGGTTTGACTTACGAGCAGCTTGCTAAAGATTTGGTGCGAGTTGGCTTAGAAGAAGAAGAGATTCACGACTCTCAAGTTACAGGTCCTATTGTTGTAGGATACGTCGTTGATGCTACTCCTGAGCCGCAAAAAAATGGCAAAATTATTAATTGGTGCCATGTTGATGTTGGAGATAAATACAACGAGGTAGACGAAAATGGTAATAAGGTTCCTCGTGGAATTATTTGCGGTGCTCCAAACATGGCTGCTGGAGAAAAAGTTGTTGTAACTCTTCCTGGGGCAGTTTTGCCTGGCGATTTTAAGATTGAGCCTCGCAAAACTTACGGCCACATTTCTAATGGAATGTGCGCATCCGAGCGCGAGCTTGGTTTGGGAGATAGCCACGATGGCATTATTTTGCTTCGCGAATACGGTTTCTCTAAAGCTGAATATGATGCTTTGAAACCTGGAGACGACGCAATGTCGCTTCTTCACTTAAACAAGCCTTTGCTGGAAATTAACATCACTCCTGATCGTGGATACGCGTTTTCTTATAGGGGTGTTGCGCGCGAATATCACCATTCAACTGGTGCAACTTACACTGATCCAGTAATTGAACTTAATAATAAAGCTGATCAAGTAGTTTCTATGTCTGATGGAGCTTCTAAAGATATAGAAGTTAGTATTGAAGATAATAATCCTATTCATGGTGTTGTTGGATGCGACCGTTACTACGCTCGCGTTGTTAGAAACTTTAATCCAGATTCTTCTAGCCCTAATTGGATGCGTAGGCGTTTAACTCGTGCTGGAATGCGTGGTATATCTCTTGCAGTAGACGTTACAAATTACGTAATGCTCGACTTAGGTCAGCCTCTTCACGCTTATGATTTAGATAAGATTGAAGGTCCTATTGTTGTTCGCCGCGCTAAAGCTGGAGAGCATTTAACAACTTTAGATGGCAAAGACAGAGAGCTTAACGTTGAGGACTTGCTTATTTGCGATTCTCCAAAGGGAAATCACGGTTCGCGTGTTCTTGGACTTGCTGGCGTAATGGGCGGAATCTATGGAGAAGTAACGAGCGAAACGAAGAATATTCTTGTTGAAGCTGCACACTTTGACCCCGTTTCTATTGCACGTACAGCTCGTAGACATAAGCTTCCAACTGAGGCATCTCGCAGGTTTGAGCGTGGTGTTGATACTGCTTTGCAGCCAGCAGCTGCGCAAATGGCTGTTACAATGCTCAGCGATTTTGGTTCTGGAGAGCCTTCTAATACGCCTACAGACGTAAACAATACTGTTGATAGAAGTGTTATTGTTTTCAAAGCTAGCGAAGTAGAGCGTGTTTCTGGCTTAAGCATTGATTTGAATAGTATTAGCGATATTCTTACGGATATTGGTTGCTCTGTTGCTGGCGGCGGAAACGGATCCTTCTCTGTTTTGCCTCCAACTTGGCGCCCAGACTTAAATGAGCCATGCGATTTGGTCGAAGAAATCGCGCGCTTGGTTGGCTACGATGAGATTCCTGTTAAGGTTCCAGCTGTTCCTGTTACTGGCAAAACTGGTTTAACGCAAGATCAAGCAACTCGTAGAGCTATTGCATATGAACTTTCTGAAATGGGCTTGATTGAATCTTTGAGCTACCCGTTTGTTGGTCAGGAAGATTTTAAAGCTTTCCGTGAAGACGTTGATTCTGTTGCTAAAGTCAGCGTAAAAATCGCAAATCCTTTGGCTGGCGATCGTCCTTGGCTTCGAAGGAATGTTCTTACCACTTTAGCTGGAACGGTTCGCAGAAATATTCGTCGTGGCTTAAGTGATGTTTCGCTTTATGAGCTTGGTCACGTGTATTTTGCGGATCCTAATGCTCCAGCTATTCCTGCTTTGCCTGGTTCGGTTCGTCCTACGGATGCTCAGCTTGCTGCGTTGGATGCAGGTTTGCCTGAGCAGCCTTTGCATGTTGCAGCTCTTTTAACTGGTAATGCTGAAGAAACAGGTTGGCTTGGAACTCATAGAGAAGTTGATTGGAGTGATGCTGTAGAAGCTGTTAATCGTTTAGGAAAGCGAATCGGCGTTGCTTTTGACGTTCGTCAGATTAATTCTGATGATGTTCCTGCTTCTTGGCATCCAGGTCGTACAGCGAAGGTGTATATTCCTGTTGATGGTGCCGACGATGTTGAAATTGGTATTGTTGGAGAGCTTCATCCTCAGGTTGATGAGAATTTGGGTTTGCCAAAGCACTCTGCAGCATTCGAGCTTGATTTGAGCGCATTGTTTGATGCTATGCAAGTTAAGCCTGTTCAGGCAAAACCTGTTTCTACATTCCCTCCTGTTAAGCAGGACTTCGCGTTTGTTGCTCCTTCTTCTTTGACTGCTCACGATTTAAAGGAAGCTATTGTTAAAGCTTCTGGTGATTTGCTTGAGTCTGTAGAGTTGTTCGATGTTTATGAAGGCGAACAACTTGGAGAAGGGCTAAGATCTCTTGCTTATTCTGTAACATTTAGGGCTGCTGATAGAACGCTTTCTAGCGATGATATGGAAGCGGTTCGAGAGGCTATTACAAAGTCTGCTCAAAAATTGCATGCAACATTGCGAGTATAAGTTCGAGTATAAGTTACAGAGTCGCGTTTTTTAAATTAATACGGCTGAATGATTAGTATTATCTGGTTGTTCAGCCGTATTTTTTAGTAAATAAAATAGTATTTATGGCTTTGTTAAAATGTATATATTCATGAATATATTTATGTATTCATGTATATTAGATTGGAGTGCTCTTTAGAAAGGTATTGCCAATTATGGTTGAGTCTAATAGGAAGTCAAATAATTTTAGTGGCGATGATGCGCTTAATCATAGTTATGTGAATGAAGATAATAATTTTGACGATGCTTTTGATGTTAATGACGATTTTGGTTCTATTGAATCCGCTGGAAAGCAGCGTCCTACGACTAAAGCTGCACGTTTAAATGCGATTGAACAGGCGCTTTTAAGTGAGGTTATTACTTCACAGTCTCAGCTTGCTAAAGTTTTGGCTCGTCATGGTTTTGAGGTTACTCAAGCAACTTTGAGTAGAGATTTGGATGAAATAAATGCTGTTAAAATTCGTCTTACAGACGGCAGAATTGCTTATGTTCTAGGAGATGGAACTGGTAATCGTCATGCAATGGACACAGTTAGGATCGATCAGCAAGTTGCAAGAACTCTTTCTGGTCTTATTACAGAAGTTGGATTTGCTAATAATATTGTTGTGATTCACACTCCTTCGGGCGCTGCTCAATATGTTGCAAGTGTTATTGATAGGCAGCCTTTAAAAGGTATTTTAGGTTCGGTTGCTGGCGATGATACAGTGCTTATGGTTTGTGTTTCTAACGAAGAAGCAGAAGATAGAGCTAATTGGATGCTTTCAGTCGCATCTAGGTGATTTTGTATATAGTTTATTCATTTTATAGTTATATTTGTGTCTAATATGCATCGATGGATGTTGAATTTATAATACTTGTTGCAAAGATTACAGCGTTGTGATTTTTGCACTTTGTTATAGTACGATTAATTGTATAAGTATTATTTTTATTGTCTTATTTTTTTAAATATTATTTTTCAAAATATGATAAAAACGTTGTATTTCTAAGCGTGTTGAGATTTTATCTATGGTTGTATAATATACTATATATCGTTTATTTATTCAATATATGACCTTGGGAGGTCACTATGACTAGTAAGAAACGTATTGTATTAGCGTATTCGGGTGGCCTCGATACATCTGTAGCTATTCCGTACCTTAAAGAACAAACAGGTCAAGACGTTGTAGCTGTGTCACTAAACGTTGGTCAAGGTGGAGAAGCACTCGAAGTTATTAAAAATCGCGCTTTGGCTTGTGGTGCTGTTGAATCGTATGTAGTTGATGCTCGTGAAGAATTTGCGGATAACTATTGCATGCTCGCATTAAAAGCAAATGCAATGTACGAAGACGTGTATCCTTTAGTTTCCGCGCTTTCTAGGCCGCTTATTACTCGTCACTTGGTTCACGCAGCGCACGAATTCGACGCAGATACGATCGCACATGGTTGCACTGGCAAAGGAAACGATCAGGTTCGTTTTGAAGTTGCAATTCAGTCTTTGGATCCAGATTTAAAGGCAATTAGCCCAATTCGCGATTTGTCGCTTACTCGCGATGTGGAAATCGCTTTTGCAAACGAGCACAAGCTTCCGATTACTCAAAGCAAGAAAAGCCCATATTCTATAGACCAAAATGTTTGGGGAAGGGCTATTGAAACAGGCTTCTTGGAAGATCCGTGGAATGCTCCAACCGAAGAATGCTACTCTTACACAAAGAATCCTTTGGAAGCTACAACTCCAGACGAAGTTACAATCACGTTTGAAAAAGGTATTCCAGTTGCAATTGACGGTCATAGCGTAACTCCATTGCAAGCAATCGAAGAAATGAACAAGAGAGCTGGTGCACAAGGAATCGGCAGAATCGACATTATTGAAGATCGTTTAGTTGGCATTAAGTCTCGCGAATTGTATGAAGTTCCAGGCGCGCAAGCTTTGATTACGGCTCATCAAGAGCTTGAGAATTGCTGCTTAGAGCGTGAACAGCATAGGCTTAAGCGTGCTCTTGATAAAAAGTGGGCGGAATTTGTGTATGACGGCCAGTGGTTCTCGCCAGTTGTGCGTTCTTTGAACGCGTTCATAAACGAAACGCAAGAGCATGTTTCTGGCGATATTCGCATGACTTTATACGCTGGAAAGGCTGTTGTAACAGGCAGAAAGTCGGATGAGTCTTTGTATGACTTTAACTTGGCTACTTACGATTCTTCCGATACTTTCGACCAGCGCGCTTCCAACGGATTTATTGAAATCTACGGATTGTCTAGCAAGGTTGCAGCGGCTCGAGATATGCGCGTTGCAAAGAACAACTAACAAGAGGAAAGCAGAAAGAAGAATATAACTATGCACGATGCAAATGCCAATGCAAATGCCAACGCAAATGCCAACGCAAACCATCCAATAGCCTTGTGGGGCGGACGTTTTAGCTCAGGACCTTCCGCAGAGCTTGCAAAGCTTAGCAAATCAACTCAATTTGACTGGCGATTAGCGGATGACGATATTGCAGGATCTCGCGCTCATGCGCATGCGTTGCATCGTGCAGGTTTATTAACAAATCAAGAATACGAGGATCTTCAAAAAGCTCTAGACGAGTTGCAAAATCGCGTGGATAATGGCACTTTTACGCCAATTGAAGAAGACGAGGATGAGGCAACTGCATTAGAGCGCGGTTTGCTTGAGATTGCAGGAAACGAACTTGGAGGAAAGCTTAGAGCCGGACGCTCTAGAAACGACCAAATCGCAGCTTTAATACGCATGTTTTTGCGCAGACACTCGCGCGTTTTGGCTGCTCTCGTGTTAGATGTTTGTAATGCTTTAGTTGCTCAATCTTTAGAAGCAAAAGACGCTGTAATGCCTGGTCGTACTCACATGCAGCATGCTCAACCTATTTTGCTTGCACACCAGCTAATGGCTCATGTTTGGCCGCTTTTGCGAGACGTAAATCGCCTTGCGGACTGGGATTTGCGCGCAAACGAAAGCCCATACGGAGCAGGGGCATTGGCTGGCAACACTCTTGGGCTAGATCCCGAAGAAGTTTCTAAAGAACTTGGTTTTTCTGCTGTCTGCGCGAATTCTATTGATGCTACAGCAAGTAGAGATATTGTTGCGGAGTTTTCATTTATTGCAGCCATGATTGGCGTTGATATTTCTCGTTTAAGCGAAGAGATTATTATATGGAATACTCAAGAATTTGCGTTCGTAACTTTAGACGATGCTTATTCTACTGGATCTTCTATTATGCCTCAAAAGAAGAATCCAGATATTGCGGAGCTTGCTAGAGGTAAAGCAGGACGATTAATCGGAGATTTAACTGGATTAATGGCCACTCTTAAAGGTCTTCCTACTGCTTATGCAAGAGATTTGCAAGAAGATAAAGAGGCAGTTTTTGACCAAATTGACACTCTAGAAGTTCTGCTTCCAGCATTCGCAGGTATGGTTAGAACAATGCAATTTAATATTGCTAGGTTGCGTGAACAGTCTGCTACTGGTTTTGCCTTAGCTACAGATATTGCAGAATGGCTTGTAAAACAAGGTGTTCCATTTAGAAATGCGCATAAGTTATCAGGATTATGCGTAAAACGTGCTGAAGAACTTGGTGGGGATTTAGACGTTTTAAGTGATGATGATTTTGATAATATTCTGAATGATTTTGTAGATCGAGCCGATATTGAGAATCTTAAACTTGTTCTTTCTAGTGATGGATCAGTAGCTTCTAGATGTGGAAAAGGTGGAACGGCTTTTGTTCGCGTAAAAGAACAAATTACTCAAGCTCAGCTTGCGATTGATGAGTATAAGAAATTTTCTGAATCTGTAAGTGATGGAACTGCTTATAAGAGTGTCGCCCTGTGCTGCCAAAATTGAAAGGCTTGGATTGCGCTTTTAGCGCCCGATGCCTAGGTAAGTTTTGGCAATAATAAGGAGATACGAATGGCTCAGGTCAGGAATTACAAGGAAGCTGGATTTGCTTCCTTGTTTGAAGAGCTAAAGTGGCGTGGATTAATTTCACAATCTACTGATGAGCAGCAGCTTGCTCAAGCGCTTGACGGAGAACCATTAACGTATTATTGCGGTTACGATCCTACTGCTGCTTCATTGCATATTGGTAATCTTGTTCAGCTTATTAATATGCGTCATTTGCAAGCTGCAGGTCATCATCCTATTGCGTTAGTTGGTGGTGCTACTGGTTTGATTGGTGATCCTCGTCAAAGTGGAGAACGCACGCTTAATTCTAAAGATATTGTGGCTGGTTGGGCAGAGCGCTTACGCAAGCAGATTGGCAGAATTTTGCCTCTTGATGGTGAAAATCCTGTTCGTTTTGTTAGCAATTACGACTGGGTTTCTAAGATGTCTGCTATTGACTTTTTGCGTGATGTTGGTAAGAATTTCCGTGTTGGCACAATGCTTTCTAAGGATATTGTGGCTCGCCGCTTAAACTCCGACGAAGGAATTTCTTTTGCTGAGTTCAGCTATCAGGTTTTGCAAGGAAACGACTTCTTGTACTTGTTTGATAATTACAATGTTACTTTGCAACTTGGCGGATCTGATCAGTGGGGTAATTTGACTTCTGGCATGGACTTGATTCGTAAGGTTCGCGGAGCTTCTGTGCACGTGTTTACAAGCCCGATTATTACGGATAATCAAGGTCGTAAGTTTGGCAAGTCGGAGGGTAACGCAATGTGGCTTGATCCTACAATGCTTAGCCCTTATCGTTTCTATCAGTTCTGGTTTAATCAGCCAGACGATGAAGTTGTTAAGCTTCTTAAAGCTTTTACGTTCTTGCCTAAGAGCGAGATTGAGCGTTTGAACAAGCAAATTCAAGAAGACCCAGGAAGTCGTGAAGCTCAGCGTGTTCTCGCTTGGGAAGTTACAAGCTTTGTTCATGGTGAAGATGTTACGAATCAGGCTATTGCTGCTTCTTCGGCATTGTTTGGTAAGGGTGATTTAGACGCTATTGATGCGCAAACTCTTGAAGCTGCCTTGGATGGTGTTAAGGTTAAGGCGCAGGATGGTAGTTTAGAATTTGCTAAAGCAAATAGTGGTGATCGCGTTGTTGAAGCTGCTGTTGCTGCTGGATTGTTCCGCACAATTTCTGAAGCTCGTCGTGCTATTGAAGCCGGTGGTTTGTACGTTAACAATAATCGAGTAGACAGTGTCGATGACATTTTGAATGATAATTCATTCTTGCATGGTCGTTTTGCTTTGATTCGTAGGGGCAAGAAGGCTATTGGCGCTGTTGAGCGTGCTTAGTTTTTTAAGCGTGTTTGATTTGTTTTTAATATTAGATTTTTAGTATAATTTTATATTTTTAGAATTTGAAAGGTATGCCAATAATGGGCGAAGAACGCGGATCGCGTAGTGGTAAGTCGTTTGGTAATCGTGGCCATTTTAGCCGTCAAAATGGCGGTAAAAATGGTGGAAACGGCGAGCATCGTGGCGGATTCCATAAGGGTGGATTCCACAAAGATGGTGGCAGAAAGTTTAATCACCGTGATGGCGAACGTAGATTTGAGCACAATGATCGCAGATATGATGATCATAAGAACGGTCGTCGTGACGATTTTGAGCGTGATTCTGGTAGTTCAGAAGGTTTAAGACGCAATGGATTCCACAAAGGTGGATTCAATAAGAGCGGTTTTAAGAAGGATAACGATCGTAGGTTTAACCATCGTGATAATGATCATAGGTTCAACCGTGATGATCGTGATAACCGCAGTGATCGCAGATTCGATAGAAAAGATAATCACGAAACTCGCAGAAATCGTGGTTTTGATGTCAAGTCGGAAGAAAATGGCAATCCAAGGTACAAGAAGTTTGATCGTGATAATCGTGGCGAGCGCAATGATCGCCGCTTTGAAGATAATCGCGGTGGCTTCCACAAGGGTGATTTTAAGAAGAATGATTCTAGAAAGCGCGATTCAAAGTCGTCTTTCCGCTTTGAAAATGGTCCTCGTAGAAACTCGGATGGAACTGTTTCTTACCCATCTCAAAACCCTTATACTGATAGGCGTCCAGGCGAACCTAAGATGCCTAAGGGCTTAGAATATTCCATGCTTTCTAAAGAATCTCGTGAGCGTTTGCGCGGTCTTTCTAAGGAACATTCTGAAAATATTGGTTTGCATATTCTCGCAGCTTATGCTTTGCAAGAAGAAGATCCAGAGCTTGCATTGGAACATGCAAAGTGGGCTGCAAAGCAGGCATCGCGTATTGATTTTTCGCGCGAAACATTAGGATTTATTGCATACCGTCAGGGTGATTACAAGCTTGCTGCGCGCGAGTTTAGAACAGCTATGCGAATGAATGGATACATGGATTATCTTCCATTTATTGCCGATTGTGAGCGCGGTATGGGCAACCTTGATAAGGCTTTGGAAATCTGCATGTCGGATGAAGCTAGAAGGGTTACTGGCGAAGTCAAGGCAGAAATGTTCCTTGTGTACGCAGGTGTTTTGGCAGATACAAACCATTCAGATAAGGCTATTGAGCTTGTTCACGCAATGGGTAGGTCTAAGGGTTTGCCTGGCGAGTATAGAATGCGTGCAGTTCAAGCGGAACAGTACTTCCTAGAGGAGGCTGGGCGAAGTGATGAGGCTATTGAGCTTGACTCTTTGCTTGATCGCTTAGAAGAGCAATACGCAGATATTGAAGACGAAGAAAATCCAGAAGATGTTGTGATTGACTACGATTTGGAACATCTTAATGACGCGATTATGGACGAAGTTGGCATTAGTGAAGATGATGCGCAATTTGCTCCAGATGATGACTCGGATGATTCAGACGATTCGGATGATTCAGATGACGATTCGGGCGAAGATTCGGATGATCCAGACGATGATTCACAAATCGCAGACAATACTGAAACTATAGAGATGAGTGCAGTTAAGTCTGAAGAGGAATAGTACAACCATATTTTCTAAGCCCGGCTTCTGTATTATGAGAGTATAGTAAGCCGGGCATTTGCTACTTTGATATTTTTAAAATCATGTGGGGATATTCTATGCAACTTGATGAACGAACGAATTTTTCAAATAGTAAATCTGCGTTAAGCAAGAATTTTCGCTTAGCTTTGCTTGACTTAGACGGCGTAGTGTATAGAGGCGGAAAATCCGTTGAATATGCTGCTGAATCAATTGAAAATGCTCAAAAAAATGGCATGTTTATTGAATATACGACTAATAATTCTTCTCGTTTTCAAGAAGTTGTAGCAAGTCAACTAGAAAGTTTCGGCTTAAAAGTAGAGCCGTGGCAGATTATAACTTCTTCTGTTGTTGCAGCAAGAATGGTTGCTCGCTACGTTCCGAGAAATTCTAATGTTTTAGTGCTTGGAGCCGATCATCTCGTACAAGAGGTTCGTAGTGCTGGTCTTAATCCAGTAAAGTCTTGTAAAGACAATCCAAAAGCTGTTATCCAAGGCTGGTATCCGCAAATGACTTGGCAAGAAATGGCACAAGTCGCTTTCGCAGTAGAGCATGGAGCTAAGTATTTTGTTACTAATCGCGATTTAACAATTCCACGTGAGTTCGGTATAGCTCCTGGATGCGGTTCTATGATTCAAGCTGTAGTAAATGCAACTGGAGTTGAGCCTATTGCTTCTGCTGGAAAACCCGAGTGCGCAATGTATGACGAAGCGAGATTGTTGGTTGCTGCAAATGCAAATCACAATGATGAAGATGTTAAAGAATATGCAGAAAAAGATGAGTTTGGGAATCCTGTAATAAGTATTTCGCGCTCGCTAGCCGTAGGAGACCGATTGGATACAGACATCGAAGCTGGTACCAGAGGGGGATATGAGTCTCTTCTAGTGCTTACTGGTGTCACCAATCCGCGTATGTTGCTTGAGGCTCCAAAACACTTGCGACCAAGCTTTGTTTCTAAGGATTTAAGAGGACTAAACGAGGCTCATGAGTCTCCAAAGCGTGTTGACGACGTTACATTTGTATGCGGAACTTCTAGAGCACAAATTGTTTGTAACTCTATTGAAGTAAACAATCCTAATGATTGCAACGCTTTACGTGCTGCTTGTGCGCTCGCTTGGTGTTTAAAGGATAGTGGAAAATCGCTTGAAGACTACATTCTTCCAGAGTTTTCTTTATGAATATATGAGTTTGCATATGTGTGTATGAGGATTTTTCAATGTCTGACGGAGATGATTTAGTTCAGCGATTAGATTGTGAACTTGTAAATCGCGGATTAGTGAAAAGTAGAACGACAGCTCAGCGTTTAATTAAGTCTGGGTTAGTAAAAGTAGATAATCGAATTGTTTATAAATCATCATTTTTAGTGGAAAAAGCGCAAGAAATAAGTTTTGATGAATCAAAAAAAGAAAATTCTTGTCTTAAATATGTTTCTAGAGGAGCACTCAAATTAGAAGGTGCGTTCTCTTTATTTGAAGATTTAGGATTAAAAGTTTATTCAAATACTAAAGCGCTAGATATTGGTGCTTCAACTGGCGGTTTTTGCGATTATTTGTTGCAAAATGGCGTTAATCGCGTTATTGCTTTAGACGTTGGACACGGTCAATTGCACCCAAAGATCGTAAGCGATCCGCGCGTTATCGAAATGAGTGGCGTAAATATTAGAAATGTTTACGCGCAAGATCTGCCTTACAAGCCTAATCTTATAGTCTCAGATGTTTCTTTTATATCTCTTACTTTTGTTATTCCAGTAATCGCGCGTATTGCGCAAAACAACGCGAATATTGTTCTTCTTGTAAAGCCACAATTTGAAGTTGGTAAAGGAAATCTTGGAAAAGGCGGAATTGTAACAGATAAAGACCTAAGACTTAAAGCATTAGAAAATATTAAAGAATGCGCTAAAAATAGTGGTTTAAAAGTTGTTTCAACTCATGAATCTCCTATAGAAGGAACTCATGGAAATATTGAATATCTTCTTTATGCGCAATTTAATAGTTAAAAATAATTATTTGATAAATATTTTTTACATAAGCAGTACAATGCGCAATATGTAGTGCAACAATTACAATATTTATTGTTATTTGCAAAACCACAAAGGGGCTGTGTTATGCCAGAACTTTTAGTAGATGATGATGCTTCTTATGCTCGTCGCGCTCTGGTAGTTACGCATGCGCGTCTTGATAGTCACAGTGCCGTTGTAAATCAAGTTACCACGCAGCTTAGTAGTGCTGGTTTTCATGTAGATGTGTTTCATAGTGCTGCCGTATCTGATTTTGCGCAAAAAACAGCACATGTTATTGATGAAAACACAGAGATTGTTGTTGTGCTTGGTGGAGATGGCACAATGCTTCAAGCTGCAGAATTGGTGCATTGCACTCCTGTTCCAATCATAGGTATAAATCTTGGTCATGTTGGATTTTTGGCGGAATTTGAAAGCTTCCAAATAGATGAGGCTATTAGAAGAATTGCTCAAAAAGATTACTTTTTAGAGCATAGGATGGAAGCTCATGTAGATGTTTGGCTTCCTGGAGCGAGTGAGCCTTTAAGTGATTGGGCGCTTAACGATATTACTTTAGATAGGGCAGATCGCGGTAGAATGGTGGAGCTTTCGATTCGCGTTGATAATGTTGAAATGTCGTCTTTTGGCTGCGATGGTGTTATTGTTTCTACTCCTACTGGTTCTACTGCGTACGCATTTTCGGCAGGAGGTCCAATCATGTGGCCAAACGTTGAGGCTTTGCAACTGGTTCCTTTGGCTGCACACGCGCTTTTTTCTAGACCATTGATTATCGGAGCAGGTTCAACTTTTACTATTGATATTTTGGAAGATTCAGCTTCTGGTGGTTGGATTTGTTGTGATGGTAGGCGTCAAAGGGCTTTACCGCAAGGCTCTAGGATTCAAATTCGTCAGTCCAAAGATGAGCTGTTTTTAGCGCGTCTTTCTGGTGTTCCATTTACGCAAAGATTAGTTACTAAGTTTGATTTGCCTGTAGTTGGTTGGCGCGAAAATCGTCGTAAAAAGTCTTCCAAACCTAAGGAATATGAGGCTAATCTGCATAATGAAACCGATAGGAATTATGAAGATGTTCCAAATGTCTCAAATAACTACCATAACCCTAATAGCTTAAACTCGTAGGGGGCATCCTTGCTTGAAGAATTAGAAATTCGTAATTTAGGACCAATCTCTCACGCGGTTATTACTCCCTCATATGGAATGACTGCTATTACTGGAGAAACAGGGGCTGGAAAATCTATGCTTCTAAGCGCTATAAGACTTATATCTGGAGGAAAAGCTGATTCTTCTAGAATTGCATCTTTTGCGTCAGAATCATGGGCGCAAGGCGTTTTTTCTGTTTCAAAGTCAGGAATTGTTTCTAATCTTTTGCAAGAATCTGGGATAGATGTTGAAGAATCTGAAGGCGATGATTCTAAAATAGATGTTTATGTATCTCGTACTGTTCCAAAATCTGGTAGGTCTAGGGCGGTAGTATCTGGTTGTTCTGTTCCTAAGACTTTGCTGGATAAAATTTGTTCGCAAACAATAACAATTCATGGGCAAAGTGATCAGTTGCGTATAGCAACAAGTGCAAAACAGCGTGAGTTCTTGGACTCAATTTCTTGTGATTCAAAAGAATTACAAGAATATTCTGTGGCATTTAAAGAATGGCAGGATTCTGTTGAATCTTATAACAGGCTTATAAATCAAGAATCTTCTTCTAGGCAGCGTGCAGATTATTTGCGAGAATCGCTAGAAAAAATTCGCCAAATCGATCCAAAACGGAATGAAGATGAAGAGCTTAAAGCTAAAAGAGATCGCATAGAAAACGCTGCTCAAATCGTTGGAGCTATTAGCGAAGCAATTTCTTCGTTAGACGCAAGTCAAATTGACTACGGCGCAATAGATTCCGTTGACGCATTACATTTGGTTGACAATGCATCTAAGGCAATTCGCTCGATTCGAGTTGATGGAGATTATAGCGCGATTGCAAATCAACTTGACAATATTTCTTCCCAAATTTCCGACATTGTTATGCAGCTCGCTCAGCAATTAGATGTTGATGAGAGTCAGGAAGATTTAGACGCTATTAACAATCGTATTCACGATTTAAGCGATTTAACACGCAGATGGGGTCCACAGATCGACGATGTTTTAGAGTGGGCTAAAAAGGCACAATTTGAGCTTGAAGATTTAGATGATTCACCTGAGGCTATTGATCGCGCTAAAAAAGCCTGTGATAAGTATTATTCTAATGCCAAAAATTTAGCAGATAAACTTTATGATTTGCGCAAAAGTGCAGCAGAAAAGTTTAGTTTTGAAGTTAGTAAAGAGCTTGAATCTTTGGCTATGCAAGATGCTCAGCTTTTAATCAAAGTTAATAGGCGTAAAGTAGATGAAACTGGAGTAGTTGACTTAGATTCTCATGGTTTAGACAACGTTGAGTTTCTTTTTAAGCCTTTCCCGTCGTCTGATTATTTGCCAATGGGTAGCAGTGCTTCAGGTGGAGAGTTAAGTAGACTTATGTTAGCTATGGAGTTGGTTGCGGCAAAATTCAATAACAGCGACTCTCATTCTATGACTTTTATTTTCGACGAGGTTGATGCGGGAGTTGGAGGAGTTGCAGCAGTGGAATTAGGCAAACGCTTAGCTCAACTTGCTAAAAGTTCTCAGGTGATTGTTGTAACGCATTTGGCTCAAGTTGCTTCTTTTGCTGATGTTCAATTTGTGGTTAGAAAAAGTTTTAGTGATTCATCGGTTTCTGGTGATTCTTCTAATGATTTTAACTCTTCATTAGTCGTAGATACTACTGTTACTAAGTTGGATGATTCACAGCGTGAGCAGGAAATAGCCAGAATGCTTTCTGGAAGTCAGTCGCAAGCTTCTTTAGAGCATGCTAGAGAATTGTTAAAAACAAGCAAAATTTAATCTAAAATCTGAATCTAATTCAAAGTAATTTTTATAAAACAGGATTAATATCAGGATTAATAATATGAGCGAAAATGTGTTAGTTGATAATTCAAATTGTGCAGCAATTTTTGATTTTGATGGTACTTTGCTTTACTCTTTACATGTTTGGGATGATATAGACGAAAAGAGTTTTGCTAAACGCGGTATTAAAGTGCCTGATGATTTTGCTGATTCCACTGCAACAATGACTCCTCGAGAAGTGGCTGATTATGTTATTGCACGTTTTGGTTTTACGGATTCTCCCGAAGATTTAATGCAGGAATGGAATGATATGGCTAATGAAGCTTATTCTAATCAACTGCTTCTTAGAAAAGGTGCAAAAATTTACGTGGATTATTTGCATAAAACAGGTGCAAAATTAGTTCTTATGACTACTCTTTCTAAATCTTTATGCGAATCATCTTTAAAGCGAACAGAATTATGGCAATATTTTGATTTGATGATTTTTGGTGAAGATTTACAATCAGATGGGAAAAATAGTCCTCAAACTTATTTAGATTTGTCCAATAGAATAGGTGTAAAACCAGAGTATTGCACTGTTTTTGAGGATTCAGCTATAGCTTTAAAGTCGGCTCGTTTGGCTGGAATGAAAACTTGTGGTGTAGCGGATTTAGATAATAGTGATTTAAATCCAGAATTTAATAATTGTTGCACAGTTTTTTGTGATTTTGATTTCGCTCCAAAAGTGTTATGCAAAAAACTAAGTGAAAATCAAAATTAAGTTGAGGTTTCACATACCCCGGGTTTTGTCGCGTGCAAAATGCACACGGATGACCATCCATCTCGATTTGACGTTACCGCCAAACTCTAGCAGTCTACCCGAAGACTTAGGCGAGCAGCCCTTAAACACCTTCTACTTGACCTTGCTCCCAATGAGGCTTGCCATGCGGCTAACTGTTACCAGAAGCCCGGTGGTCTCTTACACCGCCGTTTCACCCTTACCTAAACAAAAGTTTAGGCGGTCTATTCTCTGTTGCGCTATCTCTCAGGTTGCCCTGGGCGGACGTTATCCGCCATTGTGCTCTACGGAGCCCGGAAGTTCCTCAGCTACTCCGAATGAACATTGCAGCCGCGGTCATCGTGAAACCTCAACCTTCCCAATTATAACAGACGTTTTAATTTTGCGCATATTTTGCGACTCGCTAGAAAATGGCGGCTTTTAGCGGATATAATGGATGTATCAGCGGCGCTGGTGCCGTTGACGTGTACACAAACCGATTTATATCGGATTACTTAAGGAGGTTCGCATGGAAATCGTCATCACCGGACGTCATACGCAGATTAAGCAAAGATTCCGTGACGTTGTGGAAAGCAAGATGAATCGTGTGACCGCCATTGCTCCAGATGCGCAGCGCATTCAGATTGTGCTTAACACTGAGGGCAATCCAAGGCAGGCAGATACTGCAAAAAGAGTTGAAATTACTGTAGTTGCAGGAAGTACGGTTATTCGCGCAGAAGCATCTAGCACAGACCAATACAGTGCATTGGATATGGCTCTTGATAAGTTGACGCTTCGTTTGCGCAGAACTCGCGATCGTCGTAAGGACCATCGTCGTGGATATGAGCAAATGGTTCCAGTTGATTTGGGTGTTGTAGAGCCAGAAGTTGAAACAACTGTTGAAGAAGTTGCACAAGAAGATGGAACGAATAGTGCAGATGCTGCGGTTGCTTCCGACTTGGGTCCTGGTGAATCAGTAGAGGTGAGTGTTGGAGATACTCCTATTGTGATTCGTCGCAAGCTTCATATTGCTGAGCCAATGAGCATTGACGAAGCGTTGTATGAAATGGAACTTATTGGTCATGATTTCTTCCTGTTCGTAAATAAGGAAACAATGAGACCTTCGGTTGTGTATCGTAGGCATGGATGGAGTTATGGTGTGTTTGAAATTGATACTCCAGAAAACGTTTCTAAAAAGAAGTAATAAAGAAGTAATAAAGCAAATAAGGGTAAAACATTATTAAATAGAAATTAACTCATATGAGTCAATGCCCGTCTAGTAAAAGTCTAGGCGGGCATTTTATGCGTAGTGTCAGACTCGCTATCTTATAAAAATCGCAGCCGTCGCGTAATATAGGCACAGTTTACGTCTATATTGGCTAGCCGAATAATAGACACGACCTAAGGGAGCTAAACGTGGTAGATATCGTCGATAAAGCCTTGCGCATGGGTGAAGGCCGTCAATTGAAGCGCCTTGAGAATGTTGCAAAGGCTGTGAATGCGCTAGAAGATGAGATTTCTGCGCTTTCCGATGAAGAGCTTAAAGGGCAAACGGCAAAATTCAAGCAGAAGTTAGACAATGGTGCAAAACTTGATGATTTAATGCCAGAAGCATTTGCTACAGTAAGAGAGGTTTCAAGGCGTACTCTTGGTCAGCGTCATTTTGACGTTCAGCTCATGGGCGGTGCAGCATTGCATTGGGGCAATATTGCAGAAATGAAGACTGGTGAAGGTAAAACACTTGTTGCAACACTGCCTAGCTATTTGAACGCTTTGGAAGGTAAGGGCGTTCATGTTGTTACTGTTAACGACTATCTTGCTAGCTATCAAAGTGAGCTTATGGGTCGTATTTACAGGTTCCTTGGCATGAGCGTTGGATGCATTATTACAGATCAGCAGCCTCCAGAGCGCAGGAAGCAATACAACGCAGATATTACTTACGGCACAAACAACGAGTTTGGTTTCGACTATTTGCGAGACAACATGGCTTGGGAAAAGGGCGATCTTGTTCAGCGTGGTCATCACTATGCAATCGTCGATGAGGTTGATTCCATTCTTATTGATGAGGCTCGTACGCCACTTATTATCTCGGGACCTGCCGAAGGTGATGTTACGCGTTGGTATCGCGAGTTTGCAAAGCTTGTTCTAAAGCTTGATCGCGATGTTGATTACAAAATTGATGAGAAGCGCAAGACTGCTGGTATTTTGGATCCAGGCATTGCAAAGATTGAAGATTATTTAGGTATTGATAATCTTTACGAGCCAAGCAACACTGCTTTGATTGGCTACTTGAACAATGCTTTGAAAGCTAAGGAATTGTTCCTTCTTGATCGCGATTATGTTGTTACTAATGGCGAAGTTTTGATTGTTGACGAGCACACTGGCCGTGTTCTTCCAGGTCGTCGTTATAGCGAAGGCTTGCATCAGGCGATTGAAGCTAAAGAGAATGTTGAAGTAAAAGCAGAAAATCAGACTTTTGCAACTATTACTTTGCAAAATTACTTCCGCATGTACGACAAGCTTGCTGGCATGACTGGTACTGCAGAAACGGAAGCTGCCGAGTTTATGGGAACATACAAGCTTGGCGTTCTTCCAATTCCTTCTAACCGTCCAGTTATTCGTATGGATAAGGATGATTTGATCTTCCGCACTAAGAAGGAAAAGCTTGCTGCGATTGTTCGAGACGTAGCTCAGCGTCATGCAAAGGGTCAGCCTGTTTTGCTTGGTACTGCATCGGTTGAATCTTCCGAAATCGTTTCTTCGCTTTTGGATGTTGCTCGTATTCCTCATCAAGTGTTGAATGCTAAGCAAAACGCTAAGGAAGCAGCTGTTGTTGCTGTTGCAGGTCGTAAGGGTGCTGTGACTGTTGCTACAAACATGGCAGGTCGTGGTACAGATATTATGCTTGGCGGAAACGTTGAGTTTTTGGCAGATGCAAAGCTTAAAGCAGAAGGCTATTCTCCAGACGATACTCCAGAGGAGTACGAGAAGCGTTGGCCAGGTGTTTTGGCAGAAGTTAAGGAACAAGTTAAAGACGAGCACGAAGAAGTTAAGAAGCTTGGTGGCTTATATGTTTTAGGCACTGAGCGCCACGAATCTCGTCGTATTGATAATCAGCTTAGAGGTCGTTCTGGCCGTCAGGGTGATCCTGGCGAATCGCGCTTCTACTTAAGCTTGGAAGATGACTTAATGCGTTTGTTCAACACTCAGCTTGTTGCGCGTGTTATGGCTAAGGGCTTGCCAGAAGGTGAACCAATCGAATCTAAGTATGTTTCTAATGGCGTGCGCACGGCTCAAAAGACTGTTGAGGCGCGTAACTTTGAAATGCGTAAGAACGTTTTGAAGTACGATGATGTTATGAATAAGCAGCGTACTGTTATTTATTCAGAACGTCAGATTGTTCTTAAAGGTGAAGATATTCATGAAGATATCTTGAAGTTTATTAAAGATACTGCCGATAGCTATGTTCGCGGAGCTATGAACGGTTCTGATAAGCCAAAGAACTGGGATTGGGAAGGTCTTAAAGACGCTGTTAATGCTGTTATGCCAATTATTTTGGATTGGGATCAGCTTCGCCTGCAGATTGAGTCTCTTAAGGGAGAAAAAGCTGTTGAAGCTTTGCGAGACACTATAGTGGATGGCGTTACTACTATTTACGCTGTGTTTGAAGAAAGAATGGGTTCTGATAACTTGCGCCAGTTTGAGCGTAGAGTTGTTCTTGCTGTTCTTGATCGAAAGTGGCGTGAACATCTTTATGAGATGGATTATTTGAAGGATGGTATTGGTTTGCGCGGTATGGGTCAGCGTGACCCTCTGGTTGAATATCAGCGTGAAGGTTTCCAGATGTATAACTCAATGATTGAGGCAATTAAGGAAGAGTCTATTCAGCTTCTATTCCGTATGAATCTCGAGCAGATTGTTGCGGAAACTGAAAACCAAGATGATTCTTATGTTGATGCCGATATTCAGCAAGCAGAACAAGAAGAAGATGAGCATTCTGGAATCGTTGGTCCTGCTCCTATGAGCCATGCTGATGGTGAAGTGCCATTGAGTAAGCGTCCAAAGGTTGAAGAATGGAAGACTCCTTGGGCTGATGGTCGTACCTTCCCAGGAACGAACAAAAATGATGAGTGCCCATGTGGCTCTGGCAGAAAGTACAAGTTATGCCATGGTCAGAATGAGGATTAAAATAATTTTAGTTTAAACGAAGATTAAATTTTAAGTTGTAATCTTTAAAAAATGAGGCTGGTGCTTTAACATCAGCCTCATTCTTTTGTATAAATGCACTTAAACTCGTGCGCCTTTTCCGTAGTCGTTGTAATCTTCACTAGAAGTATAATTTTTCTTTCTACTCATAAGTAAGCCTGCAGATCCAACAAGAAACAGAAAAGCGCTTATAGTACCTGAGTATGCTGCGAAATATGGCACTAAGACGCTAAGAATTACGCCCAAAATACCCAGAATAAGAATAGTCCATAAAACTATGAGGGTAATAGAAATATTCTTAAAATGTGGGTTTGGTGGAACAAAATCGTCTCCGTAAGAATCCATTGTTTCATCAACATCTAACCAACTGGTCTTAACGTTATCTCTTGGACCAGCATTATTGTATGACGCTATTTTAGTAAGTGGTTTTGTCGCCTGACTAATACGTTTTTTAAAGATTTTCGCACTTTTAGATTTCTCTATTTCTTTAAAATCTTCTGCATGATCTCTAATAAAATCAGACCAATTCTCATTAAAAGAATTATCGCCAAAAGAATCGTCATTATTGTTGTTTGAGTTTTTGTCCTCAGGGTGAGGGGAGTTGGTATTCTTAGAAGAAGTCATAAATTATACTGTAGCAAGTCTGCTTGATTGCGTAATGATTCGCTTTTAGTAACTCTTGCTAGAAGGGGTTTTTAGAATGTTGTATTGGTTCTTTGTAAAGGGGTTTGGATTTATTGCGCGTTTACGGATTAATCCTATTGCTCAAGGCGTTAACAACATTCCTAAAAAAGGTGGGGCTATTATTGCCGCAAATCATCTTGCCGTGATTGACGATGCACTTTTGCCTCTCACATGCCCTAGGATGATTCATTTTATGGGTAAAGCCGAGTATTTTGAAGGCAAAGGATTAAAGGGTCGCTTTAAAAAATGGTGGTTTACGTCCGTTGGCGTATTCCCAGTGGATCGTTCTGGAGGTTCTAAATCTCTTGGGGCATTGAATCATGCTCGTGCGATATTAGAAAATGGACAGCTTTTTGGAATTCATATTGAAGGAACTAGAAGTCCTGATGGAAGATTGTATAAGGGACATACTGGTGCAGCTCGCTTAGCTTTGGAAACAGGATGCCCGATTATTCCAGTTGCGATTATTGGTACTAGGGAATTGCAAAGGCATGGTCAGGTTATGCCTGCAAAGGGCTATACAAAGGCTATTTATGGCGAGCCTATTGAAGTTGAAAAAATGAATCCAGAAGATATTACGCACGATATTCTTCGTGAGCTTACCGATAGAGTAACCAAGACAATTCAAAAAATGAGCGGTCAAGAATATGTTGACGAATATGCTCAAACCGTTAAAAAGCGTATTATGGCAGAATCAGCGAAATAAGCTGATAAATTGTTTGTTGTAGATTATTTGAGTAAAAATATTTTGATTCAAACAACCTACAACATAACTCACAACATTTCATACAACATTTCATACAATGTGTGTGTAGCATTACCTACGTTATTTGTATAAATCAAATAACGGTTAATGTAACAACTGTTGGGTTTCCTCTTTCATCAAGAACACGAACTTGCGTACCAGGAGCTACAGACTGGAATCTTACCGTGTGCATAAAGTCTCCAAGCGGAGCGGAAACATTTACTTTTAGTCCTAGGGCTTCAAGAGCTTTTCGAGCGTCGTTAGCATTTTTATTGCGAACATCTGGCATAGTAACAGTTCTTGGACCTTTAGAAACAACGACATTGAGTTTATCTCCCCAATGAAGTTGCGCTCCTTTTTCTACAGATGTGCTAATAATTTTGCCTTTTTCAACGGTATCATTGAACTCTTCACTGTATGTTGGAACAAGTTTTGCGTCGTTAAATGCTTTATCCGCATCTTCTTTTGTTCGGTTAACAACATCTGGCATAGAAACAGGCATAGGACCTTTAGATAATACAACAGTAATGTTCTTATTGTGATTCATTTGCATTCCTGGTGTTGGAGAAATTTCTACAACACAGCCTTTAGGAACATCTAATGAATAAACGTCGTTGCTTTCTTTGTGATTAATAGAAGTAAAACCAGCTTTGCGTAAAGCTTTTATAGGATTCTTACCAGTTGTTGATGTTGGATCGATAATATCTTCAGGAATTGTAGATTGTCGTATTCCTTTTGACACAATAACATGAACTTTATTATTTCCGTGTTTAGATACATAACCGCCACTGAAATCAGGATTAGTGGAAATAATGTTTCCAGAAGGTATATTATCGCTAAATTCTTTTTGAACAGAATAAGGAATATTGGATATTTTAAGAGTTTGCTCGTAATCAAACCATGGAATATTTGTGATTTTGCAAGCTTCTTGTGTTTTGCATGACTGCGTATTTGGTTTCGGCAAAGACCAGTAGCTTCCAGGTCCTAGATAATACCAGTAAGAACCAAATGCGATTGCTGCTGCAACAACTGCCGCGCTGCTAACAGCTATAATAACAACTTTATTGTGTAATTTTTTATGATTAGAGTTTTGACTTTTACCGTCAGTACTTAAATCATTCTTATTAAATTGAGGAGCACGCATAGCAATAGTTAGCATATTGCTATCATTAAAATCTTCAAGTTGATTCACACTGTTTGAAGAATTTTGACTATTGGAATAGTTAAAATCAGTGTTACTGTTTTTTTGAACTATTGTCATAGTTGCATCAATATCAGTTGTTTTATCAATATCAGTTGTTTTATCAAGGTCTTTAGTTTTAGACAAGACCTCATTTCCAATATTGTTAGGATTAGAACTACTCTGATTTACATTCTCTTTACTAACTTTATCAGCATTATTCGCATCGTTCGCATTAGGAGGAAGAGGTATGTTAGAGTAATTTCTTTTATCGAATTTATCTGAATCAGACATTCTATTTTCAGTTTTGATTGCGTCTAAAGTCGTATTTAAAAGTTGATCTTCATTATCGTAATTTGGATTAAACTTATATTGCCAATCTTCTTTAGGCATATTAGCGCAAATTTGTCTAAGCATACTAAGTGCTTTAGAAGCGTCACTCGGTCTTTTTTCCATTTCTCGAGCAGTAATAGATGCAAGAAAATCAGCTATAGAAGAGTTGATATCGCTACAAATTGTTTTTATAGATGGAGTGTCTTCATGAACATGCTTAAAAACAAGCGTAACAGGATTATCTGCGCTAAATGGAACACGTCCAGCAAGCATTTCCCAAGCCATCATTCCAGCAGAGTATAAGTCTCCTTGAGGAGTGGCAAGATTTTTTTCAATCATTTCTGGAGCTAGGTATGCGGCGGTTCCAAGAAGAAGACCAGTAGAAGAAAGTGTAGCTTGCGATATAGCGCGAGCAAGACCAAAATCAGTTATTTGCACGTGACCGCGGTCGTTAATAAGAATATTTTCTGGTTTAATATCCCTGTGTACAACACCAGCAAGGTGTGCGGATGCAAGACCATCTAAAGTTTCCGCGAGAACTCGAAGAGTGTCTTTTAGGCTAAATGTGCCATATTTGTTCATTTCGTATCTAAGATTTACTCCATGAACATATTCCATCACCAAGTAGTCAAGCCCTTCAAATTCGCCAGTATCGTAAACCTGAACAATATGAGGATTCGCTATTGCAGCGGCAGATGTAGCTTCACGCCTAAATCTTGCAATAAATTGCTCTCTATGTATTCCTTGAGCTAGTTGAGTATGCATGATTTTAAGCGCAACTGGGCGATTAAGACGCTCATCTTGCGCTTGATAAACGGTAGCCATGCCGCCTTCTGCTATCTTCCGCATTATGCGATAGCGATTCTCAATACACATTCCTGGTTGCGCTTGAACTTCACTCATGTAGTAAATCCCTTATACGCGTATTAAACCAACTACCTAAAAGTGTACAGGCAATACAGTATCCACTAAATATTTAGTATATCAGTGATTTTACTGCCATTCTCTAGGAATGAATTTGCTAGAAACCTCGTTCAATATGGATTTTCCAAATTCAGATAATGTACTGTTATCTATTTTTTCTTGCGATTCAACCCAAAGATTGTGAATGCGCTTTTTAGACTTACTTATAGCACCACTCTGATTGAAAATGTTAATAATCCTATTAACATCATCTTCATTGCGATTATTAGAGTTATAAGCATCTATCAAAAATAGACGGTCTTCGCTTGAAGAAAGATCTAGAGCATCAGCCAAAAGGACAGTGCGTTTACCTTCTCGAATATCGCCTCCAATAGGCTTTCCAGTGTGAGCAGAATCTGAAACAATATCAATAAGATCATCTGCAATCTGAAAAGCAATTCCCAATGGTTCACCAATATCATTCGCCAACTTAATAGCGTAATTTTTATTAAGTCCAGCAGATAAAAATCCGAGCGCAAGTGGAGCTATAGTTGTGTAACTTGCAGTTTTCCAACGAAAAACATTTATTGAGGATTCTGCTAGTTTCTTTGGATTTTTAAGGCTCATCATTTCTATGGAAAGATCTAAAACTTGACCAATACCAACATTTCTTTGCATATTTGCAAACTCGCCTAAAACTTCTTGAGGATTGCGCAAATTAGTACATGCTTTTCTAGTTATGTCAAAGCTTTGAGTTGCTAAAATATCTCCAAGCATTAATCCAAGTCCAATGCCGATATGCTTGCTATTGCATGCTTTGCTCAATGCGCAATATGCGCTTGGTCTTCCTCGTCTTAAAGCAGATTCGTCGATTATATCGTCATGTACAAGTGCTGCAGTTTGAAAGACTTCTAAAGCACATGCAACATCTAGCATTGCGCAATATGCAGTGTCTTTAGAGCAGTTACAGCGTACTGCATCGAAAGCTTCTAAAGCTAAGTAAGCTCTGAGTCTTTTGCCGCCTTCACTAGAAGAAATTGCTTGTTTCACTACATCTTTAAGTGTTTTATCACAACTAGAAATAAGGTTTTTACAAGCTAAAGAATTAAATTGGTCATAAATTAATTCGCTTATACGCGTCTCTATACATGACTTTTGCGAATCTAAACTCATATTAAGAGTTATCCACATGCCTTAGACATTACAAAATGAGTATTTTTCTAGTATTTTCTAGGATTTTATAGCCTTTAACCACATTGCGTTATTTTTATTGCACTAATTTGTTTCTGCTGCAAAACTCTTATTACCAAGTTAAAAACAGTATAAAAACACAACAAAATAAGGAGGAATTATGCAAATAAAAAGTGAATTGAAAAACAAGCAAGTTTTTGAAGATAATGATCATGAATATTCAACTTTGAAAGAATTAACAAATTTATATGCTGCAGGTACGTTTTGCGGAATATCTGAAGAGTACTTTGCTATGACTTGTGTTGCTGGAAATAGTATAGAAAAAGTGAATATCAGTAATGTTCCAAAAGAATGTATGACAGTTTTAGATATTCCTAAAGATTATATTAACAAACATCATAATTATGAAGATTATTGGATTAAATGTCTTAGAGATTTAACGCCAGATCTTTTTGAAAAATACATAGGCATAGATTATATGAGCAAAAATTTGAATGTTAAAAAAGAGGAAGCTGTATTTTCAAGTTATGATATTTTTGTTACACAATCTATACGAAACTGGCATAACATGGTTTCTAAAAAAGACGGCAATATTGTGGGTTATGACTTAATAATGTTGCCGATTGCAATGCTAAATAACATTAATGTTCGAGATACTCTGCTTGTGTCTTTACTAGACAGTAAAGGCGAGTATTACAACATAAATGATCTACTCGTGCTAGCTTTAGCTCCACGAGAAAAAGAAAGATCTAAGGAATTAAGAGATTTTCTAGAAGAAAAATTTAACGAAGAATATGAGTTGCCTGATATTTGTAAAGCGCTAGACGTTGTTAACTTGCTAAAAGCTATGACTTATGTTGTAGATAATAATCCTAAATTAAAAGTACAAGTTTACGCATTAATGTCTTATATAAGCTGGTGGTTTAAGCTAGGAGATGTTGAAAGATACGTTTCAATGGCGCTAGAAATTGATCCTGATTGTTCTATGGCTATGATTGTGGATAATGCATACAAAAGTCATGTTGAGCCAGCATGGTGTAGAAAATTCGCCACGCCGCAAGTAGGGAAGCAGAAAAAATCGTCCTTAGAAGATGATTTACTTCTTAAGTAAAAGTTGCCCTTGCCATAACTATGCCTTTGTGGTATAGTGAGATGCCTTTAAAGGGCATAGCAAGGTATGATGAATGCCTTAATATGGCGGATTACTTTGCACATAGCAGGGAATCTACAGGAGGAAAAGTTTGGCGAGCGAAGATACATCTATTGTCGATTCCAAGATGGGCAAGGAAGAAAATCAGGAATTTAAAATGTCAGAAGATGTTGATGATCAAGATGTAGATGTTGACGTTGATGCAGACATGGATACAGATGAAGAACATATGGATTTAGAAGATTTTGATGAAATCCATGATGATCTTGATGTAGACGATGTTGACAATTTAGATGACGTTGACGATATAAATAATCTGGATGACATTCCAGATGATGAAGATTCCGAAGATTCTGAAGATAATAAAGAAGAGGCGCCACAAGTTCCACAAGCAAAAGGTGCTTTTATTGTTCGAGATGATGATGACGACGATAATCTTACGCCTTCTGGAAATCCTAAGCGTCGAGTAATCGCCACTGGCGCTACAGCGGATCCTGTTAAGGATTATTTAAAGCAGATTGGTCGCGTGAGCCTGCTTAACGCAGAGCAGGAAGTTGATTTGTCAGAGCGTATTGAGGCTGGTCTGTATGCTCAGCATTTGCTTGATACGCAAATTGACCAAATGGAGTTTAAGCGTAAGCGTGAGCTTAAGTGGGCTGCAGCAGACGGTAAGAAAGCTAAAGATCATCTTCTTGAAGCAAACTTGCGTCTTGTGGTTTCTCTTGCAAAGCGTTATACAGGTAGAGGCATGCTTTTCCTTGATTTGATTCAGGAAGGTAATCTTGGTTTAATTCGCGCAGTAGAAAAGTTCGATTGGAAGAAGGGCTTTAAGTTCTCAACCTATGCTACTTGGTGGATTCGCCAGGCTATTACTCGTGCTATGGCAGATCAGGCTCGTACTATTCGAGTTCCAGTGCATATGGTTGAAGTTATTAATAAGCTTTCTAGAGTCCAGCGCCAGATGCTTCAAGATTTGGGTCGCGAACCTACGCCAGATGAGCTTGCGCGCGAGCTTGATATGCCTGTTGAAAAGGTGCAAGAAGTACAGAAGTATGGTCGTGAGCCAATTTCTTTGCACACTCCTTTGGGTGAAGATGGTGATTCTGAGTTTGGCGATTTGATTGAAGATACTGACGCAATCGCTCCATCGGACGCTGTAGCATTCTCGCTTCTTCAGGAACAATTTAGACAAGTTCTTGAAACTTTGTCTCCTAGGGAAGCTGGCGTTATTAAAATGCGCTACGGTTTGGAAGATGGTCAGCCAAAGACTTTAGACGATATTGGTCGAGTATATGGTGTTACTCGTGAGCGTATTCGTCAGATTGAGTCTAAGACAATGTCTAAGTTGCGTCATCCTTCCAGATCGCAAACTTTGCGTGACTTCTTAGATCAGTGATTTTAGAATAATTAACAAGTAAAGTGTCGTATTGTTGCTTTGTTTAGCAGGGATGCGACACTTATTGCTTAGTGGTTGCTTAATATTCGTGTTGTACAAGGGGTAGAAGTGGTCTCTAATAAAGATCGAGAACAGTATGATGCCGACAGTTTGACTGTGCTTGAAGGCTTGGATGCTGTACGAAAGCGCCCAGGCATGTATATTGGCACCACTGATAGTCAAGGTTTAATGCATTGCCTTTGGGAAATCATTGATAATGCTGTTGATGAGGCTTTAGCTGGGGCTTGTGACCATATTATCGTCACTCTTCACGATGATGGTTCTATTGAAGTTGCAGATAATGGACGTGGTATTCCAGTAGATGTAGAGCCTAAAACAAAACTTACAGGTGTTGAAGTTGTTTTAACTAAGCTTCACGCTGGAGCTAAGTTTGGTAATGCTTCGTACAATGCTGCAGGTGGTTTGCATGGCGTTGGATCTTCTGTTGTAAATGCGTTGAGCTTGCGATTGGATGTTGAAGTTGATCGTGATGGTAAAACGCATCACATGGCTTTCCATCAGGGTCATCCTGGAGTTTATAGTGACGCAGATCCAATGCATCCGTCTCCAGCTTCTCCGTTTAAGCGCACTCGCAAGAACAAGCCTACTGAGCTTGAGATTATTGGTACTGTTTCGCCAAAAACTACAGGTACTCGAGTTCGCTATTGGGCTGATCCTGAGATTTTTAACTCAACAGCTCGCTTTAGTTATGAACAGTTAATTGATCGAGTTCGTCAAACTAGTTTTTTGGTTCCAGGCTTGCGCATTACTGTTATTGACGAACACGTGCTAGAAGGCGAATTTAGCGATATTCAAGAGATTGATGTTAGCGCTAGTGATGATGCGAATGCTAATACTAGTGATTTAACAGATGATTTGGCTTTTAAGGATGAATCGCAAGCAACCGTAGATAATGAATCTAATGAGCTAAATCAATCTGAATATGAATCAGAAGAATCCGAATCTGATGGCGAATCAGAAGAAACCACTGCGCAATCTGTTGCAAATAGTGAGTCTTCTAGAGAATTGCAAAATAAGCATCATCCTCGAGTGGTTGAATTTTTGCATAACGGCGGAGTAAAAGATTTCGTTGATTTTCTTTCAAAGGGTCAAGCAGTCTCAGATATTTGGCGTATTTCTGGCGAAGATACGTATGTAGAGGAGACACAAGCTGTTGATTCTGCTGGAGATTTACATGCTCAGCAAGTGACGCGTAAGTGTGGCGTTGACATTGCAATGCGCTGGGTAAATGGCTACGATTCAACGATTATTAGTTTCGTAAACGTTGTTGAAACTCCTGGCGGAGGCATGCACGTAGACGGATTCTTGCAAGGATTGACTAAGCAAATTCGTAAAGCTGTTGAAGATAATGCCAGAAAGCTTAAAGTCAATCTTAAAGATTCAAACACTAAGATTGAGCGAGACGATATTCTAGCTGGAATGGTGGCTGTTGTAACAGTTCGCATTGCTGAACCTCAATTCCAAGGTCAAACTAAGGATGTTCTTGGAACTGCTCAAGTTAAGCCAATCGTTACAAAAATGACTGACGCTCAATTTGGGGAAATGATTAGCGGATCCAAGCGAGGATTCAAAGAGCAGTCTGCCAGAGTTTTGGAGAAAATTGTTTCCGAAATGCATGCGCGTATTCAAGCGCGTAAAACTAAGGAAGTTACTCGTAGAAAGAATGCACTTGAGTCTGCTTCAATGCCACCAAAACTTTCTGATTGCCAGCCTGGAAACGATGATGTTGCAGAACTTTTCATCGTCGAGGGTGATTCTGCACTTGGTACGGCAAAAGCTGCTCGAAATTCTGCTTTCCAAGCGCTTTTGCCAATTCGCGGTAAAATTTTGAACGTTCAAAAAGCAAGCCTTGCACAAATGCTTTCAAACAAAGAGTGCGCTGCAATTATTCAGGTTGTTGGAGCAGGATCGGGAGCAAGTTTTGATATTTCGCAAGCGCGTTATAACAAGATTGTTATGATGACAGATGCTGATGTTGACGGCGCGCATATTCGTATTTTGTTGCTAACGCTGTTCTACCGTTATATGCGTCCGCTTATTGAGTACGGTCACGTTTATGCTGCAGTGCCTCCGCTTCACAGAATTGCGCTCGCTGGAAAGCACAAAGGCGAGTATATTTACACGTATTCCGATGACGAATTGGCTGGAAAACTTGATGATTTGCAAGCTAAGGGCATTGATTTTAACAGCGATATTCAGCGCTACAAGGGCTTGGGTGAGATGGATGCGGATCAGCTTGCAGACACCACTATGGACCCTAGAACGCGAATGCTAAGAAGGATTCGTATGGAAGATGCTCAGCAGGCGAGCGAAGTATTCGATTTGCTTATGGGTGATGATGTTCCTCCGCGCAAGCAGTTTATTGTTGATAACGCTGACGACTTCGATCGTTCCAAAATCGATACCTGATTTTGTTTTACTTGTGCGTTAAGTTATTTAATTTGTAATTTTCTTCGCATTATATAATGTGTATTACAAATTTTGAATTGTAATTACATTATGACATTTAGTTAAGTTATAATGATTTTATGATATAATTGCGAATGCAGGTTTGCTTCAATAGTGGAAGTGAATCTGGGATTTTGCATTTATTGATTTTCTTAGAATTTGTTTTATAAGAGGGAAAAATGAACAAGAAAACTGTGATTTTATTATCGACTACGATGATGAGTATTGCTACTGCTGCTTGCGCTTTTTGCATGGCTCAAACTGCAAATGCTGCTGATACTTACGTGGATTCTGGCACTTCAACTGCAAAAGTTACTACCCCCCCCCCAATTGAAAATAGCTCTTCTCAAAAAACTGGTACTTTTGATAAGAGTGTAATAAAGTCTTCTGATTCTTCTGATAAAGATAATATAAAACCTGAAACGAATTCGAAACCAAATTCTAATACAAAAACTGAATCCAAGCTTGAAGCTAAGAGCGATGTAAAGTCTAGTATCAAGCTTTCTGCAAATACTAATGTAAATTCTGTAGTTGATACTACTGCTAAATCTAATGCAGATTCTGTTGTAAATACTGATACAAAGACTGAATTAAATATTGATTCAAAGTCTAAGGGTGAGGAAGATCCAGTTTCACCAACAATTTTTAATCAAGCGCTTTTTGCTAGTGGTAAGCCAGCTCCTAATCAAACTCCTAAACCTCAAACACAAACAACCGAGCTTAAAGTAAGTCTTTGCTGGGAAACTATGAACAAGGATAATAAAAATGCATTTATTAAGGGTGATAGTGATTTTGGTCAATTGAATTTTGAGAGTTGGGACTTTGGTTCCACGCTGGACTCAACTAGACAAGACGTAAAGGATGCATTTAAGAAGATTCAGTTTAAGATAAAAGATACAACTGATAACAAGGTAGTAGCAACAACTACTGGAACTTATGATCCTGATACTGCTACTAGTGCAACCAAAAGCTTGGGTAGTTATGATTCAAGCCATACTTATGAAGTGTCAGTGGTAAACAGCACAGTTCCAAGCCCGTATTATGTGACGTATAACAATGTTGCCACAGATGAATCACAATCGTTTGAACCTGATGTCACGCACTTTACGTGGAATCCATCTAAAGGGTCTAATAAAAACTATCAAAATAAATATTTTCGTCTAAATGCCTTGGAGATTGTTTATGCCAAGGATGAGTCTGTGGCAGCTAAGTGTTTCTCGTACTCGCAGCCTCAAAACTCTAATAAGGAGTATCAATCTGACGGAAACTGGAAGTTCACGTATAACAAGGATAATATTTTTGAGCGTATTCGTGTAAAAGATAATGCTATTCAGTTCCCAACGGATGAAAAAGGTAAACCTAAGGTTCCTGTTAAAGTAGGTTACAAGTTTGTTGGCTGGCAGTTCTATGTTGCAAAAAAGACAAATAATCGTCCATATACATCATATGACCGTATGGATGACGATGATAAGAAAATCATAAATAGCGCAACCGTTGCGTACGTACCATTTAACGATCAAACTACTACCTACCCATATTTATTTGCTGTACTTAGAGACAACAAGGGCGTTAATACGTTTGGCAGTAAACTCGGTACGCAATATTGCTCTACAAATCACACATTTGTTGTATTCCCTAAGTGGGAGGTTGCTGGTCATACAGTTACTTTTATGGATGGAGATACTCAATATGCACAAGTAAAAGTGCAAGACAATAAGTCTATTAGTGGTGATGAATGGACTGACCAGTCTATGCCTGCTAATCCTACTAAAGCTGGTTTTACTTTTAATGGTTGGTATCAGGATAAAAATGGAACTGGTGATGCGTTTACTGGTGATACTGTTGTAGCTAATAGTGATATGACTGTATATGCGTCGTATGTAAAAGAAACATCTCCTACACCATCTCCAACTCCTGAACCAACACCAACGCCGACTCCTATGCCTGAGCCAGATGTGACTCCTGAACCTGAGCCAATACCAGTTCCTGACGTTCCTGATGTTCCTTATGTGCCTGATGATTCGTGGATTCCTGTTCCTGAGATTGTTCCTGAGAATCCAGAGTATTCTGTTGTTGAGCAGCCTGTGTTGAATCCTGTTCGTACTGCAGATAAGCCAGTGGAGCATCCTGTTGAGCAGCGTTTTAAGTCTGTTGATGCTGGTGAAGCTTATAATGCTAAGGCTCCTGCTAAGCATTTGCCTGATACTGGTGTTTCACTGGTTATGTCTATAAGTGCTTTGTTTGTGTCTTTGTTTGCTGGCTTTGGTTTGTCTATGTTCAAGTCTCGCCGCAAGCATTAAACGCAAATATCGCATATAATCGCGTATAAACGCGTATAAGAATTAAAAAATATTGGAATAAGGCTTCTGAGTAAATGTTTTATAACATAAAGTCAGAAGCCTTATTTTATATGCGATTTTTGATGTAAACTGTATTAAAGGTTTGTTTTAAGAATTATTACTTTGTAAGTCAGTGTTCTATTGTGCTTTATCTTAAAAAGGAGGGTTTATGATTGGTAATAAGCAAGAAGTCTTTGACAAAGATAAGCTTGATTTTGCAATATTTTGTATTGAAAATGTTGCAAATAAGCTTAATCAAAACCCTCGAGATACGTATGATGCTTTGACTAAGAAAAGTAATATTCTTATGTCTTATATTGTTCCATCTTATGATGTTTTGCATACTCAAGGCAAAGAGTATATTACAAATGACATTATTTCCTTTATGCGTGAAAAAGGTGTGGCAAGTTTTAGGGGAGTGATGGATTTTGAAGGCGAATCCTATTTTGTTGCAAAAGAGTATGCTAGGGTTGTAAGTTTGTTAGCTGAGCGTGCTGGGTTGAGTTATGAGCAGGCGCTTGACGTATTTTACCATTCCGTCACTTATGATTTGATGCGTAATGGTATTTCGGATATGCATTGTATGAGCGACGGATATTTGGTTCAAGATCTGCTTGATGAGATGCATAATTCTAAAATATGTGTTAATGCATGACTTTTGTAATAAATTAAACGATCGCGTGATATATCATGCTTGCATTAGTATTTCGACTATAAAGCGTACAATGTGTGTATGTTTTTACATTATTGCGTTATATATCTTTAAGAGGAAAAATGGGTAAGAGAACTAATATAATTTTGACTAGCGCTATGATGGGTATTGCTACTGCTGCTTGTGCTTTTTGTGTAGCGCAAAGTGCGAATGCTGCTGAAACTTCAGCTGCTTCTTCTGGTGTTAATACGTCTGTAAATTCTTCTGCCGCAACTTCTAATACACCGGGGGGGGGGCTTTAGATAGCACTTCCTCAGAACATGCTAAATCTGTTGATGAAGATAGAAGTGCTCCTGAGGAAACGCCTGTATTTGATACTGCTGCTAACTATAAGAAAGTTGGCGAAGATGATGACCAAATTAAGTACACTTATGTGAATAATACTACTAAAAAAATCACAAATCCATTTCCAGATGTAATTTCAGATGACGAGATTGAAAAAGCGTTTAAGAATAAAGAAACTTCTGTAGAAAAAATTTATTTTAAGCCTGCTGCCACTTCAGATAATCCTAATCCCAAAAGTGAGATTGTTAAAAATAGATTCTTAAAGAATGTTGATGGAGAATATATTGTTTACAAAGTATATAAAAATGATTATGTTTCTGGCAAAAATGAGTCACAGATTACTTCATCTCAGGGTGTGTCTGTAAATGGTTCTATATCAAAAGATGGTAGTATTTATGCAGGCTCTGAACAAACAATTACAGCTTCTGCTGAACCAGTTGATTTTGAATTAAATGGTTATACTGTTGCAAAGAATTGTAAAAAGTCTATTGATATTCGCTCTGAGTATGCTTTCAAAAATTACTTATACCTAAAACTCACGTATAAGTATAAGTTTAATTTTGAAAGATTTAAATTTGTGTATGTTTATTGTCATCATGCTGGGTGCAATACAAGTTATAATCGTTATTTTTCTGCAGCAGATGCGCAGTTCCATTTTGTGGATGATTTGCAATATAGATCTAAGAATCCAAATGGGGTAGATAAAGATGGTAAGTTAAAGCAGCGAGGAAATTCTGACACTCATCCATCTTTAACTGATGCAGACAAGAAGAAGGGTACTCTAATATCGTCGGTTCCATTTTACGAAATTGCGGGATTGGCGGATATTTCTGGTACTTCTGCTGTAATAACTGATAAAGCAGCCTTCTATCGAACAGATAGTGGTGACGGTAAGACATCTATTTTGTCTTTTGATAAAGATCCAGATATAAAATATGCGAAGCGTCCTATACTTACTGATCTTACTGGTAAGAATATTCCAGGATACGTGTATTGGGATAATGACATTGATAAGCCTCAGAACAAGAATCATGAGTTTGCGAACGATAAGGATACTAAGGAAGATCCTGGTAATCACTATCTTTCCTTTGCTTATGAAATGAAGGATGGCAAGCCTGTTAAGCGTCTTACACGTAAACATTATTATGTTACTTTTAGAGCAATTCCTACGCAGTTGGTCGTTAAGTATAAGAAGTCTGATGGAACATTTGAATCAAATGCAAAGTACGAGCTTTTAGATTCTGGTAATGCGAAAATTGGCAATGAATTTGCTGCTGCGAGTGGTGATATTGTTGCCAGCAGTATAAACGATCTAGTGACTATGATGAAGTCAACTGACACTACTCTTCTTAAAGGTTTTACTGGTTACTTATCTAACGGTGCTGTGTATTTGACTCCAGGAAACTATACTGTAAAACCTACAGCTCAAGCGCCTGAAGGGTACGATTGGGTTGTAGATTCAAATAAGCAGGATTCCAAAACTAGTGCAGATATTAATATCGGACTTCAAACTGGAAAGACTACTGCTATACAATTTATTACTTTTGTATTGAAGAAGAAGCCAACTCCTCCTATTCCTACGCCATCTCCAACTCCTGAAACTACACCAACTCCGACTCCAGCTCCTGAGACAGATGTGACTCCTGAACTTGAGCCAATACCAGTTCCTGACGTTCCTGATGTTCCTGATGATTCGTGGATTCCTCTTCCTGAGGTTGTTCCTGAGAATCCAGAGTATTCTGTTGTTGAGCAGCCTGTGTTGAATCCTGTTCGTACTGCAGATAAGCCAGTGGAGCGTTCTGTTGAGCAGCGTTTTAAGGCTGTTGATGCTGGTGAAGCTTATAATGCTAAGTCTCCTGCTAAGCATTTGCCTGATACTGGTGTTTCACTGGTTATGTCTATAAGTGCTTTGTTTGTGTCTTTGTTTGCTGGCTTTGGTTTGTCTATGTTCAAGTCTCGCCGCAAGCATTAAATATGCATGTAGTAGGTTGATTTTATGTAAGAATCTAGTTATGTTGTGTTGATATTGTGATTCAAGAATTCCCCCTGTTGTGTAACTTGTATGGTTGTTTGCAGGGGGAATTTGATTTTATTGTGTTTTGTTTCTGTTTCGCTTTATTTACTGGCAAACATATCTTTCGCATACTGGCGAATATCATCTGGATTTATCATATTGTATTTTTCTTTTATTTTTGTGAAGTATTCGCCAATTATCTTTTTGCTGATTATTTTATTTGATGAATCATTAGTTTTTAGATTTCCGCGAGTAAGTATCCAAGGCTCCTCATGATGCGTAAATCGTTCAAGTTCTTTACCGCTGTAGCAGCAAAGATTATCAATAACGCTATCGCATACTGCTTTTTCGGTAGCTGATAGTGTGGTTGTTAGTTCTGATGTAAATAATGTCACATCACTTTTTTGAACATGTTTGTAATCCGCTAATTTTTCTGATGATTTAATTCCTGATATTTCTGTTGTCGGTGAATCTATTGGAGTAAAAGTGTAGTCTTTATAACGCAAATAGACGTCTTTATATACAGGTCCATGAATCCATGCTTGACAATCATCGGTAAATATGAATGATTTATAAAAAGCGAAATAAAAACCCTGAATGTAGTATAAGGATTTTTGCAAGGCTAGGGTAGTTATATCCTCACACTTTATAAGCAAGTATTGTATTACATTGTTTATTTTGTCACTCGACTTATTGCCATCAAAGTTATTGTTTGCAAAGTTATTTTGTAATTCGCGTATTAGTTTTTGTGTTGCTTTATAACTTTTTTCGTAACTAATTGCAGATTTCAGATTATCCTTATTGCTGATTAATAATTGCAAGTAATATTCCGGATCATTATAAATGCGTAGCAAAATATCAGAATATTGTTTTGAAGGAATGTCTCCGTCTGCAAATCTAGAAAACGTTTGTTCACCCCAACCGAGAAGCAGTGAAAGTGGACGCTTGCCTATTGAGTATTTAGCAGGTATTTCGTTGATTTTGTCAAGCGGAATAATATTGTTTTCTTTACGATACTCGTCATACAATGCTCGAAGATTCGCGTCAATAATTTCGGGTACATATACAGCAGAGCCGCATTCTTTGCAGTGTGCTTCTGTGCCAGTGTAGGAATATTGTTTTCCTTTGATAGATGCAGTCATTGGAACGGATTTTGTTGAGTACTCAACGTCATTCCTGCATTCTTCACAAAATGTCTTATTATCTTTCATTATGAGCCTTTTATTGAAAATTAGCAGATTTATTATCTTTTTGAGTTGTTTATTAGATTATTTAAATAAATAATCTATCTGTTTATTTGCTTTATGGAATGAAATAACAACTGTTCTATTTTGCTGAGAAATAGTAATGATATTAAACTTCGTGTAAATGTTTACCATCTCACATTTACCTACGTGTGATAGTTTTACGCGTGGTGCGAATACGTAAAGCGTTTCATATTCATAGCCTCTTTTTTTGTTTTTTAACGAATGACAAAAATCTTCCACTTCTATGTTGAGAAGTATATTTTTCTGAATATCTGATCGTATGTTGTATTCTCGAATGAAGTTTATGTTTTCTTGACGATTTTCGTTTAATGAGATGGTAAAACGGTCATTCCTTATGCAGTCTTTTATCTTTGCAAGTATTGCTGAAATTTCTTCTTTTGTGTAATTCTGGTTATAGTTCTTGTTCATACATCACCTCTAGTCGTATGATACAAAAAATAGGTGCATTTATCAAGAAAAATGCATCTATTGATGCATAAATAATTTCTAAGCATTCTAGAATAAAATTTATTAGCCTTATTAATGTATTTGGCTTGTTTTTATCCTTTAAGATTATCTTCAATAAAATGTAAATTTGAAACTTTTATTTAGTTTAAATAAGACGTTGAACTCATTTGGTCACTTACAGTATTGCTTATGCTGTTGAATATTGTATCATTTTTATTGTTGCTAATTTTTGTCTTTCCTAGTAACACATATTTGCAGTAGGAGTGTTGCATGACTGATTTAGATGCTATTTTTGATCTCTCTACAACAGATTGTGCTCTTTGCAAGAAATATAATATTCCCAATTCTGATACGCTTGCTGCATTTGAAGAAGCTAAGCAAATGAAATATGATCCTAATGCGAAAACTTATAACTAGTTTTATGAATTAATATGTGAATATGATTAATCTTCTTCTTGCAATTATTTATCTAGCATTTATCAGTTTGGGTTTGCCTGATGCTCTTTTAGGATCTGCTTGGCCGACTATGAGTCACGATATTGGCGCGCAAATTTCTTGGGCTGGCGGAATATCAATGGTTATTTCTGCAGGAACTATTGTTTCTGCTCTACTGAGTGACAGGATGACTAAGCGTTTTGGTGCAGGCAAAGTTACGTTTGTGTCTGTTGCTTTAACTGCATTGGCATTGTTGGGTTTTTCTTTTGCGCCGAATTATATTGTGCTTATTTTGTTAGCAATCCCGTACGGGCTAGGTGCTGGAGGGGTAGACGCTGCTCTTAATAATTATGTTGCTTTGCACTACGAAAGCCGTCATATGAGCTGGCTTCACTGCATGTGGGGTATTGGAGCTTCAGCTGGACCTTACGTTATGGGTTTTGCGCTTTCTCACGGATTTGGATGGTCTGCAGGATATCAGTATATTGCGATTGTTCAAGTGATATTAACTGTAATATTGTTTATAAGTTTGCCATTGTGGAATAATCGTAAAGCACATGAATTACAGAAATCTATTCAGATATCTAAAGAATATTCTAAAACGCTATCTTTTGCGGAAGTTTTGCGCATTCCTGGAGCTAAAAATATTCTTATAATGTTCTTCTGCTACTGTGCTATTGAACAGACTGCAGGATTATGGGCTAGTAGTTACATGGTTTTGTATGGGTCCGTTAGTCGTGTTGTTGCAGCGGGATGGGCAAGTTTATTTTATGTTGGTATTACAGCAGGACGATTTATAAGCGGATTTTTGACAATGCGTTTTAATGACGAAAACATGATTCGTCTTGGACAACTAGTGATGATTCTAGGCATTCTTGTGTTGTTATTGCCATTGCCAAATCATATAGCATTAGTTGCAGGATTTGTGATTATTGGTTTAGGGTGTGCGCCTATTTATCCATGTGTTATTCACTCTACACCGCATTATTTTGGAGCTGATAAATCACAAGCGATTGTTGGCATGCAAATGGCTAGCGCGTATATTGGATCAATGTTGATGCCTGCAATCTTTGGGTTTATTGGTCAAAACGTGTCTATGTCTTTGCTTCCAGCATATTTGATTATTTTGCTATCTATAATGGCGTTTATGCATATGCAATTGCTTCGGACTTGCAAAAGTTGAGTATGAGAATGTTTTTGTGTGATTGTTGGCTTAATGGTTGTTTGTTTAAGATTTATTAAGCTTATTGTGAGTTTGGTTACATTTTGTTGAGATTGAAGTTGTAAGTTGTAGAATGTCTGAAGATTCAATGCTGTTAAATGCCTGTATTATACTTGTTTTGGTGTTGATTCCGTTATTTTGGTAATTATTCTAGAAAATTTGGTTTTGCGGGAGGAAAAATGAGTAAGAGAACTAACATAATTTTGACTAGCACTATGATGGGTATTGCTACTGCTGCGTGTGCTTTTTGTGTAGCACAAAGTGCAAATGCTGCCGATACCTCAGTGAGTGATGGTATTAATACAACTGTAAATTCTTCTAACGCAAACTCTTATGCTACAAATCCTAGTAAAAACCAGCATGGGGGGGGCTTTAGATAGCACTTCCGTAAAATCCTCTGAAAATATCAATTCCTCCAATTCTAATGAAGCTGCAAAAATTACCGAAACTGCAAAAACTGATAATGATGTTGTTAAATCTTCTAAACCTGTAGACGCTACTGAAAATTTTGAAACTACTAAACTTACTCAAACTCTTATTGATGTAAGCAATACTAATCTTCAAACAAATAATCGTGAAGATAGAAGCGTAACTGCATATGAAGAATCCAGAGCAGCTTCAACTGATTCAAGTAGCACAAATGATGAATCTTTAACTTGGACGCGTGACGACTTTAATATCACCCCTGACGGCAAACAGATTGGGTACAGGAAAGATATTACTGTTACTGATCATGATGGAAAACCAGCTGGTACAGAAAATGTTATTGTTCCAGGACTTAATGAAAAAGGCCTTGCAAAGCTTAAGAAAAATCCGCATATTGTAATTCCAGAAGGTATAGAAGTAATTGGAGAAGTTGCTTTTACAGGTAAAGCGAAACAAGTTGGCAAAAATCATGAGCATATCGAGGGTGAACATTATATAGAAAGTGTCACTCTTCCGCAATCTCTTAAAATCATCGAATACGGTGCGTTCGGCTGGAACAAAATTAAGGGAACTGTTACTATTCCGAAAAGTGTAATTTCAATACATAATGGTGCTTTTGTAGCTAATGAAATTGAAAAAGTTGTGTTTGAAGGCGTAATTGATGACAAGGGCAAAGAGCACGATTCAGACTCTAAGCCGTATTATCTTTCTGGAATTGGTAGCGATGCTTTCCAAGGTAATAAAATTACTGAAATTGATGTAAAAGATAATTTGGCTAAGTATCAATTATTCCCATCTAATAATCCACAGAAGGGCGATTCTGTGTTCGATAACCAGAATCCTGGAACTTTCACTATTGAAGTAGGAGACGAATATAAAAGTCCTATTAAAATTACGAAAGAAGGTGTCAATCAGAGTATTAATGTAGTGGAAGGATTCAAAGAAGATGGTACTCCAGTACAGATTGAAAATTCATCTTATTTTGAGAAGAATAAAGAAGGCAAATATATAGCAGTAAAATCTGGCAAGCTTGAAGGTCAGTGCCTGTTTTACGATATTATCAAAAGACAATTTAGGATAATTGGTATTTCGCACTTTACCTACAACATTGTTCCTAAACCTAAGATCTACAAAGTTACTTTTGTTAATGATAGCAATAAAAATTATGCTTCTGTGCAAGTTAAGGAAGGCAAGAGCATAAGTGAAAACAGTGTTGCAGGTCAGATGATGCCATCGGCACCATCTAAAGAAGGTTATACTTTTGTAGAGTGGAATGCTGATTCTACAGGTAAGGATAAAAGCAAAGTATTTACTGCTCAAACTCCAGTAAAAAGTGACATGACGGTTTATGCTATTTATACACCTACGCCATCTCCAACTCCTGAACCAACACCAACACCAACACCAGAGCCAGCGCCTGAGCCAGATGTAACTCCTGAACCTGAGCCAATACCAGTTCCTGACGTTCCTGATGTTCCTTATGTGCCTGATGATTCGTGGATTCCTGTTCCTGAGATTGTTCCTGAGAATCCAGAGTATTCTGTTGTTGAGCAGCCTGTGTTGAATCCTGTTCATTCTTCGGATAAGCCAGTGGAGCGTTCTGTTGAGCAGCGTTTTAAAGCTGTTGATGCTGGTGAGGATTACAATGTTAAGGCTCCTGCTAAGCATTTGCCTGATACTGGTGTTTCACTGGTTATGTCTATAAGTGCTTTGTTTGTGTCTTTGTTTGCTGGTTTTGGTTTGTCTATGTTCAAGTCTCGCCGCAAGCATTAAATATGCATGTAGTAGGTTGATTTTATGTAAGAATCTAAGTTATGTTGTGTTGATATTGTGATTCAAGAATTCCCCCTGTTGTGTAACTTGTATGGTTGTTTGCAGGGGGAATTTGATTTTATTGTGTTTTTGCTGATTATTTTATTTGATGAATCATTAGTTTTTAGATTGCCGAGAGTAAGTATCCAAGGCTCCTCATGATGCGTAAATCGTTCAAGTTCTTTACCACTGTAGCAACAAAATCGCAACTATAGCAGTAAAGAGATTACCCAATATGCGCAATTGGGGAAACTAACTCGGTTCCTGAAGCGTCTCTTCGCATATCTGGCTTAGGTAGCTCTACGTTCGCTCCACGTTGTGTAGTCGCGTAAAGCGGATAGTTTCCAACGTATGCTGCCAAAATCGTGTTTTGCCCCTTAAGGAATCGCTGTGATCGCACGCCTCCGGTGCCGCGACCCTTTGTAGGGTACATTTCTAGCGGCGTAATCTTTGCAGCTCCGTTTTCTGTTCCAGCAAGCGCGTCGCTATCTCCAGCAAGAGTGAATACTACGCTTCCAGAAGCAGAAAATAGACCATTTTCGCCCTCTTCGTAATTCCATTCAACATCATTTTTAGCAACTACAGCAAAAGCAGAAACAGTGCATCCTTCATTAAGCCTAATTCCTGCCATTCCTGCAGAGCTTCGCCCCTGAGGTCTAACTTGTTTTGCGTCGAATGTAAGAAGAGAAGAATCGCTGCTTATAAACACAAGCCTATCTTCATCATTAGCAAGTGCTGCATTAATTACTGAATCGTTGTCTTTTAAGTCAATAATGCTCCAAGAATCCATTGTTGTTGGTGATTCAAAATTCCATCGTTTTACAACGCCATTCTTTGTTCCGATTGCGAGAGGAGTTTTAGAATCAGATTCGCTCAACGCAATAGCAGCTACGACTTTCTCTCCTCTAATTGGGTCTGTGCTTTGAGTAGAAGTTAATAATTCGCTTGCTTTAACACCATTGGAAAGAGATTCCGAAACGTTTTCATCTCCTTGATTTAAATGTGGCAAGTCTGCAACATGCGCTATTACTAATCGCCCTGCGGATGTTATTAAAGCGTATGTTGCTCGCGTAGTAGTAGTAAACACGTTTAAGCATGGAGTGTCAAAGATATTTGAAGAATGTGATTGCCATCTATTGAATGTTTCAACACTAGTTCTTGCTATAAGCCCAGATGTGCTCAAAGCTACGGCACACGGTTCGTCGCTTAATTGCAAAGCCGCTGAGGTTGCGTCAGTGTCTCCAGACTTACGAGCGGCGCTTGCGGCTGCTGCAACATCTGCCTGGGCATTTGTCAATTGATTTGCTGCAATAACTGCGTCCATAGCTGAATCAGAATTAACTTCTTTACTGTTTTTAGTGCAAACAGGCGTAAAGCTGCCGTCTTCTTGTTCGTCTAAAAGAATAGTTCTGCGCGGAGTATCCCACTGTTTTACAGCGTAATCCATTTCTGCAATCACAACTTTGTCTAGCTGGCTTGCGGAGCTTAGAATCTCGTTAAGTTCATCTATTTTTTGCAATAAGTCGTTTTTTTCGCCTTCTAGCTCGATTCGACTCATTTTTGTAAGTCTTCTAAGTCTTAAGTCAAGAATGTATTGCGCTTGAATCTCGTCTAAATCAAATACGCTAATAAGCTTTGATTTTGCGGTTTCTGCATCTTCGGAAGACCTAATTACTTGAATTACTTCGTCAATGTCTAGCATTGCAAGAAGCAATCCTTCTACAAGGTGCAGTCTCTCTTTGGCTTTGTTTAGTCTAAATTCGCTGCGCCTTCTAATAACGGTTCTTCTGTGCAAAATCCACACGTCTAGAAGCTCTCGAAGACCCATTGTGTGAGGTCTTCCATCAACTAGTGCAACGTTGTTAATCGTAAAGCTTTCTTGCAGCGGAGTGTGCTTAAAAAGTTGCGCAAGAACCGCGTTTGGGTCGAATCCTGTTTTTATTTCGATTACGATTCGCGTTCCGTTATGTCTATCTGTTAAGTCTATTGCTCCAGATATTCCGTCTAGTTTGCGCGCTTTTATGCCTTGAGATATGCGTTCGAGCACGCGCTCTGGTCCAACCATAAATGGTAATTCGGTAACAATAATCGCCTTTTTGCGCGCTGTAACGTTTTCAATATGCGTTTTCGATCTAGTTGTAAAAGCGCCTCTTCCAGTTTCGTACGCTTCGCGGATTCCACTTCGCCCAATAATTATGCCGCCGCCAGGCCAGTCTGGTCCTGGAACTATTTGCATTAAATCGTCTAGAGTAGCATTTGGATGCTTCATAACGTATTTTGCTGCAGCTACGACTTCGCCAAGATTGTGAGTAGCCATATTTGTGGCCATTCCAACTGCGATTCCAGAAGCTCCGTTTACAAGCAAGTTTGGTATAGCGGCAGGCAGAACAGTTGGTTCTTTTAGCTTATTGTCATAGTTTGGAGCAAAGTCAACAGTGTCTTCGTTTATATCTGCATTCATTCCAAGTGCTGCTGGAGCTAGTCGCGCTTCCGTGTACCTAGATGCTGCAGGACCGTCGTCTAAGGAACCAAAGTTTCCATGACCGTCAACCAGAGGGAGTCTAAGAGAAAATGGCTGAGCCAAACGCACCATTGCCTCGTAAATTGCGGAATCTCCATGCGGATGCAGTTTTCCCATAACTTCGCCTACAACGCGAGCAGACTTCATGTATGCGTGTTCTGGGGTAAGGTTCATGTTTCCCATTTGATACACGATTCGGCGCTGTACAGGCTTCATTCCGTCTCTAGCGTCTGGCAATGCGCGCGCGTAAATCACCGAGTATGCGTATTCGAGGAATGATTTGCTCATTTCTTCGTTAAGCGGCGTTTCAACAATGTTTTCCTTAACCTTTCTAGGGTCGAAGGTTTGTTTTGCTGATTTGCTGCGTGAAGGCATGGTTTTGAACTCCTTGAAGTGATTTACAAGCCTTTATAATACCAATTTATGTGCACAAAACTTTATTAAATGCTTATTTTCTTGCCATTTTAGTGGTGATTTTTCTTGCGATTTTTCTTGCGTTATTTCTTATGATTTGAATCTAACTTTAGCGCTAACTCGAATTTAACTTTAATGTAGTCTTTTTTAACTACAATGTAGCTTATGACTATTGAGATTCCACAATTGGATGACTTGTTGAAGTTTGTTGAAAGTAGCAAAATCCGTGACGCGTACAATAATCCTAAATCTGCTCTTCATCTATCTTCGATTCTTCCAGCTCTTAGTGCTTCTATAGGATCGCCAATTTGCACACAAATCCATAAAAATCCTGATTCTTTGCGAGATTTGTTTGGGTTTCCTAAAGTAAAAAGTGCTGTTGTTGTGCTTGTAGACGGACTTGGCTATTGGAATCTTGCTATTAGAAAAGGTCATGCTCCTTATTTGCGCTATCTTCTTAACGATTGCGCAAATCAGCGTCCAATAAAGACTTGTATTCCGAGTACTACGGTTGCAGCAATGGCAACTTTTGGCACTGGAACATGCCCTGGTCTTACTGCAATGACGGGATACACGCAAAAAAATCCTAAAACGGTGGCATTATGTCAATTAATCCAATTTAGGGATGCTCCAGATCCATTAGATTTGCAACGCCAGCCTACAATATTTGAGTCGCTTTCTAATTTAGGTGTTAGAGCGAATCATGTAAGTCTTTCAAAATTTGAGGATTCTCCTCTAACTCAAGCAGCTTTTAGGGGAGCTAAATTCATAAGTGGATCAACTCCTAGAGCAAGAATTATGAATGCTGCAAATAGTACTAAAACGCCTGGTTTAACGTATTTGTACCTTAGAGATATTGATAAAGTTGGTCACAATTATGGTTGGAAATCTGAGAATTGGGTTTCAGCTTTTGAGCAGATAGACGCGCAACTGAGTCTTTTAAAAAAGAATTGTCAAAAAGGCACTTTGATTGTTATTACTGCAGACCATGGAATGATTGAATCAAATCCAGATTTGAAAATAGATATTGCAAAAGATAGTCGTCTTACTAAAGGAGTTAAGCTTGTTGGGGGAGAGCCTAGGTCTGTTATGCTTTACGCGGAAGATGGCGAAAATCCAGATGACATTGCGTTAAGATGGTCTAACGTTTTGCAAGATAAAGCGCGTGTAAGAACTAAAGAGCAAGCTGTTAAAGATGGTGTTTTTGGGAAAGTCAGCCCGTTAGCATTAAGCGTTATAGGAGATGTTCTTGTTCAAGCAAAGTCTTCCGTAACCATAGTGGATTCTAGGATAGAAACAGAAAAAGCCATGAGCTTACCAAGCGTTCATGGCTCTATGAGTCACATGGAAATGGATATTCCATGCTTAGTTGATATAGCTTGATTTATGATAAATTAAGCCTCTCCAAAAAGAATCTCATCCCAACTAGGAACAGCAGCTCTCGTGCTCTTCTTAGCCCTAGTATGCTCGTTCATATGCTGTTTTGGTTCAGTTTTTGGAGTTTCTATAGCAACTGTTTTATCTGCTTGAACATGCGCATCTTCAGAATCTGATCCAAAAGTGTTTGATTTAGAATTTGCATATTTGCTTTTTGCAGAAGCAGAATTGGAAGAATCGACTACCGCATTTTCACTAGAATTATCTTGTGAAATGTTTGCGCTCGCATTTTCGCTACTATCTTCATTTTCTGAATTTTCTTTAGACTTATAGATTCCAGAATTAGAAGAAGAGTTTGCAATATTTGCAGCAGTTTCTGCGGCTTCTATGTTTTTTACGTTTGCAGAAGACTGTTCTGTATTATCTGGATTGTTAGATGGAGTAGAGTTTGATACCAAATCGCTTAGAATTGGATTTTCTGTATAACCATCTAAAGAATTATTAGTATTGTTGCTGTTTTGTTCTTTTTGTGCAGCCTCTGTTTGAATAGCAACATTTGCAAGATTAACGCTATTCCTTGATTCCCACTGACTCACAGCACGTTCTATTCTTGCAGAACGAATCGAATTTCCTGGAAGCTCATCATTTGCGAATGGGAAGTTTATGCTTACTGTGTCTCTATAAGCTCCTCCAAACTGTGATTTTTTAGAAGAAGAATCATTGTTCATGACTTCTTCGCCAAGCAACAATCTAGATGAAGGGTTTGCGCATGTAATAGAGTTGTCGTGCATATTCCAAGTCCACTCTGCTTTTATTGTTCGAGTAGCAGTGTTGAACTCTGCTGTTATAAGCCATGGTTCAAGTCCGCGTCTTGTGGCACGCCATTTTACAGTTTCCATTCCAATGTGTGCTTTTGCGAGAGTTCGTTCAATCAAATCTGAAATAGTTCTCATATTGCTTTGTTTTGGAGCTGGAACTGTTAAGAATTGCTCAATAGCATACTGTTTTTCTGTTTCAACGCCACTAGAGAATCTTTTAACTTGAGATTCGCTTACGTTATATCGCTTTGCAACATGCTCTGGATCGACACCAGCACGTATCAGTGCTTGTATCTGAGATATAGGTAGTGTTGCCGTGGTAGCAGCTGGCGAATCATCAGATTTACCAATAGAATTAACTGTGTTTTGATTATCGCCACCAACATTTGTTAGTTTTTTTGATTCGGCAATCGCGCGCTCCAGCGTGTCGTCAACATGAATTTTTAACGGCGTGTTTTCAAAAATAAAAATTAAATCGCCATTATTATCCACATGATCGAAACTCGCCTCTTTTGGCGGATTTTCAAGCATTGTGCACCACTTTCCTCGCTTTTAACGCTACTTATAACATACTTTAGTCCATAGTCTGCCTTCTTTGCCATTTTCTATGAATAAAAAAGCGAGTATTCTATGCGGGGTAGCTTTCATGTATGCTATGCGCGTAGGTAGCTTTTATTAGATAGCTAAAAGTATAAAAGTAGATTTAGTAAGTAGTTTTAAAAACGAAAGGACCATAATGGCACAGGATTATGATTCTCCTCGTAGTAAAGACGAAGACGAGGAGTCATTGGAAGCGTTGAGTAAGGGTTCACAAAGCTCTGCTAACGATATAGACGATGATGAGAATGCTATTGCAGAAGATTACGAGTTGCCGGGTGCAGATTTAAGTAATGAAGACGCGTCTGTTACAGTAATACCAATGCAGGGTGATGAATTTATTTGCTCAGAGTGCTTCCTAGTAAAGCATCGTAGTCAGCTTGCGCAAATGTCTCAAGACGGTCAGCCAGTTTGCAAGGAGTGCGCAGCCTAATGTCTTATGACGAGACCTACACTGGTCCAGAACAGGTAGAAGTTCTTATCAAGTATTTAGATAATTTGGATGATACTGATAGTAATCAGCCTGCTATGGAACATATTTCTTACGCTCATGCTGGCGATGCTGGGGCGGATTTGCGAACTACGCAAGATGTGACTTTGCGCCCGTTTGAACGTGCTCTGGTTCCAACTGGTGTTGCTATAGCTTTGCCGGCTGGATACGTTGCTCTAGTTCATCCGCGTTCTGGTCTCGCTGTAAAACAAGGTGTTACAGTTCTTAATGCGCCAGGAACCGTTGATGCTGGGTATCGCGGTGAAATTAAGGTTCCGTTGATAAATATGGATCCGAACAATGCTGTGCAGTTCCATCGTGGAGATCGTATAGCTCAACTAGTTATTCAACGTTATGTTGAAGCTAATTTTATTGAGGCAAATCAGCTTCCAGGATCGGATAGATCTACAAAAGGATTTGGATCTACTGGAGTGCAATAAATTACATAAATCCGGCCAGAGCTAAGTTTATTAGACTGAGTCGGATTTATTGTATTTAATATTAAGTTTATTGTGTTTAATATTAGACATGTAGATTATTGTATGATTTAGCTTGTTTTACAAGGTAGGATAGTAACTATAGATCGGGAGGTGATATTCGATGGGTGAAAATCAAGAAGACATTAAGGGCGCTAACATGCTCGGATGTGAAATTAGCGAAGATATGCGAGACCCATTGTGCCCAATATTGCGAATGTGTAAGTGGCATCATCCCGATGAGAATATGGAGATTTTGCACAAAGCTTATGCTAGAGCCGTAAAACAGCATACTGGTCAAAGGCGTAAATCCGGCGAACCATATATTATTCATCCTCTTGCTGTTGCTCAGATTTTAGCTGACCTAGGAATGGGTCCTATAGTTGTTGCTGCAGGATTATTGCACGATACTGTTGAAGATACTGATTATACGCTAGAAGAGTGTAGGGCTGATTTTGGTGATACTGTTGCAGGATTAGTCGACGGTGTTACAAAAATATCAAAAATGGAATATGGAGAAAGCGCTCAGGCGGAAACAATCAGAAAAATGGTTGTTGCAATGAGCCGAGATGTGCGAGTGTTGGTGGTAAAACTTGCAGATCGTTTGCATAACGCTCGTACATGGAGATACGTTAAGCCATCTAGCTCACATAAAAAGGCTCGTGAAACTCTAGATGTTTACGCTCCTCTTGCAAATCGACTCGGCATGAACGCAATTAAAACAGAGCTTGAAGAGCTAAGCTTTAAAGTTTTATATCCAAAAATTTATAACGAAATAGTAGTTTTAGTTGCTCGTAGAGCTGGTCAACGTGAAGTTTATTTGCGTCAAATTCTAGAAGAAATCAATGAAGATTTAAACCAGCAACATGTAAAAGCTTCTGTTAAGGGGCGTCCAAAAGATTATTTTTCAATCTATCAAAAGATGATTGTTCGCGGTCATGATTTTGAAAATATTTACGATCTTGTAGGTGTGCGAATAATCGTTGATTCTATTCGGGACTGTTATGCTGCATTAGGTGCAGTTCATGCGCGCTGGAGTCCTGTTCCTGGACGTTTTAAGGACTATATAGCAACGCCTAAGCTAAATATGTATCAAAGCTTGCACACTACTGTTGTAGGTCCTGGTGGAAAGCCTGTGGAGATTCAGATTCGCACATGGGACATGCATAGGCGTGCTGAATTTGGTATTGCTGCTCACTGGAAGTATAAGGCAAATGGACAAGCTGGTCGCGCTTTAAGTAAGCCAGATAAAGGTGATGTTAAGCGTGAACAAGAAGAAAACAAAGAGCTTAGCGAATTAGATAATTTAAAGTGGATTCAGCAGCTTGCAGATTGGACCAGTGAAACGCCAGATTCTGACGAATTCTTGGGTTCCTTAAAGCAAGATCTTGGAGCTTCGGAAGTCTACGTGTTTACTCCAAAGGGAAGTATTGTTGCTCTTCCGCAAGATGCAACTCCAGTTGACTTTGCTTATTCTGTGCATACTGAGGTTGGTCACAGAATGATGGGCGCTCGCGTAAATGGAAAGCTTGTGCCACTTGACACTAAGCTTAACAATGGCGATACTGTAGAAGTTCTTACATCAAAGTCTGATACTGCTGGTCCTTCAAGAGATTGGCTCAGCTTTGTAAAAAGCCCTAGAGCTAGAAATAAGATTCGTCAATGGTTTAGCAAGGAACGCCGTTCGGAGGCGATTGAAGAGGGTAAAGACGAGCTTACGCGAGCTATGCGTAAACGTAATTTGCCTTTATCTACTTTACTTACTCCACAAGCGTTAATAGGTGTTGCAGAAGAGCTTAATATAACTGCTAATGTAGAAGCTGTTTACGCTGCAATTGGCGAAGGTCAAGTTTCCACTCAAAACGTTATTTCTCGTCTTGTTAAAGATGCTGGTAGTGAAGAAGTAGCTGAAGAAGCTCAGGAAGAAGCACTTCCGCTTAGGAGAGTTGAGCGTAATCGCAAATCTAATGGTGTTCTTGGTGTTTCCGTAAAGGGCGTTGGAGATGTGTGGGTTAAACTTGCTCGCTGTTGCATGCCTGTTCCTGGAGATGACATTGTTGGTTTTATAACTAGAAATCAGGGTGTTTCTGTTCATAGAACGGATTGCCAGAATATGATTGATTTGCAAAAGTCACAGTCGGAGCGTGTTATTCCTGTTCAATGGACTAGCGATAAAGGCTTGTTCCTTGTTAAAGTTCAAGTAGAAGCTTTGGATCGTCAGCATTTGCTTTCGGATGTTACGCGAGTTCTTTCGGATCATGGTGTAAACATTCTTTCGGGAACGATTGCTACTGGAGATGACCGCGTTGCTACAAGTCAATTTACGTTTGAAATGGCAGATCCTCAGCATTTGAACACTCTTCTTGCTGCAATTCGTAAGATTGATGGCGTTTTTGACGTTTATAGAATTACGGGCGCAAAAGATAGTGCGGAACCGCGACTCAGAAAAATGGAACGCGACTAAACAAGAAAACCTAAACAATAAAACTTCCAGTCAAATAATGTTTTGGCTGGAAGTTTTATTATTGCAATTTTATATTATTTATGCTTTATTTTAATTAATGTTATTACTTAATAACCTCAATAGATATAATTCCAACTGGCTCTAGTGGGGCATCAGACCTATCTGTTGGAACAGATTCGAGCTTATCTACAACAGCTTTAGATTCATCATCCACGACTTCTCCAAAAATGGTGTGATGACCATCAAGCCAAGGAGTTGGCACGGTAGTTATAAAGAACTGAGATCCATTCGTGCCGTGTAAGCGTCCGTCTCGTCCGCGCTGTTTTCCAGCATTTGCCATTGCAAGAAGATACGGTTTATCAAACTTTAAGGATGGGTCAATCTCATCGTCAAATTCGTAGCCAGGACCACCCATTCCGTTTCCAAGAGGGCATCCGCCTTGAATCATAAAGTCTTTGATAATACGATGGAATGTTAAGCCGTCATAGAATGGTTCGCTGGATTTTTCTCCCGTAAAAGGATTCATCCACTCTTTTGAGCCAGTTGCCAAGTCAACGAAATTTTTTACTGTAATAGGCGCTTTATCGTCAAAAAGATTAATCTTTATATCGCCTTCGGACGTATGCATATTGATAAGTGTCATAATGCGATTTTCCCATATATTAAAGACTGTTCAAAACTGTTGCAAATAAAACTGTTGCAAATAAAAAATAAGGCGAGTTAATGCAAGATTAATCCTACTCAAACTCGCCTTATTTTCGTAATATCAAAGCTTTAAAAACATAGATACTCTACGCTTTAGCGCTTTGATACAACGTTGAACCAGATTCCTGGAACTTTTTACTCATCTCTTTCATACCCTCGGCAATAGCCTGACTGCGGGCTTCTTCAACAAGTTGTTCTTGTTGAGCTGTGCCACCGAAACGCTTACGAATATTCTGAGAAATAGCCATTGAGCAGAATTTTGGTCCACACATGGAACAGAAGTGAGCCATTTTTGCTGGCTCTGCTGGAAGCGTTTCGTCATGGAAAGCGATAGCGGTATCTGGATCGTAGCTTAAATTAAACTGATCCAGCCAGCGAAACTCGAAACGAGCCTTGCTTATAGCGTTATCTCTATCCATGGCATGCGGATGATGCTTAGCAAGATCCGCAGCGTGACAAGCAATTTTATAAGCAATAACACCTTGTTTAACGTCGTCCTTATTAGGAAGTCCTAAATGCTCTTTAGGAGTGACGTAGCAAAGCATTGCCGTGCCATAACGAGCGATTTCAACGCCGCCGATAGCGGAAGTAATGTGATCATATCCTGGTGCAGTATCGGTTGTTAAAGGACCAAGAGTATAGAATGGAGCATTCTGACAAATTGCTTTTTCCATTTCAATATTCATGCGTACCGTATCAAATGGTACGTGTCCTGGGCCTTCAATCATAACCTGAACATCGTGTTGCCAAGCAATCTTAGTAAGCTCACCAAGCGTCATAAGCTCGGAAAGCTGAGCAGCATCGTTTGCATCAGCCAAGCTTCCTGGTCGTAAACCATCTCCCAAAGAGAATGCGACATCGTACTTGGCAAAAATCTCACATAATTCTTCGAAGTGAGTGTATAAGAAGCTTTCTTGATGGTGTTGCAAGCACCATTCAGCCATAATGGAACCGCCTCGAGAAACAATACCAGTTACGCGGTTTGCAGTAAGAGGCACGTAGCGAAGAAGTACGCCTGCGTGAATAGTCATGTAGTCAACGCCTTGCTCGCACTGTTCAATAACAGTGTCGCGGAAAAGCTCCCAGCTGAGCTTAGAAGCATCATCCTCAACTTTTTCCAAAGCTTGATACATTGGCACGGTACCAATCGGAACAGGGGAGTTACGCAAAATCCACTCGCGAGTTGTGTGAATATCGTTACCTGTGGAAAGATCCATAACGGTATCTGCACCCCATTTAGTAGCCCACGTAAGTTTTTCTACTTCTTCGTCAATAGAAGATGTTACAGCAGAATTACCCATGTTTGCGTTTAGCTTAGTTAAGAAGCGAGAACCAATAATCATAGGTTCTGCTTCAGGGTGGTTGATATTGCAAGGAATAACAGCGCGACCAGCTGCAACTTCAGAGCGAACAAGTTCCACATCGCAGTTTTCACGAGTTGCAACATATTGCATTTCTGGAGTTACAATATTATGCCTTGCATACCACATCTGTGTAATAGGATGATTTACAGCCTTCATCGGCTTATGAGTGCGACCACGCCATTCTTTAGAAGCTTTTCCTCGCTTAATAGCTCGCTTACCGTCATCTTGAAGATTTCGACTACGACCTTCATATTCAACAACATCGCCACGATCTCTAATCCAATCAAGACGAAGAGGAGCCAAGCCCTCCTTAGGATCGCACTTAGGACCTTCTGTGTTGTAATCCTTAAATGGTGGGTTAGGGCCAACGCCTGGAGTATCAGAAAGCTTAATTTCTGTATAAGGAACTTCCAAATCGTAAGAACCATATTCATATTCAAAGTGAACTGGCGTAGTTTTACGAATATGAGCTTTGTCCCTCTGAGTACATCCGCGAGAAGTAATATCAACGCGCTGTTGCTTTGCTAATTTTGCAGCATCTTTTGCTTCTTTAGCATTAATGAACTTTGGCGTATTGTTAGCTTTCTCATCAGCTTTTTCCTGAATTATAACGCGTTTTGCATAACCGTGCTTTTGATTGCCGCGAATTTGCGTAAAGCGTTCCACGAATTCACTCATTGTGGATTCTGGTGTTTCGCTTGCGTACAATGCTTCAGATACAAACAATCCTGCAGCCTTACTGCGAGCAATCATTTCAACATCTTCTAAAGATGTTCTTCCTCCAACAAGTACTGGAAAATTGCTTGCTGAGCAAATAGTATTAATCTTTGCTTCATCTAAAATAGTGTGATTTGGTTCTAATTCGTAAGTTGGAGTAGTGTTTTCGCAACCATCTTCTGGATTATGCATTGCTGTTACACAAATATAATCAATGCAGCCGTCAGGAAGTTCATTAATAATCTTAACAAGACTTTCTGTTTCAACAGATAAGCCGATTATTGTGTCTTCTCCTAAAAGTGCTCGTGCTTCTTTTGGTTCCATGTCGCTTTGTGCAAGATGAACTCCATCGACTTTAATTCCTTGATTTCTTGCTTGCCAGACAACGTCAACTCTTCCGTCTATTACGAAAGTTACTGAATCACATTTATCGTTATCTTCTATGATTTGTGCAATATCTCGTGCGATTGATGTGATTTCTTTTGCGCTTTCATCCGCACAATTAAGCCTTATAAATGTTGATCCTGCGCGTAAAGAGTCGTCAACTATATCCGTGAGTGCGCGACTTTTGCATAGTTTAGGATCTGCAATAAAACATGTGTTTAGGTTGAACTGGTCACGCATTGATGCGTATGGATAGTTTGAGGTCATACTTAATCGTTGCTCCCTACGTTGTATTAACTAACAGGTTCGAAGGGTCAGGTTTTCGCCTATCTCAGCCTTCTTTAAAAAGAAAGCACCCCTGCAAAATGTTGTGACGCAGACATTCTACATTATTTAGTAGCTTTTTAATAAATCGTAGGCATGTTGAATGGTTGATCATTTGATAAATAGAAAATCCTAGAAGCGATTAATAGATTTTACTGTATCTTACGCTACTAGGATTTTATTTGTGACTTTTTTATTTGTGACTTTTTATTGAATATTATCAACGTTCATGATGGTTGATTTTATTGGATATTAAATCTCCAACAGTTTGTACTACTTGCACAAGAAGAATACAGAAAATAACAGCAACACTCATAACATCGTATTGGTAACGCTGATATCCGTAGCGAATTGCAATATCTCCTAGACCGCCTGCGCCAACAGTTCCAGCCATTGCAGAGAATCCAAAAAGTGTAATGAAAGTCAATGCCGCTCCACGAATTAATGAAGGCAAGCTTTCAAAAAGCAATACTTTGAATACTATTTGCGTATTGCTTGCGCCAAAACTTTGTGCAGCTTCTATAAGACTTCCATCAACTTCTGCAAGAGATTGCTCAACAATTCGTGCTACGAATGGTGCAGCTGTTAGAACAAGAGGAACAATAGCACCAGAAACGCCCAAAGACGTTCCAACAATAAGCCTAGTGAGTGGAATTATTGCAACAAGTAGGATTATAAACGGTATTGAGCGAACAATATTTACAATCCAACCTAAAACCGCATTCAAACATGAATTAGGGCGTATTCCTTGTTTTGCGCTTGTTATAAGAAGAACTCCTATTGGTAATCCTATTACGTATGCGAATAGTGTAGATATTGAAGTCATAGATATTGTATCTTTTGTGCCTTCAATAAGTAGTTCTCCATATTCGTCTATAAATTGTGAAATATTTTCTGGCATTTTTATTTCACCCCATTGTTTGTTGCGCTATTAGTGGTTATTCCATTTTCGGAATTACTATTATTGGATTTAGTTCCCCTATGGTTTTCAACATGTTCGTCTGCAATAAGCGTTTTTAAAATATTGCTTTGAGGATTTTTGAAAAGTGTTGAAGTGTCACCGATTTCTACGATTTTTCCGCCGTCAATCATAGCAACCCTATCGCAAATATTTCTTGCTACTGCTAACGAGTGAGTAATAATAACCAGTGTTACGTTAAGATCTCGGTTGATTCTTCTAAGCAAGTCAAGTATTTGTGCTGTAGTTGTTGAATCCAAGGCGCTTGTTGCTTCGTCACAAAGCATTATAGAAGGATTATTAGCAAGTGCTCTCGCTATTGCAACTCTTTGTTGTTGTCCGCCAGAAAGCTGAACAGGGTAGCGGTTTGCTAAATCTTTTAATCCAACTAAATCGAGTAAATACTTTGCTCGTTCTTCTCTTTTTTCTTTAGGAGTGTTGTTTAGTTCCAAAGGAAAAGTCACATTTTGTAATACAGTTCGCTGTTGAAAAAGACTAAAGTTTTGGAAAATCATTCCAATATTCGATCTTATTTTAGATAAATCTCTATTTTTGGCGTCCGTAATATCTTTTCCGTCTATTAGCACTCTTCCAGATGTTGGACGTTCTAACAAGTTTATGCATCTGACTAATGATGATTTTCCAGCTCCAGAAGATCCCAAAATACCAAACACTTCGCCTGATTCAATAGTTAAATTAATATCGTTAAGTGCTTCATGCGATTGCTTACCACTTGAGTAAGTTTTATAAAGATGCTCAATTTGAATCATATTATCTCTCACTGATTTTGAAAAACAAGCATGAGGCATGCGTCTCTATGCTTTTGTGAGGCACATGTCTCATACTTGTTTATGGTTAGAACACTGTAATCATCTTAGAAAACTGGCAAAACAGCGCCGTTGTAGTTTTTCTTTATAAAATCACGAACCGTATCTGTTTTTAACGCTTTTACAAGAGCCTTGATTTTAGCAAGCTTTTCGGAGCCCTTCTTAACAGCAATAATGTTTTCGTATGTTTTAGCGGCAACGCCTCCAACTTTTTCGCTTGTAAGAGGATCTTTAGTTGGGTTAAATCCAGCTTGAATAGCGTAGTTTCCGTTTAGAGCAGCTAAATCAACGTCTTTAACAACTGTTGGAACCAAAGCGGCGTCTATTTCCTTAAACTTTAGATTCTTTGGATTAGAAACAATATCTTTCTTTGTTGCATTAACATCCTTTGGATTCTTTAGCTTAAGAAGACCTGCGTCCTGCAAAAGAAGAAGTGCGCGAGCTTCGTTGGTTGGGTCGCTAGGAACCGCAACTGTTGCGCCATCTTTTAAGTCTTTAATTGTCTTAGTCTTTCCTGGGTAAAGTCCAAATGGTTCAAAGTGGATTCCAGCAATAGAAATAATATGCGTTCCTCTTTCTTTATTAAAGTTATCTAAGTATGGCAAATGCTGATGGTAGTTTGCGTCTGCTTCGCCTTCTTCTACAGCAGTATTTGGTTGCACGTAGTCAGTAAATTCCTTAACAACCAACTTATAGCCTTGTTTTTGCAAAATTGGCTTAACTACTTTGTTCAAGATATCGCTGTGAGGAGTTGGGGAAGCTGCAACCTTAATCACCTTATCGTCTTTAGTTGCTCCATTTGCAGAAGATCCGCATGCGCTTAGTGAAAGCCCCAAAATCGCAGTTAGTGCTGTAAAAGCTGCAATAATCTTTGTGTTCTTCTTTGTGATTTTCATATTTTTCCCCTTGTCCTTTAATGTTTTTTGTTCGTTGATTTTTTGTTTCTTAGCAACGGAATATCAATATATGCGATTTTGTATCTTCTTCGCTACCTATTTTCTATTTGTATAATTTATGACGAGTTAGCAATACTAATGAAATCAGGCAGATAGGTGACAATTAATTTTTTATACTTGCGATTGATTTTTTGTTTTTTCGCTTGTTTTTTTATGATTGGCGTTTTGCGATTTTTCTGTTTAATGGATGCTTTTATTGCAATATGACTTTATACAATGCGGCTTATGCAACATGGATTATAATAAAAACATGACTTCTTTGCGTTTAGCTTTAGCTCAAATTGACACTTGCGTTGGAAACATAAGCAAAAATACGGATGAAATATTGCGATTTTGCAAAGACGCAAGTAAGGGAGACGCCGATATTGTTGTGTTTCCAGAAATGACACTAACAGGGTATCCAATCGAAGACCTTGCTTTGCGTGCAACATTTAGAAAAGCAGCTAGCGACGCTGCTTACAGTCTTGCAAAAAGCTTAAAAGATAGCGGATTAGGTGACTTATACGTTGTTGTTGGAACAGTTGGTGTAGACGATGAATTAGGTAAGCCAAGAAATCGTTTACTTGTTATTCATGATGGAAAAGTGGAGCTTGTTTATGACAAGCATTTTTTGCCAAATTATGGCGTTTTTGACGAATTTAGAATTTTCTCGTCTGGAAATGATTGCGGAATTCTAAACGTTAAAGGCGCAAAATTAGGATTTGCGATTTGCGAAGACATCTGGCAAGATGGCGGCCCAGTTGCGCGTCTTTCTAAAGAGGGGATTGATGTTTTAGTAACAATCAACGGTTCTCCGTACGAAGAAGGCAAAACAGATATTCGCTTAAAGCTGGCGCAAAAGCGTGCAAAAGAGGTTAATGCTCCTCTTGTTTACGTAAATCAAGTTGGTGCTCAAGATGATCTTGTTTTTGATGGCGGCAGTTTTGTAGTAAACGCAGATGGATCCCTGATCGAGCGTTCTAAAATGTTTGATCAAGACTTAAGTTTTGTTGATTTTAATACAGATTTAGATGCACAAAAATGCTCAACGATTGCTCAAAAATTAGACCCAGACGAAGAAGTTTATTGCGCATGTGTATTGGGACTTAGAGATTACATGCGCAAAAACGGATTTAAGGGCGTTTGCTTAGGACTTTCTGGCGGAATTGACTCGGCTCTAGTTGCAACTATGGCGGCAGATGCTTGCGGTGGACAAAACGTTTGGGGAATCTCAATGCCAAGCATGTATTCTTCGCTTGGTTCTAAAGACGACGCTTGCGATTTAGCTAAGCGACTTGGAGCACACTACGATATTCAGCCCATTGAGCCACTTTTTAAGTCATTCCAAAATCAGCTTGATTTACAAGGCGTTGCTGCAGAAAATTTGCAAGCGCGAGTTAGAGGCGTGATTGTTATGGCGTACTCTAATTCAAAAGGTTTGCTGGCTTTAGCTACTGGCAATAAGTCGGAGCTTGCATGCGGTTATTCTACGATTTATGGAGATGCGGTAGGAGGGTATGCTCCTATTAAAGATTTGTTTAAGACTCGCGTTTGGGCGCTTTCTAGATGGCGAAATCGTGCTGCTCAAAATGGAGTAGGTCTTGGAATGTTGCCTATTGCTGGTAGTGAAGATTTTCCTAAAGACAATGCTCCAAAAGATGGCATTCTTATACCTGTAAACTCGATTATTAAGCCTCCAAGTGCAGAGCTAAGACCAGGGCAAAAGGATTCTGATTCTTTGCCGGAATACGATTTGCTAGATAAAGTGTTGGAAGCTCATATTGAGCTTGCTCACGGGCGAGCGGATTTGCTTGCAGATGGTTTTGATGAGCGCACAGTTGATACAGTTATTAGGCTTGTAGACCGCGCAGAATGGAAGCGTAGGCAGTATCCGTTAGGGCCAAAAGTTAGTGCGATTGCGTTTGGAAGAGATAGGCGAATTCCAGTAACAACCGCGTTTAGAGAGTAGACGAAATCTTGGATACGTCTTGGGAAAAGTCGCAAGCATCCGTTGATTAACTACATATTGCATATGCGCTAGTTTGAGTATTCAAACTAGCGTTTTTTACTAAATTGAATACATAAAAGCATAAAATGTGAGGTAACTCACTTTAAAATAGTAAAAAATCGACGTGTACTGTTTAAACATTGCTTTAACATAGTAGAGAAGACGGCGTGAAGAAGCGTCGTGGATACGAAAGGAGTCAAATATGGCATCAGTGGATGCATCCGTTCTCACCGAAGAGGATCTTCGTGCAAAAGCGTGGGATGGATTTACAAGCGGCAATTGGGAAAAAGATATTGACGTACGCGACTTTATTTTAAAGAACTACACCCCATACGAAGGCGACGAATCCTTCTTGGCGAATGCTACCGAGAAAACGAAGCATATGTGGAAGTATCTCGATGACAATTACTTGGCAGTTGAGCGTGAGCGCCGCGTATACGACGTTGAAACTCATATTCCAGCAGGCATTGACGCAATGCCAGCAGGCTACATTGAAAGCCCAGAAGTAGATAACGTAATCGTTGGTTTGCAAACTGACGAACCTTGCAAGCGCGCTATGATGCCAAACGGTGGTTGGCGAATGGTTGAGCAGGCTATTAAGGAAGCCGGCAAGGAAGTAGATCCAGAAATTAAGAAGATTTTCACCGTTTATCGCAAGACTCATAACGATGGCGTGTTTGGTGTTTACACCAAGAATATTAAGATTGCTCGCCACAATAAGATTTTGACTGGTTTGCCAGACGCTTATGGTCGTGGTCGTATTATCGGTGATTATCGTCGCGTGGCTCTTTACGGCGTAAATATGCTTATTGAGTTCAAGAAGCGCGATAAGGATTCGATTCCATACCGCAACGACTTTACTGAGACCGAGATTGAGCATTGGATTCGCTTCCGCGAAGAGCATGATGAGCAAATCAAGGCTTTGAAGCAGCTTATTAACCTGGGTAACGAGTATGGCTTGGATTTGAGCCGACCAGCTCAAACCGCTAAGGAAGCTGTTCAGTGGACTTACATGGGCTATCTTGCTTCTGTTAAGAGCCAGGATGGTGCTGCAATGAGCTTCGGTCGTGTTTCCGCATTCTTCGATTGCTACTTTGAGCGTGATTTGAAGGCTGGATTAATCAACGAAACCGATGCTCAGGAAATCATTGATGCTTTGGTTATGAAGCTTCGTATTGTTCGCTTCTTGCGTACTAAGGATTACGACGCAATCTTCTCTGGAGATCCATATTGGGCAACTTGGTCCGATGCTGGCTTCAGCGATGATGGTCGCACATTTGTTACTAAGACTTCGTTCCGTTTGCTCAACACTTTGACTCTTGAGCATCTTGGGCCGGGTCCTGAGCCAAACATCACTATTTTCTGGGATCCAAAGCTTCCAGAAGCCTACAAGCGTTTCTGCGCACAAATCTCTATCGACACTTCTGCAATTCAGTACGAGTCCGATAAAGATATTCGTGAGCACTGGGGCGATGACGCTGCTATTGCTTGCTGCGTTTCCCCAATGCGCGTTGGTAAGCAAATGCAGTTCTTCGCTGCACGCGTTAACTCCGCAAAGGCATTGCTTTACGCGATTAACGGTGGCCGCGATGAAATGACTGGCATGCAGGTTATTGATAAGGGTGTTATTGACCCAATCAAGCCAGAAGCCGACGGAACTCTTGACTACGAGAAGGTTAAGGCCAATTACGAGAAGGCTTTGGAATGGCTTTCCGAAACCTACATTGAGGCTTTGAACATCATCCACTACATGCATGATAAGTACGCGTACGAGTCCATTGAGATGGCTTTGCACGATAGGGAAGTCTATCGTACACTCGGCTGCGGTATGTCTGGCTTGTCTATTGCTGCAGATTCCTTGGCTGCTTTGAAGTATGCAAAGGTTTACCCAATTTACAACAAGGATGCTAAGACCACTGAAGGTCATGAGTATGAGTACATCGAAGGCGCAGAAGACGACTTAATCGTTGGCTACAAGACGGTTGGAGAGTTCCCAATCTACGGTAACGATGACGATCGTGCTGATGACTTGGCAAAGTGGGTTGTAAGCACTGTTATGGGTCAGGTAAAGCGTTTGCCTGTGTACCGTAATGCTGTTCCAACTCAGTCTATCTTGACTATTACTTCTAACGTTGAATACGGCAAGAACACTGGTTCCTTCCCATCTGGTCACAAGAAGGGTACTCCTTACGCTCCAGGCGCAAACCCAGAAAATGGTATGGATTCTCACGGTATGCTTCCATCCATGTTCTCCGTTGGCAAGATTGACTATGATGATGCTCTCGATGGTATTTCTTTGACCAACACCATTACGCCAGATGGTTTGGGAAGAGATGAAGACGAGCGTATAACGAATTTGGTTGGTATTTTGGACGCTGGCAACGGTCACGGCTTGTACCACGCAAACATCAACGTTTTGCGCAAGGAACAGCTTGAAGACGCTGTTGAGCACCCAGAAAAGTACCCACACCTTACGGTTCGCGTTTCTGGCTACGCAGTGAACTTCGTAAAGCTCACTAAGGAGCAGCAGCTCGACGTTATTTCTCGTACATTCCACCAGGGTTCAGTTACTGACTGATTCTGATTGATTGCGAATGCCGCCGGGAGTGAGTAGGTTTTGCTCCTGGCGGCTTTTAAAATAAACGTAGTTTTTAAAATCGAATAAATTAAACCAAAGACGGTTATAGGAGGGCATATAGATGGTTGAAAACACAGCATTTCGTACCACGACTCAGCACATGTTAAAGGAGTCAAAAGAGTATGCCCGACAAACTTTAATGGGTGGTCTTTCTGGTTTTGAATCTCCAATTGGATTAGACAGAAAAGACCGCTTAGTTGCTCTTAAAACTGGCGATATTGGATTTGTGCATTCTTGGGATATTAATACTTCTGTTGATGGCCCTGGCACTCGTATGACTGTTTTTATGAGCGGCTGCCCACTTCGCTGCCAATATTGCCAAAATCCAGATACTTGGAAAATGCGCGATGGCAAGCCAGTCTACTTAGATGCAATGATTAAAAAAGTAGACCGTTATCAAAGTCTTTTTAAGGCAACTGGTGGCGGAATCACATTTTCTGGCGGCGAATCCATGATGCAACCAGCTTTTGTATCTAGAGTATTTCGTGCAGCAAAAGAAATGGGCGTGCATACTTGCTTAGATACTTCGGGCTTTTTGAATCGCAATTATACAGACGAAATGATTGACGACATTGATCTTTGCTTGCTAGATGTTAAATCTGGTATTGAAGAAACGTATAAAAAAGTAACTGGCGGCTTGCTTCAGCCAACTATTGACTTTGGTCAGCGCTTAGCGAAGGCTGGTAAGAAGATTTGGGTGCGTTTTGTGCTCGTTCCAGGTCTTACAGACAGTGAAGAAAATGTTGAAAAAGTTGCTGAGATTTGCGATTCGTTTGGAGATGCTGTTGAGCATATTGACGTGCTTGGATTCCATCAACTAGGCCGTCCAAAGTGGCATGAGCTTAGGATTCCGTACCCACTTGAGAATCAAAAAGGACCTTCTAGAGCATTAAAAGAGCGAGTTGTAAATCAGTTCAAAGACCACGGTTTTGTAGTGTATTAGACTGAACCTCGATGCGTTTTAGGCAATCTTTGTGTATTGTATTTTTTTGAAGGATTTTGTATAATTATACAAATACCCTTTTTAGAGAAAGGATACGCAATGAAGCGCAGAATAGGTTGTTGGATTGCATTAGCTTTTGCATTAGCGTTAGCTATTTTTGCACGGTGTAACGATCAGTTTGGCTTTGGCACAGCGCTTATTATTTTAATTGTTTTGCCGATAATTTTGTTGCCGATAAATATCGTTGCGGCTTTCGATAAGAAACCTCTTATTGAAGTGCCGATAATATCTATTGCTATAACTATTGCTACGGAACTTGCCACTTTCCCAATAAGAGATTTAGGTTTACATGCTCTCTACGTTATCCCAACAGTTTTAGTTTCGGCAGTCGCATTTACTCTTACTAGATTCCTTAAAACTAAACTTGTTAAGCGCATAAATGGAGAAATAGTAAATAATAAAACAGATTGATTATCTAAATGATTATTTAATTGATTATTTATTTTGATTAGTCGTAGTTGTGTGCGAAAGTTGAAGCCGTGTTAAAAGATGCACAATCTATAACACGGCTTAAATATTTTTTACGGATATTTTGCAAAAAATTGCAAGGCAAGATGCAAAAAGCGTAAGACTTTGGCTAGAGCATGCAAATCGGGAGGCGTTCTTGAATAAGGAACCAAAGCTCTTAAAAGAGCCTAGAGAAGGAGTTCCAGAAGTCATTGATACGCTTGAAGCATATAAAGAATATTGTAATTTGTTAGCAGCAGGGTCGGGGCCTTTGGCTGCAGACGCAGAGCGCGCATCTGGTTTTAGATATGGTCACGAAGATTGGCTGATTCAGTTCAAACGCAAAGGTGCAGGAATTGGATTGCTGGACCCAATAGCTTTAGGAAAACTTGGCGTTGATTGGCATGAATTTAACAAGGCAGTAGGAGACGCGCCTTGGATTATTCACGATTCTATGCAAGATTTGCCAGGATTTTTCGATATTGGTTTGCGTCCGCGTGCTTTATTTGATACAGAAATCGCAGCTAAATTGCTTGGTAGAAAGCGATTTGGATTAAGCTCTGTAACTGAATATTATTTGGGGCTTACTCTTGCAAAAGAACATTCTGCAGCGGATTGGTCATATAGACCTCTTCCTAGAGATTGGCGAAATTACGCGGCTTTAGACGTTGAATTGCTAATCGAATTAGAAGAAGTAATGAGTGGCGAGTTAAAAAAGCAAGGCAAGCTTTTATGGGCAAATCAAGAGTTTTCACACTTATTAAGTAAAGGTGCTCAAAAGAAGTCTCCTCACCCAAATCCTTGGCTTAGAATATCTCATATAAGCGTTCTTATGCACGATAAAGTCGGCTTAATGATTGCAAAAGAGCTTTGGCAAAAGCGAGATGAGCTTGCTTGTCAATACGATATTGCGCCAACTCTATTGCTTTCGGATGCTGCGATTATTGAAGCAGGAAAGCGAAAACCAAGTAATTCTAGGGAGTTTCGCTCAATTCGCATTCTTAACGAACGCGTTAGGATTCACACGGGCAGCGAGCAAGACAAGATGTTTGAACGTTATGCTCCGATTCAGCGCAAAATCAAGCCAAATGTGTGGAAAGTTGTTATAGAAGACGCGATTAGTCGCGCTAAAAGTGGGGAAGTTGCTATTGTTTCTAAGCTTGATGATTCAAGTAGTAAATATGGCAATTACAACGATTCTGGCGATTCTGACAATTCTGCGGATGCTGGCGATTCTGCGGATTCTAGCGACGCACAAGAATCGCAAGCAGCTCCACGATCTATGAAGTATTGGCGTGATCATCATCCCAAAAGATATGAGCGCTTACAAAATGTAAAGCAGTCTTTAATCAAGATTGCAGAAGATACGCATACTCCTACAGAAATCATTATTAAACCGCAAATTATTCGCAATCTTTGTTGGCAAGATAATATTGAGCATATTAACGTTAAGGAGTTTCTTGTAGAGCAGGGCGCAAGAACGTGGCAAAGCGATTTAATTGCAGAGTCCGTAACTCGCGCTATTATGTAACGGTTGTGCCATATGGCAGAAGCTAGAAAACGTAATTTCAGGAGCATGAAGCGTGAAAATCAGCGTCAGGAATCTTGAGCCAACTAAGGTTAAGCTCACCATTACCGCAGATCTCGAAGATTTTGAGCCATTTATGGATCAGGCTCGTAAAGAGATCGCAAAGCAAATCAACGTGCCAGGTTTCCGTAAGGGACACGTACCAGGCAAGATTGTCGATCAGCGAGTTGGCTTCGGAGCTGTTGCCGGTGAAGCTGTAAATTCTGCTGTTCCAGAGCTTTATTCTAAGGCTTTGGAAGAAAAGAAGATTCGCCCAATGGATCAGCCAGAATTTGATGTTCAGGAAGTCCCAGAATCTGCTAAAGACGAGGTTAAGCTTAAGTTTGTTGCAACTGTTGAGCGTCGTCCAGAGTTCAAGCTTAACAAGTTCAAGGGTGTAGAAATCGAAGTAGAAAAGCCAGAAGTTACAGACGATGATGTTAATGCTCGTCTTGAGGCTTTGCGTCAGCGCTTCGGTACTCTTGTTGGTGTTGATCGCCCAGCTAAGAAGGGTGATTTTGCTAACATTGATTTGGAAGCTCGAATCGACGATGAGGTTGCTGATTCTCAGAATGGCGTGAGCTATGAGCTTGGTTCCAACACCATGCTTGATGGTTTGGATGAAGCTTTGGAAGGTCTTTCCGCTGGCGAAGAGACCACTTTTGAAGGCACTCTTGAGGCTGGAAAGAACCAGGGTAAAAAAGCTCAGGTTAAGGTGAAGGTTAACTCTGTTAAGACTCAGGAATTGCCAGAGCTTAATGATGACTTCGCTCAGGAAGCTTCTGAGTTTGATACTTTCGAAGAGCTTAAAGCTGATGTTCGTAAGTCTTGCGAGCAGGCAAATGAGGGTCGTCAGGCTACTATGGCTCGCGATGCCTTTATTGCTAAGATTCAGGAAGAGGTTGAGATTCCTGTACCAAAGGGTGTTAAAGAAAAGGCTGTTGCTGAACATCTTAAGGGTATGACTCCAGATCCTGAAAAGGCTACTAAAGAGCAGAAGGAAGAAGCTGAGAAGGCTGCAGAAAAGGAGCTTCGTGACCAAATGGTTCTCGACGCTTTGGCAGAAAGCCTCGATGTTTCTGTTTCTCAAGCAGACGTTACAAACTTCTTGGTTTCTGTTGCTCAGCAGTACGGAATGGATCCAAGCCAGTTTATTAACGCTATTGTTCGTAATGGTCAGCTTGGTTCCGCTGTTCAGGAAGTTGCTCGTTCTAAGGGCTTGCTTGCTGGTATGCGTGCTGTGAAGTTCGTAGCTGGTGGAGAGGCTATAGACTTGAGTGCTTTCTTAACGGAAGAAGAGGAGCCAGAAGACGAAAGCGTTAAAGCTGCTTCCGCTGCTGCAGCTGTTGCTGATGAGCTTACCTCTGAAAAGTAAGTTAGTATCTTCTATTAGATTTTAATCTAAGACCTAGTGGAGTTTAGCTCCACTGGGTCTTACTTATATCTAATTAAATAATTACGATTATTATAGGAAAATCTTAAGAATTGCGAGACATTATGGATAATAGTGCTAAAACTAAGCATGAAGCTTGTTGCAGATTTTGCAGATTCGGTAAATCTTGCAAGTTATTTAGTTTTGCAATTCGTCTAGCGTGTTTTATTGCAGTCTCTGTTGCCCTTGGCGTTCTTATTGGCCTAGGAGCTACAGTTCTTACGCTTATTTTTTACGCTGTACAATACCTTGCTTTTGGCTCAATTGAATCTGCTAAAAACACTGTATTTTCAGCTCTTCCTTGGTATCGATACGTGCTACCTGGCACAATTGCTATGACTATTGCTGCACTGGCTTGGTATTTTTTGCGAAAAAGAGAAAATCCTCCTCGAATCGTTACTATTCCACAAGCCGTTAGTGGCAGTAGAATGCCAATTTTTTCTACTATTGCACATGTTTTATTGCAAATCGGCATTGTTGGCTCTGGAATTTCAATCGGAAGGGAAGTAGCTCCTAGAGAATTAGCTGCAATGATTGCTCAGCGTTGCAGCAGTATTTTTCATATGTCTGTTAAAACTCAGCGCATACTTGTTGCGTCTGCTGCAGGCGCTGGCTTGGCTGCAGTGTACCACGCGCCTTTAGCTGGCACCGTGCTTTCTTTAGGTTTGCTTAGTAAAACTCAAGGTTTTGGTTTTTATGCGTGGCTAAATCGCGAGAATGGCTCGCTAATAGATAATGCAGCTAAAAATATTGCGCGCTCGGAGCGTTTGCATTGCTTGCCTTTTGCTCTTGTTATGAATTATGTTGCTGCGTTTGTTGTTGAATTTTTATTGCATCATTCTAGATACTACAATATTTCGCAATTTTCTTGCGTGATTTCTTGGCAAATTTGCGTTTTAACTGTTGTTGTTGGTGCAGCGTGCGGCTTAGTTGGTTACGTTTTTCGCTTGGGTATTATTTGGTGTAGAACTCATGCTTTGCGTGGCATACAAATGCTGTGTTTTATGCCTGTAGCTGGCTTAGTTATTGGTGTTGCGGCTTGTTGGTTTCCGCATATTATGGGGAATGGTAGGTCGCTTTCTCAGCTTGCTTTTTCTGTAGCTAGTTTTCCGTATTTGGCAGAAAGTTCACATATTGTGACTATTTTATTGCTTCTTGCAATGATGAAAATGCTTGCGACTTTGTTGGTTTTGCGTTACGGTGCCTCTGGAGGCGTTTTGCAGCCGAGTATTTCGACTGGCGCTTGCTTTGGTGTGATTTTATACGCTATTTTTTCAACGTCTGCGCTTTCGCAAGTTTTTGACATTTCGCAAGTTTCTGCAATTTCTGTATCTATTATTGGCGCTGTTTCTTTACTTGCATCTTCCAGAAAAGCTCCAATTATGGCTTGGCTTTTAGTTGCTGAATTAGTAAATGCGCCGTTTGCATTACTTTTTCTTATGCTATTTGCTGCAATTGTGTCCAATTGCGTAGCTAATTGTGTTGAGCGATTTATTTCGCATTTTTTTGCGGTCACACGCACACGATAGTCTAGATATATTCAAAATGTTTGTAAGGAGATAAGGTGACTGAGCTGTTTACGGCTTCTCCCATTATGCAAGAAGGGGAGCCACAAAATCCAATGGATTCGATTTTTAATCAACTTTTAAAGGATCGTATTATTTGGCTTGGTTCTGAAGTCAAGGATGAAAATGCTAATATCATCTGTGCACAGATGCTTATGCTAGCTGCGCAAGATCCTAAAAAAGATATTTGGCTTTATATAAATTCGCCTGGAGGGTCTATTACGGCAGGAATGGCGATTTATGATACTATGCAGCTTATTGAGCCAGATGTGGCTACTATTGCTGTGGGAATGGCTGCTTCTATGGGTCAGTTCTTACTGAGTTCTGGTACTCCTGGTAAGCGTTTTATTACATCTCATGCACGTGTTCTTATGCACCAGCCTTCTGGTGGCGTTGGCGGTACTGCAACTGATGTGCGTATTAATGCTGAGTTAATTATGGATATGAAGAAGACTCTTTCTGAGCTTACTGCGCAGCAGACTGGTCATACAGTTGAAGAAATTTACCGTGACAATGAGTATGATCATTGGTTTACTGCGCAGCAGGCTTTGGAGTATGGTTTTGTGGATAAGATTGTCACCACTCCAGCTTCTATGCGTGGGGAGGAGTGATTTTATATGGCAAGTGAAGAAGCAAAGTTTGTTGCACGCGCCCAGCGCTTGGGTGGATTTGGTCAAACCAGTGGTGTGTTTACGAATCGTTATGTTTTGCCTCAATTTGGCGAGCAGACTCCTTATGGTATGAAAACTCAAGATCCGTACACTAAGCTTTTTGAAGATCGTATTATTTTCATGGGTGTACAAGTTGATGACACTTCTGCTGATGACATTATGGCTCAGCTCTTGGTTCTAGAAAGCATGGATCCAAATAGGGATGTAATGATGTACATTAACTCTCCAGGCGGTTCTATGACAGCTATGACGGCAATTTACGACACTATGCAGTATATTAAGCCAGATGTTCAAACGGTGTGTTTAGGGCAAGCTGCTTCGGCTGCTGCGATTTTGCTTGCAGCTGGTTCTGCTGGTAAGCGTATGATTCTGCCAAATGCTCGTGTTCTTATTCATCAGCCTGCTATGGGTCAGGATTTTGGTAAGGCTACTGAGATAGAGCTTCAGGCTAAGGAAATGTTGCGTTTGCGCGAATGGTTGGAATCCACTCTTGCAAAGCATACTGGTCAGGATATTGAGCGTATTCGTAAAGATATTGAGGTGGATACGATTCTTACAGCTCCTCAGGCTAAAGAATACGGTATGGTAGATGAAGTTCTTGAACATAGGTCTTAAGTAGTTTTTACTTTTTAGATTTTTATGTTTTAGCTGCAACCCTTGGCGACACGCCAAGGGTTGTGTTTTTGTGAATATGGTTGTATATTAGTCAAGTTGCCGAAAACAAGGGAACGATTTCCTAAGGCTTCGGAAACATGCGCCAGTAGCCCAACGGATTAGAGCATCTGACTACGGATCAGAAGGTTGCAGGTTCGAATCCTGTCTGGCGCACAGGTGGCGCGGTGATTTTCACCGCGTTTTTTTTTATTCTGTTTTCCGCTTAACGCATACAAAATCATATTAGGTATAAAAAAACGAGGAACAAATCCAAAATTGGGAGCGTTCCTCGTTTGCTTGTAAGTCTTACGCTTATCGTTTAAACCTACTCAGTAACTGCCTTCTTGAGCAAAGAACCAGCGGAGATTCTAACACCGTAAGATGCAGGAATCTTAATGGTTTCGCCAGTGCGTGGGTTGCGGCCAGTGCGCTCAGCGCGCTTTACACGCTCAGCGGAGAACAGGCCAGTGAGCTTCAAGCCTTCACCAGACTGCAAAGCCTCAACGAACACATCCTGGAATGCGTTGACAGCGGCCTCGGCCTGTGCCTTGGTAAGGTTGGACTTCTGAGCGATCTTCGAAACGAGATCAGACTTGTTGTATGCCATACAAGCATCCTTTGTGTTAGGGGCCTTCTCTTCCAAAGACCACTTTCACTCATAGATATTAATACATTTTCCCTACAAATGCGCGGTTTTTCGCCGTTTTTCCGAGATTTTTTTACGATTTTTTAGATTTTTTGCTTGATAAAATACTTTAAAATCGTAGAAATGCCTTATATAGGTTTATTTATACTATTATCAACTAAATAATCTTATATAATAAGAAAGTTGGTTTTTCAAGATTTTAAGCAGACCATACTAAGCTGTCTAGCTTTTTAAGCATAAGTTATATGGTCTAAACTAATCCGCGGTTACTAAGACTTTTCATAGCAAAAGCGCCTATTGGTATTCTTAGCCAGTAGAACATGAGTCTGTAAAGTAGGGTAGCAGATAATGCGATAGTCGGATGAATTCCAACTGAGGTAAAAGCAAAAGTAAGTGAAGCTTCAACAGCTCCCAATCCACCTGGTGTAGGAACAGCGGAACCAGCAGTATTGGCAACTAGGAACAGTAGCACTGTTTCCCAAGGGTTTGCATAGTAGCCGAAAGCAAGAAGAGCTACCCAATATCCCAGTCCTGTTGCAAAAACAAGAATAAGACCGCCTACAGTGCCTTTAATGAGCTGTTTAGGGCTACTTATTAGCTCTTTAATCTGTTTACCATAATCTGAAAGAATAGGAAGATATCTTTTACGTATAAATTTTCGAATAGGTGTAATAATCATAAAAGTGCATATGATTAGCGTTACTATTCCTATTACTGTTATGAGCATGTGTGTAGGAATCATTCCAGAAAGCACATTTTTACCAGTAAAAATGCCTACGCAGAACATAACTAAAGCTGTAACAAGTGCTTGTAAAAGCCAAACTGCACTTGTAATGGCTGTGGCTTGAGCAGCCGAATACCCATTCTTTTTTATAATTTGCATGTTCACAAAGGCTGGTCCTACGCCAGCTGGCATGGAAACAGCTGTAAACCCAGAAGCAGCTTGTGATGTAAACAGAACGCCAGCAGAAGGGCGTGAATCGTCCATAAAAGATCCAACTGTAATCGCAGAACCTACCCAAGCTAGCAAGCTGAATGCAAAGCATAATAGAACCATTAATGTATCCGCGCGTTTAAGAGCAGATACAATTTCTTGAGGATGCCACTGTGTTGCAATAGCAGCCAGAGCTGCAACAATAAGAATCAGCGTAACGAAGAATCTAATATTAAAACGGGCTAATCGCACTGTATCATAATCTTCGTTATCTGTGTGCTCGCATACCTTTTCACCTAGCTTAGTTTTAAGTTCTTCAAACAATTTCTTATTCCAAGACGTTAATGCTCTAGTTGATGAAGGAATAGCAGCTTTTTGCATAAAAGGCATTATTTGAGCTAGCTTATCTGCGCCCCAAGTATTCATAGCAGCGTCTATAGCGCTACTTGTATCAATGCATGTTGCGATTATTGATAACAGTTGTACTTTGTCTAAAGCAATATTGGTGTCGTCGCTAGCCACATCGCCATTTTGCCATCCTGCAATAACCGGAGTTCCATCTTCTAGCCTTGCAAGTGTTTCTGGGCTTATTCTTCTATGTGTTATTCCTCGATTGTTTGCAATATCGAGGTAGCGCATAAGTCTTTCCGCATCTTTAATTGTAAGCGTGTTTAAATTGCATGGCACAAGTACATTATCGGTGTGGAATACCATTATTGAAGATTTTCCACAATCTGTTACTCCATAAACGTTTGCTGTAGCTAAGTGCAAGCTCCTAAGAACAAGAAGCATTGAAAGATGATGATGTATGGAGTGTCTTGCAGAACGATCTCGTCTAACTGGTATATCTATTAGCTTAATCCATTGCCATAGCTGATTTAGATATCCTGGCAAGTGAACCTGATTATCTAGAACCGAAATCACGTATCTTGTTCCATGAATATCAATCGCATCGTATAGCCTTGAATTTTCAATCAGATCGTCATCAAGGCTAGATTTCAGAACACCATTATGGTCTGTAGTTAGTGTACGTCTGTTTAATTGAACAAGATGAGTAATTCCAATATTTTCTAATGCGTCAACTATATCTTTTCCCCAAGCACCTTTGCTGCGAGTGCCTTTAATAAATCTGATTATTGTACCTATAGCGCGACCAATACACCAAGATGTTAAAACACCTGTTAGTGAATGCCATGATGTGACTATTAGTATAGGTGAAGCAATTATTAATGCTTGCCAAGATATTCTTACGACTTTACTATCTCGTCTAGGTCCACTAACGGTTAAAAAAGCAACTATTACCGCGTATATGTCTGGCAATAATTCAGTACCGTGACTGCTGGAAATTGAGTTAAATGATGTAAATAGTGGAGCATTATTTAAAGCAGTGAGAAGATAAGAAATATACCATACTAGAGGATATGTTAATAGCAAGGTTAGTGTAGATATCGTTGTGTCAATCCAACGTCTTGCGTTAATCATAGAAATTACTACGCTAGCTACTATGGCGATTGTAATTGCTTGCTGGAAAAGAGAAGATGGTAATCCAGTTACAATCCACACAATAATTTTTCCAGCATTTTTTGCATCGTGCTCTACGCCTGCGGTTGTGCCAGAAAAACACATTGTAAACAGTACAACCGCAGTTCCTAGTGCAATAGATATAATCGCGTAAATCAAGTCAGCCCAATTACGAACTAATTTAGGCCTCGTGTCATTAATAACCAAATTTTCTTCTACTTGCGATTGCATAACCACACCGTTTATTTATTAAATAAAATTTATCGAATAAAATCAACCAGCCTAGATGCAATACCAGTATAAGATTCTGGTGTAAGAGCTTTTAACCTATTTGCTGTTTCTGTATCAAAGTTTCTAGAAGATATAAACTTTTCAACATTTTGTCTAGAAATACTATGACCGCGCATTAATTCTTTAACCTGCTCATATGGGCGTTCCATTCCTTCTACGCCAGCAATTTCTTGAGCTCTCATAGCAGTTTGGATTGGTTCTCCAAGAACTTCCCAGTTGCTGTTAAGCTCTTCGCTCATCATTTGCGTGTTTGGATGAATCGACTTTAAGCCTCCAAGAAGATTGTTTAAAGCAAGAAGAGCATAGCCGAATGCGGATCCAACGTTTCGTTGAGTAGTTGAATCTGTTAAGTCTCGCTGCCAACGGCTTTCGGTAAGAGTTGCGCAAAGAGTGTCGAAAAGTGCGCAAGAAATCTCAAGATTTGCTTCCGCGTTTTCGAATCGAATAGGATTCACTTTGTGAGGCATTGTGGAAGATCCTGTAGCTCCTTTAACTGGAACTTGTACAAAAACGCCGCGAGAAATGTACATCCACACGTCTACAGCAAGATTGTGAAGAATATGATTAATGTGACTTACTGTGCTATAAAGCTCTGCTTGCCAATCGTGGCTTTCGATTTGCGTTGTAAGAGGATTGAAACAAAGACCCATTCTATTTTCTACAAATTCTTTAGAAACGCTAAGCCAATCAACATTAGGGAAAGCAGCAAGATGAGCGCCAAAAGTTCCAGTAGCACCGTTTATTTTTCCAAGATATTCTTGGCAGCTAAGGTGTTTTAGCTGGCGATTTAGCCTGTAAACAAACACTGCAAGCTCTTTACCTAAAGTTGTAGGAGTGGCAGGCTGACCGTGAGTGAGCGATAGCATTGGCATATCTCTATACTCTTGTGCTTTTTGAGTTAAGTAATCGACAATAGCTTTCAAATTTGGCGTGTATACGTTTTCAACCGCATTTTTTACACACCTAGCTATAGAAAGATTGTTTATATCTTCACTCGTGCATGCAAAATGAACTAATGTTTTAAGATTGCTAAGCTGGGTTTTATGCCCTAATACTTGCTCTGCTTTGTCTAACTCGTCGTCAATGTAGTATTCAACAGCTTTAACGTCGTGATGTGTTATAGCTTCGTGAGCTGCATGGCGTTTTATTCCTTCTGCTCCAAAATTTTCTGGAATTGCACGCAAATAATCGCATTCTTCATCTGTTAAAGGATTTACGCCGTCTACAATGGTTTTGAATCCGTTTCCCTTGTATCCGTTTGCTAAAAGGATCATCCATTCAACCTCTACGCGCATGCGCTCGCGGTTTAAGGCTGGTTCGCTTAGAAATTCTACAAGATCAACAGTTTGATTGTGGTATCTTCCGTCTAGCGGAGTCAAAGCAATAGCAGGGCAAATATCAGTAAGCTTCATACTTTAAAGGTTACAGCATGGCATGAAACTACTAGGTGTTTTGAGCGGTTATTAGTTAATGGCGCATAGTTAATGGCTCATAATTCCTTGCCATAGTGTTGTTTCTTCTAATTCGTCACCTAATGTTTTTCTAAAATGCTCTTCTTGCATTCGTATCTCTTTAGATCCAAGTTGATGAGAGTCTTCATAAGCTGCTTTATGATAATTCAAATCATGCGTGAGCGTTCCTTCTTCTGGTACATTTTTCACTAAGATTCCATCTTTTTCAAAAAGTTTTTCATTCTTATAACTTTTAGTTCTGTATTGTTTATTGTTTTTCTTATTATTTTCTTTATTTTTGTTTTGCGATTTTATTCCATTTACAACAAGTGAATTGTATATTGCATTATGAGCTGTTTTAGGGGCGATTGTGCCATTGTGAGCAATAGCGCTTTTCTTGGCAGTTCCATGTATTGTAACCCAATTATTTCTATTTGGATTAGATGCGCCATCTAAGGTAGGAACTAGTTCGTCTTCCATTTCTATGCTTGTGACCCAAGTTTTATTTGGTATTGGATGGTTTGCTATTGGAGATCCAGCAGTTACTATGTGTTTTATGTTGTATTGTTTTGAGTAATCGCTAGCTATGCTTGCAGCTACAATTCCTCCTTGTGAATGTCCAACAAGAATAACTGAGTCTTTTGCTTTAATTCCGCTTTTTCTCATGGCTTCTATAACCATTCTTATGCTGTCTGCATTTTGTCTTACGTTTTTAGAACTACTCATAACTTCTGCGTTTTGTGGCCATCCAAAAGGAGATTTTGGTTTGCCATCTGTTCCAGGTATTGTAACAAGCCAAGATATGCTACCGTCTTTTTTCTTAAAGCGTTGTATTGCTATTGTTGCTGCATCTGCGTTTATTTTAGGCGGTTTTACGCCAAGGTTTCCATTTGAAAGATCTGTTAGATTTGCAAGAGCTTGACTAATATTGCTTCCTCTGTAATGCAATATTTTCGAATATTCTCTGTGAGGTAATCTAATTTTTGTTACTTTAAGACTATTCCCTTGGTTTGCATCGTTGATTTTTGCGCTAAACAAGCTTAATGCGCTTGCAAAAGTGGAAACTGGTGCTTTTGAATGTTTATTTGAATTTCTTTCTTGAATACTAGAAAAAAGACGAATAGGGATTCCTGTTACGGGGTTTATTAAAAAATGCTTAGAAAAGCCTCTAATAAAGCCTTGTTGAATTGGTGCAGTTTCATGACTCCATTTAGAAAAGTTTTTCATACCGCTTTTTTGAGTCATATCTAAAAGTATGCTAAATCCTACGCTTGCAAAGAATGGTACTGCTGTAATAGGAAAGATACTTGTACCAATCGATACAAGATTATCTAAGTTTTCTCTATTTTTGTATTCTGCGTTAGCATATAGATTATTTGCTCTGATTATTAGAGAAGATAATTCATCAAGTTTATTTGATAACGATTCGCATTGGCTTGATTTTATTCTGCATTCTGCAGGATCCAATAGCGGTTGTAAAGAATCGTCGTTAAAATAACCATTAAAATTTTTGTTATTTTCAGAGAAAACAGATGATTTTTGGCTTTCAATCTGCATCGCAGCTTGCATCCAGCTTGTGCTTAACGAGTGGAAATCGTTGGATAGTTCTTGTAATTTTGCGGATTTTGTTTTGTATTCGCTAGCATCAGCTACGCTAATGGTTTTCCCACCTGTTATTGTTGATTTAACTCTCCAAGGCATTAAATTCACCTCCATAAGTTGATTTTTGAGTTAATAGAGCCAATTTCGCATGCTTTTTTGGCAGCATTAAACATTTCTTCATTGAACGCGTTTGCGGCTTTTCCATGCCAATCTTTAAGAGTATTTGAATGTGCTTCGCCAAGCACGCTGTTAGAACATTGTTCTGTTCTTGCTATCAGCCAGTAATAATTATTAAATGTATGCATACAAAGTATTACACACAATGTTTTTTAAATAGTCACGAAAAATCTTTTAATGTGGTTAAAGGTTCCAAAATATTGAAATATAAGGGTTTATATTCTATTAGATATTTTTTTATTACCTTTACCACGGCTTGTTACTTGAATCTTCTTGTTTAGAAGACTTTGTTTTTCCGGACTTACTATTTGAATCATTATTGCTGTAATCTTTTTCAGATTGGTTTATTTGATTCTGGTCTTGATCTTTTTGATTGTTTTGTTTTAATAAGTCTTCGACCTTCTTTTTTTGAGAATCGCTTAAACTAGAATTCCCAGATTTGTCCTGCAAATTATTTTTTTGGTTTCGGTCATTATAGTTGGATTGTGTACTAGAATCAGTATTCTTTTTATCTTCATCAATTTGTTTTTGTAAGAATCTAGTAAGTCTTTTAGATATTAGTGCGTTGTGTTCAATACTATTTTTTATGTGAGGTAAAAGAATAGTGTATGGCGATTTTGCTTCGCTAAATTGATCATCAACCTGTTTTTGAGATACGAGCAATATTTCTATATCTGCATCAACTTTTTTTGACGCTTTTATGTTATTTATTAGTGATTTTGTGGCAGAATTATACGTTGATTCTGCTTTAAGATTAGTAATAGACAAATAAGCTGATATAGCGCATAAGGCTATAACAATAGAAGATAAAGTAACAAGAGAAAATCTTAGGAGTGACTTAGGTGTGATTCTGCTAATCATATAAGCTTCCTTGATTTTGTAATCCAGCATGATAATTCCCAAAGAATCAATATGCTTGCAAGAATAGCAAAAGGCCAAACGATTGGCTCAGGTCTAAGTCTTGGCTTAACAGTATTGTTCTGTTTCCATTGTTTAGAAAGAATATTTTTTGCTTCTAATCCAATAGAGTGATTTTTGCTAGAGTCAACATATTTTCCACTAATCTCATCAGCTATATTCTTAAGATTCTGCGGATCCATCTTAGATATTCCAGGTTTTCCAGTAGATGGGTCAATAATCCATTTACCAGATTGTTTTGTAGAAGAATCTGTAGAATTTATATCATCTAAATCATTTAGCTTAGTGGTGGTATTTGGGATTTTCCCGCCATTTTTAGAACCTACGCCAATAACATAAGCATGATTCACGTATCCGCGTAGAGATGAGAATGTTCTACGCTTTCTAGAAGTTGTTTCTTCTCCATCGCTTATTAAATATAAAACTGTAACGTCTTGCGGATGAGCGTCATGAATTGCCTTAGCTTCAAGAAGAGTTTTATCTAGGGGAGCATCCAAACTAGTTCCATTTGAAACTCCAACAGGTTCAGTGTTGATAGTATCAACCCAATTTTCAATTGCATTAGAATCTGGCGTAAGTGGAACATCAACACTAGAAGACGCTCCAAACCTAATAGCAGTAAAACTTGCGTTTATGTAATTATTTGTAATTTGTTTTATTATTTGTTTTGCAGAATTAAACCTAGTGGTTGTGTTGTTGTTTAAATCCTTAGAATCATTAACATTCATAGAGCCAGTAACATCTAAAACAAATATAACATTTGTAGCATTAAGAGAGCGTTGCAAGGTGCTTTTCATAACACAAGGGCATAATGCACAAATAGCTAGAAGAACGCATATTAACACTCTTCGAACCCTCATATAAATTGTTTCGTCCGAACTAAGGTTTTTGCGATTAATTGGGAAAATTTCATATAATGCCAAAATGCCAAGAATTGCAATAGCAACTAGCGAAATCCAACTAAAAGATATTTTCATCGTTTTATCCTTCTCGCTGAAATAAGCCAGAGAGTTACAAAAATAACCGCAAATATTGTTGCAATACTAGGATCGTCGCTTAAAGCAGATTGTGTAGAGTCCTTTTGCATAATTGTGTGCTGCTGTTCAATTTTACGTACCAAAGCTAAAACAGAATCAGAATTATGCTGAGTTAAGAAAATGCCACCATTTTTTTCAATAAGTTCACGCATCTGATTAGTAGTGTTCTCATTTTCGCTTTGAGTAGATCCAGAATACAATCCATCGACTTGAATATTAGCTCGCTTTGTTAAATCTAAAGCTTGCTTAAGAGAATAAACTGGTTTTCCAGAAACAACATTATCTGTAGCTAAAACAATAGATGCACTACGATTAAGACGATTATGAGGTTTTTGGGAATTGCTAGAAGAACCATATACAACTCCAGGAATCATTGCAGCGCAACTAACAAGACCATCGCCAATTAACGATGTTGCTTCTTTTCGGTTTTGCGTACCATCAAGCCACGTGGAAATCTGCTGATACTGCTTTTGTTGCATATTGTCGATTTTGTCTTGTGTTTGAACTCCATCCAACAGCTTAGAAGCGTACTGCAACTGTTTTTTAACAAGTGAATAATCGTCTGTAAGAGGAAAAACAGTCCTAGAAGTTGAATTAAAAATACTCAAACCAATGCGCTCACCTTGAAAATGCTCAACAAATTTCAAATAAGCGTTAATAACTTCCAAATCATACGGCAGAGTAGATCCAGAAACATCTAAGCATAAAACAATATCTCTAGAGCTTGATTGTTCGTTTGCGTTTAAAACTCTTGAAGGTCTAGAGCTGAGAATTGTAGTGCATATAAGAGCTAGGATAAGCATTATAAAAGAGAATTTGCGAAGAATATTCCATAGTCTCCATTTTCTAGCACATAAACTTCCTTGCAAATCCTCGTCTAAAGTAAATGTTCTCAAAAAGCTTGATTCTAAAATGTTTCTTGAATTGTACGAATGATTCTTTAAGCTGTGTCGTTTAACCTCGCTAATCACTAATACAGTTATAAGAATTATTACGCTTGCTAAAACACTAAAAAACAGGACTATTGGCCATTTAAGTCGCATAGAGAAAATAGATGAAACTAGTGTTGAATAATTATATATTTGGCAGTTACATAATGTTGAGAATGATAATGTGGAGAATGTCATCTTTTATTCTCCTTTGTTTTCCAACTTTCTAGCAGAATAAGAACCCACCTTGCACCCTGATCCACATCTGTATTTTTAGCTTGATTATTATATGTGCTATCTGCAAATTCAGGAGGATATAATGCTGCGATTGTTTGTCTTAAAAGATCTGCTCCATGAGTGTTTTTCCAAGATTTTCTAAGTGAACTAATCTCTCCAAGTGTATGCGATTTAATGTTTTCGCCACTCATTATGGAAACATATTGTCTAGCTATTTGCGCTAATTTTGCAAAAGCCTGATCTTTCTCAATTTTATTTTCATGATATTGGCTTACCACTAAATCAATCTTTTTACGCCATTCTTGCTTATTGGCATTCAATGTATGAGCAGCATTTTTAACTTTTTGCTTAGAATCCACTTTAGTGTTCATTTTATAAATTGCAGCATATAGAACCACGAAAGCAGCGCATGCGATTATTAGACTTAAGCCAATAAATGCGAATAGCATTGAATCATCGTTTAGAATTTTATTAACATCAAGAATACTCATCGACTTACCCCACTAACTCAAGCGTAAATCTTTATTGCTTTTAGCGCCAGAGAACATACTCTGTAATGTAGCTTTCGATATAAATTTCGTCGAAGAATGGAATATTTGTTCACTAGAAGAACCGCGTATAAGCGATGATCCTGTGTTATTTAGAATTTCGTGCAATGCGTTATTGACAAAAGCTCTATGTGTATTAACTTCTTTAGCGCAAGAATCATCTTTTAAGAATGCTGGAATTTCTCGCATTGTTGTACCGTCAATTATTGGCGTGACTTTATATGAATTAAATGGATTAATTGGACATATTGTTACCACAATCAATGAGTGGAGTCTTGAAATTTTTTGCAAATCATCAAAATGTTTTGACGAAATTGCATATTCATCCGTGATAATTACTATTAATCCGCGTGATTGATTAATTGAATTAGCAAAATTTATGATCGTATTTGTATCTCTAAGTTTTTTACGTGTTTTATATATATTTTTATCCAAATTACGTTCAAAATCAGGAAGATTCCTAGATGAAGGAATCTTTATAATATCGTTACCGTCAAATAAAACGCAGTTTAATGAATCGTTACGTTTTATACTTAAAGACGCAAAGAAACACGCTGAATTAGAAGCTGCCTCGTACAAATACTCGTTAAGTCCATTATAAGAACATGAAGCATTCATGTTCGCGCTAGAATCTACAAGAATCCAAGTCTTAGAAGAACAGTTTCTTTCTCTAGAAGAGACCATTGGCTCGCCAAGTCTAGCGCTAGCTTTCCAGTTCATCATTCTAGCTTCATCACCAGGCTGCCATGAGTGAATGTCAACTAAATCACCATTTCCAAAGTTATGATTGGACGGATGCTCTCCTTCAAAAACGCCCAACGATTTTTTGGCTACAGGTAAATTCAGACGATTATCTAATTCTTCAATCTTTCGCCTAATCTTTTTAGCAGAATTTGAAACTAATAAGCTTCTTTTAGTATCTTGTACCACAAAATCAGATTTTGTAAAAGATTTTAACATTCTTGTAAAAAACGGATTTGCAAAGATCATGGTGCAGGAACCGTTTTCACTATTGCGTCAATAATCTGATCACTTGTAATAGAATCGGCTAAAGCTTCAAAAGTAAGAAGAATCCTGTGTCTAAGAACATCATGAGCAAACTTTTTAACGTCTTCCGGTATTACGTAATCTCTTCCAGAAAGCAAAGCTTGAGCTTGACCAATGCGGATCAAAGCAATAGAAGCTCTAGGGCTTGCGCCCATTCTAACTAGAGAAGAAATAGTTTTAAGAGGGTGACTACCTTCTCCTCTAGAAGTTGCAACAATATCTACTGCATACTTCATAACTGCTTCCGAAACATGTACTCTGCGAGTTGCCGATCTTAAGAAAGTGACATCCTGAAGGCTAATCTTTTGATTATTTAAAGATTCTGGATTGAAAACGTCACTACCTCTATTGGTTAAAAGCTTCAGCATACTAACTTCTTCGTTGAAGGAAGGATACGACATAATTGCTTTAATCATAAAGCGATCCATTTGTGCTTCTGGAAGATTAAAAGTTCCTTCTTCTTCAATAGGGTTTTGTGTAGCGATAACCATAAAAGGCTGAGGAAGATTAATGCGTTCTCCACCAATAGTTGTGGCGCCTTCTGCCATTGCTTCAAGCATAGCGGATTGTGTTTTTGCGTTAGAACGATTAATTTCATCTAGAAGAATTACGTTAGCGTGAATAGGTCCAATTTGTGTTGTGAATCTTTGAGAAGCGAAGTCAAAAACTTGTGTTCCAACCAAATCTGCTGGCATTAAATCAGGAGTGCATTGCACTCTTTTGAAACTTCCAGACATTGCTGTAGCAAGAGTCTGAGCCGCTGTGGTTTTAGCCAATCCAGGAACGGACTCAATAAGAATATGTCCTCCAGCAGCAAGAGTTAAAATAAGTGATTCTCTGAGAGAATCCTGTCCAACAAGTGTTTGTGCAAACCTAGAACGAAGAATATCAGCGATCTGTTGAGCTCGTTTAATATCTTCATTAGAAACACCAGCAGATACTGGTTGATTTATAGAGTCAACAATTTGATTAGCTATTGTATTGCTGACCATTGTATTGTTAGGTGTAACTGCACGTGGTTGTGGAGGAAGATTAAATACGCCAGTATTAGCGTTATCGTTTTGTTTGCTTGGTTGTGGAGGGAATAATGCCATGCGTTTCATTCTAACTGATGTTTACTACTTTAGATGATTTTACTACTTTAAATAATCTTTACTATTCGCTAGGGAGAGTCCAATCTATTGGTGTTGATCCTAACGATATTAAAGCCTGGTTTGCTCTTGAAAATGGACGAGAACCAAAGAATCCTCTAGAGGCAGAAAGAGGACTTGGGTGAGGGGATTGAATAATGATTGCGTTTGTGAGAAGAGGAGCAAGACTTTGAGCATTTCTTCCCCACAAAATTGCAACCAGAGGAATATGCTTGCCGTTATTATCTACACGGTTATTCAATGCGGTAATAGCTGCATCGGTAATTTCTTCCCAGCCCTTTCCCTGATGACTATTAGGTCTACCTACTTCAACGCTAAGGCACCTGTTTAGTAGCATAACGCCTTTTTGAGTCCACGGTGTTAAGTCACCATTCTTTGGCATTGGTACATTTAAATCACTAACTAATTCTTTATAAATATTAATAAGACTTTTAGGTAATGGTTTAACGTTTGGAGCAACGCAGAAACTAAGCCCTACAGGATGACCTGGAGTAGGATATGGGTCTTGACCAACAATAAGAACCTTTATTTCTTTAAAAGGTATTGTAAAAGCTCTGAGAATATTGTGACTTTCTGGCAGGAATCGCCTCCCGTTAGATAGTTCATCTCTTAAAAAGTCTCCCATTTTGTGAACTTGTGGTTCTACTGGTTCAAGAGCGTCTGCCCAATCTGGGTCTATTAAATCGTGTAAAGACTTTCGCTGTTTAATCTCCATGGTTAATAACTTTAAAACATAAATGACAAATATGTGCAGCAAATAATAATAATTTTTTATATTTCCATTTATTTTATGTTTTGTGCGAGGCATTCGCTAGTATGTATTCCATACTGTTTTAATGATTTTTTGGAAGGGATACAATTATGGCGAACAATAGCCAGAACGTGTCATTCACGACTGATGATTTCGATAATCCACCAGAAGGTCCTGTTGGAGTACATCGTGGAAATCGCGCGTGGTATGCTGTATTGTTCCCATATGTTGTTGTGCTAGTTGTTGCTGTTGTGTTGGGTCTTCTGGCATGGGCGGTTATGTCTGGAGAAATCAACAATATTCGTATGCCTTGGAGTGCAAATAATTCAGCAATTTCCAAGTCTTCTAATGGCAATAAAAATGGCAAAATTGATGAGAGCAAGAGTAAATCTGACAAAGCTGATGGCGATGATTCAGACGAGGATAAGGACCCAGAAGAAACAAATAAGTCAGATAAAAAGCAAGATAAAGAAGATAAGAATTCTTCTAAAGACTCTAATGCTAACAATGACTCTTCGACAGCAGATATTAATAAGACAGTTCAAGTAAAAGTTGTTAATGCAACTAAAATTCAGGGTCATGCAGCTCAAGAAGCTGGAAAGCTTAAGCAAGCTGGTTATGCAAATGTAGAAGCTGCAAATCCTAAAGGTAATGTTCCTTCGGATTCTGTTGTTTGGTACAAGGGAGATGAAAATCGTGCTGCTGCACAAGACGTCGCTAAAACTTTGGGTATTAGCAATGTTGAGGCAACTAGTGAAATAACTACCACAATAGTTGTTGTTTTGTGCAAGTAAATTGCTATTTACTCATTTTGCAATAAATTTCAATAATAAATAATTTCTTAAATAGTCGAGTAGAAAGTCGTATAGAGTGGCTTTTTGCTTGGCTATTTTTGATTTTGCTTATAGATTTTTTCTATATATTTTTGAATATAGTTGGCACTCGGGCACTTAGAGTGCTAATCTTCATTTAGCACTCTAATGTTGCAGGTTTAATCAACAGCTGACGGTTGGTTAGATTTCGACGGTTTGAGTGAGTGTTCCATAGTTAAGTTATGTGGAGGAATAATGGCAAAGATTATTGCCTATGAAGAAGATGCCCGTCAGGGTATGCTTGCTGGTCTTGATAAGCTTGCAAATACAGTAAAGGTGACTCTTGGTCCAAAGGGTCGTAACGTTGTTCTTGATAAGTCTTACGGCGCCCCAACCATCACTAATGATGGCGTTTCAATCGCTAAGGAGATCGATCTTGAAGATCCATACGAGCGTATTGGCGCCGAATTGGTAAAGGAAGTTGCTAAGAAGACTGACGACGTTGCAGGTGACGGCACTACAACCGCTACCGTGTTGGCTCAATCTCTGGTGCACGAAGGCTTAAAGAATGTTGTTGCTGGTAGCAACCCGATCGCTCTTCGTCGCGGAATTGAAAAGGCTTCAGAAGCAATTGTTAAGGAACTTCTCGCATCTGCTAAGGATGTTGAAACAAAGGATCAGATTGCAGCTACTGCAACTATTTCTGCAGCAGATCCTGAAGTTGGCGAAAAGATTGCTGAAGCTTTGGATAAGGTTGGTCAGGACGGTGTTGTTACTGTTGAAGACAACAACAAGTTTGGTCTTGATTTGGACTTCACTGAAGGTATGCGTTTTGATAAGGGTTATATTTCCCCTTACTTCGTCACTAATGCAGAAGATCAGACTGCTGTTCTTGAAGACCCATACATTTTGCTCACTTCTGGCAAGGTTTCTAGCCAGCAGGACATTGTTCATGTTGCTGAACTTGTTATGAAGTCTGGTAAGCCATTGCTCATTATTGCTGAAGATGTTGATGGCGAAGCATTACCAACTCTTGTTCTTAACAAGATTCGCGGTACTTTCAATACTGTTGCAGTAAAGGCTCCAGGATTTGGCGATCGCCGTAAGGCAATGCTTCAGGATATGGCTATTTTGACTGGTGCTCAGGTTGTTTCTGACGACCTTGGTTTGAAGCTTGATTCTATCGACGCTTCTGTGTTTGGTCATGCTGCAAAGGTTATTGTTTCTAAGGATGAAACAACTATCGTTTCTGGCGCTGGCTCTAAGGAAGATGTTGAGGCTCGTGTTGCTCAGATTCGCGCCGAAATTGAGAACACTGATTCCGATTACGATCGCGAAAAGCTTCAGGAACGTCTTGCTAAGCTCGCTGGCGGCGTTGCTGTTATTAAGGTTGGTGCTGCTACGGAAGTTGAGGCTAAGGAACGTAAGCATCGCATTGAAGATGCAGTTCGTAATGCTAAGGCTGCTATCGAGGAGGGTTTGCTTCCAGGCGGTGGTGTAGCTTTGGTTCAGGCTGCCGCTAAGGTTGAGAAGTCTGCTGATATTGTTGCTCTTAGTGGAGAAGAAGCCACGGGTGCTGCAATTGTGTTCCGTGCTGTAGAAGCTCCAATCAAGCAGATTGCTCAGAATTCCGGCGTTTCTGGAGACGTTGTGCTCAACAAGGTCCGTGAGCTTCCAGAAGGCGAAGGCTTCAATGCTGCAACTAATGCTTATGAAGATTTGTTGGCTGCAGGCGTTACCGACCCAGTTAAGGTAACTCGTTCTGCTCTACAGAATGCTGCTTCTATCGCTGGCTTGTTCTTAACTACAGAAGCTGTGGTTGCTAATAAGCCTGAGAAGCCAGCTGCTGCACCACAGGCTGGCGCAGAGATGGGCTACTAAATAAAAGTTAGACGTATTGCTTAGCTTTTAGCTAGTTGTTATATGTGAGCGGTGAGTTGTTATAAAATACAAGTCATCGCTCACGTTTTTTATTTATTCTATTGTTTAATTATTTTGTTTATCCCATTGAAAACAAAGATGTAGCTTGCGCTTCTGTATCCATGTAAATGTTAGAAGCATTTTGCATAGCGAGTTGAATGGATTGCAATGATTGTTCCATTTGCTGGTGTGCTGCACGCCATTGCCCAGCTGTTGATGCAAATTGTGTAGCTGCAGGACCAGTCCATACACTTTGCAATTGTTGGAGATTTGCGTACATTCCATTTGTGGCGTCTCGAATCGCATTAATCGAAGATGCAACTGCTGCAGCAGATTGCTGAATTTGTTCTGAATCAACTCTAAATTGTGTCATTTTTTCTCCTCATTTAGTGTAGTTAATTTTCTTATAGTTATTCATTTAGTTTTTGCCGTGCAAACTTATCTTTTGTATAAATTAATTTGTATAAATCAAATTTATAATTTTTTAACTTTTGTTTTGCCTAAATTGCTCTATTTTGCGGTTGTTTCTTGTAATCTAAAAACACGGTATTATGAATATATGCCGTCGAGAAAGTTTATAAAAGATTTTTTTATCAATGTGGTTAAAGGCTTATCTGCTTTTGTAATTATTGTATTTTTGAGCGAAAGTGTTTTGTTTCCAACAACAGCTTTTGCTAATGATGGATTATCAAAAGCGGATTCTCAGAATAAAAGCACTAAGAATTTGGGTATTGTTGCAACAGATTCTATTACGGATACAGAAAATCTTCTTGGAGATTCTGTTACAAAAGTTTCAGATATGATTTCAATAACCAAAAAACAAACAGGTGTATCGGTTAAATTACTTTATTTATCTAATTTTACTGGAAATAAAAATCCGTCAAAATGGGCTAGTGATTTACTTACAAGCACTAATCCAGATCGTAATACTGTTCTTCTTGCTGTTGCTACTCATGATGGAAAGCTTGTAGTAGCAGTTTCATCTAATTCTGATGAATGGCTTAAAAGAAAAACAACCGTGGATTTGCTTTCTGATGCGGCGTATCGTCCTCTTATTAGTTCTCAAGGTGCTGATTGGTCTCAATCTGCAATCATGCTTATGAAGCAGATTGCTCGGTTTAAGAAAACTTCTGTAACTTCCAGAACAAGTGTAGTTTCAACAATCGTTATGGTTGTTATTATTGTTGCTTTGTTTGTTCTTGTTGCACTTATTTTGTGGAGAAGAAACTATATTCTAAAACAAGTATCACTAGGGTTGAGAAGAGCTAAGAGACGCCATGCGGCGCGTAAATAAATCGATTTTTTTCAGGAAACACTCAGGAAACATTCAGTTTTATAAGTGATGCTAATCAGTATGGGTAAGAATGTAGAAGCATCTATTGTTGTGGTCGATGACGAACCTTCAATTCGTGAGCTTTTGGTAGCATCGCTACACTTTGCAGGATTTGATGTAGAAACAGCAGCTTCTGGATCAGAAGCTATTGATGTTATTGAGCGTGTACATCCAGATCTTATTGTTATGGACGTTATGCTCCCAGATATAGACGGATTTACGGTTACAAGGCGAATTCGCCAGAATGGTGTTGCTGTTCCTGTGTTATTCCTTACTGCTAGAGACGACACTCAGGATAAGATTATGGGTCTTACTGTTGGTGGCGACGATTATGTTACAAAGCCTTTTAGTCTAGAAGAAGTAGTTGCGAGAATTCGTGCAATATTGCGTAGAACTCAAGATCCAGATGAAGATACTCCTGTTGTGCGCGTTGCTGATTTGGAAATTAATGAGGATTCGCATGATGTTTCCAGATCTGGTGTTCCAATTGAATTAAGTCCTACGGAGTATAAACTGCTTCATTATTTGATGGACAATGAAGGTAGAGTATTGTCTAAGAGTCAGATTCTCAATCATGTTTGGCAATATGATTGGGGTGGAGATGCGGCAATCGTAGAATCCTATATTTCTTATCTTCGTAAAAAGATTGATGGTATTGAAATTAAAAATGAGGATGGAAGCTTAAAGAAGGTTATTCCTCTTATTGAAACGAAGCGTGGTATTGGCTATATGATTCGCGTTCCGAAAGCAGGTCAAGCCTGATTATGCGTGAGAGCAAATCTGTGGATGGTTCGCTTTACAATAATGGTTCCAAAACATCTGGTTCTGATAACAGCGGATTAAATCAGTCCGAAGTTAGTGCTGATCGAAATGTTAAAGCCGAATTAGTGACTTATTCTGGTGATAATCCTAAAAAAACTAAGAATAAATCTAAGTCCAAATGGTTGCGGAGGCATATTGATGCTATACCGTTGAGTACTCGTTTGGTGGCGTGTACTTTGGTTGTTCTTACAATTGCTGCATTGTGTATTTCTCTTTCTATTAGGCAATTAGTTGGCAGTTATCTTCTGGATAAAACCGATGCTCAGCTTACAGATCAGGCTCAGCTTATTTACGACAATATAGATTTACTTCGTAGTAAGGATTCTGGAGAACAGGCTGCAGGTCCTAATGATTATTTCTTGCAGATTAGAGACACTAATAACAAGATTATTACTACACCTTTGATTCCAAAACTTAAAGGTGATGTTGTTTCTATGCCAACTCTTCCAGAAGATGGAGAAATTAATAATGTTGTTGTAAGACGTAGGCCTTTTACTGCTCCAGCGCGTGTACATGGAGATGTAAAAAGCATTGATGAAACAACTGCAAAAGCTGCGGAATCTCCTTGGCGAGTTCTTGTTCTTACATGGGGTCAGCGAAGCGGATATAATTCCGAAATGCATGTTAGAGGGTATGTTTATATAGCTCTTTCTTTAAGTGACCAATTAGATACTGTTAATACGCTTACACGCTATTGTGTGATGGTTAGTATAACAGTTATCCTTCTTGGTGCTGTTTTAGCCGCTCTTATTATTCAATCTACTCTTGTTCCACTAAAGAGAATAGAAAAAACTGCGTCGAAGATTGCTTCAGGAGATTTAAGTAGGCGAGTACCTTCCGCACCAGAGAACACGGAGGTTGGATCTTTAGCTGCTTCGTTGAACTCTATGCTTTCTAATATTGAACAAGGATTTAACGACCAGGAAGCAATGACTGAGAAAATGAAACAATTTGTTTCTGATGCAAGTCATGAACTCCGTACTCCATTAGCTGCTATTCATGGATACGCTGAATTGTACTACATGTGGAGAGGTGTGCCTGGTCAGCAAGAAAAAGCTGATGATTCTATTGCTCATATTAAGGCTTCTAGTGAAAGAATGACGGAACTTGTAGAAGATTTGCTTTCACTGGCGCGATTTGACGAGGGTATAGGAATAAATGTTTCTCAGACAGTTAAAGTAACTCCTATTCTTTCTGATGCGGCAAATGATTTGAGAGCGTTAGATCCAGTTCGAGTTATTCAGCAAGGCACTTTGCATTTAGCTGATGACTGGAAGTTGATGAATTGCTCTAAGCCAACAAATTGCAGTCTTGATAGAAAGTTTATTTTTACTCCAGGTGAGTTACCTAAAGTCACTTTAAAGGGTGACGGAGCTAGATTGCGACAAGTTCTTACAAATATTGTTGGAAACATTCATCGCTATACTCCAAGCGATTCTCCAGTAGAGATAGGTATGGGTGTTCTAAAGGCTTCTATTACTCCTGAAGCTCTTCAAAAAATGGGATCTGTATCTCGTTCATTGAAAGACTTCTTAGAAGCTGCGGAAGTGAGCCAATCTACTGGAACAGGCAGCTCATTTGTGGTTATTCGAGTGGTAGATCATGGACCTGGCGTACCTGAAGAATCTTTATCTCACATATTTGAGCGATTCTATATTGCAGATCCATCTCGTGCTAGAGAAAAGGGTGGTACTGGCTTAGGTATGTCTATTGCTCAGTCTGTTGTTAAAGCTCATCGTGGTTTTATATGTGCTACTACGTCTTGTGCATCTAGGACCAGCAGTGATCAGCTTATTGATGATACAATGGCAGGAAGCGAATCATCTGAATCTAAGCCTCATGGTTTAACTCTTACGGTTGTGTTGCCGAATGTGATATTTGACGATGAGAATAATAAGAAGGTTAAGAATAAAGATACTTCTAGCATGGTTACCGATAATAATATTGTAAAAATCGATAATAGTTTAAATTATTAATTATTTTATTTATAATTTTGCTTGTTTTGACATGTTTTTTCGGATAATTTATTGCTTATAGTTTTTGTTTTAGATTGTTCGGGATTCATGCGCTACAATTGATAAAGCGTGAGCCGAGTGAATGTTATGTGGATTATAGTAGAATATGATGATTCGCATAGAATTTAATGAATTCGAGTGAGGTGTGTTATGCCCAACGGGCGTGTTCGTTGGTACGATTCTAAAAAAGGATATGGCTTTATATGCGATGAGGAGGGCAAAGATGTATTCTTACCATCTTCTGCGCTGCCAGAATCAGTGAAAGAGCTGCGTAAAGGTACGCGTGTTGAATTCTCTGTTGTTGAAGGTCGTAAAGGGCCACAGGCAATGGGTCTCACTGTTGTGGCTTCTGCGCCTTCGCTAGTAAAAGCCACAAGACCAAAAGCTGAAGATATGGCTGCAATAGTAGAAGACCTTATTAAGCTTTTGGATTCTGCAGGCAATGGTTTACGACGTCGTCATTATCCGTCTACTGCTGAGAGTAAGAAACTTGCGCATTTGTTGCGTGCTGTAGCAGACAATTTTGACGTGCAGGACTGATATTTAACAGGATTTTTTATGGCAGATGAAGTAATTAATCCTCAGGAGCTTGCATATAGTATTGCTGTGGAAACTTCAGAGCGTGAAAACGCTGTTGGAGATTTCGTAAGTGCTACAGATCTTGGTAGTGATGTTACCGATTTTAGATTTGTTTGCAATATGCCTGGGTATGAAGGTTGGCAGTGGTCAGTAACGCTGTACCACGATGCTGATGTTGATCGTTGGACAGTTAATGAGTCAACTCTTGCCCCAACTGAGGATTCTTTACTACCTCCACCTTGGATTCCTTGGAAAGATAGACTTAAGCCAACGGATCTTTCGGTTATGGACTCTATTGGTACAGCCGAATATGATGAAAGGCTTGAATCTGGAGTTAATCCAGAAGATTTAGATTATAAAAAATCTAAAGCAAATGTTTCTGAAGATTCTGTAGAAACTGAATGCTCTGAATCGGATAAGTCGCCAGCAACCGAACAGGATGACGAAACAGAGCAAAATAATGAATCTAAAGAAGATAATGAGTCTAAAGAATCTCAAGAAGATTTTGAAGAAGCAGTTGAGACTTTTAGATTAACTCGTAAGAGGGTTATGACTGCTGAGGCAATAGCTCAAACGGCGAAGCGATGGTATTCGGGACAACATGGTCCTAAATCGCTTTCTACTAAAATTGCGGATGGTAAAGCGTGTTCATCCTGCGGATTTATGATTCCGCTAGCTGGCAGCTTAGGAAACATGTTTGGAGTTTGCGCAAATATGTGGAGCCCAGACGATGGGAGAGTGGTGGCATTAGATCACGGGTGTGGAGAGCATTCCGAAATAGAGCCACCAGAGCCATCACAACTTTGGATTCAATCGACTCCAGCCTATGACGATTATCATATTGAGATAGCTCCTCAAGCTCCTAGAGACGAGAGAGCAGATGTAGAGCTTATCGAAGAAGCGATTGAAGATAGTAAGGAAAATCGTAAAAAACATCGCAGGTTGATAATTGAAGACGAGTCTGACGAGTTCAGTGAAAATAGCGAAAATAGCGAAAATAGCGATTCTGCAGAAATTGATTCAATTGATAGAAGTAATAATAAAGATAATAAAGCTAATGAAGATATTGAATCAGAAGATTTTGCAGATAGCACTGATAATTCTGATGATGTTGATAAGAGTGATGTTTCGGATGATGCAGATAGCGCAGATTATGCAGAATCTGGCGATGACTCGGATTCTGCAGATGACTCGGATTCTGCAGACAATTCTGAAGATTTAAATAAGTCGTCATTAACCAATGAGTAACACTAAAAATAGTGTTAGAGTCATGGCAACTCGTTACCATAGAACGAAGGATAAGAACGGAAGGCAATTATGTTTGAACGGTTCACTGACCGCGCTCGGCGTGTGATTGTGCTAGCTCAGGAAGAAGCGCGCTCTCTTCAGCATAACTATATTGGTACCGAGCATATTCTCTTAGGTCTTATTAGAGAAGGCGAAGGAATAGCAGCAAAAGCTTTAAACGCCAAAGGCGTAGAATTAGACAATACTCGTAAACAAATAAAAGAAATGATTGGCACTGGTACTGTCTCGCCTAGTGGACACATACCTTTTACTCCGCATGCTAAACAAGTGCTTGAGCTTAGTTTGCGTGAAGCATTGCAATTGGGGCACAGCTATATTGGTACCGAGCATATTCTCTTAGGTCTTATTAGAGAAGGCGAAGGTGTTGGAACGCAGGTGCTTATTAAGATGGAGGTCGATTTAGGAGATCTTCGTAGCACTGCAATGGATTTGATTCGAGGAAATTCTGGATTACCAGAAGACGGTCAGAAGGGTGATTTGGCTAATGCTGGAGGAGTGCAGGATAAGAGGAATCAGTCTGGTTCTGCGCTGCTAGATCAGTTCGGAAGGAATCTTACTACAGAAGCTGAGCAAGGGAAGCTTGATCCTGTTATTGGTCGTTCAAAAGAGATTGAGCGCGTTATGGTTGTGCTTTCTCGCAGAACTAAGAATAATCCTGTTCTTATAGGTGAACCTGGTGTTGGTAAAACAGCTGTTGTAGAAGGTCTTGCACAGAAGATTGTTGCTGGAGATGTGCCAGAAACGTTAAAGGGCAAGCAGGTTTATTCTCTTGACTTGGGTTCGATGGTTGCTGGATCTCGTTATCGTGGCGATTTTGAAGAGCGCTTAAAGAAGGTGCTTAAAGAAATTAAGACTCGTGGAGATATAGTTCTATTTATTGATGAGATTCATACTATTGTTGGTGCTGGGTCTGCAGATGGTGCTTTGGGTGCTTCTGACATGCTTAAACCTATGCTTGCGCGTGGTGAGCTACAGACGATTGGTGCTACAACTACCGATGAGTATAGAAAGTATATTGAAAAGGATGCGGCTTTGGAACGAAGATTCCAGCCTATTCAAGTTCAAGAGCCTTCTATTGCAGAGACAATTGAGATTCTGAAAGGTTTGCGTGCGCGCTACGAGAATCATCATCACGTAACTATTACGGATGCTGCTTTGCAGTCTGCAGCAGAAATGTCTGCTCGCTATATTCAAGATAGGAATTTGCCAGATAAGGCGATTGATCTTATTGATGAAGCTGGAGCTCGCCTACGTATTAAGCGATTGACAGAGCCACCAGAGCTTAAGGAACTTGATTCTAAGATTTCTAAACTTTCAGAAAAGAAAGATGAAGCTATTAAGAATCAGGACTTTGAGAAGGCTGCCGACTTGCGAGATGAGCAGGAAAAGCTTGAGGAAGAACGTAAGAATAAAGAGCAGGCTTGGCGTGAGGGCGAGTCTAATGTGAATATGGTTGTAGACGAGGATGTTATTGCATCTGTTGTTTCTAATACAACTGGTATTCCTGTTGTTAAGCTAACTCAAGCGGAATCCAAAAAGTTGCTCGGTATGGAAGCGGAGCTTCATAAGCGTATTATTGGTCAAGATGAGGCTGTTTCTGCACTTTCTCGTTCTATTCGTCGTGCGCGAGTAGGATTGAAAGATCCAAAGCGTCCTTCTGGATCGTTTATTTTCGCTGGTCCTACAGGAGTTGGTAAGACAGAGCTTGCGAAAACCTTAGCTCAATTCCTGTTCGACGATGATGATGCTTTGATTCGTGTTGATATGTCGGAGTTTGCGGAAAAGTATGCGGCTTCTCGTCTTTTCGGTGCTCCTCCAGGATATGTTGGCTACGAGGAGGGTGGCGAGCTTACAGAGAAGGTTCGTAGAAAGCCATTCTCGGTGGTGCTTTTTGACGAAATTGAAAAGGCTCATCCAGATATTTTCAACACGCTTTTGCAAGTGTTAGACGACGGTCATTTAACAGATGGCCAGGGAAGAAAAGTTGATTTTAAGAACACGATTATTATCTTGACTACAAATCTTGGTACTCGTGATATTGCTAAGTCAGCGAATACTGGTTTTAGTCTTGGCAATAATGCGGATGCATCTTACCAGAGAATGAAGGATCAGGTTAATTCGGAATTGAAGCGTCAGTTCCGTCCGGAATTCCTAAACCGTTTGGATGATACGATTGTATTCCGTCAGCTTACTGAGCCAGAGGTTCGTCAGATTGTTGATTTGGACGTTAAGCGTTTGAATGACCGTCTGTTTGAACGTCATATGACTTTGGAGCTTACAGATGCAGCTAAGAATCTTCTTGCGCAAAAGGGCTTTGATCCTCTTCTTGGAGCAAGACCGTTGCGCAGAGTTATTCAGCGCGATATTGAGGATGCCATAAGTGAGAAGATTTTGCTTGGCGACTTAACAGATGGTGAACGCGTTGAAGTTGATGCAGAAGGCGAAGGTTTGCTGGGGGAGTTTATTTTCCGCGGTATAAAGTTTGATGTTGAATCTTGATGTTGAGTTCTAAATAACGAAAATATTCTAAATAACGAAAATCCCGGTGTGTAAATCTCATCGGGATTTTTGGGTTTTATTCCCAAAATGTCAATCAGATTTGAGTGTTAATTTTGTAGATAGTCGACTGAATCTTTAATAGTTACTCGCGCTAGTCTTAAACACCACAATTGCGTATAAAAGGTGATAGAAGATTCACAATTTAATTGTGTATTGCTTTGTAAAAGTAAATATGCTAGAGCTGCACGCAAAACTGGTGACTCTTTTATAACAGCAATCACACTTCCTATAGTGATGCGAGCTTGTTGTACATGCGAGCATATATAAATTTTGATATTTTTACAAATTTTATGACTATGTTGTTGCAGTCATAATTTTTAAATATAATGAGGATAGATCTATCTGATTATTCTTCTCAAAGTGAGTAGGGATAAGTGATATTTATGTGTAATTTATAGTGTAAGAATGAGAATTATAACCAGATTATATAGATACAAATTTAATAAATATATGTAAAATATAACTTAAGAATAGAGTCATTGCGGCGGTAATTTGATTAGTAAGTTTAAAATAAAAAATAGTTTAATTATATTGGTATATCAACAGAATTATTTGCTTATTTGACTAAAAATTGAAGACTGATTGAAACGGTGGTTGATTTTAAGGAAATGAGTAAATGAGTAAATCAATTTTTGATTATGCTTTTGAGCAAAATGTTGATGAACAAACATTCTATGAGAAATATCCTAAGGTTTTCTCTGCTTTATTGTTAGACCATACAACAAAACGCAATATTTGCTGGGCAACGAATGACTATAAAAATTATGGTGATACTCATCAAGCGCATTCCGAAATAACTGTTGCTTCAATTACTGGTAAATATGCAGGGTTGATTGCACCTAGAACATCAAAATCTCGTGAATTGCAAATATCTCGAACTAAAAATAAGGCTGAGGTATTTACCCCATCTTGGATTTGCAATGAACAAAATAATTTAGTTGACGAAGCGTGGTTTGATAGAAAAGATGTTTTTAACCATAGTAAAGATAAAAGTTGGATTTCTACAACAGAAAAAATTGAGTTTTCAGAGAAACGCTCAAAAAATTGGATGACATATGTAGATGAACGTCGAATGGAAATAACGTGCGGAGAAGCTCCATATTTAGTTAGCAGATATGATGCAACAACTGGAGAAATAATTCCACTTAAGCAACGTATTGGACTTTTGGACCGTAAGCTTAGAGTAGTTAAAGAGAATACTAATAATGAAACAGAATGGCTCAAATGGTCTAAACGTGCATTTGAATCTATTTATGGTTTTGAATATCAAGGAGATAGTCTGCTTCTAGCAAGAGAAAACCTTCTTGCAACATATGTTGATTATATGCGTGATTCACTTAATAGAAAACCTACAGAATCAGAGCTTTTAAACATAGCAACGATTATCTCTTGGAACATCTGGCAAATGGATGGACTTACAGGATATCCGCCTTATTGTAGTGAGATACATGCAAATACTCAGCCAACTTTATTTGATTTTGAAGAGAATACAGATTCACAAACTTCATCATCCTGTCAAATAAAAGATTGGCGCGCTAATAAAATCAACAAATTTAATGACTTACTTTTACAGGAGAAAGATAATGAAGAAAGTAGATAATCTTGAATTGTTAGATAATCTTATTTTTGGAAGAGTAACGCCCCACATTTATGCTTTCCAAACTGGTGCAATACCAAATTATTTAAAGGTAGGAGATACATATAGACCAATTAGCGTTAGATTAAACGAATGGAAACAAAAATTTCCTGATTTAATCAAAAAATATGAGCATGAAGCAACAGTTTCGGATAATGTATATTTTCGTGACTATGCTGTGCATGATTATTTAGAAAATTTGCTCGGCAAAAAACGCCTTGAACCAGAAGATTTATCTACAAATAATGTTTACTATAGTAGGGAATTTTTTAAAGATGTTAATACTTCTGAACTAGATGAAGCTATTAACGATATATGCGAGCAATATAAATTAAAAAACTCTACATATGCCTACTATGACTCCAATAAACGACTGCCTGTTACTGTGCACTATGAGCGAGGTGCAAAGTGGACACTACGCCCAAATCAACAAGAATCAGTTGATAATTTTATAAAGGCAGTGAATTCAGGACGTACAAATCTTTTGATGTATGCTGTTATGCGGTTTGGTAAATCATTTACATCGCTTGCATGCGCCAAAGCCATAAACGCAAAGACTGTGCTTATTGTTTCTGCTAAGGCAGACGTTCGTGAAGAATGGAAGAAGAACGTAGAACAGCCAGGTAATTTTGAAGGCTATAACTTTTTAAGTTCAAAAGAATTATTAGAGAACGATAACGCAATTTCAGATATTCATGCCAAAGATGAAACGGCGGTTATTTTCCTAACATTACAAGACTTGCAAGGTACTGAGATTAAGGCAAAACATGCACAAGTCTTTGAAAATAAAATTGACTTATTAATTGTTGATGAAACACATTTCGGCGCTCGCGCTCAAAGTTATGGCGAAATTTTGCGCAATGTGCAAACAGACGAGAAAAAAGACCTAAAATACAATATTAAGTTTCTTGATAAGCAGGAAGATGACCAAATAGATCTGGAAGATGCCAATAAGCAAATCAAGGAATTAAAGGCTAAAGTGCGGTTGCATCTCTCAGGAACGCCTTATCGAATTTTAATGGGATCAGAATTTGAACCAGAAGATATTATTTCTTTTGTTCAATTTACAGATATCGCTCACGAACAGGCAGCTTGGGATGCTGAAAACTTATATAAGGATGATGTTGATGAATGGGACAACCCTTATTTTGGTTTTCCTCAAATGATTCGTTTTGCTTTTCATCCAAGCGAGCGAGCTATAGAAAAAATGAATGAACTGAAAAAGCATGGAGTCAGTCTTACTTTATCTGCTCTCTTTAAGCCGCAATCCATTAAGAAAGATACAAAAACAAATGCGCATCAAAAATTTGTACACGAAGATGAAGTTTTTGACCTTCTAAAAATTATCGATGGTACTTCTAGTGACTCAAAACTTTTAGGATTTTTAGACTACGATAAAATTAAGCAAGGTCAAATGTGCAGGCATATTGTAATGGTTTTGCCGTATTGTGCTTCTTGCGATGCAATGGAAAAGCTTATTAATGACCATGCTTTAGAATTTAAGAATCTCGGTGAGTATGAGATTTTAAATATTTCAGGCGTAGATGCACAACACCACTTCCATATGCCAACCGATATTAAAAATCGTATTGCAAAACTTGAATCAGAAGGAAAGAAGACACTCACTTTAACAGTGAATAGAATGCTTACAGGCTCAACTGTTGAGCAATGGGACACGATGATTTATCTAAAAGACACATCTAGTCCGCAAGAATACGATCAAGCGATATTTCGCTTACAAAACCAATATGTTCGTGAACTAAGTGACGGCGCAAAAATTATAAAAGAGTGCCTAAAACCGCAAACTCTGCTGGTAGATTTTGATCCACATCGCTTATTTACTATGCAGGAGCAAAAATCTTTAATTTACAATGCTAACACTGAAAAGAATGGTAATTCATTGCTTGACAAGCGTATTTCTGATGAGCTTCGTATATCACCAGTTATTACGATGAATCATAATCGCTTGGAACAGGTGCAAGCTACTGATATCTTAAAAGAGGTTAGTCATTACAACAATTCTCGTTCAATTACCGACGAGGTAATGGATTTACCGATAGATCTCTCAATCCTAAATAACAAAGATATGCTGAAGGTAATTGAAGATCAAAACCCATTTGGCTCTAAGGAAGGCTTAACTCTGGAAGCTCATGCGAGTGAAACAGATGGTCAGGATTTTGATGTTAATGATGATACAGATGAAATATTGGATGATCATAATGAGAAAACAGAGTCACATAAACAACCATCTTCCACAGATATAACAGATGATAAAGAAATCAAAGATTTAGAAAACAAGATACGCACATATTATCAGCGCATCCTCTTCTTCTCGTTCCTTTGCCCAGAATCAGTAAAGTCACTAGATGACATTTTAGAAACATTGCATAACGGTAAAAATGATCGACTTGCTAAAAACCTAGGTATAAATACAGATAATCTCGAGGTTTTGCGAAATTCGCTCAATGCTTTTAAGCTCAGTGCTTTAGATTATAAAATCCAAAATATATCTACACTTGCAAGTGATGAAAGCTTGAATCCTCTTGAACGTGCTGTAACTTCACTTGCTAAATTTAGCCGTATGTCTTCGTCTGAAATCATAACTCCAATAAAAGTGGCTGATGAAATGGTTGCGATGCTTTCCGAAGACAAATTGCGCAACATCATTAAATCAGGTGAAAAATTACTTGATATTGCATCAAAGGCAGGCGAATATACAGTAGCGCTCGTAAAACGTCTACAGGCATTAGGCTTTTCGCTTGACGAAATAAGAAATAGTATCTACGCTATTCCTACTTCAAGCGTTGCATATGAGTTCACAAGACGTTTCTACGAAATACTTGGACTAAATATTGCTTGCATTGCTAAGAACTTTACAAGCTACGACCTGCTCGATATTAAAAAAGATAACGAGGAGGTGGACTATAATCGAATAACTGAACTTCTTAGTCAGAAGAAAGATTTTGATAAGATTACACTACAAGATAACATTCAAGGGGGTGAAAAAGTGGAATTTGGAGCAGTTGTGGGGAATCCGCCGTATCAGAAGAGTGATGGTGGGGCTCAAGCTAGCGCTCGCCCTATTTACCATAAATTTGTTGAAATCACTAATCAGCTTAGTACAAATCAGGCTACTCTTATTATCCCGACACGTTGGTACGCAGGAGGAAAAGGACTCGATCAATTTAGAGAGCATATGCTTGCAAATACACACATAAGTCAGCTTCATGATTTTATTAACCCAGAAACCGTGTTCCCTGATACAAATAATCGTGGTGGTGTTTGCTATTTCTTGATTGATAAGACTTATAAGGCAGATTATAGTAGTGGAACACAGATATTCACTCATTATGAAAATAAACATGTATATAATGCGACTAGACCATTAAACAGTTTTCATTTAGATATCTTTTTGCGTGATTCTATAGGTGTTTCCATTGTTAAAAAATTGTTAAGCAGAAGTTCATTTAAACCTTTGGCGGATCATGTTTCATCACGAAAACCCTTCGGCCTAGATGGAGATATATTTAAGACTACTGCTTTTAGTTTAGATAAGAGCACACTTGAATCCCCAGTTACCTGCTATTGCAAATCCAAGCTGACAGGATATGTTTCACAAAACATTATAAGATCAAATAATAGTTGGATTGATAAGTGGAAAGTAATTACACCTTATGCTAATAATATAGGAACTGAGCTAAAAGACGACAACCAAAATTGTTTTGTTGCCATTCCGAATTCCGTTTGTTCAGAAACTTTCATCGTAATTGGTTTTGATTTAGTAAATGATGAAAAAGATGCAAATAATTTATCTAACTATCTAAAGACAAAATTCTCTAGATTCCTTCATGCTCAAGCAAAAGTCAGCCAACATGGCACAAAACAAACTTATCGCTTTGTGCCAGTTCCTGATTTAAGTAAAGATTCACCAATTAATTGGAACTTATCTTTAAATGAAATTGATGAGCAGCTTTTCAACTTTTATGGTCTAAACGAGGAAGAAAAGCAGCATATCCTCAACTCTATAAAAGACATGAATTAGTACAAGGCATGCAATGGAAAATAAAAGCAAACTAATCCATTTACTTGATGCTCGCGCAGATCGTCTTTTATACACTTATCGCACACAAGAAAAAGCTGCTGATAGATATGAATCTTGGGAAAGATGGCGCAAAAGATTCTCAATTGGCTTAACTGTCGTGACTACAGGCACACTGATTACAAGTGTTGCTGGGATTATGTTAAACGAAATTTGGGGAAATTTCGCCGTAGCACTTATCGCGACCTTAGCAACAGGTGCTTCTTTTTCGGGTGAATTTTTTGATTTTAAGGCAAAAATAGCAGAACATCAAAAGTCAGCTGTTGAAATTCGCTATTTATTCGAAAGATATGAATCATTAATTTCTGATCTTGGATCTTCAGCCATTTCAGACGAAAATGCACGTAAAATTCGAGATGAGCTAGAACTTAAAGAACATGACGTACTATCAACAGCACCTAGAACAACAGCCAGAGATTATAACAAAGCTAATGCTGCTATAAACGGTAACGAAAAACCTCAGTCATCACAAGAAGAAATTGATAACAGAACCCCAGGAAGAATAGAATAGGAAGAAATATAAGTTGTATGAGTGCATTAGACGTTTTTGATAAAATCTTCGACAATCTTAAGATTTCTAATAAGGAAGAAATTAGAAGCCGTAGAGATGAAATTACAAAAGCTCTTAATAGAGAATTTAGAGATTCAGATTCAGAATCAGACAATCGGTTAATGGTAGGTTCATGGGGACGTTGTACAGCCATTAATGGAGTTTCTGATTTAGATTTTCTTTATATTCTTCCTTCTCATTTATATGATGAATTTCATGTGTCAGGAGGTACATGCAAAGTTCTATCTAAAGTAAAACAAGCTATAGTAACCCATTATTCACGAACTGATATTCGAGTAAATCAACTAGTTGTTGTAGTTAATTTCGAAAATTATAAATTTGAAGTGCAACCTGTCTTTGAACAAGAGGATGGCTCATTTTTGTATCCAGATACGTATTCCGATTCTTGGAAAACAACAAAACCCCGAGATGAGATTAAAGCTATATCTGACCTTGATACAGCTTCTAATGGAAATGCTAGAAAAATATGCAAATTAGCTCGGGCATGGAACAATAAACACGATGTTATTATGGGTGGTCTTCTCATAGATACTATGGCATGGAGATTTCTCAATGATAATGATGAATATTTTAACGCTACAAATCATCCTGATTATATGATTAGAGATTTCTTTAAATATCTAAGCAATTTACCCAAACAAGAATCCTGGAATGCTCTAGGCAGCAATCAAAAAGTAAAGGTCAAGAAAAATTTTCAAGTAAAAGCTTTAGAAGCCTATGATCTCTGTTGTGCTGCTATTGATGAAAGCGATGAAGTTAAGTCATACAATAAATGGCGGGAGGTCTTTGGAAAATTTGTCCCATTAAGTGAATATGAACAAGTAGCCAAGGATCTTTTTACGTCGTATGATGACACGGAACAGTTTATCGAAAGTTTTTATCCTATTGATTTACGATATGAGCTTAATCTTGAGTGCAAAGTAACACAAGATGGATTTAGACCAGCTAATTTAAGAGATATGATAATGAATCATATTTGGCTTAAACCAAACAAAAAACTAGAATTTTATATAACAAATACAGATCTCCCAACACCATATAGTCTCAAATGGAAAGTATGCAACTGTGGAGAAGAAGCTAAAAAACGAAATTGTATAAGAGGACAAATTATTGATGGTACAAGCTCTAACACCAGAGAAGAATATACGGTTTTTCGAGGAGAACACTATGTTGAATGCTACGCTATATACTACAGCGTGGTAATAGCAAAAGGTAAAATATCTGTACCAATCACCACAAACTAGTCTTATGCAACTTAGTAGTTCTAAAATTAAAACTCACTAAAGATTCAATATATTGGGATGTGCTAGATGCCGAGCATAAATTAAACGGTCTAGATGTGATTAATACGCTTGTATAACTTTTGCATATGATATTTGTGTAAAAAATTTAAATAACAATCTATAAAGGAGCATAAACTTATGAGAAGAAATATGGATTTAGTTCGCGAAATTTTAATTGAAGTTTCTAAAAGTGATAAAGAAGTTAGAGCGAGCGAAATTGCCGAGAAAAGTAGCAAATACTCTCTTGAAGAAATTATTTACAACATGAAAATAATGGGAGAAGGTAATTTAATTAATGTACATATCGACGAACGAGGAGTTGGTGTTGTAGATGTTATCGTTCTAGATATAACTTGGTGTGGTAATGACTTTCTTGATTCTATAAGCTCTAACGAAATATGGGAAAAGATAAAAAATAATTTTTCGGATAAAATTATTAATATTCCTTTTGATATACTCGTTAGTTTGGCTAAGTTGTACCTAAAAAGTAAATTAGGCTTATCTTAATTATTTTTTATTCTATTCATCATTTTATCTTGCATAAAATTAATATTTATGCAAGATAAAATGATTCAGTATGCGTGTTTTTATATAGATGTCTCATTGTATTTAAATATGTTCGAATTAAGTCTTTTAAGCATTGTTGGTAACTCAACTCCAAGCTGCTTGCCAATCCATAATCTAATAATATTCATAGAGCAAACATTAATTCTGTACATTTTTTCATAGTCTTTCGTGGTTTTTCCTATATTTTCGTTAGCATCCGCATGTTTATTTTTCCTATAAATATCATTCATTTCTTTTACCCAATCAAAATCTTCGCTATCGATTTGAAAATATTCACCTAGTTCTTCTTTTATAGTGTCTAATGCACAAGAAAAATATTTCAATTCTTCAATTGTTTTTCCATTTTTCTTTTTCATCCTATCTTCACGACCTGTACTTTTTATTATTTCCCACCCAATATCTTCTAGTGCAACACCTAAGATTATATTCACAGATTCAACTGGAAGATTATCTTGCTCTTTTGCTAAGTGAGATATTATTCCCATCGCTCTTCCATATCTTTGCAATAATTCAAACCATTTTTCTATTCCACAAATATTAATATCGTCAAAATCAAACAAGAATTGTTTATTATGCTTTTTATAAATGTTTTGTGCGCCAGCATTTAAATGATGAAGAACATGGAACCATTTTACTGTTGAATCATTGCAAGTATTATTGTTTTCCACGCCTACTTCCATTTTTGAAAATTCGCATCGCTCTAATTTAGATATAGAGATAAGATTTAAAATCCAATTATGAATTGAAATATGCTTTTCCCAATTCAATTGTGTTTCACTATGTGTCTCAATAAATGCTTCTTCTGTGAAACTTACAATACTGCCATTTTTTGATATTTTTCTTAGCTGCTGATTGATAGCAAGCGACAGGCTGATGGGTGATTCATCTATTTCATTTGGCGTTGAATTTATTTTACATAACTCTTTGCTGCAAGATTTTTTAATATCTATTCTTATACTTTCGCCATTATCTGTAAGATTGTTAACTCCAATTCCTCTATATGTAAACCAATCATATAGGTTTGAACAACTTGTTCGCAAATTACTTATTTTTTCGAATTGTTTTTCATTTGAACCAACGATTATGTAGTCGCATGTAATTGTACCAATTCCAATTTGACGCATTACATTCGTAGATGATCTTACATCTCTGCATCCGACTAGCGTATATACATTGTCTAGAGATAAAACCTGCAAAATATTAGGTACAGGCAATCTATTTATTGTTTCATATCCTGCATCAGTTTTTATATGTGTAACTCTTCTCCTTAAAAACCACCTAAAAATTTGACCACTAAGTTCTTTAAATAACACAGACAGTTCAAATTTCAGTCCGTTATCGTGTAACATAACTACAGTTTCAGAAGAATCATTATTCTCTGTCTTCAAAAAACCAAGAACGGGTTTAGTTAAATCAAGACTTTTATCTTCCATAATCTCTTAATCTCCAACTAACTTGTTGCTTTTAATGAGAATATTTTAGTATACAAATATAAATAGTCGCAATTTATTGTTTGCAATTTTAGAGATATAAACCAATCCAGCAATCGATAATTTCTTTTGAGAATACCGAACTTTACACATCAACTCTATAAATTAGATTTAACATACAAAGCATATAAACAAAGTCAAATTTGTAAATAAAGCAATATTTGGTAGCATGAGTTATAGGAGTCTTCCTGCGTTGAAAGTCGGTTTCATTCCGTCGGTTGATTTACTCGCCTTAGGCGTTGTGTTGGCTCCTTTATTTTTTGATTTTCAACCATCAATACCCTATATGCCAGTTCGTGTTTTATGTGATAGTGTTTTCTAAATTTTGTGTTTATAAATTTATAACCCAATTTATGGAATATTTAATATTGTAAGAAAACTAAGTAAAGGATAATTTTGCATAAATGATTAGAATATAAATTATTATACGGAATACTGCAATTGCAAAAGTAGGGAGAAAGTATATGAGTTACGTTGCGGATAAACCTATTGAAAAAGCCGATGAAGATTTGTTGGGAAGATCTGATTTTGCTAAACAATTTGGCAAATCGATTTGTGAGTATGATAGCAAAGATGGTCTTGTAATCGGTTTGTATGGAAAGTGGGGTAGCGGTAAGACATCTATTATAAATATGGCAATATCTGAGATTCCAGTAGATAAATCAGAGAAGAAAAAATGGTATTCAAAAGTATATAAAAGAATCAAAAAAATTTTTACTTCACAAAAAACTGAAGAAGATCAAAATCATAATCCAATAATTATTAGATTTTCGCCATGGAATTATTCGGATAAAAACAATTTGATTAGTTTATTTTTCCATGAATTGAAGAATAAATTAGGCGTAGCTAAAGGAGAAGAGAACAAAGGAAAAATCGGAAAGGCTATAAGTCAATATTCCGATATTATTGACGTTTCATTACTTATTCCAGTAGTTGGGCCTGCAATCGCTCCTATATTGAAAACTACATTCAAAGCAGTAGGTGCTAAATTGATGAAAAATCCTAGTTTGAATGAAGCTAAAGAAAAATTGTGTGAGGCGCTAGAAGATTTTAACCACAAAATAATTGTTTTTATTGATGATATAGATCGATTGACTACTCCTCAGATTAAAGACATTTTCCAATTGGTGAAACAAGTAGGCGATTTTCCTAACATCATTTATGTACTTACGATGGATAGGGAAATTGTTTGCAATGCTTTGTCTGAATATCACAATATTGACGGAGATGAATATTTAAAGAAAATTGTTCAAGTTTCTTTTGAAGTTCCCGAAATTGATAAAACAACAGTGCATGAAATATTAAAAAGTAGACTCAATAAAATTGTATACAAAAATGATTGCGAAGAAGAATTTGAAAACAATGATTATTTTGAAAAAGTGCTTGAAAATTGCGTAAAACCATATATTAAAAATATAAGAGATATTAATAGATTACTTAACGCGTTCCAATTCAAATATGCCGCTTTATGGAAAGAAACATCATTTGTTGATTTATTAGCTATTACTGCAATAGAAATCTTCGAGCCGAAGTTATATAAATGGATTTCTTATAATGCATATGCATTATGCCGATGCAGTGAACATAGTCATCTAATGATTGGCAAGGATAACATAGATTACTTAAAATATTGCAATGAGAAATTTAGTAGTCTTAAATTTGACTGTAACAAAGTAATAGATATTCTTTCAACTATGTTTCCTACATTTGCAAAAGACATTAATAAGCATAAATTAGCAAACCCTCAATCTGAAGAAGAACTTATTAGTAAAATGCGCGTTGGTTCTATTGAGAAATTTTATTTATATTTCAGTTTTAATTTATCAAGTATAAAAATTCAAAGAGAAGTAATTCTCGAATGTATAAATAATTGTAGCAAATTTGCTTTCATGCAAAAAGTTAAGAATTTTAATAAAGATGGCAATATTCTATACTTTTTGGAAAATATAGAAGCATTACTTCTTGATAATAAAATATCAAATAATAGACTTGCTTTAATTGCATCTACATTATTTGAATTGCAATATGACTTTAAATGTATAGACTCATCTAATTTATTCAAAACATCCGCATGTGATTATTCCGAAGATTTAATATATAACATAATTGCTCGATTAAAGAATGAAAATGATAGATATGAAATTATCAGTTCTGCAGTTCAAAATATTAATAAATACAACATTGGCACAACATCTACAATAATTAGATATATTGGATTCGCCTACAAAAAATATGGATGTGAAGATGAGCGTAAAGATTTTCAATTCATTAGCCTTAAACATTTAGCAGATATTGAAAAAATTTATGCGGCAAAAATTAAAGCCATTTCAGACTCAGAGGATATATTAAGTTCTTACCAATTCCGTATAGCATTTTACGTATGGAAATGTATTGATAAAGAAAATGCAATCTCATTTGTTAAGAATATATTTAATACTGAGAAGAATAAGCTTAAATTCTTATGTTTAACAACATATAATGCCCTAACAAACTGGAAATTTTCTTCAGAAAATTGTTTTAATCTAGTTTCTGAAGAAGAATTTTATGATTCTATAAAAAATTTTGATAAAAGCAGATTAGACGAATTCACTAAAGAAGAGCAAATAATATTAGCTTCGTTTACTATAAACTACGAAAATAGAGACAATGATCATTTTCTTCATGCGCAAGAAAAACAAGCCATAGAACTCATAGAAAAGTGGAAATCTGAAAGTAAGAGTAATTAAGAGTGGGTATAGTTCTGTCTGAAGTTCCATTACAGCGTTGTAAGGAATTTCAGACAGAACTACAAACTACAAGCTACCGTACTTTGCGCCAACGCAATCTATCGTCGTTCGCGCCTAGTTTACACATCATAAGAGTTCCTCGTATAGTCACTCCTTGTTGTCCGGAAGTAGAGCAGAAGCTTCCCGGGTGTACTAGAGGAAGTTGCTGTTGTTGAGGCTGCTGCTGAGGTTGTTGCTGAGGAACGGGAGCTGGTTGTGGGGTAGGTGCTGGCGCCTTCTGCTCAACTGGTGCTTGGGCGGGTTGTTGATTCACTTGCTGTTCTTCTGCGTTCCCATTTTCAGATTGCGTAGAATTTGAATTGGAACTATCTACAGATGATTTGTTTGTTGAATTCTTTTTTGTGCCTGTTTTGTTAGTGTTAGTTTGATTTTTATTGTCAGAATCCCCATTTGAAGACGACTTTGGTTTATTTTTATTATTGTCTTTGTAATCCTTGGATTTGCTGTCTTTGTCTTTTTGGGCAAAAATTGAATCCTTTTCAATTTCGCAAGACAAGTCATTCTTTTTTACGGAGCAGATTTCGTCAGAGTAATGATTTATAGCAAATTCTATTTCTGTTTCATCAAACTTAAGATCTTCAAGTTTTGACTTTGCGTCTTCTTTAGTTAAATTATTATCATCTTCTACGAGTAGCCTTAATTTTCTTACTGCCACATTGTTGAAATCGTAAGTGTCGTCTAAATAATTTATAGCAGATTCGGAATCTTTCGCGGAGCATCCGGAAGTTGTCATCTTTTTCTTAATAGCGTTCAAGGACAAAAAGTCATCGGCTACATAGTTTTTTGCTATATTTTTACATTCTGATGCACTTAACTTGGTTTTAGTGTTGTTTGGTTTATTTTGCTGAATCGAACCTATGACACCAGCTGCTAAAACGATTATTAATATAGTTAGGAGTATATGTTTAAGTTTTTTAGATTTTGGATTTTTTGGATTTTTTGGATTATTGGGATTGTGAGACATATTACTCGGGTTCTTATCATATGATGTAGCGCTGTTATTTATAATTTGAGTTTTTTGTACGTCGCTATTTTTGTCAGAAACATCATTGTTATTCATAGAATATCTTTCTCTACTGTAAATATTTGATATATCTTATTACCGTCTTTATGAGTACTGTTACAGTTTAACCGCATTTTGCTTATTTTGTGAATAGAATTTATGTTAAATATTTTCTATCCTTCAAATTAGAAAAATTTGTAAGCTTATGAATATTAAGCACGTATCAAAACTGTTTCCTTAACGCAGCAATTTTGATACAGTTGCTATGAATATATGACACGCCAAGCGACACGCCAAAAGACGCAAAGCTTGCATTTGAGAATATTTCGGGTATAGTAGTTACTCGTGCTTCGGCGCTGGCAGTTGTCAGTGTGAGAGCATTGCGGACATAGCTTAGTTGGTAAAGCGCAACCTTGCCAAGGTTGAGACCGCGGGTTCGAGTCCCGTTGTCCGCTCTAGGTCCGGTGAGTTATTCGACCTTACGGTGGGTTAGCCAAGCGGTTAGGCAGCGGCCTGCAAAGCCGTATAGATGAGTTCGACTCTCGTACCCACCTCGATTAAGCGGGTTAGCTTAATAAACAACCTGGGCGGTTGGCGCAGTGGTAGCGCACTTCCCTGACACGGAAGGGGTCACAAGTTCGAACCTTGTATCGCCCACTCGAAAGGATTGCCTTTCACGCATAATTAAAAAAATTTTGGGTGATTGGCGCAGCGGCTAGCGCACTTCCTTCACACGGAAGGGGTCATAGGTTCGATTCCTATATCACCCACAATATTGTTCAGTTTCGCGGTATGATATACCGCATTTTTTGTATCTACTGGTATGTCTCGGTATTAGTCAGCATTTTGTTAATACATTTTTCGCGTATAGGTTGATTTAAGAATAAGCGTAGCGTCAAAATTAAACACTATTTTTGAGTTATGCACAAAAATAGTATTGGATAATGTAACGGTGCTGAATAGTGTAATTCCCAAAATCTCGCAGTTATGCTGCTCGGTTATGCTGCTCAGTTCTACTATTTAGCTCTACTTATTACTTGATATCCGTGTTTAATTAACACAGATTCGAGTTGAGAAAGATACGCAATTGCTGCAGGAGAAAGATTCGTGCGCTCATTCTTAATCCACCCAACAAGCATGGTTTCTTCGCAATCCAGCGGAATAGTCACGATTTTCTCGTTATTCAAGTCGCCATTGTCGATTCCAGTGCAAATAGTAAAACCATTAAGGCCAATAATAAAGTTCAAAATGGTTGCGCGGTCTGTAACATTAATCTTTTTAGGTGGATGTTGAGGCCATACCGCTTCCTCTGTAAAGAAGAAGCTACCATCCTCACCCTGCTCATACTGAATAAACGGATATGGTCGCAAATCCTCCAAAGTGAGTTTTTTATGACCCGCAAGTGGATTGTTTCTAGAAATAAACACATGCAATTTAGCGCGGAAAAGTGGATGGAATTCAAGATGCTTTTCTCGAAGCATCTTTCCAATAACGTCTTTGTTGTAGTCGGAAAGATAAAGCAAACCAAGGTCTGCGCGCATTGAAGTCACTTGATTAATAATATTTTTTGTACGAGTCTCCCTTAGTGAAAACTCGTACTCGTTAGAATCAATGCTGCGAATCATGTCTACAAAAGCCTCAACAGCAAACATGTAGTGCTGAGTTGCAACGCTGCAAAGCTGTTTTCTAGGCTTAGTGCTGTTGTAGCGCTCTTCAAGCAGATCTGCTTGGTCTAAAACTTGTCGTGCGTATGTTAAAAACTCAGCTCCGTCAACAGTTAATGCAATTCCTTGAGAAGATCTAGTAAAAATCTCAATGCCAAGCTCTCGTTCCAATTCTTTTACGGAAGAGCTTAACGCTGGTTGTGAAACATAAAGTTCATGCGAAGCTTCGTTCATAGATCCACACTCTACGATTTTCACAATGTACTTTAATTGCAGCAGCGTCATTATTAAGAGCCTTCCGATTTTGGGATTTATACTTGACTATTTCCAACTATTACAACTATAACAACTATAAACTAACGCCTATAATCTTGCGACTTTGGCTTAGTGCTTATAATCTAACGCCTAGCGATGCCAAATCCTCTCTAGCTTTTTGTGCTGTAGTAAAAACAAACCCGTGCATTCCAACATTATGCGCGCCATTAATATTTACTGGCTTATCGTCGAAGAAAACAGTTGTTTGCGGTTTCAATCCAAATCTGTTCATAGCAAGCTCAAAAATCTCGGGCTGTGGCTTATGCAAATGCTCAACGCCAGAAATAATCGTACCTTGTAAAAGAGTAGAAAGTTCTGGGAATTTACGCAATGCGAGTGGGAAAGTTTCTTTAGACCAGTTAGTCAATCCCCAAACTCCGTAGCCAGCTTTGCGTAAATCGTGCAATAAATCAACTATTCCAGGCATCATTCGCGTAAGAACTTGGTCATAGTGTGCGCAATACCATTGAAAAGCGTTGCTAAGCTCCTTGCCAAAGCGCCTTTCATATTCTGGCAAAAGGTCTTTTAATAGTTCGCCGCCGTCCATTCGGTCTTCAAACTCATAGAATCCAGCCAAATCGTCTTTTCCAAAAGTGCCATTAGGGCAAATCGTGTCTACTAAATCCGGGAACTGTTTTTGTAAACAATTCCTGCAATTCCACTCGAGTAAGACCTTACAATAATCAAACATTACGTCGTGAATTTCAACAGATTCTACATTTTCATTTGTGTTGATATTTGTGTTGATATTTGTGTTTTTCATTTTTTCTTCTTTCACTAATTAAGATTCATTAAAAGACCAATAATGTAAGGCAGCGCATTAATAATATCGCTTGCTACAATTGGGTGATCTAAAGTTGAAGCATCATTTGATTCCACTATGTCTTGCGCCAATTGAGTGTAATTGTTTTCGCTGTTGATTTTAGATGCTAATGATGCTGAAATTCCGTGGATTACAGCTGCGCTCGCTGCAATAAAAGCATAGTTTTCGTTTTCTGCGTAATTCGCGTAGTTTTCTGCATAATTTTCTGCACAATTTTCATTATTTTCTTTTCTTTCGCGTTGCGCTAATAATGCTCCTAGAATTCCTGCCAGTACATCTCCTGAACCTGCGGTTGCGAGCCAAGATGGAGCGCATTTTGCAATATAAATGGGAGAGTGTAGTTCTGATGGTGATGCAACTGCTGTTGTTGCGCCTTTAACTAGCACAGTTGCTCCAGTAAGATCGGCTGCTTTTTGAGCGTAGTGTGTTGGATTGCTAGATATTTGTTGTGCGCTTATATTCAAGTCGTATCTAGTAAAAAGTGAGCTTAATTCTCCTGCGTGTGGAGTGAGAACCACTTTTGTGCAAACCTGTTTTGGCAGTAAATCTAACGCTCCAGCATCTACGCATAGTGGTGGAAGATTATCTTTTTGACTTATTGATTGTTCTTTCGAATTATTATTTTCTTTCGCATATTGCGCAAGAATGCTCGCAATGTATTTTCTTTGATTTGCGCTAGCTTCAGTATTGCAATGATCCGCATCTGGTATTCCAGATCCAACTGTTATAGCGTCGATTTTTCCAGTCAATTGTTCCGAGGCTACTACTTCTGGAGATGTTTGTAATACTAAGTTTTGTGCGCGAAGAGGACCGGCATAACGAACCATTCCAATATTTGCATGTGACGCAGCACTCGCGCTTAATATTGCAGCTCCAGGATACTCATTAGAACCCGTTACTAATCCCAGAACCCCACGCGAGTATTTATTGTAAAAAGGCTTAGGCTTTTTTAGACATTTGCTTACATCTTTTGCTTCTATGTTTAGAAGTTCACTCATGCTTACGATTGTAGTGAATATCTGGGATTGTTATTTGTGGTTTTGTTATTTGTCACATTGCATTCGCTATATACACCATTTATTTATATAACGCAAGAAAAATCGCAATTATATCAGACAAAAAATTTGCGACACGCCACTTTTGAAAAAATATAATAAATTTTCAAAATTTCATTGACCATCCATCATATTTTTTCTATGCTTTTAAACGTTATTGCTAACGATAATCTTTCCTAATTAAAAATAATGGAGAAAGTGAAAACGCTTTTTAAACAGATTACAAGACTTGCAATAATGTGAATTCATAGATTCCGGAAAGGAAAATAGTGAAAACTGCACGAATTTTTGCCACCGCAGCCACCGCCGCTTTGCTAACTGTTGGTTTGTGCGCATGTGGATCAACAGCTAAGACAGCAGATCAAAAGACTAACGGTAATCAAGTAAACGTAGTTGCAACCACCACTCAAATCTGCGATTATGTAACTCAAATCGCATCCACTGCAGATGCAAAATCTGGATTAAGCCTTAATAAAACCGATTCTCAAGGCAAAAAGTCTGTGATTGGCGCGCCTCAAGACAAAGCAAAGTCAACAATCAACCTTACATGCTTACTCGCTCCAAACGCGTCTGCACACGAGCATGAGATGACTCCAGCGCAATCCAAAGCGCTTTCTAAAGCAGATTTAATGCTTGTTTCTGGAGTAGATCTTGAGCACTTCTTAGATCAGGCTGTAAAAGCTACTGGATTTAAGGGCACGATGGGAGTAACTTCGGGCATTCTTACCGCAGACGAAATCAAGGATTCAAAGGCAGAAGCTGCTAAAGAAAAGAATCTTCCTTACAAGATTGACCGCGGTGTTGAAAAGGTTCATGCTGAAAAATGGCCATTCCCACCAGAAGAAGGCGAGAAAGAGCCAGAATTCCAGTATGATCCACATATTTGGACTAGCACCAAGAATACTATGATTCAAGTCAAGAATATTGGTAACTTCCTTGGCAAAGCTCTTCCAGAAAGTAAGTCAATCTTCGATGAGCATGTTGAAAAGTTCGTTAAGTCTCTTACTGATTTGGACTCTTGGGCTACTGAAGCTTTGAACAGCGTGCCGCAGGAACATCGCGTTCTGTTTACTTCGCACGACGCATTCGGATACTTCTCACGCGACTACAATGTTAAGTTTATTGGCGCAGCTCTTTCTGACTTCAACAGTCAGCAGGATGCAACTGCAGACCATATTAAGGAGGCTGCAGAAGCTGTTAAAAAGTCTGGTGCCGTAGCAATCTTTGCCGAAAATTCCAACAATTCAAAGTCTATTAAGGCTGTGGCTGCTGCTGCAGGCGTAAAGGCGATTATTGGCGACGATGCGCTTTATGGCGATTCCCTTGGGCCTGTTGGCTCTGCTGGCGAGACCTATATTGGTTCCATTGTCCACAATGTTCAGACTCTTGTTAAGGCTTGGGATGGCAAAGTTCCAGACCTTCCAGAATCTGTAAAAACTGCTTTGAAAAAGTAGTTAATAGGTGGCTATATAAGTAGCTGAAAATAATAAATCACTACAAAAGTAGTTACAAGAAGGTTAATTTATAGTGAATAAGAGCGTCCTAGCAATGAAAGATTGCGACCTAGCATACGGTTATAAAACTGTTGTGACTGGGCTTAACGGAAGTGTAGAAGCTGGAGAGGCTTTAGCTTTAATAGGACCTAATGGTTCTGGAAAAACAACGTTTTTGCAGGCGATTATTGGTATTGTGCGAGTAAGCCATGGAAGCTTAACAATGCCAAAAACGGTTTCTATAGGCTACGTTCCTCAACAAGTTGATTTGGATTTGACTTTTCCAATCACCGCTCGTCAGGTTGTAGCAATGGGCTTAAGCAGGCAAACTGGATTCCTTGGTTTGCTTAAAAAAAGCCAGAAAAAATCTGTTGAGGACGCTCTTAATCATGTTGGTTTGCTAAATAGAGCAGATGTGCGATTTGGTGATCTTTCTGGAGGTCAGCGCCAGCGAATATTGCTTGCTAGAGCTATTGTTGCGCGCCCTACGTTAATTCTTTTAGACGAGCCTTTTAACGGATTAGACGAGCCGAATCGAAAAGAACTGCTCAATATTATGAAGTCAGCAAAAGAAGATGGGATTTCGTTTGTTGTCTCTACTCACGACTTGGTAATCGCGGACGCGATTTGCGAAAAAGCCTTGCTTTTGGCTGGTCGTCAAGTAGCTTTTGGGCCTCTTAGAAAAGTCATGACTAAAGAAAACATATCTTTGGCTTATGGTGGAAGTATGCCAGCTGCAAGTGCGGGTATTACTTTGAATCAATTAGCAAACAAAGATGATTCGTTAAATGCGGCGAGTGTCACAAGCACTTTTAGTGATTCAAGCATTTCGGGCACTGCTTTAGGAGACGAATCCAATGCTAGCTGAATTGGTTGAGTCTTTGCGCAAAATCCTCGAGCCTATACCAGGATTTGACTTTATTGCATCTGCTCCATACATTTTCAGACCTTTCTGTCTTCTTATTGTTCTTGCGATTGCTAGCGGAATAGTTGGCGTGTTTGTTAACTTAAGATGCGCCGAGTTTAATGCGGAGGCTTTGGTCCACGGGATTTTTCCTGGAATCGTAGTCGGAGCGTTATATGGTGGAATTGGGCAAATTATTCCAGGAGCTTCGATTTGCGCAATTTTTCTGGTCGCCGCTCTTGTGTGGGCATCTAGGTCTCAAAAAATCAACGAGTCAATAATAGCAACAGTTTTAACAACATTTTTTGCGCTTGGAATCGTAATATCTCTTAAAAAGGGAGATATGTCTGGCCAGCTTGAAGCACTTATGTTTGGACGTTTGCTAGATGTTACAGACGATAGAATGACTCAAGCAATGCTTATTTGTTTATTTGCAATCGCATTACTCGTTCTAACTTGGAAGAAGCAAATTGTTGTTGCGTTTGACCGCGCTAGTGCTCCTTTAATGGGTGTTAATACTTTACTTGTAGATATTGTGCTAAACGTTGCAATTGCGTCTGTTGTAGTTTCTGCATCTTCGGCTGTTGGCGTACTTCTTGTTATTGGATACCTTGTTATTCCTGGAGCTAGCGCAAGATTGGTTTCTCGCACTGTTGGGCGTATGGCGTTTGTTGGCGTTGCGGTTGGTATTTTTGGCGTTTTATTAGGCATGTACGCTATGAACTTGGAACTTGATCATCCAGTTTCTCCGCAAGCTGCAGTGGCGCTAAGTATTTGCGCAATGTTCGTAGTCGTTTTGATTTTAAGATTCTTATACAGAGTTACATACGCACTAGTGTTTTCTAAAAAGTTTTCTAAAAAGAAAAAGTCTAGCGCAATAGATGGTGGTGGAAAGTAATAATGGTAAGTATTTGGCAAATTATTGCTCTTCCGATTGTAGAGGCAATTGCTGTTGGAGCATTATGCGGTTTTGTTGGATCCTTGGCTTTGCTTAATCAGCGTATTTTCTTCACCGAGTCTATAACTCACGCTGCTTTTCCAGGAGCTGTTATTGGAGTTGTAGTTACATCTGTTTATACGATTGACCAAAACGTTTTGTCTATTGGTCTTTTTATTGGCGCTGCTTTGGCTTGTATTGTTTTGTCTTTTATGATGCATGTGCTTTCTAAACTAAAGGGCATATCTTCTCAAGCATCTGCTGGAATAACTCTTACTGTTGGTTTTGCAAGCGGCTACTTTTTAAACAAGTGGTTTGCTCCTCTTCCATTGCGAATTGAGGGTTTTTTAACAGGATCTTTGCTTAATTGCACTCCTGCAGACGTGATTTTTGCGATTATTGCATTCGCTCTTGCACTAGGATTGTGGAGTTTTAATAGTGCTAATTTGATTCATTGCTCTTTTGACTCCACTAATTACAAAGCTTTAGGAGGCAGAAGCGGATTAATGCAAGGAATTGTTCTTGCGCTAATAATCATTACAGTTTCGGTAATTATTCCAGCTGTTGGAACTGTTGTTTCGGTATCTTTAATCGCAGCTCCTGCAGCAGCACTAAAGAGCAGAATGCGTTCCATTAACAAATTTGTGTTTGCGTGCGTATTGTCTTCTATTTTTATAGCGCTTTTAGGACTTGCCTTAGCTGTGATTTTAAGACTTTCTGCTGGAGGAACTATCGCGATTTGCGCTGGATGCTTCTATTTAGTTGTAAAGCTTAGTGAAAGCATCTTTTTGAAAATACATGAGATTTATTCTGGTTTTTGCAAAAAATCATTGTTAAAAAGTCGCTCTGTTGTTCTAGAGTAACAGAGAATTGCGCGTGAAAAATGCGTGCGATTGACGTCGTTTTTTGCGCGTTTTATTTATGTTTTAATCGCGTAAGTTTATCGACGCCACACAAGTCCAGGTCTGCACATTAGTAACGCAAGACCCCGATAGAAAAGGACAATTATGGCTGAAAATACCATCTCCATCACAGTAAACAATGAGCGCAAGGAGGTGGATGCAAGCTTCACTGGCGTTGAACTTTTCGCGGAAGATAAGAATATTATTGCCGTGCGTTTAAATGGCGAGTTGCGTGATTTGTACACGCCTCTTCATAACGGCGATACCGTGGAATCAGTAGCACTTGATAGTGAAGATGGCATCGCAATCATGCGTCATTCCGCTACACACGTGATGGCTCAAGCTGTTCAAGAAATTCGACCAGACGCAAAGTTGGGCGTAGGTCCTGTAATTAAAGACGGCTTCTACTACGATTTCGATGTTGATACTCCATTTACGCCAGACGATTTGAAGCAAATCGAAAAGCATATGCAGCGCATTATTAAAGAGTCTCAAAGCTTCCGCCGCCGCGTTGTAACAGAGGATGAAGCGCGCGAAGAAGAAGCAAATCAACCTTATAAGTTGGAGTTGATTGGAGATAAGGAAGCGGCTCTTGATCCGGCTGCTGCTGGCGAAATCAGCAAGCATGAGCTTAGCATGTATGACAATTTGGATCGCGAAGGCAATAAAGTTTGGAGCGATTTGTGCCGCGGACCTCATTTGCCAAATACGCGCTATATTAAGGCTTTTAAGCTTGAGCGTGTGGCTGCAGCTTACTGGCGCGGTTCGGAGCATAACCCTATGCTTCAGCGCATTTATGGCACTGCTTGGCCTAGCAAGGAAGAGCTTAAAGCTTATACAACTCGCATGGAAGAAGCTGCTAAGCGCGATCATCGTAAGCTTGGCCAAGAAATGGATTTGTTCTCATTCCCAGACGAGATTGGTCCAGGCTTAGCAGTGTTCCATCCAAAGGGTGCTGCAATCATTAACGCAATGGAAGATTATTCGCGCGAACAGCACAGAAAGCATCACTACAGCTTCGTACAAACTCCGCATATTACTAAGGGCGGCTTGTATGAGACTTCCGGCCATTTGCAGTGGTACAAGGATGGCATGTATCCTCCAATGAAGCTTGACGAAGAGCGCGACGAGAATGGCAATGTAACCCGCCAGGGTGCTGACTACTACTTGAAGCCAATGAACTGCCCAATGCATAATTTGATCTTCAAGTCTCGCCAGCGTTCGTACCGCGAGCTTCCTTTGCGCTTGTTTGAGTTTGGTACTGTGTATCGCTACGAAAAGTCTGGCGTTGTGCATGGCTTAACTCGCGTTCGCGGATTGACTCAGGATGATTCGCATATTTACTGCACTCGCGAGCAGATGCGCGATGAGTTAAAGAGCTTGCTTAACTTTGTGCTTGGTCTTCTTAAAGACTTCGGTTTGAACGACTTCTACTTGGAGCTTTCCACTAAGGATGAGCACAAGTTCGTTGGTTCCGACGAGATTTGGGAAGAAGCAACTAACACTTTGGCAGAGGTTGCTAAAGAGTCTGGTTTGGAACTCGTGGACGATCCAGGTGGAGCTGCATTCTACGGCCCGAAGATTTCTGTGCAAGCTCGCGATGCAATCGGCCGCACTTGGCAGGTTTCTACTATTCAGCTTGACTTCAATTTGCCTGAGCGCTTTAAGTTGGAGTATATTGCAGCTGATGGTAGCCACCAGCGCCCAGTTATGATTCACCGCGCACTCTTCGGCTCTATTGAGCGCTTCTTTGCTATTTTGCTTGAGCATTATGCCGGCGCGTTCCCAGCATGGTTGGCTCCAGTTCAGGTGACTGGCGTTCCTGTTGCAGACGAGTTTGCTCCGCACTTGCAAAAGTTTATTAGCGATTTGGAAGAGAATATGGTTCGTTGCGAAATGGACAGCTCCGACGATCGCTTTGGCAAGAAGATTCGTAACGCTTCTAAGTCTAAGGTGCCTTTCACTTTGATTGCTGGCGAAGAGGATGTGAACAACAATGCTGTGAGCTTCCGCTTCCGCGATGGTAGCCAATTGAATGGTGTTCCAGTTGAGCAAGCTAAAGAGTGGATTTTGTCCATTATTAAGCAGCGCGTTCAAGTGAATACTGCAGAAGATTTTGAGCGCTACACAAAGTAGCATTCGCGATGCAACTTACGTAGCATAAATCAACGTAAGTCAATACAAAACAAACCCGCACTTCTTAACGTTGTGCGGGTTTATTCCTTTTATTCTTGATTTATTACGAGTGACTTAGTTACTTAAGCAGCGCACGAATTGCTTCGATTTGCTCGCTATTAACTTGACTTGCAGGCTCGCGAACAAGCGTGCTAATCGGCAATCCCTTAAGATTTACAGCAGCTTTAATAGCAGAAATAAACAAGTCGGTAGTGTTGTAAACTGCCATCAAATGGCTGATTCTTTTAGCACATTCAATAAGATGTGCAAAATCGCCAGCCTCATACGCCTTATGCAAAGATGCAAAAGTTTCTGGCTCTACATTTGTAAGACCACAAATCACGCCGTTTCCTCCAGCAATCCTATTAGGAGTGTAATACTCATCAAAGCCAGAGAAAACAACGAAATCTGGGTTTACGCGTCTAGTGGCTTCAATCATTGCGCGAGTATGGCTTATAGTATCTACCGTATCTTTAATACCAACAATATTCGGGTATTTTTCAGCAAGACTTGCAACTAAGCTTGGTGTTAAATCGCTGCCAGTTCGAGCAGGGAAGTTGTATAGAATAACGGGCAAGCTAGTTGCGTTAGCTATTGCGCCAAAGTATCGTTCGGCAGTTGGTGCAGTTGGTCCAAAGTAGTATGGAGATACAGCTACAACAGCGTCTGCTCCGCAACTTTCCGCAAACTTAGTAAAGTCAAGTACTTCGTTAAGATTTGTGTTTCCAACGCCTATAAGAACTGGAACTCTGTGATTAACATGTTCAATAGCAAACTTAGCAGCTTCCTTTTTTATGCTAAGTGGATATGCGTAGAATTCGCCGATGCTGCCAAAAATCAATATGCCATTAATCCCAGCATCAATCAGATGGTCTAAGTGCTTTGCCCATAAGTTGTAGTCAATGCTTCCGTCATCTTTGCTTACAGTTATTGATGGGCAGAAAACGCCCTTAAAAGCATGCAAATCAAGCTTTGCGCTACTAGAAGTAATCATAAAATTCGTCCTTTTATTTAATTATTTTGTGTATTGAATTATTTTGTGTATTGAATTATTTTGTGTATTGAATTATTTTGTGTATTGAATTATGGGGTATAAGACTTTAACTGGCAAAATCTTACACCCCATAAGCAATGATTATTCAAATCGATTATTCAAATAACTTAATTAATTACAGTTTAATACCATACGCCTTCTTTGCATTATTCATAAAGAAATCTTCGTCGTCGCCGAAAAGCTCAACCATTAAGTCAAGATGCTGCTTAAGTGAAGAATTCAACTTAACAACTGGCCAATTGGAGCTAAAGAGTAGGCGATCAGGGCTAAAGGTGTCTTTTACAAACTTAACAATATCTGGATTTACTGGATTATCTCCCGAAATCTTAATATAGCTGTGTGGAAGCTTTGCAAACGCACGCAAAGCATTGCAAGAATCGTCGTCTAATCCTGGAACATTGCCCAAATGGTTTAGAACAACAGTAACTTCTGGAACTTGCTCAAAAGCTTTAGCCATATCTCCAAGTTCTTCGCCACGATTGCAAAGCTCGAAAGGCATGCCCTTCTTCGCCATTGCCTTAAGACCACCAATAAACGAAGGCTCTAGGCAACGTCCGCGTGGCTCGCTTGGAATATGAAGAGGCTCGCGAATACCGGTTGCGTGAATTGGAACGCGCATAAACGGATCCAACGTGACTCTAAGCATTTTAGCTAGAATTTTAGGATTAGGATTTTCGCCAATAAGCCTATCTTCTAGCTCGTGGTCTGCAGCATCAACCTCAACGTATACGCCGCCGAGGAAGTCAACTCCTAAATCTGCATACTCTTTTTCTAGCTGCTCTAGAGTAAAAGTGTGGTTTAACTTGTCTAAGCCATCAAGCCAAGGCAAGAATTGCTTTGTTGGATCCCAAATATGAAAATGTGAATCCAAAATACGAAGTTGAGACATAATAAATTTTCCTTTCTAAAGACTTTCAAATAAAAACTTTGTAAAGACTTTGTAGTTATTCGCGAATTATTTAGCTTATACAAGACCAATCTTCGAGCCCCAAAGAGCGTACCAAGCAACATACAAGAATCCTGGAACGGTGAGCAATACGGCGGCTTCGATTCCAGCAAAATCTTGTACCAAACCGAAAACTAACGGAATGATTGCAGCGCCAACAATGCTCATAACGAGTGCAGAAGAACCAGTCTTTGCTGCTGCTCCATGAATTCCCTTAAGAGTAAGAGAGAAGATTGTTGGGAAGCCAATGGAGATAAACAAGTACGCTACAATGTAGGCGATTACAGAAATCTGACCAAGTCCAAGGAATGCAACAAACATAAGCACTGCGCTTAAAGTCATGTACAATCCAAGAATCTTGCCACCATCAAACTTTGCCATCAAAGGAGTTGTAACAAAGCGGCCGATTGTAAACATTAAGGAAACGATTGCAAGCATAGAAGCAGCAACACCAGTGGTGATTCCAGTACCCCAATGCTTTAGAGCAAAGTCGGAGAACATTGCCATTCCAGCAACTTGAAGTCCAATAAAGATGAATTCTGCAATAATTCCAAGAGTAAAGTATGGCTTGCTCATAAGATGAATGAAGGAAGAATCACCCTTGCTTTCCTGGTCTGCCTCAACGTCTCCTGGAGGAGTAGGGAGTTTAAAGCAGAAGAAGATTGCAATAATCGCAATAAGAACAATGCCAATAACAATGTAAATCAAGCGAGTATCGCCAAGGAACTTTAGCTTAGCAACGTCGAAGCCTGGCTCGTTCTTAGCAACAGTTTTGCCTAAAATTTGACCAAGAATAAGAGGTCCAACAATGTTTCCAACTCCGTTGAAGCTCTGTGCCATGTTGATTCTAAAGGATTCGCCCTTCTCATCGCCAAGCTTAGTAATGTAAGGGTTGCAATTCGTTTCCAAAGTTGCTGCGCCCAACGCTATAACAAACATTGCAACTAGGAACATTGCGTAGCTTGCGGTAGCTGTTGCAGGGATTACCGCAAATGCGCCAAGAGCAAAGAGTGCGAGGCCACTAATAACGCCGCCCTTGTATCCAAAACGCTTTGCGATTAAGCCTGCAGGAATTGCCATAACGAAGTATGCGCCAAAATATGCTACCTGCAGCAATGCTTTTTGAGTATTATTCAGTTCAAGATAATTGCCAAATGGTGAATTCAGTGCATTGACCAAATTCATGGTCAAGCCCCATACAAAGAACAAAGATGTTACCAATACGATGGCAATCATAGCTTTTGAGCCATTTTTACTATTCTTAACGACGGCATTGTCGTTTTCTTTTGTAGTCATCGTCACTCCTGTGTGAGAATAATTCTAAAAGTTTAAGATTTTAAGTTCTTAAATGATTTTGTGCAATGGTGCGCAAACACACATTCGCATTGCGCACCATTTACTAGCTAAACTGCATTAATCTTAAATTTGCATTTGTGATTTAAGACAAAGCGCGATCAAGATGCACGTAGCCTCCATCAACGAATACCCACTGACCAGTGGTGTGCGAAGAGCGATCCGAAAGCAGGAATGCAGCTTCGTTTCCAATCTCTTCCGTAGTAGTCATGCGGTTTTCCAGAGGAATCTTGTCTGTAATAACCTTCAAGCGAGCTTGCTGAGCAGCTTCGTCACCAAATGTCTTAATCCAATCTGCATACAGTGGAGTCCAGCATTCTGAAACAACAATCGCGTTTACGCGAACGCAATCATGGACAAGAGCTGCAGCCCATTCGCGAGTCAAGCCTAAGATTCCGCCCTTTGCAGCAGCATAAGCGCTAGTCTTGCCCTGGCCAGTTAGAGCAGTCTTAGAAGAAATGTTCACAACAGCTCCGTGGCTTTCCTTCAAGTACTTTACAGCAGCATGAACAGTTTCGTAGTAGTGAGTGAGGTTTCCGTGAATCGACTTCTCGAAGTCGCGCCAAGAAGTGGATTCCAAATCCTTGTTGTCGTTAACGCCAGCGTTATTTACAATGCCGTCAATATGACCATACTTCTTATAGGTTTCTTCAATAATTGGTGCAATCTCGTCCGTGTCGTTCAAGTCGAGAAGATAAACATCGTAGTTCTTTGTGTATTGCTCAATATCTTTGCGGAATGTTTCTTCTGCAGCATCTGCGCGGTTAATAACTACTGGAATTGCGCCTTCTCGAGCAAGTTGAAGCGTAATGCCTTTACCAATTCCCTTGAATCCACCTGTTACAATGAAAACCTTGCCTTCCAAATGCAAATCCATAATGAACTCCTTTGTTAAATGATGTGGTTTGCTTTTAGTTAATTTTTAAATTATAAAATTCTATGATTTGTTATTTTTACAAGTGGCTAATCGTTAATCACTATGCGATTAGCCACTTATTTTTTATTATTTTTAGCCGCGATAAAGGTACTTTTCGGCTGTTTCCAGCGTCATCTCAGTGCCATTACCTGGGGCGGTTGGCGCAACGTAATTGCCATTCTTGATTTGTGTTGGATGTACAAAGTGCTCGTGCTGATTGTCTACGTATTCAATCATGCGACCTTCCTTTGTTCCAGAAACTGCAACATAATCAAACATTGCAAAGTGGCATACGGCTTCGCATAATCCGACTCCGCCTGCGTGTGGGCAAACTGGCTTGTTAAACTTACGAGCAAGCAAGTATTCGAGAACAACTTCTTGTGGACCTGCAACTCGAGTTGCGTCGATTTGCATTATTCCAAATGCGTTTGCCTGCAAGTATTGCTTGAACATGATTCTGCTTTGCATTTGCTCGCCAGTTGCAACTGGTATTGGGTTGATTGCGCGAGCGATTGTTGCGTGTCCAATAACGTCGTCTGGGCTTGTTGGCTCTTCTACCCAAGCTAAGTCGAAGTCGTGGAAGCGATTAATCCAAGTAATTGCTGTTGGAACATCCCACACTTGGTTTGCGTCTACTGCAAGTCGAACATTTGGGCCGATTGCTTCGCGAGCGAGTGCGAGTCTTCTTAAATCGTCGTCTACATTTTGACCAACCTTAAGCTTAATTTGCTTAAAGCCTTTAATTTGCGATTCTTCCTTAGCGATTGCAACCATCTTTTCGTCGCTGTAACCGAGCCAGCCTGCGGCAGTGGAGTATCCTGGGTAGCCGTTTACAAGCAAGTCTGCAATTCGCTCTTCCTTGCCTTTTTGGCCATCTTGCAAGAATTCGATTGCTTCTTCTGGCTTTAAAGCGTCTGTCATGTAGCGGAAGTCGAGCGTAGAGACTAATTCCTTTGGATCCATCTCGGCAAGCAAGCGCCACAATGGCTTTCCAGCTCGCTTTGCTTTAATATCCCACAATGCGCTTAAAATCGCGCCAATTGCCATGTGTTCTACGCCTTTTTCAGGACCTAGCCAGCGAAGTTGTGAGTCGTGAACGAAAAGATCCCATGCAAGTCGCATGTTGTCTAGTAATTCTTCTACGTTTCTGCCAATAAGCACTTGAGACATGGAGTCGATTGCTGCGCAAACAACATCGTTGCCGCGGCCAATCGTAAATACAAATCCAACACCTTTAATACCATCGTCTAGGCTGGTTTTGATTTCTACGTATGCGGATGAATAATCTGGATCTTTGTTCATTGCGTCGGATCCAGAAAGCGTTTGCGACGTAGGGAATCTAAAATCATAGGTTTTTACTGATGTAATTGTACTCATAACGATTTGTGCTCCTTTGCTTTAAGATCGTTGTGACCTACTCCTATATTTTATAACAAAATAATAGAAAAATGTTCTAATTGTTAGGAAATTTTCGTAAATAATTTTTTGCGAATTTTTCCTAATCTCGCGTTTTGTGATAAATGTCATATTTCGGATTTTAAGAATATTGAAAAATTGAGCTTTTATCTTTTATAACTGTTAAAAAATGAATACTTTTGGCATCGATGTTATCTGTTAAATTCTGATTATTCGGCGTGTCATAAGAAAATTTCGCGACTTTGCATAGTCTGTAGCGAAATAACATATGATATTATTTCTATTAGGCTTGATATGTCAGGCAATAATGCGGTTTTTCTATTTTTTGAATTTTCGCATTGCTGAGAATTAATGCAAAATTAAGTAAGAAATTTTCTCTGCATTTGTTTGCGACTTAAGAAAATTTTGCGACTTATAAGCATATGAGCATAGGAATATAGGAATTAGGAGAGTGCATATGCCAACTCGTAGTCACGCAACTAGCATTGCTGAAAATGAATCTTCAAAACCTCGCATAACGGAGTTGGCTAAAAAGGCGGGGGTATCGCCTTCTACAATTTCAAAGGTTATTAACGGTAGAACTGGCGTTTCAGATGAGACTCGCAAAAAAGTAGAAGAAGTTCTTTTAAAAAGTGGGCGCGAGTATTCGCTTGTAAGCACTAAGGTATCTCCGACAATTGAATTATTAGTAGATTATGTGGCAAATAATGGCACGATTGAGATGATTACTTACGCATCTCGTTGGGCGCAAAGAGAAGGATTAGCTCTTACAGTCGCTCAAACCGATAATGGTAAGAAACGTGATGAATGTTTGCGTGGAATTGTAGATAGAAATCCTCTTGGTGTTATATCTCAAATGTCTGATCTTACGCAGAAAGATAAGGAATTTTTGCGTATGCGAAATATTCCGTTGATTATAATTGATCCCGTGTCTCTTTCTAATGGGGAAGATCACACGATTTCAATCGATAATTGGACAGGAGCTTATGAGCTTACAAAACATCTGATTAATATGGGGCATAAGAGAATAGGCGTTATAACTGGTCCTCTTAATGTTCAATCTGGTGTAGCCCGATTTGCTGGCTATAACGCTGCAATGGAGCAGTCTGGCTTGACGATTGATAAAGATTTGGTTAAAGAGGGGGATTATCTTCCTGAACGTGGCTATGAAATGGCTTGTAAGATTTTGGATTTGCCTGAAGAAAAGCGTCCTACTGCTATTTTCGCTTGCAACGATATTACAGCTGTAAATGTGTATCGCGCTGCTCGCGAGCGCGGTATTAAGTTAGGATCTGAGCTTTCTGTAGCTGGGTTTGATGACGTGTATCCTGCACAGTATTTGATGCCATCTTTAACAACCGTTAATCAGCCTTTTGATTCAATAGCAAAGAATGCTATTAGAATGATTCTTGAGATTAGGGAAGGTAAGGAGATTGAGAATCAACTGGTTCTTCCTGCGCATATTGTTATTCGAGAAAGCACTCAGACTGTTGTCGATTGATAGAAGGCTTGTAGGAGTTTGTTGCATACAAAATGTGGACGCAACTTAAATCAAGAGTTAGCACAAGAGTTAAATCAAGATAAATTGCGTCCACAAATTGTTTGTTCTAAATATTGCGTATTTATTTATTGTTTGCTTATTTTTAGAAGACTACGCCAATACTACATCAAGCTTGTATAAATCTTGCGAATGTCTTCCAAAGTGGCCTTGCGTGGGTTTCCTGGAGTGCAAACATCTGCCAAAGCGTCGTGGCTTAAGTCTTCAATATCTGCCTCACTAGCTCCAACCTCGCTAATCTTAGTAGGATTTCCAAGCTTAACAGTTAAGTCGTGAACTGCCTTTACAGCAGCATTGCGCACGGTTTCGAGGTCATCTGTGTATGCGTTTGGAACGTCGAATGCTGCAGCAATATCGCGATACTTTTCGCCAGTGTAATCCTTGTTGTATTCCATAACAGGAGCGAGCAAAATTCCGTTTGCAACGCCATGAGCAACGCCAAGGCGACCACCGAGTGGGTGAGCCATGCCGTGAACTAAGCCCAAACCAACGTTGGAGTATGCCATGCCAGTTATATAGCTTGCGTAAGCCATTTGTTCGCCTGCTGGAACGTCTCCATCTGCGCTCTTTGCAAGGTTTTGTGCAATCATGCGAATTGTTTGCAAAGACAGGCAATCCGAAAGGCTCCATGCACCTGGAGTAATGAAACCTTCGATTGCATGGGTGAGTGCGTCCAAACCAGTTGCAACTTTAAGCGAGCGTGGCATGGAATCGGTTAAGTCTGGGTCTACGAATGCAACGATTGGAATATCGTGAGGGTCTACTGCAACGAATTTACGAAGCTTTGCAGTATCGGTAACAACATAGTTGATTGTTGTTTCGGATGCGGTTCCTGCGGTTGTTGGCACGCCAAAGATTGGAACAGAAGGATTCTTTGTATCTGCAACGCCTTCAAGAGAAAGAACGTCGCCAAACTCTGGGTTTGCTACAATAATTCCAATGCCTTTGCATGTATCTTGTGGAGAGCCGCCGCCGAGTCCAATAAGGAAGTCTGCTCCAGATACCTTGAACTTTTCTACACCGTCTTGAATGCATTCAACAGGTGGATTTGGCTTTACATTGTCGAATACTTCGTATGGAAGACCAGCTGATTCTAGAACGTCTGTAACTTTTTTAACGGTTCCAGTTTTTACAAGAACAGGATCTGTTACTACAAATGCTTTTTTAAAGCCGTGTGCTTTAGCAACGTTTGGAATCTCTTTGATTGCTCCGCGACCGAAGTAAGCAGTCTGATTGAAAATCATTCTATAAACCATGCGAAAATCTCCTTTGAGTTTCATATTGGCATACGCCAAATTTTTGGTAGTCGATTAATATTTTACAATATTGCATGACATTTGGCGAGTGTATTAAATAAGCTTTTTATTACTAAACTTAACAAATAAGCAATTAAAATGAACATAAAGTAACTAATTTTATGCATTTTTATTTATTTTAGATATAAATAAGCACATTTATAAAAATTCGAGCACATGATTTGTAATGCTTATTTTGAAGGAAAAATATTAATCATGTTAAGAAAAATTCTTTAATTGATGGTGTTGTAGTTGCCAAATTGACTTATTTTGCATTAACTAATCGCTTGAAATGCAAATTTGAGCTTGTAGCATTAACAATCTTATGCAAGCTTCTCATACTAAAGTATGACGATTTTATATAAGAGCATTTTTATATCAAAATTTAATATCAAAATTCCTATTATTTCAATGAGAATATCAGCCTTACGCACTATAGAGAATGCGTTTTTAATCCCGTAAATTGTAATTGTAAGGTAATTCCAATACTTGTAAGGAACTGCAAAAGTAAGCGAGGTGCAAAATGAGTGTTGAAAATAGTCAAGATACGCGTTTTACGCAAATGAATTATTCCGCTCAAGAAGGTTTGATTGGCGAGACTGCGGTTGCAGCTTTGCATGTTGTTAAAGATTTTGGCAAGGGTGCAGGCATTGTTCACGCTTTGCGAGATGTAAGCGTTAGTTTCGAGCGCGGCAAGTTTACTGCGATTATGGGTCCTTCGGGTTCTGGAAAGTCAACTTTAATGCATTCTTTGGCTGGTCTTGACAGCGTTAATTCTGGAAAAGTTTTGGTTGACGGCCTAGATATTACAGGCATGAGTGATAAGCAACTTACGCTTATGCGCCGCGAGATGGTTGGTTTTATTTTCCAAAGTTTTAATCTTCTTCCAATGTTTAGCGCTGAGCAAAATATTCTTATGCCTCTTACTTTGGCAGGCAAAAAGCCAGATAAGCAATGGTTTAATACTTTGGTTAATACTCTTGGCTTGCAAGATCGTTTAAAGCATAGGCCTGCTGAGCTTTCTGGTGGTCAGCGTCAACGCGTTGCAATTGCTCGAGCTTTAATCTCTAAGCCTTCCGTAGTTTTTGCAGACGAGCCTACTGGCAATCTCGACTCTGCTTCCAGCTTGGAAGTTTTGCATTTCTTGAAGAAGTCTGTAACGGAGCTTGGTCAAACTGTGATTATGGTTACTCACGACGCTGTTGCAGCGTCTTACGCGGATCGAGCAATCGTGTTTGCAGATGGTCAAATCGTTGAAGACGTGCAAAATCCTACTGCAGAAGGAATGAGCAAGATGCTTATGGAGCGTAGCGAGGCTGGCGTTAATAATCAGCCTGCTCAATTGCAATAAAAGGTGGTGAACTTAGAATGTGGAAAATCGCACTAAAACTTATGCGTAAAAGCGTGCGCATGCTAATCGCCTCTGGAATTGCAATTCTTATAGGCAGCATGTTTATGAGCGCTACTTTGCTTTTTGCAAACAGCGTTGATGACTTGATGGTTCGAAACGCAACAAATGAATTCGGTAGCGCAAATTATGCAATCTCATTTAGGAATCCTAACAGTTCTCCGAGTAGTGAAATTCATTATAAAGATCTTCATTTAGACGAAATATCGAAGATGCCTGGTGTTAACGGTATTCGTAGTGACGATGCTACTGCGCTTGTAAGAGTAGAAAAAGGTGATAAATCAGTTACGAGTATTGCTTGGTCTAATGGTTTGTATGGAAATCTTCCTGTGTATAAATCAACAGAAGGTAGAGATCCGCAAGAAATAGGCGAAATCACGCTTATTAAAAGTATTGCTAAATCAATACATGCAAATATTGGCGATACTATAACTTTGGTTAAAGTAGATGACACTGGCGGAGATAAAGAAAAATCGTACGATGTTCGTGTGGTTGGTCTTGTTGACGATGGAGAACATTCTCAAATACCATTTTCAAATCGCGGCACGTATCTTGGTGGCATAACGAACGATTTTTGTGCAAAACTCGAAAATATTGAGAATTTTGACAATCAAGTTGTGCAAAGCAAAGTGTACATGAGTATTGATGAATCTAAAATAAACGATTTATCTCCTAAGATTAACGCTTTGCTTCCTTCGAGATTCTCTCTTATGTCTAGGCACGAAGTTGGTGTGAGATCTGTTCGAAATGTGTCTAACGGCACTAATTTTGTGACTATGTTTTTGCTATCTTTTGGTATTCTAGCGTTGCTTATTTCTTCGCTTGTTATAGCAAACACATTCCAAGTGCTGGTTGCTCAACGCAGACGAACTCTTGCGCTTTTGCGCGTAATTGGCGCACAATCTCACCAGCTTTATGCTGCAGTTTTGCTTGAAGCTGCAATACTTGGAGTTATTTCCGCGGCTGTTGGTGTGCTTTGCGCAATCGGATTTATGGGCGCAATTAGTAACGTGAATATTAATTCTGGACCGTTATCTAAGATTCCTTTGATTGTTTCACTTCCGGCAATTGTGTGGCCAATAGCAATTGGCACGATTGTAACAGTTCTTGCGTCTATGAGTGCTGCGCGATCTGCTACAAAAGTAACGCCTATGGAAGCGCTACGACCAATGGATTTGATTAAAGATAAGCGTGCAAGCATTATTCGCGCTGTTTTTGGCGTTCTGTTTATTGTTGTAGGTATTTTAGCTACTGCTTTAAGTGCTACTTCTTTAGCGAGTATGATTGCTGGGAAGTCACCTAATGCTGGTTCTGACTCTTGGATGACTTTGCTTGGAGCAATGTTTGGTTGTGCGCTTGTTTTTATTGGCATTATTATGACAGCCATATTCTGGATGCCGTTTGCTATGAAAGCAACTGGAGCAATCATGGCACTTTGTGGGCCTGCATCTAAAGTTGCTAATGCAAACGTGCAAAGAAATCCTAGAAGAGTTGCAGCAACTGGAACAGCTTTGCTTATTGGCGTAACGCTTGTTTCTACAGTAGTAACGGGCGCAATATGTGGTAAAGCAACTCTTAAAGGTGTTGTTGATGACCGTTACAGTGTTGACATTATTATTCAAGGCAAGAATGTTGATGAATCTCTAGCTGCTGATATTTCAAAGATTAGTGGAATAAAGCATACTGAGTTGCTTCCTGCAGTTCCTATGACTTTTAAGAATGCTAAGGGCAAAACTGAGTATGCTATGGCAGCTGGAGTTGATAATATAGATCAACTTAAAAATGTAATGCACACAAATCTTGATGGCGTTAATATAAACAAAGATTCTGTGCTTTTGCCTAAGTTTAATGAAGAAGGTGGAGAACCTTTTGAGCTTAAAAAAGGAAACCTTAATCTGCAAGCTTACGTAGAAAAGTACAGTTCTGGTGAAACAGACAGTGATAATATTACGCCATTTACCGGAATGAATACAGACCCTACTAATAACGATAAGAGCATTACTGTAAAGCAAGTTCAGTTTAAGAAGTATAGGAATGTTAATATATATTCAAGGAATACTGCTTTTGTTAGCAAATCTTACTTCAATAACTACCTTAAGCCTACAACGCATATTTTGCTTATTTCGGTAGACTCTAGCAAAGCTAATCTTGTAGATATTGTTAAAAATATTCGAAATATTACATCTAGCTATGCGGAGGTTATGGCTGCTGGAAGCGTGTTCCAGCGAGCGCAGTGGGAGAGTGCTATCGACGTAATGATGATGTTGCTTGTTGGCTTAATAGCAGTAGCTGTTGTGATTGCTTTAATAGGCGTCGCAAACACATTAAGCTTGTCTGTTATTGAGCGCACTAAAGAATCTGCAACTTTGCGCGCAATAGGCATGACAAGAGGACAGGTTAGAAGATCTCTTGCGTTGGAAGCAACGTTGATTTCCCTAACAAGCACTGTTTCTGGCTTGATTGTTGGAACAGCGTTTGGATGGATTGGATCCTACATGGTGTTTAGCGCAATTGGCAAAGTTCCGTTTGTAATTGATTGGACTATTTACGCGGTTCTTGCTCTAATCGCTTTACTTGCAGCTCTTCTTTCTAGCGTGCTTCCAGCTCGTAGAGCAGTGAAGTCATCGCCAGTAGTTGCGCTCGCAGAAGAATAAACTATATGTTGTTATAACATATATTAAATTAATTATAAAAACAGAAATAATGCTGGTGTAGTTGTGCATCAGCATTATTTTTTTCTACATAACGTGCGACACGCAGAAAAAATAATGTGATGTACATCAAAAAAATAAATAAATTTTATGCATAAAATACAATTGTTTAGATATTATTAACACGGATTTATATTTTTATCGGGAAAATCGAAAAAATTAAGTATTAAATATTTGTTATAACAAGTTAATCGAAAAATTTTTCGATTATTTGACGTTGGAATCTTATTTATTTCTCTGTTATGCTCTTTGGTTGACTGCTGACATAAGCATAAATTAAATATGAGGCCGCTACGAGCAAGGAGTAGAAGAATATGGTAACGGTCAATAAAAAATCTGCCGCAGTGATTGCAGGAATCGTGTTGTTATTAATGCAAAGCCCAATGCCAGCGTGGGCTAGTGATGCTGTAAATAGTGATGTAACACAAGCATCTGATTCTGATTTCAAGTCACTTGGACAATTAGATTTGGGTGGTTCCAATCAACCTCCTGCTACGAAGGAAGATTTACTTGCTAGTCGTAAGCAGTATAAAGAAAATCTTAAAAAGTATAATAAAGATTTAAAGAAAGCAGAATCTGAGTATAACAATTTATTCAACTCAAATAATGCTATTTTGGAAGAATATAATAAAGTTGAAGATAAAATTATAAAGTTAGAAGATGATTTAGACAAAGCTAGTGATGAAGATTTTGAGACTATAAATAAGGAGTTGAATGGTTTAAGAGATAAACGTAGAAAGTATTTAGATACTTTTAACAATAATCATGGACCTATAGAGTCAGCAAAAGAAAATGTAGAGAAATCAACTAGATTTATGCAAAATACTTTGCGACAAATCGCAGAAGTAGAACAAAAACTTATAAATGAATTCAATGTAAATATTAATGATCTTAATGAGCAAGAAGCTCAGCAAGAAGCTCAGCAAGAAGTCCAAGATAAGAAGGAACAGTCTAAAGAGGTTGAGCAAACTGAGCAATCTCAATCGAATACCCACAATGCGATTGTAGATTCAAATGCGCCTGTTAAGCCAGAATCTTCTGTTACTGAAGAAAAAGCTGTACAAGAAAAAGATTCTGTGCAGACTAAACCGAAGGATTCTAAAGTTGATTCGCGGTCTTCAGATAATAAATTTGCATCTTCTGAATATAGATCTTCGCAAGTAGAATCATTAGAATCTAAGAAATCTAAAGCGAAGAGTGTTGAAGCTGAATCGACTCCTTCTTCATCTGTAGCAGCACGCCCAGCAGAATACTCTGTAACACCATTTGCTCCAGTTTCTGAACCAAAAGTTGTTCCACAGAATGCTACATCCAAGGAAACTCCTGCGGCTTCTGTTGAAAACTCACAAAATGCATCTACTGTTTCTACTGCGTCAGATGTTACTGCTGCTTCCACAAATGTGAGCACTCCTGCAGCTTCTGTTGCACCTGCTACACATGCTGCATCGCCTGCACCAGTTGCAGCGCAGCCAGCATCGCCGGTATCTCATCCAGCAGAATCAGAAGCAAATAACGCTTCTAGTAGCGAAAAGATCGATGCTAAAAATAATGAAGAAAATAAAAAAGACGAAAATACAGAAAATGAAGATGTAAAAGAAGATTCCAAAGCTGTTGAAGAATCCGATAAGTTATCTGAAGCTAAAAGCGATAACTCAAAAGCACCATCGAACAACAATAATCTTGTAGTTGCTGGCGCTGTTGTAGGCACAATGGCAATCGGTGGTTCTGCAGCTGCAGGTATTTATATGAGTCGCGGTGGCAAAATTCGCTTTTCTAAATAAAACTTAGGATTGCGGATAATCAAATACAGATAGCTAAAATAGCTTAATGCGAACATAAATAGCACAAATAATATAAATAAAATTAAAATGCGGTTGCAATTCGATCGTTCAATGAAGAATAGATTGATTTTGCAGCCGCATTATTTTATAAGAATAATTAAACAAGACTGTTCTCGTAAGCAAACACAACAGCCTGCACGCGGTCTCTTGCTTTGATTTTTCCCAAAATATGGGCAACATGCGTTTTAACTGTTGGCAAGCTAATAAACAATTTATTAGCAATCTCTTGATTAGATAGTCCGTGAGCAATCTCTACAAGAACTTCGCGCTCGCGATCTGTTAAATCATTTAAGCAAGAATTGTAAGCGTTTGCGCTTTGCTCGTTTTTAGTAGCAATCTCTTCTTTTGATTTTTCTTCATCGTTAGGCTTAGAGATCATTGACTCAATTAAGCGCTTTGTAGCAGTTGGAGCAATAATTGCGTTTCCTTGATACACAGTTCGTATTGAATTAAGCAATGTTTCTGGCTCTGTATCTTTAAGCAAAAATCCCGATGCTCCCGTATGAATCGCAGCCATAACATATTCGTCTAAATCAAAAGTAGTTAAAATAATAATGCGCGTATTGCTATTAGCATCTTCTTGCAATATTTTGCGCGTAGCTTCCAAACCGTCCATGTTAGGCATGCGCACGTCCATCAAAATAACGTCTGGATTTTCCTTTAACGCAACATCCACAATTTCATTGCCATTCGCTGCTTGCGCAACAACTTGCATATCTTTTTGCGAGTTGATTACCATAGCAAATCCTGCGCGCACAAGCTCCTGATCGTCTGCTATTGCGACTCGAATTACTCCATTGTTTTCCATATTTTCCATAGTATCAACTTACTGTTGCTTATTTAATGTGTTGTGTTGAATTTGTTCATCTAGTGGGGCAGCAGGGCGAATTGCAATTTCAGTTGTATTCGCACTACTATTTGCCAAATTAACGCTTGAGCCTGTTTCTCGCAAAATTCCAAGTAGTTTTCGCATGTACCTAAGTGCTGAGCGACCTTCATCTCCAATGTTTTTAAAAGCTGTACTAATCGCTTCAATTTGTTCTTGCTTTGTCTCTTGCTCTAGTTTTGTTGACTTTAGCTTTTCTGCATTGCTATTTGATTTTTCGTATTCATTTAGCATATCAATTCCACTATTTGCAGCATAAATTACTTTATGCAATGTAACAGCAACTTTTTGCTGAATATTTGAGCTAATACGCTGCCTTTCGGCATTTGCTGCAAGTACTTCTAGCTGTTTTTGTTCTTGTTCTAATTCTGTTCTGCGCGCTTTTAGAATCAGCAAATTATTATCATCGTTTCTGCGGTAATAAGCAAATGCAATAGCAGTAAAACAAATTAACGCAACTATAAAACCAAAAACTAATCCTACGGACGCCGTTTGCATAATGTCATAAAAATTAGTTGTGTACGCATTAGATGCAAAAAATCGTATTGGAGTTTCATTTTGTGGAATATTTTTTGATGCAACACCAATTTTTACAGCAAAAATAGCAGATTCGGCGAGCACTACTGCGCTAACCCATTGCCATGCGTGCTTTTTGCCATAGAGCACAGCCGCATAAACAATGGTTGGTATAAAGAAATTAGCAAATAAAATATTAGGCAAGCATATAAGCTGTATTGCAGAAAATACTGCTGCAACAATTGCGCATGTAGTTGGAGCTTTTCTACGAAACATGAATGGCACCATGGTTGTAAGAGTAAATACTCTATAAAGTATTTGTAATGAAAGCGAGCTTGAATATTGCGAAGTCATTCCAGTTCCAACAGTAAAATCGTAAGTTGGTATAAAAAGCATTAGAACAGTCCAAGGCGATGCATAAATAACATCGCCAATAAGCCAATGTTGTTCAAACCATTGTGATACTTTCTCAATCCTATTTTGTGAATTATTTGCTGCTGGCAAAACTTCTGATGAGGTTTTATTGCTTGTATTTGCTGGTTTTTCTTTCGTTGATAACGGATTATTAACTTTTATGTTCTTATAAGTAGCGTTAGTAATACTATTTAATGCAAAAGCAGTAGTGTTTGATTGATCTGTACTGTAAGAGTATGGAATAAAAGCAGAAATACTAAATGTTCCATCGTTTTGTATTCCATAATCAAGTGTTCCATGAAGATTTTCAATGCGCTCTTTCATGCCAATTAATCCATAACCATTTTTATGTGGCACACCACTATTTTGCTCTTGATTAGCTTCAAGCTTGTGTACTTCGTTTGTGATTTTTAGTGTTAATCCTTGTTCGTTCCACTGTTCGTGAATGTTTATTTTAATGCCATTTCCTGCGTGCTTCCGAATATTAGTAAGAGATTCTTGAATAATGCGGTATGCAACGGTTTGTGCGTCCGTGTTAAGTCTATTTTGAGAATTTATGCCATCAACAGTGTGCCAAAAAATGTTATTAGGAGATGCAATTTTTGCTTGCTCAATAAGCGAAGGTATGTGATTAAAATCCAATTGAGCGGATGGAGCGTCTGTTAAAGCCTCTAGCAGTCGACGCATGTCGTGAACGGCGCGCTCTGCTTCGTTTTTAATAATATGCATTGTTTTTTTAGCAAGCGAAATATCTTTGGTTGCTGCATAACGACCACCATCTGCTTGAACAATAATAATAGAAAGCGTGTGAGCAACAATATCGTGCATATCTCTTGCGATTCTAGCGCGCTCTGCAGTAACAGCAATATTTTGAGCTTTCTTTCGGTACGCGCGAATAGCATTATTGTTCTCTTGTAAAAGTTGAATAGTATGCACGTGAGTGCGCTGCCAGTAGCCAATAATAACCGTAATTGTAGTAATAATAATCGCAAAAATTATGGAAGGAATTGCAAAATCAAGTACATTTGAAAAGCAGTTTCTTATGTTGCTGCTATTTATATTTTGTACACTACAAGAATAACTAGCTTTTAAATGATTGATGCCATATATTGGCCCCATTACAATATTCCACGATATTGCTGCGCAAGATAATACTGTTGTTACGTAAGCTGCAATAACAAAAGCTTTTGAATGTTCTGGATTTCCGCGAGCAATAGCATTAACAAGCAGCACAAAACCAAAGAAATCAGCAAAAAGTTGAGTAGGGCCAAATATTACTTGCAAAATGCATGCAACAATAAAAATAACAGCTGTGTGTTCGGGCCATATTCTTCGTACTGAAAGTAATGATGCAACAACAATATTTATAAGATAGGTTGTAATTAGTGAACTTTGCGTCAAGAATCCGTCAACATTGTTTATAGGATACCGATTGCTTGAAAGTGTAAAAAGAATAAGTGGAATAATGCCCCACAATATATCGTTTAGCGTAAGCTCAGTGCGTAAGCGTTGTATAGCTCTGTTAAACGTGTGAGATATTTTCATAATTACTAGGCTAGTACACAGCACTTTATAGAACAATCGAACTTTAGTATTATTTATATAAGAGTGTGTATTTTTGTATGTGATTTGTTATTGCAACGTTGCATGCGAGTGCAGAAAGGAATGTTTACAATGGCACTGCTAGCAAAGTATTACGTACCAGGATTGTATGTAGAAGAGCGCGCAATCGATGTTCCTTTAGACTGGGAGCAAAACACTCCAGGCGATTCTATTAAAGGGGAGACGATTCGCCTATTTTGCAGAGTTATTTGTGCTCCAGAACATGTGCATGACGATTTGCCTTTGCTAGTGTTTTTGCAAGGAGGCCCAGGGGGTCAGTGCCCTCGTCCGCTTTCGCCGTCTAGCGATGGTTGGATTCAAGAGGCAATTAAGCATTTTCGTGTTGTTCTTCCAGACCAGCGTGGCGTTGGGCGCTCTTCTAGAGTAGATGCTTCTACGATTAAGCGCATGGCAGACGACGGCGTGAGTGTAGAGAGGCAAGCATGGTATTTAAAGCGATTCTTAGCTGATTCTATTATTCGCGATTTTGAGCATTTGCGCTTAACTGAGTTTAATGCAAAGCCGTGGGTTTCTTTGGGTCAAAGTTATGGTGGATTCTTAACGCTTACGTATTTGTCTCTTTTCCCACAGGGCTTACTTGCAAGCTTTACAACGGGCGGTATTCCTCACATTCCAGCTAATGCTCTAGAAGTTTACGAGCACACGTTCCCGCGTATGGCTAGAAAAACTGAGCAATTCTACGAGCGTTATCCGCAGGATGTTGCGCGCGCTGCAGCTATTGCAGATAGGATTTCTCAAGGAGATGTTTTCTTGCCTAATGGCGAAAAGCTTACGGTTGAGCGCTTTCAGACTCTTGGTTCATCTTTTGGCATGAAGCCAAGTTTTGAAAGAGTTCATTGGCTTATTGACTCTGCATTTTCGGATGGAGATGGCTCTCTTAAGGCGTTTAAACATGGTGGTGGAACAGCAGATGGCTATTTAAGCGATGAGTTTCTTTATGGCGTTATGGATGCAACATCTTCTAGTCCGCTATATTGGCCACTACAAGAGTTCATTTATGCGGATGGCGAATTAGATCATCCAATTCGTTGGGCAGCTCAGCAAGTTCGAGAAACAATGCCAGAGTTTGCTGGCAGTGCGCGTCCGCTTTTGTTTACTGGCGAAGCTGTGTTTCCGTGGATGTTTGATCAGCAAAAAGCTTTGCAACCGTTCTTGCCAGCTGTTGATTGCATGATGAACGATATGCAATTTGGCAAGATTTACGACTTAGATCAACTCGCAAATAATGAAGTTCCTTTGCAAGCAGCGGTTTATTTCGATGACTTGTATGTTGATTCTGGTCTTCAGCTAGACACTTTGTCTCATATTTCTAACTCTCATTATTGGACTACTAACGAGTTTGAGCACGATGGTGTTCATGGCGACTTTGTGTTCCGTCATTTGCTAGAAGAGGCAAAGAATCGTGGAGATTTAGAGACTATATATAAGTGATATAAGTCGTATAAGTAACTTTTGATTAAAGTACCTAACAAATGATTAGATATACAAGTTGTATGTACAAATGATTAGATGCTTAATAAAAAGTTAGTGTTTAGTTTATTGTTTACTTATTAGGGAGATTTGTTAATGAGTTCTAACTCAATTGGAACCGTTGGATTTATTGGCTTTGGAAACATGGCTCAAGCGATTGCGCAAGGCTTGATTCGCGCTAATGTTTTGCAAGGAAAAGATATGGTTGCATGCGCAGCCCACTTTGAAAAACTTGTTAATACTACGAGCAAATTTGGAGTAAAAGCGTTAAAAAGCGCGTGTGAAGTTTGTGATGCTAGTGATATTTTAATTCTGGCTGTAAAACCAAATCAGATTGAAGAAGTTCTGCATCCTATTGCAAAAACTATTGTGGACAGAAAAATAGCAATCATATCCGTTGCAGCAGGCTGGAGTCTTAAGCATTACCAGAATCTACTTGGCAAAGATGCTAACGTGCAATGCATTATTCCAAACACGCCAATCGCAGTTTGCCAAGGAGTTACTTTAGCAGAAGACGAAAATACGCTAACCGATAGTCAGCTAGAAGCTTTTAATGCGATTTTTAATCCGATTTCTTTAGTCGAGCGAGTAGATAGCGAGCACATAAATATTGCAATGTGTGTTTCTAGTTGTGCTCCGGCTTTTACTGCTATGTACATGGAAGCTTTAGCGGATGCTGGCGTAAAGTATGGTCTAAAGCGAGATTGCGCATATCGTTTGGCTGCAAAGATGATTGAGGGAGTCGGTGCTCTGTATATGGATACTCGCATTCATCCAGGCGTTATGAAAGACGCTGTATGTTCTCCTGGCGGCACTACGATTCGAGGTGTTTCAAAGCTAGAATCGTGTGGTTTTAGGGGAGATGTTATTAGCGCGGTTGATGCAATTCAACAAAAATAAAACAATACGAGTATAGTAGAGTCGTCAATTCCTCTAGCTGGTCTAAAGTAGGTAATTATGTCTTTAACAATTGGAATCGTAGGTTTACCTAACGTTGGTAAATCGACTATGTTTAATGCTCTAACAAGAAATAACGTTTTAGCAGAAAATTATCCGTTTGCAACAATCGAACCAAATACTGGTATTGTGCCTTTGCCAGACAAACGTTTGCCTGTTTTAGCGAAGCTTGTTAAAACCGAGAAAATAGTTCCAGCAACCGTTACATTTGTTGATATTGCAGGAATCGTTAAGGGTGCAAGCGAAGGCGAAGGCTTGGGCAACAAGTTTCTTGCTAATATTCGTGAAGCAGATGCCATTTGCGAAGTTGTTCGTGCATTTAACGATGATGACATTGTGCATGTTAATGGCAAGGTAGATCCAGCAGACGATATTGACACAATCAACACGGAGCTTATTCTTGCTGATTTGCAAACAATCGAGAATGCTTTGCCAAAGTTAGAAAAAGATTTACGTGGTAAAAAAGTTACTCAAGAATACGTGAATGCTGTAAATAAAGCTAAGGAAATTCTTGAATCTGGCAAGACAATTGATCAGGCTCATAATGAGAAGTTGATTAATAAAGACGACGTTTATGATTTGCACTTGCTTACTGCTAAGCCTTTTATTTACGTGTTTAACGTTGACGATTCGGAGCTTTCGGATGACTCTTTAAAGTCTAAGCTAGCTGCATCTGTAGCTCCTGCAAAGGCGATTTTCCTTAACGCACAATTTGAGTCGGAGCTTACTGAGCTTGATGAAGAAGATGCTCGAGAAATGTTAGCTGATGCGGGCTTGCAAGAATCTGGATTGGATCAGCTTGCTCGAGTCGGATTTGATATTCTAGGGCTTCAAACCTATTTGACGGCTGGCGTTAAAGAAGTTCACGCATGGCAAATTCATAAGGGTTGGACAGCTCCGCAAGCTGCAGGCGTTATCCACACTGATTTTGAGCGTGGATTTATTAAAGCAGAAGTTGTTTCATACGATGATTTTGTTGAAGCTCAAGGCTCAATGGCTAAAATTAAGGAAGAAGGAAAGCTTCGTCTTGAAGGCCGCGATTATGTTATGCAAGACGGAGATATTGTTGAATTTAAGTTTAATGTGTGATTAGTTAAACAATTTGTCTAAACAATAATCATATTAATGTGTGACGGCGCTGCTTAGGTACTGTAGTATAGTATCAAAGTAGCGCCTTTTTATTTTGTTTATTTATGGAGATTTTATGAATATATTTTATTCTTTAAAAAGCGTTCTAAGGTCACTTATTGCGCGATTAGTGAAATATATTATTAGCTTAAAATCTCCAGAAAACCGCAAAATTTTCTATAAGCGCGTTTCTACTATTCTAGTTATTTTAATCTTTTTCAGCTTTGTTGGTTTTCAAGTATCTCATGTTATTGAAGAAGTAAATAGTCGAATCTCTAATAACACAAAATCTTATTATTCAAAACGCAAAAACAATAAGAGTAATAAAAGTAATAAAAAATCTAAAATAAAGATAGATTACTTAAATAATCCTATAATTAAATCTTCTGATTTATGGAAAATTCCTACAGGAGGTCAGTATCCGAATCTTTCTGGTGTCGATGCAAATCATTTACATGTAAATGTAGACCTTAAAAAACAACGTGTTTATATTTATGCGAATAATAATCTTGTTTATACGATGATCGTTAGCGCTGGAATGGATGAATCAACTCCTAAAGGTGATTATAAAATTGGTGCACGAGGTGACCATTTTTATAATGATAGAGAAAAGATGGGTGGCGACTATTGGGTTGGTTTTATAGGTTCTGAATATTTATTCCACTCTGTGCCAACCAGGTTTAATTTTGGTGATTATATTGTTCCAGAGGCTCAAAAGCTGGGTGTTCCTGCGTCTCATGGATGTGTTCGGTTAAGTGTGCCTGACTCTAAGTGGTTCTATTCGTATATTCCAGATGGAACTTCTGTACATATTGGATAACTGAAATATTTATTGATTATATATGCAAAGAGGATTCCCCTAAGGGAATCCTCTTGTTTCTTTTATAATGTCTGTTCTTTTAGAAGAACAAAATACTTGCAACGCAAGCTAACACAACTAGCACTATAGAAGCCAAGAAGCTTGCCAAGAACGCTGCTTTTCCTTGCTTAAATATAACTCTAAAGTTTACGTTGATTCCAAGAGCAGCCATTGCCATTCCTAGGAATACGTATCCTGCGTCAACAAGTAGGGATGCGTAAGACGAAACAAAAGGCACATATGTACCAATAACGGATGCTGCAATAAAACCGAGCATAAACCATGGGAAGTTAATCTTGCGTTTTCCGTTATCTTCTACTTGGCTGTGACGAGCATTCCACCAAATTGCAATAAAGATTGATGTAGGAACAAGCATAAGAACTCGTGTAAGCTTCATGATTGTTGCAACGTCAATACTCCCAAAAGCTCCGCCTGCTGCAACAGCGTGTGCAATTTCGTGAAGAGATGCGCCAGATGCGATTCCAAGCTGCTGCTTAGTCATTCCGAAATGAGGGAGAATGAAAATTTCAGCCAAAGCGTAGATTGTGCCCATAATTGCGACTGTTGCAACAGCCATAACTTCGTTTTGTTCTTTTTCATCCTCTTCTTGTGGAGGTACAGGCATGGAGCCAGAAAGGCCCATAACAGCTGCCGCTCCGCAAATGCTTGTTCCACCTGCTGTTAGCATTGCAAGCTGAGGACTTACTTTAAGAAGTTTTGCAATGTTATAAGTAACGCAAACCATAACAGCAACGAGTATAGCTGCGATTGGTAGGCACTTTAAACCTTGAGTAAATAGAACGTGCAAATTTAGCTTAAAGCCTAGCAAAATAATACCTAGTCGAAGTAGTTTATTTGCAATTAGACCAGCAGAAGATTTAACTCCAGCTCTTCTAGAATCATTATTCAATTTGTATACGTGCAAAGGCAGCTGCAGGGCCATGCCAATAAGCAACGCAATGATAAGCGCTCCCAAAAGGCTTAAGCCTGGGAACTGCTTGAGCCAGCTACCAATTAAGGAAGCTAGAAGAGTCAACACTGCTATAAGAGCCATGTTGATGGTGCAGATTTTCTTTTTCCATGTATCAAAGAAATTAACCATTTAGCTAAGTATTCTCTCATAATCGGACAAAAATGAACAAAAATTCAAAAATATTTACACATTTATTTGCATTTTGGCTTGATTACAAGCAACACGCTAAAAATAAAAATCACATAATAAAACATATTCGATAAAAATCTATCGTAGTCTTGTATTAGTTTCATTCGGATTGTGATTAATTAAATCTTGTTGAAAAAAATCATAATTGTGTAATCATTATATGTAGTTAAAGAGGTAATTATGTGCAATATTAATATTCAAGTTAAACGCATTTATGAATCATCTGATGAACATGATGGCTTACGAGTATTAGTAGATAGATTGTGGCCTAGAGGAATAAGTAAAGAAAAGGCAAATCTTGATTTGTGGTGTAAAGATATTGCTCCATCAAGTGATTTGCGAAAATGGTTTGGGCATAAGTCTGAGCGTTTCGAAGAATTTGCTAATCGTTATATTGAAGAGCTAGACGAGAATCAAGATTGTGTAAACCAAATCGTAGATATATGTAGAAAAAATAAAAAAGTAACGTTTTTATATGGCGCGAAAGATCTGCGTATAAATCATGCAATTGTGTTAAAAGATTACATTCAAAATGTTTTGCAAAATTAAGATTGTAATAATCAGATTTAATACGTAAGCAAAAGTTTATAAGTATAAACTTTTATTAGTATTAATTAGTTGTGTTTTATCTGTTTTCGACACACCGATTTTCCTTGATATTTCAATGAAAATCACATGTAAATTTGTTATTTTTAAAATTGCCTCGACACTTTATGATTAGTACATTAGAATGACCATTTGGCTAAGGGGCGGCGGTTGATGGCGACCTCTGCGGAAGCTGCCAAACCTGCGCTCGAGTAGTGCTTGTTTTTTTTTTTTTAAGCTGGCGCTTGTTTTTTGTAGTTGTTCGACTACAAACATATATACGAACTCGTTTTACACAAGGAGAAAACGATGAAATCGTTGTTTACATGGCAGCTTCATGGTGACGGAAAAACTTTGAAGCCAGGAGAAGTAGTAGAGCCAGATGAGCGTCTAACTTGGACTCGTACTGCTGGTATTGGCGCTCAGCATGTTATTGCTATGTTTGGCGCAACATTCTTAGTGCCAATTCTTACAGGCTTTGATCCGTCTACTACTTTAATGTTCACGGCTCTTTCCACAGCACTGTTCTTGTTGATTAACGCAAATAAGCTTCCTAGTTATTTAGGAAGCTCTTTTGGTCTTATAGCACCTGTTATGGCTGTAACTGCTGCGCATAAAGGTATTGCTGTAGCAAGCTTTGGCATTATGTGCACAGGTATTCTTCTTGCTTTAATCGGTGTGCTTGTGCATTTTGCAGGAGCAAAGTGGATTGACATTATTATGCCTCCTGTTGTTAACGGTGCAATCGTTGCAATCATTGGCTTTAACTTGGGTCCAGCTGTTTGGGGCAATTTCCAAAAGGCGCCAGATACTGCTTTAGTAACTTTGGTTGCAGTTATGCTTATTGCAGTAATTTTCCGCGGTCTTCTTGGACGTTTAAACATTTTGCTTGGCGTTCTTGTTGGCTACGCTTACGCATGCTTCCAGGGTCAAGTTGACTTTAGTAAGATTGAGCAAGCTTCTTGGATTGGCTTCCCTAAGTTCCACACTCCGCAAGTCGACTTCTCTGTTTTGCTTATGTTCTTGCCAGTTGTGCTCGTTCTTATTGCAGAAAACGTTGGTCATGTTAAGTCTGTAGCTCAGATGACTGGTCGTGACTACGATTCCAAGATTGGTACCGCTTTGTTTGCAGACGGCTTAGGTACTGCAATTGCTGGGTGCTTTGGCGGCTGCGGTACTACAACATATGGCGAAAACATTGGCGTTATGGCTGCAACAAAAGTGTATTCTACTGCCGCTTATTGGTGCGCTGCATTCTTCGCATTCGTATTAAGCCTCTGCCCAAAGTTTGGTGCAATTGTAAACTCCATTCCAGCAGGCGTTTTGGGCGGCGTAACCACCTTGCTTTACGGCATGATTGGCATGATCGGCGTGCGCATTTGGGTAGAGAACAAAGTGAACTTCGATAAGCCAGTTAACATTATGATTGCTGCAATCGTTATGATTATTGGCATTGCTAACTTCCAATTTGCTGTTTCTGGAATTCAGTTTAACGGTATTGCAATCGGCACTGTTGTTGTGTTGGTTGTTTACCACGTAATGAAAGCAATTGGTAAGCTCACTGGAACAATCGCTAAAGACGATCCAGATGTTGCTTAGCTTAAATGCTTACATGATTTAATTTAATAAAATTAGGCGCGTTCGCTACTTTGTGAGCGCGCTTTTTTGTAATTATTTTTGATTACACAACAAACACAACACGTAGATTAGGAGTAATTAGTATAGTACTATTATCCTTATGTTGAAAGTCATCATAGAAATAATCATTGGCATTGCATGGGTTGCTTTTGGCGCGTATATGGCTAAAAAACCTAAAAACACTAAAGTGAATAAGCGTTCCGATTATTCAAGCGATGGAAAGAAAAAGAGCAATCAAAATAATGATTTTGCCGATACTTCTTCCGATGCTTCTGCGGATGATTCCAGCGATCAAGATGTAGTTATAGAAAGCATTGATGAAGATAATAGCAATACAAATATTGTTGCTAAAGATGCTTCTAAAAATGAGTCTAATAGTGAAAACAAAGATAAGACTTTTTCAAAGTTTGCAAAAAAAATAGGAGATTGGGCAGATAGTGACGATGGTGACATCGGTGACCTCTTTAGTGATCTATTAGAAGCTAAGAAAAAACTAGAAAACGAAGGCGATTTGCCAAAAAATAGCGATATTAGCGAAGATAGCGAAAGCAATACTAGCAATATTAGCGATAATAGTAAAAGCAATAAAAGCGATAATAAAAGCTCAAACAGTAAGGAGAATAATCGCTATATGAGAATAGATTTTGATGTAAATAAGTTTGTTGGAAAATCAAGAAAATGGCGTTGGGCTATTGTTGCAATAGTAGTAGCAATAGCGTTTATATGCTCAATTATTTTTGGTTTTTCTACTTTTATTACAGATTGCATGTGGTATGCACAACTTGGATTCGAGAGCGTAATCTGGATTCAACTAGCCGCTAAAATCGGCGTTTGGGCTTTGTACGCTCTGCTTATGGCTGCATTTGGGTATTTGTCTGCATATATTGCGATTAAAAAACGTCCTGGAAGCGAAGATGGCGTATATGTTAAAGAAAAAGGCAATATTTTAGACACTAAAAAGGGAATAAGCTCTAAGCTTGCAATGCATGTTGCAGGAGTTGTGTCTTTGATTGTAGGCGCTGTGTTTGGAATGCAATTCTACAATCATTGGGTGCAAATTCTGCTTATGTTTAACTACCAATCATTTGGTATTAAAGATCCGCAATTTGGATTTGATAACGGATTCTATGTGTTTGTTTTGCCAGGATTGCGTCTTTTTACAAGAGCGTTTATTGTTCTTCTTGCTGTTTCTTTGCTATTTAGCGTTATAACAAACGCTTTGATGGGAGCTGTAAGAATTACGCTTCCTGTTGGCGGCAAGGGCATTTTTAGCATAACTAAAAGCGCAAGGCGTCAAATTTCTGCGTGGTTTATGCTCGTTATTATTTTCTGGTCCGTTTTGCAAATCTTAGATGTGTTTGCGATTGTAAATTTGGATGGTTCTAAGATTACTGGCGGATCTTACACAGATATGAATGCTGGTGTTCCTTCCAGCATTGCAATGGCTGTAATAACACTAATTGTTGGAATTGTTATAACAGCGTGGTTGCTAAAATCTCATGCTCTTAATGGAAATGTAAAAATTGGCACGCGATTTGTTGTAGCTGTTAAAGCTTGGCGCACACCTGCTGTAGCTGTTGCGTCTCTTGTTGCATGCGCTATGGTGTTGTCTTTTGCTTGGCCTGCTCTTTTGCAACGTTTTAAAGTAGCACCGAATGCTCAAGAATTAGAAGCCACTTATATTCAGCGAAATATTGATGCAACTAAGTTTGCGTATGGCTTAAATAATGTTAAAAAAGAATCGTATAACGCTACTTCGGAAGGAAAGTCTGGAGCGCTTGCAAAAGAAGCGGAGTCTACTGCACAAATCAGGCTTTTAGACCCTCAAGTTACTTCTCCAACATTCCGCCAATTGCAGCAATCTAAGCAATACTATACTTTTGCAGATACTCTTTCTGTAGATAAGTATGACATTGATGGCGTGAGTCAAGACACGGTTATTGCTGCAAGAGAGCTTGATTTAGCTGGAAACGATAATCGAAATTGGGTTAATGACCATACTGTTTACACGCACGGATATGGCGTGGTTGCAGCATACGGAAATAAGGTTACTGCAGATGGTCAGCCGCAATTTATGGAATATGGAATTCCAACTCAAGGAAAGCTTACAAAGTTGAAGAAGTATGAGCCGCGTATTTACTTCTCGCCAAACGCTCCAAAGTATTCTATTGTTGGTTCTCCAAAAGGCACTGCTCCTTGGGAATTTGATTATCCAACTGGTTCAAATGGCGCTTTAACAACGTTTAAGGGAAATGGTGGACCAAGAGTAGGAAACTTCTTCTCTAGGTTGTTGCACGCTATTCGTTTTGAGTCAGATCAGATTCTGTTCTCTGATAGAGTTACTTCTGATTCGCAGATTTTGTATGATCGTGATCCTAAGACTCGCGTTTCTAAAGTTGCTCCATACTTGACTTTAGATGGACGCGTTTACCCAGCGGTTGTTGACGGACGAGTTAAGTGGATTGTTGACGGATACACAACGTCCGATTCTTACCCATATTCGCAAATGACTGATTTTGGTCAGGTGACTCAGGATTCTACAACCACAACATCTCGTTCTATTAAAGGCTTAACGAATCAGCGAGCAAACTATATTCGCAATTCAGTTAAAGCTACTGTTGATGCTTACGACGGTTCGGTTGATTTGTATGTTTGGGATAAAAAGGACCCTGTGATTAAGGCTTGGAGATCAATATTCCCAGGTCATTATCACGATATTTCTAAGATTTCTGGCGATTTGATGAGTCATATTCGATACCCAGAAAGCTTGTTTAAAGTGCAAAGGCATTTGCTTGCAAAGTATCATGTTGATAGCGCAAGCCAGTTCTTCTCGGGAGAGGACTTCTGGCAGACTCCAGTAGATCCTACAGAATCTCAAAGTCTTCAGCGAGAAGATATTTTGCAGCCTCCATACTATTTGACTTTGCAAACCAGAGGGGCCAACAAGCCAGTATTTTCGCTTGTTTCCACATATATTCCTGCTGGAAAAATCACTCGAGAAATCCTAACTGGATTCTTGTCTGTAGATTCGGATGCTGGAAATGTTGCTGGAAAAGTAAGCGAAAATTATGGCAAACTAAGACTTCAAGAGTTGCCTAAAGTTTCCAATGTTCCAGGTCCTGGTCAAGCTCAAAACAACTTTAACGCTAATGCAAATGTTTCTAAAGAGTTGAATTTGCTTGAATCTGGCTCAACCAAAGTTAAGCGTGGAAACTTGCTTACATTGCCTCTTGGTGGAGGATTGGTTTACGTAGAGCCTGTTTACGTACAATCTAGCGGTTCTACGAGCTACCCATTGCTTAAGAAAGTATTGGTTGCTTTTGGAGATCAAGTTGGATTTGCTGACACTTTGGATGAAGCATTAAACCAAGTGTTTGGAGGAAACTCTGGCGCAAACGCTGGCGATGCTTCCAATAATTCTGGCTCAAATGAAAATGTCTCCAATAAAAACAATGCAAATAATTCCAATAAGAGCGATGCTAAAAATAGTGCAAATGCACCTGCAAAATCTAATTCTATTAGTGAAAAAGCTAGGATTGCACTTAAACGAGCAGCTCAAGCATTGAAGGATTCTGATTCTGCAATGAGATCAGGGAATTGGCAAGCATATGGAAAGGCTCAAAAAGAGCTTAGCGATGCTATTAATGATGCAATGAGTGAAGAAGCTGTTAAGTAGAATTAGAAGACAGTTTTGGAACAATAAAAATTAATGCCGAACATAATCGATTACATTATGCTCGGCATTAATTTTATATATCAGTTTTACAGTTGATTATCTGGATCTTCATCGTCTTCCACAGGACCTAGAAGAAGTTTTTCAGCTGTATTTATAACAAGCATTAGAAAAGCTGTAAGAATTATTATTGCTATAGTTGCTGAAAAAATAAGTGGAGTTCTAAAAGAGTTATATGCGGATTGAAGCCAAATACCCAAGCCGTTTCTAGCTCCTAAATATTCTGCTGTAGCAGCTGTTCCCAAAACATATGCTGCGCTAATTTTAATTCCTCCGAAAATTTGCCTAGCCGCTACGCGCAACTTAACATGCCACAAAGTCCAAGTAGCATTAGCTCCACAAGTTAATGCAACATCGGTATAAAAACTAGGAACTGCGTCTAATCCTCGAACAGTTTGAACAGCAATAGGAAACATACTAAAAATCATTACTATTACTATTTTCCCAGACATTTCAAATCCAAACCAAATCAAGAAAATTGGTGCAATAGAAATTAAAGGCATAGTTTGAGCCGCGCACAGTAATGGGAATAAAGCAGACTTAACTAGCTTAGAAACGTGGAAAAATACGCCCAGAAGAATTCCGCATATTATTGCTAGTGCAAAGCCAATAACTGTTTCTTGAGTTGTTATTAGTGCAGCAGGCAATAAAGTAGGGAATGATTCAATTGTGTCTTGAGCAATAGAAGTTGGTGTAGGAATAAGATTTGGCGATATATTATAGTGTTGGCAAGCAAATTGCCATAGAACCAGCACAATTGCTATTGATATTACAGTTGGCAGACACTTTGCAAGCGTAGTCTTTAAACGCGATTGCGTCATTTATTTTCAATCCTTTTCTTGAATATTAAACTAGTGACATAAAAATAGCGACTGCTGCCCCAATCGCATAAATTCAGAAATAAGAATAGCACGTGTATTCTATCAGAATCTTATGTTTGTAACATGATTATTAATTTGTCGATTGAATCGTGCATAATCAAAATGTTTCGTGAGTCAATGTGTGGCAAACCTAGTCAAACTCTTAGCTTGATAGGGGGCATTGAACGGCGCGGGCTAGGCCCTTGATACCGTTTTCTGCCAAGTCTGTGCTGCATTTCCCAGAAAATGGTAAGTAAAAACAAAGTAGGGAACTCATGAATATGCGTGTTTTAAAGCGTGGTCTTGCGTTTATTCTTTCTGCATTTTGTGTATTATCTCTTTCTGCATGTGGATTTGAGGATAATAATCAAAATTCGAATCTTCGTAAAGTATCTTTTATGCTTTTTTGGGCACCAGATACGAATCATATTGGTATCTATGTTGCAAAGCATAAAGGTTGGTTTAAGGATGCAGGATTAGATGTAGATTTGCTTGCTGTTGCTCCAACTGGTTCTGAACATGCTGTAGACAGTGGTGCAGCTGATTTTGCTCTTACTACATTAACTAATGTTGCTGATTCTTCTACAAAGGGAGCTAATCTTGAGCAGGTTATGCAAGTGCAGCAAAAACCAAGTGCAATCTGGTGTGCTCTTGCTAAAAACAATAAGATTCATTCTCCTAAAGATTTTGATGGAAAAACTTACGCGTCTTTTGGTGCTGCAGAAAGTGATGTTGTAATTAACAGAATGATTCAGCATGATGGCGGCAAGGGTAAATTCGATAAAGTTACTGTTGGAACCTCAACTTTCCGTACTCTTGAATCTGGAAAAGCAGATTTTGGTGGGTTTTATGCGACTTGGGAAGGTGTCCAAGCAGATATGTTCGGTCCTAAGCTTCGTTGTTTTAGGTCTAGAGATTATGGAGTTCCTGGTCAGCCAGATACGATTGGTATTATTACTAATAAGCGAACAATTAAACGTGATCCTAAGCTTGTTCGCGCATTCGTTAAAGCTGCAAAGCGTGGGTATGAATACGCGTATTCACACCCAGATGAAGCATCTGACATTTTGGTTAAAGAAGCTAAAGATGCAAATCTTAATCCAAAATTTGTTAAACGCAGCATGAAACTGATCGTCGATGGTCAGTATTGGGGAAACCACGCAGATATTAAAAGTGGAAAGTTTGTGTTTGGTACAAGTGATGTTAAAGGTGCTCAAGACTACTTTAACTTCTTAAGCCAAGGAGGAGCTTACACTGATGCAAAAGGTAAGGTAACTCATAAAACTCCTCAAGCTAAAGAATTATCCACCGACGAATTCTTAAAATAGTTTTTGCGAAAGTTTTAAACAATAACCGCATTATTTAAACAATGACCGTCTTATTGGTAGAATAGTGCACAGTATATGAGGGCGTATCGAGAGCCTACGTATTTAAGTAGTATTCAATCGGTACGCCCATTTCGTTGTTGAGTTTATGAGTTGGAGTGTGCGCTATGGCATCGGATTTTTGGCTGATTGTAGGACTTGGAAATCCTGGATCGAAGTATGAAGGTACACGTCATAATATGGGTTTTATGGTTGCAGACGTGTTAAGTGAGCGTTGGTCAATATCTTTTTCCGACCATAAGGGTTTGTCAAAATTAGGCAAGGGAGTAATGAATTTAGACGGTAAATCGGCGAAGTTTTTCCTCGCTAAGCCACTCACATTTATGAACGATTCTGGTGCTGCTGTTTCGTCAATAAGCTCGTATTATCAGATTGAAACTGACCATATTGTGATTATCCATGACGATATGGATTTGGATTTTGGTCGGATTAAAGTAAAATCTGGCGGTTCTGCTGGAGGTCATAATGGTATTCGTTCTATTGATCGCAGTCTTGGAACTCCGCAATATGCTCGTGTGAGAATGGGTGTGGGGCACGCTCAACGCGGAGCGCACGCGCATGATAATACTGTTAATTGGGTTTTGGGTGGTTTTGCCGGTGCGCAAAAATCTGAACTTCCTAATTTTTTGGCAGATGGTGCTGATGCAGTAGAAAGTGTGATCTTCCGCGGGCTTAGCGCCACTCAGGAGCATTTCAATGGCAAATAAATCTGATTTTTTTGCTAACAATATGTCAGATTCTAAAGATTTTATAAATTCTAACGTTTCTTTTGAAAATATACTTAAAGATATTTTAGATAAAAATGAAGCGTTTAAATCTTTAGTTTCTAACGTGCTAGATTTTCCGAATCCGCTTACTGTAGCATCTCCTTTAGGTTCTAGACCTGCTATAGCAGCTGCAATATCAAAGAGTAGTCCTGTTGTACTAATTACTCCATCTGGTAGAGATGCTAGTGACGCTGTTTCTTCAATACGCGATTGGTATGATGGAGATCCTCAGGATATTGCCGAACTCGAGGCTTGGGAGACTCTTCCTCATGAGCGTCTTTCTCCTAGAGCAGACACTGTGGCAAGTAGAATGTCGGTTTTTAGAAGATTAAAACATCCTCAAAGTGGCAAAAATAGAATGTTTAGCCCAATTCGTGTGCTTGTTATGCCAGTTCGTTCTATTATTCAGCCAGTTGTTGAAAATATTTCAGACGTGGAGCCTCTTGTTTTTGAATGTGGTAAAGAAGTTCCTATAGATTCTGCTGTAAAACGTCTTGTTGAAAACTCATATAATCGCGTTGAGTTGGTTATGAATCGTGGAGAATTTGCAGTTAGAGGTGGAATAATAGATGTTTTTTCTCCAACGATGAATCATCCTGTTAGAATCGAATTTTTTGGAGACGAAATCGACACGATTAAGCAGTTTCATGCATCTGATCAACGCACATACGGTGAGAATATTAATAGTATTTGGGCTACTGCTTGTAGAGAATTACAGCTTACAAAAGATATTCAAAATCGTGCAAAATCTTTGATTGGTAAAATTCAAAATGCTGACGACATGTTGGAATCCATATCGAATGCAATACCAGTAGAGGGTATGGAGTCGTTGCTTCCAGCATTAGTTGACAAAATGGAACCAGTAGAAAATCTGCTTCCAAAAAATTCTATAATATTGATTTCTGACCCAGAAAAATGTAGGCGCGCAGCTCAAGATTTAAGTAGAACTGCTAATGAATTTTTGGCAGCAAGCTGGCATGTAGCTGCATCTGGTAGAGGAGCAGGTGCTCCAATAACATTCGATCAGGCGAGTTTTCTTGATTTTGATGAAACTTTAGCAAGCTTAGAAAATAAGAATCATCAGGTAATAAATTTAACGAGTTTTGGATCTGATAAGTCGCCAGCAACCGTAGATATTAAAGAATCTAGCGAAAATAAAATTGTAAAAAATAGCCGTCTAGAATTGAGCATTAAATCTCCTCAAGAATTTAGAGGAGACAATGAAAAGATTTCTAGTGGAATATCTGGTCTTATAGCAAACGGATTTAAAGTTTACATAATTGCATCCGCATATGGAACCTTATCTAGACTAAGTCGCGCAATACAATCAACTGGAATTTTTGATTTTATACCGATTCAGTCGCAAATAGTGGACGGATTCATAGATGAACAAAGTAAGATCGCTATTCTTACAGAAAGAGATTTGACTGGAAAAACATCTTCTGCAAGCGCGCTTAAAACTCCTAGGAGAAGACGAAAATCAATAGACCTTCTAGATCTTAAACCAGGCGATTTTGTTGTTCACGATCAGCATGGAATCGGAAAATTTATAGGCATGAGGCAGCGAAATATAAAAACCTCAAGTGGAGAAGCTACTCGTGAATACTTGGAAATTGAATACGCGCCAAGTAAACGTAATGCGCCTGCCGACAAGCTTTTTATTCCAACCGATCAACTCGACTTGGTTAGCAAATATATTGGGGCTGAAATCCCAAAGTTAAACAAACTTGGAGGATCAGATTGGGCTGCTACAAAGGCAAAAGCTAAAAAGCATGTTCAAGAAGTTGCAGAGGATTTAATCAAGTTATATTCAGCCAGAGCATCTACTAAAGGTTTTGCCTTCAGCTCTGACACTCCGTGGCAAAAAGAGCTGGAAGATGCATTTCCGTATCAAGAAACGCCAGATCAGCTTACTACTATTGACGAAGTTAAACAAGATATGCAGAAGCCAATTCCAATGGATAGGTTGATTTGCGGAGATGTTGGGTTTGGTAAAACGGAAATTGCTGTTCGAGCTGCATTTAAAGCTGTTCAAGACGGTAAACAAGTAGTTGTTCTAGCGCCAACCACTCTTTTGGTTCAGCAGCATTACGAGACTTTTACTAACCGTTTTTCTGGCTTCCCTGTAACAGTTGCCGCAATGAGCAGATTCCAGAGTGCAAAAGAAATAGACGCTACAATGCAAGGAATAGAATCCGGGCAAGTAGATGTTGTTGTTGGAACTCATAAACTTTTAAATCCAAATATAAAATTTAAAGATTTAGGATTAGTGATTATAGACGAAGAACAACGTTTTGGTGTTGAACATAAAGAAACTTTAAAAGCTCTACGAACAAATGTAGATGTGCTTAGCCTTTCTGCAACACCTATTCCTAGAACGCTTGAAATGGCTGTTACGGGTATTCGTGAAATGTCTACGCTTGCTACGCCTCCAGAAGATCGTCTACCAGTCTTGACTTATGTTGGAGCATATGAAGATGCACAAGTTGCAGCCTGTGTTAAACGTGAATTATTGCGTGGAGGACAAGTATTTTACGTTCATAATCGCGTAGAAGATATTAGTAAAATTGCCTCTAATATTCAAAAACTTGTGCCAGATGCTCGAGTGGCGATTGCGCACGGAAAAATGGGTGAGAAGCAACTTGACACTATTATTCGTGATTTTTGGCATAGGGATATTGATGTTCTTGTTTGCACTACGATTATTGAAACAGGATTAGATATTTCTAATGCAAATACGCTTATTGTAGATCACGCTGACAGATTCGGTTTAAGTCAGCTTCATCAATTACGAGGGCGAGTTGGAAGAGGTCGTGAGCGCGCATACGCATACTTTTTGTACGATCCTACTAAGCCTATGACTCAGCAGGCTCACGACAGGCTTGCAACAATCGCTCAATATACTGCTCTTGGCTCTGGTTTTGATGTTGCTATGAAGGATTTGGAATTGCGCGGAACTGGCAATTTGCTTGGAGATGCTCAGAGTGGGCATATTGAAGGAGTCGGATTCGATTTATATGTTCGGATGGTCTCTGAAGCTGTTGAAAAATATAAGGAACCAGATCATAAAGAGTCCATATCTGTTTCTATTGATTTGCCAATAGAAGCCTCAATTCCAGTATCTTATATTGATTCAGATAAATTACGTTTGGAAGCTTATAGGAAGCTTGCTGAGGCTCAGAATGATGAAGACTTAAAAGAGATTTTCAATGAGTTAAGCGATAGATATGGAAATCCTCCTAAATCCTTACAAACATTATTTGATGTTGCAAGATTACGTTTTAAAGCTAAACAAATGGGTATTAATCAAATAAGCATGCAAGGTAAAACTGTGCGCGTTATTGGCGTAGATCCAGCTCAATCTGTTTGGATGCGTTTGAGTAGGATCTACAGGGGAGCACAGTTTAAGCCTGTAACCCACACAATGATTTTTCCATCTCCTTTTGCGTCTGTTTTAGGGGATTCATCGTCTATGAGTGAAAAAGAGATAGTCGAATGGGCTAAGCAACTTTTAGAAGACATTGATTGGTAAAAATTAATAGGTGAATTTTAAATAGTGGACATGTCACTTTAAGGCAAGTCTTAAATCATCTTCAATAGAAACATGATTTGTAGGTCTTCCTTGCGAATCAACACTGCTCCTATCGATATTCCATTGCCTTGATATTACGCCATTTTGAAGCATTAGAATACGATCTGATAATCTTACAGCTTCCGCAATATCGTGAGTAACCATGATTGTGCTCCAGCCGTTTTGTGTTCTTAGCTTAGCTAGAAGATCTTGCATGTCTAGTCTTGTTAAAGCATCTAATGCGCCGAAAGGTTCGTCTAAAAGCAATAGCTCTGGGTTTCTTACTAATGCTCTAGCTAAAGAGACGCGTTGAGCTTGACCGCCAGAAAGTTGAGAAGGCCATTTATTGGCGTATTCTTCTAATTGCATTTTGCTAAGAGCATTATTTGCAAGTTTTTTAAGATTGTTTTTACTGTCTGAAAGACCAAAAACAACGTTTTCACCAATTTTTAGCCATGGGATTAATCTTGCATCTTGGAATCCTATAGCCTGCATGTCTGTAACGTTTATACTGCCGCTTGTAGGTTTTAGTAAACCAGATATTACTTTAAGAAGCGTTGTTTTTCCACAACCTGATCTGCCAATAAGTGAGACAAACTCGCCTTGCTTAATGTTTAAATTAATATCTTTCAAAACCTTATAAGTGTCGTCAAATGCTACTTCAATATGCGTTAAAGAAACACAGTAGGAATTGTTGACATTATTAGCATTATTTTCATTGTTTTGAATGTTCATATTAACTCCTACTGTGTTTTGATTTTGAAAATTATTTAGCGTATTTTAAAGGTTTAGGTTACTTGCTGCAATCCATTACGGAATCATCCAAGTTTGTTGGAGCTTGCTTAATTAAACCATATTTTACGTATTCTTTTGCCTGAACCTTCATCATTTCTAAGCCTTTCTTATCGATTGGCTTAATTGTTGGATTATCGAATTTTTCAATCTGCTTAATGATTGTATCGCTTGCTCCAAGTTGCTTATAAGCATTCCCGATAACATTCTTTTCTTTATGTGACTTATTAGCTTCGCGAACAAGAGCGTTATACATTTTTTTAACGAGCTCAGGATGCTTCTTAGCAAATTTTCTAGAAACAATGTGAATGGTAACATTCATGTTGCCATACTTTTTAGCGTTAACAAGTAATTTTGACCCAGGGGTTGTCATCGCTGCAGCAAGATTCTGATCGAATGAGGAAATTGCATCAATCTGTCCAGATGTAAATGCTGCTTGGAAGTTCTTAGGGCTCATCTCTACTTTATGCACTTTAGAAACGTCTAATCCGCTTTTATCGAATGCGCGGTGAAGCATGTAATCGCCAGTATCACCGTTGTGAATAATAGCAACTTTCTTTCCATATAAGTCTTTTAGTGTTTTTGCGCCGCTTTTTGCGGATGCAACGATTCCTTGAGAATCACCATTGTAATATTCGAGCGCAAATGCAACCCAAGGTTGACCTTCTGCAATCAAATCAATAAATCGTCCAGTTCCAGTAGTTGTTGCATCAGCGCTTCCGCTCATAACTGCGGTAAGACCATCAACTGGAGTGTATGGTCCAGTATAGGTGACTTTTGCTTTTCCAAATTCTTCCTGAAGGAATTTTTCATTTTTTAACGTTGTTAAATAGTTTGCTGTAGAAAGATAAGCAACCCTCATTATTCCCGTATCTTTGCTAGAAGATTGGGAGTTATTTGCAGGTTTTTGAGCTCCGCCGCAAGATGCAAGAGCGATAGTTGCGCAAAAAGCGCATATTGCTGCAATAGAGCGTTTGCTAGCAATTTGTATTTTGAAATTAGCCATGATTTGGCTCCTTTACCTTTATTTTGTGTTTTTCTTATTTGGTTTATTTGGTTGTTGATTAAATTTTGTTGATTAAATTTTTATAAAAATTGACTTATTTTTAAAAGTATCGTTAAAAGTATCTCTAAAATTCACAGAGGATTTTAGAGATACTTTATTTACGTGAATTTCTAAAATCAACTCTTTGTTAAGATTCTCTATTTACTCTGCGTTCTGGCATAAGCCAATATTCGAATATGTTTGCAGTAACTTCTGATCCAAGTCCTGCAATCGCATATAAAATAATGCATGCCATCATTTGATCTGGTCTAAAGAATTGTTGAGCTCTAGAAAGAATATATCCGATTCCTATTGAAGAATTAACTGTTTCACAAGTAACTAAAGCAACCCATGCTACGGAAATTGAAAATCGCAATCCTGTCATAAAATTAGCTAGTGTTCCTCGCATAAAAATTGTTGTAAAAACAGTCGATTTTTTAACGTTATAAGCCTTTGCAAGTTCTATTAGTTTAGGGTCAATGTTCCTTACTCCATCTCGAATATTGACATACATTGGTCCAAAAACACCAAGCGCTATAAGCATTATTTTCATCATTTCGTCCACACCGAGAAAAATGATCAATAAAGGTGCTAATGCTGGGAATGGGATGGATCTGAGCATATGACTTGGTTTATTTATTACTGATTCTCCTATTTTGCTTCCGCCAGAAATGATTCCAGATGGCAAAGCAAAAGCAATTCCTAAAAGAAGACCAGCTACAACTCTAAATATGCTTATTGCAAGAGACGGTAGTAATATTCCTTCGTTGTTTAAGTCAACAAATGCTTTTATTACCTCGCTTGGAGATGGCAAAGCGCGATTTTCGGCAGGAGTTAAGGTTATTAAAAACCATAAAAAAAGAATCGCTATAGTAGAAAGCCAAGCTTTTAAAGAAATAAAAGCTTTATGATGCAGTTTTGCAATCGCGCTAAAAAGGTTATTCATAACGACATTCCCTTCGATAGTTTTAGCTATATCAGGTTCGACGGGTATAATCTCAGCAATTACAATTAAATAATTGCACCCCGTGTCAGTTTGTTATTATCGTATAAAGGCATGGACAAATCGCGAAACGCTTAGATTATATAGGCTTGTATCTTTAACGACTTACGCTACGAAATAACGTCCATAAAACGCATTAATCTTGAATATGTTACACAACCAACAAAATGAATAAGGAGTAGTTGTGGCAGCTATTGAAAGCGTATATGCACGCGAAATTTTGGATTCTCGTGGAAATCCTACCGTTCAGGTTTATTTGGAGACCGAAGATGGCGCTCAGGGTATTGGCTTAGTGCCTTCTGGTGCTTCGACTGGTGAGGCTGAGGCTTGGGAGCGTCGTGATGGCGACAAGTCCCGTTATCAGGGCAAGGGTACTTTGGAAGCAGTTAAGGCTGTTAATGAAGTAATTGCTCCAAAGGTTATTGGCATGGATGCCTCTGACCAGCGTGCTCTTGATGAAACCATGATTGAGCTTGATGGCACTCCAAACAAGGGTAAGCTTGGCGCAAATGCTATTCTTGGCGTTTCTCTTGCTGCTCTTTATGCAGCTGCTGAATCTGCAGAGCTTCCATTGTATCGTTACATCGGCGGAACTAACGGACATATTCTTCCAGTTCCAAACATGAACATCATGAACGGTGGCGCTCACGCTGATTTTGCAACTGATATTCAGGAATACATGATTTCTCCATACGGTTTCGCAACTTACAGCGATGCTTTGCGCGCTGGTGTTGAGGTTTATCACACCTTAAAGAACGTTTTGAAGAAGGAAGGCTTGGCTACTGGTCTTGGTGACGAAGGTGGCTTCGCTCCAAAGATGAAGTCCAACGAAGATTCCTTGAAGTACATCATGGATGCAATCGAAGCTGCAGGTTACGAGCCAGGAAAGCAGATTGGTATTTCCCTCGATGTTGCTTCTTCTGAGTTCTACAACAAGGAAACTGGCAAGTATCGTTTCGACGGCGAAGAGCGCGAATCTGCTTACATGCTTGATTATTACGAGAAGCTCATCAACGAGTATCCAATCGTTTCCATCGAAGATCCATTCCAGGAAGAAGGCTGGGATGATTGGGCAGCAATCACCAAGCGTCTTGGTGATCGTTTGCAGTTCGTTGGCGATGACTTGCTCGTCACCAATCCAAAGCGTTTGGCTAAGGGTATTGAGCTTGGAGCAGCTAATTCCTTGCTCGTAAAGTTGAACCAGATTGGTTCCGTTACCGAAACCCTCGACGCTATTGAGCTTGCAACCAAGAATGGCTTTACTTCTATGGTTTCCCACCGCTCTGGTGAAACCCCAGATACAACCATTTCTGATCTTGCTGTTGCTAAGAACACTGGTCAGATTAAGACTGGTGCTCCTGCTCGTGGTGAGCGTATCGCTAAGTACAACCGCTTGCTTGAGATTGAGGAAGAGCTTGGCTCTACCGCTCAGTATGCTGGTTACAGCGCATTCAAGGCTTGCAAGAAGTATATGAAGTAATATACTAGGGCTTTTATAAGTTCTTCATAAGACTTGTTTAAGCTTTTTAAGCTTTGATCTGAAGTTTATTTTCGGTCAGTCGCAATAAAATGTGGCTGACCGTTTTTGTATATTTTCAATGATTTCTTAAAATTTTAAAAAAATTTTTCTAAAATTACTTTCATTATCTCCAAAATAGTGCTATTTTTATGAAAAACTAAAAACAGAAGGAGATGTTTCATATGAGAAAAGTCGCTGTTATAGGCATGGGTAATGTTGGTGCTGCAGTAGCCCATCAGCTCATTATTGGTGGTCACGTTGACGATTTGTATCTTTATGATTCAAATGAAGCAAAAGTTAAGGCTGATGCTCTTGATTTTGAAGATTCAATGGATAATGTGCCTTTTAACGTTAATATTACAGTAAATGATTATGAAGCATTAAAAGACGTAGAAGTAATCGTAAGCGCATTGGGTCATATAAAACTTTTGGATGTTCCTCATCCAGATCGTTTTGCGGAGCTTAAGTATAACCGTAAAGAGGTTGCAGAAGTTGGTGCAAAAATTAAAGCTTCTGGATTCCATGGCGTTTTGATAGATATCACTAATCCTTGTGATGCTATTTGCCAGCTCTACAAGGAAGCTACTGGACTTCCATACGAAAGAGTTATTGGTACTGGCACTCTTCTTGATTCTGCCCGTTTGCATCGTGCTGTAGGAAAGTTCTTCGGAGTTCATCCTAAGGCAGTTAAGGGTTATAGTTTAGGTGAGCACGGCGATTCACAGTTCGTTGCATGGTCTACGGTAAAAGTGTTAGAGCAGCCAATTACTGATCTTGCTGAGGAAAAGAACATTGACTTGGATGCTGTTGATGATGAAACTCGCGAAGGCGGTTTCACTGTGTTCTATGGAAAGAAATATACCAACTACGGTATTTCTGCAGCAGCTGTTCGTTTAGTGAATGCTGTAATGACGGATTCTAGAGAACAGATGCCTGTATCCAATTATCGTGAAGAATATCATTCTTATCTTTCTTATCCAGCGATTGTTGGTCGAGATGGCATTATTGAGCAGTGCAAGCTTGATTTGACTGAAGAAGAGTTGCAAAAGTTGCAGCATTCTGCAGATACGATTTTGAGCAAGGCTCAAATGGAATAGTTGGGAATCTAAGTTTTAAAAGAATTTTGAGTATGATTTTGTGACCAGCTCCTATGTGGATAGCTGGTCACAATTTTTGTATTTTAGCGTGTATGTTATTCATATTGTGTAATAATGATTTTTTAGACTAAAAGTAAATATAAGGTGTATTTACACGTCGAATATTTAAAGTAACTTAGAAGTATGGTTTTGAGAAATCGCCGCACGGCAACAAGTATAGTTGATGAATCAAATCAGCCAAAGAAAAAAAGGCTGTTTTCTGGTTCGTTCGTATTTGTTTTTATGATAGTAGTGGCGTTTCTTTGTTCTATAGAATTTGTTTCAACAATTCGAAATTATGCGTTAAGCTTGGCTGAATTACACGCTTTGCAAAGAGATGAGGCTGCTCTAAAAGACAAAAAACAGGAGTTGGATAATAATATTGATCGCTGGAAAGATAAAGCGTATGTTACTGCACAAGCTAGGGATAGGCTAGGATTCATATTCCCTGGAGAGCAGGCTGTTAGAGTTGAACACCCAGAAGCTGTTACAGGAGTTGTGCCAGAATCATTTAATAAAGATGAATCACAGTATGAGGAAAGAAAAGCTCTTCCTTGGTATAGTGATTTGTTCTATTCACTTCATAAAGCAGATAAGCCAGATGATATGAGTATGAAATCTCAAGACGATGACGTTAACGATTCTAATAAGGATAAGACTTCTAAGCATAATAAAATGGATAAAAGTCGCCAGCAAAATAAGCACCAGAAAAATAAATCGTCAAAATCTACAGATAAGAAACAGAGTAATACAAGTAGACAGTAGTAAGAAAATATTAAAGTACTTTATTTTAAAATCATGCAAATGCATAGGGGAGTTAAAAACATGGATTTGAATATACAATCCTTAGTGGATAGTTTGTTGGAAAACCCTGCAAGTGATGCAGATAAAGACATTGTTAAACGTCAATTGGGAAGATTCCCAAGGGGAATGGTTGCAGTTGGAGCTAGATGCGCTTGTGGACGTCCTCTTGCTGTTATTACAAGGCCATGCTTAGAAGATGGAACTCCTTTTCCAACTACATGCTACTTAACAAGTCCAGAAGCGGTTAAAGCGGCTTCGCATCTTGAAGCACAAGGTTTTATGAAGGAATGCAACAATTTATTGAATAATGACAATGATATTGTTAAAAAATATGAGCAGGCACATAAATACTATTTAGAGTTTCGTCACGAATTAGCTATTCGATTAGAAGATAGTGAAGAACATATTAAAGATATGAGTGCTGGTGGTATGCCTGTTCGTGTTAAGTGTTTGCATGCCTTGCTTGCGCAAAGTCTTGTAATGGGCAAAGGTGTGAATCCTATTGGCGATATGGTGTTAAGCAAGGTAAAAAATGAATTTGATCCTAATGTTTGTAAGTGCACTACTCCTTGGAGTGATGATGCTGATGAAATTGAGACTGAGAAATTATTAAATACAAAATCTTTTAGCACCAATACAATCATTGGAACTAATAAATCGGTTTGCGTAGCTGCAATTGACTGTGGCACGAATTCGATTAGATTAAAAATTGCAAAAGTTAATGCTAATGGTATGCGCGATGTTGTTCCTAGAATGCTTAGAGTTGTAAGGCTTGGTCAGGGAATCGACGAAACGCATATGTTTGCTGAAGATGCTTTGCAGAGAGTTAAATCTGCTGCCAAAGAATTTGCAAAAGTGCTTAGCGAACACAAAATAGATGCTATTCGTTTTGTAGCAACATCTGCAACTAGGGATGCGCTAAATAGAGACATTTTTGAACAGATGATGTTTGATGAGCTTGGCGTACGCCCTGAAGTTATTAGCGGAACAGAAGAAGCTGCTTTGAGCTTTTTGGGAGCAACAAGTGTTGTTTCTAGAAAAGATTTGCAAGCCCCTTATGTTGTTGTAGATTTAGGTGGTGGGTCTACTGAGATTGTTCTTGGTGGAGACGGCGTGAATATTGCGGAAGATAAAGTGGATTCCGCGTATTCAATGAATATTGGTTCCGTTAGAATGACTGAGAGACACTTGCATACAGACCCTCCAACAGAAGAAGAAATTTCTTGTGCTATAAAAGATATTGACAAGAATATAGATGAAGCTTTTAAGCATGTTAACGCTGGTAAAGCTCGCACGATTATTGGTGTTTCTGGCACTGTTACAACTATGGCAGCCCTTGCTATTGGATTAAAGCATTATGACCATAAGGCTGTTGATGGAGTAAAAATCGCGTTGGATCAGGCATATACAGTTAATGACAGGTTCTTGCATATGACAAGAGAACGTAGGCGTACTTATACCACTATTCATCCTGGAAGGATTGATGTTGTTGGTGGAGGTGCAGTTGTGTTGAGTCGTGTGCTTGAACGACTTGCAAAAGCTGCATATGAAGACCATGGTGGAGTTCTAGATACTTTTGTTGCTAGTGAGCATGGCTTACTAGATGGAATCACGTTAGATTTGGGTCGTAGAATTCTCGCCACACGCTGAGTTGTTTTTAATTGTATTATATGGCATAATAATTGTCTGTTGCCTCCGTGGCGGAATTGGCATACGCATCAGACTTAAAATCTGACGCCCTTACGGGCTTGTGGGTTCGAGTCCCACCAGAGGCACAAATGTTACGCTGCGAGTTTATTTTTTACGTATTTAATGTTAATTTTTTGTTGCAATTCGTAAGAATTTTGGTTTAATTAGTCTTTTTTCTATAAAAATATCTGTTTACAGTCTTGCGTTAATCGAGAATCGTACTAATCTATACCATTAATTGCAATAAAAGCAATAATAAAAATACAAGTAATATCGCAAATTAGGAAAAGAGACATAATGGCTGATTTAGAGGTTGCTCCAGACTTTAAAAATGCCTATGATTCTTACGATCATAGTGATTCTGATCTGTTGAACAAACTGGCTGGCAATTTTACTGTTTTGCCTAACGATAATCCTGTTTCGGATGCAAAGCGAGCAGAGCTGATTGATAAGCCTGCTTTTGGTCAGATTTTCTCCGACAATATGGTCCATATGTCTTGGACCAAGGGAGAAGGCTGGTCGGATAGACGTGTTGAGCCTTATGGGCCATTAAAAATGGATCCAGGTGCTTCTGTGTTGCATTATGCCCAAGAATGCTTTGAAGGTTTAAAAGCATACAAGCGAACTGATGGATCCATCTGGCTTTTCCGTCCAGATATTAATGCGGCACGATTCCAGAATTCTGCGAAGCGTTTGTATTTGCCAGATCTTTCTATCGACGATTTTATTGGATCTGTTGCAGCCTTAGTTAAGCGAGATAAAGAGTGGGTTCCAAGCCGACGCGAATATACTCTTTATATGCGTCCGTTCATGTTTGCTTCCGAGCCGTTCTTAGGTGTGCGAGAAGCTCATGAGGTTGAATATTGTGTTATTGCTTCTCCGTCAGGACCATATTTTAAAGGTGGCTTGAAGCCAGTTAGTATTTGGGTTGAAGATCAGTGGTTCCGCACTGGCCCTGGTGGTACTGGTTTTGCTAAGTGTGGTGGAAATTATGCGGCTTCCTTGCTCGGTGAATACAAGGGTATTGAACACGGTTGCGAACAGGTTTGCTTCGTTGATGCAGCAACTAAGACCTATTTGGAAGAGCTTGGTGGAATGAACGTGTTTGTTTTGCACAAGGATGGTCATTTGGAAACTCCATCTCTTACTGGTAGCATTCTTCCAGGTGTTACACGTCGTTCTATTATTCAGCTTGCAGAAGAAGCGGGTCACAAGGTTGTTGAAACTATGATTCCACTTCAGGGATTGCTTGACGATATTCGCTCTGGTGAGGTCACTGAAGTCTTTGCCTGCGGAACTGCTGCGATTATTACGCCTATTGGTCGCTTTAAGTCAGATGACTTCGATCTTAAGGTTGCTGATGGTGGAGTTGGTGAGTTGACTCAGGCTTTGCGTGATGAATTGCTTGGTATTCAGCTTGGAGATGTTGAAGATACTCACAACTGGATGTGGAAGGTGTGCGACTAGTTAAAAGCTGTTTAAGAGCTATTTAAAAGTCGTTTTAAATCCGTTAGAGTTTTTAGTATTTGGCGCGTCATTTTTTATATCTTATAAAAGGTGGCGCGCTAATTGTATGCTTAATTGGTTATAGGCTTATTAGGCGGATTTTGTTTTTTAAGTGTTTAACTAACCTTGGAAAGGAAATATTGTGGAAGGGGCTTTAGGAGATAACATTTTCTTCCTTGTTGTTGAATACATTGCTATGGGTTGCTGCGGAATGGTTGGCGGAATGTGGGCTATTCGCAAGAATTATGATATCTTTGCAATAATCACAACGTCATGGCTTACAGCATTGGGTGGCGGAATTGTTAGAGACGTTCTGCTTGGAGCTTTGCCGCCAGTTGGAATTGCAGATAGGGGATTTGTTTTTACTGGTCTTGCTTCGGGTGTTATTGTTGCTTTCGCTCATCTAGAAATTGATGAGTGGAAATGGCTTATGTTAACTCTTGACGCTTTAGCATTGGGGCTTTTTGCTGTAAATGGTACCGCTAAAGGCTTGGATTTTCACATGTCTGGAATGGCGTCTGTGTTTTTAGGCATGGCTACAGCTCTTGGTGGTGGATTAATTCGAGATATGGTTTTGAATCAAGTTCCTGTAATTGTTCGAGATAAGCATTGGTATGCGCTTCCTGCTGCAGTTGGGTGTGTTTTGACGGTATTTGTTGTAAAAGCACAACGTGCAGGATGTTTTGACGTTATTACAGAGATGATTTTAGATACTCTTATTGTTGTGCTAGTAGTTGCGATGCGATTAATGTCTGTAAAGTTTGATTTAACGCTTTTTGGTGCAATGAACCGCAAATCGCCAATAAAAATAAGTAAATATCGCAGACATAATGCATATAGTCGTAAAATTTCCGATAAAGCCATAAAAAATACAGAAAAAAATAATCAAAATAAATAGAAAATATAGTCTAATCTGAATAAATATCGGTTAGTGTCTAGAGTTTGTCTTTGCCTATCTCAATAATGAAACACATCGACCAGAGGTCGCGCTCAACAAGAGTAGCAATCATTAGCCAGAAAGAGGCGTTAAGTGATTTGCAAAAGGGGAGAGCGCCGAAGTTTGTAGGTTATTCTTTCTAGCTTACAAGCTGGGACTTGGCTTAATAAGCCAAGGACTGTCGCAGCAATTTTGGCAATTTGCTGCGGAGTGCTATCGACATGCATACTGTTGCCTGTTTGCCTCTGTTTGAATATTGTCAAAAGGAGGAAACAATGAATAACGACAGTTCATCAACTACTGAATCTCAAACTGTGCATCGCAGTTTAAAAACACGCCACATTTCCATGATTGCTTTGGGTGGAAGCATTGGAACAGGCTTATTTGTAGCTAGTGGCGCAACAATCCACATGGCAGGACCTGGTGGCGCGCTTTTGGCATACGCTGCAATCGGTATCATGGTTTATTTTCTTATGACATCTCTAGGAGAGATGGCAACATATATGCCAATTAGCGGGTCTTTTGCATCATATTCTGGAAAGTTTATTGATCCTGCTTTAGGATTTGCAATGGGTTGGAATTATTGGTTTAACTGGGCAATCACGGTTGCTGTAGATATAAGTACGGCAGCAATTGTTTTGCAATATTGGCTTCCTAATGTTCCAATATGGGTATTTTCGCTAACAGTTCTTGTTGTTATTCTTTTGATTAACATTCTTACGGTTAAGTGCTTTGGAGAAACAGAGTACTGGCTTTCGATTATTAAAGTTGTAACCGTTATTATATTCCTTGCTATTGGTTTGCTTACGATTGTTGGAATTTTAGGCGGAAAAGCGCCATTTCTAAGCAACTTTACACATAAAAATGCTCCATTTGCTGGCGGAATCCCAGCTGTTTTAGGTGCGTTTGCAATTGCAGGATTCTCGTTCCAAGGAACAGAGCTTATTGGCATTACAGCAGGTGAATCTGCAACACCAGATAAGAGTATTCCAAAGGCTGTAAAGCAAGTGTTTTGGCGTATTGTTTTGTTCTACATTCTTGCAATCTTTGTAATCGCATGCATTATTCCATACACAAGCCCAAGTTTGCTTGGATCGGAAGCTAGCGATATTTCTATAAGCCCATTCACTCTTGTGTTCCAGCGTGCAGGATTGGCGATTGCAGCAACAATCATGAATGCCGTTGTGCTTACATCTGTTATCTCGGCAGCAAACTCTGGAATGTATGCTTCTACTAGAATGCTTTACGCTCTTGCAAAAGATAATCACGCTCCAAAGATGTTTGGAAACGTAGATAGAAGAGGTGTTCCAATGCAATCTTTGGTTGCAACGTTTGTTGTAGCTCTTTTAACATTCTTGATGAGTATTTTTGGAACTCAAATTTACATGTTCTTAGTTGCTGCAAGTGGTTTGACTGGATTTATTGCATGGGCAGGAATCGCAGCTGCGCACTACAGGTTCCGCAAAGCGTATATTGCTCAAGGAAAGTCTTTGGACGATCTTGTTTATAAAGCTAAGTGGTATCCATTCGGTCCTATCGTGGCTCTTGTATTGTGCATTTTGGTTATTGTTGGCCAAGATCTTGAATCATTCCACACGCTTAATTGGCAAGCAATTGGCATAACTTATATGTCTGTGCCGCTGTTCATTGTGCTTTATGTTGGATACAAGATTAAGTACCACACTAAGGTTATTCCTTTAGATCAAGTTGATTTAACAAAGTGATTAGAATATAAAAAATGCGCTCAGTGATTTTGCTGAGCGCATTTTTATATTGATTAACAGAGGTTATTATTTGTCTCCGTCGTTAGAAATTTTAGGATCTGGCTGTTCCTTCTTTTTCTCTTCCTCTTCCGTCTGCTTTCTTTCTTCTTCCTTCTTTTTCTCTTCCTCTTCAGCTTGCTTCCTAGCTTGTTCTTCAGCTTGCTTCTTAGCTTGTTCTTCTAGCTGCTTCTGTAGATTTTCGGCAGCATCCCTAATTCGCTTTCTTCTTTCTAATTCTAAACGTCTCTTTTCTGCATCAGCCTTTGCATTTGCTTTAGCTTTAGCAGCTTGCTCGTCAGCTTGACGCTTTGCTTCTTCAATCTTTTTCTGCATGGCGTTATCTGCTTGAACTTTTTCTTCTTGAGTAGGAGGAATATTTTGAATAATAATATTCGGCTTACGCTTTACCTTAGGAGCTATACGAATAACAGGAGCGGTGATCTTCTGCAGTTCCTTCTGACTTTCTTCAGCCTTCTGCTTTTCCTGCGCATTAGCTGTAGTATCTGTAGATGCTGCAGAAAGCTTATCAATCATTGCAGAAGTCACTCCACGAATACGCTGAGCATTGTCAGAATACCATTGAGTTGCAGCTATAGCTTGAGCTCCCTGAGAGCCTAACTCTTCTGGAGAATTAGCATTGCATACAACCGTTTCTGGCAAACGCTGCTTCAAAAGCTTAGCAAGTAATTTGCCATTTTCTGAGTTATCTTGAGCAAAAGAGATAAGAAGAGAATTTTTAGTAAGTTTTTTCCATGACTGGCTTGCTTTGCTAACTTGTGCAACCTTAATTTCGCACTGTTTTCTAGCTTCTTTCATACGAGATGAGTGCTGAATGCTCCAGCAAATACCACCAACGCCTAATACTAAAGCTAATACAATGACGCCAGCAATGAGAATTATCATCTTCTTTTTATGACCATTATTCGTGGCTTCGGAGATGTTTTCTAACATGTATCATCCTCTGTTTTTATCAATCTTCGCCAAGAATTGCTTTTTGCAAAACAACACTTATAGTTTACGCCAAACTAAGTACGTGACCCTTGTAGTTTGTAGCATTTTTGATGATTTGCAAGACAAGCGATATCATTTGCGATTCATTAGAATACAATATTCAAATAAATTCAAAACAAAAAAACCACCAGACTTGCTGGTGGTTTTCTTGGCTCCTGCGGCTGGGCTTGAACCAGCGACCATTCGATTAACAGTCGAACGCTCTGCCAACTGAGCTACGCAGGAATATCCTTTGCGCTTGGCTGTGTGCCGTACACAAGACATTTATATTACACGGAATTTTATGATATGCAAATATAGCGTGTTTGGGCGTGTCGAAAACTCATAATCGTTGGAATACCAATGATTTGTACGCTTTAACCACATTGATAAAAAAGTGTTACTAAAAAAAGAATTTTGTGAAAAACTTTCAAATATAAGCGAAAACCTTTAAAGAATGCAGATTTTTGCTGTTGAAGCATAAAACAAATTTGATTTATGAAAGGAGAAAAATAAAATATCATGAGAAAAATATTTGATTTAAAAATGATTAAGCCCAGAATCTTAAAAGTCAAAAAATTTATATTAAAACAAAAATCACAATTTGTTAGAATACTGATTTTTATTATTCTGATTGTAATCATGTTGATTATTCATAGTTGCATAAATCCTACAATAAACAAAAGTATTGAGTATGAATATTTGCAATCGAATCAAACTGATTATAGTGTATCTTCATTTGACGCTGGTTGCATAGAAAAATCTTTTGTAGGTAAAAAGCAAAAAATAGTCGCGAATACAGTTAGTCAAGTTTCAACAGCTTCAACACTAAAAGAAACTACAAATTGTAAATCAAGGATGGTATGGCCAGTAAAAAATGTAAACATTATTAAAGATTTTGATGCTCCAGCAAAACCATGGCTCGCAGGTCATAGAGGAGTTGATTTGCGAGCAGAGGAAGGAACTGAGCTATATGCTCCATCAGATGGAATAATAAATTTTGCTGGACTTGTGGCTGGAAAATCTGTTGTAACAATCAAACATGGAGTTTTGTCTTCCACATTTGAGCCAGCATATACGGATTTACCAGTTGGAACAGTTGTTAGAAAAGGTCAATTTTTTGGTTACGTAACAGTTGGATCAGATCATTGTGACAATTTGTGTATTCAATGGGGTTTAAAACGAAGAGACAGGACTTATGCAAATCCAAGGAAAATGGTAGCGAAAAAACGAATAATTTTAAAGCCCAAAGAAGAGACAAAAGAAGAAAAAAATAGTCTGTAAAATGCGTGTCGTATAGTGTAATAAGAGTCTTGGGCTTAAGACATTGACCTAAGATTATTACATAAGATTTTCTTAAACATATTAGGGAGCGAATATGCAAAAGTATTCTCGTAATCTCGATGAGAAAATTGATTACAATGCAAACATTTTTTCGCTTCTTGAAAGTCGCGTAGAACGTAAGCCGAACGATTCATTGGTTGAGTATGTAGGACGCGACGGGGAATGGAATTCCTACAGTGCTAAAGACTTTAAAGATTTGGTTATATCGGTAGCAAAAGGATTCATAGCACACGGTGTGATGCCGGGAGACACTATATCGATAATAGCGCATACTTCATGGCAGTGGACTGTGCTTGATATGGCAATAATGTCTATAGGCGCGTTAACAGTGCCAATTTATGAAACAAGTTCTGCAGTGCAAATAGAAAATATTATTAACGATTCTAGAGTAAGCATGATTTTTGTTGAAGATGAAAATATGCGTGAAACTGTGGAAATATCAAAGAAGTCATGTCCAAGCCTTAACGATGTCTATGTATTAAGCAGAGACGCAATAGATGCGCTAATTGAGTATGGAAAAACAGTTACAGACTCAGAGTTTTATGAAAGAGAAAAAGCTGTTAAAGGCGATGATCTAGCTACAATCGTTTACACATCTGGATCTACAGGAGACCCGAAAGGTATAGAACTTTCGCACGGAAATTTTGTGTTTATAGCGAAATCTGGAATGCTTTCCATGCCAGATATAGCATTAAAAGGCAAACCAAGACTTCTTTTATTCCTTCCTTTAGCACATGTATTTGCAAGATTTATGCAGTTCTTCTGTTTTGCTGGAAATGTAACACTTGGATTGTCAAGCAACCTTAAAACAATACTAAGTGATTTTAAAAGTTTTAAACCAACTTTCATACTTGGTGTACCTAGAATATTTGAAAAAATCTACAATGCTGCCTCTCAAAAAGCTGGTAGAGGAGTAAAAGGATTTATATTTGCTCAAAGCGTAAAAGTGGCAAAAGAATGGTCAAAAGCTCAACAATCGGGGAGAATGATTTCGCCAATGCTGGCTATAAGCCACTCCTTATGTAAAAAGCTCGTTTACAACTCAATTTTGCAAGTTTTTGGAGGAGACGTTGAATATGGTGTTTCAGGAGGAGCACCATTAGACAAATCGATTTCGCATTTCTTCAATGGCATGGGATTGCCAATTCTCGAAGGGTACGGAATGACAGAAACATGTGCTCCGTCAATGGTAAATCCAACGAAAGGCTATAAAATCGGAACAGTTGGTTTGCCAGTACAGGGAGTGTCTGTAGCAATAGATGATGAGGGAGAGCTTTGTATTAAAAGTCCCGCTGTTTGCAAAGGATATCATAATCATCCAGAGATAACTGAAAAACAAATAGTAAATGGATGGTTGCATACAGGAGACTTCGGATCTTTAGATTCCGACGGTTTTGTAAAAATTACTGGTCGCAAAAAAGATCTGATAATAACAGCTGGCGGGAAAAACGTTTCACCTAGCATACTCGAAGCATCAGTTATGACTTCTTCAATTATTTCTCAATGCGTTGTTATTGGAGACAGAAAACCTTTTATCTCTGCGATTATTGCGTTAGATCTTGCAGAAGTGAATTCTTGGCTGAAATCTCGAGGAGCAAGCCCAGTGCGCTCGCTGGAAGAGGCAAGAAAAAATTCAATCGTCATAAGTTCCGTAGAACAAAGCATAGTTAAAGCAAATTCTAATGTTTCTAGAGCAGAATCAATCAGAAAATTTGAGATTGTTCCAGATGCTTTTACTCAAGAAAATGGTTTAGTTACACCAAGCCTTAAAGCAAAGCGCAATGCGGTTATAGAACGTTATAACGATCTTATCGAAAATAAGATTTACGCTCCAAGACCAAGAAAATAACGTACTTTACAGTCCTGCATCTGCAAGAGTTACGTATCCAGGGTCAATCAAAAGAGCTTTAAGATTAGTTGCGCTTACAGCGAGAATTGGTTCTGTTATTACAGGTATATCTTTTTCTGATCCACTGTTATTTACAAAAATAGAAATATCTTCGAGTTGAGATAATTTTCCATTAACATTTAGAGAACTACATTCTTGAGCAACATCAGTAGAGATTTTCTGAATGTTTTCGATAGAAGTCATCCATTGCTTTCCATTTACAAGATTTGGTAAAGCATCTTTGTAAGCGCCGTAGCCAGTAATAACAGGCCATTTTGAGTCGTTTAACAATTCATTCGCTGAATCTTTAAGCTCAGAATCTTCAGTATTTTTATTCTCTTTATTGGATTCAGATGAATTCAAATCATTATTTTTTGTGCTAGATTTTTGTGATTCATTATTTTTCGCAGTAGAAGCAGGCGTTGGAACCTTTTTCTTAGTCAAATTTCGTTTTCCTATAAAGCTTCCGATTATATCTGGAAGAGTAAAGGAAGGGTTGATATCCGCAGAGCTTCCCTTATACCCAAGGTCTTCAAGAGCTTTTTCCACTTGCATAACAACTTGATCATCTAAAGCAATAATGCCATCTACGTGTTTTGTGGAAGTTGTTCCGTTATCATTCTTTATTACTAATCTCGAATTAAGTTCTGCCTTAACAGAGTCAGAATTATCTGCGTCGAAAGCAGCATTTTCCCAGTCATTCTCTGTTGAATCCTTACTAAGTTTTCCAGAAGGTGAAATCATTAATCCAGATGCGAAATAAGGTTTTAGAATTTTCCAGATTCCAGCAAAAGCAAGTCGCGCGAATTCATCATCAAATTCTTGAATTTTGGAACTTGAATTATCAGAATCTGAATTACCATGAGTATTTACTCCAAAATGCATATGAACATCTTGTTTTTGATTGTGGCAAGGCAAAAGTACTTCTACGCTTTTTGGATTATCTTTAGAAGCCTGATTTAATGCTAATTTTTGCACAAGAGTATACGCTTGAATTTCTCCAATGCTCTGAGCAGAAGAAAGTTTGAAGAATGCATCTGGCTTAAAATCTCTAGTAAGCCTAGATAACATAACGACATGCATGCCAGCTTTTTTAGCCAAATCTAATGACGATGTAAGTCTATTTTCTGCTTCCTCTTGTGATTTTAGATCTTCTTCTTTTAGTTGCTCTTTAGGTGTTGTGGGTTGAGTTACGTAATCACCATAATTATTATTACCGTTTTTATTACTCCAAGGAGCAACAACAATAGTCGTATTAGAAAGTTGCTTTTTTACGATGCTATGGATATCTCTGATACTTGTTTTCTTGTTTTTATTTTTAGAAGAATTTTTTGTTTTTAAAGATGTAATCATGCTTACAACGTAATCTTGAATATCTTGACTTTGATCGTATAAGCTGCTGGACGATTTAGTAGTAATAGAATTTTCTGAAAATCCTTGCTTTTTTAACGATTTTACTATTTCTGGAACAAGATTATCCCATGTACTTAATGGAGTTTTTCTACTTAAATTTAGACCATCAGAAGGCGTAAAAACTATAACGTTGCCGTGATTCACTTGAGGCTTTGCGCTAGGCGATGCGTTTTTTGCATTGCTCGATCCGCATGCGCAAATCGCAAGAAGCATTGTGCTAGATACTACAAGAGCAATAGTTTTGCGCAAAATATGCTTATGCGTGCGAATCATAGTAGTTAAGGCCTTTCGTAAATTTTAGTTTTGTGCTTACTTTTATATTAGTTTCTATTAAATTATCTAATGCAAATTTAGCGATTAAGCAAATCCAAGCACATATCTCGGTATTCGCTAACGTAGCCTCCACCAAAGAAGACACAATGTCCAGCAATAGGGTAGAGCTGCCAAATTGTCATGCGATTTTCAAAACCAGATTTTAATGGATGAACAGATTGATAGCCATCTAAAATCTGCTTAAAATAGCTAATCCCAAACAGTTGCAGCATTGCTAAGTCTTCCTCACGATGGCCGCCGTGAGCTGCAGGATCAATTAAAACAGCTTCTGTGTGTTCGCCATCTTCGCTTTTAGTCCAAAGCACATTTCCACTCCACAAGTCTCCATGGACTCGCGCTGGTTTATCTTCAGATGCTTTTCCCAGCAAATCTGGCATAGCATCAATAACTTTATTTGTAAGATCTAAATCGTTTTTTGTAAGGCTTCCTCTAGAAATACCAAGATTTACCATTGGTAAAAGTCTGCCTTCTGCCAAATAGTCAATAACATTACTCCAAGTGCCACAATCCATTTTTACAGGGTCGCTTAATGGTCCAAAATAGCATGTGCCATCATAATCTGCAGGTGGCTCCCCAAAATATTTCGCACCGAAATCGTGCATATGCGCCAAAGATGCTCCAAATTCAAACGATGCTAAAGGAGTAGGGCTTGTAGTTTCAATGCGTTCAATGTTTAAGTAGTCTTTTCCCCAATCAAAAACTTTAGCTACTTTAGGCCCGCCATAGTCGTAAGCTTCTCGAAGCCAATTAAGGCCACGACCTTCGCATTCAAAGAATCGTTCTGGTGCGTATGATCTACTCTTTTTATACACGTTATTACTCATAGCAACCTTCTTAATGTAGTAGCATATGCGGCTTATAGTTACACACTTAATAAATATTTTATGAATAAACTAAATTATTCCTATCATCACTATTCTAATGAAGTATTAGCACAATGAGCGATGCTGCGTTTAATTTGCAATAAGATTAGTACAATACTTACGCCAAGTAGGATGTGTCCGATACCTGCTAAACCAGTTATGGAAAAATCTATAGATGGACTGAGATGTAGACGCATTACTTGTGCAATTCCACGAGTAATCATCATTACTGCTGTTAGGTTGAGTCCAATATGATAAGTTATTAAGATTCTCGTAGTTTTTTCGTTACTAAAACTGAAGTTTTTCTCAAATAGTATGAGTAACAGAAAAACAACCATTCCAAGCATAAAGTAGTGTGTGTGAACTATAGCAAGCACAGTCTTTTCATGGAAAGCATTAAATTTTGTAAATTCGCGATAAAAGACGCCGCCAATCATGGCGAAGACAGCATACAACAAAGACGTATTAATATAACGTTTCATAACATGGTTCATAGTAACTTCCTTACGTAGAGTGATAGTCAAATATTTCTTAGTAATGTTGATGTTGTTACAAGTGTTTGTAAGCGCTATTGCATAGTATGAGTGTTTTTGTAACGCGGACATGCAGTTTTAGCAAAATGATACCCAAAAAGCAATCCTGCTAGAGTAAGAGCAGAACCTAATCCCGTATAAAATACGGCTATAAATTGTTCTGGAGCTATATTTGTTGCACGAAGAACAATTCCAAAAGTCATCATAAAAGCCATGATTATAAAAGATTTAACGTCAAAGAATTTAAGGAAAAATTGCTTGTTTTCTTTGTATGCGTTAATCCTAGCAGTATGTTTTTTAACAAGTTTTCCGAAAATAAACACTTGGAATATTGCAAAAACAGCTAAAGATAAAGCGAAATTAATAGGAGATAAAAAGTTTGAGTAAGCAATAATACCAATCCTAAGAATGTTGAATCCGGCAAAACACCATACAATGCATGCGATTAATAAAAGTGTGTTCTTTGATACCTTCATAACTAACCTCGTTAAATCACATTATTCTTAATAAAATCTTATGTTGAACGTTTAAAACAATTGTAGTAATGATTTTCATGAAAAACGCTAAATAAGAGTATTTTGTGAATTGTGCATTAAAACTTTCAAAAAACACAATAAAATATGGATAAAAGTTGTAAAAAGTGTTGCAAATTGACGATATGAGTCGCTATAGTGCTTGTTTATGGAAGACAACGATCAACAGTATTCAACAGCTGACAATAAAGCTACTATTGCTGAGCCAGCTTTTCGTTACAATGCGCAGCTCGCACAAGATATTGAGCAGCGCTGGCAAAAGACTTGGGACGAGCAAGGCACGTTCTGGGCTGCTAATGTTAAGGGCGATTTGAAGGATGGCGAAGGCAGATTGGCTTGTGGCCGTCCTTCTTTCTTTGCAATGGACATGTTCCCTTATCCTTCTGGAAAGGGCTTACATGTTGGACATCCTCTTGGATATTTGGCAACGGATGTTGTGAGCCGATATCACCGTATGAAGGGTGAGAATGTTCTTCACGCGATGGGCTACGACGCTTTTGGACTTCCTGCAGAACAATATGCTGTTCAAACAGGTCAGCATCCTCGCATTACTACTGAGGCAAATATTGCAAATATGCGCAGGCAGTTGCATCGCATGGGATTGAGCTTTGACGATCGTAGATCTTTTGCAACTATTGATACAAACTACGTTCGTTGGACTCAATGGATTTTCTCGAAGCTTTATGACGCTTGGTATGACCCTGATTTTGTACGCAAAGATGGCGGTAAAGGTTCTGCTCGACCAATTGCTGAGTTAGTTGATGAGTTTAAGAGCGCAAAGCGCGAAATTCCTGGTTTTGCTGACAAAAAGTGGGAAGAGCTCAATAAAGTAGAGCAAGCGGATGTGTTGAATGACTTCCGCATTGCTTACATTTCTAAGTCTCCTGTAAATTGGTGTCCAGGATTGGGAACTGTGCTTGCAAACGAGGAAGTTACTGCAGAAGGTAAATCTGAGCGCGGAAACTTCCCAGTATTCCAGCGCAATCTTCGTCAGTGGTCCATGCGAATTACAGCTTATGCTCATCGCTTGGTTGAAGATTTGGATACTATTGATTGGCCAGAAAAAGTTAAGCTTATGCAGCGAAACTGGATTGGCGAATCTCACGGTGCTTCCGTGCATTTTGAAGTTGAATGTGCAGATGGTGAAATGCGCGATTTGGAAGTATACACTACTCGTCCAGATACGCTTTTTGGTACAACTTTTGCTGTTGTTTCTGTAGATCACCCGATTCTTGAGCACGTTCCAGAAGCGTGGGAAGCTAGCGTTCCAGAAAGCTGGAAGGGTGGCTACGCAAGCCTTAAGGAAGGATTGGCAGAGTATCAGGCTCAAGCTCGCGCTAAAACCGCTAAAGATCGTACGGAAGACGCTGGTGCAAAAACTGGTTTGTTTACTGGTCTTTACGCAATTAATCCTGTAACTGGAGCAAAACTTCCGCTGTTTGTTGCAGATTATGTGCTTATGGGTTATGGAACGGGCGCAATTATGGCAGTTCCTGGCGGTGACCAGCGCGATTATGATTTTGCTAAAGCTTTCGGCTTGTCTGTAATTTACACTGTTAAGCCTTTGCCTGATTCTGTCGAAAAGCTAGAAGATTATGATGGCAAAGCTCCGTTTGTTTCTCACGATGGAATTGTTATTAACTCTTCTGTGGAGCATACTTATAAGCTCGGTGACGCTTTGTCTATTAACGGTTTGCGCGTAGATGAAGCTATTAAAAAAGTGACGACTTGGCTTGAAGCAGCAGGCGTAGGCGTTGGTAAGGTTTCTTACAGACTTCGCGATTGGCTGTTCTCTAGGCAGCGCTACTGGGGTGAGCCATTCCCAATCGTTTATGATGAGGATGGTGTTGCTCACCTTGTGCCGGATAGTGAGCTTCCAATTGCATTGCCAGACGTTCCAGATTATCAGCCAAAAACTTACGCTCCAGACGACGCAAATTCTGAGCCTGAAGCACCTTTGAGCCGAAACGAGGATTGGGTTAAAGTTCAGCTTGATCTTGGTGACGGTGTAAAAACCTACTATCGCGACACCAACACTATGCCAAACTGGGCTGGTTCATGCTGGTATTACATGCGTTACTTGGATCCAAACGACGCTGAGCATATGGTTGACAGCGACGAATACGACTATTGGATGGGTACGAATCGACCAGGCAAGGAACATGTTTCTGGAGGCGTTGACCTTTATGTTGGAGGCGTAGAGCATGCAGTTTTGCACTTGCTTTACTCGCGCTTCTGGCATAAGGCGCTTTACGACTTGGGTTACGTTGATTCTGCTGAGCCTTTCCATCGCTTGTTTAACCAGGGTATGATTCAGGCTTACGCTTACACGGATGAGCGCGGGCAGTACGTGCCAGCTGATGAGGTTGAGGAAGGCGCTAATAACGGCGCTGGTGAGCCAACATTTACTTGGCACGGCGAAACCGTGAATCGCGAGTTTGGAAAGATGGGTAAGAGCCTAAAGAATATTGTGACTCCAGACTACATGTACGAAAACTACGGTGCAGACACGTTCCGTTTGTATGAAATGAGCATGGGTCCACTTTCTGAGTCTCGCCCATGGAATACGCGTAACGTTGTTGGAGGCATGCGATTCTTGCAACGCTTGTGGCGTAACGTTGTAAACGAAGAAACTGGCGCTTGCGTAGTAACAGAAGATGCTTTGGACGAAAAGACGCTAAAGCTTCTTAACAACACGATTGCAGAAGTAACTGTAGAAATGGAAGCAATGCGTCCAAACACTGCGATTGCTAAGCTGATTGTGTTGAATAATCACTTAACGTCTCTGCCTCACGTGCCTCGCGCAGCAGTTGAGCCGCTTGTTCTTATGCTTTCTCCAATTGCACCGCATATTTGTGAAGAAATGTGGAGCAAGCTTGGACATACTAAGTCGATTGCTCACGCAGATTGGCCAGTTGAAGATTCCCGCTACGTTGGTGCGGATACTGTTACAGCTGTTGTGCAAATCAAGGGCAAGGTTCGCGCAAAGCTTGAAGTTGACCCGAATATTGATGCTAGTGAGCTTGAAAAGCTTGCTTTAGAGGCCGTAGCTGATCGCTTGGGTGGAAAGAAGCCGCGCAAGGTAATCGTGAAAGCACCAAAGATTGTGTCTATTGTGCCAGATGAAAGCTGAAACTCAATGTTTTCTAGGCAAAATAGCCTTTAACCACATTGGTTAATTTTACTTGAAAGATGCTTATCTTCATTTAATAGTGGAGGTAAGCATCTTTTTTTTTATTTAACAATCAAAAATAAATAGTCTGAAACGAAGGAGGTGGTTAAAATGAACAAAAACAATAGTAACGTTCTAGAAAGATTGGCAGCTATTGATGCTTTAAATAATAATTATGAAAATTCAAATTATTTGCAAAATACTTTGAATGATGATTCTAAAAATCGCATATTGGCACAAGAGAAAAACAATTCTATAGATTATCAGCTTGCTGATTTTTGCATAAGCTCAAAAGATTCTGCTTCAAATATTGATAATCTTAATAAACGAAATAATTTTGAAACAAGAAATCTCGTTAGATTACGAATAAAACCAGTACATGCTTTGTCTATTATGCTAATTCTCGTAGTATTCTTAGCATCAAGTTTAACCATGCTCATATGTCAATCTAGAACTTATAACAAGATTTATTCTTATCAAGCAAAGAGAGAATCTAAAGTTAAATCTTTAAGTAAAAAATTTGAATCAAATAATAAAGATGATGATGAATATAGCAATGATTCTAAAGAGGATTCTAAAAAAGACTTACATACAAATGAGACTAAAGATTTAACTGTTAAAAATAAAAATGAAGATTTTAGTGATAGCACGCACAAAATTAATGAAAATGATATAAGCAAAAATAATAGTGTCAACAAAGATAAAAGCGGTTGCATAAATATAAACACAGCAGGGTTGGAAGAATTACAAACTCTAAAAAGTATAGGGCCAAAAATGGCTCAAAGAATATTAGATATGCGTAAAAAGTTGCGTGTTTTTAAGCGGGTTGAAGATCTTATGCAAGTTAAAGGAATTGGGCAAAAGACTTTTTTAAAACTTAAATCAGCAATCTGCATTAAGTAAATTTATGTGATTTTTAAGGTTGGAAAATGAAAGAATTATATTGGGATCTTGAAAATGGAAACAAAGATTTTAGGCTTGTTCCTATTGCGTTTAGCGTATGGTTTGGTTGCTTATTCGCTCGATTTATAGTTGATTCACAACAAGATTTTTTCTGTATGATAATCGCAATATTATCATTTGCTCTTTTGTGCTTTTATACTATTTTTTCAATGGGAAATTGCATTTTTACGTGCCGCTTAAAGAATACAACTGATTACAAAAGTCGCATAAAATCAAAGTTTTATGAGTTAATTAAAAAATTAAAAATAATAGGATACAAGCATGCTTTTTTAACAAGTTTTTGTACGTTTCTAGCAGCTTTTATAATGTGTTCAATTATTCTAAACATAGAACATATGGACCCTGTTTTTAATGCTATTAAAGATCTAAAGCAAAGTGATACAGAATATAAATTTAATAGAAAAAACGATGTTCAATCCATCAGATTGCTTATGGATATAACGTCTCCTCCAAGAGTATCGCAATCCTTTAAGGGGGATTGCGTATTAAACGTGAATGTAAAACAGATTGAAATTATGGATAAAGAAAAAGTTATTAGTAGGAGTAAAAGCTTTGTGTCTGCCAAACTTTACGCTTTTAATCCAGATTGCAAAATAATGAACTACGGATACAAGATAAGTAGTTTTGGAAAAATTTCGATTTCAAAATTTGACTCTCATGCGATAGAAATTCAAGTTCCTAAAGCAAACAAAACAGATAAAACGAAATTATATAAAGTAGAAGTTATTGAAAAAGCTAATCTTTTTAAGAGATTACTAAATACATTGTGGAAAGAATTTTACAATGTGACTAGTTCTTTAGATGAACAGGGTCAAATGCTTGTTCCTGGTCTTACTGTAGGACTTTTGGGACAAGAGCATTTAAGTGATGTAGAAGATTTACGAAAAGTTAGTATCGATAGCACTTATGCGAATACTATGAAACAAAGATTCAAAATAGCTGGAATAATGCACCTTATGGCGGTTTCTGGAGGACATTTTTTGCTTTTATCTTGCGTTATTCGTAAGACATGTGCTTTTTTGCTTTTGCCAAGAGTAGTGAGCGCAATATTTGAAGCTTGTGGTCATATTCTTTTATCGTGTATTGTGTATCCGTCGGCATCTGTTCTTAGAGCGCTTATAATGGGTTTAATTTCTGCCGGGGCATTAATGTTTTCTAGACAATACCAGTCTGCTAGTGCTTTAAGTATAACTGTTATAAGTGTTCTTTTTATTTGTCCAAAATATGCATGGGATTATTCGTTTGCTCTTTCTGTTTGCGCAACTTTTGGAATAATTGTTTGTGGAATGTCTTTAAGAAGAATCTTTTTAAGATATATGCCGTCTAGTCTTGCAAGCGCATTAAGCATAACGTTGTGTGCACAGTGTTTTACGCTTCCTGTACAAATATTAATGCAACCGCAAGTATCTTTTATATCTGTTATAGCGAATTTAATTGTTGCACCTTTTGTTGATTTTGCAACAATATTTGGTCTGCTTTCGCTTATATGCGCTAATTGGAGTTATTCTATTTCTCTGATTTTTGCCACAATTTCATCTTTTGGAACAAACATTATGGCAAATTGCGCATGGTATTTGGGAGATTTACAAATTGGAACAATACCTTGGGTTAATGGATCTTTAGGTGCGTGGCTAATCGCGTGCGCTGAATTCGCTATCTTTTTATTAGTACTTATCATAAATAAATATTTTAGAAAAAGTGAATCATATAATAGTTTAAGGATATTTTTACAAGTTAAGTCAAATCGTTTTAAGCAGCTTATAAATGATTCAACAAAACTTTTTGAATGATTAAGTGTTTTAAGTTTTATATAGTTTGTACAATTAATAGGCGTGCAAAATTAAGCGGATTAAATAAAAACAAGGATATTCGCGTTAGTTAAATCGTGAGAATATAAATATTCTTAAGGAGTACGTATGCAAGCGTTAAAAAAATTTGCGCCATTTACAGTTGTAGTTGGCGGTGATGCGTATTTAAATGATCTAAACGCGCGCGACTTAAAAACTCGCATATTAGGCTCCTACCCAGATGCAGATGTTATAAATTTAGACGCATTAAATGCCGATAAATATGCTTTTATAACTGCTACAGGACCATCACTTTTTTCTAGCGGAACAATTGTTGTTATTAATAATCTTGAACAAGCTAATGAAGATTTAGTTGAAGCGATAATAGAGTTTTGTACTAGAGAATCTAAATCTAATAACAATGATTGCTGGGTTATTGCGCGCCACGAAGGAGGTGTTAAAGGAAAGTCAATTGTTACAAAACTTGAAAAAGCTGGAGCAAGTAAAATAACTGTACCAGATCTTAAAAAAGATGATGCAAGATTGAATTTTGTGCTAAGTCTTTTTGAAAGGCAAAATCGTAGTATAGAGCCTGCAGCAGCTGGACGCATAACAGAAGTCTTAGGCGGGAAAACCGACCAGTTGGCGGCTCTTTGTTCTCAATTGTGCTTTGATTTTGAAGATAACCCAATCACACTAAAAATAGTTGACCAATATTTAATATCGGATCCGCAAGTAACTGGATTTTTTGTAGCAGATAAAGCTGCAGAAGGTAACTATGCTCAAGCTATTCTTGCATCAAGAAGAGCGATTTTACAAGGCGTTGATGCTATAGCATTGATTGGGGCTTTGGCTGCAAAAATGCGAATAATTACAAAGGCTATAGCTGTTAAAAACGGGGAAATTTCTAATGCTCAAGCAAAAGTTAACCCTTGGGCGTTAAAAATGGCTATGAGAGATTTAGGTGGATGGAATGATGATGGGATTCGTAAGTGTTTTAAATGTTTAGCGTGGGCAGATGAGCAATGCAAAGGCGGAACAAGTGATGCTGATTACGCTTTAGAAAAATGCATTAGCATGATTGCTTGTCGTGGGCGTTAATGTGAAAATTTTGAAAGCATAAAGTGTTAAAACATAGAGCGTTAAAAGTCTAATATGAAAGTGTGTGATTTTGGAAAATCATAATATCAAAAAGCTAGTAATTCCAACTGATTCGTGTATGCGAGATCTTGGAAAAACTATTGCAAAAATAGTGCATGAGACAGATGTTATTTTGCTTTCTGGTCCACTTGGTGCTGGAAAAACAACGTTCGCGCAAGGTTTTGGACAGGGCTTGGGAATAAAAGATCCGATAGTTTCCCCGACTTTTACTATTGCTAGAGAGCTAAAAGGCACATTTTCTGATGGAAAAGTTGCGAATCTTATTCATGTAGATGCTTATAGGCTTGGTGGAAAAGATTATGCTCCAGGGCAAGACACTGTTTCTAGGCTTTTAGATGAGCTTGAATCTTTAGGTTTAGATGAAGCATTGGAAGAACCAGGAGAGGGAACTGTTGTGCTTATGGAGTGGGGAGAACAGATGGCTGGTGTTCTTGCTGATGTTCGTCTTGAAATTCATATTGATAGACCGATTGATAAAGAAAAGTCAAATGAGTTTACAAGTGAAGGCAAGCGCGTTGTAACGCTTGTTCCAGTCGGAGGAGACTGGTGCGATCGCTTAAAAATTCTTGATTAAGAGTAAGCTAAATTGGTTGGTTAATTTAAGGAACAAAAATGAGCAATACGCTGATTATAGATACGTCATATGGTTCAACAGTTGGAGTTGTAGGTTATAAGCCAATAATGGAAACGGATTCGCGTACACATGTTGAACAGTTGCAAGTAAACATTGATTTTGCGGTAAAAAATGCTGATCTAGAGCTTAATCAAATAGACGAGATTGTAGTTGGAGTAGGCCCTGCTCCTTTTACAGGTTTAAGAGCTGGGTTGGTTGCATCTAAGGCGATTGCTTTTGCGAATAACGCAAAGATTCTAGGATGCAACAGTTTGCTTCCACAAAGTTTAATGATTCGTTCTGGCGCTTTTGAAGAATCGCTTAAAGATGGCGTTATCTCTAATAGTGAAATAGTCGAAAATAATGGATCTTGCGTAGCTAAACACACGTATGTTCTTTCGTTAAATGACGCTAGAAGACGCCAAGTTTATATGAGTTTATATGACGATAGTGGTTGTGCAGTAATAGAAATGGACATTGATTATCCTGCAAATATTGTTGAAAGAGTAAATCAATATTTTGAATCAAATAATATTTGCGATTATTGCGTTTGCGTTGCAGGCCATGGTGCTAAAAAATACGCTGAAGATTGGAAGAAAATCGGGAATATATGCTTAATTACAGAGGCGAGTGCTCTTGATTTAGGCGTAAAAGGATTAGAGATATTTAAGCTGTGCGCAAGTCAAAAAGACGTTATTGAACCGCTTTATTTAAGAAGACCAGACGTATCTGTTCCAAACCCGTTGAAGCACGTTTTGGGATCTGGCGCTGCTACAAAAGTGGCGGAAAAATAGGATTCAAGCGAAGTACACATATGATTGTATACATAACTCGCTCAAAATATCCAGCTTGTGCATCAAATAGTCAAAGCTGCGCAATAGAGAAAATTGATTATGCAAAATATGAAGCAATAGTTTCTCAAATTGCAAAAATCGAAGCAGACTTGTTTGGACCAGGATGCTGGAACAAGAACATGATTTTGCAAGAGTTACAAGCACCAATGCGCGCGTATTATGCAGATGTTGATCTAAACACAAATACGGTAGCTGGGTATGCGGGATTTTGGTTTGATGGCGACGACGCTCAAATAATGACAATAGGTGTTGCAAAAGAATATCAAAAGCGAGGAATTGCAAGCAATCTTCTAAAAACTATGATTGAAAATGCAAAATCAATAGGCGCAAAACGAATGCTTTTAGAAGTTAGGGTAAATAACAATCCAGCGCTAAAACTGTATGAAAAATTCGGTTTTACAAAAATGGGATTAAGAAAAAAATACTATATGCCAGAAGGAATAGACGCATATACAATGTGCGCACAAATAGACGACTTAGAAGACTTAGAAAATTTAAAAAGCTCAAAAAGCTTAGAAGAATCTAGCGAAGCTTATAACAGCGCTAAAAGTGAGGATAATAATGAGCGAAACAATGAATAAAACAAGCGAGCCAATAGTTTTAGGCATTGAATCAACTTGCGATGAAACAGCAGCCGCAATCGTTAAAGGAAGAACATTAGTTTCTAACGTTGTAGCATCCTCAATGCAAGAACACGCACGCTACGGTGGTGTTATACCAGAAATCGCATCACGCGCGCATGCAGAAGCATTCGTGCCAGTTGTTTCAAAAGCATTAGCAGATGCAAATATGGATTTAAGCGATATTGACGCTATAGCAGTAAGTGCAGGTCCGGGATTAGCAGGATGCTTAGCTGTTGGAGTTTCGGGAGCTAAAGCACTAGCAAGTGCAGCAAAAAAGCCGATTTATGGAATAAACCACGTTATTGGACACATTGCAGTAACACAATTGCAATTTGGCGATGTACCTAAAGACGTTCTAGCGCTTATAGTTTCGGGAGGTCACACTTCTCTTTTGCATGTTAATAACATTGCGCGCAGTATAGATGTTGTTGGAACAACATTAGACGATGCAGCTGGCGAATGCTTTGATAAAGTAGCTAGATTGCTAGGATTCCCTTATCCAGGAGGTCCGCATATTGACAGGCACGGGCGCCTTGGGGATCCAAATACGTTGAAGGTTCCGCAAGGACTTACGCAAGGTCGTTCTGGCAAAGAGCATCCTTACGACTTTAGTTTTTCGGGTGTCAAAACAGCTGTTGCGCGTTGGGTGGAAGCTCGCCAAGCACAAGGCTTAGAAATACCAGTGGACGATGTTTGCGCATCTTTGGCAAACTCTGTTGCGGATGTTCTTTCTCGCAAAGCTATGATGGGCTGCGAGCAATACGGTTCAAAAACTTTGTTGATTGGTGGCGGATTCTCTGCAAACTCGCAACTTAGAGAACATCTTTTAGAACAAGGCAAAGAGCATGGAATCGAAGTTCGTTTGCCAGAGCTTAAGCTTTGCACTGATAACGGAGCAATGGTGGCAATGCTTGGTGTGAATTTGGTGGAAGCAGGCGTTCGTCCGTCCGCTCCAGATTTTGCAATCGATTCAGCAATGCCACTTACAACCGTTAGCTTATAATAGTAAAAGTCGTTCTGAAGATAAGTGAGGTGTTTTGTGTACGAAAGCTATGCACGTAGAGGAGTTTTGCAAGTTGGTGAAAAAATCCAATTCACCGATAGAAAAGGCAAGCGAATCACAGCACAGCTTACTAAAGGCGGAGTTACACAAACCGAACACGGCATTATTTTGCACGACGATGTTATTGGCAAAACTCAAGGTGTTGTAGTAACAACAGTTAGCACAAAACGTGATTTTGAGCGTAGCAATAAGCAGCTTGACGCATCTAAAGAATCAAACAAGCCATGGATGGCAGCCCGCGCAATAGGCGGATGGGATTATGTAGTTATGCGTCCGCGATTGGCGGATTACGTTTTATCTATGCCAAGAGGCGCTCAAATCATGTATCCAAAAGATATTGCACAAGTGATTTCTTTAGGAGATATTCGCTCTGGAATGCGTGTTTTAGAGTCGGGAGCAGGATCTGGCGCGATGAGCTTAAGTCTTTTAGACGCTGTTGGTCAAATTGGTGAGCTTACAACAATAGAGCTTAGACCTGATTTTGCTAGAATCGCGCAACTAAACGCAACAATTTACTATGGCGAAAAACCAGAATGGTGGAATCTTTTAACTGGAGATTTTGACTCAGTAGCAAAGTCTCTTCCAGAAGGCTATTTTGATCGCATTATGCTAGATATGCTTGACCCTTGGAACAGGCTTGAACAGGCTTATAGAGTTATTGCTCCAGGTGGAGTATTGGTTGCGTACGTAACAACTACAACGCAAATGTCTAGAATGGCACAAAGTTTGCGAGCTTCGGGAGTTTGGACAGAACCAGAGATTCAAGAAACTTTAGAAAGAACTTGGAAAGCACAAGATTTAGCAGTTAGACCAGATCACGCAATGATAGGTCATACTGGTTTTCTGGTTATTTCGCGCGCAATGGCGCAAGGATTTAATGCGTTAAAAAAGCGCGATCGTGCTACAAAAGATACTGTTAGCGATATTGATGACTTAACTCCCGAAGAGCGCGCAGAACAGTTAGAAGACTTGTCTCTTAGAGATATATCCGATAGAAAGCTTAGAAAAGTCCTTAGAGATTTAGATTTGCAAATCGCACAATTACCTAACTCAAATCCAAAGCCTGATAAGGCTTAACTGAAGACTGAGGAGATTAAAATGGCGGCGTCAATCAAAAAAATCGTTAAAAAAGTAAAGCACGCAAAATATGTGCTGCTACTAATGCGCCACGCAAAAGCACAGCCGCCAACAATGGGAGACGATTGGGGAAGGGACCTTAGCGATAAAGGTTTAAAACAAGCAAAAATAATGGCAAAAGGTTTGCAATCTCTAAAGCTTGTTCCAGACTACATTATTTGTTCAAGTGCAAATCGCACCGAACAAACGATGCACAAAATGCTTAAAAAGTTCGGAGATTCTCCAATAGTAGCGTCAAGAAAAAGCTTATATGATGGCGGAATGCAGTCTGTAATGGATGAGCTTTGTGCGATTAGGAGCGATTCTAGAATAACAATGATTATTGGTCATGAGCCAACAATGTCGATGGCTGCGCAATGGCTTTCTTCTCCAGATTCAGATCCTGATATATTAGGAACAATGCGACTCGGGTTAGCTAATGCTTCGATTATTGTTTTAGTATCCGACGTACCTTTTGCATCTTGCGGTTTGCGAGGAGCTAAAGCGTTGGGAATTATAACCCCAAAGGATTTTGAATAGTAAAATACGCATAAATTTGCATAAAATCCTTATAAAATTTGCATAAAATCCACACGAATCATCTGCATAAATCTGCATATAAGTTTAGGTTATAACGACACCCCCAAATAGCTAATGACCTCATTAAGCCAAATGTTTGCTAGGCTGAATCAGGTTGTTAATTATTTGGAGGATATATGCATACTGTTCTTACGTCCGTACAGGGATTCCCACGAATCGGCGCAAATCGCGAGCTTAAAAAAGTTATTGAACGCTATTGGAAAAAAGACACAACTCTAGAAGAAGTAAGACAAGTTGCAAAAGATTTGCGCAAAAAGCATTGGAAAATCCAAACAGAATCTGGAATAGAACTTATACCAAGTAATGATTTTAGCTATTACGATCAAATGCTAGACACAGCAATCTTGCTTGGTGCAGTGCCAGAACGGTACAAGAATCTAGAGTTTGAAAATGCAGAAGATACGCTTTTTGCAATCGCACGCGGATATCAAGGTGAACGCGGAGACGTAACAGCGCTTCCAATGAAAAAGTGGTTCACAACCAACTACCACTACATTGTTCCCGAAGTAGAAAATCCGCAAGATTTGCATTTAGCTGGCACAAAACCATTCGACGAGTTCAATGAAGCAAAAGCACTCGGAATTGAAACAAAACCAGTGTTGATTGGACCATACACCTTCTTAAAACTAGCGCGCACCCCGCAAGCACAAGAATTAGAAGCAAACAAAGAGACGATTGAAGCATTAGCAAACGCGTATTGCGATATTGTAAAACGATTTGCAAGTCTTGGAGCAAAATGGTTGCAATTCGACGAACCATACTTGTGCTTAGATAAAGAAGATGGAGATTTAAGGATTTTTAGCGACTTATATAATCCGATTCTTCAAAGCAGATTTGAAAGCGCGGATAATGCTGAAAACGTTAAAATTTTGCTTAACACTTATTTTGGCAATATTTTAGACTCGTACAAAACACTAAACGATTTGGCATTTGATGCAATTGGCTTAGATTTTGTAGAAGGCAAAGAAGAAAACCTTGAAGCTTTGCAAAAATATGGAGTAAACGAGAAAACAACTATTTTTGCAGGAGTTGTAAACGGCAGAAACATTTGGAAAAATGATTACGCGCAAAGCCTTGGCTTGCTAGATGCTTTGCAAAAAAACGTTACTAATCGCATAGCTGTTTCCACTGCATGCTCGCTTTTGCATGTTCCATTTAGTACGGATGGAGAAGAGCTTGGCGAAGACGTATTAAAGCATTTTGCGTTTGCTGTAGAAAAGCTGAAGGAAGTAAGCGAAATCGCTAAGCTTTGCGTTTTGAATGATGATGAGCTTAAAAACAGCGAGGAATTAGCGCAAAATCAGGCATTATTCGATGGGTCTAGAGTAAAAGTAGACGAAAATGTTAAAGCGCGAATCGCAAGCCTTAAGCCAGAAGATTTTGAGCGAAAGCCATCTCGCGCGGAGCGTCAAAAATTACAAAAAGAAGCATTAGGATTGTCTGATTTGCCTACAACAACTATCGGATCCTTCCCTCAAACAAAAGAAATAAGATCGATTCGAGCGCTTTATAGAAAAGGCGAAATTAGCAAAGAAGAATACAACGCGTTTATTGCCAAGCAAATAGACGAGTGCATAGAACACCAGGAGCGCATTGGCTTAGACGTTCTTGTACATGGCGAATTTGAGCGAAACGACATGGTTGAATACTTTGGCCAGCATTTGCACGGATTTAAGTTTACAAAAAACGCTTGGGTGCAGTCTTATGGAACTCGATGCGTAAAGCCTCCAATCGTTTGGAGCGACGTTTCTAGAGCGCAGCCAATCACAGTAGAGTGGAGTGCGTATGCTCAAAGCCGCACAAACCATGTTATGAAAGGCATGCTAACGGGGCCTGTTACGATTCTTAACTGGTCTTGGCCTCGCGAAGATATTACGCACGAAGAGCAAACTCAGCAGCTTGCTCTTGCTATTCGAGATGAAGTCTTGGACTTGGAGCGTGCTGGAATTCGCGTAATTCAAATCGATGAGGCAGCGCTACGAGAAAAGCTTCCGCTTAGACGCTCGGATTGGCATAAGAAGTATTTGGACTGGGCGATTGCAGCTTTCCGTCTTGTGCACTCTGCTGTAGCTGCTACTACGCAAATCCACACTCATATGTGCTATTCGGAATTCAACGACATTATTCGAGACATTGATGCAATGGATGCGGACGTGATATCGTTTGAAGCTTCGCGCGGAGATCTAGTTGTTTTGGACGCTATTCATAACGCGAACTTTGAAACAGAAGCTGGCCCTGGTGTTTATGATATTCACTCTCCTCGCGTTCCTAGCGAAGATGAGATTGTTAACAGGATTCACGAGATTTTGCACAAAATGCCAGCAGACAAGCTGTGGATTAATCCAGATTGTGGCTTGAAAACTCGCGGAAATGCAGAAACTTGGGTTAGCTTGCAAAATCTTGTTTCGGCAGCTAAAACAGTTAGAAGCGAATTGGGCGGTAGTCTAAAATGACGTACAAACCAAAGTTTTCGCTAGAGGTGTTTCCGCCTAAAAGAACATCTCCAATAGGTACGATTTACGACACTTTAGATGGCTTAAGGGGATTGGATCCAGATTTTATATCTGTAACTTATGGAACTGGAAAATCTTCGGATCGAACTGCTACTGCTAGAATCGCCAACACTATTCGATCGGAGTATGGCATTAAAACTGTTGCTCACTTAACAGCAAGATACTTGGATCATGAGGATGTTGACGAAGCTTTAGATATGTTTGATAAGGCAGGCGTTAGTGGCGTTTTAGCTTTGCGCGGAGACGTTATTGAAAATCAGAATGCTGCTGGAGTATTTAATCACGCAAGCGATTTAGTATCATATATTCACTCAAAGCGCCCAGATTTGCCTATTTTGGGTGCATGCTACCCAGAAAAACATCCAGAAGCTGCTACTTTGCAAGAAGACATCGATAATCTAAAGCGAAAAGTTGATGCTGGAGTAACTCACTTGATTTCGCAACTTTTTTACAATAATGATGACTTTTTGCACTTTAGGGATTTAGCTAGAAAAGCTGGCATTAACGTTCCAATTGAAGCTGGAGTTATGCCTGTTGTAAATGCTAATCAAGTTAAGCGAATGACAAAAATGTGCTCTTCTAAAATAAGTGAACCAGTTTTAGCAATGATTGAGCGATGGGGAAGTAACCCAGAAGTCTTGCAAGACGCTGGAAGCATATTTGCGTCTCAACAGATTAACGATTTAGTTGCGGAAGGCGTAGATGGAATACACTTGTACACAATGAATCGTCCTGGCGTTACCAGAAGCATTTGGTCAAACGTTAAGCCACTTTTTACTAAGATAGTGTAAATTTCTAGATTTGTGGTGCAGTGCAAGGATTATGTTGTACTGCACCACAATGTACAGTGGCGTTATGAGCAGTCAAAAAAGCAGTAATAGCGATCTAGATCATAATTTAGGCACTGATTTAAAACAGCATGCGGATTTTAATTTAAGTTTTGCTAAAGAAACTGACTTATCATACAGAACTCTAGTTAAAGCTGGATTTGCTCGTCCAGAATCTGCTCGTAAAACCATAGAAGATATTTGCAAAAATTGTGAGAATAACTCAATTAATGTGCTCAAAATCTTAGAAAGCATAAATAGAGTAGAAGATCCAGATTACGCAATTTTAGCGTTTAAAGATATATATCAATCTCAGAAAAAAACTGTTGAAAATATTGCGGAGAACTCGAATAATTCATTAATAACAAGCACGCTTGCGTCTTTAATGCAAGTTCTTGGAGCATCTAAATCATTTGCGATGCTAATGAGAACGCACACCGATTTAATAAACGCTGCAGCAAATGACCCAAATCACTTACTACACATGACTTTAGAAGAACGTGTTTCGGATTTACTTCAAGCTATTCAATCTTATAGTGCAACAGTAGTAAACGAAGAAAAAGATGACGAAAAGAATTGCAATTCGTGCACTGTTCCAATAAGCTCTATGCCTTTTGCACAAGCTGTTTGTGCTCTTAGAGCGAGATATCGCCAGCATATTGCCGCAATTATGGCATATGATTTGGCGAGCGCAGACCCTGTAGAATTACAGCCAGACATAAGTCGTAAACTTTCGGATGCTGCGGATGCGGCTCTTGAAGCTGCGCTTGCGATTGCGCGCGGGCAAGTTTCTGGATCTTGTTGCTGCAGGTTTGCAATAATAGCAATGGGAAAATTGGGAGCGCAAGAAATAAACTACGTTTCAGACATTGACTTAATATATGTAGTAGAACCAACTAATGGCGTTAAACAAGATGAAGCTTTGCGAGTTGGGTCTTCTATTGCACTTGTTTTGCAAAAAGTGTGTCAATCGGTTGTTATGGGTTGTGCGGAGCCACCATTATGGCAAATTGATACAGCGCTAAGACCAGAAGGCAAAGATGGACCTCTTGTTAGGCGCTTGGAATCACATCACGAATACTACGAAAAGTGGGCAAGTAGCTGGGAGTTTCAAGCATTGCTGAAGTCGAGGCCAGCTGCAGGAGATGCGCAGCTAGGTAAAGATTATAGACAAATGGCAGATTCGCTTATTTGGAAAGCGTCTGGTAGAGAACACTTTGTTGCAGATTGCCAACATATGCGACAGCGAGTAGAGTCTTTGATCCCTGTGTCTCAGCGAGATTTAGACATGAAGCTTGGGCGCGGAGGATTGCGAGATGTTGAGTTTACAGTTCAAATGCTGCAACTTGTGCACGGAAGTGAAGATAAGTCTTTGCGAGTTAGAGATACTTTAGGCGCGCTTAATGCACTATCTGCTGGAGGATACGTTTCTAGGTCGCAAGCTGCAATTTTGGCAGAACACTACCGTTTTGAGCGTGTTCTTGAACATCGCCAGCAAATGTGGAGTATGCAACGCACTCATTTATTCCCAGATTTAGGTGCCCAAGGAAATGGTGGATTAGATCGCGCTAGAAGCATTAGTGCGGAAGAGCTTAACAATAACGAACAAATCAGGCGTCTTGCTAGATCTGTTAGACTTAAGCCAGAAGAGCTTGTTGCACGATTCGACAAAGCGCGCCGAGAAATTAGGCACTTGCATAAAGATATTTACTACCGCCCAATGCTGCCAATCAATGCGCAAACGGATGCGGATCCTATTGTGTTGTCTGCAGAAGCTGCTCGCGCTCGCTTTGCATCGATCGGTTTTGCTGATGCAAAAGCTGCACAAATGCATGTTGAAGCGCTTACTGATGGACTTTCACGCGCTGCTAAAATCCACAGAATTTTGCTCCCAGCAGTGTTGAAATGGCTTGGAGAAGGGCAAAATCCCGACATGGGTTTGCTTGCTTTTAGGCGACTTTCCGAGCGTTTTGGTGGAAAAAACACATATCTTGGATTTTTGCGTGATTCTCCTAGCGCAGCTCGCAGGCTTTGTCATGTTTTGTCTGATTCGCGTTATTTAGGCGATGCAATGATGAAGTCTATACAGTCAATAACTTGGCTTGGAGACGATTCGGCTCTTACACCTAGAGGCAGAGAAAGTCTAGATATGCAAACGCGAGCAATGGTTGCAAGATATTCAAGCAGTATTGCGGATTTTGCACAATTTTTGCGCGCTTTAAGAAGGCAAGAAATTGAGCGAGTAGCACTTGCTTGGATGTGCGGGATTATCGACGATGATACTTCTATGCAAGCGATGAGTGATGTGTTTGATGCTGTACTTGATGCTGCTCTGCAATGGTCTATGAAAGATGCGTCTTTAAAAATGGGCTTAGACGAGAGTAAAGCTTCGATTGCCATTATTGCCCTAGGACGTTATGGCGGAAGGGAAGTTAACTTCTGCTCGGATGCGGATATGATGGTTGTTTATAAGCCGACGTCTAATGGTGATGATTGCAAGATTGAATATGATTCCGTATCTGATCTTGCTCACCGTTTCGCGCAGACTACTGTAGACATATTGCGCAATATTCTGCAAGGTCCTCTTACTTTAGAACCAAAAATCATGGTCGATTTAGATTTGCGACCAGAAGGTAAAGATGGTCCGCTTGTGCGTTCTCTAGAATCGTGTGAGCATTATTACCAAAAGTGGGCTAGTACGTGGGAAAATCAAGCACTTTTGCGCGCGCGTTTTGCTGCAGGGTCGAAAGATTTGGCAGATGATCTGCTAAGCGGAGTAGTAAACGACTTGCGCTATTCACCAGATGCTCTTAGCGAATCTCAATTGGCGGAAATTCGTAAGCTTAAAGCGCGTATGGAAGCGGAACGCTTACCAAGAGGCGTTAGTAGAGACAGACATTTGAAGCTTGGCCGCGGTGGTTTAAGCGATGTTGAGTGGACTGTTCAGCTTCTGCAATTGCAATATGCTGGGAAACACGAGTCCTTGCGCGTAGTTGGCACAATGCAAGCATTGAAAGCGCTTAAAGAATTGAATTTGATTGAAGATGAAGACGCAAATGTGTTAGAAAAATGCTGGCATATGTGTTCTGCAGTGCGAAATGCGAACTTCTTGTGGTCTGGTTCCTTGGAGCGCGCGGATGTTCTTCCAACAGACTCTTATTCTTTGGGTGGAATCGCCACTTATCTTGGATACGATCCAAACCAGGGTCGCGTTTTTGAAAACGATTTAATGGCTGTTATGCGTCAATGCCGCGAAGTCATGTCTCGTATTTTCTACTGTCGCTAATATTTAGAAACATTTTTATTGTGTCGCTAAGTCTGACAAATCGTGTACAATCTACAAGGTCGCGTGTGGTCGCGGTCGTTTGCCAACTAGCGAAAGGTAAGCGGTTCTATTATGACGAATGTATTTTCTGATTCTTCTAATCAAGTTTTTTCTCGTTGCGCAATTGCTCAATCGTTAGCAAACAAAAGCGTTGTTACTTTAGACGATATTTCCACGGCGCAAATACGAATGCTTTTAGACAAAGCCAGATATATTGACGAGCACAGAAAAGAAGTGGCCCACACTTGCGATGGCAGAGTGTTGGCCACTCTTTTTTATGAGCCGAGCACGAGAACGCGACTAAGCTTTGAAACTGCAATGCTTCGCTTAGGTGGAAAGGTGATTGGTTTTGCAGGCGCTCAGCTTTCTAGTGCAAGTAAAGGCGAAACTGTTAGCGACACTTTAAAAGTGGTGTCAAATTATGTAGATGTTGTAGCTATGCGTCATCCTAAAGAAGGTGCTGCATTTGTGGCGTCGCATGCAGGAAGTGTTCCTGTTGTTAACGCAGGAGATGGTGGTCATATGCACCCTACTCAAACTCTTGCAGATTTAGCTACAATTCTTGCACGATTTGGCAGGCTGAATAATTTAACAGTTGGTTTATGTGGAGATTTAACATACGGCCGCACTGTTCACTCGCTTATTGAAACTTTATGCCGCTTTGGAAACGTTCACTTTGTGCTAATTAGCCCAGATGAGCTTAAAACTCCTCAGTACGTAATCGACCGCATTAATGATACACCTTCGTGCTCTTACGAAGAAACGCACAATTTGATGGAAGTTATTGGCAGTCTAGACGTTCTTTACATGACTCGCGTGCAAGAAGAGCGTTTTACAGATAGCGAGCAATACTTGCGACTTCGTGACACTTACATTTTGACAGAAGAAAAATTGCAAAAAGCAAAATCTTATATGCCAGTGCTTCATCCACTTCCTAGAATTAACGAAATCGCTGTTGATGTTGATGACGATCCTCGTGCAGCATATTTTGAACAGGTTAAGAATGGCATGCTTATGCGAATGGCATTAGAAAGCTCTGTTCTTGGAGATGAGCTTCCAGGATATGAACCGACTGATTTTGTCAATGTTCCTAAAGATGAGTTGGAAGCTTACGATGCTCATGGAATTTCGTTGGCTAATCCTCGCGTTCACATATCTGACGAGAATGCTCCAGAAAATCTTATATGTCCTAACTCTCGTTGCATAACAAATAGTGAGTTGACTCTTAAGCGTAGATTCTATAAAGCTGAGTCAGATAAACATGAGTATCATTGCTTGTATTGTGATGAAGAATTGCAGTGAATCCAAGTAGAATATACGTGAATAATATAATTCAAAATTAAAAATAAAACTGAATAAAAAATAGAAATAAGCAAAACTAGGAGCAATATGAACGACTCACGCATGTTAACCTTGCGAAATATTGCCGTTTGGGATACTGGCGAGCGAATCGATTTGGTTGTAGATGGCGTTAGACAAGACGCTTTAATTGAGCAAAATGCCCGAATTTACGGGGAAATTGATGCAAGCGATTGGATTGTTGCTCCTGGTTTTGCAGATCCGCACGTGCATTTTAGGGATCCTGGTCAAACTGATAAAGAGACAATGATGACTGGGGGCAATGCTGCGGCTGCTGGAGGATATACGAATGTGTTGATTATGCCAAACACAATTCCAGCTGTTGACGGTGAGCCTTGGAATGATGCTCCTTTTGATGTAGAAAACGTTATAGATTTTTTGCAAAGATACGGGTGTATTTATGGCGTAAAATTGCCAGTCCACTACGATTTAAGTGTTTGTGCTTCAATAAGTAGGCAAGGTTTAAAACCAAGCAATATTGAACTTTGGAAAAAATATGTTCATGGTGTTGATGATAATCAAAAAACTTCGCCTATGAAAAAGCATCCAATTACTGCCATAAGTGATGATGGTTCTGCTGTTACAAATTCGATTTTGCTAGACGTTCTTAAAATGGCGAAAGAAACAGGATTACCGCTTCTTGAGCATTGTGAGCACCATGATTATGGCTCGGTAAACGAAGGACCAGTTGCTAAAATTCTAGGTGTTGGCGGAATTCCTGCGTCTACGGAGCTTGCGATTGTTAATAGGGATATAGAAGCAGTTCGCAAAACAGGTGTTCACGTGCACTTCCAGCATGTTAGTACGGCTGCTGCTTTTGAAGCTATTCGCAAAGCCAAGAAGGAAGGTTTGCCGATTACTTGCGAAACAGCCCCACATTACGTTGCTCTTTGCGATGAGGATGTGCTTAAGTATGGGTCAATGGCAAAGATGAATCCACCACTAAGATCTAAAGCGGATCGACAGGCAACTCTTGCTGCTATTGCAGATGGCACTATAGATATGATTGCCACAGATCATGCTCCTCACACAGCAGGTGATAAAGCTGGCGATTTTGCTAATACTCCAAATGGGATTATTGGTTTGGAATGTGCTTATGGTGTATGCCGTAAAGTTCTTGTTGATGCAGGATATACGGATGATAAGCACTTAATTGAACTTATGTCGATTAATCCTATGCAATTTATGAGTAGAAGGCCTACAGATGTTGCAGCTTTGCTTAACGTGTCTTCGCGTTGTGCCGTGAGACGAACATTAAAATTAAGTGAAACTGAACATCCAGAAAATATTGATTTAGTGCTTATTAATATGCGTGAAAAATGGAGCGTTGATGCGAATTCATTCCATTCAAAGGCTCGTAATACTCCATTTGAAGGATGGCAGTTACAGGGAAGACCAGTGGCTACTATTGTTGGCTCAGAGATCGCCTTTTCTCGTATGTAATTTGTGTATTTTATAAGTCGTGTTTTATAAGTAAAGACAAAGACTAAAAACTAAAAAATAGTTTGCGGCTAGTAGAGGAACAATATGGACGAACTGATAGAAGAAATAGCAGCGAAGCAAAACCCTACTGTTGTTGGATTAGATCCAAAGCCTGGGATTTTGCCTGCGCAAATTTTAAGTGGATTATCTGATGAAGTTTTGCAAGAAGTCGAAGATGAAGAGGCTTTGCCAACCTTGCTTGCTGCATCGTACTTTGAGTTTAATCGTGCGATTATTGATGCGATTTATGACATTGTTCCAGCTGTTAAGCCGCAAATTGCAATGTATGAGGCGCTTGGTTCAGCTGGAATAGACACTTATGCTATGACTTGTGATTATGCAAAATCACGTGGGTTATTTGTTATTGGTGACGCAAAACGAGGCGATATTGGTTCCACTGCAGCTCAGTATGCAGCACATTTGCGAGGATTCGCTAATCTTGATTCGTATTTCAAAGATGATTCTTACGATTTTAACGAATCTTTAGTTAATCTTCTTAAAAGCGCTAGTACAAAAGATGTGTGGCACGAGGATTCGTTTACTGTAAACCCGTATATGGGTTCAGATGGTGTTAAGCCATTTATAGATGAGGCAGTAGCGCGTAATAAAAATATTTTTGTTCTTCTACGCACATCTAATCCTTCTAGCAAAGAGCTTCAAGAACTTGTTGTTGAAGATGGCAAACCAGTTTATGAGCATATGGCAGGTTTGATAGAAAAATGGGGTGAATCAAATATTGGGACTAGAGGGTATTCGCGAGTAGGAGCAGTAGTGGGAGCAACTCATCCAGAAGAAGGTAAGCGTTTGCGCGAGATTATGCCGCACACTTTCTTCCTTGTTCCAGGTTATGGTGCACAAGGTGGAACGGCACAAGATGTTGCTGGAATGTTTGATGAAAATGGTCGAGGTGCAATAGTGAATTCTTCTCGCGGAATTATTGGTTCTTGGCGAAAATCGCAAGATTATGTTAAAAACAAGTCTTCTCTTTCTCTTAATAATATTCTTGAGATTGTATCTGATTCTGCTCGCAAATCTGCTTTAAACATGAGGGATGATTTAAGACAAGCAGTATATAAATAAATCGTGTGTTAGTGTTAATGCAAAGCGAATCACAATTCGGAAATGTTTCAAGGTCATTGTGTCAAAATTGTGAATATGCGCGTGTAAAAACAATTATGCATGTATAACTAAATATAACTAAAACTAAAAATAGCTAAAGATAGCTAAATTACGCAACGATACGACTACATAAGGTAGGGTAAAACTAGATGAGTGATGGCATGTTTATTCAAACTCGAAAATCTTTGAGAAACGCCATATTTACGTTACGTGAAGACGCTTATGATTCTTCGGGCGCAGATTCTTTTAGTGCAAAAAGTTTGCACGCTGATGATTTAAAATACACTCGTCTTTTAGGTCGCCGTGCTATAGAAGTTCTTGATAATCAAAAGCTTGATGAAGGTGTGTATCGCTTAGTTTTGCGCGATGATGCTATTGCTAAAACTGCCACTCCTGCGCAATTTGTTAACTTATATTCTCCAGATTCTACGACTATGCTTCCTCGACCATTTGGTGTTGCAAGCGTTGATGGAGATACTTTTACTCTTATTTTTGCTGTGATTGGTAAGGGCACTGCCGAGTTTGCGCAGCTTAAAGCAGGAGACACTGTAGACGCTTTAGGACCATTAGGATTGGGCTTTGATATTTCTAAGCCAGCGCACTATGTTCTTGTAAGCGGGGGATTGGGTGTTCCTCCTTTGATTTGTGCTGCACAGGCGATTGCAAAAAACAAGAATTGCAAAGTGACTGCGGTTCTTGGATATCGCGATAATCATTTTGCTGACTCATTTATGAAGGAATACGTTGATAATGTTTATAGCATTAGCAACGCGCAAGGAACTGTTATTACTTTGCTTAATGAACTAGAGCAAGAAAATCATTTTGATTTTAATGGCGATTTGCCTATTGTTGTTCTTTCTTGCGGTCCTATGCCAATGATGAAGGCTGTAGCTCATTGGACGCATGAGCGTAATGTTAAATGTCAATTAAGCCTAGAAGCAAGAATGGGATGCGGATATGGAACTTGTGTTGCTTGCGTTGTAGATACTTTAGAAGGCAGACTTAAAGTTTGTAACGAAGGACCAGTGTTTGACTCTGAAAGATTAGGCTGGGAGTAAAAAGATATGAGTAACGAAATGAATAATACTTTAGAGAATGTGCAAAATAGCGCGCAAAATAATGCATCAACTCTGGGATTTGACACAAGCCACGTTTGGAAGCACTCAACTAAAGTTGCTGGAGTTGAATGGAAAAACATGGTTGGAACAGCGTCTGGCACGTTTCAGCTTGCGGCTTGCGCTCACTTTTACGACGTGAGTCAGCTTGGTGCAATTTGCACAAAAGGTGTTTCACCTGTTCCTTGGCAAGGAAATCCTGCTCCGCGCACTGCAGAATCGCCTTCTGGAATGGTGAATGCTGTTGGTTTGCAAAATCCTGGAGTTGACCACTATTTAGTAGACGAGCTTCCAAAGTTAAAAAAGCTTGGAGCGCTTGTAATCACAAATGTTGCTGGCCACAGTGATGACGATTATGCTCAAGTTGTTGAAAAGCTTGCAGATTCTTCTGCAGACATGCTTGAAATTAACGTAAGTTGCCCAAACGTGACTCACGGCGGAATGAGCGTTGGCACGGATCCAGTGGCATTGCACCGCTTAATTAAGCGACTTCGCGCAATGACAGATAAACCAATGATTGTAAAAATGACTCCAAACGTTACTGATATAGTCTCGATTTGCAAAGCTGCTGTTGATGCTGGAGCGGATGCGTTAAGCATGATTAATACGCTTGTTGGTTTGCGAATTGATATTCGAACAGGCGAGCCGATTATTGCAAACCGTACTGGCGGTGTTTCAGGTCCTGCTATTTTCCCGATTGGACTTGGGTTTGTGTGGCGAGTGCGTCAAGCTATGCCAGATATTCCAATTATTGGCATTGGTGGCATTGATTCTGGCGAAAAAGCTTTGGAATACTTGTATGCTGGCGCGAATGCTGTAGAAGTTGGTGCTGCCGCTTTGGTAGATCCTACTGCTCCTATTCGCATTGCACGCGAGCTTGACGATTTGCTTGATTCGCGTCCAAAGCTTGCGTCTTTACTTGCCGAAGGAAAGACTTGGCGCTGAAATTAAGTATTTAGAAAGTATTTAGAAAGTATTCAAAATTATTTTAAGAAAGAGAGCTAATTATGGCAGAATTAGACGAACGTTTTACAAAGTTTTTGCTTGATTCAGGCGCACTTAAATTTGGTGACTTTACGCTAAAATCTGGTCGTCAATCACCTTATTTTATTAACGCTGGAGCTTTTGACGACGGAATGAAAATCGCGAGCTTAGGGGCATATTACGCTCAGCGCGTTGTTGCAGCAATTGAAGATGGCAAACTTCCGAAAGATATTGATACTGTTTTTGGTCCTGCTTATAAGGGTATTCCGCTTGCAGTTTCTACGGCAATGGCTTTGACGAATAATCACAATATGCCTGTTGGTTTTACTTTCGATCGCAAAGAGCGAAAGGACCATGGCGACGGTGGAATTATGGTTGGAAAACCGTTAAAAGACGGCATGAAAGTTCTGTTAGTTGACGACGTGATGACAGCTGGAACCGCAGTTCGCGAAACTTTGCCAAAGCTTAAAGCGGAAGCAAATGTGCAAGTTGTAGGCTTGATTTTGGCAGTAGACAGAATGGAACGCACGAAAGATAGTGAGCTTTCTGCAGTAAAAGCAGTAGAGCAGGAGTTTGGATTCCCAGTTTTGCCAATTGCTAACGTGCGTGAAATTTTTGCTGCAGCACAAAAACTTACTAATAATGACGGAAGTGCTGTTATGGATGAGAATTTAGCTGCTCGAGCTGAAAATTATTTGCGAGAATATGGTGCGTAAATTGTCTGTGCAATATAGACTTATACAATTATAGACTTATATAATTAAGCAATTATATAAGTCATGTATGAGTTGTGTTCTTGCTATTTTATTCATACATAGGTTTGTTAAACAGGAATGGCGGATTATGAAAGAGGACAATAACGAATATCAGGATTTGAATGATATAGATTCATTTAATAATCCGCCTGAGTATGAGCAAGATGCCATTTTTGATCGGTCTAGTAATGATTCAAACAGATCATTATTAAGCGATAAGAAAGCTATTGCAGTGATTATATCTATTTCACTTACTGCAGTGGCAATTGTTATCGGAATATGGTTATCTTTGTTTGCGCATAGTTCTAGTAATATAAACGCTGGCGAGCCATCTAAAAAGTGCGTGCAGTTGCGTACACAAGTTCTTTCAGCTAAAGCTAATCTTAAAAAAATCATTTCAAGCCAAAACGTGCATGATGCTTCTGAAATAAAATCTTCCGATTTTGATGCTTATTTTGATTCAGTTAAGGATGCTGTTGACGATTTTCAATCTTCCTTAAATTATGCCAAGGATGATTTGAAAAATGATATTTTAGATTGCCCAGTTGGAGCTAGTTCTTACGATTCCCCATCAGTTGAAAATAAGTTTTCCAACCAGTTGGATACTTTGAGTAAAGATGCGGATTTGCTTAAAAAATCTTCTGATAATCTTTTAAAAACACGCAGAACTGCTTTTGGTGATCAATTGTTAAATCTTGTTAAAAAAGCTAGAGAGCTTGTAGAAAAAGCGAAAGATTTGCCTATTTTAGCTGTTGCTTCTAAAAGTCTAGAAAATGCTATTAATGATGCTGGTAATGCTCTTGCTAAAAGCAGCAATAATTATCAAGAGTTAAGACAGTCTTATCAAAAAATAAAAGCTGTTATAAGCCAGTATGAAGATAGAATTAAAAAAATGAGCGATAGATTTTTAAGTAGAGATGGCAATGGGTATCCTTTTGATGCTCCACATCCTCAGGATGATCAAGGTGGCTATATTCCAATGGGTCGTAGTCAAAACTCAGAGTCGTCGGAACAAAACGATCAAGAGTGACGAATAATCGCGTTAAATGCGTGTTGTTATTTCAGTTGTTATTTTAATTAGTTGACGCTTTGTGGCATAATAAGCAAGGTTTATTTCTTAGCTGCGTAAATTGCAGCTTTAATTAACGAAAGAAACGGATAACTCGTGGCACAGACTACCAATGATATTAAGAATGGATCGGTTTTGAACCTTGACGGTCAGCTTTGGACCGTCGTTAAGTTCCAGCACGTGAAGCCAGGCAAGGGTCCTGCTTTTGTGCGTACCACCATTAAGAACGTGCTCTCGGGCAAGATTGTCGACAAGACTTTTAATGCCGGCATGAAGATGGAGTTCGAGACCGTTGATAACCGCACGTTGCAATATTCATACGAAGATGGCGACAACTTCGTCTTTATGGATATGACCACTTACGACCAGGTTTATATTCCTAAGGTTTTGGTTGGCGAGCAGAGCAAGTATTTGCTTGAAGGCACCGACTGCATCGTAAGCTTCCATGACGGCACTCCTTTGAGCGTTGAGCTTCCAGCTTCCGTGATTTTGACTATTACTCACACTGAGCCAGGCTTGCAAGGCAATCGTTCTAACGCTGGTACTAAGCCTGCAACCGTGGAAACCGGTGCTGAAATCCAGGTTCCACTCTTCGTGGGTGAAGGCGAAAAGGTGAAGGTCGACACTCGTGACGGCTCTTACCTTGGTCGTGAAAACTAATTAAATTTTTTGTATAAAGCGACTCGGCGGCGATTCTTGTTGCTGAGTCGTTTTATTTTGCAATAGCTATTTTGTGCAATATTTGATATATATTGATGTAAGTTTAATTCTTGTAGACTTTAATGATCTATAAGACTATGTAGTTTGATAGAAAGACGATACTATGGCACGTTCCACCGCTCGCAAAAGGGCTTTGAATACGCTGTATGAAGCAGATGAAAAGAATCAAAATATTCTTTCTTTGCTTGAAGAACGTTTGAAGGAGCCAGGTGCGCAAACTCCTCTTCCAGATTATGCTGTTGATATTATTCGAGGAGTTGGTGAACGTAGAAATAGGATTGATAAGACATTGAATCGTTATTCTACTGGCTGGAAAGTCGGAAGAATGGCTGTGATTGATCGTAATATTTTGCGAATAGCCGTATGGGAGATTCTCTTAAACGACGAAGTTCCAGATAAGGTAGCTATCGATGAGGCTATTTCTCTCGCAAAAATGTATAGTGATGATGATGCTATTGCGTTTATTCATGGCTTGTTAAGCGCGATTATGGCAGACAAAGAAGCTTGCTTAGCAAAGTTTAATGGTGAATCTTCTTCTGAAGATGCTGCTGCGGAATCTAGCGAAACTGTTATGGACGCTGTTGCTGACGCTGGTGCAGTGTGCTGACTGCGTGAGTAACGAAAAAGCGGCATTGAGCGTTACGCAGTCGTATCTGCAGTATTAACGAATAAACATTGAAATAGACATCTGCCTGCGTTTCGATTGACGCAGGCAGAGTTATTTTTTAGCAGTGTTTTAGTGTTTTCTCTTAGATGTGCTTTTTAGTGCGACTGTTTTAATAGTTGTAGCGATTACTCCAGCAATAGTTAGCAGTGCTGCGTACCATGCTGTGCGTAAGTCGAATCCTGTGTTTGCTAAGCCAGACTTTCTGTTACATGCTTGTACATGTTTGAATTCATTATGTTTTTGCTGAACGCCAGTGCTTATAGTTGTTCGATTCGACATTTGTGCTGTAATCTTACCCTTATCATTGCTGAATCTTTCTATGTTCTCATTTAGCTTATGCGTTACCTGAGGTATTACTGATAGATAAGATATTCCGGCATTATTGTCATTAGTGTCAAAAGGCACATATTGAAGTGGAGAATCGTCCTGATCTTGTTGTTTTGAAGGATTTGGCTTATTAATGTAGTCATTAGGTGAAGTTGGATTAGGGTTGTTCTTTGGTGGGTTGTCTTTTGGTGGAACTGGAGTGTAAATAGCATATACTGTCAAATCGCTGTTAAGTTTTAGATTTGCGGCGGCAGTGGCGTTGATTGAGTTTCCTGTGCCATCCGCTTTAGTGTTCCACTCTTTAAAGGTGTAGTTCGCTTTAGTCGGGTTTGTTGGTAGAGCGAATAAGTTCGATCCTTCAAGGAAGTATTTTTCCTCTGGATTGCCGCCATTTTGCTTGTAAAATGCCACCTTTGCAACCCATTGCGCTCTCAATAAGAATTTTTGATCGCCCGGTTCGTCTATTTTTGAATCGTTGTAAAGAATCCAACGGTTGTCGTTACTGTAATCGGAGAACTTGTTTTCATTGCTCCAATACCAGATTTTCCCACTCAGATTGTTAGGAAATGCTTTTCCGTTAAGCGTAGTCGGGAATTGTGTATACCAGCCGTTAAAGTGAAGCCCATTTTTTGTTGGATTTTTAGGAAACTCGACAGTGTTATCGCCTTTTACTGGATTAGATACGTTTGTAGTGCTACCATTTATACTTCCGCCTTCGGGATTAAATGTCACATTCAATTTTCCTAGTGGAATACGTACAATCATGGCCTTCGGTTTACCATCTTTATCTTTTATATCATATGTTATCTTGAAAACGTTGTAGCCTTTGCCGTTAATGTATGTTTTTTCGTCTGTGTCGCCTTTTTCGTAAACATCTTCTGACAAATGGTAACCGGCATTAGTTAGCGCAGATGGGTCAACTGTAACGGTTAGAACATCGCCATCTTTCCAGTAACCGCCAAAATGGTAAACTGAATCACTCTTTTTTATAACATTACCGTTTGAATATACATATTGTGATACTTCACTGTTATTAACAGTGTACGTTTTGCTAGTAGGTTTGTTTTTGTCTTTGTTGCCGTTTTTGCCTTTATCTTTAGCAGTATCTTCAGACTTACTTACGGTAATTTGAAGACTATTCCACAAGTTCTTAATAGTATTATTTACATTGCTCATTGCGCTCTGGTATGTATGGCCATAACTAGGATCTTCTGCATAATCAAAATCGAATACTAATGCGGATGTGCCTTGTTCATGTGTAGGAAAGCCATTGTTATTTTGTGTTGGTGTTGTTGTAAGCACGTTCTGTGCTGCAAAAATAGCTGACGCTATTGAGCTAGAATTTTATTGTTTAGGCTTCTGTTCTGGTTTAGTTTGCTGAATTGCTTTAGTTTGTTGTGCTCGTTGAGATAATTGTGTGTTTGTATTGGTGTTTGCATTGGTTCCTGTATTGTTTATTGTTGCATTATTGCTGACAGCTACGTTTGCTTCAGCTGTAGTCGCGCATAAAATCACGCTGCTGCTTAGCAGTATTGAAGAAGTCAAAATTGCTATTTTTTTGGCATGATTTTCTCATGATATGTACGTCCTCGAAATAAATAGTAATAAATACAAAATTGCTGCAAAATATTCGCTAATTTGAGCAAATTGCAGAAAACCCACATGTATATGCTAGATACTATTTGGACATAACAAAAATTTTTTACCGGGGGGGGGGGAATTGTGTTTCCTACTGCGAATAGCGTGTCGCGCGTGTCGCAAAAGTGACTTTTGCATTCATGTGATTTCACATTTTCACTGTGAATTCTCGGCGTTTGCGCGACGATCTTCCTGAACGCTTAGAGCGCGAGTGTCAGTCATTTTGTGGAATATTACAGGAGATTGTTTCGACATTTCTTTTACACGTTTGTAAAGGAAATGTCGTTTTTGCAGATTTGGGAAACGTTTGCACGGGTAGTGAATGTGTAGAAAACAGATTCGATTATCGCAAAACTCTTGTATTACAAAGTCTAATACATGATTTCTAACATAGCTTTTGGTATATAGCTCCCGTTTTTCCGGTACTAACTGTACGATGCATCGGATTCTTATTTATATTAATAATCTGGGAATTTTTGTCATCATAATGAGGTATATTTTTCCCATGTGCTTTAAAGCTTTTACAGGAAATTTGTTAGATGACTCATATGATAATGCTTATAATTTGATTTCTTTATTGAGGGAATCTATTACGCGTAGACAGCTTGCTGAGTCTTTACATGTTTCAACATCGACTGTTGAAAGATGGGAATCTGGAAAAGTTGATTGTAAACAAGCTTATATTCCGGCTTTACGTGATTTGTATTTTGGTACTACACGTGAAGATGGAGTTGATTTTCGCACAATAGATTTATTCGCGGGGATAGGTGGTATTAGAAGAGGTTTTGCCGCTAATGGTGGTCATGCGGTTTTTTCGTCGGAATGGAACGAGTTTTCTGCTAGAACTTATAGAACGAATTATGGTTTTGCAGAGAATATGTCTGGCGATATTACAAAAATTGATGCAAAAGATATTCCAGACTGTGATGTTGTTTTGGCAGGTTTCCCATGTCAACCTTTTAGTGTAGCTGGAGTTTCTAAAAAGCGTAGTCTTGGAAGAGAAACTGGATTTAGGGATAAAACACAGGGTACATTATTTTTTGATGTTGCACGTATTATTGCTGCAAAACAGCCAGCTGCATTCCTTCTTGAAAATGTGAAGAATCTTACATCGCATGATAATGGAAGAACTTTTAAAGTTATAATTGATACTCTAAAGAATGATTTAGGATATGAAGTTCACTGGAAAGTCATAGATGGTCAGAATTTTGTTCCTCAACATAGAGAACGAATTTATATTGTTGGTTTTCGCTCTAAAACAGATTTTAATTGGGAAGATTTAAGATTTCCTGAGCATAAACCGATACTTGCTGATATATTGCATAAAAGCGATGGAACGGAACCTTATTTGCCTTGGGATGGAGATAGGTTCTTTAATTTTGATAATAATTCTGTTCAAGCTAAATACACTCTTACAGAGAGACTTTGGAAGTATTTGCAGGATTATAAGTTAAAACATGAATCAATGGGGCATGGTTTTGGCTACGGCCTAGTTACACCAGATATGGTGTCTCGTACAATTTCTGCTAGATACTATAAAGATGGATCTGAAATACTTGTTGAACAAAAAGGTAATCGCCCACGTAGATTGACTCCAAGAGAATGTGCTAGGTTGATGGGTTATCCAGATGATTTTCGTATTCCTGTTTCAGATACTCAAGCTTATAGACAATTTGGTAATTCTGTTGTTGTTCCGGCCGTTGCAGAGGTTGCTCGTATAATGCGTCCGCACATAGTTAATATTATGAAAAGTAGTGAATATTGTAAAAAAACCAATAATGTAGAAGAAGCTGATAAGGCTATTAAAGAGGCAAAATTATTTGCTATATCTGGTGCTAGTAGAAATAGTTAATATAACTATTACAAAAGTTATTTTTAAATTATTATCATGTTTGATATTATTCAAACATGGAAAGTATTGATATCAAAGATGATGCCAATTGGTATGACAAGTTGGATATACGCCAAGTTTGTGCTTTACTTAATGAAGCTGGTGCGGATAGTATTTGGGTGAAAAGGCTCGTTGCTAATAATAATTCTAAGCAGCAGGTTTGGCTTGCTGGAGATCCTTCTGATTTGTCATTTCTTCCTTTAGGTGTTCCAAAATATGAAAAATCTAATTCAAAAAAGAAAAGCTCTAGTGATTATGTAATACAAATACCTATTCCTTGGAAATGGGTAACTCCAAATGGAATATTTGATGCGCCTAATTCTAAAATGTGCTACTATCCTCAATATCCAGAAGTAAGATTTTCTGGATTTTTACAAGGTTGTGAATCTGGTCCTTCTGATCTTATGAACGAAACTAAGCGTGGTCATGAAGAAGGAAGATGTTTATTTTTTGGAGCATTCAAGAAACACAATTCTCACGAATCCTATGTTTTAGGTTTAGTTGTTGGAGCATCTTCTCCAGCGGCTCAATACGTTCCTAGAATGGATACTTTTTCAAATGGTCATATATGCAAGGTTGTAATTAATGATGAAAATAATAACGAATTTTCAATTTTAGAATCTGCGCTTGTGAATGTTATAAATAAAAAGATTGTTCCTTGGAGATTAACAAATGATGGGAAGATTGTAAAACCTTATATTGCTCAAAATGCGCCTGGATTAACTTTGGAGGCGGAACTTGGAATAGGGGAAAATGCTATTCCAAGTCCTGATTTTGATGTTTGGGAATTAAAAGCAATAAAACAGTCTTCTTTAGAAAAAAGAAATAACCATAAGATCACCTTATTTACTCCTCAACCCGATATTGGTTGGATTACATCTACAAGCCAAGCTGACTTTATATTACGTTATGGGCATGTTAGTAAAGAAGATAGTGATGGTAATCCTATTGAGTATTATCTTACTTCCAGTGATATTAAATATGATTCAGAAGAAAAAGATAGCGCTAAGCTGATAATAAAAATTATTGGTTTTACTAATGCAAAGAACTTTGATCCCAATGGGAAAATTGCATTAATTGATAGCAAAACTGGAGAACTTGCTGCAGGATGGTCATTCTTAAAAATTCTTGAACATTGGCAGAGAAAGCACAACAGGGTTGCATATGTTCCATATGTTTATGAGAGTGTTGAAGGACAAAAGCTGGTTGAATTTGGTCCGCTTATAACTCTAGGAATATCAACAAGTTTTGGATTATTTTTACAAGCATTTAATGACCGTAAGATAATTTTCGATCCGGGAGACAAACTTTCATTCATTGATAACAAATGGAAACCTAAATCGAGGAGTCAGTTCAGAATTAATCTTAATGACGTATGTGCAATTTACAAAGAAATTCATGAGATTGATTTAAGAGATAGTAGTAAAAATTTCTGATATTAAATATCGGCGCGTCGCCGTCCGCCAATCTGAGTAGACTTGCCACGAATAACCTAAAGCCATAAGGGGGTTAAGGTGGGCTATAACGACACCTTCGCCGGATTCGGCACTGATGATGCAGTATTAGTATTGGAAGACGGACAAGTTTACGTTGGTAAACCATTTGGCGCAAAAGGTTCTACGCGCGCTGAAATCGTGTTCTCTACAGGAATGACTGGTTACCAAGAAACGCTTACTGATCCAAGTTATGATCAACAAATAGTTGTTCAAACGTTCCCACACATAGGAAATACGGGAATTAACAATGAAGACCCAGAATCTTCAAAAATATGGGTTGCAGGATACGTGGTAAAAGCTCCAAGCCCTATTGTTAGCAATTGGAGATCCACTGGTTCCTTGGAAGATGATTTAGAAAAACAAGGGATAGTAGGAATCAGTGGTATTGATACGAGAATGCTGGTACGACATTTACGCTCAGTTGGCGTTATGCGTGCCGGCATTTTTTCTAATGAAGCACTGATAGACAAATCTACTGGAGCAATTCGCACAGTTGCGTCTTTTGTGAATGAGATTAAACAAACTCCTCAAATGCAAGGCTTGCGACTAACTGACGAAGTTAGCACGCAAGAAGCTTATACAATTGAGCCTTGTGGAGATTACGAAGGCAAGGAGCCTCTTTACACTGTTGTAGCTGTGGACTTTGGTATAAAAGCCATGACTCCGCATCGTTTGGCACAGCGTGGATGCCGTGTGCACGTTGTAAGCTCCTCAATAAGTTTTGAGTCACTTCAAGCACTTAATGCAGATGGCGTGTTCTTCTCGAATGGACCAGGTGATCCTGCTCAAGCAAATCGAGAAGTGGAATTATTGCGTAACGTGTTAGACGCAGGATACCCATTCTTTGGAATATGCTTTGGAAACCAGCTTTTAGGTCGCGCGCTTGGGTTTGGAACGTACAAGCTTAAGTTTGGTCATCGTGGCATAAATCAGCCTGTAAAAGACGTGACTACTGGAAAAGTGGAAGTTACGGCTCATAATCACGGATTTGCTGTAGATGCACCTATTGGTAAGACTGTTCAGTCTCCTTACGAAAATGGACATTTTGGTCGCGTAATAGTATCTCATGTAGATCTTAACGACAATGTTGTAGAAGGCTTGCAATGCCTTGATATTCCAGCTTTTTCTGTGCAATATCATCCAGAAGCAGCCGCAGGACCTCATGATGCATCGTACTTGTTTAACCGCTTTGTAGAACTTATGCAAAATCACAAGAATAAAAGCGAAAAATAGTAGGTATAAAGGGATAAAAGGAATTTATAATGCCAAAACGTGCTGATATTAAATCCGTAATGGTTATTGGTTCTGGTCCAATCGTAATTGGTCAGGCTGCAGAATTCGACTACTCTGGAACGCAAGCTTGCCGAGTCCTTCACGAAGAAGGAATCCGCGTAATTCTTGTAAACTCTAATCCTGCTACTATTATGACGGACCCAGAGCTTGCAGACGCAACATATATTGAGCCAATAGACACGGCAATTTTGGAGCGCATTATTGCTAAAGAGAAGCCAGATGCGCTTCTTCCAACATTAGGTGGTCAAACTGCTCTTAATGCCGCAATGGACTTGGGTCGTGCAGGAATCTTAGAAAAGTATAATGTAGAGCTTATTGGTGCATCTCTTGAGGCAATCGACCGCGGAGAGGACCGTGAGCTTTTCAAAAAAGTTGTTGAAAAAGCTGGGGCAGAAAGTGCAAAATCCTTTATTGCTCACTCAATTGAAGAAGTAGACAAAATTGTTGAAACACTAGGGTACCCAGTTGTTGTGCGTCCAAGCTTCACAATGGGAGGTTTAGGCTCTGGAATTGCTCACAATCAGGAAGAATTACACCGCATTGCAGGAGCAGGCATTCACTATTCTCCAACAAACGAAGTGCTTATTGAAGAAGGCATTGAAGGTTGGAAGGAATTTGAGCTTGAGCTTATGCGAGATTCCAAAGACAATGTTGTTGTTGTGTGCCCAATCGAAAATGTTGATCCTGTAGGCGTTCACACAGGCGACTCGATTACAGTTGCTCCATGCTTTACGCTAACAGATCGCGAGTATCAAAAGATGCGCGATATTGGCATCGCGATTATTCGAGGTGTTGGCGTTGACACTGGCGGATGCAATATTCAGTTTGCAATCAATCCTCGAACTGGTCGCATTATCGTAATCGAAATGAATCCGCGAGTTTCGCGTTCTTCTGCGCTAGCATCTAAAGCAACTGGTTTCCCGATTGCAAAAATCGCTACAAAACTTGCCCTCGGATACACTTTGGACGAAATTCAAAACGATATTACGCGTTCAACTCCTGCAAGCTTTGAGCCAACGATTGACTATGTTGTAACTAAGATTCCGCGCTTTGCTTTTGAAAAGTTCCCTGGAGCAGACACTACGCTTACAACTTCTATGAAGTCAGTCGGCGAAGCAATGGCTTTGGCTGGAAATTTCCAGGAATCTCTTGGAAAAGCAATGCGATCAATTGATAAACGTCACGCTTGCTTTAATTGGGACGGCGAGCGCCCAAGTAAAGAAGAAGTTGCTAAGCTTCTTGAAGAAATTCATACTCCAACCGAGCACCGCTACTTGCAAATTCAGCGCGCGCTCTGGGGTGGGGCTACGCCTGAGCAGATTTTTGACGCAACAAAGATAGACCCATGGTTTGTTGAGCAGCTTTCGTTAATCAATAAAACAGCTTTAGAGGTTCGTGAAGCAGAAAATTTGACGCCAAAAGTGTTAAAGAATGCTAAGCTTGCTGGTCTTTCGGATGTTCAAATTGCGCATTTGCGTAATCTTGGCGACGAAGGCGAAAACATGGTTCGAGAGCTTCGCTGGGCGTATGGATTGCATCCTGTTTACAAAACGGTTGACACGTGTGCTGCCGAGTTCGACGCTGTAACACCTTACTACTATTCTTGCTACGCTGACGAAAGCGAGCTTAAGCCACGCGATCGTGAAGCTGTAATCATTCTTGGCTCTGGTCCAAACAGAATAGGTCAGGGTATTGAGTTTGACTACACTTGCGTTCATGCTGTGCAAGAGCTGGGTAAGGATTACGACACAATTATGGTCAATTGCAATCCTGAAACAGTTTCTACAGACTACGATATGTCGGATCGCCTTTACTTTGAGCCGCTTACTTTTGAAGACGTGCTCGAAATTTACCAAGCAGAAAAGAAGCTTGGTCCAGTAAAAGGTGTTATTGTGCAACTTGGCGGCCAAACTCCACTTTCGCTTGCAGCGCGCCTTAAAGCTGCAGGAGTTCCAATTTTGGGCACTACGCCTGAGGCTATTGATTTGGCGGAAAATCGTGAGCTTTTCGGTGAGGTTCTTCGTCAAGAAGGCATGAATGCTCCGCGCTACGGAACTGCATTAAGCCTTGAAGAGGCTAAAGATGCTGCTCACGCAATTGGTTACCCTGTTCTTGTGCGACCAAGTTATGTGCTTGGCGGTCGAGGAATGGAAATCGTGTACGATGATGCTCAGCTTGCAAAATATGTGGATCGTGCTTTACAGGAAGCTCAAGCAGACACTGTTGTTTCTGGTCGTTTGCCTTCGCCGCTTTTGATTGATAAGTTCCTTCAGGACGCTATTGAGATTGATGTTGACGCACTTTACGACGGCAATGAGCTTTATATTGGCGGAATTATGGAGCATGTTGAGGAAGCTGGCGTACACTCTGGTGACGCTGCTTGTACTCTTCCTCCAAGCACGCTTTCCGACGATCAAATTCGTAGACTTCGCGAGGGCACGCTTTCGATTGCTCGCGGATGCTCAGTTCGTGGTCTTATTAATGTGCAATATGCTTTTATGGCAAACACTTTGTACGTAATTGAGGCGAATCCTCGAGCATCTCGTACTGTTCCGTTTGCGTCTAAAGCTACGGGAGTTGCTCTTGCTAAAGCTGCTGCTCGAATTATGGCTGGGGAAACAATCGCACAGCAGCGAAAGCGCGGTCTTCTTCTTCCTAAGGGAGATGGTGGAGATATTCACCCAGGCCAGCAAGTTGCTATTAAAGCTTCCGTCTTGCCTTTCAAACGTTTCCGCACGCCTGTTGGTCGCACAGTCGATATTTTGCTCGGACCAGAGATGCGCTCTACTGGAGAAGTTATGGGCTTTGACCGCGACTTCCCACATGCTTTTGCTAAGAGTCAGCTTGCAGCGTACAAGGGCGGTTTGCCTACAAGCGGCAACGTGTTTGTGTCTGTAAGTGATGCAGATAAAAGACAATTGCCGCTACTTGCAGTGCGCCTAGTAGAGCTTGGATTTACGATTTGGGCTACAGAAGGTACGGCATCTGTTCTTAGACGTTACGGCATTGATTCCGTTATTGTTGATAAGCTTTCTAGCCTTGGCGACACGGCGAAGGATGTGCGAAATGACGTGCCTTCGCATGAAAGAATCGGCAAAAACGTGGTTGAGCTGATTGAGAATGGTAAGATTGATATGGTGTTGAACACGCCGAATTCCAGAGGGTCGCGTACAGATGGTTATGCTATTCGTGCAGCTGCTGTTGCAGCAGACCTTCCGCAATTCACTACAATTACGGAGTTTGCACCAGTTCTTATGGCTATAGAAGCCGTTAAGAACAACGATTACCAAGTGATGAGCATTCAGGAGCATGCAAAGCAACTGTTTGCAATCGAGAAGGCAGAAAACGAAGAAAGTCGGGCTTAATACATGACCGAAAGCATACGAGAGCAGGAATTGCAGGCGCAAAGATCCGATTTTGGATTGCGTCTAAAAAACGCTATGGCAAAATATGGGCCATTATGCGTTGGCATAGATCCGCACCGCAAGATGCTGCTTAATTGGGGATACAAGATGGATGCTCAAGGAGCAGAATTGTTCTCCATGCGTATGCTTCAGGCCATGAACGGCAGAGCTGCTGCCGTAAAATTCCAGTCGAGCATGTTCGAGCGTTACGGGTCTAAGGGGTTCGCGGCGCTCGAACGAGTGCTGTATGCTGCAAGACAAATGGATGTAATTACTATTGTTGATTGTGGTCATGGTGGTTTGTCTACAACAATCTCTGCGCTTGCCGACGCATACTTTAAGCCAGATGCGCCTCTTCTTACTGATGCTATTACACTTCTTCCGTATTACGGAGCTAGGTCAATGGGTGGGTTGATTAATGAGGCTCTTAATAATGGCAGGGGCGTGTTCATTGCTTCTCTAACGTCTAATCGCGAAGGCGCTAGCTTGCAAACTGCTATTCGTCAGACTGGTTCCTACCGCGGCACAACTGTTGCTCATGGTATTGCTCAAACTGCGCAAATTTTTAACAATAATACAAAGGGCATGGGTTCCGTTGGCTTAATTGTTGGAGCCACTATTGGAGATTGGATGAATGGCGGTGGAATCGATTTAACGAGTTTTACTGGTCCTATTCTTTCTCCAGGTTACGGTTGGCAGGGAGCGGAAGCTAACGATTTGAAAACGGTTTTTGCTGGTACGCATGGAAATGTTTTAGTAACAGTTTCTAGGTCTATTGCTTCTCATGGTCCAGATATTGGTGCATTATCTACTGCAACTGAACGAATAGCTTGGGATATTCGTCAAGCTTTAATGGATTCATGAAAATTATTTAAGAGAGTCAAATATGGTTAGTTTAAACGATACACAGAGTATGCCAGTCGCTACTAAAAGGCGTTTGATTGTTCTTACTGGTCCTACTGCAGCTGGTAAGGGCACTGTTGAGGGAGTATTGCGCGAAAAACATCCTAATATTTGGCTTTCTGTTTCTGCGACTACCAGAAAACCTCGTTATGATGAGTTTAATGGAATTCATTATTGGTTCATTGATGAAGAAGAGTTTGAGCGCAGGAAGAGGAACGGAGAGTTTCTGGAGACTGCTCTTGTTCATGGAATGGCACATTATGGCACTTTAATTCAGCCTGTTTTAGATCATCTTGCTCAAAACGTTCCAACGCTTCTAGAGATTGATCTTCAGGGAGCTAGGAGAGTTAAGCAGGAAGCTTCTAGATTAGGTTTAGAAGTCGTATACGTATTTATTGCCCCTCCTAGCTTTGAGGAGCTTAAGCGTCGACTTATTGGTAGAGGCACTGAAACTCCTGAGCAGCAGGCTAAGCGTTTGCAAACCGCTAAAGTAGAAATGGCTGCGTCTAGCGAGTTTGATTTTGTGATTGTTAATGACGATGCTCAGCGCGCTGCAGATGAACTTTGGAAGATAATAGCTAAAGAATACGATTTAGATTAATTTAAATTAATTTAGATTAATCTAAATGAGTAATTCCTAAATATCCTTGCAATAGCTTACAATAGTCTACTTGGAAACTATTGTGGCACCATAGAATATGGAGAACATTATGGCATTGGGCACTAAGCCAACACCTACGGGACTTGCAAATCCGCCTATTGATGATTTGATGCAGCATGCGGATTCCAAGTATGCGCTTGCCTTGTTTGCCGCAAAACGAGCACGGCAGATTAATTCTTATTTCACTCAGCTTAACGAAGGATTGTTGCAGAACGTCGGTCCTCTTGTTGATTATAGAAACCAGGAGAAGCCTCTTTCTATAGCATTCCGAGAAATTAATAAAGGTTTGCTGGTGGAGAATCTTGGTGAAGATGATATGAATGAGGGAAATTAAGTTTTCTTTACATTTTTAATTGCAGCCGTATTATCCTATGCTTGTTGGTATTGGATATGCGGCTGTTATTGGTTTTAGCGCATAAGTTTTAATTTTTTAATTAAAGGGGAGTTATGTCGGAAGCTAAACTTATTTCTGCAGAATCTGTTACAGAAGGTCATCCTGATAAGCTTTGTGATCAGATTGCAGATGCGATTCTAGATGATATGCTTCGTCAAGATTCTCATGCGCATGTTGCTGTTGAAGTTTGTGCATGCGTAGGACAATTTGTAGTCTTCGGGGAAGTTAGGGGAGAAGTATACACCGACATACCAGGCATTGTTAGAAAAGTTGTACGCGAAGTAGGATACAACAGTTCAACTGTTGGATTGGATGCTGATTCATGTGGAGTAATGGTTTCGCTAACTGAGCAAAGCGCGGAGATAAATCAAGGTGTTTCTAGATTAGATTTAGAATCCGAAAGTATTGCGTCTAAAGAAGATCGTTATAAAAGCCAAGGCGCAGGCGATCAAGGCGTTATGTTTGGATATGCTAGCGATGAGACAGACGCTTATATGCCACTTCCAATATATCTAGCTCATCAGCTTGCCCAGCGCCTATCCTACGTGCGAAAATCTGGAATTGTATCTAAACTTAGACCAGACGGTAAAACACAGGTTACAATCGAATATGATGAATTTGGGAACCCTGTTCGTTTAGATACTGTTCTTATTTCAACACAGCACGACCCAGATGTGAGTCATGATTGGCTTAGAAATCAACTTGTCCAAAACGTTGTAGAGCCTGTTCTTAACAAAGTGTTAGGGAAAAACGTAAATCATAATGATTACAGAATGCTTGTAAATCCAACTGGATCTTTTGTTTTGGGTGGTCCTGCAGCAGATTCTGGTTTAACAGGCAGAAAAATTATTGTAGACACTTATGGAGGGGCTGCACATCATGGTGGTGGAGCTTTTTCTGGCAAAGACCCTAGTAAAGTGGATCGTTCTGCAGCCTATGCTGCGCGTTGGGTTGCTAAGAATCTTGTTGCCGCAGGTTTAGCCCATAAAATAGAGGTACAAGTTGCATATGCGATTGGAATTGCAGAGCCTGTTAGCGTGAATGTAGAAACTTTTGGAACCGAAGCTAATGGAATTACTCGTTCAGATATTTCTAAGATTGTTCGAAAAGTCTTTGATTTACGCCCAGCAGCAATTATCGACGAGCTTGATTTGCTTCGACCAATCTACTCGAAAACTTCTGCTTATGGACATTTTGGAAGAACAGATGTTGATTTTCCTTGGGAAAGACTTAATCGTGTTGATCAGATTAAGAATGAGGTAAAATCTTTAAAAAATTGATTTGAGGATTTAAAAGGATGTGCTAATGCTTGAGCAGCCTTCACTTGATGGTTTAGCGCGCAAACCACGTAGGCGTAAGAAGAGTGATTCAACCCAGAGTCAAGCTGATAATTGCCCTATTGCTCATATTGTCCTGGATGTTCAAGCATCTCATCTCGGTAAAACTTTTGATTACATTGTTAGCAAAGATCAGGATGATTACGCTAAGCCAGGGTGTATGGTCCGCGTCAAATTTGGTACTAGACGCGTAAATGGAATTATTTGGAGTAGGAGTGAATCAAGCACAACACCAATATCTTCATTAAAGTTTATTGAAAAAATTATTCCAATAGGGGAAGTAGTTTCTAAATCTTTTATGGAAGATATTTCTTCAATAGCTGATGCTTATGGTGGAACAAGAGCTAATATTATTAGACTTGCTTTACCTAGAAGAATTGCTGGTGTAGATAAAGAAAATTTGCTGGACGATATTCATTTATCTAAAAGAGTAAAATGGATTAATGAATTACAAAAAAATTTTAGGTCTAATGATACTTGCGCGATATCTCAATACGATGGAAGTGAGAATCTTAGAAAAACAACATATGCTCGTATGATTGCATCCTACAATAATGCGAATCTTCTTAAACAATCCTTAGAAGATGTTCATAAACCGTATTATTTGCATCATGAAAATAGTTCGCTTTCGAATAATTATAAGAATAATTGCAAAGCTTTTCTTATAGATGCCTTACCAGGAGCAATGAGATGGGCTCAGGATTTAGCGTGGATTATTGTAACTGCAATAAGAGCTGGTCGTCAAGTTGCTGTTGTTCTTCCTACAATTCGCGAAGTAAACGATGTTATGCGTGCCCTTATGGTTTATGGTCTTAAACCTTATAAAAAATCGCAGAATCCAAGTGGAACTTTAAGTGGAGATGTTGCTCGTCTTTGCGCATATGATTCTCCAGCAGACAGGTATAGAGCGTGGAGAGCTATAGAAAAAGGAATTGTTCCATGTGTTTTAGGAACAAGATCTGCAATGTATGCACCAGTTGAGTCGCAAGCGCTTTTTGTGATTGTAGAAGATGGCGCATATCAGTACGCAGATGGTATGATGCCTTACGCTCAAGCTAGAGGCGTTATGCGATTGCGCACACAAAATCATAATGGCGTTTTCATAACAATGTCTTTTGCTAGAAGCGTAATAAGCCAAAACGAATTAAAAGGAAAAAATCTTGCTGCAAAAGTAAGTGGACCTTTAATTGAAATTAAACCATTTAATACTATTGTTAGTAATGCTTGCCCATGGGTTCGTCTACTTAATTCTGATAACCTTAATAAGATAAATGACCCGAGTGCAGGATCTAGAATACCGTATACTGCACTAGCGTCGATTAGACAAACTTTAGACGCAAATCTGCCTGTTTTACTTGTTACAGCACAAGACGATACTGTTCAGCGTGCTGCATGCAAAAAATGCCATAGTATGGCTCGTTGTAAACGCTGTACAGGTCCTCTTGACTTACCAATAGATGGTTCTGCTCCTAAATGCGCATGGTGTGGAAGTGCTGCGATTGGCTGGAAGTGCTCGAATTGTTCTAGTGGATCTAACTTTATCGAGGCTATTCGTGTTGGCGTCAATTTTACCGCCAAAGAAATATTTAAGATTTTCAATGATGTTCCAATTATTATATCTTCCGCGAAGCAGAAAAGTGGTGTTATAGAGTGGATTGACCAGAAGCCGATGATTGTCATTTGTACTTTAGGAGCAGAACCTCGAGTTTTAAGCTCATCTAAAAATTCTTGCGGAGAATATGGTCTTGTTGCGATTTTAGACGCGTGGACGAGTCTTTACAACACTGGTTTAGATTCTCGAATAGACACTTTGAATGCTTGGATGAAAGCAGCTTCAATGTGTGCGTCAAAAAACAGAGGTGGAAGCGTTCTTATTTTGGGTGAAACTTACGATATTCTCGCTAAATCTTTGGAAGAATGGGATTCATCAATTCTTTCTAAACAAGAGTTGCAAGAAAGAAGTGAAGCACTTCTTCCGCCAACTGTATGTGTCGCAAGAATATGGGGTTTTAGGCAGGCTGTAGTAGATACGCTTAATGCGATTGGCGCAATGAGTGTAGATGTAAGCGAAGATATTACAAAAGTTGTAAGCAAAAATGGTGATTTAGATAGTTCTAGTAATCTTCCAATGTTAAAAGTCGAAACTAAAGATAGTGAATCTGTGGTTTCAGGCGATTCGAGTGAATCCGAATATCTTCCACCTTTACTTGGAATTGTTCCAATGAAGCCTCCTTCAACATTGCACGAGCAAAATTCTCAACGCTTTGAAGAGTTAAACGACAGAGTTAAAGCAGTTGTAAGAGTGCCATTAGAGTATAGAGATGAATTAGTTAATCGTTTGAAAAAAGAATGTGCAAAGCATTTTGCAATGCGAAAAAATGGTGAATTAAAATTTAGTGTGGATCCTAAGGATTTGTAAAATCGCATAAACTTATTAATAAAGACTTATAAATAAAGAGGTTAAAATGGTTGAAAAATGCTACAATTGCGCGGTTTTGGGCAATCCTATATCGCACTCTTTATCTCCAGTTCTACACAATGCTGCATATAAGGCATTGGGCTTAAATAATTGGCATTATGGTAAAGAAAAAGTTAGCGAGGAAGACTTAAAAGATTTTATTGCGCATCTTGACGATTCTTGGAAAGGCTTAAGCCTTACAATGCCACTTAAAAAAACAATTATGAGCCTAGGTGTAGCTTGCGATTATTGGTCTAAAACGCTTGGTGTTGCAAATACTGCTGTGTTTAGTAAAAAGCCATGCTTAGAAAATCCTGAGACGATTGAGCTTTGTAACACAGATGTAAATGGTATTGTAATGGCGTTAATACACTCTTTAAAGTCTCAAATATTAAACGCTAAAAGTGCGGTTATTATTGGCAGCGGAAACACTGCGTCTTCTGCAATGGCAGCTTTAATAGAAATTGCTCAAGGTTCAAAATTGAGTAAAGTTAGTGTTGTTGCAAGATTGCAAAGCGATGGTAAAACTGTTAAAGGCGTTAGTAGATTTAACGATTTAGTAGATAAATATAAATTGGATTTTCCAAATAGCAGAAGAATAGAGCCGTCTAACTTGAATCTTAAAAACAAACGTGGCTACAAGCCTGTTTGCGGTATAGAATTCCCTACTATTGATCCTGAGTTTATAAAAATATCGCAAGATATAGAAAAATGTGATAAATCTCACATTCTAGAATCTATTTCTTCGTTGGATGCAATTGAAGCAATTGTAAACGCAGATATTGTTATAAGCACTGTTCCTGCTCATATAGCAGACGGATTAGCGCTCGCTTTGTGTGAATATTGCAAGGAAAAGTCAATAAAACATTTAGGAGCTTTGCTAGACGTTGTATATGATCCTCGACCAAGCCAGATGCTTAAAGTTTGGAGAAAATATGGCATGGGTATTGGTGGAGAAGAAATGCTTTTATATCAAGCACTAGATCAAGTAAAACTCATGACTTTTGATTATAGGCATTCAAGTGATGATTCGTGTGATGATTCTTGCATAATCAAACACCAATCTGACAAGGCTACAGATTACGATTACATAAGAAGTTGCATGGAAAAAGCATTGAAGGAGGCGTTATGATCACTGAAAATAGTGAATTCTCGCAGGTGGCAAGCGATTTTGAAGTAATGCTCATTACTGGCATGAGCGGCGCTGGCAGATCTCATGCAGCAAATGCTTTGGAAGACATGGGCTGGTATGTTATTGATAATCTTCCTCCAAAGTTACTCATCCCTCTTGTAGACATGATGACATCTTCTGGATCTAAAGTTCATAAGCTTGCAGCAGTTATTGACGTAAGATCACGCGGATATTTTGATGATTTATTTGTTGTTTTGGGTCATATAGATGATTTAGGCGTAAAAACTCGAATACTATTTTTAGATGCATCTGATTCTGTGCTCATTAAAAGATATGAGTCAGTGCGCAGACCACATCCTTTGCAGCGCGGAGGAAGACTTATAGATGGTATTTTGGAAGAGCGTGAGCTTTTATGTCATCTTAAAGATTGCGCAGATATTATTATCGATACTTCAAATCTTAGTATTCATCAGCTTTCCACTAAACTTTATGAGGGGTTGCTTGGAAAAGGATCTTCTACAGTATCTGTTCACATTTTTAGTTTTGGGTTCAAGTACGGAATGCCTATGGACGCCGATTTTGTGGCAGATATGCGATTTTTGCCCAATCCATTTTGGATTCCAGAGCTTAGGGATTTAACTGGAAAAGATAAAGCAGTTAGCGATTATGTTCTTAAAAATCCAGCGGCAATAGAATTCTTAGACTATTACGAAAAAGCTCTTCTTACGGCAATTGATGGTTTTGCAAAAGAAGATAAGCATTATGTAACAATTGCTGTTGGATGCACTGGGGGTCAGCATAGGTCTGTAGCTATTAGCATAGAGCTTGCAAGAAGACTAAAATTAAGAGGATTGCAGGTTACAGTATCTGCTAGAGAGATGAGATCTAGAACATGATTTAATTTCTCCTATAGGATTATGTAATATAAAAAGTAGAACTATAAAAAGGTAAAATGTCCAAGTCATTGGGTATCACAGAAAGCCGAGCATGTAGGTGTTTTGCACATCGTGCAACGGCATCTTGTATGAATCCCAACGCATACTCTAAGAAGAACAAAATAGGAGGTTTCCCTTGGCTCTTCTTGACGACGTAAAGAACGAACTCGTCGCAAATAATAGTGAGCTACCAGCGGTTGTTATGGCTCAGGCAGCAGCAATGATGCGTTTTGGTGGCGGCTTAAGGCCGGTTAATAATCAGGCTGTGATTCGTGCACAGTTTGATTCTCTAAGCGCAGCGCAATGGCTTGTAGATACGCTTGTGACATGTTTCCAAAGAGAAGCAACGATTTCTCAAACTACTCGTCAGACTCCTACAGGTGTTGTTACTCGTTACGATGTTCTTGTGGAGCGAGGTGCTGCAGCTTTGGCTCTGCAATCAGGTTTGTTGGACCGTCGTATGCATATCGTTGCTGGTCTTGCCCCTGAAATTGTTGGTGGAAGTATTGCGCAGGTTAAAGCTGCGTGGAGAGGTGCTTTCTTAGCTCATGGGGCTATATCCGATCCTGGAAAGGCAAGCTATTTAGAGATTGTTTGCCCAACTCATGAGGCTGCTACAGCGTTGCAAGCAATGGCAGCACGACTCGGAGTTGGTGCAAAGGCGCGCAAAGTTAAAAGCTCTGAGCGTGTTACTTTGAGAGATTCTGACGCTATTGAGCGTATGTTGATTTTGATTGGAGCTCCTCGTTCTGCTCGAGAATGGACTGGTAAGCGTTCTGATGGTGAAGCAAGAGGCAAAGCTAATCGACTGGCAAACTTTGATGATGCTAATATGCGCAGAAGTGCTAAAGCTGCTGCAGAAGCTTGCGAAAAGGTTCGTCACGCTTTCGATGTTCTTGGGGACGATATTCCAGAAAATCTTTTGATGGCAGGAAAGTTGCGACTGCAGCATAGTGATGCAAGTCTAGAAGAACTTGGTCATTTAGCGGATCCTCCGATTACAAAGGATGCTGTTGCTGGTCGTATTCGTAGGCTTTTGCAGCTTTGCGCTAAAGTAGAAAAGTCGCGAATGTAATTGCTTTTTTGACTGAGTATTTATTCGTATTGGCCGCATACTTTGAGTATGCGGCATTTTTTGTAGTTTTTTATTATCTAATTTTGGGCGTGCTTGTTGCGCACATGCGATATAATTGCTCATGGAATTTATAGACGTTTTAGCTTTGCTTTCGTCTTTTTTCTTGTTAAATTCGCCATCATGATTGGTTGAATCATGTTTTGGAAAGGATACCAATGAAGACACTTAAAGATTTGGGAGATTTGAGCGGCAAGCGCGTACTCGTTCGTGCTGATTTTAATGTTCCTCTCAAGGGCACGACTATCACAGACGATGGTCGAATCAAGGCTGCTTTACCAACGATTAAAGCTTTGCGTGAGCAGGGTGCCAAGGTTATTTTAATGGCCCATCTTGGACGTCCAAAGGGTCAGGTTGTTCCAGAGCTCTCTTTGGCTCCAGTAGCGGCTCGCTTAGGTGAACTTCTTGGTGTTAATGTTGTTTTGGCTGCAGATACTTATGGTGAAGATGCTCAGGCTAAGGTAGCTGCCATGAATAATGGCGACGTTGTGTTGCTTGAAAACGTTCGTTTCAACGCTGAAGAAACCAGTAAGAATGCGTCCGAACGCGCTGAATACGCTAAGAAGATTGCTGCTCTTGGAGAAGTTTTTGTTTCCGACGGTTTCGGTGTTGTTCACCGCGCTCAGGGTTCAAATTACGATGTTGCTGCCGATCTTCCAGCTGCTGCTGGCTTGCTTGTTGAGAAGGAAGTTAAGGCACTTTCTCGCGCAACCGAAAATCCAGAGCGTCCTTTGACTGTTGTGCTTGGTGGTTCTAAGGTTTCCGACAAGCTTGGCGTTATTGAAAACTTGCTTTCTAAGGCTGACCGTCTTGTTATTGGCGGCGGAATGGTGTTCACATTCCTTAAGGCTTTGGGTCATGAAGTTGGTACTTCTTTGCTTGAAGAGGATCAGCTAGAGAAAGTTAAGGGATATATCGAAACTGCTAAGAAGAATGGCGTTGAGCTTGTTCTTCCAACCGATATTGTTGTGAACGCTGGCTTCCCAGCAGGCGATACTCCTGTTGCTCCAGAAGTTGTTCCAGCGGATGCTATTCCAGCAGACAAGATGGGCTTGGATATTGGCCCTGATTCTCAAAAGCTTTTCCACGACAAGATTGTTGATTCCAAGACTGTTGTTTGGAATGGACCAATGGGCGTGTTCGAAGTTGCAGAGTTTGCTGCTGGTACTCGCGCTGTAGCTCAGGGTTTGGTTGATGCAACGAAGAACGGCACTTTCACTATTGTCGGTGGTGGAGATTCCGCTTCTGCAGTTCGTAATCTTGGATTCCCAGAAGATGGCTTCTCTCACATATCCACTGGTGGTGGCGCTTCACTTGAGTTCTTGGAAGGTAAGACGCTTCCAGGTTTGAGCGTGCTTGAGTAAGTGATTTTAAAATATTGTGCCGACTTCGATTTTATAAATTCTTTTTGTAGATCGTGGTCGGCATAATGTTAATTTTATCTTTATAACTAATTCTTAAGGGTGATTATGGTTGTCAATAGGAAACCGCTAGTTGCAGGCAATTGGAAGATGAATTTTAATCACCTCGAAGCCACTCATTTTATTCAAAAATTCTGGTGGCGTCTATGTGATTCTCGCTTCGATTGTAAAAAATGCGATATTGCTCTTATGCCATCGTTTACGTCCTTGAGAAGTGTGCAAGTATTAGTTGAGTCTGATAATCTTCCTATTCTTTATGGCGCGCAAGCAGTTTCCGTTACAGCTCAAGGCGCGTTTACTGGAGATGTTTCTGCAGATATGCTTGCAAGCTTGGGCTGCTCAATGGTGATTGTAGGTCATTCTGAGCGACGCAAGTATCATCCAGAAGATGATGCGAATATTGTTGACCAAGTGCGAGCTGTGCTTGCTGCTGGAATGCAACCTATTCTTTGCGTTGGTGAAAGTTTTGAAGAGCGCAAGCAGGGTATAGAGCTTGATTTTGCAGTTGGACAGGTTCATGACGTTACTCGCGATTTGGATTCTAAGCAGGCAGAGCGTTTGATTATTGCATACGAACCAGTTTGGGCTATTGGAACTGGAATGGTAGCTACAGCACAGTCTGCTCAAGATGCTGCTAAGGCTATTAGGGATGATCTGCAGGAAACTTTCGGGGATACTGTATCACAAAAAGTTAGAATACTTTATGGCGGCTCTGTAACGTCTTCTAATGCAGCAAGTCTTATTTGTGAGCCAGACGTTGATGGATTTCTTATTGGTGGAGCTTCTTTAGACATTGAGGAATTGGCTACTATTGTTCAATTGTCGTCTTACAAAAATCGAATTTAATACATAGGTCAATGGCTTTTACTATGCTTTACAAAGTACTCTAAAACAGGAGGTTACTTGTGTCCGCTGTGAAAATTGTTTTGCAAGTGTTGCTTGTGCTGACCAGCATTTTGTTGACATTGTTGATTTTGATGCACAAGGGCAAGGGCGGCGGTCTTTCCGACATGTTCGGCGGCGGTTTAACGAAGAACGCTGGTAGCTCTGGTGTTGCAGAAAAGAACTTGAATCGTTGGACTGTTATTATAGCGTTGATTTGGGTGGCTGTTATTGTTGCCTTGAATCTTATGACTAAGTTCTCACTTATCTAAGTATTCTTTTAAGCGCGTAATCGATTAGGTTATGCGCTTTTTATTTTATAAGCAGAGCAGGTGTACATTTTGCTATGCTTTTTAAGATGTTAGAAGATGTTAGACTAATTAAAATACATTAGGTTATTGTTATGCTTCATTTTTCTCCTTCTCTTGTGGTAGCAGATCTTGATGGCACTATGCTTCATGATGCTAATGCTTTTGAAAGCAGATATTTAAGCCAAGAAACTGTTAGCGTTTCTAAGCGTTTGAGTGAATGTGGAATTCCGCTTGCGATTATTACTGCTCGACCTGTTGGAAGTGCTTTTGATTTTATTCACGATTTGAATGCTCAAGTTTGCGCGTACCTTAATGGTGCTCTTATTGATTTTGACTGTGCTCACAGCACGATAGGTGAGCTTACTTCGCAAAGAAGCCTTGATACTCTTACGCGTTTTGGATTTGATTCTCAACATGCTTGTAGTGTGTGTTTGCGCTTGCTTAATGAGATTCCTACGCTTCGCATTGGCATTGTTATGAACGATGTTCGTTACACTAATTTTGATGTTCGTATGCTTTGGAGCGAGCAGGATTTTGTTATTACCGATTTTTCTAATGTTCCAAGTGGCATTGCAGACAAGATTATTATTGTTCCTCGAGAGAGTGAGAAGGAAAAACTTCAGAGCATTCTTCCAACCGATTTTTCGCTACACATTAGCGAAGATGTTTTGTGGATGCTTACGAATCCCCTTGCAAACAAAGGTCATGCTTTGAACGTTATTTGCGATCGTTTGGGTGTAAAGCCTAGTCGCACAGTCGTTTTCGGAGACGATATTATAGATATAGACATGTTCCGCGCAGGGGGATACGGTGTAGCGGTATCGAATAGTAATCCTCGGTTGCTTGCGATTGCGGACGAGGTTTGTGATTCCAACAACAATAATGGCGTTGCTACCTGGCTTAATTCAAATCTTTTTACTAGATTGTGAATAACCCACCTTTCGTTACCGGCGAAGTTGTGTGACGAATTCTTTCGTAGAGAGTCAAACGGAAAGCTTGGTGACATTATCAGTGAAGAGAAGAAATCTACCATTAAAGTCGGAGCAGCTAAAGATCTCAATGGAGAATACCCATTTTTCATTAGTGGTGATGCTGTACTTTCTTGTGATAAACCACTAGTTAATAATCGACCCATTTATATTCCAAATGAGATTGAACTTAAGGTGTTTAATAGCATTGGATATGCCTGCTTATACGACTATATCGTATAATCAACGTGAAAATAGAGCTTTGATAGCTCTCCGTGATTGGCTTTTACCTATGCTCATGAACGGGCAAGCGACAATCGAAGATTAGGCAGCTAAATTATCATTTCTCTATCCATTAATTTCTTCTCCTTAATCTATAAATTTCAATTAAAAAAGCGACTGAACTTATATTTCAATCGCTAAATGTCTTATATATTAAATTGTTTTAAGTGTGGCTTCTTATCCTTACCATTTTTACATCCTAATTTTGAGTATAAAAAAGACGATAGAGTTTTAACTGTCTATCGTCTAATACCTTTACTATGATATTTTTAAATCTTTTTTGACCAATATACTTTTAATAATTTAGAAAATATTATTTGCACAAATGCAACTATTATTAACGCTAAAAAGGCTTCATAACTTACATATGCTACAAATAAAGAAACAGTTACAATAGCCATTGAAAATATAGGTATTATATTTGATCCTGACTTCATCTTTATTAATATCATTCTTTCATCTGTTTCTTTAGTATGCATCTTCTCCAATATATCTCTATTTCTATATGCTCTACCAAGCATTGACATGTAGAATACAGATACAAGTTCAAGTCCAATAAAAAATACTGCTACATAATATGTCACATCTTCTTTTAATGGGAATTTATATTTTAAGTAAAAATTTCCAATAATAACTGCGAGTAAGGCAACCATACATAATAAGACTAAAATACTAATTCTAAATCCTATTTCTTTTTTATATTTTTCTAATTTGTTCATATTAATCATCCTCTTCTATACTAAATATTTCTTCAATACTCATATCAAAAAACTTAGCAATTTTAAAAGCCAACGGCAGTGACGCTATATATTTTCCAGTTTCAATGGAAGTTATGGTCTGCCTTGTAACTCCAACTTTATTTGCCAATTCTTCTTGAGTTATTTTATGCTGTTTTCTTAATCGAAAAATTGTATTTTTCATTTTCCTCCTTCAACAGCAAGCTAACTTTACATATAAAGTATAGCTCGCTTTGCTTTTTTTGTCAAGCGTACTTTGCTTTTTTATAATTTCTTAAACTAAAAAGACGATAGATTTTTTATTATCTATCGTTTATTGCTATATTCAATCCTATAATTAGTTTTTTATATTTTTATTTTTAATACCTTAGATTTTGAAGTTAATTTAGTTTTATCCCTATTTTTCAAAAAATCTTCACAATCAAACAAATTCTTTTTATCATAATCTTCAAGTAACTTGTAATTCTTGAACAGGAAGCAAAAGTCGTAAGAAGGATTTATAGAGAATATTTAGAAGGAGCAAGTCTTAGAGATATAGCGGAGGGCCTTGAAAAAGACGGCATTAAAAAAACGGCGCCGGGCATTTAAATGGCACTTGTCTAATATTAAAACCATCTTGCAAAACGAAAAATATATTGGTGATGCTCTTTTACAAAAAACCATCACGACAGATTTTATTAACCATGTTCGTATAAAAAATGATGGAACAGAACCACAGTATTATGTAAAAGATAGTCACGCTTCGATTATTCCAAGAGATATTTTCTTTAAAGTTCAAGAAGAAATGGTAAGACGAGCCAACATGTTTAGTGGTGAGGAGAATAAAAAAAGGAGAGTTTATTCCAGTAAGTACGCTTTATCCAGCTTATGTGTTTGTTCTAAATGTGGGGATGTTTACAGAAGAATTGCTTGGAACAATCGAGGAGTACGTTCTGTTGTTTGGCGTTGTTGTACCAGATGGGAAAATGGTCCTAGTGCTTGTGATGCTCCGACAGTAAAAGAGAACGAACTGCAATCTGCCACAGTGAAAGCCATAAACAAGGTGTTTAGTGTACCGGATGAAGTATTGGATACGTTGAATAACAATATTAGAGAAATTATCGCGGGCAACAACTTAAACGAGATTGAAACGGTTGATAAAAAAATTGCAGACAAACAAGCGATACTACTAACCTTGCTTAAAGCTAAAAAAGACTACACGAAAATAGCTGATGAGATTGATGAGCTTAAAGGTAAGAAACAGCAGCTTCTTATAGAAAAAGCAGGTCAAGAAGATGCTAAAAGACGAATCAGAGAAATGGAAGATTTTCTGAAAAGTGAGTGTCATGATATTAGTGAGTATGACGAGAAGCTGGTAAGAAAGTACATCAAGAAAATAAAAGTTTACGAGGACAGGTTCAGTATAACTTTTAAATCAGAGATTAGTGTGGATGTTCAAAGAGCATCATAAAAGCCAAAGTACTTTTAGCATTTGAAATGTTACAAAACTCAGCCTAGGGGGAATCATCTCTAGGCTGTTTTTTGTTTTTTATGCTCAAAATCAAGCTATTAAGCAGGTCTTAAACCTTTTAATGATAGCTTTTCCTATCGTTAAAAAGTGCACCCACTATCCATCCTGTGCACTCAAAAAAGTGTAGCTATACTAGGAGTTCTCTCAATCCACGTCGAGACTGTCGTATTGATGTCAAAGGCTGATTAGGTGGGTGCAAATTTGCCTTTGTGTAGCAAGGCTTAGCGAGGTCTATCGTTAAAAGGTTTAATGCGTGGCGGCTTTAAGCTGGGTTCTTGTGGTTTTTGAGTGTGATTTTGCTGTTTGAGGGAAGATATCGACGCTATGGGGTCGAGTGCACAGGATGTTAACGTTAAAAAGTGCACACACTTTGCACCCACCCTGTGAAGTGGGGAATGTCAATCAACGTTGAAACTCTAACCCTGCTATCGCGCGATTAGCAAAGCTAATCGATGCGAAGCAGAGGTAGGTCTCATGTCAAGAATCTCCAAGAGAAGCGACCGAATAGGAAGCTTCGATTGGAAAGATTCGACGGCGGAGGCTCTAGTATTGATGACAAGAATAAATTAGAGTTTGTGGAGGACTGGATTGAATATAAAAGTAAAAGAAATTGAGAATAAACTAGAAAAGGAATCTGTATCTAGAGAAGTATTGTATGATCTTCAAGAATGGTTTGGAATGCCAGAAAGTACAGAAGAATATATTCAAGATTCACAGGAAAAGCCTTTTCTTGCTTGTTATATTAATGATAAACTTGTTGGGTTTATTGTGTTAAACGCAACCAGCAAGGATTGTGCAGAGATTTTTGTGATGGGTATAAAAAAGAAATTCCATAGAATGGGAGTTGGCTCGGTACTTAACAAAGCATACGAAGCTATGGCAAGGAAGATGGGTTACACATACTCACAGGTAAAAACTGTTCAGATGGGACACTACAAAGAATATGATATTACAAATCATTTTTATATCGCGATGGGATATAAAGAATTGGAATGTTTTCCAACTTTATGGGATGAGTGGAATCCGTGTCAAATATATATTAAATATCTAGGAGTGTGAGAACTCTAAGTTTATTTGCTTGAGACCTTTTAACGATAGGCAGAGATAATTGTTAAAAGGTTCATGGATATGTTTCTGCATACGAACATGTCGATAAGACATACCTAGTGTTTACTCGTTTAATCTTGTAATTACAGTATTTCTATTAAGCTTAACTTTGCCTTTTCTCTTTATATATTCTTCAATATCAAACACATTCTTCTTGTCATAATCTTCTAAGAGCGCAGTTTGGCTGTATGAGGGAAGATGTCAACGCTCTAGGGTCGGGTGCACAGGATGTTAACGTTAAAAAGTGCACCCACTTTGTACCCCCCTTGTCTAAAAAATTTAACATTTTGAAAGGAGAAATAATGGAAACAATAGTATCCGCTTTATTAGTTTTTGTTTCTACATCCATTGACTACTTAGTTGTTTTGACTATTTTATTCGCTAGTCAAGGAAAGAAAGGTTTGAAATCAATTTATGTAGGGCAGTATTTAGGTACAGGACTGCTTGTACTGGCTAGTCTTATTGCCGCTTACTTTTTAAATTTTATTCCACAAGATTGGATTATCGGACTCCTTGGTCTAATTCCGCTAGGTCTTGGTATAAGAGCAATTTTTGTGGATGAAGATATTGATGAAGAAGATATCGAGGGGAAAATTACCGGAGATGGATCAAAAATCTTAGCATTTACAAGTTTAACAGTGGCAATGGGTGGAGATAATTTAGGAATTTATATCCCCTATTTTACAGGAAAGAGTTTGATTGAGATTAGTATAAGTTTAGTAATATTTGCCTTAGGGATTTTGATTCTATGCAAATTATCTCAAAATCTCGCCTCAATTTCTGCTATCGGAGAGACTGTGGAAAAGTGCGAAAAAGTAATTGTACCTGTCGTGTTTATTGGACTCGGTCTCTATATATTGATTGAAAATGGAACTATTAATTATTTCATAGGTCAAGTCCTAAAAGTTGTGTAAATTCATTTCCTTCCCTTTATCTGCTATTTTTATGTTCAAACTCAAACGAGAAAATAAGCGGGGCTTCCCACCATCACGGCGCTTGATCGTACTATCTGATGCAGGAGGCTGATTAGGTGGGTGCATTTTAGTCCTTGTGTAGCAGGGGTTTGTGAGGGCTATCGTTAAAAGGTTTAGCGTGTGGCGGCTTTAGGCTGGCTTGGTGTGGTTTTTTGAGCGCAGTTTGGCTGTATGAGGGAACATGTCTACGCTCTGGGGTTGAGTGCACAGGATGTTAACGTACTTCGCTTGCGTTGAAAGCACACTGTGCTTTCAACTTTGAGCAAGCTCAGCGAATCGAAGTGCATTCGCGAATTATGTTTTAATCGATCATGCAAGTCGATTCGCCACTTTGCACCCAGCTGGTGAAGTGGGAAAATACAGCTCGAAAGATAAAATAAAAGGTAGGCTTTGCAGGTCAGGTAGACTTTGACAAGTTCTAAAAATGCTCTCAAATGTAAGTCTGTAGTGGAGTTTTAGCGCAGAGTTGAGCATTCCCTCATCACGAATACCTAACGAACCACCGCTTGTTTCAATCAGAGCCTGGTGAAATTTAATCACCTGTTCTCGTGTTAAATACTTCATTTAGCAAGTTCCTCATAGACTTTTTTGTTCTTTTTGATGAACATATCCGATAAAGCCATGACCTTATCATCAGCTGGAGCAGAAACCTCATCGGCTTTAGGAAACTCTAAAATCACATAGCGCGGAGAGTTGTTTTTTAGTATTACAGCTGAACCGTATTTATCGACAAGACGAGCAACCTTTGAGAAGTTTTGATTGGCTTCAGAAATTGAAATCAGCGTATCTGTATTTACATTCATAACGATAGCCTCCTTTTAAGGGGATTGTGCCCTATATTTTAGGATGAATCAATCCTAAGTATTTCAAATCCACATCATAACTATTAACTCAGAAAAGATGTGATAGGTGTCAATCGGAACTCATGGTTTGCTGATTGAAGCTGTATAAATACAACAGTCCTAGGTTGAGCATTAGACGGTAACGCTAGCAAAAAATACTTGACTATGACGTTGCGTAATACTTTATTCTAGTGATAAGGAAGGAGGTGAGATAGTGAAAACAGTGAATGAAGTCAGCAAGATGGCAGGAATTAGTATTCGTACTCTTCAGTATTACGACAAAATCGGTTTGTTAAAACCGTCCGCTTATTCGGAGTCAGGATATAGGTTGTATGGTGATGAGGATCTAAAGGTACTACAATCCATTTTGCTGTTTAAAGCTCTGGAATTTCCGCTCAAAGAAATTAAAGAAATAATAACCAGTGAGCATTTCGACAAAGATTTAGCGCTGGAACAACAAATCAAATTATTAATCCTGAAAAAAGAGCATTTGGAAAATTTAATTCTTTTTGCAAAGGGATTAAAAGCATTAGGAGGTAACTATATGAACTTTACAGCATTTGACACAAGCAAAATTGATGAGTATGCCAAACAGGCAAAAGAGTATTGGGGAGATACACCGGAATTCAAGGAATTTGAAGCTAAAGAAAAAAGGAGAAACAGCGAGGAAACAAAAATGCTCCATCAACAACTCATGCTGATTTTTGCAGAATTTGGCAAGGTAAAATCACAACCCAGCGATTCAGTTGAAGTTCAGGCTTTGGTAAAGAAACTGCAGGAATTTATTACAGCTAATTTCTATAAGTGCTCGAATGAGATTTTATCCGGACTTGGCAAGATGTATGCTTCCGGTGGTGATTTTACGAAAAATATAGATGCGTTTGCAGGCGAAGGGACATCAGTATTTGTCAACAAGGCAATCGAATATTATTGCAAGTAAGTTTTATAATCGACTTATTGATTAAAAACACCTAATTAACTAATGTAGTGCTCCCAAAAGTTGGACCAAAAATCTAACTTTTGGGGATCATTACAAAAAGGTGCTTTAATTTTCTACCAGAATAAAAAATTGTTTTGTAGAAAATAGATTCTCAAACTTTTTAACTATAGCCCTTCCTATCGTTAAAAGGTGCACCCAGTATCCATAGTGTGCACTCAAAAAAGTGTAGCTATACTTGTAGTTCTCTCAATCTCACGTCGAAGCTATAGCGTTGATACAAAAGATGTAAATTTAGAAATCCTGCATTTTAAGCAGTTTTATAAGCATTTTGTATTTGAAAAAGATGAAGAAGGATACGTCAAAACAGGCCGGCAATTCTATTGCGGTGGATGTTTTAATGTAGATTAGTGTAATGAATACTCTAAAGATTATATAATAACAACAAACAGATTTTTTTATATAGTATTAGACTCTGTATACTATTTTAAAGGAAGCTAATAAAATGAAGAAAATGAAGAAAATATTTTTTGGAATCTTTTCAGTTATTATTATTTTAGTAGTTTTAGTTTTTAGTCTTAGGATATATAACGACCATAAGTATAAAGATATCAATGCTTTAAATTTTCCTGAATATTATAAGGATGTTACTAATATAAGTCTATACCCTACAGATATTAATGGAGTTGATGTAACTTATGTAGATGAGGGTAGAATGCAAGGATTTAGATTTGTACCTAAAGAAAAATCACATAAGGGTCTTGTAATTTGTTTTGGAGGTTCTGAAGGAAGTCCAAATTTTGAAAATGCTAAGATATTAGCAAAAGAAGGCTATGAAACCTTTGCTCTATTTATGTTTGGTATGAAAAATCAAGAATCGACTTTGACAAAAATTCCCTTAGAACAATTTGATGATGTTATCAATTATATAAATAAAAATATAAAAGACAATAAACCGATAAGTGTTTTGGGAGCGTCAAAAGGGGCAGAATATGCACTTAATTTGGCTTGCAAATATCCTGAAATAGATAATCTGATTTTAATATCGCCTTCGTCTTATAATTTTGCTGGTCTAGATTTTAAAGATTATGGTTCATCATGGACATATAAAGGAAAGCAACTTCCATATATAGATATAAAAAAATCATCATTTAACTCATTTCTAAAAAATATTATTGTTCCAACTATAATTAAAAGTCCTATTAGTTATAAAGAATCTTATAAAAGCGCAATAGAACAAGACTCCTCAAGCCAAGAAAAACTAATACCAGTCAAAAATGTTAAGGCAAATATATTAATGATGGCTGGCGAAGATGATTTGATGTGGGATAGCTTTGCCATGGCAAAAAAAATAAAAGAGCTAAACCCTAATGCAAAGATTTATTCTTATAAAGGAGCAGGACATATATTTGCAGGCAATGGTGTTTTAAATCTAGGAAGAATTAGAATTGCAACAGGTGGAACAATTGAAAGCAATGATAAAGCAAGAAGTGAATCAAGAAAAACTATTGATGCTTTCTTAAAAGAAAATCATAAATAGATAATTACTTGTGTGTTCAAAGTAAAGGTCAAGAGCTCTTATGGCAAGGATATTATGAACAAGGTCGGCAGGCAGGATTTAAGGACATGCAAACGAGTTAATTCTTTTTGAGACATAGATAATCTTTCCATCCTTGTATTTTAATCTAACTAACTAATTTGTTTCTAATCCTTCCCGGCAATTGTTTGTTACACGGGGGGTGAAATTTTAATTGGTTAGCTACAGGGATGAAATTATCATAGATTAATAGCATCAAGGGCTTAATAGGTGGGTGCATTTTTGCCCTTGTGTAGCAGGGGTTTGCGAGGGTTATCGTTAAAAGGTTTAGCGTGTGGCGGCTTTGGCTGTGGTCTCGTGGTTTTTGAGCGCAGTTTGGCTGTATGAGGGAACATGTCTACGCTCTAGGGTCGAGTGCACAGGATGTTAACGTTAAAAAGTGCACCCACTTTGCACTCACTTTGCACCCAGCTAGAAGTTAGGAAATAGGAGTTTATAAACTTTCCTGTACCGTATGAGGGAGATGTAATCTCTATAAAGTAAAAGGACAAGGTCCAAATACAGCGGCTGGAGTGCTTTTAACTGTAGGATTCGCACTAGGCTTTTTACTATTGAAACTTTTCCAACCAATACCTTTAAAAGTAAATAGTTTTATTTCTGGCAATATATTAACAGCTAACTCATTGGATATACAAGTAACTTCAATAGCATTAATAGCATGCATAATCACATTACTTGCATATAGTAAACAAATTATTTTTGCATGCCTCAATGAAACGTGTATGCAAGCAAGCGGATATAATTTGCGTAAAACTGACTTTATCATACTAATAATGATTACAGTTACAGTCGTTATAGTGATGCCTGCTGTCGGTTCAGTATTATCTATCTCTCTGATAGTAGGACCTGCAAGCGCAGCTATAAAACTTAGCTCATCAATATGGCAAACGGTAATTTTTGCTCCAATACTTGGAATTATAGCTGGAACTTTAGGTCTCTATTCAAGTATTTATTTAGGTCTATCTTCCGGAGGAATGATAACTGTATTTTCTGCAATTGTTTATATAGTTTGCGTAATTATTTATCACGCAAAAAACATGATAATAAAATTTATACAAGCAAAAAGAGATGTTACTCAAATGGCATAATTGTAAAAAGTTACTTTATAACATTCTCCTATATCGTGGGGCTTAAATCTAAGCCCCACTTTTTATATTCAAAACTATTTTTTCAAATAAATAAAAGTCAAAGACTTTACATATTTAACGCTTATTCTTAGCTAAAATACCTGTTTTTAATATCATTTGTAAGCATACACTGAACAAAAAAATACAAAACAATATATTGCATATAAAAGGTGAAATACTGCGCGCAATTATTGCGCCTAAGTTTACAGTAAATGTTGCAAAAATACCGATAATAATTCCTTCAGTAAAATGAGTATAATGGTAACGAGCATTAGCAATACTGCCACTTATAGCTGTAGGAAGCGTGACAAGCAAAGCAGTTCCTCTTGCCATAAGGTCTCCCATGCCGAGCAAAAGTTGCACGCATGGCACTATAATTCCTCCGCCACCAACGCCTAAAATACCTGAAAAAATACCAGAAACAACGCCTATAAATATAAGACATATAGCTTTTAAAAAACTAACATTAAAATCTACATTTCTTAACGGAATCCAAACTTGACTAGAACATATAACTAGTAATACAAAAAGTGTAAAACACCAAGGAAATATTTTTTTAGGCAAAATATGTGAAAAATATACCCCAATTTGTGATCCGAAAACTGAACCTATTATTAGAAAAAATGCTGATAAAAATGACACTTTGCCGTCTAAACCGTAAACAATGCTTCCACAAAGCGACGTTATAATTATGGCAACAAGAGAAGTAGCAGTAGCATGACGCTGATCAAATTTCATAAAAACAGTTAATGCAGGAACTATCACCATTCCTCCACCTACACCGAACAATCCTGATAAAAAACCTGCTAATAGTCCAATGAAAACGATTAAAACAATATTATGGAAGTTATATTTAATTTTAAAAATATTTCTCAACATATATCTTTTCTTCACAAATTACCTCCTCGTACTTTATTCACTACTTTTACTATGTTATATGAAAAATAGAATATTTCTATACTAGTTCAATTGTAATTTATGTATTTATTTATCTAATTAACGTAAGTAATGGATAATAAGAAGTTTATCGCAGAGACGAAAGATGTTCGTTTAACGGTGAAACGTGCTGATACCTTTGGTGTGAGCTTTGTTAACTGTGAACAAGATATATTGAGGGTTGAGGAAGCGCAAAATGTTATAAGGCTTATTCAAACTAAAAAAATTTCAGCTTCGAATTGGCTGAGATGGTTTACTCAGGGTATGCCTGAAATTGTTGTGAGTTTGCCACATGATGTGGAAGTTTGTGAGGTTGAATCTGATTCTAATCAAGTGCTCATCACGGATATTGAGATTGGTAAGCTTTATGTAGAAGTGAACAATGGCTTTGTATCCACTGGAGAAAGATAAAATTCATATTTAATGAAATTGACAATCAGGCCTTATGGAGGGTTTTATGGCTGAGATTTGGGATGCGTATGATAAAGAATTTAATAAATTAAAGAATATTACATTAGTGAGAGGAGAACCAATTCCTGACGGCATGTATCATTTGGTGGGCGAAGTAATTGTTAAACATATAGATGGGACTTACCTTATTATGCAAAGAGATTTTGAAAAGAAATTCGGTGGAATGTGGGAGTTGACAGCAGGTGGTTCTGCATTGCAATATGAAACACCATTAGAATGTGTAGTAAGAGAATTAAAAGAAGAAACAGGTATTGAAGCTTCAAAAATTATGGAGATCGGAAGATTTGTGCAGGATGTTTACCGCTCTCTTTATGTTGAATATCTATGCATAACCGATTGTAAGAAAAATGCAATTGCTCTTCAAAAAGGAGAAACGGTTAATTATAAGTGGGTAGATAAAAAGAGCCTTTTGGAAATGAGTCAAGACGAGTTAGTATCATCAAGGGCAATCAAACTTATTAAAACAGTAGATATATAAATTCAAGTTTGGCTGTTTGAGGGAAGATATCAACGCTCTAGGGTTGAGTGCACAGGATGTTAACGTACTTCGCTTGCGTTGAAAGCACACTGTGCTTTCAACTTTGAGCAAGCTCAGCGAATCGAAGTGCATTCGCGAATTATGTTTTAATCGCTCATGCAAGTCGATTCGCCACTTTGCACCCAGGTTGTGAAGTGGGAAAATAAGGTTTAGGCTAATTATCATGGAGGAGAAATCTAAGTTTCGTTAGTCTAATAATAAGGAGAGATGGCTATGGATAAGATAGATGAGCTAAATAAAGATGTGATAGTCATCCATCCTCAGCGTGTGATTAAGGATTATGCGGTTGGGGTTTATGCTCGTGTGAGCACAAATCGTAAAGAACAGCTGGATAGTCTTGCTGTTCAGGTGTCTGGTCTTACTCGTCTTGCTGCTGCTCACATGACTTGGTTTGTTGCTGATATTTTTCTTGATGTTGCTTCCGCTAAGGTTGGTTCATCAAGATCTGAATTTAACCGAATGATTGATGAGTGTGAGAAAGGCAGCTGAAATAAAGATTGACAAAGCAAATTGGCACATTTGGTTTATTAATCATCTATCCCACCCTCATATAAAAGTAACTCTCATTTAAATCTCATCATATTTCTTTTTTAATTTATCCATATTATCAAGGTCAATCCACTCCTCGCTAAAACCACAAGCAGTGCAAATATACCTATCAACAGGTACTGCCGACATAATTGTATGGCCAGTCATAACATTATTTCCAGTCCCATAAGCCCCAGAAGATCCAGGCACAAATATAATTTCACTTCCCCCACACTTTGGGCATTTTTTCGTATTTTTCATAAATCCTCCTTATCAATCTAATAATGTTCTTTTTATTGTTTTGAAAAATTGCATAAAAATAGGCAGGAACACATACCTATCCATCAGGTATATATTTCTGCCAATTAAAAAATTCTAAGTGAGACGAGCCAGAACTACACTGTCTGTCTTTCTCAATTACTTAGCTTAGAAAAAATAACACTGGGTAGCTTTTTTATTGCGATTGATAAAAACGCAAAACAAAACCGCACATGTGTGGAAATTAATCCACGAACATGTGCGGTATCTGTTATTTATTACTGATTAGCAAAATCAGGCGTTTACGCGATCGATGCCAGACTGTACGTCTGCAATCACGGAATCCCAAGACTTGATGAAGGCGGCAACACCGTCGGCCTCAAGCTTGTCGGTAACGTCCTTGATGTTGATGCCAAGCTCAGCAAGCTTGTTCATAACAGCGTGGCTCTCTTCGTAAGTGCCCTTAATGGAAGCAGCACCGTTGCCGTGATCAGCAAGAGCGTTCAAAGTCTTTTCTGGCATGGTGTTAACAACATGCTCAGCAACCAACTCGTCAACGTACTTGCAATCGGAGTAAGCTGCGTTCTTGGTGCCGGTAGAAGCCCAAAGTGGACGCTGCTTCTTTGCGCCCTTGGCCTCAAGTTCAGCCCAACGTGGATCGGCAGCGAACTTCTTCTCGAAGAGTTCGTAAGCCAAGCGAGCGTTAGCAACAGCAGCCTTGCCTTCAAGAGACTTAGCTTCTTCGGAACCGTTAGCTTCGAGGAGCTTGTCAACAGCGCTATCAACGCGGGAGACGAAGAAGGAAGCTACGGAACCAATGTGCTTCAAGTCGTGGCCGTTAGCAGCAGCTTGAGCAATACCTTCGATGAAGGCATCGATAACCTGCTCGTAGCGCTCGAGGGAGAAGATCAAGGTCACGTTCACGGAGATACCCTTAGCAAGGGTAGCGGTGATAGCTGGAAGACCTTCCAAAGTTGCAGGAATCTTGATCATAACGTTTGGACGATCAACCTTTGCCCAAAGCTCTTCAGCCTGCTTTTCGGTGTTAGCAGTATCGTGAGCCAAGCGTGGGTCAACTTCGATGGAGACGCGGCCGTCAACAAAGTCGGTCTTTTCTGCAATCTCGCGGAAGATATCAGTTGCGTTACGAACGTCGGTGGTTGTCAACTCGCGAATAGCGGTCTCAACGTCAACCTTGCCGAGTTCCTTAAGCTGTGCGTCGTATGGGCCAACCTGGCTCAAAGCCTTCTGGAAGATAGATGGGTTGGTAGTAACACCAACAACATTCTTGTTAGCGATCAAATCCTGCAAAGAACCAGACTCAATGCGGGTACGGGACAAATCGTCCAACCAAATAGAAACGCCGGAATCGCTAGTGCGCTGCGTTGCTTCAGTCATGTTATCTCCTTAACACTGTGCTCCACCAGTTGGAACACGTTGGTAGTGTTGGCGTTTTACAGGAAACAGCGGTTGATGCTAAACCAACTGTAGCTTAACATCAACACGCCTTTGCTGTTTCCAGTGAAGTTGCTAAATTAGCACTTCGAGTTTTGTGATGAATCAATTTTATTTTGACACATCAAGTTTTTGTATTTTGCTTAATTTCTATCTTAAGCGCGTGCTTCTTCGATAGAAGCCTTAGCAGCTTCTACTACGTGCTCAGCAGTAATGCCCAAGTCGATCATGTTCTGACCGCCGTCACCCTGCAAGCCGTACTGTTCGATAGAAACAGCCTTGCCGCAATCGCCAAGATACTTGTACCAAGGCAATGCCAAGCCAGCTTCGATGGAAACGCGAGCCTTGACGGACTTTGGAAGGATTGCTTCCTTGTACTCTTCGTCTTGCTCTTCGAACCACTCGAGAGATGGCATAGAAAGAACGCGAGCCTTAATGCCTTCTGCTGCCAAAGTCTTGGCGCCAGCAACAGCCCACTGAACTTCAGAACCAGTAGCCATGATGATTACGTCTGGAGTGCCTTCGCAGTCAACCAACACATAACCGCCGTGCTTTACGCCTTCGCGAGCCTTCTCAGCAGTTTCTGCGAGAGTTGGAACGCCTTGGCGTGTCAAAATCATAGCGGTTGGGTAGTTGTTCTTCTTCTCGAAGAAGTAGCGGTAAGCTTCAGCAGTCTCATACTCATCTGCAGGGCGCACAACCTCAAGCTGAGGAATAGCACGGAAAGCAGCCAAGTGTTCGATTGGCTGGTGAGTTGGACCATCTTCGCCCAAAGCTACGGAGTCGTGAGTCCAAACGTATAGGTTTGGAATCTCCATCAAAGCAGCCAAGCGAACTGCTGGGCGCTCGTAGTCAGAGAACTGGAAGAATGTGCCGTTGAATGGGCGAGTGTCAGAACCAAGCAAAATACCGTTGGTAATAGCACCCATTGCGAACTCGCGCACACCGAAGTGAAGCTGGCGGCCGTACTCGGAAACGTTTGGCCAAGTACGAGTTGCATCCTCGGATGGACCGAAGGAGTCAGCGCCCTTAATGTTGGTGTTGTTGGAGCCGCCCAAATCAGCGGAGCCGCCCCAAAGTTCTGGCATAACAGCAGCAATTGCGTTAAGAACTGCGCCAGAAGCCTTACGGGTAGCCACCTTGGAACCGACTTCGAAACCGGCAATCAAGTCGTCGATAGCCTTGTCGAAGCCTTCAGGAAGCTTGCCAGCCTTAAGGCGCTCGTATAGAGCAGCCTTATCTGGGTTTTGAGCAGCCCACTTTGCAAGAGCTTCATCCCAAGCCTTGTGAGCAGCCAAACCGCGTTCAGCAACCTTACGAGCATGAGCCAAAGCTTCTTCGTCGATTGGGAACGAAACTTCTGGGTCGAAACCGCAAAGTTCCTTCAAGCCCTTAACAGCTTCTTCACCAAGCTTAGAGCCGTGAGAAGCTTCATTGTTGGTCTTGCCTGGGGTTGGCCAAGCAATCAAAGTATTAACCTTAATGAAGTGAGGCTTATCGGTAACTTCCTGAGCCTTTTCGATAGCTGCAGCCAAAGCCTGAACGTCTTCCTTGTAGGAGCCGTCTGGCTGAATGAAGCTAACTTCGTCGGTGTACCAACCGTATGCACGGTAACGAGCAAGAATATCCTCGGAGAAGGTGAGCTTAGTGTCGCCTTCGATCTGAATGTGGTTTGCATCGAAGATTACAGTCAAATTGCCAAGCTTTTGGTTTCCAGCCAAGGAAGCAGCCTCGGAAGAAACGCCTTCCTCAACGTCGCCTTCGCCGCAGATAACCCAAACCTTGTGATCGAATGGGGAAGTGCCAGCTGGAGCTTCTGGATCAAGAAGACCACGCTCAAAACGCTGACCATAAGCGAAACCAACAGCAGAAGCAAGACCCTGTCCAAGAGGACCAGTGGTCATTTCAATGCCTGGAGTTAAGCCATATTCTGGGTGACCTGGAGTACGCGTGTCTGCGCCGCCACGGAAATACTTGAGATCATCAAGAGTCAAGCCGTATCCAGAGAAGAACAGCTGCACATATTGCGTAAGCGAAGCGTGGCCGCCAGAAAGAATAAAACGATCGCGACCGGCCCACTTTGGGTCAGCTGGATCGTGCTTAATGAAGTGCTGGTACAAGGTGTACGCAATCGGTGCCAATGAAACAGGGGAGCCAGGATGTCCGTGTCCTGCTCGCTCAACAGCATCAGCCGAGAGAACCTTCGCCATCTTTACGGCGCGCTCGTCTAATGCAGACCAGTTGAATTCGGTCATGTGATCTACTTTCCTTCCAATAATTCGGGTTTTTTGCGCACAGCTTACGCTGGCCATCACCCTCACATTGCCATTTAATCCTATCTTTTATATCAGACGAATTTCTAACAAAGTGTGTCAAAACTTAACAAAAGTTTATATTTATAGTTAGTTGTTAAGATAACAAAAAATAGTTAATCACATATTATTCTGGAATATATAATAGTTGACAGTAAAAGTTACATTACCTAAATAAAAGGAGGATCAATGCAATCACGTCGCATGATGATACTCCGTGCGGTTGTTGAAGATTATATTCGTTCACACGAGCCAGTTGGATCAGCGTCTTTGGCTAAAAATCACAAATTAGGTGTTAGCTCTGCAACAATTCGCAACGATATGTCAATACTAGAAGAAGAAGGTTATTTAATTCAGCCACACACATCTGCTGGTCGAATTCCTACGGAAAAAGGATACAGATATTTCGTTGATGGATTGGCGGCGCTAATACCACTTTCTAATGCACAAAGAAGAGGAATACGCAGTTTTTTAAGTGGATCTGTAAGTTTGCAAGACACACTTCAACGTTCAGCTCGTCTTCTTGCAAGTATCACTGGGCAGGTTGCTCTTGTTGCGTCACCTGCATTATCTAGATCAAAAGTAAAAAGAATTGAGATTGTTCAAGTATCGTCATCAACTCTTCTTGTCGTAGTAATTACAGACGCTGGAGGGGTAGCGCAACATATGATTCAGGCTTCTAATGTGAATTCAGATGATTTGTTGCATTTAACAAATATGATTAATGAAGATTGCATTGGATTGTCACTTTTGAATGCATCTAAAAAAGTGTGTGCATTGTCGGAACGTAAAGATTTAGTTTCTTCGTTACAAATAATTAAACAATTGTCTAATGCTATTGAAGATATGTACGATGGCGATCGAGCACACGAATTATACATGGCTGGAACCTCCCAGCTTGCTCATAGACAGAATATTGGTGATTTTGCTGCTCTTTTTGATGCTTTAGAAGAGCAAGCTGTTATTATGCGTTTGATGACTTCGCTAAGTGAGGAGGCAAGTGATTGTGCAAGTGGAGTCAGTGTTGCAATAGGTTCGGAAACTCACACGCCTGGTCTTTTGAATGCTTCTGTTGTGACGAGTGCTTACGGATATAATTCCGATCCTGATTCCGCATTCATTGGTTCAATCGGACCTACGCATATGGATTATGCTGCAACAATGACTGCGGTTAAAGCAGTGGCTAAGTATCTTAATGCGTTTATATCCGAAAATTCATAAAAATATAACTGGCTGTGCCTTATGCAAGAATTATTTTATTAAGGTAAAAGGGGAGTTAAGTGACTGACTATTACAAGATTTTAGGTGTTGATTCTAACGCTAGCGATGATGAGATTCGAAAAGCATATAGAAAATTAAGTCGAAAGTACCATCCAGATATCGCAGGTCCTGAGTTTGAAGACAAATTCAAGGAAGTTAATGCTGCATACGACGTTTTGTCTAATCCAGAAAAACGCAAAATGGTAGATATGGGTGTTGACCCAAACAATCTATCGGCATCTGGTGCTGGAGCTGGCGCTGGCGGATATGCCAATATGAATATGGATATGGGAGATATTTTAAATCAGTTCTTCTCTGGATCCTTTGGAACAAGTACGGGTTCTCCTATTCCGCGCGTGAATCGTGGTGAAGATTCACTCACAGAAGTTAAAGTTGATCTTAAAACAGTAGTATTTGGTGGAAATGCTAAGGTTCATGTAGTGACTTTTGGCTTGTGTCAAGATTGTGCTGGAAAAGGCTCTGCAGATAAATCAGACCCTATAACTTGCCCGCAATGCAAGGGCGCTGGTTTTGTACAAAGGGTTACTAGAACAATGTTTGGTCAAATGATGTCATCTGAGCCATGTAGAGAATGCGAAGGTCACGGAACAATCATTAAGAATGTTTGCCCAAATTGTCATGGACATGGTCGAATTCGTACATCAAGAGAAATTGGGATTACTATTCCTGCTGGTATAAAAGATAATTCTCGATTGCGACTTGCTTCGCAAGGAGCAGTAGGTGAATGTGGCGGTCCTGCTGGCGACTTGTATGTTGATGTACATATTCGAGAAGATAAACAGTTTACTAGGAATCTAAACGATTTACATTGTTGGATTGACATTCCAATGACTTGGGCTGTTTTGGGACATAAAGTTGATATAGATACTTTTGACGGCAAAAAGAGCGTGGAAATCCCTTCTGGCTCTCAAAGTGAAAATACTATTTCTGTACCTAATTTGGGTGTAACGGTTCTAGGCTCTAAAGAACGCGGAAATCTTGTTGTTCACATTCTTGTTAATATTCCAACAAAGCTGAGCGATGAAGAGCGTAAACTTATTGAAGAGTTTGAAGAATTGCATGATGGAAAAGATGATGTTATTGTTCAACGCGCTATCCCAGATTCGACTACAAATCACAAAGGATTCTTTAGCAAGTTAAAGGATGCTTTCTGCTAATTCGCTAATTCTTAGTATTTTCATGACTATTCTCGTTACTGTTCGATTGCTGAGAGTATATGATTTTTGAAGATGTTAAGAATAATGAAGATATTTTTCTTAAGGGGGTTTACGTATGGTGCTACCTATTTTATTTGCTGGAACACCAGAGGTTTCTGTTGCGCCATTGCGTGCTTTAGCTCAAGATAAAGAGCATTTTGATGTTCGTGCTGTTCTTACGAGACCTGATGCTCCGACAGGCAGAGGTAGGAAAATTGTTCCTAGCGCTGTTAAAAAAGCTGCGATTGAACTTGGGATTCCTGTTTTAGAGGTTAATCCTAGTGATGAAGAGGAGTGCATAAGAGCTTTAAAGGCAACTGGCGCTAAACTTGCTGCCGTGGTTGCTTATGGAAAGATTCTTAGACAATCTGTTTTGGACGCTCTTCCTCTAGGATGGTACAACTTGCATTTCTCGCTTCTTCCACAGTGGCGAGGGGCAGCTCCTGTTCAGCGTGCGATTTGGGCTGGAGATGATATTACCGGTGCCACTGTTTTTAAGATTACGCGTGGAATGGATGAAGGACCTATTCTTGCACAAATGACTACCGAGATTGGTGCTCATGAAACAGCTGGCGACTTGCTTATGAGACTAAGCAATGATGGTGCAGATCTTCTTTGCTCTGCTCTTGTTGGGATGGAATCTGGTCAAATTATTCCTGTTGAGCAAGATCCTACACCTTGCCAAATCGCGCAAAAAATCACTGTTGAGGATGCTCATATTCGTTTTGATATTCCAGCATTTGCAATCGATAGGCAGATTCGTGCTTGCACGCCAAATCCTGGAGCTTGGTGTAATCTTCACGCTTATTGCGAAGATTCACAAATCATTAGTTTGCATGTTCTTTCTTGTGCATTGGCAAAAGATGAGGATATTTCAATACATAATCTAAGCGAACTTAAGCCTGGGCAGATTTTTGCAGGTAAACGAAATGTTTGGGTTGGTTCTTCAAGTGGTGTTCTTGAGCTTTTAGAAGTTAAAGCGCAAGGTAAAAAGGCTATGAAGGCTGCAGATTGGGCAAGAGGAGCGCATTTAAGTCAAGAGTCCTATTTGGATTGAAGCGATAAGTGTAATCTTGAAAAACGCAAAGTAAAATTTGTATAAATTCTAGTTAGTTAAGTTTAGTTTAGTAAATCTAAAACTAGGCTTAGGTCACGCGTATCTATGCTTGCTTTAGCTTGACTTTTTAATAACTGCTTTGCGCAAAATGCGACGCCTAATCCTGCTGTTTTAATCATATCGATATCGTTAGCACCGTCTCCAATAGCAACGCTTTGAGCAATATCAATATTGTTCTTGCGCACCCAATTAATCAATGCTTTTGCTTTATATTGGCGATTTACTATAGGCTCAATAACTTTCCCACTTAGCTTAGAATCTACTACTTCTAGATTGTTTGCTACCCAAAAATCTATGTTTAGATTTGGCAGAAAATCATCTAAAACATTATTGAATCCTCCAGAAACTGCTCCTATTTTCCATCCAAAGGAATGTAATGTGTCTATAAGTTTTTTGGCTCCACTGGTTACGTGGATACTTTCAATAGCTTTTTTAAAACAAGTGCATTCGAGTCCTTTTAACATTGAAACCCTTAGCTTTAAAGATGTGTCAAAGTCAATTTCTCCTTTCATTGCTTTAGAAGTTATATATGCTAAATTTGACCCGACCCCAGCAATATCTCCTAGTAAGTCAATCACTTCTTCTTCAATAAGAGTGGCGTCAACATCTAAAACAAGAAGTCCTGGTTTTTTCAATGAAGGAGCATTAATTAATTTTTGGTTTTTTAACTCTAGTATTTTAGTCATGTTATAATCTTTTGAAAGAGATGTTAGGTTATGAATTAATTTTAAGGCTGGTTTAAGAAATTTAAGGATTTTGTTTCGCTACGCGTTTTTGCATTGTAAAACTTTTCTATAAAACTTATATCAAATGTGAAAGTTTATTGATTTTATTGGAATATTGCGTGTGGAAGTTTGGTTTAATTTAATTAGTTGAGTAAAATAGTTGCAGATTTATGGATAGTTGCAGATTTTTGGAATAGATAAATAATCAAAATGTGGGTAATTAAAGAGGTGAGTAAAGTATGGCAAGTATGAATTTAAGGGATGTAGCTCTTGAAGTTGCTAGGATTTTGGAAGATGTTGGCAAGCACGCGTATCAAGACCAATTAAATCCTCGAGATATGGCAAGCATGATGGTTCTGGGGGATCCGAATCAAGCAGATTCTGGTTTTGGAGATAAGCTCGTACGATTTATTGAAAATCGTCTTACGTACATAAACACCTTCCAGGGATTTTGGCGTAATCGTCCAGAAAATTGCAATATTGGTGATCGTTTTTGGTGCGTTGGTAATATTGACGGTGCTATTAACTTTAACCGCGATATGGCTGAATGGACTTTAACTGTTTCGCTTTTCGAGTTTAATGATCAAGGCTCTGCTAGACCTGTTCTTGGTGTTGTTCATGCCCCAGCTTTAGGGCTTACATATTTGGCTGCTAAGGGTCAGGGTGCTATTCGTATTCGTAAAACTCCTAATGGAGAGAAGCGAGAGAAAATCACGCCTTCTACAACATCAACATTGCATGGCTCTGTTGTTTGCTATGGAATGTCTTATATTCCAGGTGAATCTAAAAGAGCTTTAGATGTTGTTTCTTCGCTTGAGGAAGAATGCCCAGCAGATATTAAGCGTATTGGTCCTGCTTCGCTTGACTTGTGCAAAGTAGCAGATGGTACTTACGACGCATATTTTGAGCCACATCTTCATAGGTGGGATATTCCAGGTGTTTCAGCTGGCGCCGTTGTTGTTAAAGAAGCACAGGGGCATGTTCGACAATGGAATGGTGACTCAATTCATTGGAGACGTGAAAATGACGTTATTGCTTCAAATGGTTTAATAAACAAAGAGCTTCAAAACTATTTGCGATAAATTAGAGTTAAAAATCTTAGCAATTGTTTGCATGATTTTTAATATTAAAGCTTTAATTTTGAGAAAAACATTTATGCAATCGTTATCATTAAATAGACAATATATAAGCGTGTCGCTTTAGCAATATTGTAGAATGAACATGATATCCCATTGTCCGACATTCAGAGGGGAGTGTTAACGATGATTGACACTGCACAAGCATTTGGCGTAGATATTGGTGGCTCTGGTATTAAGGCTGCACCAGTTAATTTGGAAAAAGGCGAGTTTGCAGAACCGCGATATAAGATTCTCACTCCAGCGGTTTCCACACCTCAAGCTGTTGCAGATATTGTTCGTCAGCAACTTGAGCATTTTGATGTTCCTGCAGATGTTCCTGTTGGAATCGCTTTTCCAGCTCCTATTAAGCCTGGAAAGAAGCTTGAGTTTATGGCGAATCTCGATCAATCTTGGATTGGTGTGGATGTTACAGAAGTGTTCAGCGAAGCTTGCGGTCGTCCTGTTACTGTAGTGAATGATGCTGATGCTGCTGGTCTTGCTGAGCAACACTTTGGTGCTGCAAAAGATAAAGATGGCTTGGTCATTGCTACTACGCTAGGCACTGGAATTGGCACAGCATTGATTTATAATGGCACTCTTATTCCTAATACAGAGCTCGGTCATATTCAGCTTGAAAAGGGTAAGGGAGATGCGGAAAAGTATGCTGCTTCTTCTGTTCGCGAAAAGTTAGACATGGGTTATAAAAAGTGGGCTAAGCGTCTTACTAAGTATTATGGTTTGATGGAAAAGTACTTTAACCCAGACCTGTTTGTTGTTGGCGGCGGTGTTAGCCGTGTTAGCGAGAAGTTCTTGCCTCATATCGATATTAAGACACCTATTGTAGTTGCGTCTTTGCATAATGAAGCTGGCATTATCGGTGCGGCATATTATGCAATGCAGCAAAGAAACAATTAAGGATTTTTGATATTTTATTTGCGCTGGATGCTTTTGCGTTCAGCGCATCTTTTGTATTTGCATATTTTTGTATTTTTATATATTTGGTTTATACAATGCGCTAGTGTAGTCGAGTGCGATTTTCTTCTAGAGTTGATGTGAGTGAGCCAAATCCAATTATTCTGGCTCAACGTGTTGCTATATCTAAAGGTATTAAACTTACAAAACTTAACGATTCAAACCCAACAGTACATGGTCTTTCTCCAGAGTGCTTAAATGCAAAATATACTGCGGATCCTAGAGGACCTGTCGAAGTTAGGCGCATTCTTGCTAACTTTATAAATCATAGAGATAATCGCGTAGATCAAAATATTGTAAATAAGAAGGGTAGTTCAGCTAAGGTTCTTAATCCAGATAATCTATACGTATTATCATCAACTTCTCAAGCATACGCATGGTTAATGATGCTAATGTGTGATTGCGGTGATTCTGTTTTAGCTCCGACTCCTGGATATCCTCTTATAGAATCGATTGCAAGACTACAAGGCGTAAAATCTATACCTTATCCGCTTGTTTATGATGGCTCTTGGACTATTGATATTCCTAGGGTTAAAGAACTTTTAGAGAATACGGATAATCGTATTCGTGCACTTGTTTTAATAAATCCAAATAATCCAACAGGATCTTATATAAAGCCTCAAGAAAGAGACGCATTATTGCAACTATGCAATAAAAATAATGTGGCAATTATAGCTGATGAAGTTTTTTATGATTATTGTCTAGAACCTTTTGATGGAAACAGCAGGTTAGCAGGTGAAGAATCTACGCTAGTTTTTGCTTTAGATGGATTCTCAAAGATGCTTGCAGCTCCGCATGCAAAAGTTGGATGGATTGAGGTTTCGGGACCTAGTCAAGACGTGCAGGATGCTATGAAACGCCTTGATGTTATTGCTGATGATTTTCTTCCAATTGGTGTAACTGTATCAGAAAGAATTCCGGAATTATTGCAATGTGCTAAAGAACAAACCGATCTTGTTCAAAACAGAGTTAGGTCTAATCTTAAAACACTTAGAAAAATGCTTGCAAACTACCCAAATTGTTGCGTTAGTGCATTGCGTGCTGAAGGCGGATGGAATATTCTTATCCGTGTTCCATCGTGTTTAGATGATGATGATTTAGCTCTAAGACTTATGCAAGATTATCATCTTGTATCTCAGCCTGGCTATTACTTCGATATGCCAAATAATGGATATTTGGCATTATCTTTGTTGCCAGAAGAAAAACAATTTGTGTATGGTGTTAAAGCGTTGCTAGATACTGTTCATACAATGCTGGAAGAATTAAATTAATGAAAACAAATTAGATTAATGTGAACCAGCATCTCACAGTATGCCACATTTGAGGATTAAAACGTAGTATTGAGTCTTCTCTGCCTGGTACGAACCAGCTTAGAAAAGCTATTGCTATGGAGAAAAATAGAAGACCAAAAATAACGAATCGCAGTAAATAGCATAATGTTTTAGTTTTCCAAGTGTCACATACTGTAATATCAGCATATTTTTGTAGCAAAGAATTAATACCTATTATTGCGCTTAAAGCGAAAAGCCATGCAAAATCCGCAATATATCGCCATCCTATCCCAGCTTTTAAGCTGTCAAAAACAATAACGATTATGCCAGAAATTACAGATATTATAGCTAATCTTGTAGCGATTTTACTCATGTTTCTAGTCATTGTGAAAACGCATATAATTCCTAGTAATGCGAGTGGAGATAATGTAAACATTCCACCAATCATTGGCTCTGCATATTGCCATTTTTCAAAAGCAATAGGTTGAATTGCTATCCAAGGGAAAGTTGATATAAAACGTATTGGCAAAGCTATATAACTTAAAATGGATGGAATGATGTTCTGCGAAGGGAGACGCATTGTAGTCATATCTGTAATCGTAATCTGATATTCATTGCCAAAATTAAAAGGGGACCCAAATCTTAAAGCATTATATAATCCGATTGGTATTGCAACTATTATAAATGGAATAATTATGCAAAGAATTAGCTTTAATAAGTTTTTAAGATTTTCTATAGATTTTTTGTCACTGATAATAATATTTTTAATATATGAGTAAAAATGAGTATAAAATAGCGGAATTGCGAATAGAAAAGCGATTATAAAAGTTGGTCTACAACCAAGATTAAAAGCAATAAACAACGATCCTGCTGCAATATGCTTAAACGATATTATTGATGATGGTTTTAATTGTTCCACTATTTTGTGTGATTTTATAGTTTCCTCATCTTTAATAGATCCGAGATAAAACCATAATCCTAGTGAAGTGAAGAATAATGATGCAGCCATTGGAACTGAATAAAAGGATGTTCTAAACCACAAGTAAACGGTGTTTGAAGTAATAAAGAATAAGGTTAAACAAATTGATACACAAGCAAGAGTTGCCTGATGATTAACACGTTTAATTAGACGAATAACCAATAGTGAGCCAAAAATTAAAAATCCAATTAAGCATATGAAAGTGGCTATTGTTGTAGGGAGCATGGCTCCACCAGGAATCCACAAATTGGATATAATCTTATACGGGATAAAGAATAAAACAACTGGTATTACACCAAAATACGAATACCAATGACCCTTATAATACGCATGATCCCAATAAATATTGTGTACACAATCAGAAAGAAGATTATTTCTTGCAATTGGGTCATACGGATTAGATAATTTTTGCATTTGCGGCGGAACAGGTAAATCAAGATGAGTCTTACCTTTAAGTAGAGCGTCTGCTGTACGTGCGTATTGATCAAAATCGTAAGTGTAGTTTCCAGCAACATCAAAATGCATTGGAATACTGTTAAAAACATTCCAAAATATTGCAAAAATAGCAATCAAAAGGAAAGGTGTCCAAAATAAAGTAAGTAAAAGTCTTTGATTAATACTCTTTGTATTAAGTCTGATTTTCCAAAGCTTAGACCACGGATTCCATAATGCAATAAAAATTGAAATTATTATAAGAAGAAAAACGCGACCCCAATTCCAGCTAAAAGGTGCTCTAACATTTGCTTTAGCATCCTCAACGTCTACAACATCTCCTTTAGGATGTTGTATCCATAATCTAAGAGTGCTTTTAACTCCAATTGCTTGATCTGGAACTGGAAGCATAGCAAAACTAATGGCTCTAGGATTGGTACTTAAAGGCTTTCCAGCAATTTTATTAACATCAATTCGTACATGCACATCCGTTTTAACAGGGCTTTTGCCAATTTTTTTCGGCGTAATTAGTGAAGGCTTAAGCTGAATATATGGTGAAGATCCGTCGGAATTAACTTCTAAATAAGATTCCGAAGGATCGGTAATTAAAAGTCCTCCAGAAGAAAGTCTTTCAATACCTGGACCAGTTGCATTGTGTGCAAACATGCTATCTGTGCTGCCAGTAACACTATTCCAAAATGGAATATTTCCAACAGTGCATTCAAACAATGCTATTAACAACAAGATTGCTAAAGGCTCGCGAAGAACATGGAAAATGTGTTTTAGCGTAAAATTAGCAAATCTAGCTGTTGTTTTCATAGCAATCCTAAAATCCTATTCTTCCGCAACCAAATCAAGATAGTCATCACTCCACAAATCTTCGTCACCGTCTGGCATAAGAAGAACTCGTTCAGGGTTTAACGCAAGAACTGCTCCTTCATCGTGAGTAACCAATACAATAGCGCCTTCGTATTTTGCAATGGCTTTAAGAATTTCATCTCTAGAAGCTGGATCTAAATTGTTAGTAGGCTCATCGAGCAAAAGCACGTTTGCTTTTGAAGTTACAAGAGTTGCCAAGGCTAGACGAGTTTTTTCGCCTCCCGAAAGCACTTTAGCTGGCTTCATTGCGTCATCTCCAGAAAATAGGAAGCTTCCTAGCATAGATCTTGCTTGAGTGTCATTTAAATCTGGAGCAACATGCTGAAGATTTTCTAATACTGTCGCATCTAAATCCAAAGTGTCGTGTTCCTGAGCAAAATAGCCAATCTTGCAGCCATGCCCATAGTTTACGCTGCCAGTATCTGCACTTTCTTCTCCAGCTAGAATACGTAAAGTGGTTGTTTTACCAGCACCGTTATATCCGAGAATAACAACTCTTGAACCTTTATCTATAGCCAAATTTATGCCAGCAAATACAATATTGGATCCATAAGCTTTTGAAATATCTTCAGCCATAATAGGTGTTCGTCCGCAAGGAGCAGGTTCCGGAAAACGAATATCTGCTACTTTCTCGCGACTTTGTGCTTCACTTGTTTCACTTAACAGACGTTCAGCCCTACGCATCATGTTTTGAGCTGCTACTGCTTTTGTTGCTTTTGCATGTAAACGAATACCTTGTTTCATAAGGCGTTCAGCTTTTTTTTCAGCCACTTCTCGTTCTCTGCGCCTGCGTTCTTCGTCTACAACGCGTTGATGTAAGTATGCTTTCCAACCCATTGAATACATGTCTATTTGAGCCAATTGTGCATCTAAATGCCAGACTTTATTTACAACCTCATCTAGCAATTCTGTTGAATGGGATATTACTAAGAATCCACCAGAGAATTTTTTCAAATAGTTTCTCAGCCAAATTATAGAATCTGCATCTAAATGGTTAGTAGGCTCATCTAAGATCAGCGTGTCTGCATCGGAGAAAAGTATTCGTGCAAGTTCAATTCGTCTACGTTGACCGCCAGATAGAGTTCCAAGAGCTTGCTTCATAATTTCTTGTGGAAGCCCAAGGCTGTTTGCCATCGATATTGCTTCCGATTGAACAGCGTATCCACCAGCTTTTTCAAAGTCTTCAATGGCCTTATCGTAGCGATTCATGGCTTTCGTCATAATATCTGGATCTGGATTCGTCATCTCTTTTTCTGCTTTTCGTATACGAGATACGATTGATGAAATGTCGCGAGCGCTCATAATCCTATCTAACGCGCTTTGTTCTGGGTCTGCTGCATGAGTATCTTGTGGTAGATACCCCAATCCACCGCTTACTCGTACAGTTCCGCCAGCTGGGAGCATTTCTCCTGTTATTACTCGTGTAAGAGTTGTTTTTCCAGCTCCATTCCTTCCAACTAAGCCGATTTTGTCGCCTTTTGTTACATGAAAGTCGGTAGGGTTTAATAGCGTACGCGCACCAATTTGTATAGTTAATCCTTGTGCGTCAATAGCCATTTGCACCCACTCCTTAAAATAATGCTTTAATCTGAATATCTTCAAAATGTGTTAGCCAAACTCACGATTATACAGTTAGGCTTGCATAGTTTTTACTAAAGGATTTTATTCTTTATATTTCTATGTATTTCGACAACACGCAGAAAATTATCTACTTCGAACAAGTGTTCTATAATTAATTGTATTATATAATTTAGTGCTCAATTAATAGTGAGTTTGGTGCAAAGTCTTGATTCTTAAAATAGCTCTTAGGGAGGCAGAATGCAAAGCAAATCAGATTCTTCGCAAAACATGCAATTACCTTTATCCCAAGATGCAATTTTAGATAACAAAAACCGTGAATGCACTAAAAAAGCTGACATCTTGCAATCTATGCTCGACTCTGCTCAGCCTGTAAAAGATAATGATAATTTAGTATATGATTTGTCTTCTGTTCCTTCAGATTTAAAGATAACCATACAAGGAGCTAGAGAGCACAATTTAAAAAATGTTAGTTTACAATTGCCTAGAAATCGTATGATTGTTTTTACTGGATTGTCAGGATCTGGTAAATCTTCTCTTGCTTTCGATACTCTTTTTGCAGAAGGTCAAAGGCGTTATGTGGAATCCTTAAGCGCGTATGCCAGGCAATTCCTTGGAAGAATGGATAAACCAGATGTAGATTTTATTGAGGGATTAAGCCCAGCTGTATCTATTGACCAAAAAACTACTAATCGTAACCCTCGTTCTACTGTTGGAACAATCACAGAAGTTTATGATTATTTAAGGCTTCTTTTTGCTAGAGTTGGAATTCCTCATTGCCCTAAATGTGGCGAACTTGTCAGTGCTCAAACACCACAACAAATGGCTAATTCTATACTTTCTTTACCAGAAAGAACAAGATTGCAAATATTAGCACCTGTTGTTAACGGCAGAAAAGGCGAATTCAAAGATACAATTACTCTTCTTAGATCAGACGGCTATTCGAGAGCGCTTGTAGATGGGCAAATGCGCGAGCTTTCTGAAGATATTACTTTAGAAAAACAAAAGAAACACACAATCGAAGTTGTAATAGATAGGTTAATTATAAAAGATGGCATACGTACTCGTTTGACTGATTCTATAGAAACGGCTTTAAAACTTTCTAAAGGAATAGTTATAGCTGATTTTGTAGATGAAGTTGCTGATTCTAAATGCAGACGCCGAAATTTTTCTGAGCACAGAGCTTGTCCTAACAATCACCAGCTTAATTTATCAGAAATAGAGCCTAGAACATTCTCATTCAACGCTCCTTATGGGGCGTGCCCCGATTGCTCTGGAATCGGTTACAATCTAGAGATTGACCCTGCTCTTGTTGTTCCAAATACAGAAAAATCACTTAATGAAGGCGCGATAGAACCTTGGGCACTAAATAAAGCTGCAGGGGAATACTATAGGCATGTGCTACAAGGGCTAAGTGTTGAACTTGGTTTTAGTATGGATACACCATGGTGTGAATTGTCGAAAGATACGCAAAATTCAATACTTTATGGGCATGATTTCGAAGTAAAAGTATCTTATAAAAATAGATGGGGTAGGCAGAGAGAATATTCAACAGGATTCGAAGGTGTAGTGCGCACTCTTATGCGCAAGCATGATGAAACAGACTCAGATCAAATGCGCCAATACTACGAGTCATACATGCGAGAAGTTCCATGCTTAACATGTAACGGTAAACGATTGCGTCCAGAAGTCTTAGCAGTAACAATAAACTCATACTCAATTGCAGACATATGTGATATGCCAATAGAAAAAAGTCTTGAATGGATTAATTCTTTAAAACTAGAAGGATCAAGCAAGATAATTGCTAAAGAAATTGTAAAAGAAATCAAGGCAAGATTAGGATTCTTAAATGATGTTGGCTTAAATTATTTAACTCTTTCTAGAGCCGCAAAAACACTTTCAGGTGGAGAGGCACAAAGAATAAGATTGGCGACTCAAATTGGATCTGGACTAGTTGGAGTCATGTACGTTCTTGACGAGCCTTCAATAGGATTACATCAAAGAGACAATGAGAAACTCATATCAACATTGCACAATCTTCGCGACTTAGGTAACACTCTTATAGTTGTTGAACATGATGAAGATACAATTCGGCAATCCGACTGGTTAGTAGATATTGGACCCGAAGCTGGAGAAAACGGTGGAGAAGTAGTATATTGCGGACCAGCAAATCACATAAAAGATGCAAAACGTTCAATTACAGGAGACTATATTGCAAAAAGAAAATGCATAGAAGTTCCTAAAAATCGTCGAAAAATAAACAAAAATCGTTTACTAACTATTGTTGGAGCAAAAGAACACAACCTTAAAAATATAGATGTAGAAATACCTTTAGGCATATTTACTTGCATAACAGGAGTATCTGGATCTGGAAAATCTAGTCTTATAAACTCGATACTCTACCCAGTTTTAGCAGATAAGCTAAACGGCGCTCGCATTGTTCCAGGACTTCATAAACGAGTTGATGGTATTGAAAATTGTGACAAGGTTGTTCACGTAGACCAAAACCCTATTGGCAGAACGCCAAGATCAAACCCTGCGACTTACACTGGTGTCTGGGACAAAATACGTACACTTTTTGCTCAAACACCAGAAGCAAAAGTTAGAGGTTATGGTCCTGGAAGATTCTCGTTTAATGTAAAAGGCGGAAGATGCGAAGCTTGCAGCGGAGATGGAACGCTGAAAATTGAGATGAATTTTTTGCCAGATGTATACGTACAATGTGAAGAATGTCATGGGAAAAGGTACAACAGAGATACTCTAGACGTAACATATAATGGTAAAACCGTTTCAGACGTTCTGAATATGCCAATTTCTGAAGCTGCTGTATTCTTTAAAGCATATCCATCCATTTCAAGATATTTGGATACTCTTGTACAAGTTGGTCTTGGATATATTAAACTCGGACAAAGTGCTCCAACATTATCTGGTGGAGAATCACAAAGAGTAAAGCTTGCTACAGAGTTGCAAAAACGTTCAACTGGCAAAACTGTTTATATTCTTGATGAGCCTACAACTGGATTGCACTTTGAAGATGTTCGTAAACTTTTAAGCGTTCTTCAATCTTTGGTAGATAAAGGCAATACTGTAATAGTTATTGAACACAATCTTGATGTTGTAAAATGCGCGGATTGGATTATTGATTTAGGACCAGAGGGAGGAGACAAAGGCGGCGAAATAGTAATCACTGGCACTCCAGAAGAAGTTGCAAAATCGAAAGAAAGTTGGACGGGCAAATTCTTAAAGCCTATGCTCAAATCTTAAAGGAATATAGTTAAATAGTATTTTTATGAAAGGAGGTGAACAGAATGGAAATTGTGAATAATAACATAGATATCAAAGAAGATGTTATAAGCAGTCAAGGCAAATGGAAGAAAACTCATCTGTCTAATTGTGATATAAGTACTACTGACATTTTGAACAATTCAGTTAAAAATAATTTTGGAGCATCACTTTTAGGCGACACGAGAGACTTATTTAGACCAAAAACTTCCGATATTCCAAATCAACCAGGAGTATACAAGTGGAGAGATGAGAAGGGGAAAGTAATATACGTTGGAAAAGCAAAAAGTTTAAGAAATAGGTTGTCTAATTATTTTCAACCGTTAAATCAGCTTCATCCTAGAACTCAGTCGATGGTTTTAACAGCTCGAAGCCTAGAATGGACCGTTGTAAACACTGAGCTTGAAGCTTTAACACTAGAATACACGTGGATTAAGGAGTTTAATCCACGTTTTAATGTTGTTTTTAAAGATGATAAAACATATCCATATCTTGCCGTATCTGTGAATGATGATTTTCCAAGAGTCTGGATCACAAGAAATAGGAATTCTAAATCAACTAGATACTTTGGTCCATATGCAAAAGTGTGGCAGCTAAGGCACAGTCTAGATTCTTTGCTTAAGACTTTTCCTGTAAGAACGTGTAGACAATCCGTTTTTGTCAAAGCTCATAAAACTGGTAGACCTTGTCTTCTTGCAGCCATTGGAAAATGCTCTGCACCTTGCATTGCAAAAGTGGATCGTAAAACTCACAGAAATAATGTTGAACAATTAGTTGGTGTACTAACTGGTTCTATAGGTGATTCTTACATTAACGATTTAACAAGAGAAATGAAAGAATCTAGCGATAATCTTGATTTTGAGAATGCTGCAAAAATAAGAGATAAAATAAACATTTTTAAAACTGTTATGCAACAAAATTCTGTTGTTTTTGACGAGAATGTTGAAGCTGATGTTTTTGGTTTTAGTGGAGATTCTCTAGAGGCATGCGTTCACGCATTCTTTGTTCGCGAAGGCTTATTGCGAGGAGAGAAAAATTGGCAGGTTGAAAGAAGCGAGGATATTAGCGATGCAGATATAATAGCGAATTTGCTTATGCGAGTTTATTCAGAATATGAATCAAATAATAATTTGCAATATGAAGACTCTTTGAAAATAGAGCAATCAAGAAATGCATTGCAGATTGACTTGGAGAATACCAAGAGTAAATATATTGACTCAGCGTATCGTGCAAAAACAACAAAAGAGCGTAAAAAAAGGCAAGAATCAACAGGAAGGGGAGATTTACTAGACCCAATTACCCCAATCCCTAGAGAAATAATCATTCCTTTTGAAATATCACAGAATCAATGTGAAAATTTGGAAAATTGGTTAAGCAAATTGCGTGGATCTAAAGTTAGCATTAAGGTTCCTGAACGTGGCGATAAACGAAATCTTATGAATCAAGCAAATGATAATGCTAAACAATCATTAATGAGACTGAAGTCCAGCAGAATCAGCAGTTTAGATGCAAGAAGTAGCGCCATGAACGAGGTGGCTGAAGCTCTTGGAATGAGCGAATCTCCTTTGCGTATTGAATGTTATGATATTTCCAATACGGTAAATGGAGAATATCAGGTTGCATCAATGGTTGTATTTGAAGATGGTATTGCTAAACCTAGCGAGTACAGAAGATTCTCCATAAAAGGGTCTGATGGCAACGGAGAACTTGATGATTTGAGCGCATTGTATGAAACTATTTCTAGGCGTTTTAAGCACACAAGTAGTGGCGATGTAGATGATGATTACGGAGAAAATCTTGAAAAATCAAAATATAAAAAATTCGCTTATACGCCTAATCTTATAGTTGTTGACGGGGGTAGAGAACAAGCCAGAGCAGCACAAAAAGCTATGATAGATTGTGGAATAAAAAACATAGTCGTATGCGGTTTGGCTAAAAAGCTTGAAGAAGTTTGGCTTCCTAATAATGAATACCCAATTATTCTTAAACGAAGCTCCCAAGGATTATATTTGCTACAGAGAGCTAGAGATGAATCGCATCGTTTTGCTATAACTTATCATAGGCAGAAACGAAGAAGAGCCATGTTAAATTCGTCACTAGACTCGATTCCTGGTATTGGAGAGTTTTACAAAAAACGTCTTCTTTCCGTATTTGGTAGTGTTAAGAAATTAAAAGATGCGAGTGTTGACGATTTACAAAAGGTTTCTGGAATCGGTCAAGCTAAAGCTAAATCTATTTACGAATCATTGCATAAGTAACACTGATATTCAATAGAAATATCTTATAAATTAGTTAAATAATTTTCGGCATGTTGATTCGTCATGATAAGACACTAGCCTTGTAAGTATGTCTCAGGAAATTGAAATAGGATTGGGCAAAAAAGCCCGAGTTGCTTACTCACTTGACGATATTGCTATACTACCTTCTCGTCGTTCTCGCGACCCGCAGGCTGTTTCTACGTCCTGGCAAGTCGATGCTTATAGTTTTGACGTACCAGTGATTGCTGCGCCAATGGATTCTGTTACTAGCCCAGATACGGCTATTGCAATGGGTCAGATGGGCGCCTTGGGTGTACTTGATTTGGAAGGTTTATGGACTCGTTACGAGGATCCAGAACCACTTCTAAAGGAAATTTCGGAGATTCCAAACGAAATTGCTACGAAGCGTATACAAGAAATTTATTCTGAACCAATTAAGCCTGAACTTATTGTTAAACGTTTGCGCACTATTCGTGATTCTGGAGTTACTGTTGCAGGTGCTCTTTCTCCTCAGCGCACTCAGGAATTCTATTCTACTGTGTTAGAAGCTGGAGTAGATCTTTTTGTTATCCGTGGAACAGCTGTTAGTGCAGAACATGTTTCTAAAGATCATGAACCACTTAATCTAAAGAAATTTATTTATGATCTTGATGTTCCAGTTATTGTGGGAGGCTGTGCTGATTACACTTCAGCTTTGCATTTAATGAGAACTGGTGCAGCTGGAATTCTCGTAGGTTTCGGTGGAGGTGCAGTTTCTGCAACTATGAATACTCTTGGCGTTCAAGCTCCTATGGCAACTGCAATCTCAGATGTTGCCGAAGCTCGTCGCGACTATATGGATGAATCTGGCGGAAGGTATGTTCAAATTATTGCAGATGGCGGAATGGGAACATCTGGCAACTTTATTAAGGCTTTGGCTATGGGGGCAGATGCAGTCATGCTTGGAACTCCTTTAGCACGAGCAACCGAGGCTCCAGGACGTGGAATGCATTGGGGAGCAGAAGCTCGCCATCCATCTTTGCCACGCGGAATGCGTACGAATGTTGGAACTGTTGCTCCGCTGGAGAATATCTTGTTTGGTCCAAGCCATATGGCAGACGGAAAAACAAATTATGTTGGTGCGTTAAGGCGCACAATGGCATCCACTGGGTATGTTGATGTTAAGAGTTTCCAGCGTTGTAGTGTTGTATTTAACCCATTCCATCAGGATGTTCGGTAATTTTTAATACTATTTGTTTACTTCCTTGTGAGCTTAAAACTAAAAATTTAAGTGCACAAGGAAGTAAAAACTATAATGTGCATAACTTAACACTAAATAATCCTTGATTTTTCAACAAAAATCGAGGATTTAATTTTATTTATGCACACTTAGAAATAATACTTTGAATTTTTGAAATAAGTTGTATGCTTTATTTAAACCTTTGCTAAACATTGGTTTTAAATTAAAAATACAAAAAATAAAATAAGGAATTTAAAAATAGAAAATGGGATAAGTAACAAATTTTTTAACGGGAAAGAGCAGGAAAATGAATAATACTCTTGGTACCATAGTCAGCGATAACTATGACGAAAATGATGCATTCTGGGAAGTTGTAAAAAACGACTTTGCTGCAAATGATGATCATCCTACGTTCAAGTGGAATGATCGCAAGCCATTGCCAGTATACGAAGGTTCATTCCTAGTGGGTTCTTCGCATTTTATGGCAACATATCATGTATCATCATGCTTTAATAATTCGGCAGATGAGGAATTGTACTTAGACCTCGCTTTAAGAGCGTGCAAAGTAGCATGTATTGCTAGTGACATTTCTAGAGGAAGACCTATATCGTCACAAATGCGTAAGGCTCTTAGCGAAGAATGTATTTTTAAGCTTGAAAACATGTGGTATTTAATATTTCAATGTTTCTCAGACAAACACGATGAATATACAAGTTGGCAACTACGTTGCAAACCGACTATGCCAAGAATGATAAATGGAATGCTAATTAGTCCAACTCGTTTTGAGGCAGTTGTTTTATTTTCTATTGGAAGCTTAAATTATTGTGCGTCTTTGGCATTTAAATCTCAAAACGGGAGTTGGATATGTACATTAGTTGACTTGGGATGATTGGTAGGAAATATACTAGCCTTTAAATTCCATTGTCAATTAAATAATAGTTAAATACAAAAATATGACTCTTCTGGTTTAGGTAATCATTATTAGTTTGCTTCTAATTATCTAACCAGAAGAGTTTATTTGTAAAGACCACCAATTTTAGGTTAACATTTTTGTATGACTTTCGTTTGTGTCGTGTTAGATATACCGTACAATTAAGACTATGCTGCGAGAATTTGCTGTAGAGGTCATTCACCCAACAAATGACGGTGACACAATTTATTCACTGCTTGCCAATAGGGCAATGCGAGATCCACAAGGCGTAATAGCCCAATGGCAAGACGATGATACTCGTCAATGGCATGATGTTACTGCATCTGAAATGCTATTAAAAGTTCGTGCAACAGCTAAGGGGTTGATTGCTCTTGGCGTTGAACGAGGAAGCAAAGTTGTTATTTATTCCCCAACCTGTTATGAGTGGGGCGTTGCGGATTTTGCTTGCGCTTGCATTGGTGCTGTAAGCATTCCGATTTATGAAACAGATTCAGCAATCCAAGCTGCTGAAATTATTTCTGAAGTAAAGCCTGTGATAGCTTTTGCAGGTGATGATGAACATGCGCAATGTTTAGAGCGAGTTCGCCAAGACAATAAGCGTATGTCTTTAAAGACTATTTTTAACTTTAAAGCTGCTGGAATAGATGCAGTGATTGATTTTGGAAAATCAATCAGCGATGACGAACTTAATAACAGCATATGTCAAGTAAAAGCTGATGATTTAGCGACTATCGTATACACCTCTGGTTCAACTGGAAAACCAAAGGGTGCAATGCTTTCCAATAGGAATTTTACGCATATTGTGTATGCAGCTTATGACGTTTTAAATGATATGCTTTATAAGCCAAGTAGACTATTGCTATTCCTTCCGTTAGCTCATTGCTTTGCCAGATACATACAGTATGTGGCAATAGGTTCTCACGGTGTTATTGGATATGTGCCAAATGCAAAGCATTTATTAGCAGATTTGCGTAGTTTTAAACCTACATATTTGCTTGGAGTCCCAAGAGTGTTTGAAAAGGTTTATAATGCTGCGTCTCAAAAAGCTGGAGCAGGTATACGAGGTAGGATTTTTGCAAAGGCTGTACAACATTTTATTGAGTGGTCTAAAGATGAAGTTGAAGGTAGAACACACTCAATTTATGCAAAACTTCAGCATGACTTTTATATGAAAACTGTTGGATCTTCCATACGATCTGCTTTGGGACCTAATTTATCATGGCTAGCTTGCGGCGGAGCTCCAATAAACGCTGAGCTTGCTCATTTCTTTAACGGGTTGGATGGAATAACCTTTATTCAAGGTTATGGAATGACCGAAACAGCAGCTCCTTGTGTTGTTAATTTTGAGCATGCTAATCAAGTTGGTTCTGTGGGTCGCCCTGGTCCTGGAATTACTATCCGTATTGCAGATGATGGAGAAGTCCTTGTAAAAGGTCCTAACGTTTTTATCGGATATTATGATAAGCCAGATCTTACTTCGGATGTTATTGACGAATATGGATGGCTCCATTCTGGAGATTTAGGCGAGATCGACGATGAAGGATTCTTGTCTATTACTGGTAGAAAGAAAGATATTATTATCACTGCTGGTGGGAAAAATATAAGTCCAGCGCCTTTGGAAAGTATTATCTCTAAGTGTCCTCTCGTATCTCACGCAGTAGTTGTAGGAGACGGTAAGCCATTTGTTTCCGCTTTGATTGAGGTTGAGCCAGATATGGTTCGTTCTTGGCTTAAGAGTCAAGGAATGGATGAAAATCTTTCTATGAGTGCTGTTGCGGAAAACGATGCTATTCGTTCTGTTGTACAACAGTTTATTGATCAGGCAAATAGCACTGTTTCTAGGGCTGAGTCTATTCGTAAATTTATTATTTTGGATGAAGAATTTTCACAAGAAACTGGCACTTTGACTCCAAGCATGAAAGTTGTGCGTCCTAAGGTTTTGAAGAGGTATTGTGATCTTATAGAGAATCAGCTTTATGCTCCAAAACCAAACAGTAGACCATTACCTGCTACAGTTAAGATTTTAGATAAGACAACTGAGACTGTTAAGCAAGCGCAAGAAACTGTTAAACAGGCTCAAGAAGCGGTTACTCCTAGAGTTAAGCAAGCAATCGATCAGGCTGCTACTCATCTGAAACGTTTTGGTGAGGATTTGCCTACACAGGTTAATGTAAAAGATCAGCATACTGAATATGCTGAGAAGAATAATAATTCTAACGACAAAGAATAGTTATTCGAAACTAAATTAGCTATAAAACGTTAAATAGGCTGATTAAAATTGCAATTTTAATTACACTAAGTCTTGTATAATTGCATTGCATTTTTAATTAGCCTTTTAGAATTTTTAAGGAAGTACTGTGACTATTAGACAGATTCGCATTGTTCCAGATCCTGTTCTTCGAACACCATGTGATCCAATTCGTGAGATTACTCCAGCAGTTAGAAATCTCGTAGAAGATTTATTAGAGACTGTAAACGATCCAGGAAGAGCAGGTCTTAGTGCAAATCAAATAGGTATTAGCCTTAGAGCGTTTTCATACAATATTGAAGGTCATATTGGCTATATTCTCAATCCTGTTATTGAAGAATTGAGTGGTGAACAATATGGGGATGAAGGTTGCTTGTCCGTTCCAAGATTATGGTATAAGACTCGCAGGGCAGATTATGCTAGGGCTAAAGGCATTGATTTAGACGGTAAAACTATTGTTCTAGAGGGCAAGGGTTTAATGGCTCGTATGATTCAGCATGAGTGTGATCATTTAGATGGACACGTTTATTTGGATCGTTTAGAGAAAGATGTTAGAAAACAAGCTTTGCGCCAACTTCGTAATGGATTATCTAAATAATATCTAAATGAGAACTAGCAACAACTATAGTATTAGTTTGTATTATTTATTTAGTATTAAGCGTCTGATATGATTATCTTTTGCGTGTCCATTGAGCATGAATGTTGTCGCGTTATATGATTGCTCGTTTTTTATTGTCTACTCGGATACGCGAATACGCGCCATGTACGCGTCCGTTCGTGTCGGTCGGCTTGGATTTAGACATATGTTATCCAAGTTGCATGCGAACAGGCATGGCCAGGCAAGAACCGACAAGAAAGGTATATAGATATGGCACAGATTACCATGAGTGAAATGCTGAAGGCAGGTTTGCACTTCGGACATCAGACTCGTCGCTGGAATCCAAAGATGAAGCAATTTATTCTAACCCAGCGCAATGGTATTCATATCATCAATTTGTTCAAGTCGCTCGACATGATCGACAAGGCTTATGACTTCATTAAGCAGACTGTTGCTCACAACGGTACTGTTTTGTTCGTGGGTACCAAGAAGCAGGCTCAAGAAGCTGTGCAAAATCAGGCTACTCGTGTGAACATGCCTTACGTGAGCGAGCGTTGGCTCGGCGGTATGCTGACGAACTTCCAGACTGTTTCCACTCGCGTAAAGCGTCTCAAGGAACTTGAGGAAATGGACTTCACTGATGTTCGTGGATCTGGTTTGACTAAGAAGGAGCTTTTGCTTCTTGAACGCGAAAAGGACAAGCTTTCCAAGCAGCTCGGCGGTATTCGCAACATGAACCGTACTCCTTCGGCAATGTTTGTTGTTGATATTAACAAGGAAGCTTTGGCCGTTGAAGAAGCTCACAAGCTTGGTATTCCAGTTGTGGCAATCGTTGACACCAACACTGATCCAGACTCTGTTGAGTATCCTATTCCAGCAAATGATGATGCAATTCGTGGTGTCGAGCTTCTTACTAGCTTGATGGCTGACGCTGTTGCAGAAGGTTTGCTTGAACGTGCTGGAAAGGGCGCAAAGTCCGAAGGTTCTGACGCTCAGCCAATGGCAGCATGGGAAAAGGAACTACTCACTAAGGAAACTGAACAGTCTGAAGACGAAGCCAAGGCTGAATAAGTCTGTTGGCGGTTAATGAGGAGAACAAAATGGCAGCAATTACTGCAGCGTTGATTAAGCAGGTGCGCGAAGAAACTGGCGCTGGCATGATGGACGTTAAGAAGGCTCTTACCGAAGCCGAAGGCGATGTAGCTCGCGCTAAGGAAATTATCCGTGCTAAGGGCATTCAGGCCGCTGGCAAGCGTGAAGGTCGCAAGGCTCAGGAAGGAACCGTTGCTTCTAAGGTTGTTAAAACTGCAGAAGGTGAAACTGGCTATGCAGTTGAATTGAATTCCGAAACCGACTTTGTTGCTAAGACTCCAAAGTTCGTTGAATTCTCCGAAACTGTGTTGAACAATGCTATTGAAGCCAATGCTTCTAGTGCAGAAGAGCTTCTTGCAGCTAAGGCTGGAGATGCTACGGTTAAGGAAGAAGTAGAAGAAGCAGCAGCATTGTTTGGCGAGCACGTTAAGGTTGGGCAGATTGCCAAGATTAGCGGTCCTCACGTTGAGGTTTATGCTCACAAGAAGTCCGTTGAATTACCTCCAAGCATTGTTTCTATGATTGCTACCGACGAAGCGGGCGCTAAGGTTGCTCACGAAGCTGCTTTGCAGATTTCCGCTATGGGCGCTCAGTGGCTTCGCCGCGAAGATGTTCCAGCAGATGTGTTGGAGTCTGAGCGTCGCGTTGCTACAGAAAAGTCTTTAGCTGAAGGCAAGCCAGAGAAGATTGTTCCAAAGATTGTTGAAGGCCGTTTGAACGCCTTCTTCAAGGAAACCGTTCTTCTTGAGCAGTCTTATGTCAAGGATCCTTCCAAGACTATTGGAGATTTGTTCAAGGAAGTTGGTGGCACTGCTTTGGCTTTCGCTCGCGTTGAGGTTGGCAAAGGCTCTGCTGAATAATTTTTAAGCGAAAGCTTATTAAAAATTCATAAAACAAGAATGGGTTTGCGTGATAAGTCATGCAAGCCCATTCTTTTAATTTATACATTATAAAATCGTGTTTTGCTGTGTCGTCATTGAAAGATATCATGGCAAAGATATGCTTGCGTTCGCCGTTATGACTGGAGGAAAGTTTTATGACTATCGCACAAGCGGGGGAAAGCAAGTCTCGTAGAGTTTTATTGAAGCTCTCGGGAGAAGCATTTGGCGGTGGAGCCGTTGGTATTGATACTCATGTTATTCGTAGAATTGCTGGAGAAATTGTAAAAGCAGTGCATGAAGGCGTGCAAGTTGCAATTGTTGTTGGCGGCGGAAACTTCTTCCGCGGAGCAGAACTTCAGCAGGCTGGAATTGATCGTAGCCGTGGTGACTATATGGGTATGCTCGGTACTGTTATGAATTGCTTGGCTTTGCAAGATTTTCTTGAACAAGCAGGGCAGGCAACGCGTGTGCAAACTGCTATAACAATGGGTCAAGTTGCAGAACCTTATATTCCACTTAAGGCAATTCGACACCTTGAAAAGGGTCGTGTAGTTATTTTTGGTGCTGGTGCTGGAATGCCATATTTTTCAACCGACACTGTATCTATTCAGCGATCTTTGGAAATACATTGCGATGAGGTTTTGATGGGCAAGAATGGTGTAGATGGCGTTTATAGCGCTGATCCACGGAAAGATAAGAACGCGAAGAAATTTGTAACGTTAAATTATCAACGTGCTCTTGTCGATGGTCTTGCTGTTATGGATGCTTCTGCACTATCTATGGCTAGAGATAACAAGCAGAAGATTCGCGTATTCGGATTAGAGGGTGAAGGAAACGTCACTAGAGCACTGGTTGGTGAGGAAATCGGAACTTTAGTTTCGGATGCTGAACCTACATTTGCTTAAATATGCGAATATTCATAATTTGAATATTTAAAATTTAATAAACATGAATAGATAGTTAAATAATAAATTTTAAAATTGGCACATACCGATAAAGGAGAATACATGCCAGCGATTATCGATCAGGCTCTTGAACAGATGAACAAGTCTGTGGAAGCTACTAAAGAGAACTTCATGGGTATTAGAACTGGACGTGCTAATCCTGCTCTTCTTAATGGCATTATGGTTGACTATTATGGTGCTCCAACACCTATTAAGGCTGTTGCTTCTATTGGTGTTCCAGAGCCTCGCACTCTTTCTGTAACTCCTTTTGATGCTTCGCAAGCTAATGCTGTAGAAAAGGCTATTCGCGATTCAGATTTAGGAGTAAGCCCTAATAGAGATGGAAATGTAATTCGTGTTACAATGCCAGAACTTACAGAAGACCGTCGTAAAGAATACGTAAAACTTGCTAAAACAAAAGCTGAAGAAGGTAAGGTTGCTGTTCGAAATATTCGCCGTAAAACCAAGGAGAATATTGATAAGTCTGTAAAAGATGGTGAAATCGGCGAAGATGAAGGAGAGCGCTTACAAAAAGAGCTTGATAAAGTTACGAAGCAAGTAACTGATTCCTTAGATGCTTTGCTTGATGGCAAGCAGAAGGAAATAATGGAGGTCTGATTCTTCAGAAACTTTTAGGTTGAATGGGTGTCGTATGAATCAAGAAAATCTTGGAGAATTGTCTAACAAAGCTGATTTGTTAACTAATAACAATTTAGTCGGTAATAATAAGTCGGCAAAATCTGATTCTTCACATGAAAAGACCATTAACGGCACCCATGATACTTTAGACGATATAAATCGTCGTACTGGCAGAAATATGCCTCAGGCTATAGCGACTGCGATTTTATTGGTTGCTGTGATTGTTGCTTGTCTTGTAATTAGCATCGATACTTTTGTTATTCTTTTAACCATTTTTATGGTTCTCGCGTTGTGGGAGTTGCATGTAGATTTTGCTACGGCAGGTTTCAGGATTCCATTTCTGTTATTGTCTGTTTGTTCTGTAATCACTATTCTTTCTGCTTTTTATGCAAGATGGCATACTGTTGCTATGGCTAGTGGCATAACAGCATCATTGCTTTTAACTGTTGTTTTTGCTACATTGAATAGCACTGTTTCGCAAAGGACTTTACGCGCTGTAGAAAAAAAGCTCCAGCATCCTACATCATCTAAAAGTGCAAAGGCAAATACTTTCACTAATACGGCAGTCTCATTGTTTGTTGTATTGTATATTCCTTTGCTTGCCTCATGCATTGTTTTGTCTTTAACAAATACTAAGTATGCTATAGCGCATGCGATGCTGCTTGTGTTTCTACCAGCTTTAAGTGACACTGGTGGTTTGTTTGCTGGTGCGTGGCTTGGTAAGCATAAGCTCTCTCCTCGTATTTCTCCTAAGAAATCAATAGAGGGTCTTTTAGGGTCAATGCTTTTTGCTTTGATAGGTGCTTACGCTATCATATCTGGCTTCTATGGATCTTCTTGGATAAAATTCTGGTGGATGCCAGCAATAATGGGTGTTGCATCAGGCATGGTTGGTACCTTTGGTGATTTATGTGCTTCAATGCTTAAAAGGGATATTGGTATTAAGGATATGGGGCATTTGCTTAAAGGTCACGGTGGCGTTTTAGATAGAGTGGATTCTATTCTGCTTTGTGCGCCTGTTCTTATGGCATTGATTAAGGTTGTAGCGTTCTAATTTATAGGTAATATTTTAGATATTAATCGTTTGTTTTGTCATAAAAACATTACAAGTAACCGTCATGGTTTTCTACTAACATGAGGATTTATGACGATTTGTTCTATTCCTAGTCCTAGTATTTCTCAGATTACATTAGGACCTATAACGTTAAGATTTTATGCTTTATCAATTCTTGCTGGTGCACTTGTTGCAATGTGGATTACCACTCGTAGATGGAAACGAGAAGGCGGAGATTTTAATCAGATATTAGATGTTGCACTGGTTAGTCTTCCGTCAGGAATAGTTGGAGCACGTCTTTATCATGTTATTACCACTCCCGAAAAGTTCTTTGGACCTAAGGGAGATTTGTTGGAGATATTTAGAATTTGGAATGGTGGCTTAGGAATCTGGGGAGGAGTAATCCTAGGATCTATTGCTGCAAGCGCACTGTGTACCTATAAAAAATATCCAATAAGCTTGCTTGCAGATGCAGCTGCACCTAGCTTGCTTATTGCACAAGGTATAGGGCGGTTAGGTAATTGGTTTAACCAAGAACTTTATGGTGCTCCAACTACTTTGCCATGGGGCCTAAAACTTAATTATTCTGCTGCAAATGCTATAGGACACAGTGAAAGTTGCTACGATGGTCTCACATGCCCAGAGGGTACTCTGTTTCACCCTACTTTCTTATATGAAATGATTTGGAATTTTGCAGGCGCAGCCTTGCTTATTTCTTTCGGCAAAGTTCTTAAGAGAAAACTTAAATCTGGATCTGAGTTTGTTCTTTACGTAATGTGGTATACGGCAGGAAGAATGTGGATTGAGTCTTTAAGGATTGATTTTTCACATACTTTTCTTGGAGTAAGAATTAACGTATGGGTTTCTATAGTTATATTTATTATTTCAATTATTGTTTTTATGATTTTGCAAAATACCCACAAGTCACGAACAGATCTTGTGAATCGTCTTATTGATATAACTGCAGATGAACGTGAGCGTGAATCTCAATCTAATTCAAATATTAAAACAAAAAGATTATCCTAAAATATTCTTAAATAATATAGATATTTTGTTTTTCTAGTCGCTTGCTTTTCTTAGAATGGAACACATGAATATACAAATAGCACCTAGCATTCTTTCTGCAGATTTTTGCAATCTTGAAAGAGATCTTATAGCAATTTCAAATGCTGATCTTGTTCACGTTGATGTTATGGATCATCATTTTGTACCGAATCTAACTTTAGGGGAGCCGATTGTAAAACGCATTTGCGAAGTTACTAGTCTTCCTGTAGATGTTCATTTGATGATTGAGGATCCTGATCGTTGGGCTCCAGAGTATGCAAAACTTGGTGCTGATTCTGTGAGCTTCCATATGGGTGCCACTCATGCGCCTGTTCGTCTTGCTCGTCAGCTGCGAGACATGGGTTGCAAAGCTTGTTTTGCAGTCCGCCCAGCTGAGCCAGTTGAACCTATTTTCGATATTCTTGATGAATTCGATATGATTCTTATTATGACTGTTGAGCCTGGTTTTGGTGGACAAAAGTTCTTGAGCAATCAAATGGGTAAGGTTCGTCGTTTACGTGATGAAATTACTCGTCGTGGATTGGATACTCATATTCAGGTTGATGGTGGAGTAAGCCCTTCTACAGCTGCTATAGTCGCAGAAGCTGGTGCTGATGTGCTGGTTGCAGGATCTGCTGTTTATGGAGCTGAAAATCCATCAGCTGCTATTGATTCTATTCGTAATATTGCGCAAGAGGCTTGGCGAGCATAAAACTTTTATTGGGGCATTTTTAGAATAATGCCCCAATATTTTATATATGCAAAATAGAATACGATTGATAAGTCTTTTAAATTGTTTTTAAGGAAATAGGTATGGTTAAGTTCATTTCTAATCAGGAGTACAGTCCTGAAGCACTTGATCGAGTTTTTACTGTACCTAATGTGATTAGTTTTCTGCGTATATGTTCTATACCATATCTTGCCATTTTGATTGCGCAAAATAAAATGGGGGTTGCTCTAATCGTTCTTGCTATATCTGCTTTTTCAGATTGCGTTGATGGTTATATTGCTAGAACTTTTAATCAGGTTAGCAAATTAGGGCAGATTTTAGATCCTGTTGCAGATAGGCTTTTAATAGCATGCAGCATTTTAGCTTTAGCGTTTGCCAAGATTATACCTTGGTGGGCGTTGGCTCTTGTTGTTTTGCGAGACATAGTAATGGCTATTTTGATTGTTATTCTTGCACAATATGATTATGGACCTTTACCAGTGAATTTCATGGGTAAAACTGGAACAGCATTATTGATGATTGCTATCGTATTATTTATGATTGTTTATGCTGTTGCTACTGAACCAATGCTTATTTTGTATGCTGCAGCGATAGCTTGTGCAATTTGGGGAATAACACTTTACTGGTTTGCTGGAGTATTGTATTGCATTCAAGCCTATAAGCTATTAATAAAAAAGTTTAAATAAGGATTATAAGTATTATAAACTGGTTTAAATAACGGACATATTATGGTGCAAAAGACTTCTAATCTAAATCATGATGTGAATAACACTGATAATAGTGTTATTCCAGAGTCTTTTCCTGCTCCAACCGTTATCTTATTTTCAAAACGCAGAGCAGTTTTTTCCAAATCTGTATTTGCTCTTGGTCCTCATCATGTGACTAATTCAAGTTATAACTTTTCTAACCATAATGAAAAAAGACGTCGTATTGAAGACTATTCATTACGCTTAATTGACGATTTAAGCAATAGACCAGTGGATCCTCTTTTTATGGATTCCCGTCTTAATAAGCAGAATGTTAGTAAGATTAATCTCTGGATTACTAGAATAATTGTCTTTATTATTTGTGTTGCTCTTGGTACTGTGGGAAGCCAATTTGTGCGAAAATTGCATACGGATTCTCGTAAAGCCATACGTTTATCGTTAGCTAACGAGCTTACTTCTCAGGCAAGCCGTTTTGACAATCTTGTTAAAGATGTAACTAGATTGCGTGCTAGTGTAGATCGTGAGTCAAAAAGAATTAATACTCCTTATGAAAATCAAGTTGATAAATCTGACAATATGACGAATGGTACACATGGCGTTGTAGGGTCTGGAATTGTTTTAACTATTGCTAATCCTATTTCTACAAACAATGACGTCTCTAGTGGCAACATTCCTAGAGAAATGGCTAAAGGAGAAAGAATTAGGGTTGTTACAGATAGAGATATTCAGATTTTTGTTTCCATTCTTTGGGATGCAGGCGCAGAAGCAATATCAATAAATGGTCATAGAATTGGCGCTCAAACGTCCATCCGTACTGCTGGGTCAACTATTCTTATAGGTGTTAATCAGACTCAAAGCCCTTATATGATTGAGGCTATTGGAGACAGTTCTAGTCTTATTGAAAAGTTAAATTCTCAAAAGCGTTCTCCGTGGTTTGTTTCTCTTAGCGACGCAGGTATTAATCCGCAAATTTCTAAGTCAAATACGCTTAAACTTTCTGCTGCGGGAACTGGTGAAATTAATTTTGCAAAAGAATTATTGAGTAGGAGATAGGAAAATAGGTTATGACAGCTGTTCTTGGATTGATTTTAGGTGCGCTTATTGGGATTGTTGTACATCCTGATATTCCAGTAGTTATTCAACCTTATCTGCCGATTATGGTTCTTGCAGCCTTGGATGCTCTGCTTGGAGCTGCTAGAGCTTATTTTGAGCGTAGTTTCTCTGATAAGGTGTTTGTTATTTCATTCTTTTCGAATGTTATTGCTGCTACTCTTTTAGTTTTACTCGGAAACCAACTTGGAGTTGGAGCACAATTGCAAACTGCTGTTATTGTTGTATTAGGAATACGAATCTTCTCTAACGTTTCTGCAATACGTCGTTTTATATTTAGAGGCTGATATGCGTCACCCATTTTCTAATACATCAAAAAATAGCATAAAGAACGACAATTTAGACGATACTTTTGATAAAAATGTTGACAAAAATATTGATAAAAATATTGACAATATCGTCAGAAAATTGCATCGTCAGCATGCTAAAGATCGCGAAAGTGATCGTACACAAACAGGTTCTTTCCCGATTGTTAAACGAAAAAATAAGCCTTCATTGCAAGGTCATATTACGCGTACTCGTATTTTAACTGGCTTACTTGTTATGCTTCTTTGTGCATTGCTTGGATTTGCTTATATGATTCAAGTTAATAGAAGTACACTTGTATATCAGACGATGAGTGAGGATGAGCTTACTCGTTTAATTACAGAAACTAATTCGCAAATACAAAATCTAGAGCAGCGAAAGTTTGAGTTAACTAGCCAGCTTAATTCTTTAAAAGCATCTGTTAACAAACAGGAGGAAGCTGCTAGGATTGCTAAGCAGAATTCTCAGACGAGTGGTTTAATATCTGGTCGTCTTCCAGCTGTTGGTAAGGGAGTAATTATTCACATTACTGCTGGAGAAAAAGAGCGTGTGGATGCTGCTACAATGTTTCAACTGCTTGAAGAGCTTCGTAATGCTGGAGTGGAGGTTATGTCTGTTAACGACATACGTATAGTAACTTCTAGCTATATTTCTGACACTAAGCATGGGTTATTGTGTGATGCAATTGAGATTAATCCTCCATATGTTGTTAAGGCTATTGGCGAGCCTCAGAATTTGCAAAACGCCGTAAATATTGCTGGGGGAGTTGGGTCTAGATTAAAAGTCAAATTCGGTGCTTCCGTATATGTTTCAACGCCTGAAGAGGTTGAAATTCGCTCGACACGCGAACCAAAACAGTATCAATATGCAAAACCGGTCGAATAAGAAGGTAAAATAGCAATTATGACTGAACCGATTCCTACTGCTGGCGAAACAACCATTATTGGTATGCCAGCTATTACCATTCCAATAAACTCTAATGCAGATCGTCCTCTTAGGCAGGATGATTTAGATACTATAGCAAAGCTGCTTCCTGGTACCGCTTTACTTATTTCTACACGTGGAGCAGTTTCTGGATCGCGTTATTTACTAGATGAGGACGTCGTTTCTGTTGGACGAGATTCTAGAGCTGATATTATGCTAGACGATTCTACTGTCTCTAGAGCTCATGCTGTTTTTCGTAGAAATGGTACTGTTTTTAGCATTGCTGACGCTGGAAGTCTAAATGGAACGTATGTTAATCGTAACCGTGTTGATGAAGCTATTCTTCATAATGGTGACGAAATTATGATTGGCAAGTTCCGATTAATGTTCTTTACGTGTGACGCTGTTACTAAACGATAATGACTTTTGAAAACTCTCCTGAAGATAGTGCGTTGGTTGATTCTTTAAAACATGATCATCAGCCAACGCAGGGGGAACTGTTTTCGTTTTCGGATGATGAAGAGTATTCCACAGGATACCGTGGAAGCGTTGCTATGAATATCGCTGGTATTACATATAGACAACTTGATTATTGGGCTCGTAAACACATAATTGAGCCTTCTATTAATCCGTCTCATGGTTCTGGGTCTCGTCGTTTATATTCTTTTAAAGACATTGCAATTATGGCGGTTTCTAAGCGACTTTTAGACGCTGGAGTAAATCTTACTAATGTGACTACTGCTATAGTGTTTTTAAATTGTTTTAGTGTAAAGCATCTCGAAAATATGACCATAATTTGCGATGGTCAATCTGTTGTGGAATGCGATAGTAATCAGGAAAATATGCGAGATATGCTTGAATGTGGCACAGCTGTTTTTGCTATAGCTGTTGGTCGTATTGTTAAACAGGTTAAAGCTGATTTAGACTCTGCATTATCTAAGTAAATTTCTAATGTATTTGTATATTTTATCCCTAAAATATATCTAATCTGACATAACGTACATTATCGGATATTGTCGTCGTTGGCTTAGTTCTCGTGGTTTAACACTATATCTCAATCTTAAAGATGTTCCAAAACTAAAATCTAGATAATTGAAAGGGGGTGATTAAATGACTGATGTTAATGCTACTTTGCGACTTGTGCATGCAATGTCTAAGGCGAATAATCCTTATGATTATGTTGCTGTTATTGTTGCTGGTCAAGAGATTTCTCGTCTTTTTTTGAAACCTCTTGAAGTTAAGTATTTATTTGATTCTAAAAATGTTGTTATTTAGTAAGGAGTTTTATTATGTATTCTGCACAAATTTTAGCTGATGCTTCTGGTATGGCTGGTTGGATTGCTTCGTTTCAAACTGCTTGGAATACTGGAGCAATGTGGAATGAGCTAACTGCAGCGGGTGCTCTTATTGGTCTTGTTGTGGTTTTTTCTTTTGGTTACCGTATTATCCGTAAATTGGTTAAAGGCGTTTCTAAAGGTAAAGCTAATATTTAACGTTTATTGTTGTCATTGGATAAGCTATGTATGATTTTCAACCTTTTTATGATGTTATTGTTGAGTTAGGAAAGACGCTTGTTCCGCTTGCCGTTCCTGCTATTTGTACATGGCTTATCCTTTCCTGGATTTTTGATTTATTGTATAGATCATAATGCGTTTTGTTGATTCTCGTAATACTAAAGGTTTAAGTAAGCCTGTTTATGGTGATTCGTTTTGTATTGTTGATACAAATCGTTTGTTTTCTTATCGTGCTGGTGATTGGTCATCGAGACGTAAGTATGCTGTATATGTTAAGGCTGGTGTAAGTGCTGATGAGTGGTTTTTATCTTCGTATGCGCAAACCTATGATAGTCGTTCTCCTTGTGAGAATTATGAGACGTATTCGGTACAAGTGCAGCCCTCTACTCATTTTTTTACGGCAGAACTCGTTACTGATGCTTTGTTATGTACGACGATTATTTGTTCGATTGTTTGGATTATTGTGCGTCCTATTTTTCCTCGTCGTTTGCGTTCCGACCGTCGCTAATGCTTCTATTAATACTCCTGTTGATAGCGTGCCCATTAATGGTAACATTACTGTTTCTAATGGTTCTCTTTCAAATTTAGGTACTGGTGCGGTTGCTTTAGCTCGTGGACAAATTATGTCTATTGATGCTATTTATCCCGTTGGTTTGCAAGCTGGTGATATTGTTGCTGTTTCGATTCATCAATTGAATTCTGATACTTCGTTTGGCGTGAAGTGGGGTGCTTTATCGAATTATCCTTATTCTTCCCTTTTACAGGTTGATGTTGCTGCTAAGACAGCGTATTTTAAGTGTCTTTCTTCTTCTTGCGCTTTATCGTCTGTGGCTAAGCTTCAAAATGATGCTAATTATTTCATTACTGCTTTTCGTATTCGGGGTGATAATCTTGCTGATATTAAGGCGTATTTGGATCAGTTTAATAATTGGTTTTCTACGCTTTCTAATCGTCTCATTAATGTGAATGATACGCTTGCTGATATTCGTTCTAAAATTGATGGTATTTTTACTTGGTTTCGTTCAATTAATGATTATCAAGATATACGCACTGGTAAAGTTTTAACTGAATTACATAAGTTAGAAAAGTTGTTGAAAGATCAGGAGCGTGATCGAGAAGAACAGAAGAAAAAAGAACAGCAAGCTAATGCTGATGCAGAAAAAAAGAAAAATGAGTTTTCTAAGAAGAGTGATAATGATACAAAAGCTGAAAATAATGTTAGTAAGCTTTCTTCGCTTTTTACGAATCTTTTTACTACATCTCCTAAACCTCCTAATATTAGTGCATCATATAATGGTGTAAAATTGGATTTTGATTTTGATGCTATTCCTGCTCCTCCTGCATGGCTTATTGCGTTAGAAGCTCTCCCCCTTTTTTATATTTCTTTACGTTGTTTTGCTAAATTGCTTCGTCTAATGCCTGAGCTTGTGCGTGCTTGGCGTGAGCGTTCTATGTCTTTGAGTATGGTTTTTGATTTCTTAGGAGTGTAGGTATGCTTGATTTTGTTCGTGTTGGTATTCGTACTGCTGTTATTACTACTATTTTTGTGGCACTTGGTGTTCTTCTTGCTGGTTTGTTTAAATTATTTTCTATTATTCCGTTTCCTGATGTTTCGCTTGTTACTGATGCTTTTAGTATTGCTTTTTGGTTTCTTCATCGTTTTGCGCCACCGCTTGTTTGGACAATACTTTTTATTTCTGCTTTAATTGTTTTTAAGTTTACTGTGTATGTGGCGTATTTAGTTAATCTTGCAGCTAGTTGGGTTTTGGAGATATTTCAATGAAAATAGATTTTGAGTCTTTTAGACATAAGTCACCTAAAGCTTTTACAGGTTTTCCTACAGGAACGCGCGTGTATAAGGGTTTTCAAGGATCTGGGAAGACCTTGAGCATGGTACATTATGCGCTTAAAATTTTAAAAGATTATCCGGATTGCATATGCTATAGTAATATTATTATTAATCATCCACGTGTAAATCTGTTTTTTACGAATGATGAATTAGAAAACATTCTTAATATGACCGTTGGTGATAAAGGGTTATTACTTCTTCTTGATGAAGCGCATCTATTTTTTAATAAGAAACGTGGTATTAGTCTTGATTTTCTTGCTGCGATCTCTCAACAACGTAAAAATCGTTTCCATATTGTTATGTCCTCACAAATATGGGAAGAACTTGACATTAGTTTACGTAAACAGGTAAAAACAATTGTTAATTGCCATAGCTTATTACGTACTATTATCGTTAATGATGTATCAGATGGTGAAACGCTTACTTACGATAAGCTCGAAGGCGCATATGTAGCTAAAAAATTGTATACGTATGTTTTTCATATGACAAAACGAGAAACTTCACTCTATGACACATACCAGCGTATCGCACGCAATGACGAATACTCACACACTTCTACACGCTCTACAGACTCGCCGTCAGCCGCAATTCAAATCAACCTTCCCAAACACGTACTTCGCCGTGCGTAAAAATTAGACCGTCCGAACTGTTCGCACAGTACTGTGCGAACAGTTCGAGACGGCAAAATAATACTGCAACCATTGGTTGCAGTATTATCATAATTTTTTTATAATAGATATCATAATAAATATTGCTATATAAGGATAATTGAAATGACAGTAAATATCAAGTCTCACAAGCTTCGCCAAGCTCTTGGTAATTCGGAAAAAGCTTTCAATATGCTCTGGTCTTTACGCTCTACAATGCAGAAGATTGCAACGAAGCATACGTTGAAAGACTGCGGTCACGTTATTCGAAATGCTGCTGCGGTTCAAAAAGTAAGATCAGACGGGTCTGCCACATTCGGTGGTCTTTCTACATGCTCGAATGTGTGGTGTTGCCCTGTATGCTCAGCAAAAATTTCACATTATCGTGTTGAACAACTAAAAGTTTTGGTTGACTGGGCTAAGCGCAATAACTACGTAGTGAGCTTATTGACATTGACTCAACGTCATCATAAAGGCGATAATCTTGCTGATTTATGGAAAAATATCAGTGCTGCATATGCTCGCTTGCAATCTATGTCTGGCTTTATGAATTTTCGTAATAATATTGTCGTTGGTTCTGTAAAAGCTACAGAAGTTACTTATGGTGACAATGGTTGGCATGTTCATTTTCATATTCTTTTTATAACTACTCGAACTTTTGAAGGTTATCACTGTAATAAACGTGGTGAAACTATTCGCGATTATATTGCAGCTAAGTTTGGTTTATTTCTTCAAAAATTCGGTGGTGACTTTATCGCTGCGTCTGGTGGCATGGATTGGCAAATTTGCAAAGACGGCACAGAACGCATAGTCGCCAAATATGTCAGCAAAGTTCACGGAGATATTGCTAAAGAATTAACTTTAGGTAACTTCAAAAAAGCTCGCGTTAAGTCTTCTCGCACTCCGTTTCAGATACTTGCTGATATTCAAGAAGACAACTTTCAAAACAAGCAAGATATAGCTATTTTTCGTGAGTATGAGAAAGCTAGTCATTACAAACGACAAATGCATTTTTCACACGGTCTTTTTGACATGCTACCACTAGAAGATTTAGACGACGAACAAATCTTAGAACAGCGCAGTGATCGTGATACACTTTTCTTCATCTCAAAAGACGATTGGGAAGTCATACGCGAAGACGGTACAGCTCCCCAATTACTCGCTTTTGTTGAGTCTACAGATGACGTAAGAGACATTATCGGATAAATACTCATATATTTTTTAGCACGAAAAACAAATAATATTTCAAAATTATTCAAAATACTCATTAATGGCATTATTCAAATCAGAAACACTGTCGATAATACGATATGCTCCGTGAGTTTTAAGCTCACCAGGCTCGGCATAACCCCAAGAGCAACCCAAACAATCAATATCGCATGCTAAAGCGCCATCAACATCCGTCCAACGGTCGCCAACCATTAAAGCACGATCCCGTAAAGGATTGAATCCAATATTTTCAAAAACATAGCGAATAACTTGATCTTTATTAATCCTAGACATATCTTTGCTAGCACCATAAATACCATCAATCAAGTTTGTCAATCCAAAATGATCACAAATTGGTTTAACTTGATATTCAGGCTTGCAAGATGCAGTAGCAAGATAATAACCAGACTTTCGTAGCAACTTAAGCTGTTCAGGAATGCCATCATAAACTTTGTTCAAAAAATTCCCAGTAATCATATCGCCATTTGGATTATCAGGATCTATAAAAGTTGCAACTTCGGAATAATATTTCCTATACAATTTAACGCCTTCAGATTGCAATTCTTTAGGCATATGATTCCTCTGAAAAGATTCAAGTATAGACGGTCCAACAAAACGCAACATTTCAGTATCATCAGGTATCTGCATACCAAGATCAGACATCGCTTTTTTAGCGCACGCAATAATACCAGTATGCGATTGTGTTAAAGTACCATCTAAATCAAGAAGAACAACTTTCATGACAGCTTATTTCCCTTAGAAGTGTTTTGTTTGTAAAAATAATTCTCACTCGTAATCAGGAATCCAACCCTCATGATGCATCTTTAAACGCTTATCAAGTAAAGCTTTAAGCTCTTCTTCACTTCTACGCTCTAAAAGCATATCCCAATGCGTACGAGCTGGCTTATTAAAATCATCATCTGGTCTGTCTGCATCGCCTTCCTTATGTGCTAATGCACCACAACGGCATTCCCACTCTTCAGGGATCTCGGCACCTTGAGCAAATGGAAGAATCGTTCTGTGACCCTTAGGGCATACATATGCAACATCGTTACGAGCAGCGAAATCAACATTATCGTCGGATTCCAATGATTTAGCTCCAATGCTCATTCCACGTAAACTGCGCTCTGCCATAATATATTATTCTCCTTTTTGTTTTCATTATAAAGCTAGCGAATTGCACGGACGATACACAAAGGTATACCATGGTATATCAATAACATATCAAACATCACAATAAGCAACTACCCCGCGATTAATAAGTTTAGCTGCTTCATAAGCATTGTGAGCTAAAGAATCATCTACGTTAGGCAATATTTTCAAATATTCGCTAGCAACAGCAAGTTGATTAAGTAAGTCAATAAGTCTTTTTGCAAATCTGACAAAATCGCCACCAGTTATGTCAGTATTTTGCAATATGTCGAGTAAATCAGCACCTTGAGCCCAATCATAAATCATATCGATTGCACCAAAATCAAGAGGTCTTAAAGCATCAAGATGATTATTCAAGCACATATCACTTATACGAATAAATAATTCTTTCATCTTTAAAACTGTATTGAATACAGGCGCATTTAATCCTCCAGGATACCTACGCGGCTCTCCCCCAGCAGGACCCCTAGATTCATACACTAATGCAGATAAACAAGACAATAATTGAATAGGAGTTAGATTATTAAAAATTCCTTCACAAATTGATTGAGCAAAAACAACATCAAGCTCGTTGTAAAGTCTACGAAGCAACTGACCCTTGTCTGTTAACACTAAAGCATCGTTCGTATTTTTTAAATAATCTAATCTACAAAGTACTTCACAAATACTATCAAAACATCTTGCAACTGAGCCAGTACGAGAATTATAGCGATCCTTAACCTGATTTAGTTCACGCATTTCTCGAGCCCAATAATAACCCCAGTGTAAATGTTCTTGAATATCTGGGCATCCTGCACAAGGATGGTTACGCTCCTCGTTGCGTAAGGTATCGATAGTTTTATCTAATTCTTTAAAAGCTTTAGCACGTTCAACTTCACTAGCAAATATTGTGTGCTTAAGTTTTCTGCGCTGATCATGTTGAGCATCTTTAAGACGCATTCTAAGAGTCATAAACTCAGAAAAATCACCTTGAGTGCAATGAAATGCTTGTTCGTAGCCGTTAATAGCTTCTTTAAGATCCTCAATACGACTTAAAAGCCTTTGAGCAGAAGCATTGGCTTCCCATTGAGCAAAAGAACTGCTTAGAGTTATGCGAGCAGTTTTAACATCACTATTATTTAGGAGATTAACAGCCATGTTGAATGTAGGAACAAAGCTAGAATGAAGAGGATACACACGTTTACTAGACAAGGATGCAGCCTTAGAAGGATCAAAATCAGGATTGTCAATTAACACTGCATGACCAATATCATCTATGCCACGTCTGCCAGCGCGACCAGTAAGTTGTGTGAACTCACCAGGAGTTAGCGGAACGTGACCTGTACCATCAAATTTAACAAGTTTTTCAACAACAACACTTCTCGCAGGCATATTTAAACCTAAAGCAAGAGTTTCTGTAGCAAAAATAACCTTAATAAGACCGCGTTCAAAAAGCGTTTCTACAATATGGCGAAAAATAGCAATCATACCAGCGTGATGAGCTGCAAAACCTTGTTCAAGAGCATACCTAAAACGCTCAAATCTAAGTGCCTTTAAATCGCTTTTGCTTAGCTTATTTTCCGCAATCATAGAATCAACTATTCTGCGAATTTCATACATTTCTTCATCGCTAGTAAGAGATAATCCAGCGTTTAAACATTGTTGAACAGCCTGATCGCATCCTGAACGAGAAAAAATAAAATATATTCCTGGTAGCATATCAAGGTAATCAAGCTCATCTATAACAGCCCACCTTTTAGGGGTGTGTCTAACAGCAACTTCTCCCCTATTACTTTTAGATGAATTAGAAAACTTATTCTTAGAAAACTTGCCTTTGCTAAAACGTTTATTTACATTACGATAAGATGCTTTACGTCGTAAAGAGGCATTCTCCCATTGAGTGATTTTTCTTGTTAAAGCAAGATTTACATGATTGGTGCTATTACCATTTTTATCAACATCATATAAGTTAAGTAATTCAGGCTCTGTGCGTCCATCCTTTTGGATAATAACATGTCTTTCAAGTGGAACAGGACGATGCTCATCTACAACCAAATGTGTTTCTCCGCGCACAGAAGAAATCCATGCACTAAAATCTTCCACATTAGAAACAGTTGCAGAAAGGCCAATAATCTTAACGCTCTGAGGAAGATGAATAATAACTTCTTCCCACACAGCACCCCTGAACTTATCTGCAAGATAATGAACCTCATCTAAAACAACAAATCCAAGAGATTTAAGAGTAATTGAACGTTCATAAAGCATATTGCGTAAAACTTCTGTAGTCATAACAACAATATCAGCCTCTGGATTAACCGAAGTATCTCCAGTTAAAAGTCCAACTCTATCTATTCCATAAACTTCACAAAAATCATGATATTTTTGATTACTTAAAGCCTTAATAGGAGTTGTGTAAAATGTTTTAACTCCACGATTTACGCCTAGAAAAACAGCAAAATCAGCAACAACAGTTTTACCTGCTCCAGTAGGAGCTGCCACAAGAACATTATCTCCATTTTCCAGTGCATCAATTGCTTCTGCTTGAAAATCATCTAAATCAAAACTTAAAGATTGTTCAAATTTTGCAGCCATAGTTCGAGAGTGCTCAATAGTTTGCTTAAACAAATTAAACCGTTCAGCTGGAGATAAAGGAATTTCAGAATCATTCTTGTAATCGTTTGAATCAACAAGAATATCATTTTTCTTTTTCTTGCGATATGACGTCTTAGACATAAAAAAGTTTAGTTCTTTCTTCTTAAATCAAAATAATTTTAAGTTCGCAATTCACTAAGATTCTTTTGACTCTTTAAAATTAGGATTATCAATATCTTCTTGACGCAACGACTTTGTATTCCAATTTTGCCAAATGGACTTATGGGTTTCTCTTATACGATTATGACGATCATTAACCTTAATTCGAGTATGCTCGTATCTACGTGCCGCATCCTTTATAGGACGAGTGAATAGCGGGCTTGTATCATTATCTAAAGAATCATTATTGTCTTGAAGTCTTTCAAAGCAAGAAGAAACTTTTTCAAGAAAACTTGAAGAATTTTCAAAAATCCTAAAAGCATTTCTAATAGCGAAAACAGTCCCGCATGCAATCATACAAAGCATGAAAAGCGTAATAATAACCCAAATCCACCACGGCATTTTAATTCTCCACAATAGGAGAATCGCTATGATCAACACTCAATTCACGTTGAGCACGAGCAATAATCATAGTACGCAAAGTTTCTGGAGAAACAGCTTTAATATGACGGGCATGCGCAATACAGAAAGCAACAAACCAAGAATCTGAGCAAACAGTCAAATGAACTTTAACTCCACTCCCACAAGGCTCAACCGTAGCACCTGAAAGACTCTTTAAGAAGTTTAAATCAGGTTCATCAGTGATAAAGCATGTTTGCGTACCATTGTCAAAACTCCACTTACGAAGTTCGCTAATAGGAACATCTGGAATTTCTACAGGGCAAACAGGCGTAATTACCTCTGCATGCTCAATGCGAGCAACGCGAAGAACTTGCCAAATTCTAGGCAAACCATTTGCCTTATTGATAGAAGTATCCTTCGCAACTAGACTACGTTTATCTTCTGGAGCCTGATTTTCAACATCAGTCCAAACTGCAACGTAATAAACGCCTTCATCAACAAAAATCTTAGAAGGTGCAACAACTTTCCTACGAGTTCTGCCAGCTCCGTCCGTATACTCCATGTCAATTAGAGCACCAGCATTAATAGCGCTACGAACTATAGAACAGTTTCTAGGCTCTACTTCATAACCAGTAAGGCTCAGCCAAGGAGTTTCACCTGGACGCACATGCCTACGCAAACGCATATACAAAGCCTTAGCCTGGTCTCTCTGTTCAACAGGAAGAAGCGGAGAATGAGCAAGATAATTAACTGATGCGGTCAACATGCTCATATACTGTTGAGAAACACCAGCCAAACGCTCAAGCCCTAATGAATTTGTTGCAGAAACAATTCCTTCAGCTTCTAGCAAAGACCAATCAATATCGAAGAACTGACTACCAGCCATCTCTCCATCATCAGATACAGTCGTAAGAGTATTGATATCTTTGTGCAAAATAGCAACAAATCTACGAAGTTCGTCTTCACTCTTTGGCTTTCCTATAAATCTAACAGCAAGCTCATCCAATGGGAACTCTTCACCAAGATGTGCAGAAAGGAAGAGCATTAATCGAAGTCTGCGATCAACCTCACTGCCAGTTTGGAAAGATGCTTTCTTTTGGCGTGATTTGTCTGGCTCAGAGTCAGACAAATCCTGATTATCGTCAGAGCTATTTTGCGATAAATCGTCTTGCTCAACATAATCTTCATCGCAAGACACAAATTCCGTTGCAGCATTAAGTCTACGATGGAATGCATCTACTGCTTCTTGTGGACTTACAACACAAGAACCTGGATGTTCAAGAACGAACATCGCTAAATCATCTGAATCAGTATAAGCAACATTCAAATGCTCGCCATCAACATCAACTGTTGCGGCGAATCTACGTGAATCAATAACCTTAACTAATGCATCTGGAATTGTCTGAGTTCCTAAACCTGGAGCGATAGAATCAAGACCTAGTCCAGGTATAGGAGTTTGAGGAACTCTTGGAGCTGTGCGAGACGCAGAAGAATGCTGTTGCTCAACTTTACGAGATTCAGAAGAAGAAATGGACATAGACCTAGCCAAATAATTGGCAGCAGCCAAAACAGGAAGTTCTTCTTGCTCGAAACGTATACGAACTCTTGGCTCATCGCCAAGCTGCAATCTATAAGATGCAAAATCTTGCCCTTCGGATTTGGAAGAATATTCTGGCTGTCGTGACTCAATTGCAATTCCCATAGCCGCAAGTTTTGCACGATCCCTTTGGAACTGCTTGGCAAAAGCTGCCTTAGCAGCCTGATCAGCAAGCTCTCCATATGAATCAGCATAAGCTTTAACTCGTTGTGCAATCTGACGCGAAGTCAGCCATTGTGGAAATGCGGAAGACAACACCGCTAGCACATCTAGCTCATGTTTGCCCCACTTATCGGAAAAACGACGTCTTCCGTTACTTCCTTCTGCCATTGGTCCTCACGTATCGTTTCTTTTGTAGTTTCCTTCCATGCATAGAGAATCTGCGATTAATGTAAGACGCTAAATCCTCCACACACACTTTATCTATTTTAATGGTGTTTTGCTATACGTGTGGACATTTTTAAAAAAACTCATGATTTTTCTTATTTTATTATTTTCAAGGGTAAGAGAACCCTTGAAAACAAGCCATTTCACGCGCGACACGCCATAAATATTTTTTAATTCTCAAATTTCACACGCTATTTACACCCATTCATCTGGTTCAATACCCTGAGGCCCAACAAATTCCCCATTTGGAACGTAGCTTGGCTCTCCAGTATCTTCTAAAACAGCATCGGAGAACATAGAAACCTGATTACCAAATGTCCAATCACCACGAATAGTAACTGACTTTGCAGCAGCTAAAGCAGGCACCGAATAAGGGAATCTTTCGTTGAAATCATTGATATTTCGATAATAACGAGGATCGAGATCAATATCTGGGAATATGTAGTTGCCATCCTCCATCTCATAAGAATCAGTAAGATGGAATCTGTCTGAACGCATTATAAACAAATCATTAGTTGTCTTGACAGGCAAGAATCTCATTCTATCTACTTCTACACAAATAGCATCATTAAAAAGCGAAATTGCAGCACCCATCGCAGTTTCCAGCTGAATAACTTTCTCGCTTTTTTCATTTGTAGGATCAATAGTTTTTCTATTGCAAATCACAGGAAGAGGAAGAACTCCATTGTATTCTTCCAACTTTTTTTGTAATGCGTCAACGCGAACCCAAATATTATTTGTATTAAAATAGGGATGTTTCTTAATACTTTGAGCACTTCTTCGATCTTCTGGATGAACTTGAGTCATTTCTCGAAGCATCATTCTTCCAGTTTCGAGATCTCTAACAATATGACCACCTTTACGATCGGCTTGAGTACGCTTAGCAACCTCAATCATTATTGAAGCACCCGTGTTTTCAAAGTGCTGAGCAAGAGTACGAGAAGGTCTAGCGCCTAAATTATCTGAATTTGAAATAAATAAATATTCAATACCATTTTTCTTCAAAACGTTTAACAATCCTGATTCCCAAATTGTAGAGAAAATATCTCCATGACCTGGAGGACACCACTCTAACTCAGGATCTTCTGGATAAGAAACTGGCTCACAGGTTTCCTCTAGCAATTTCGGTTCTTGATGCTGAATAATTTCAACAGGAATGTTTTCTTGAGAAAATTTACGATTACGCTTCAGCACTTGTAATGTATCTTTAGATGTGCGGAAAGAGTTCATAAAAATAAGAGGTAAATCAACACCTAAGCGTTGGCGTGCTGTAAGAACCTGACCGATTATTATATCTATAAATCGCATTTGTCGAGCTTTGTGCCTACGGACAGGCAACAAAGATTTTGCGCACGACAATCCCATAGACGTTCCCAAACCACCATTAAGCTTAATAAACGCTGTTTTTGCAAAAGCGTTTACAGCTTTATCATGATCAATAGTCTCATAAATTTCGTGAAAATTTGGAACACTCTTAATAGGCTCTACAGTGTTTTCGCGAATAAATTCACCAGACTTATCATTAATCCACGAGTCATAAAGATGCGCAAATTGATTAATCGCAATCTCACTCATACCTTGTTCGCGCATCTTTGCAGCGGACAATTCAAAAGTGTCGCCCATTTAAGACAGCCTCCTTGTATGCATTATGTTTAATAGTTTATCTATTCAATCTATATGTTGCAAACAAGGTGAATGGATTTTATTACTAAAAATCAAAAAATAGCACAACAGGCGGAATCAAACCCATTGCGCTATTATTCATAATTAATCTAAAAATTAGAATTAATCATGCTTTTTATTATTTTTATCTTGGTTAGTATTTTGACTATCATCTAAATTCTCGTCACCAGTTTCTAGATGATGCTCATCGTAGCCTTGCAAGTAACGAGTACGACGCCAATGGTGAATAGAAGCGTTTGTACCGCGGTGATGCACGTGGTACTTTCTAGGAGTTCCACCGTACGGAAGCTCTTTAACTTCCTTAGCAACAGCAATCTGATTCACGTTAGAAGGATCCATAATTGCGATTGGCGCAACAGGTTCTGGTTCAGTCGGAGCTGCAGTTCTGCTACTGAGCTTTGATGGGAGCCATTCAGCAAACCAAGAAAGCGCCCAGCAAATCAAGAAGTACACAACTGCAGCAACAGTCAAAGTTTGCAAAATGTTAAAGTACATTGATCCAAGTCGTCTAGATTCTTGGAGCAAATCAGTGTACATAATGATGGAACCTAATGCAGTGTCTTTTAACACAACAACAAGCTGAGTTACTGCTGCTGGGAGCATTGCGATGATAGCTTGTGGCATTTCGATTTGTGTTAAAGACTGATATTGAGATAGTCCAAGTGCCAAAGACGCTTCACGCTGACCGTTAGGAAGATTTCCAACGCCAGATCGAACTAGCTCTGCAACAACGGAACCGTTGTACAAGATCAAAGACAACACAACGGCCCAGTAAGACGCGCCACTTATTCCAGCAAACGCAAATCCTCGCCAAAGGAAGATCATAAGCAAAAGCACTGGCACAGCGCGGCAAAACTCAACTACAACGGCAGAAATGCTACGAAGAATCAAGCTAGGCAATAGTCTTAAAAGACCAAACAAGAGTCCAAAAACTATTGAGCCTACAACAGCAAGAAGTGAAGCTTTAAGAGTCATCCACAATCCTGGAAGATAAAAATCAGTCCACGCTTCCGATTCCACAGCTGGATTCCACAAATCCCACGAAAGCTGATTTTCGCCTTCGGGAGGATTGCTAAGTCTTAAAAGCAAAGCAATAACAATAAGCGCAAACACAACGCACGCAACAATATTTGCAATGCGAATCTTTTTTAAAGCCTTAGGCCCAGGCGCATCAAATAACAGAGATTTTTCTTGTTTTTTTGCCATTTTCATCACCTTCTAACCGCAAGCTTATTAGACAAATAAGTTGTGAAAATACCGATTGGAATAATCAACACAATGTATCCGCACGCAAAAATCAAAAAGATTGGAACAATCAAATCTGCATGCCTTTCAATCATCTCACTCATAAGAGTAGATGTTTCAGTCGCAACAGATGCAGCTGCAGCAACAGTGGAATTTTTAAGCAACGCAATAAAAGTGTTTCCAAGAGGTGCTACAGATCCGCAAAATGTTTGAGGCAAAATCACATTAAAAGCTGATTGGAAGAAGTTAAGCCCAAGCGCCCTACATGCTTCTGCTTGACCCAAAGGTACAGTGTTTAAGCCAGATCTTAAAGATTCGCAAACAAATGCTGAAGTGTAAAAACTCAAGCCAGCTATAGCAAGCCAGAAGAAGTTTACGCTAAAAACAGTTGAAAAACCGAGCTTTAGCTGAGCATACACGCCAAGAACCATAAATACCATGATTATTGTTAGAGGCATATTCTTAAAGAACTCAACGTATGCGCTTGCAATAATTCGAAGCGAATGAATTGGGCAAATCCTCATCATAACTAGAATCACACCAAGAATCGTTGAAAAAAGCACGCTCCACAATGTGATTTCAATATTCACCAAGAATGCTCCTGGAATATTGTATGAAGTAAATAATTGCACAAAGTCTTGCATTTTACTCCTCCCCCTCATTTGGTACTGGCGGATTATACTTTGCGTTTGGCTTAAAACCAGTTCCGCGCATGTTATCGTCTAAAGCTCTTTTCCATGAACCATTTTTAATCATGTCTTTAAGAGCATTATTAATGCGCTTAGCTAGCTTAGTGTTTCCTTTTTTAATGCCAATGCCGTAGTGCTCTTCAGTAAATGGCTTACTAACAAGCTTTAGTCTGCCTCTAGATGCTGTAGCAAGACCAGCGAGAATAATATCGTCTGTTGTAACAGCGTCTACGATTCCAGAGAATAATGCTGTTGCACATTCTGCATAGCCAGGCTGTTGCATAAGTTGAACTTTTGAAGAGTACTTCTCTTTAATAACTATTGCAGACGTAGAACCAGTTACTGAGCATAAACGCTTTCCGTCTAAATCGTCTGGACCGCTTACTTTATGCTCGTCTTTGCGAACTAATAAATCTTGACCTGCAATAAAGTATGGTCCAGCAAAAGAAACAGTGTTTTTTCTAGCATCTGTTATAGAATATGTTGCAACAATCATATCTACATCGCCATTTTGAAGCATTGCTTCACGCTGTTTTGAAGGCGATTCCTTCCAAACAATCCTATCTTCGGAGTAACCCAACTTTTTGGCAACGTACTTTGCAACGTCTACATCAAAACCAACGTAAGTTCCAGACTTTTTAAAGCCAAGACCAGGCTGATCAAACTTAATGCCAATGCGTATTACATCGTTGCGACTATTTTTACTGCAAGCGCTAAGTGGTAGAACGCAGCACAATGCGCAAATCATAGATAAAATTGCGCGATATGTATGTCTTAATCCCAGTTTGTAACGCTTACACTTAAGCGCAATATTGTGTAAATATTTCATAACTACCTCTTAAAGATTTAAAAAATCGCTATTAATGATTTAAAAACGAGTCAAATTAATGAGTCAAAATCTTTGAAAGGAAGTCTTTTGCTCTGTCTGTCTTTGGATTTTCAAAGAACTCTTCTGGTGTATTTTGCTCAAGAATTCTGCCATCTGCCATAAACACGATTTTGTCTGCAGCTTTACGTGCAAAACCCATCTCGTGAGTAACGCAAATCATGGTCATTCCTTCTTTTGCAAGCTCAACCATAACATCAAGAACTTCGTTAACCATTTCTGGATCAAGCGCAGATGTAGGCTCATCAAAAAGCATAACCTTTGGATGCATTGCAAGCGCGCGAGCAATTGCCACTCGCTGCTGCTGACCTCCAGAAAGCTGAGAAGGCATTTTGTTAGCTTGATTATCAACACCAACTCTAGCAAGAAGATCCATTGCCAAACTTTCTGCTTCTTGCTGCTCCATATGACGAACCTTAATAGGAGCAAGCGTAACGTTTTCTAGAATCGTCTTGTTTGCAAAAAGATTAAAAGACTGGAACACCATTCCTACTTCTGCACGCAATGCGGCAAGTTCTTTTCCCTCTTGAGGAAGAGGCTTACCATCAATGCGAATGTCTCCAGAGTCAATAGTTTCAAGACGATTAATCGTCCTGCACATTGTTGACTTGCCAGAACCAGAAGGTCCAATAATAACAAGCACTTCGCCTTTATTAACAGTCAAGTTAATATCTTTTAAAACGTGAAGCTTACCGTAGTGTTTTTCAACATGGCTAAGTTCCACCAACGGCTGTGCTACTTTTTTTGTGTTGTTTAATTTAGTATCCATAAAAAGGATTCTAATGTTCTTTTGTTACATGCGTTTATCGTAATAGTTACTTTTAAACGCTTATAAAGTTACGGAAAACAATAAAAATGATACCAAAATGTTAATTTTAGTTTAAAAATGCCGTTAAGTTCGGATTTCCTAATACAATCACACAACTTAACGGCATTTATTAGCAATATTTAAATTGTAAATTATTGCATTCTATTATATTTACGATTACTCGTCTTCTTCTGGATCGTAATCGACGCCAGTTTCAGCGCGCTGTTCGTCAGAAATTGGAGCAGGAGCGCCAGTTAGAGGGTCGCGTCCGCCGCCAGCCTTAGGGAAGGCGATTACGTCGCGAATCGAGCTTGCGCCTGCAAGAATTGCAGCAGTACGATCCCAGCCCAAAGCAATACCAGCGTGAGGTGGAGCACCGTACTTAAAGGCTTCAAGCAAGAAGCCGAACTTTTCTTCTGCTTCCGCTTTGTCGATTCCAAGAACATCAAGCACGCGATCTTGAATATCGTCGCGGTGAATACGAACGGATCCGCCGCCCATCTCGTTACCGTTGCACACGATATCGTAAGAATCACTCATTGCATGCTCTGGATCTTTATCGAACTTATCAATCCAATCAGCAGATGGCATTGTAAACGGATGATGCATAGAAGTCCACTTTGAGTGTCCAACAGCAACATCATCATCGTCTGGATCATCTGTGCGCTTAAACAATGGGAAGTCAACAACCCAAGTGAAAGCAAACTCATCTGGGTGAAGTAATCCTGCGCGGCTTGCAAGCTCTACACGAACTGCACCAAGCAAAAGCTGAGAAGATTCACGGCTTCCTGCTGCAAAGAATACAGCATCGCCATCTTGCGCACCAACAGCTTCCTTAAGTCCTGCACGCTCTTCTTCGCTAAGATTCTTAGCAACAGGGCCTTTGAGCTCACCATCTTCACCAAAGACTACATAAGCCAAGCCCTTAGCTCCACGCTGCTTAGCCCAATCCTGCCATGCGTCAAACTGACGACGAGGTGTATCTGCACCGCCCTTAAAGAGCACAGCGCCAACATAAGGAGCTTGGAACACGCGGAATGGAGTGTTCTTAAAGAAGTCAGTCAACTCAATCAGTGGGTTTCCAAAACGCAAATCAGGCTTGTCGGAACCGTACTTATCCATAGCTTCCTGCCAAGTGATTCGAGGCAAAGGAAGAGTAATCTCGTGACCAGCTTCCTTCCAAATAGCAGCAATAACGCGCTCTGCCATAGCCATAACATCTTCTTGGCTTGCAAAGCTCATTTCCATATCAAGCTGAGTGAACTCAGGCTGACGATCAGCACGGAAATCTTCATCACGATAGCAGCGAGCAAGCTGATAGTAGCGCTCAACACCAGAAACCATAAGCAACTGCTTTAAAAGCTGAGGAGACTGTGGAAGAGCGTACCAAGAGCCTGGAACCAAACGTGCTGGAACAACAAAGTCGCGAGCGCCTTCTGGAGTGGACTTAATAAACGTTGGTGTTTCTACTTCTGTAAAGTCCATATCTTCCAAAGCGTGACGAGCTGCCTTAGCCATATCAGAGCGAAGCTTTAGATTACGCTGCATTGATGGGCGGCGCAAATCAAGATAACGATACTTCAAACGAACATCTTCGCTAGGAAGCTTGTTTTCAGACTCGTTTTCCAATGCTGTAGAAACCTGGAATGGTAACGCATCGGACTTAGCGAGAATTGTCACTTTATTCGCAACGATTTCGATTTTTCCTGTTGCTAAATGGTCATTTTCATTGCCATCTGGACGCAGGCGAACTTCGCCAGTAACCTGAACAACAAATTCACTACGCAATGGTCGCGCAGTTTCCTCATCGTAAATAACAACCTGCACTAAACCTGTGTTGTCACGAACATCTACGAAAGCGACGCCACCGTGATCACGGCGACGATCAACCCAACCAGCAATGGTTACGTTCTGTCCGACCAAGGTCTCAGTCACTTCAACGGCATGGTGTGTGCGATACGCCGTCTGGCTCATAAGTCCACTTCCTTGTTTAAATAATTTTGTTAATTTTTGTTTTGACTTTAATAGTTTACCGCATGAATCGCGCGTTCAAATATTGCAAAATATATTCTTAAAATATAAAGCAAATTATTGAGCGCAAGAAACAGTCTGCCGGGCATAAACAGTATCTGGTTGCCAAGACGTGGCGTCTGCAGAAACTTGTTCCCCAGTAATAATATTCTTCACTTCATCATGGTTAGATTCAGAATCTGCACTATCAGCTGGGAACCACACATAAGGAATACCTAACTTATCTGCATATTTTATCTGCTTACCAAGTTTTGCTGCACTTGGAGAGACATCGGCAGCAATTCCTCTAGCACGAAGCTTTCGAGCAATCTCGTTACAAGCAGACCTATCTTCCTCATCCCAAACTGCCACCAATACTGCAGCAGGAGAAACACGGGAAACAGTGGCACCAGCTGTGTGAAGCATATAAGAAAGTAAACGCGAAAGTCCTATAGAAAGACCTACGCCTGGATACTTTTTATTACCTTGAGAAACAAGATTATCGTAGCGTCCGCCAGAGCAGATTGATCCAAGGGATTCAGCACCATCCAAGAATGTTTCATACACAGAGCCAGTGTAATAATCCAATCCTCGCGCAATCTTCAAATCTGCCACAACAGCACCTGGACGAATTTTTGCTGCATCGTCCACAATCATTGCAAGAGTTTCAACACCTTGTGAAGCTAAAGTGTACGATTCGTTATCTTCACTGCGAGAAATATCATGCTTATCGCATAATTCATCGAAACGAGACTTCAACTCATCTCCTGTTTCAGCAGTAAGTTCAGCCAATTCTAAGCATGCAGCAGCTTGGGAGTCCGTAGCTCCGCACTCTTTTACCAAAAGCTTAGCAACTTCTTCAGCGCCAATTTTGTCGAGTTTGTCGATTTCTCGAAGAACTCCCTCAATATCGCTTAAACCAATACCTCGATAAAAACCTTCAGAAAGCTTACGATTATTGGCGTGAACAGTGGCTTTAGGTAATCCAAATTCGCGCAAACGTTCAAGTGCTTCTACCATAACAAGAGGAAGCTCTACTTCGTAGTGAGACGGCAAATCACCATTCCCCACAACATCAATATCTGCTTGAACAAATTCACGGAAGCGTCCTTCTTGCGGACGTTCGCCGCGCCAAACTTTTTGCATCTGCCAGCGTTTAAAAGGAAAAGCTAAATCGCCAGTGTGTTCAACAACATAACGACTAAGAGGAACTGTTAAATCAAAATGCAAACCTATTCGATTTTCAACAGGAGTGTCGCTTTCATGCCCCACCTCTTGCAATCTAGACAAAAGATATATTTCTTTGCTAGTTTCGCCTTTTTTTAACAGACTTGAACCCTGCTCAACAGCACGAGTTTCAATGCCTATAAAACCATTTAATTCAAATACTTCCCGCAATGTGTCCATAACACGCTGTTCAACAGCGCGCTCACTAGGAAGCCACTCTGGAAAACCAGATATTGATGAGCCTTGTACCATGTCCACTATAATAGGTTATGTTGCGGAAAAATCATGGCTTACCGTCATACTTATTCGTAACACTGTTACCGTGCATTTGCTGTAAGGAGTCGACCCGTGACCGAACAGACTAAACCTGAAGAAACTACTAAACAAACTACCCCAAAGCCGCATGCTCCGTCGCCTGCAAACTTTGCTAACAAGGCTCGCGTTGTTGCTGCGGTTCCAACTATCTCGTATAGCGACGAAGATGTTAAAACCGCTAAAACCTTTGGGCGAGTTGATGAAAATGGAAACGTTTATGTTCGTGAAGGAGCTGACGAACGCGAAGTAGGTCAGTATTCTACTGGTACTCCAGAGGATGCTTTGACTTTCTACGTACATCGTTATCTTGACTTAAAGATTAAACTTGATCTCTTCGAAAAAAGACTTGAATCGTCTAATGTGAGACCTAAGGAAATTGATGAGACTTTAGCTACTTTAGAGGCGGATCTTAAGGAACCATCGGTAGTTGGAGATATCGCTGCTTTGAATGCTCGACACGCCGAATTGCAAGCTAAGGCTGCGTCTAAAAAAGAAGAACTTGCAAAAGCTCGCAAAGATGAATTAGATAAAGCTCTTAAAGAACGTACTGCTATTGTTGAACAGGCAGAAACGTTAGTTGCTCAAATAGGTGATTCTACAAATTGGCGCTCGCTTTCAGATAAGCTTCGTTCCCTGTTTGACAAGTGGCAGCAACATCAGCGCACTACGATTCATCTCAATAAGGCGGATGCTGACGCTTTGTGGCAGCGATTTTCTAAAGCTCGTTCTGCTTTCACTCAAGCACGCAACGCTTGGGTTAAGGAGCGTGATACTGAAAGAAATACTGCTAAAGAAATTAAGGAAGCCATTATTGCTGAAGCTGAAAGCTTGAAGGAATCAACTAAATGGCGTGAGACTTCTATGAAGTTTAATGCTTTGATGGATCGCTGGAAGAAGGCTGGAAATGCTGGTCGTCAGCACGACGATGAGTTATGGGCTAAGTTCCGTGAAGCTGCAGACACATTCTATCATGCTCGTCAAGAAGATAGAGAAAAGATGAATGCTGGTGAAAAAGAAAATCTTTCCAAGAAGGAAGCTTTGCTTGTTAAGGCAGAAGCTCTTCTTCCTGTTAAAGATGAAGAAGCAGCAAAAGCAGCTCGCAAAGCATTATCTGAGATTCAAGAAGAATGGGACAAGATTGGTTTTGTTCCACGCGAAGATATGCGCAGAATTGAATCCCGCTTAAATGATGTGGATAAGAAGATTAAGGCTGTTGAAGATGCTGCTTGGAAAGATGCTGACCCAGAGGCAGACGCTCGTAAGTCTAGTTTTGCTACGCAATTGAAGGCTCAGCTCGAGGAGCTTGATTCTAAAATTGCAAGTGAAAAAGATGCAAAGCGTAAGGCTAAGCTTCAGGCTGAAAAAGCTACAAAAGAACAATGGTTGAATGCTATTAAGTAATTAATCATTAATCATTTAAATATGGGGTTACTTAAAAATTAAGTAACCCCATATTTAATAGTTTTATTTAACAGTTTCCATTAAAGCTTTAGCAAGTTGAATAAAGGTGTTAGCTAATTGTGAATTAGCTAGGCTTCCATCCTTTTTAAGAACCGCAGGTCTGCCAGACTCTCCAATTTCTCTAATACTCGTATCTAATGGAATTTGTGCTAAAAGAGGCACATTCTTACCAAGAGCTTTACAAAGCTGGTCACTAACGCGTTTTCCGCCACCTGAACCAAAGATTTCCAAGCGCGCTCCATTATTTTCAAACCAACTCATATTTTCTACAACTCCACGCACATTAACTGGAATTTGCAACGCCATAAGACCTGCTCTAACGGCAACATCTGAAGCACTAGGCTGAGGAGTTGTAACAACCACAAGCTCCACATTAGGCAATGATTGAGCAACAGCCAGAGCCATATCTCCAGTTCCAGGCGCCAAATCTAAAAGAAGCACATCTGGGTCTGCCCACCAAACGTCGCAAAGAAACTGTTCAAGAGAACGTTGCAAGCGAGGACCACGCCACAAAATCGCACGATCTGTTCCAGCAAACATTCCAATAGAAATCAGTTTAACTCCCCAAGCTTCCACTGGCATAAGCATGCCATTCAAATTAGTAGGCTGACTTGTAACACCAAACATACGCGGTAGAGAAAATCCATAAACGTCTGCATCTATTGCTGCTGTTTTGTATCCAAGAGCCGCGAAAGTGGCTGCTAAATTGGCAGTTATGGAAGACTTTCCAACTCCCCCTTTTCCAGATGCTATAGCAAAAATTCTTGTTTTAACGCCATTTTTATTAAAAGGATTTTCTTTACGTTCCTCTTTCAAATCCGAAACAAGTTTTGCAAGCTTATCCTTACTCATAGCGCTTATATTTACGTGAGGAACAAGATTTGCATTAGGATATTTTTTTACAGCTGATTGAATTCTCTGTGTAATTACTTGTGCTAGAGGACAATCTGGAACAGTAAGTTCTATGCTTATAGTCACATCATAAGTTGGATAAGAATTATCAAAATCGCATACACTAGTGACATTTTGTTTTCCACTTACGTGTATGCCAGTTACCATATTTAGTTCAGTAACTGAACGACCTAATTCTGGATCAATAACACTTCCTAATAGATCGTAAATGCGAGTTTCGAGTTCAATAGTGCTGCTCATTTTTAACTTTTACGATTCGTTCTTAAAATCAAGTTCGTATTTGCTATCTAGAGCAGATTCAATACTGCCAGTATTAAGCAAAATCTTAAATTGATTCTCATCTAGCATAGGTATACCAAGTTCTTCTGCTTTAGTGGCTTTAGAACCAGCATTTTCTCCGACAATAACGCAATACGTCTTTTTGCTAACAGAAGAAGCTGCTTTTCCTCCCCTAGAAGAAATAGCTTCTTTAGCTGAATCTCTGGTAAAACCTTCTAATGATCCTGTAACAACAACCGTTTTGCCACTAAGAGTCTGTTCGATACTGTCCGCATTAGAAGAGTCAGAAGATCCAACTACTCCGGCTTCATTCCATTTACGTAAAACTTCACTACGCCAATCTTGAGGATTCTTCGATTTTTCAAACCAATCGTATACGGCTTGAGCAATTTCTGGACCAACTCCATCAATTTGTGTTAAATCTTCAACAGATGCTTTAGAAATATTCTCAATTGAACCAAATCTTGCCGCTATTAGTCTTGCTGTAGGCGGACCAAGTCTACGAATAGACAAAGCCACTAGCACACGCCAAAGTGTTGCAGACTTACCCTTTTGAACTATTTCTTCTAACATTGCTCTTGTTGTTTCGCTTGGACGAGTGTATTCAGGAACACTCACTGTTTGAAGAACATTATTTTTACGAATTTTCTTTTCAACTAACCTTATTACATAAGCGTCAGAAGGAACTTCAAATATTGGGTAATCTGGATTTAAAGATTCCTTAAGCTCATCACTGTTGGAATCATCATTGGATTTTCTTCTTGTAGCTTCTAAAGGTCTAGTCCAGAATGCAGAAACCTGTCTCCACAATCCAGATCCGCCTATTTTTTTAGTTCTTTTCTTTAATTTTCCGTCTTTTCCTAATTCTTTCCATTCTTCAACAAGAGGTATTTCTTTCCAAACTTTAATATTTCGCAAATCGGCTGCAGTAATGTTAAAAATATCCGCTTCGCTTCTTATAACAGGTTCTTGAGATTTTGGAAGATCAAACACAGATTCTGGAATAGTTGGTTGCAAAGAAGAGCCGCGCTGAATTACTATTTTGTCAATATCAGGATGATAGACCTCTGCAGTTGTAGGTCTAGAATCTTCTGGATTTGTTAAAGCTAGTGCAGAAGATTCTCCAAGATTTTCAATGTCGAATGCGTGCCTCGATGCAAGATTAATTATTCTCTCTGTTAATTGTGCTGGGCAGTTTTCTACATTTGGACAACGAATATCCTTGTCTCCCTCTTTAGCAGGTGCAAGCTTAGATCCGCATGATGGGCAATACTCTGGCATAACAAATTTGCGTAATTTGCTTTCATTTCCATCCCTATACTTTAGTACTGGACCAACTAATTCTGGTATAACATCGCCAGCTTTACGAACAACAACAGTATCGCCTATAAGCACACCTTTATGCTCAACTTCGTAAGGATTATGCAATGTTGTGCGCGATATTGTAGATCCTGCAACAGTTACTGGGTCCAAAACAGCAACAGGAGTGACTCTACCTGTTCTTCCTACTTGAACAACAATGTCTTTAAGAACAGTATTTACTTCTTCTGGAGGATACTTGTACGCAATTGCCCATCTTGGTGCTCTAGATGTAGACCCTAGTTCTCTTTGCAAAGCACGATCGTCTACTTTAACTACAATTCCATCTAAGGCATGAATAATAGAGTTTCTGTGTTCTCCATAGTATTCAATCATATCTTCTATTTGTTCAAAAGACGTAACTTTGCGAGTATAAGGAGATACGGGTATCCCCCATTTTTTATACAGCTCGTATGCGTCCGACTGATTAAACGATGTTTGCTTATGTGATTTATGCTCAGAATCATTTCTTACTGAATCTTTCCACTTTAAATCACCTAATCCATGCGCTATAAAGCTTAATCGTCTTGTTGCAGTGATTCTAGGATCCTTTTGTCTTAAAGACCCTGCAGCAGCGTTTCTTGGATTAGCAAAAGCAGGCTTTCCTAAATCTTCTTGCTCAATATTCAGCTTTCTAAAATCCGCCCATTTCATAAAAACTTCACCACGAATTTCCACAAATTCTGGAATATCGTCTGAATTTTCGCATTTAAGCTGAGTCGGTATTTCTTCGATTGTTCTTACATTCAGAGATATGTCTTCTCCAGTAACGCCATCTCCTCGAGTTAGCCCTTGTTCCAAAGTTCCATTTCTGTATATGAGATTTAACGCAAGTCCATCAATTTTTACTTCGCATGTCATTGGCAATGGCTTATTTTGGGGCCATTTTAAATCGCGAATAATGCTATCGTACCAAGATTTTAGCTCTTCTAATGAGAATACATCGTCTAAACTCATCATTCTTGATGGATGTTTAACTGACGCAAAATCGTTCGAAAAAGTTCCACCAACTCTATGTGTTGGTGATTGAGGCGTATCTAATATTGGGAATGTAGATTCTAGTGAGCTTAAAACTCGCATTCTTGTGTCATAAGCAGCGTCAGAACTACTTGGTGAATCATCAACATAATAAGCTATCTGATCTGATTGAGCCCAAGCAGCTAATTTTGCCCATAATCTAGCAGCTTGCTCGCTTGTTAAAAGTGAAGGTTCTAGCTTAGATAATGCAATAGCGTCTACATCTGTTGGCTCTAATTTAGAAATCCAATCATTAAAATCTGTAGTTGAACTAAACTCGTGTGATGTGTTAGATGTATTGTTCTCGCCTGGCTCATGAACATTTTGGTTTTGATTATCGACTTTGCTGATGCTTGAAGATAATGAATCGTTGTTAACACTTGATTTATCAGTATTTAGCGAATCATCAAAATCGTCGAAAAGAGATAATTGTTCTCCAACTGCGTGTGACGACTTATCGCTATTAGACGCAATCATAAGCTTTCCCTTCAAAACCTTTTCATTATCCTATCTACCAGACAGGAGTCAATAACTGATTATAATTACTATTTAATAAGAGTTGTTTATGAGTTAAGCGAGCGCAAAAACTGCATTTGAACAACGTTATCTGATGAATTGTTGCTGAACAGCATTCTTGCTCTTGCAACGGAAAGCGTTCGTGCAATAACAAACATTCCCTCGTTTACTGTTATTTTTGCGGCTTCATCTATAATCTCATAAGCTTCAACATCTGGCCATTTTGGAACATTGTTTATTTTTAAAACTTCTTCTACTTGAGACATATCATTAGGAGCTGGAATGCACTGTGACTGCATACGGCTCAGTAATTCATCAAGCTCTATTTCAATAGACTCAATTTTTCCAGAAGATAAATTGTCTGCCATTTTATATGCTGCTACAGCAAGAGGGAAATTATCTTGCATCCACTCTGCGTAAGCAAGTCTGTAATATATAAAAGCGGCGTCTTCTCTATCAAAGCATACTGGTAATGCGTTTAGACACACTGCTTCTACAGAAGTCCAATCTTCTTTCTCTGTAAGCTGTGAAGCTAACTTGAGATGAGAAATAACATATGTTGGAGCGTATGAAACCATTGTGTTTAAGTGTTTTAGTGCATCCTCATGCCTGTTGAGTTGAGTTAGTAAGTCTGCTAACTCCATATGCGCGTAAAAAAGACCATCTGGTATAAGTATCATACGTTCATTTTGGGTTGCAAATATTCGATTGTAGACAACTCGCTCTGCGTAGGAATTAAAGTATCTTGGTACAACATCGTTGAAGGAAAACATGGAATCGAAATGTTTTACTGCATTTTCGTATTCTTCGATGGCATTTTCCAAGTCTCCACTCATAAATTGCTCATGAGCATGAAGTCTCATATTATAAATATCTTTTGAAACTTTAAAAGATATTTCGGGTATTTCTTTTTCGTCTATTAAAGCGCTTGTTATAAGATTTGCTTTCTCATTTAATTCTGGATCGTCAATACTTTCCACAATATCCATTGCCATACGAGCTTTTTCTGCATTAGATATCATTACTTCTGACGATATGTGATGAAAATCCGCAACAGCCTGTTGTAATAAATCTTCTCTTTGAATTGAAAGACCTTTAGAGTTGGTAGTACCTAATGCTTTTTGAGATTTGATGTCAAAAATTACATCTGAAAACTCAGGTTCTTCCTGTGCTCCATGAGGAGAAAAACAACTATCTCTCAGATCAAAGCTTGGTTCAATCGGGTTTAATACGCCTTCTTCATCTATTTTCATATTTGCGTTAAATTTTTTGTATGCGCCAAGAGGATTATTCAACCCATTTGCACGAATATGTTTTATAAAAGATTCGCGATTGAATGTGACTGTCAATAAAGACTTTACAGTTGGGTATTTGCTAAAAGCATCCATAGGATCAGGTTCAATAGGATCTGATCCAATATCGTTCGTATTGCTATCACTAATCTCAGTATCACTGTAGCTATCACTAGAATTTATCGATTTGCTACCGGTGGCTTTATTACTACTATCAGGCACAGTCACTTCATCTTCGTGAAGAATAGTATGATTAGTAAAGTTTTGTAAATCTTGCACATTCGCTAGTCCGTTATTAACATCTCCATGAATATCTCCATCTTTAGGATCGCCTTTAGAACGAGCTGCCTCACGATTCATATTATTCAAAGCATTAATTGTTTGATTTAGGATTTTACTCATAGCATCATCTTGAGCAGCAACCATTTCTTCTAAGCCTATTGAATCTAATCTTATAGATACATTCTGTACTTCTTCACTTGCTCCAAATGCAAGGGTTGCCATGATTATTCCAAGTCGAAGATTGTAATCAGTTGTCATACGAGACTTATCTGCATTAGTTAAAGTAATCCATTTTTGGTTAGCAGAATCAAATCTTCTAGTAGGCATCATCGAACTGCCAGTTGCCATAAATGCTAATGCAACATTACCGTCTTCTAGATTAGAGCGAAAATCAGTATCAAACCTAAATGGTAAATAAAGACTTCTAATTAATCCAGATAATCTTTGCCTATAAGACCATTCGCAATTAGAAGATCCATCTGACTTGTAAATATAAAGGTCGTTAGATTTTTTTGCAGTATTCCACAAGTGCATTAATGGGCGAATATTGTCGTCTTGTAAAGGATTACCAAAACTATTCATATCCAATTCGCCGTTAGCACAAAACGCTGGATCTTCTATAAACGATAAATCTATTTCAGATATTTGACCAAAGTTTACAGAATTTTCCGTTAAATTACCGCCATTAGCGCAATTTTCTTCTAAACAACTACTAATGGACTGGAAACGGTTAATAGCACCTTCTATTCGCAATACTTTCAACGCAGCTTTTGCTTCTAAAGAATCATCCCATACTAGGAAATTAGCGTCTGAAACTTGCGACTTTTGCAAATGTAAGCGTTCTGCTCCATGAACAGCTTCAAGTGGACCACTATGTTCTAAAGCGCCAGAATCTAACATAAGATAAGCAAAATATTTTTCCATTGACGAAACACGCAAACCTGCTTTTTCCGCCACTTTTGAATCCATAATGCTTCTTCTAATAGCTCCAAGAGGGGCTTCCTTTGTAAGACGCCTAAAAATATTGCCAGATCCGAAACCGCTAAACGCTCTAGTTATATCTGGAATAAAGAACGATGCAAAGAAAGATGTTGAAATAGCATCGCAGTATGAAAGATTGCAACGGAGTCTGTCAGGAAGCAAAACTCTAGTTTCTTCAAGAGTATATGCTTCTTTTTTGTCATTAACTTTACGAATCCAAGATGATACCCATTGCATGCCTTCATCTTGTGATAGCTGAACAACTACATCTCCTCTTATAACAACTAAATCAGATTCACGATTATTTTTATTGATTGAATTTACTTTTTTACGCGCATGACTCGCATGAGTAATTTTCCTATCATCAACACCATAGAAACGTAACGAATCTTTAAGAGTCATAGAATTTTGTTCTACAAAAGATAACTCTGGTATTCTTTCCATCGTATCTTCAATAGAAATGTCATGTCCTGTATAAACACGACCTTCAAAATCTGCAACAGCAAGCTGACGAAAACGTTTGCAATCATCGTTGAATAATCCAATAGCTATACCATGTTTTTTCCCAGAAAGTTTAATCCAACCTAACTTTACGTTTTTTGGCATCATTGGAAAATCTTTAAAAATATGCTTTTTAGAAAATATCCTGACTGGAATAGATTCTCTATTTTCCCACAATGTTTTAATGGTTTCCTGCACAATCTGCATACTATCATCTGCAATATCTGAGCGATTTTTTTCACTACTTTCGGCAGAATCTATTTTCTTGCTAGATTGCACTTCGTCTTGCATATTCCTCGTTCTTTCGTTTTAAAGCCAACTACTATTTTCGTAAAACCCGTAAAACTAAATATTTAAGTGATTTCCATACGTGTTGCATTTATTCTTACTCAAACATTTTAAGTATAGCTGATTATCGGTTCGAAAAACACAATTAGAAGTAGAATATGTTTTAACTCTTTTAGAACAAAATCAAATTATATTTCATTTCAATCTTGTTTTAATCTAACATGTGAATGCTTTAATTGCTTTTAAAGTTTAAAAATATAAATTTTATTAACTTCACTTATGCAAATTCACGCATGCACCAGAAATAATCTTAGCTAAACCGTCCATAATTTGATCCACTGGAGAAGCTGCTCTCCAGTTTAAATACAGCGAACGATATGGTTTTGGATCTTTAAACTCGCGAATTGTTAATCCTGATGGCTGAACAATTGGAGGAAGAATAGAAAGACGCGGAAGCAAAGTCACATCTTTACTTCCAACAACCATGTATCGTAAGGTTTCCAAAGACGTAGCATAAAATTCAGACTGTTTTGCACCAACTTTTTGACATACATCTATCATGCTTCTACGCATGCAATGACCATCTTCTAAAAGTAGCACTTTTTGGCTAGACAATTGCGAAACATCAATCGGAGTTTTTTCATGACCAAACTGCGAATTTGTAGAAGCAGCCAATAAAAAGTCCTCGTCAAAAATATGTTTTACTTTCAAAGAAGATTCATTTAATTGCTCGCTTAATATTGCGCCATCAATCTGACCACTATGCAACATTTCTACAAGGCTAGCAGACTTTTCTTCAACAAATCGAATATTAAAATTCGGCTTAACTTTACGCAAAACTGGCATTATTCTTGGCAAAAGATAAGGGCATAATGTTGGAAAAACGCCTAAAACTATAGTAGATGACCATGGGTCTTCTAATCGCCTTGCTGCTTGATAAATACTTGAAACGTCGGCATGAATACGCTTTGCATAATACACGACTTCTCTGCCTGCTGGAGTTAGAATTTGCTTTCCAGGAGTTCTTTCAATAAGACAAACTCCAAGCAAATCTTCTAACTTTTTAATTTGCGTAGACAACGTTGGTTGAGAAACGTGCATACGTTCAGCTGCTTTTGTAAAACTTTCCTCTTTTGCAAAAGCAATTAAGTATTCAAGTGATTTAATGTTCACGTAATCATCTTTCTTATTAAAAGTAGTAAGAATATAATATATATAAATTTTAAGTATCAAAAGCTTATGCGTTAAAAGTTAATCTAGTTTTACACATTTCTAATTAGATAGTCGAATGCACTAAGAGCCGCGTTTGCTCCAGATCCATATGCTGTAACAATTTGCTTATAAGGCTCATCTGTGCAATCGCCAGCAGCAAAAATGCCATGAACACTCGTGCACCCTTTTCTATCTGTTACTATTTCCGAACGATTATTTAAGCTTAGTTTGTTTGAAATCCATTTAGTATTTGGCATTAAACCAATTTGAACAAACACGCCGTCTGTGTGCAAAATTTTCTCACTATTTTCACCATTATTAGCATTGCGATCTTTATAACGTACTGCAATAACCTTTGTTCCGTCTCCTTCTATAGAACTAAGAGCAGCACCTGTTATTACAGTAGTATTAGAAAGATTATTTAGAGCATTAACTAATATTTGATCTGCTTTAAGCGTGTTCATATACTCGATTAGAGTAACGTGATTTGCAACACCTGCTAAGTCTATTGCAGCTTCGACTCCAGAATTTCCTCCGCCAACAACTACAACATTCTTATTTTTAAATAATGGACCATCGCAATGCGGGCAGAACGACACTCCCTTGTTTCTATATTCGTCTTCCCCAGGAATGCCAAGTGTTCTCCATGTAGCGCCTGTTGCAATAATCACTGCTTTAGCTTTTAAGCTTCCGCCAGATTTAGTACTAATTGTGTGCAATCCGTAAGATTCTTCAGCAATATCTAAAGATGTAGCCCAATCGGGAGTAAATACGTCAATGTCATATTGAGCAATGTGGTTTGTTAAATCGTTAGCAAGCTTTGCGCCTGTTGTGTGCGTTTGCGAAATATGATTTTCAATGCTTTCTGTTTCAACAACTTGACCGCCTCTGTGGTCCATAATCATTGCTGTTTTAAGGCCTTTTCTAGCTGTGTAAATCGCTGCGGCGCTTGCAGCAGGACCTCCACCTACAAGAATAACGTCGTACGGATTTTTGGCGTTCATTTTTTGCGCTAGTGAAGAATCGCCAGAAACCTTAGAATTGCTTGAATCGCTATTTTCCTCTTGACTTAAAAGAATCGCAACTAATTCGTCTATAGATGATCTTCCAGAAGAAATCATTTTTCCGTTTTCAAAAACTGCAGGAACACTCATTACGCCAAGAGAATCTACCTCGTCTTTAAAAGCGCTCCCTTCTACAGCAATATGTTTTACTTTAGGATTAATAATCGAAATTGTATTAAGCGATTGAACAACCTCTGGGCAATTAATGCAAGTAACAGACATGTATGTTGTAACTTCATGACTTCCAATGCTCAAAATTGCTTTGCGCTGACCATCGCTTATTTTGGGAGCGTAACCGCTTACTTGCAAAATCGCTAAAACTAAAGAGCTAAACTCGTGTCCAAGAGGTAAACCAGCAAAGCTTACAGACACATTAGTTTGTGGATTAAGTACTGCGAAACTTGGTTTGCGATTTACGCGACTTTTATCACCTTCTATAACAGTGATTTTGCTGCTTTGATCTGCTACTTCATTTAAAAGCTCAATAACTTTTTGAGAATTTTTACTACTATCAACATATGCAACAAGATTAATAGGATTAACCATTTTTGTTAGTAATCCAGCAAGTTGAGTAGTTAAGTTTGAATCCAATAAAGACATTATTTTCACTTTCTATTCTTAAGTAGCAGATCTTTAGCAGTAAATTAATTATTAGAAAATCAGACTTTTAAAAAATCAGATCTTCCCAACCAAGTCAATAGATGGAGCAAGTGTTTCTTCTCCCTGCTCCCACTTTGCTGGACATACTTCTCCTGGATGGGCTGCAATAAATTGAGCAGCTTTAACTTTGCGAAGCATCTCATCTGCATTTCTGCCGATTCCATCTGCTGTCATCTCGTAGAATTGAATATTTCCTTGAGGATCAACCAAGAATGTTGCGCGATGAGCTAAACCAGATTCCTCATTCAAAGCATTAAAGTTTTTAGAGAGCGCGCCGTTTGGATCTCCAAGCATTGTGTATTTTACTTTTGCAATAGCTTTAGAGTCATCGTGCCAAGCTTTGTGAACAAAATGAGTGTCTGTTGAAACAGAATAAACTTCTACGCCTAATTTTTGAAGATCTTCGTAGTGATTTGCAAGATCTTCAAGCTCTGTTGGGCACACAAACGAAAAGTCTGCTGGATAGAAGAAGAATATAGCCCACTTTCCAAGAACATCATTATCGCTTACTTCTACAAATTCACCATTTTTATATCCGTTTACTTTAAACGGAAGAATATGCGTACCAATAAGGCTCATAACAACTCCAATCTCTAATTGTTTATTTAAAAAATTTTCATTTTTTGCAATTAGCAATATTTTGACCTATTTGCTAAATCTAATTATTTAGAATCAGAATTCAGCATTAAAGTCATGATAGATTATTTATATCAAAAAGACTATATGTATAGACAACATCTATAGCGCTAGATATTGTATGTCAATAACTATTTAATAAATTTATATTTTCATAAAACAAAGATGACTAAAACAAACTAAAAAAATATGACAAAAGCAGAAGAAAAAAAAATGGAGCGGACAACGGGACTCGAACCCGCGGTCTCAACCTTGGCAAGGTTGCGCTTTACCAACTAAGCTATGTCCGCAAACAAAATGTCATAATAGCCTGATTTCTTTTTAAATGCAAGTTATGAGTAAAAATAAAAATTTATAGTGATTTTTCTGCAATATACATGCAATTTTACGGAGTGTTGAATAAAAGAAAAATATTGATTACGATAATTATTATCATTAAGCCAGAAATTTTTATAAAATTTTTCTTAAAATGTGATTTTTATCATGAAAAATCGTAAAAATAATGTAGAATAAAAGATAGCTTTTGCCAAACAGGTAAAAGAAAACTGAAAAGGTAATGTTTTTCAAAAATGAAGCATAGAACAAGGAGGTTTCTATGAAGGCTATTGTTGCAACCAAAGATAAGAAGGCTCAGGTTGTAGAGAAGGAACTCCGCCCATTGGAATTTGGTGAGGCCTTACTCGATATGGAGTGCTGCGGCGTATGCCACACCGATCTTCACGTTAAGAACCAAGATTTTGGCGATAAAACAGGCGTTGTTCTTGGACACGAAGGTATTGGTATTGTTAAGGAAGTTGGCCCTGGTGTTACAACATTAAAGCCAGGCGACCGTGCATCTGTAGCATGGTTCTTCAAGGGTTGCGGACATTGCGAATATTGCACCACAGGCAGAGAAACACTTTGCCGTAGCGTTTTGAACGCAGGATACACTGCCGATGGTGGCATGTCTCAAGAGTGCATCGTCGCAGCAGACTACGCAGTAAAGGTCCCAGAAGGCTTGGATCCAGCTCCTGCAAGCTCCATCACTTGCGCTGGCGTTACAACCTACAAGGCTATTAAGGAATCTGGCGTACATCCAGGCGAATGGCTTATTTTATTCGGTCTTGGCGGTCTTGGTAATCTTGCGTTGCAATATGCAAAGAACGTATTTGGTGCGCACGTAATCGCAGTAGATGTTAACGATGCTCAGCTTGAATTTGCTAAGGAATATGGCGCAGATTTGTGCGTGAACCCACTTAAGGAAAATGTTCCTGAATTTGCTATGAAGAAGGTAGGCGGCGCTCATGGCGCTGTCGTAACCGCTGTAAGCAAGGCTGCTTTTAACAGCGCAGTTGACTCTGTGCGAGCAGGCGGCACTGTTGCAGCTGTTGGTCTTCCACCAGAAGAAATGGAACTTAGCATTCCTCGCCTTGTTCTTGACGGAATCCGCTTGGTTGGTTCTCTTGTTGGAACTCGTAAGGATTTGGAAGAAGCGTTCCAGTTTGGTGCTGAAGGCAAGGTTCTTCCACAGTGCCATATGCGCAAGATGGAAGACATTAACGACATCTTCGACGAGATGCTCAGCGGTAAGATTCGCGGTCGAATGGTAATCGACCTCTCCCACTGAAAAAGAGATAAAATAAAAAAAAACTAAAAGCCACTTAGCAAATGCTAGGTGGCTTTTAGTTTATGTTTTAAGATGTTTTAAGACTTAATTTTTGTACACTATTTCAACGGAGGCATTGGCTTCCAATTAGGATCATGCAAAATTTTTCTGCTTGCAATCCAACCAGTAAAAAGCTTTTTAACACCACTTAAAATATGCTCACGATCTACAGCAACAAGCCTAATAAACTCTTTTGCAGCAGTTAATGCTGTTCCAAGAGCAAACATAAATGGTCGATAATCGCCATGAATCATAAAGTATCGCGCCATAAAACCACGATTTCGCATAATATGGTAACGATTCATGTCAGAAGTAGAATTTAGTTGACGAACGCCAGCAATATCCCAATTAGGAATATTACGAGTTCTACGAAGAATAACATCTTTTACAACAATCGGATTCGTAACTTTGCTAGCAAGGTATCCGTAAGTTGTGTCATCCCAATAAATAAAATAATGCGGATCTGGCAAACCGATTTTCTCTACAATATTGCGCTTAAATAATCCGCCTTCAAAGCACATAGTGTTCATAACGCGATACCCAGATGGTCCAAATGCTGCTGGAGCAATTGGGTTAGGGATTCCAAGAGAAACAATAAATTTATATTGCCAATAAAAATCGCCACCGTCGTAGTCTAAACGGCTGCCTTGAATCACATCGTGGCTTTTAGTCCACTTTGAAAGACGTTCAATAGATTCTGGAACAGTTTCAACATCATCGTCCATAACCCAGAACCACTGCGCGCCAAGTTCATACGCTTTTTTAACACCAGCACTAAAACCGCCAGCTCCCCCAAGATTGCTGCTTTGAGGCGCGTAAACAACGCGGCTTGAATCGCCAGAATCATCCACGCTAGCAGAACCCCAGCGACGTGTAAGAACATCATCTAAATCTTGCACCATATCACGAGTTTTTTCACTCTTCTCATTGTCTACAACAACAATCCTCCATGGGCATTGATTTAATCGCTCAAAAGATTTAAACAGATTTTCAAGCAACTCCTGACGCTTATAAGTAACTACAACAACAGCAAGCTTATCAATAGTATTATCATTTATAACTTCGCTCATATTTTTAATATTACACTTAGCATTGCCATCAATATTATTAATAAAATTCAAATTTTTTAGTACAAACTTCATTTTCGGATAAATGTTCTTAGCATAAGATAAAAATAAAGTGTAGTTTCAGGGAAGGTGAAAATCCTTACTGGCGGTAACGAGGTAATTCTTGGATTAGTGAATTTTCTCGAAGCCCGCGAGCGGCATTGCGCTGCTGATTCGGTTAAAATCCGAAGCCAACGGTTAAAGTCCGGATGAAAGAAACGGAGGCTCTAATGAGCATTTCACGCGAAAATAATCATAAAACTAGCAATAACACAGCAAATAATCACGCAACTTACTCTGGCACAAACTATTGGTCAAGCGAAAAAATTGCTAAATACGCGCTATTCGTTGCGCTCTCTATTGCTGTAAGCTTTATAGAATTTCCACTTATTCCAGACCTAAACTACCTTAAATATGATCCTTCGGGAATTGTGTGTTTAATTGCAGGATTTGCATACGGACCATTCGCCGCTGCAATCGTAAGCGTGCTAGGATTTGCTCCACACTTCTTTACTAACCCGTTTGGCGCAATAATGGCAATATTGGTTTCAATGGGTGCGTCTGTTAGCGCTGCAATCGTCTACAAAAAAATTAGAACCAAAGAAGGCGCTATTATTTCGCTTATAGTTGGCTCTGTAGTTGCGATTGCTCTTGCAATAGTCGGAAATCTTATTATTACGCCGCTTTATGCTCATATTAGCGTTGAGCAAGTTGCTGCTCTTATAGTTCCAGCTCTGCTACCGTTTAATGCTATTAAGCTTGCGATTCATTGCGTAATAACTATGCTTGTTTATAAGCCTGTTTCAAAGCTTCTTAACTACAACAAATAGCAAACAAATAGCATTAGTCAATTAAGTAAAAAGCAAGCTGATTATGCAAAGCAATAAAGTTATTCAAGATAAAACATGTTGCAAAGTCGAAAAAAGCAATACGGATTATTTTGCTAAAAAAGATAATGCTGTTTCTTTGCAAAAAGTTCGCTTTAGCTACGATGGCGGAAAAACTTGGATTCTAGACGGAATAGATCTTGAAATTGCATATGGTCAAAGAATCGCAATCATTGGCAAAAATGGTAGTGGAAAGTCCACGCTAGCTAAAATTATTGCAGGACTTTCTTCCCCAGATTCTGGAATTGTTACGCTATGCGGAATAAAAGTTTTTGAAGCAAACAATGTTGATTCAAAAGCTTACCAAAAAGCACGAGAATCTATTGGAGCATTGTTTCAAAGCCCAGAAGACCAAATCGTTACAACAGTTGTAGAAGACGATGTTGCTTTTGGGCTTGAAAACTTGTGCGCTTCTAAAGAATTTATGAAGCAAAATATAAGCAATGCTTTACGCGCTGTAAACATGGAAAATCACCGTTTTAGCGACCCGAGCAATATGAGTGGAGGTCAGCAGCAGCGCGTTGCTATTGCATCGTCGATTGCTACAAAATCAAAACTTATTGTATTAGATGAGCCTACAAGCATGCTTGATTCTTGCGCAAAAGAAGATGTAAATAAGCTTTTTAACAAATTGCAAACGAGCGGCACAACAATCGTACAAGTTACGCATAAGATTAGCGAATGCAAAAATGCGGATCGAATATTGATGCTAGAAAATGGAAAATTGCGTGATGTAAGTTTATTGGAATTAGATGAATTTTTCACGGAAAAATCGCCAGCTGTTATTGAATCAAAAAGCATGACGGAAAATGCAAAAAAATCAAATACGGCAATTGAAATATCTAATTTAAATGTGAGCTATACAAATAGTCAAAGTCCAATAATAAGAGACTATTCTCTAAGCGTAAAATCAGGCGAAATCGTTGCAATAATGGGAAAAAACGGGTGTGGAAAATCAACGCTCGCAAAAGCAATATGCGCACTTATTAAATACGATTCTGGCTCCATTTGCGTAAACGGAATAAAAATTAGCGAAAAAACAAGCAAATCGCAAATGCGAGAAATTCGCAAAAACATTGGTTACGTTATGCAATTGCCAGAACAGCAACTTTTTGCACAAACTGTTTTTGAAGACGTAGCATACGGGCCAAAAAACTTTGGATTAGAAGGACGTGAATTACATTCCAGAGTATTGAACGCACTAAAATCATTGCATATTGAACACTTAGCACAAAAATCCCCATTCGAACTTTCTGGCGGACAGCAACGACTAGCAGCAATCGCAGGTGTTTTAGCTTGCAATCCAAAAATTTTGGTTTTAGACGAGCCTACAGCAGGATTAGATTTTGAGTATGCAAAAATCGTATTAAAAATTTTAAGCGATTTACACAATAAAGGCATAACAATTATTGTTATTACTCACGATCTAAACGAAGCAAAATCGCTTGGAGCGCGCATTGTTACGTTAGAATCGCGCAAAAAGAAGGAGATTCAAGAACACGCGCAAGACGAAAAGCTTGAAAATGCTAGCGAGAATGTTAACGAAAAGAAAAACGAAATCAAAAACAAGTCATTGCTAAGCTTATTCAATACGCGAATCATACTAATATCATGCTTAATTCTTATGTTTAGCGCGTTTAGTATTACAAACTTCTATCAACTAGGAATTCTTGCACTATCAACGCTTGCTCTAATATTTCTCGCTAGAATATCACCTATAAAATTATTGTTGTCATTGCATATGTTTATTGCAATATTCGTATTTTCTGGAATGTTTAATCTTCTAGTTGTGCATTCTGGAAGAGAAATTTTTAAAATTGGACCGCTATTAATAACAGATGATGGAATAAAGTTTGCAATACTTTTCGCTTCAAGATTTTCGCTTGTTATACTAATCGGATCAATAATTGTACTAACAATAAGCCAAACGCAGTTGACTGAAGCGTGCGCGTCTATTATTTCGCCTCTTAAAATCATAGGATTGCCAAGTCAAGAAATTGCTCTTATTATGAGCCTCGCTTTGCGATTTTTGCCGACTCTTGCAAAAGAAGCAGAATCTGTAGCTTTAGCTCAAATTGCAAGAGGCGGAAACATAAAAGACGGGTCTATAAAAAAGCGATTGCAAGCAATAACATCTCTTATAGTTCCAGGATTTGCAAGCGTGATTCGGCACGCAAACACACTGGGACTTGCGCTAGATTCTAGATGCTACGTTCCTGGAGCAAAGCGCACGCACTTACATACAGAGAAAATTCGCATAAAAGACTTTGCGCTTTTAAGCGTTACATTAGCTATTGTGTGCGGAATAATTTTTGCTGGAATATTTGTATAACTGATAACTGTAATATTTGCATATTGAGCGTATTAATCGTATTGAGCGTATTGCACGCGGATTCTTACGGTTAATGTATAATCCGATAAGCATTGAAAATTTAAGCGTTACAAGTAGATGATCAATAGTCGATAGTTGTTTGTTGATAATGGTTGTTGATAATTGCGTTTAACAATATAGCGTTTTGACGTTTTAATGTTTTGAAAATTGACGTTTTAGCGTTTTACGCATGTTAAACGCGATTTGGAAGGAAAATAATGGCATTAACTAAAAAGCAAATTAAGCAATTGCGCGCGCTCGCTAACACTTTAAGCCCATTGCTTTACGTTGGAAAAAACGATATTAGCGACGCTGCTGTTAAGCAAGCAGACGAAACAATGCAATCGCACGAGCTTATGAAGTGTGCTGTGCAAGATGGTTCTGGCTTAAGTGCTAAAGAAGCTGCGCAGGAACTCGCAGAACATCTTGGTGCAGAAGTCGTGCAAGTAATTGGCAACCGTTTTGTGTTATTCCGCGTTTCAAATCGCGAAGATATTGACCACATTATGCTTGTTCGTGAATAAAACTCTCTTAAAAAAAATAGTAATACTGTATTAAAAGGCTTCTTAGAATTGTAAGAAGCCTTTTAATTATTGACTTTAGTTATTGTCAGCAGATTTGTGGAGAATATTGCGGATTTGAGATAAACGTTGCGAAATCTCGTGCTCGTAGCCGCGATTATTTGGGTGATAATATTCGCGACCAACTAGCTCATCTGGCATATATTGTTGCGATGCCACAGCACCCGGATAATCGTGAGCATACTTGTACCCATCATGATTGCCCCAACTTTTCATCAAAGCAGTTGGCGCGTTACGCAAATGAAGAGGCACTTGACCGATATTTCCAGTATCAACGTCTTGCAAAGCCTTATTAATAGCGTTGTAGCTTGCGTTTGATTTTGGAGCAGTTGCTACAGCAATCACAGCTTCCGAAAGCATAATGCGCGCTTCTGGCATTCCGATTAAAGCAACTGCTTGAGCTGCAGCAACAGTTACTTGTAAAATTTGCGGCGCTGCCATACCAACTTCTTCGGCAGCAGCAATCATAATTCGCCTTGCAATAAAACGCGGGTCTTCACCAGCTCTAAGCATTCGCGCTAAATAATGCAAAGAAGCGTCAACATCACTTCCGCGCATTGATTTAATAAAAGCAGAAATAACATCGTAATGGTCATCGCCATCTTTGTCATAGCGAACTGTAGTAGTATCCATTACGTTAGAAACTACATCAGCAGTAATTACAGGCTTATTTTTACCATGCTGCAACGCAACATCTCCTGTTACAGCTCCTGCTGCCGCTTCTAGAATAGTAAGAGTTTTGCGAGCATCTCCCCCACTTAAACGAATAATTGAATCTATTGCGTCTTCGTCGATTTTAAGCTGATTATTAAGACCATTTTCGCTAGAAATTGCGCGTTCTATCAGAGTGTGCAAATCTTCAACACTAAGAGACTCAAGTTTAACAACTACTGATCTGCTAAGTAGTGGCTTAATGATTGAAAAACTTGGATTTTCGGTAGTAGCTCCAATAAAAGTTACATCGCGATTTTCTACGCTTGGAAGCAAAGCATCTTGCTGTGATTTAGAAAAACGATGAACTTCGTCAATAAACAGAACTGTTTCTTGACCTTTACTAACTAAACGCTCATGCGCTCGATCTAACACAGCTCGAACATCTTTAACTCCAGAAGTTACAGCAGAAAGCTCTTCAAACACGCGACCAGACTGTCTAGCCACAATATAAGCAAGCGTAGTTTTACCAACTCCTGGAGGTCCAAACAACACAACAGAACTTGGAGATGTAAGAGAACCTTTAGATTGTGGATTTGCAAGCCTGCGCAAAGGCGAACCTTCTTTTAGCGCATGCGACTGCCCCAACACATCTTCAATACTGCTTGGGCGCATACGCACTGCCAACGGACGCGTAACATCGCTAGATGCACTACTTGCGGAAAATAAATCTTTCTCCATGAATACCAGCTTACACTACATATAGAACAAACGTTCGATTGCATTCTGCATTCTGTGTTTTACCTTCTGTGCTCTGTTAGCACATTTTTAAGAATCACACGTGCGACACTCTGTAGTCAAAGAACACAACTTCGCCTGTATCTTGTGTGGAATCCAAATCAACAACACCAGTAATAGCCCAATTATGGTCTCCGTCCGAATCGTCAATAATTTGCCGAACTTTCCACGAATGTTCACTCTTCTCAAGCGAATCATCCAAAATAAACAAGTCGCCACTTCTAGCCTTGGCATCGATACCAACATACTCGTGCTCATCGTAATAGTCGTCAAGCACATCATTCCACTCGTGAACGCCGTAACCCCAAGCCTTGTCAAGCTCTCCTAAAGTATCCGCATCTTCCAAATCCATAAGCTGCACGCGACGGAACATTGCGTTTCTAATCAACACAATAAGTCCACGACGATCCTCAACAACAGACTCAGAAGTTCCAGGCGCAGCCATAGTTACAGCACTAGCTTCAGCGTCTGATCCTCCTGCACTCTCCCACTCGTCAACAAGACTTGAATCAATAGATCGCACAACAAGACGAAGCCACGAAATAATATCACACAATTCTTCGTTCAGCATGTCTTCTGGCACAGTGCGAGCAAGCGAACGATAAGCGTCCGAAAGGTAACGAAGAAGCGTTCCTTCACTTCTAGCAATGCCATAGCGCGAAATATAGCCAGTAAAATCGGACGCTGTTTCAACCATGTCTCGAAGCACAGATTTAGGCTTAATCCAGTAGTCGTTTGCCCACGGAACATCTTTGCGATATTGCGCAAAAGCAGACTCAAGCAAATCTTCAAGAGGCTTAGGGTAGCTAACTTTCGCTAAGCGTTCCATGCGCTCCTCGTAATCAATGCCATCATCCTTCATGCCAGCCATTGCAGCATCGCGAGCCTTACGCTCTTGTGCGCGAAGCACAGGCTTAGGGTCATCTAAAGTTGCTTCAACCATAGAAATTACGTCAAGCGCGTAGCTTGGAGATTCTGGGTCTAGAAGTTCCAAAGCTGCGAGTAAGAATGGAGAAAGCGGCTGATCCAGCGCAAAGCCCTCTGGCATAGCAACATCAAGATCATAATCACAAGAACCATCCGAAAGCTCTCTGCATTCAATAACTTGAGTATCGAGCAAAGTTTGGAAAATATCGTTGCAACGCTCGAGCAATTTCTCTTTATCTTGCGGCTTTTGCGCACTATCTTCAATAAGTTTTTCAACGCGTGCTCTAGCATCCCCACCTTGCGTAACTTCGTTCAAAATCATTGAGTGCGTTACAACCATGTGAGGATTCAAAGTTTCTGGAGCGCTTTCAATAAGCTTAGTAAACGTTAGCTCGCCCCAAACTACAAAGCCTTCTGGAGCTTTCTTACGCTTAACTTTTTTAAGCTTCTTAGGATCATTTCCAGCTTTTGCAACAGCGCGCGCATTCTCAATCTCGAACTCTGGAGCCTCTGCAACTACTAAGCCCTCAGTATCGAATCCCATTCTGCCTGCACGTCCTGCAATTTGATGAAACTCGCGAGCACGAAGCTTTCTACTACGATTCCCATCAAATTTTGTAAGAGCTGTAAGAACAACCGAGTGAATTGGCACGTTAATGCCAACTCCGAGAGTGTCTGTGCCACAAATAACGGGCAGCAATCCTTGCTGTGCGAGCTGTTCGACAAGCCTACGGTAGCGCGGAAGCATACCAGCATGGTGTACGCCGACACCGGTGCGCAGTAGCCTTTGCAAGATTTTGCCGAAACCTGTAGTAAATTTAGTGCCTTTAATAGCTTGAGCAATTTTGTCTCGCTGATCTTTGCTAGAAACCCCCGTGCTTGCAAGCGCTTGAGCTGTTTCTAGAGCTGCATCTTGCGAAAAATGAACTACATAGATTGGCGTTAAACCCTTGTTAAATAAGAGTTCTACAGTTGTTGCAAGCGGCTTATCTGTGTACTCGTATTCGAGTGGGATTGGTCTTGGCGCATTAGCAATAATATCAACACTACGTTTTGTTGATTTTTCTAAACGTTCCGCAATATCCGTTACGTCTCCAAGAGTTGCGCTCATAAGTAAGAATTGCGTATTTGGAAGTGTAAGTAACGGAACTTGCCAAGCCCATCCGCGCTCTGGATCACCATAGTAGTGGAATTCGTCCATTGCAACGCAATCGACTTCAGCGTTTGCGCCTTCGCGTAAGGCTTGATTTGCTAAGATTTCTGCAGTGCAGCAGATTATTGGAGCGTCCGCGTTAATATGCGAATCTCCTGTAATCATGCCAACGTTGTCGCGCCCAAAAATCGCAACTAAATCGAAGAATTTTTCGGAAACAAGAGCTTTAATTGGCGCAGTATAGTAGGAGCGTCTGCCGGTAGCGAGCGCTGCAAAATGCATGCCGAGCGCTACTAGAGATTTTCCAGAACCGGTTGGAGTATTTAAGATAACATGGTCTCCTGCAAGCAAATCCATAACAGATTCTTCTTGATGCGGCCACAAATCTACATGCTTGTTATCTTTAACCCAATCAACAAATGCTTGAAAAATCTCGTCTTCGCTAGCATGATGCAAATCAAAAGCTAACTCGCCCAGACCAGCCATATTCCGCTCCTACTTTACTTAAGCTTTACTCGTGACTTTAATCGCAAATTTATTTACTTGCGATTTTACTTGCGCTTCTTCTTATCTCGTACTTTTACAGAGATTTGAATAGGAGTTCCCTCAAATCCAAACTCTTCTCGAAGAGAACGCTCAATAAAGCGACGGTAACCGTGCTCTAAGAAGCCTGTTGCGAATATCACGAAACGCGGTGGGCGCGTAGAAGCCTGAGTAGCAAACAAGATTCTCGCTTGCTTTCCGCCTCGCAAAGGATGCGGATGAGCAGACTGAATACGACCTAAGAAAGCGTTGAGCTTGCCTGTAGGAATGCGCTTATCCCAGCTGTCTAAAGCTGTTCGCATAGCGCGCGCAAGACGATTCGTATGCCATCCTGTTTTTGCGGAGAGATTAACGCGCTCAGCCCAAGTTACGCGCTCAAACTCAGTTTTCCACAAGCGTTCCATGCGCTGTCTGGAAAATTCGTCCATCAAGTCCCACTTGTTAAACACAAGTACGATTGCTCGACCCGCGTCTACAGCCTGGCTCATAACTTTCAAATCCTGCTCTGCAATCGGCTGGGAAGAATCGAAAAGAATCAAAGCAAGTTCAGAACGCTCAATCGCAGCTTGCGTACGAAGTGAAGAATAGTATTCAGCACCAGTAAGCTTATGCTGCCTGCGCTTAATACCAGCAGTGTCAATAAACAGCCAGTCTTCTCCATCAACTCGCACAACCTCATCAACAGGATCTCGAGTAGTTCCAGCCAAATCGTTTACAACAGAACGTTCTTCATGAGCTAAATGGTTCAAAAGCGAAGACTTACCAACATTTGGACGCCCAACTAAAGCAACTCTGCGAAGTCCTTCTGGAGTCAAGAATCCTGAAGTTTTATTCGCTTTCTTCAAAGAGTTAAGAGCCGCGTCAAGCAAATCTCCAACGCCTCTGCCATGCATTGCAGAAATTCCGTAAGGCTCACCCATTCCGAGCTTCCAAAACTCTGCAGTTAAATACTCGCTTCTAGCGTCGTCAACCTTGTTAACTGCCAAAGTAATAGGCTTACCTGCAGCGCGAAGCATTGAAACAATACGCTCGTCTGTAGCAGTTAAACCAACTTGACCATCTACTAGGAAAATCACAGCATCGCTTAAACGCACTGCCACTTGCGCCTGTTGAGCAATAGAAGAATCAATGCCTTCAACATCTGCTTCCCAGCCGCCAGTGTCAACCAGCTTGAAGTTGGTTCCAGCCCACTCAGCGTCGTAACTTACGCGATCTCTAGTAACACCTGGAGTATCTTCTACAACAGCGACACGATGGCCCAAAATACGATTTACAAGCGTTGATTTTCCAACGTTTGGTCGACCTATAACGGCGATTACTCCAACAGCTTTTGTATCTTTCGATTCATCATCGCTTGCAAAATCACCGCTAAGAAGCGCACGATCTTCATCATCAAGATCGTAGCCTTCAAGATTTGCAGCATAACGGTCGTACTCATCTTGCTCAATTGCATCGTCAACAATCTCTACAAGCGCGTCAAGAGTCTGCTCAAAAGTTAAATCAGAATTATCTAGAGTTGTAACACCGTCTGCAGCTTTAAGAAAATTCGTAACTTTAGCATCTTTAGCGTCACGAGCGCGAATATCGTCTTCTTCAGATTCATTATTCTTAGATTCATTATTTTGCAAATTTTCTTGCTCAATATCCTGCTTATTTCTGCGAGCTTGACGCACTTCCTCACGAGCAGTAAGAAGCACTCGAACTTGAGCATTTGGAGCCACAACAGTAGTAATATCGCGGCCTTCTGCAACTATTCCCTCTCCGCCTGAGAAAGAATCTTCACTAGACTCTGAAGCAATATACGCGCGCTGAGCAGCAATAAGCATGCGTCGAACTGCAGGAATCGAAGAAACCGTAGACACGTGCGAAGAAACTTCGCTGGAACGCAATTCTTCGCTAATATCTTCACTATCAATTACGACTACAGGATTTTTTGGATCAACACTAAATTCAGCATGATCTTCCGTAAACAATGCTCCAACAGCTTCAACAATTTGATTCAAGCGTTTTGCATCTGCAGAATTCGTTGAATTTCCTTCTTCATCCAACTCAAGCTGCTTGCTTAAATCAATACCTTGCTTCAAGCACCACCAAGCAGCAGCTCGATACATTGCCCCCGTATCTAAATACGCAAAACCATAGTATTGCGCTAAAGCACGAGAAGTAGAAGATTTACCTACTCCTGCTGGTCCATCAATTGCTACGCAAATCACAGGCCAACCTCCTTAGAAAGCGAGCGCACTTCTGTTTGAGAAAGCACTCGATACGATCCAGCTTTTAAGTCCCCTAACTTAATAGGCCCAATTTGAGTACGCACAAGACGCTTTACAGGATATCCTACGGCTCCAAAAATCCTGCGCACAATGCGATTTTTGCCAGAGTGTAAAACAACTTTTACGATTGTTGCATCGTGATTTTGGTCGATTATTGCACAGCGATCGAGCTTAATCCAGCCGTCTTCCAGATTTACGCCTTGCGAAACTAGCCTGCGGCAAACCATTCCGTTGATCTTGCCTTCAACAGTTGCAATATACGTTTTCTCAACTTCATACTTTGGATGCATAACATGCTGGCTTAACTCACCATCGTTGGTCATTAAAATAAGACCTTCAGAATCGTAGTCCAAGCGTCCCATGTGGAAAATTCGCTCGTACTTATCTCCAACAATGTCTCTTAAAGTGAAGCGACCTTTTGGATCATCCATTGCGCTCAAAACTCTTTTAGGCTTATTAAGCGCGAGCGTTACAAGCTTGTGATTAAATTTCACTCTCGATCCGTCTACGCGTATTTTTTGTTTACTTGGATCTACTCGAGTTCCGAGTGTTGTTACAAGCTCATCATCTACTTCAACACGCCCATCTAAGATTATTTCTTCACACTTTCGGCGTGAACCAAATCCCGCTTCAGCAAGTAGCTTTTGCAGTCGAACAGCGTTTTTGGATTCTTGTTGCGCCTGATTGGCGCGGGAATATGCGTTTGGCATCGTTCTCCCAACGTGACCTTATTCGTATTCTTTTAATAAATTAGTAGCAAATTTTCATATTCTGCAATAAATACAGGAAATTACCACGTTTTTCTATGTTAGCGTATGGCATAGCCGTGATACTATAGCAAACGTTTGGTTGTGCTGTAAATAATAAAAACCAGCATAGCGGTGTACACAATTAACGTAAGGAATTGTTATGAACTACACTTCAAATGCAGATTGCTCTGTTTCTAAACAATCTTCTGCACTTAGAACTCCGCTCATTTTTAGAGTAGGAGCAGAATTCATTGCAAGCGCTTTTGCAATGTTCACTATCTACATGTTCTCATCTATTGTTACTGCAATGTATGGCGTAAATGTTCTTATGATTGCAGTAGGAACTGGCATTGCTTATGCTGCTGCTATTGGTATTGCATCTAAGTTTTCTGGCGGACATGTAAATCCTGCTATAACTATCGCATCTATGCTTACTGGCAGAACTCCTTATATTTCTGGAATTTTATACATTATTGCTCAGGTTCTTGGAGCTATCGCTGCAGCTGGAGTAACTGTTTTTGTTCTGCCACAAACAAAGATGGTTCCAGCTCACACTTGGTTTGCTCCTGTTGTTAATGGTTTTGAAAATGCTTCCATTTCTGCAAACCAACTTAAGAGTGTTAATGCATCTTTTGGCGTTATTACTGCTCTTGTTGTTGAAATTATTGCAGTTCTTGTTATTGTTGCAACAGCCATGACGTACATGAATGACAACGGCAGCACAAAATGCGGATACTCTACTCACATGGGCATTGCTTATGCCGCTGGAGCTTTCATTACTTATCAAATTACTGGAGCTGGTTTAAACCCTGCCCGTTCTACTGGCATTGCTATTCTTGCTCAATCGCAAAAGTTATCTGTCTCACCATTGAGTCAACTTTGGGTATTTTGGATTGCACCTGTTTTTGCCGCTGCGCTCGTAGGATTTGTCATGCTTATTTGCAAGCTTGCAACTTCTTCTTCAAATAATCAGAATCCTGTTGCTGCTGATTGCTCAAATCAAACTTCTCCTGTTCTACAGAATACTGTTCCTGTAGTTCCAGAACCTCCTGTTAACACAGAGTCTTCAGTAACCCCTTCTACGACTTTGGATTCTACTGGAAACGATAATGTTCCATTTAATCCTTTTAACAGAGATGATAAATAGAATTTCGTGAATTAAATCTATCGGATTCTACATTAAGAAAAAAATTGAAAAATACGTTATCAATAGTCCAATTCCTAGCGAAATGCTTATGAAAGAATCGAAGGCTACAGATCTAACCTTCCATGGACTTTTTTGAGTAAATATTAAGCGTATGATTCCAAGAACAATGGCTGTTGCGGCAATTATTACCGTGGCAGCCATTGTTTTACCCATAAACGCCAACACTGCGCTTACGCATACTATTGCTGCCACAATCCATTGCGCATACGGTTTTCCTTCTTTGACTTCCGAAACGTATATATGGTTTGATTTTTTTGCTAATTCAGATTCATTTACATTTAAAATGTTCTTTTGAATTTTTGATACATCGTCTTGTTTTTCATACCGATCATTAATTGTCATACTTGTATAATACATAAAAGACCTTAGAAAGTATACGAAAATACAATCCAAGGTCCTTTTTATAGAATACTTGTATTAATTAAAAAATTAATAAATATTTTATTATTCAGTTAAATACTATTTAGTGGAAGAAGTGCCTTGTACCAGTAGTGTACATTGTTACTCCAGCCGCACGCGCAGCTTCAAACACTTCCACATCTCTAATTGACCCTCCTGGCTGCACAATTGCTCGCACACCTGCGTCAATAAGGATTTGCGGACCATCAGCAAATGGGAAGAATGCATCCGAAGCCGCAACAGCTCCACGAGCACGCTCAACACCATCAGCAAGAGTATTAGCACGCTCAACAGCCAAGTGGCAAGAATCCACGCGATTAACCTGCCCCATGCCAATGCCAACAGTAGCATTATCGTGCGCAAGTAGAATTGCGTTAGACTTTACGCAACGAAGCGAGCGCCATGCAAACTCTAAGTCTTTCAAAGTATCAGTATCTGCAGCTTCTCCAGATACAAGAGTCCAATTTTGAGGATTATCGCCAAAATCATCAATCTTATCTGCGCTTTGTACCAATGCGCCACCATCAATAGGATGCACCTGCAAGCCCAAAACTGGAGGATTTGCAACCTTTAAGATTCGCAAATTCTTCTTCTTAGTGCGCAATAACTCCAAAGCCTCAGGCTCATAATCTGGAGCAACAATTACCTCTGTGAAAATTGGTCGAACACTTTCAGCCATTTCTAGTGTAACAGTTGAATTGCAAGCAATCACACCGCCGTAAGCACTTACAGGATCGCAAGCGTGAGCTTTCTTATGAGCAATAGCTGCAGTTGCACCTATTGCTAAGCCGCAAGGATTATTATGCTTGCATACTGCAACAGCGATTTGTGGGGCAAAATCCCATACTGCACGCCAAGCCGCATCCGCATCAACATAATTGTTGTAGCTCATCGGCTTTCCACCAAGAAGTTCAGCTTGAGCTAAACCTCCCTTATGCAATGGGTCAAGATAAAGCCCCGCCTGCTGATGTGGATTTTCACCATATCTAAGCTTGCGATTTAACTTCCACGTACGCGTATAATCAGTTGGAAGAATCAAATCCTCACTTGTTTTATCAACTGAATTTGCGTCTTCCTCAGACTTGGTCTTCATACTTTCTGGAATTGACCAAACTTCACTTGTCCACTGGCATATTGCAGCATCGTAAGAAGCCGTATGTTCAAATGCTTTATGCGCCAAGTATTCGCGTTCTTCTAGGCTAAAACCTTCTCCAGATAACACTCTTTGGGCAAGAATATTATAATCTGCAGGGTCTGTAATAACAACCACAGATTTATGATTTTTCGCGGCAGCGCGAACCATAGATGGTCCACCAATATCGATTTTCTCAATAATCTGAGCTTCGCTTCCACCGCTCATAACAGTGTTTACAAACGGATACAAATTCACTACAACAGCATCAAATGGCTCAATATTTAACTCTTTAAGCTGCTTTACATGATCAGGATTGCTCATATCTGCTAAAATCCCAGCGTGAATATGTGGATCGAGCGTCTTAACCCTACCATCTAAGCTTTCTGGGAAACCTGTTATATCAGATACTTCCGTAACCTTTACACCTAATTCTTGGAGTTTTGCAGCTGTTGAACCTGTTGAAACAACCTGAGTTCCGCACTTTTTAAAAGCGTCTGCCAGAGTTTCTAGCCCTTCTTTGCAAAATACTGATACAAGTACTCGCTTGATTGACCTTTTACCTGTGGTTATCAGCACATCTGCACTTGATTCTTGCGCGTGTATCTGTTGCACGGTGGTCTTCCTCCTTGATGTTGGACGAGGATTATTTTTTATTGACTTTCGAACTAACTGTTCTAGGTTTTCTAGTATCAGTTTTGTTCTCAAGCAAAGGTTGTTTTTTAGTGGATTTAACGCTTCGCGGCTGACTTATATTATCTGTTTCATTTTGACTAATTGAACAAGATGAACGCGTTTTTTCTTTTTTTGAAGACATATAATCAGCAGACTTTTCAGACATATTGTTTTCTTTAGGAGTTATTACTGACGTTTCACATGACTGTTCAACTGGTTTTGATTGCGATTTTATGTTCTGATTTTCTTTTGACTTTTCACTAATATTTTCAGATAACTTTTTGGAAAATATATTAAAATTCGACGGCTTAATGGAATCATATTTCTCAAAAATTTTAGAACTTAACGCACGAATAGAAATTATTATTGCGCACACAAATATAACGAGAATCCAGGCCAACCCAAAACCAAATACTGTTAAATGACCTAAAGCACGAACACTTCTACTTACATTTACACCAACATTGGATAAACGATATTTACCTAAATCACCGTTTGCGAACAAGAATAGTATACTCATAACGAGTATTACTAATATGCAAGTTGATACCAAAACTACAGCTGATTCCACAAAAGCAATAACGGTAGACTTCCAATCAAGTTTATCTTTATCGAAATGCAAACGAATATTACAAGACTTAGAATATAAGATCACAAATAACGCAAATACGCCACATAAGGCAAAAACAATACCATTGACAAGAAGCCTATAAAGTGAATCACCTATAGAGTCTGGGAATATGGCAAAGAATGGAACAGGAGGCAAAGACTTACGATTAACTGCATAAATTGTGAAATTAGCAACTGATCCTATAGCAAATCCTGAACCTGAAATCCATGATAATGCCCATAATGCAACGTTTGGAAGCCATACCAGACATGCAATTGTGGTTAAAATTCTTGAACCTAATTGCATTCCTAACTTTGAAAAAACTATCTCAACATTACTTGCTCCAACAATGGACCAAAAGATAATCGTTGATAATGCAATAATTGCATAAATTGACAACACGATTACGGTTGAATAAAGGCAAATTTTTATGCGTTTTAATATATGTTCAGGAACATTTTTTGTTATATTATTTTTGATTAATACAAACAATGAGCTGTATGGGAAAACAGCTATTAACTGTGCAAAAGCATATACACAAAAGCTTTTTAACAATATGACTGGTAACGAATCCAATAACTCAATATTAGTATTTTGAGATATAACTCCATTGATGAAAACCCAAACAAACAAACCAATACAATTTACTAGCAATCCACCTTTTAGTTTTCTCATCAGAATCGCAAGCATTGTAATTATAAGCGAAGTCAAACCAAGTGGAATAACTGTAAGAATAAAATCATCAAAGCCTAGACCAACTCCTTGCGCAAAAAGAAGAGCAGCCCATGTCATCGACATTGATGAATCGGAAAGATTACCAGTTCCTTCTTCTATAGAAATAACAAGAAGGGTTAGTGACATGAATAATCCAACAACTATTGCAAAAATCAAAGTCGCAATAGCGGGTATAGATATCCCCTTCAAAATGCTAATAAGAGAAGACTTCAGTTTTTTCATAACATCATCCTCCCTTATTAGCCGCTTGAAGTTAGATCTAAGTTGTTCGATTTTTTATGATTACACCTAAAAACAATATATGAATAAATGTAGATACCCAAGTACAACACAAGCTACTACTCATACACCACTTTTATGCAGGCATCGTCATTAAACTAGAGCATTTATAAGATTGCAACTCATTCATTCCGCTAATTCCTGTTAACTCCATTACAAAGCAGAATCCAGCAACAGTGCCCTGCGACCTTTCAACAAGTCGCGCAGCAGCTTTTGCAGTTCCTCCTGTAGCAATTAAATCGTCAACAATAAGAACACGCTGACCAGGCTTTATAAGATCTTTCTCAATCTCTATCTTAGCTTCCCCATATTCGAGAGAATATGACTCGCTTATGACTTCGGGAGGCAATTTACCTGCTTTTCTTACGGCAACAAAACCTTTATTGAGTCGAGCAGCCAAAGCTGGACCAAACAAAAATCCACGAGCCTCAAGTCCAGCAACTAAATCAAACGAATCTTGAGAAACTGGCAACGAATCTACTAATGAATCAATAAGAATTCGCATACCACGATTATCAGCAAAAACAGGAAGAAAATCGCGGAAAACAATCTTTGGATTTGGAAACCCTGGAATTGTTCTAATAAGAGATGCTAAATATTTAACATCCTCATCACTAACATTCTTCAAAGATTTTACTGTAATATCAGTTGTTGTCATAATCTTATTGTTCTTATCTCAGTTTTCTTTGACTTCACCAGTTTCGCTGGATTCTTGAATCTGCTCAGTTTCGCTCGATTCTTGAGATTCATCTTTATCAGATGCATCAACATCTTCCGAGTTATCAGCTTCATCGTCTTTGTCATAGCTGTTGAAATCTACACGAACATAAACTCTATTCACAGCTCTGAAAGACACTCGAAGTAAACTACCTTCTGAATCTAGAACAATCTCTTCGTGATCAGAATCAACTACGACGACCTTACCGATAATTCCACCAATTGTTATAACTTCAACGCCTGGTTTCAAAGAATCATGGAAGGACTTCAACTCATTTTGACGCTTTTTCATATTACGAGATTGGAACCACATGATACCAACCATGGCAATCACGAGTACAATAAGCATGCCATACTGGCTAACAAATTGGGGCACAATAAACTCCTTATGTATCCAACCCTGAGACGGACAAAACACCGCCCAAAACACTTATTTTATGTTATCTATCTGACATTATCAGGCGCTTTAAGACCTAAGTGTTGCCAAGCTTTTTCAGTGGCAACACGACCTTTAGGAGTCCTAATAAGAAACCCTTCACGCACTAAATACGGCTCACAAACGGTTTCTACAGTTTCTGCCTCTTCTCCAACCATTGCAGCCAAATTATTAAGCCCAACTGGACCACCATTAAATTGATTCACAATAGCTTTCAAAACCGCAATATCTAGACGGTCAAGACCTTGAGTATCAATCTGATACAACGATAAGGCTTCTATTACAGACTCGCGATTTACATCTTTAAGATTATGCACAACTGCCCAATCACGTACGCGTCTTAACAGTCGATTTGCGATTCTAGGAGTTCCTCTGGAACGAATAGCAAGTTCTTTAGCTGCTTGATCAACAAGATGAACACCAAGAAGAACAGATGAACGTTCAATCAGTTTTTCCAACTCATCGTGAGGATAAAAATCCAAGTGAGCCGTAAAACCAAAACGTGCTCTAAGCGGAGAAGGAAGCATACCTTCGCGCGTAGTAGCACCAACCACAGTAAAATGCGGCAATGTAAGAGGTATAGAAGACGCCCCTGGTCCTTTGCCAACCATAACATCAACTCGGAAATCTTCCATAGCTATATAAAGCAACTCTTCTGCAGCTCGAGGCAAACGATGAATCTCATCAATAAACAGTACTTCACCAGTATCAAGAGAACTCAAAATTGATGCTAAATCACCAGCATGTTGAATAGCAGGACCAGACGTAACTCTAATAGATACGCCTAACTCATTAGCAACAATCATTGCTAATGTTGTTTTTCCAAGCCCAGGAGGACCTGCAAGCAACATGTGATCTGGAGGAACATCACGCAATCTTGCAGCATCCAAAAAAAGTTGTAACTGCGCCTTTAAAAGAGGCTGTCCAATAAATCCATCTAGAGCATGAGGTCTTAATTCTTCATCGCTAATCTGTTCATTTCCTATAGGAGATGATGAAACAATTCTTAATGAATCTTCGGATACGCCAGTATTTAAAGCTTGTACGTCGATTCCTTCATCCAAACTCATGAATCATCACCTGCCTCTATCTAACGCTGCCAATGCCATACGCAAAACATTAGGCATATCTGAATCACTGATTGGCAGAGCAATTTTTTCACTATTACACACGTTTTCAACCGCTCTTTGAGCATCTGACTGCTTCCACCCTAAAGACATAAGTCCATCGACAACCTTGCTGATGCCAGATTCATCAAATTCCTTTTTATAAGATTTTGAATCTTTAGAAGTATCATCTTCATTTAATTGAGATACGTCAATAGAACCTTTAAGTTCAAGAACAATTTTTTGAGCACCCTTTTTACCTAATCCTGGAGCAGAAGACAATGCGGTGATATCGCCATCTGCAATAGCCTGCAATAAACGATTCACATTTAAAGTGGAAAGTAAAGAAAGAGCAACTTTAGGACCAACACCACTAACTTTCTGCTGAATTTGAAGAAAAATACGCTTGGCAGGCATACTTGTAAAACCATACAAAGTAACAGCATCTTGACTTACTTGTAAAGACGTATAAACCTTAACATCTTGACCTTCATGCAGCGCAGCCAAATCAGACGATGGCATATAAACTTCATAGCCAACACCACTAACACAGATAAGCGCACATCGAGAATCAACTGATTCAATAACGCCGCTAAGCATACCAATCATCAGCGCTCACCTTTCTAGATAAATAGAACATCTGTTCTATAAAACATACTACATGTCACGTCCGACAGAAGAATGTCTGCTAGCAGAACGCAAAGAAGCAGCCCACTTTCGTTGAGCCTCAGTTAAATGTTGCTCTCGCTCTCCTCCTTGCAAAGCCCCTGCTGGGCGAAGCGCGTGACAAATCGCTTGAGCCAAGGCATCAGCTGCATCTGCAGGAGTCGGTAAAACATTAAGATTTAAAAGACGCGCAACCATGCGCTCTACCTGAGTTTTATCCGCCTTTCCATTTCCAGCAACAGCGAGTTTAACCTCTGTAGGAGTATGCAAAGCTACAGGAATACCTCTCTGAGCAGCAGCCAACATTGCAACACCTGCAACTTGAGCAGTACCAAGAACAGTGTTTCGATTTTCTTGAGCAAAAACACGCTCAATCGAAATAGTATCTGGCGAAAACCTTTCGATTTTCTCCACCAGTCCATTGTAAATTTCGAGCAATCTTAAATCTTGAGAAGTCTTAGGATCACTTCTTAATACATCGACGTGAATAAAAGAAAGCCGACGAGAAACGCCGGCTTCAATCACGCCGACCCCACAGCGAGTAAGCCCGGGATCAACGCCCAAAATCATCATAGGAAACTATTCTGCTTCCTCAAGCTGAGCCATAACCTCATCTGAAGCAGTCCAGTTGCTGTAAATATTCTGAACATCGTCCAAATCGTCGAGATTGTCAATCAAACGAGACACTTTCTGAGCATCTTCAAAGCTCAATTCAACCTCATTGTTTGGATGCATAACGATTTCTGCGGAATCATAGTCGAAACCAGCATCTTGCAAAGCCTTACGAACAGTTACCAAATCGCTAGAATCAGTGTATACGGAATACACATCACCGTCGTCAGCAACATCTTCAGCGCCAGCTTCTGCAGCAATATCAAAAAGCTTGCTATAGTCAACGCCTTCGCTAGGAACCTCAATCAAGCCCTTACGCTCAAAGTTGAAGCTAACAGAACCGCTTGTAGCCAAAGAACCATTGCCCTTTGTAAGAGTGGAGCGAACGTCTGCTGCAGCGCGGTTGCGATTATCAGTAAGGCACTCAATAATCAATCCAACACCTGCTGGAGCATAGCCTTCGTAAACAATCTCTTCGTAGTTTGCGCCGCCTGCTTCTTCACCAGAACCACGCTTAACAGCGCGCTTAATATTATCTGCTGGCATAGAAGCTTTTTTAGCCTTAACGATTGCATCGTACAAAGTTGGGTTACCATCAGGGTCTCCACCACCAAGACGAGCAGCGATTTCAATATTCTTAATAAGCTTGGCGAAAAGCTTGCCGCGCTTAGCGTCAATAGCGGCTTTCTTATGCTTTGTGGTCGCCCACTTGGAATGACCTGACATGATACTCCTAAAAAGTGTACGGTTACGTAAACGTGATGATTTTAATGCTCTTTAGCGACAAATCGTCATGCGCTAGTATTTTTAAGCAAATTTTTAACTTCAAAAATCCTCTGTATAACGGTTATGATACCACCAATACAAAGGATAAACATGGCTAAACTAAGCCATAAAAGCCAGTCAGTTAATCCACTTAATCCCATTGAAATCAATATAATAGCCACTCTGTCTGCTCTAGTAATCAAACCTTTTTTAGCTTCCACCCCAACGGACTCACCTCTTGCTCTAGCATATGACGTTACAAAAGCAGCCATAATTGCTATTAGCGAACAAATCAATCCGCAATATTTTATAAAACCATTAACATATTCTGGCAAATATAAACATATGTTGATATTTTTAGCACGATATAAGCAAATACAAACACACAAAAATAGAGACCAATCAGCGATTCTATCTAAAGTAGAATCCAAAAACGCACCAAATTTCGTTCCACCATTTTGATTAGTTAAAGCAGCGACTGAACCATCCAAAGCATCTGCAAGGACAAAAATCGTAAGCAAAATTGTACCGAATAAAAGCCAGCCAGTCATAGAAACAAAAATTGAGGTTACTACAACAGCCAAAGTACCGAAAACAGTAATGCCATTTGCTGTACAGCCAAATTTTACAAGCAGCTTAGCAATAGGCGCAATAACACGCTTGAATCCACCTCTTAAAGATTCCAACATATCTAATAAAACGCCTTCCTAGATTAAACAAGCTACTCATACACACACTATCAACAAACTATGTTAATAAAAAACGCCGCTTAAAATTAAGCGGCGCAATTTCTAGCTCCCTCACCTGGATTCGAACCAAGACAAAGGGTTCCAAAGACCCGTGTGCTGCCATTACACCATGAGGGAACGGCGGAAAAAACCGCCAAGTCACTATTATGCCATAACAATTGACATCGTCAAGTTTGGCGTGGCGAAATAGGATTTATGCAAACAAGAACCCCTTGCCATGATGCTCTGGATAAGTGTCAAACAGCTTTGCAACAGACCCATCTTCAAACACAGCTTTAATAGCACTTGCCAAAAGTGGGGCAATTGAAAGAACAGTTAACCCATCCCAACGCTTTTCTTCTGGAATTGGAACAGTATCCGTTAACACCACTTCCCTAGCTCCGCAATTCTTTAAACGTTCAACTGCAGGACCAGAAAGCACTCCGTGAGTTGCAACAACCGTAACAGACTTTGCACCAGCGTCCTTAAGAACATTACAAGCGCCTGCAATTGTTCCAGCAGTGTCAATTAAATCATCAACCATAACACAATCACGCCCAGCAACATCACCAACAACACGATTTGCTACAGCCTGATTTGGACGAGTAATATCTCTAGTCTTATGAACAAAAGCCAATGGACCTCCGCCTAAACGTTGCGCCCACTGTTCTGCAACTCGGATTCGACCTGCGTCTGGCGAAACAACGGTAACGTTTCCTAAATCTTCGCTGAAACGATCTCGAACGTAATCAACAAGCACTGGCATAGCAATCAAATGGTCTACAGGACCATCGAAGAATCCTTGCGATTGTGCCGCATGCAAGTCAACGCTCATGATTCGATCTGCGCCTGCTGTTTTAAGCAAATCAAACATCAAGCGGCAAGAAATAGGCTCACGACCGCGATGCTTTTTATCTTGTCTAGAATATCCAAGCAACGGGCACACAGCGGTAATAGAACGAGCAGACGCGCGCTTTAATGCGTCGATCATAATTAACTGTTCCATAATGGACTTGTTAACAGGGTCACTATGACTTTGCAACACAAACACGTCTGTTCCTCGCACAGACTGAGTGTAACGAACATACATCTCGCCATTGGCAAAATCATATGCTGTTGTTTCCAATACTTCTATACCAAGCTGATTTGCAACATCTCGAGCAAGCTTCGGATGCGCGCGACCAGTTACGAGAACAAGGTTTTTATCTGGCTTTCCTTCAAGGACGATGCTCACCATATCTCCAAACGCTAGTTCACTAACAGCCCACAAAAAACGGACTGTGATTAATACTATCTATTTGCGCAGACTATAATCATTAAGCCGTTTCATACACAACAAATCATTGCAAAAGATTCCAAATAATCACAAATCGCGTCTGTATAAACCATGCTTAACAATGTATTGAACAACTCCATCTGGAACCAAATACCATACAGGCTCCCCGTGCTCAGCTCGCTTACGAACATCAGTAGAAGAAATTGCTAGTGCTGGGATTTCCAAAATGTCAACTGGGAAACGATGACTGTGACAATTAATCATATCGTCACAAGAATCCGCTGAATACACATGAGCCTCAATTTGAGTAAACTTTTCTGGACTAGAATACCCAGGACGAGTAACAGCCACAAATCTAGCCAAATTCCACAGTTCTCTAGCATCTTTCCATTGCATAATCTCCGCAATAGCATCCGCGCCTGTAATAAAGAAAAGTTCAGCATCTGGATGCTGAGATCGAATATCGCGAAGCGTATCAATTGTATAAGTAACACCTGGTCTATCAATATCCACTCTGGAAACTGTGAACTTGGGATTAGAAGCAGTTGCAATCACAGTCATCAAATATCGATCTTCTGCGTTAGTAACCTTCTTATCAAGTTTAAAAACAGGCTTTCCTGTAGGAACAAAAATAACTTCGTCTAGATCATAAACCCATGCAACTTCAGAAGCTGCTACCAAGTGGCCGTTGTGAATAGGGTCAAAAGTGCCGCCCATGATCCCTATTCGTTGGCGCTGATGAACATTACCTCTAGCAGATTGACGGTGTTTAACAACACCTGCCACAACAGGCGGCGCAGCCTCAGTGCCATTAAAAGACCCTTGGAACAAGTCAGACATTCTGCGCTCTTCAGAAAAATCTTTTACTTCTGACTTAATACTATTTTGGGAATCAACTTTAGAGTTGTTTAGATTATTTTGCATTAATTCATTTCCACATTTTGTTCAAAATACACAAAATCAAGCATCATGATTATTTTGCACCATCAAGCAAATCAGCAGCATCATCTGCCTTAGCTTCACCGATAACGCTAGAGGCAACGTTCGCCTTATCAGGATTAATATTGCCCATTTCCTCATTCCACTCATCTTGAACAACCCGTTTAATCTCCTCAAATGTTGGAAGAGGAAAATCAGGCTGGAAAATACTTCTAATCTTTGCAACAGATTCTGTAATCTTAATAAGAATATCTGCCATATTATCTACTTCACCGCAACGCTCAAGATTACTGAATTGAGATATATTATCTTCCATTTTTCTCAAATTCTTATTAATCTCATCTAAAGCAGCATTATCCTGAGGCTTGAAAACAGTACGATTATCCCTATCTGGCCAACCCATTAATATTGCATCAGCATATTCAAGAGAAGATCTTTGAGATGCAGACGCAATACCATCTTCAATTTGCACTAAAAACACATAGCGAACTATGGATAAACGCTCAGCGGAAATATCTAAAGCATCTAAAACATTGAAATCAGACACACCATATGATTCGCTTTTCGCGTATACAATATCTGATTTAGTTGATTCCTGTGTATTTGGCATACTCATAACCTTACTCTTAATACCTTATTATCTGTCACAATTTATAACATCAAGCTCTTATTTGACCATCTCCATAACCAATCCACTTTGTGGTTGTCATTTCTCTCAAACCCATCGGACCCCTGGCATGTAATTTTTGAGTGGAAATGCCAAGCTCAGCTCCAAAACCAAATTCGCCGCCATCCGTAAATCTTGTTGAAGCATTTACCATAACAACAGCTGAGTCTACAGATGACACAAAATTATTGATTGTTAAATAATCTTCAGCAATAATCGTCTCAGTATGCCCCGTTGAATACTTTGTAATATGATTCGCAGCATCCTCAACATCTTTTACAATCTTTACTCCTATTTGCAAAGACAAATATTCACGATTCCAATCATCATCATTTGCATGTTCTAACTGCAAACCATTGATATTTGAATCGAATAGAATATTGTAGGATTTTTCATCAGCATGAATCAAAACATTATGTTTAGCTAACTCGCCTGCAATTCTTGGCAGAAAATCTTTAGCAATATCTTGATTTACAAGCAATTTTTCTGCAGCATTACAAACTCCAACTCTTTGAGTTTTTGCATTTACAATAATTTGTATCGCTTTTTCAAAATCTGCTGTTTTATCCACGTAAATATGAACATTTCCAGCTCCAGTTTCTATAACTGGAACTGTTGACTCTTTAACAACTGCAGCGATTAGATTTGCACTTCCTCTAGGAACAAGAACATCAATATGACCATGAGCATGCATCATTGACGTTGCTCCACTTCTTCCAAGATCATCAACAGATTCTATAAGATTTCCACTTACACCAAAATCTTTTAATACTTGCTTGATTACAGAAATTGTCGCATAGTTCGTGCGCTCAGCTGCACTACCGCCTCTTAAAATTACAGCATTTGAAGATTTTATGCACAAAGATGCAACGTCAACAGTCACATTTGGTCTAGCTTCGTAAATAATTCCCATTACGCCTATTGGCACTCTTACTTGAGAAAGCCTAAGACCATTTTCTAGCGTGTATCCACGAACAACTTCTCCAACAGGATCTTGTAATTGCGCTATTTTTCTAATACTTTTTGCAGATTGGAATATTCTTTCTTCATCAAATTTAAGTCTGTCTAGTTTTCCAGCATCCATACCATTTTTTTGAGCTTTTTCTAAGTCTTGCTTATTTGCTTCTTCAATAAATTCTGCATTATTTTCAATAGAATCAGCAATAGCATTTAGAAGATTATTTTTAAAATTGGTATTAGCTTTAGCAAATTCACGCTGTGCTATTCGCGAAGCATCCGCTCTAGAAAAAACAATAGAATCTATAGAGTCCCCATAATCTTTAGACATATTGTTTTGTGCATTACTATGCGTTTCATCTAACTTTGTATCAAGATTAATCATATTGAACATATTAGCAATAGCAGTACTTAGGCTCCACCTCTTCAGGTAACATGTATACCAATTAGCACGAATGGAGGAATCATGGCAGAAAACACTACGAATACAGTTATGTTTCACAGCACTAGGTCAAACTCTAAAACCTATACATCGAAGCAAGCTATTCGTAGAGGAATAGCAGATGATGGTGGCTTGTTTGTTACGGATTGCCTTGGTGAAACTCGTTATGATATTTCTAATCTTTCTGGGAAAACTTATAAACAGATTGCTAAAGACGTTCTTCAAATTCTCCTTCCAGATTTTACGTCTAGCGAGCTTGATGAGTGCGTTGAAAATGCTTATGGAAGTCAGTGGGAAGATAGTGAAATTACTCCTCTAAAGACTCTTGGAAATAATAATGATTTTGTTCTAGAGCTTTTCCACGGTCCTACATGTGCTTTTAAAGATGTTGCTTTGCAGATTTTGCCGCAATTCATTAGTCACACAAAAAATGTATCTGATTCTAATAAAAATGTTATGATTCTTACCGCCACTTCGGGAGATACAGGAAAAGCTGCGCTAGCTGGGTTTGCGGATATTGAAGGCACTTCTATGGTCACTTTTTACCCAGAAGGTAAAGTAAGTAAAATTCAAGAATTGCAAATGACAACTCAAAGTGGAAATAACGTAAAAGTATGCGCTGTTAGAGGAAATTTTGACGATGCGCAAAGCGGCGTTAAACAAATATTTACTAACAATTCAATTAATGAAACGGTTGAAAACAATAATCACGCACTGCTTTCTTCTGCTAATTCGATTAATATTGGAAGACTTATTCCTCAAGTTGTTTACTACTTCTACGCTTATTCTAAGCTTGTTGAACAAGGCGTTATTGAACTTGGTAATGAAGTGGAATTTTGTGTCCCTACTGGCAATTTTGGAAATATTCTTGCTGGATATTACGCGAAAATTCTTGGTCTTCCTGTAAAACACTTAATCGTAGCGAGCAACAGCAACAATGTTTTGTTTGACTTTTTGGTCAGTGGAACATATAACAAGATTCGACCATTTAACCAAACAATTGCACCGTCTATGGATATTCTTGTTTCTTCTAATTTAGAACGCATGCTTTACTACATGTGCGATAAAGATACACGACTGTTGCAAATGCTCATGAATGATTTACAACAATGGGGCGCCTTTGAAATACCAGATAATGTTCTTTCTAAAATTAGGAAACTTTTTGGTTGCGGCTGGGCAAACGAGGATCAAATTCGCGATTCCATACAAGAATGCTGGAATAAGCATAATTATGTTATTGATCCACATACTGCTTGCGGATACTTTGTTATGAATCATATTCCTCATGATTCTAATGTTCCGCGTGTTCTTTTGAGCACAGCAAGCCCGTATAAATTCCCTAGGGTTGTTTGCGAATCTTTAGGCCTAAATATTGAAGGATTAGATGATTTTGCTTGCATGGATTTGTTAGAAAGCAAAACTTCTACAAACGCTCCTAAAATGCTTAGCGAACTTAAAAATAAAACAGCTAGATTCAACGATGTTATTAACATCGAAGATATGCCAGATTATGTTCTTAAGTGCGCTAACGAAATTTGCTAAAGATTTTGGTTTAAGACTTAAACAAAGCATAATATACTTCGTTTAGTGTGTTTAAATCATGACCTTTTCTAGCTCCTGCAGAAAAGAATCTACGTCTTTTTACATTATCGTCTAGGCTTTTAAGTTTTAACGATAACTTTCTGCCTAATTCCCATGCAGCTTCTTCAAAAACACCGTCTTCTCTAGCTTCTTGCAATGTTGAACAGGCCACAGTGGAAGAAACGCCCTTTTTTTGTAGCTCAATGCGAGTCGCACGTTCTCCCAACAATCTAGATACACATGAGCGTATAACGGATCTAGCATATTGTTCATCGTCAACCAAATGTAATTCTTCCAAACGAATTATTACGGATTCAACAATATTCTCTTTGTAACCCTTATTTATGAGCCTATTCTTTAAATCATCGGAAGATCTAGCTGAATAATCTAGCATTCGTAAAGCAGATTCTCTACAATCGTCGAAATCAGAGGCTTTTTTGGCATCTACTTTTTTAGCAGCTTTTCTACTATTAAATGAATTATACTTCTTAAAAGCGTAAGAAGAGTTTTCTTCACAATAATCTTCATGATTATTATCTAAGCTATCAAATGACTTATCATAAGCATCACTAACGCCAACTGTTGTTAAATCACAACCATTAACTTCAGATTCTTCTGCTTTTTCACACTCATTTTCTGCAGAATAATAAGAATCAACAGGTTTATGATTGCGAAGAAAACTCTCTACACTAATCATCTTCTATTCTTTTCACTGAATCTCAGCCAATATGATGTGAATCAGCTAAACTCAACTTTGTTTTAATAATTTTATTTAATATAGTTTTATTTGACATCACTGCCTTTTGAAGTGTTTGTTTTACTATCAGCACTTGAAGATGATACTGACTGAGAATTGTCATCTTCATCTTCTACCTCAACGAATTGATCTTCTGGCTTCATTAGCCCAAACGCTACTTTTACTTTATCGCTAATCTCTTCTGTAATAGCAGGATTATCTTTAAGGAATTGGCGAACGTTCTCCCTACCTTGCCCAAGTTGTTCACCTTCATAAGTGAACCAAGAACCAGATTTTTTAATAACATCGCACTGTACAGCCATATCGATTACAGAACCTTCAGTTGATATTCCTTCTCCGTAAAGAACATCAAACTCTGCTGTTTTAAAAGGCGGAGCCATTTTATTCTTTACAATCTTTACCTTAGTACGATTTCCAACAGCCTCTTCACCATTTTTGATAGTAGAAACTCGTCTAATATCCATTCGAACAGATGAATAGAATTTAAGAGCTTTACCACCAGTAGTTGTTTCTGGATTACCGAAGAATACACCAATTTTTTCACGAAGCTGATTAATAAATATTGCTGTCGTTCCAGCTTGAGACAATGCACCAGTCATTTTTCTTAAAGCTTGGCTCATTAAGCGCGCTTGTAAACCAACATGGCTATCTCCCATGTCTCCATCAATTTCCGCTTTTGGAACAAGAGCTGCTACAGAATCAACTACTATAACATCTAAAGCACCAGAACGAATTAGCATGTCGGCAATCTCTAATGCTTGTTCACCATTATCTGGCTGAGAAACAATAAGAGAATCTGTGTCAACACCCAATTTACGCGCATAAACTGGATCTAAAGCATGCTCAGCATCAATAAATGCAGCAATACCACCATTCTTTTGAGCATTAGCAACAATATGCAAAGCTAATGTTGTTTTACCAGAAGATTCAGGACCATAAACTTCCACAATACGCCCACGAGGAACGCCACCAATCCCTAGAGCCATATCTAGAGCTATTGAGCCAGTAGGGATAACCTCCACGTCTTGTAGTGGCTTATCACCCAATCGCATTGCGGAACCTTTACCATATTGTTTTTCAACATTGGCAAGAGCTGTTTCCAACGCTGCTTTTCTACGAGGATCTGCCTTGTCGGCATCAATAAGACGATCCACTGCACCTTTTTTTGCTTGTTGTGCCATATCTGCTACTCCTTTCGCATGCCGATGTATTGATTGACGTTAATGCAATACATAATGACTATGCAAGCGTTTTAGAGCAATGTGGTTAAAGGTTTTACTCAATAACACAATAGGCACTTATCACGCTGCAAGAAGCCCAACAATTGACATTATACACCATAAACGAACATTTGTTCGACAAGTGTGTTGACTTGAAATTCCAACGAAAATATCTATTTTGCAGGCATTGGTGGAGCATTATGATCTTTACCCCACCTCTTACTATCAGGAATATTCATGTGATCACATAAAACATTCCAGACAATTCTTGGCTCTACTCCAGCATCAATCGCCTCACGAGCACTCATACCATTAAGTTTTTGCAGCTCCTGATCTTTTGCGATACTCCTGCCAAACTCCCTGCCAAATACCTCTTCAAGAAGCTCCCAGAATTCACGCTCGCGCATCAAAAATCCAATCTTCAAAAATTATGGAATGCAGAATTTTTATTAACGCATAAACGACACCGTTTCGAACTTCTTCACGATTACCAGAAATATCTAATTGAACAGAAATCAACAATCCAAAATCACAAGAATAAAAATCACATTTCTCCAAGGAGAAATTACTAATTTTCCCACACTTACAATCAAAAACGCAATTTTTTATTCTATTAAACTTGCAAAAAATCGCATCAGAGTCAAGCGAATAGCAAGATTTATCTGTAACAGTTGGAACAAAAACACCAATATACGCCAACCCAGCTGGCTTACCAGCATCAGAGCCAGGTCCAGCAACACCAGTAGTTGACAATCCAATAATAGGAAAATCAGGATTGTCAACATCTTTTTGTTGCTCAAAACGCTTATAACACCAACCAGATCCACTGTATAATCTTGCTGCACCAAACGCCATTTGCTTTGCTACTCGCGCATCTACAGCACCACACGATTTTAATAAATCGCAATCCACACCAAGTATCTTAGATTTTTCACGAATATCGTAAGTAACAGCAGATCCAAGAAAAACTCTAGAAGCGCCAGGAATCTTTACAAACGAATCTGAAAGAAGACCCCCAGTCAGAGACTCAGCACATGCGATATGCAAAGAATGTGCATCGCAAAAATCAAGAATCTCACTAGCTAAAACACTAACAGAGTCACTACACATATCTATATCAATGCTTCAAAGCGTCGTTCACATAAAGAATACCAGAGTAAGTAGCAAAACCTATTGCAATTCCAATCAAACCGTAAGCAATGGAGTAATAGCAAATCACCCAAAGTGGAATATCATTTGCGCAGAAAATAGGAACAATAGGAACGAGAAGCATTGCAATACCAATTGACTGAGAAAGTGTCTTAAACTTTCCAGCAGAAGATGCTGCAATCACTTTACCGCCCTTATTTATAACATAGAATCGTAAAATAGTTATGCCAATTTCACGAATAACAAACAAAGCAGTAATCCACCAATATAGTTCTCCAAAAGCTGACGCAATAATAAGCGCGGAAAGCATAAGAAGCTTATCTGCTATAGGATCTAGTAATTTACCAAGCTCAGTTACCTGATTGTATTTTCTAGCCATCCAACCATCTAATTTATCTGTAGAAGCTGCAATTACAAACAAAACAAACACTGACCAACGTATCGCAGTAGAAGTATAACCCCAAGGACCTGCAACCAAATATAAGATTATAAATAGAATGGAAAGAATAATCCTTATGTATGTCACTACATTAGGAGCATAATCCCAACCTTCAAGTAATTTAGACTTACTGTTTTTCAACATCTATAAATACCTCCATAAAGCTACACAAATATGGTATAGCAAACGCAAAACTTAATTCAACTTTTACAAAGAATCACTTTCACCGCGAATAAATGCTAAAACTTTAGGCAAATCTTGAGGTTGCACAAGAACCTCACGTGCCTTAGATCCTTCGGATGGACCAACAACGCCACGCGACTCAAGCAAATCCATTAGCCTACCAGCTTTAGAAAAGCCAACACGCAATTTTCTTTGAAGCATCGAAGTGGATCCAAACTGAGCGCCTACTACAAGCTCTGCAGCCTGAAGCAGCTCATCCATATCGTCGCCAATATCGCTAGTTTTAAGCTTGCTTTGAGCTTGAGCATCCGCTTTTTGAGCCATTTGTTCAATATCTTCACGATACTTTGGCTTGCGCTGAGTGCGAACATACTCCACAGCCCTGCGGATTTCAGATTCACTCACCCACGAGCCCTGCACACGCTGAGGCTTAGCAGCACCCATTGGAAGGAACAAAGCGTCACCTTGACCAATCAAAGTTTCTGCACCAACTGTATCGAGAATAACCCTGGAATCAGTTGCAGATGAAGTAGCAAAAGCCAATCGAGAAGGAATATTTGCTTTAATCAAGCCTGTTACAACGTCAACAGATGGGCGCTGAGTAGCAAGAACCAAATGCACTCCTGCAGCTCGAGCAAGCTGAGTAATACGCTGAATAGAACTTTCCACATCGTTCTTAGCAACCATCATCAAATCAGCCATCTCGTCTACAACCACAAGCAAATACGGGTATGGAGCAACTTTTCGATTAGAACCAGCCGGAGCATGAACTTTTCCTTCACGCACAGCCTTGTTGAAATCTTTAACATGGCGGAAGCCGAAGAATTGCAAGTCGTCGTAGCGCGCATCCATCTCTTTAACAACCCACTCGAGAGCCTGCGCAGCCTTCTTAGGATCCGTAATAATCGGTGTGAGCAAATGCGGAATGCCAGCGTATGCAGAAAGCTCTACTCTCTTAGGATCTACCAAAATCATACGAACCTGTTCAGGTGTTGCTCGCATGATAATAGAAGTGAGCATCGAGTTAATAAAACTCGACTTACCAGATCCTGTAGCACCTGCAACAAGCAAATGCGGCATTTTATCGAGAGCTGCCGTTACGAAATGACCCTCAACATCCTTACCAACACCTGTAAGCATAGGGTTTGGATCTTGGCGCGCTTTATCAGACCTAAGAACATCTCCCAGATTTACAATCTCTCTATCTACATTCGGGATCTCAATACCAATTGCAGACTTGCCCGGAATTGGAGAGAGAATACGCACATCAGTACTTGCTACAGCATACGCAATATTCTTTTGAAGATTCGTTACCTTCTCTACTTTTACTCCAGATCCTAACTCAACTTCATATTGAGTTACAGAAGGACCTCTTAAGAAGCCAATAACCTTCGCATCTACCTCAAATTGTTCAAAGGTAGAAGTTAAAGCTCGAATCACACGATCATTCGCTGGTGTTCTTGTTGCATGAGGCTTTCCATGAACAAGTATGTTCAAATCTGGTAGAATATAAGGTTCATCTTCATAAACATTAGAATCACTATGATTTGAATCGTATATATCTTTACCAGCAGCGCTATCACTATTATTTTCTTGCGATGACCTATATTTATCTAATTGCTGAGCAGGCATATTTCCCCAAGGATCAGAAGAATATTGCTCGCTGGTGCTTATAGGAGCCTTAGGGAATTCATCAATATATAATTCTGGAGATGTTTTCCAAGAATTAGAATTCGCAGAAGAACCACTTGAAGATACAGACCTAGGAGACTCACGATTATGTGATTTATCAACCGTATTCTCATAACCTTGCGATTGATTATTAAGATCACCATCATGAATATTCGTGCGATCAGCATTATTTGATTCGAAATTACTACCGCCATCTTTTGAAGATGCACAGAGAAAAGCATCATCTCCAGCATACTCATCTAAAAGCTCATTATTACTATCTTTTTTCTTAGTTCCAAATAGTGAATTCCATAATTTAGAAATTAACGAATTATGCAAAGATCTGCGAGACTTTTCAGATTTGTCAGAATCATCATGAGTTGGCACTCCATCAGCAAATTCAAGTGTTTTATCATCATCCTTAGAATCATTATCGTATGAATCTTCCTCAGAATTATCGTCTTTACTATCTTTACTATCTTTAGAAAAAGCAGAAAATATAAACTGCGTTATGTCTGTAACATGCAATTTTAAAATCATCAAAAACGAAAAAATTGCGATAATAACAAAAATCACTAGAGCAAAAGTCCTAGATAATCCCCAAGCTAAAGGAGAACCAAGAGAAAAACCTAATAATCCACCAGATTTTTGCAAATCTTCTATGTGAAAATGTTGATTTTTACTAGCAAATAAAATATCTAAAATAGAACATATAGACCACAAAATAAGAACAAAACCACCTATAACACGTGGGTTACCTGATTTTGATCCACTATTTCTCATTAGTCTAATTGCTACAGCAAATAACCAAACTGGTAAAACAATGCTCATAACTCCAAAAACTGCAGATGCTGCGAAGTGAAAAGCAACGCCTATAAAACCACTAACTCTAAACCATTCCGATGCGCAGAAAAGAATAGCAATAATAATCATTACAAAGCACAATCCATCTCTGCGGTATGCTTCGTCGTATTCTCCCACACCAAAAAGCGAACGTACTACTTTACCAACAAGTCGCGGAACAAAAAGCAGCGCGGATTCCCAAAAAGGTTCATCATAAGATACATTTGATGACGACTTTGATGACTTACCGCCCCTACCTGCCATATATAAGCTCCTTAAACATAAATTTATGAAACATAACAAATTATGCAATCCACATTATTCTACCCCAACGTGTACTAATATACGGGCATAAACGTGTACTGATAAATTAAAAAATCTAATTGCAAAAAGAATGATACTCAAAGTAAAAAAAAATAATCTAGCATAAAAAAAAATTCGGCTGAAACCAGCCGAAAAAATGGGGTGGCTAACGCGGCTTGAACGCGCGACCTTCTGAACCACAATCAGATGCTCTACCAACTGAGCTATAGCCACCATTATGGCGCGAAACCCTTCGGGAATCGCACAACAGAGGAATACTATACACGATTTTTTAAATTTATGCTAGTCAATCTTCATTCGGCGCGTCGCACGACAATTCGACATTGCGTAATGTAAGAATATAGTTATGAGTTTTTCGCAAAAATCAGATTCAAATAATGAATTAAATGAAAGCGTTACAAACGAGCGAATTTTTGGTATTTTTGATTCAAAGTTACATACAACAAAAGTTCTTCTTCTTGGCTCTGGAGAACTTGGCAAAGAGATTGCTATAGAACTTATCAGGCTTGGCATAAGAGTATGCGCGGCAGATAGCTATGCGGACGCTCCAGCAATGCAAGTAGCTCAAGAAAATCGCGTTATAGATATGAGCGACTCTCAAGAGTTGCAAGACTTAATAAACGATATAAACCCAGACATAATAATTCCTGAAATTGAAGCAATATCAACTCAAATACTAAAAAATGTTGTAAAGAGTAAGAAAATTCAAGTTGTTCCAAGCTCTGATATTACTGCAATTGCTATGGACCGCGAAGCTTTGCGAAAAATTTCACACGAAAAACTAGGATTGCCAACAACACCATATCGATTTGCTTCTAACTATGAAGAATTAGAAAAAGGAGCAAAAATCGTAGGATATCCATGCGTCGTAAAACCAATTATGAGCTCATCTGGTCACGGTCAATCAATAGTAAAAAATCTTGAAAATCTACAAAATGCTTGGGTAGAAGCACAAAATGGAAGAAGATCTAAGCATAAGAGTCAGAACACACAAAACGCTGATATATCTCGCGTAATTGTTGAAGCTTTAGCACCATTAGACTACGAGCTAACAGTACTAACTGTAAGCTCTAGCGCTGGAATAACAACATGCGAACCCATTGCACAATTTCAAAAAAATGGCGATTACAGGCAATCATGGCAACCAGCAAATATACCAGAAAACGTTCGAATCAACGCTCAAAATATTGCTAAACGAGCCGTTGAAGGTCTATCTCAAATAGCAAGAGAAAACGGAGAAACTGGTTGGGGCGTTTATGGAGTTGAACTCTTTGTTCTTAAAAACGGTGATTTACTTTTCAACGAACTATCCCCTCGTCCGCACGATACTGGTATGGTTACAATGATTTCACAGTATTACAGCGAGTTTGCTCTGCATGTTTTAGCGATTTTGGGTGTTCCTATTACTCAAAAGCACACTGCTCTTTGTTTAAAAAATAATGAAGTCGCTTTAAGCCATGCACTTGTTGTAGAAGGTAATGGAAAAATTGGATTTGCGAATGTAGCAAAATCATTAAACACTGAAGATTGCGCAAGATGTGATATACGCATCTTTGGAAAGCCAGAAGTTCACGGCTCAAGACGCTTAGGTGTTATTTTGACAGTATCAAACAGCGTGCGTGATGCAAAATCTTGCGCGACACGCATTGCTAGCGAATTACACACTGTAGAACTACCGTCTTAAAACATCGAAAAATCAAGGTTTTTACTGGTTTAAGACATTAAAAGAATAAAAAATAATCTAAAAAAATTGTAGGTAACAATTGTTAGTCTGAACGTGCTGACAAGGTTGGATAAACCTTCAAACAATGTTGGTTTTCGCCTACAGCCATAGATGCAACAAGAGAGGCACGTCAATGGAAAAACTTGACAAGTTGTATGAGGGCAAAGCAAAGAAATTGTATGCCACTGATAACAATAATGTGTTGTGGGTGGAATACATGAATCAGGCAACAGCTGGCAACGGTCTTAAAAAAGCTCAAATTGCTGGCAAAGGCAGCTTAAACAATCAAATAACTTCTTTACTATTCCATCTTCTTGAGGCGCGTGGCGTGAAAAGCCACTTCCTAGGGCGCATTTCTAGCACTGAGCAACTTGTAAAACGCATGAAAATGTTCCCATTAGAAATAATAATGCGAAATACTGCTGCTGGTTCTTTTGCAAAACGTTATGCTGTAAAAGAAGGCACTCCTTTAAAGAAACCATTATTGGAATTCTGCGTTAAATCCGACGAACTTGGCGATCCATTTATTAATCCTGAAGGCGTTGTAGCTCTTGGATTAGCAACCGATGAAGAGATGGCAGAAATTACTCGCCAAGCTCATGCTGTTAATAATGCATTGCTTGATGTTTTCTCTAAGATTGACGTACAGCTTGTTGACTTCAAGATTGAAGAAGGCGTTGACTCTAAGGGAAACATTCTGCTTGCTGACGAAATAACGCCAGATACTTGCAGACTTTGGGATAAGCGCAATACAAATAATTCTGAAGTAAGCCACTTAGATAAAGATTTATTCAGACGAGATTTAGGAGATATAATTCCAGCCTACGAGGAGATATTCTCAAGGCTTAAATCTCTTGCTCAAAGCGAAGGCGTAAACTTCGACGAAATAAATCCAAATAATTATGTTGAAGAATGATTTTTAATGTGGCTCGCATCTTTCGAGGTGCGAGCCACGCGCGTTCTTAAAGCAAAACTAAACAAAATTGAAAAAGAAAACTGAAAAAACAAAACAACCAAAATAGCCAAAACGTACAATTACAAGGCAGGTTTACCGTGGTATTTCGCGTTTATGTTGAAAAGCAATCTGGTTTCGATGTTAAGGCACAGCATCTTAATCACGAGCTTAAAGAAATTCTAGGAATAGATTCTTTAAAATCAACGCGCATAATAAACAGGTATGATGTTGAAGGAATATCAGAAGATCTATTCAACACTGCTATCAAAACAGTTTTTAGCGAACCACCAGTCGATAACACCTATGATTATCTGCCCATAAGCACAAGCGAACATGTTTTTGCTATGGAATTTCTTCCAGGACAATTTGATCAGCGAGCAGAATCTGCAAGTGAATGCATACAGCTTATAAGCCAAGGAGAGCGACCAAGGGTAAGAACCGCGCAAATCTTGGCTTTTAAAGGTGATTTATCTAAAAAAGATTTGGACGCAATTAAACACTACATAATTAATCCAGTTGAAGCGCGCGAAGCATCTTTAGATAAAGTCAATACTTTGCAAACAGAAACAGTTATTCCAGCAAATGTGGAAGTTATCAACGGATTCAACGATTTAGACGAACAAGGTTTAAAAAAGTTCATAGAAGATCGCGCGCTCGCAATGGACTTGGAAGACGCAAAATTCTGCCAGAACTATTTTAAAAACGAAAATCGCAATCCAACTATTACAGAAATCAAAGTAATAGACACATATTGGTCTGATCATTGCCGTCATACAACTTTTGGCACGCATCTTACAAACATAAAAATAGACGATGAGCAGGTACAAGCCGCATTTAATCGTTATCTTGAAATGCGAGAAGAACTTAATCGCACAAATAAGCCGATTTGCCTTATGGATATGGCAACTATTGGTGCAAAGTATTTGAAGCATAATGGGATTCTTAAGAATCTAGACGAATCCGAAGAAATCAACGCTTGTACAGTAAAAATCAAAGTTGACGTAAACGGGCACGATGAAGATTGGCTGTTTTTGTTTAAAAACGAAACACATAATCATCCTACAGAAATCGAGCCTTTTGGTGGTGCTGCAACATGCATTGGCGGATGCATTCGCGACCCTCTTTCGGGAAGATCTTACGTATATCAGGCAATGCGAGTAACTGGTGCTGCAGATCCTAGAACGCCAATAGCCCAAACTCTTGAAGGAAAATTGCCTCAAAGAAAAATCGTAACGTCTGCAGCTGCAGGCTACTCTTCTTACGGAAATCAAATTGGACTTGCAACAGGCGAAGTACACGAGATTTACCACCCAGGATACGTTGCAAAACGAATGGAAGTGGGCGCTGTTGTAGCCGCTACCCCAGCAGACCATGTTCGCAGAGAAACACCTGAGCCAGGAGATGTGATTATTCTTCTAGGCGGCAGAACTGGAAGAGACGGAATTGGCGGAGCAACTGGTGCTTCTAAAGCTCAAGACACTGATAGCATTGAGGAATGCGGAGCAGAAGTTCAAAAAGGAAACGCTCCTATTGAACGCAAGTTACAACGACTTTTCCGACGCAAAGATGCATGCAGACTTATTAAGCGATGCAACGACTTTGGCGCTGGCGGCGTAAGCGTTGCAACGGGTGAAATTGCAGATGGCTTAATTATTGATTTAGATAAAGTCTCTAAAAAATATGAAGGTCTTGATGGCACAGAGCTTGCGATTTCTGAATCTCAAGAGCGAATGGCAGTTGATGTTGCAGCAAGCGATGCAAACGAATTTTTGAGCTACGCGCATGAAGAAAATTTGGAAGCGCAAATTGTAGCCATAGTCACAGAAGAAGCACGAATGAAAATGACTTGGCGAGGAAAAACAATTGTGGATCTAAGACGCGAATTCCTAGCTTCTAACGGCGCTCCAAAAGAGCAAAATATTCACGTTGAAAGTGGCGAAAACTATACTTCGAAATGGCAAGATATAAGTGGCGAATACGCTAATAAATCTTTTGACGAGCGCATGAAAAATCTTGTTTCCAACATAAATATTTGCTCAAACAAAGGTCTTAGTGAAATGTTCGACTCCACTATTGGAGCCGCAACAGTTCTTATGCCTTTTGGAGGCAGACGTCAGCTTACTCCTGCACAAGCAATGGTTGCAAAATTGCCAGTTTTTGGAGAAACAAACACAGCTTCTGCAATGTCTTGGGGCTTTAACCCATATATTATGGAAAAGAATCAATTTACTGGAGCTTACTTAGCTGTTGTTGAGTCTTTAGCAAAAATCGTAGCAAGCGGATTTACTATAGAAAACGCTTATTTAAGTTTGCAAGAATATTTTGGAAAACCTCATAATGCTCCAGAACGTTGGGGAAAACCAATGGCAGCTATTCTCGGAGCTTTAAGCGCACAAATTGACTTTGGTGTAGGCGCTATTGGCGGCAAGGATTCTATGAGCGGAAGCTTTGAAAATCTTGATGTTCCACCAACACTTATTTCTTTTGCTGTTTCTACAGGAGACGCGAGAAACGTTGTTTCGCCAGAATTCAAAAAAGCAAATAGCAGAATCTTAAGAATATTGCCTAAATATAAGGAAGATGGAATCACACCTAACGCTCAAAGCTTCTTAGAAGCGATTAAGATTGTTGAAAATCTTACCTCAAATAAGCATGCGCTTTCCGTTAGCACTCCAGGATTTGGCGCAAGTGCAGAAATCTTATTTAAGATGACTTTGGGCAATCATATTGGATTAAAGCTTAATAATGCGATTAGCAAAGATGATTTGTTTAAGCAAACATACGGATCATTCTATGTTGAACTTAAAGATGATTCTGAGATTCCGCACGCAAATTCAGATCTTGTAAGCGTAGACGTAGTAGGCGAAACTTGCAATGAGTTCGAGTTTTGTGTAGAAAACGAGAAACTTAATTTAGCTGATTTGCAAGAAGATTGGGAAAATACTTTAGAATGCATATTCCCGTATCGCGCGAAGGGAGATTCAGTTCCTGCTATAAACTCTAGTGAACTGAAGTATTCTCATAACCACATGCGTTCTCATAGAAAAACTCCGATTAGCCACCCACGCGTAATCATTCCAGTTTTCCCTGGAAACAATTGCGAATACGACACTCAAGCAGCGTTTGAAAAAGCTGGAGCAGAATGCAAAACGCTTATAATCAATAATTTAAGCGCTGATGATATTGCTCAATCTGCAAAAGATCTTGTTGATGAGATTAATAAAAGCCAAATTGTTATGATTCCAGGCGGATTCTCTGGAGGTGATGAACCAGACGGTTCAGCCAAGTTCATAGCATCTTTCTTTAGGAATCCTGCTGTTAGTGACGCTGTTCGCGATTTGCTCAATAATCGCGATGGCTTAATGCTTGGTATTTGCAATGGTTTCCAAGCTCTTATTAAACTAGGTCTTGTCCCGTTTGGAGATATTGTTCCAATGGATTCAGAATGCCCGACTTTAACGTTTAACACTATTGGAAGGCATCAAAGCAAGATTGTTAGAACTCGCGTTGCTTCTAATCTTTCTCCATGGCTTTCAAATTGCAAAGTTGGCGATGTTCATAGTGTTGCAATATCTCATGGAGAAGGTCGATTCGTAGCATTGCCAGACGTTATGGATACTCTTATACAAAACGGCCAAATCGCAACACAATACGTTGACAGCAATGGCGTTCCAAGCATGAATCTTAAAGTGAATCCGAACGGTTCACTTATGGCTGTAGAAGGAATCACTAGCCCAGATGGCAGAGTGTTTGGAAAAATGGGACATTGCGAACGCAGCGGAAACGGTTTGTACGTGAATATTCCAGATTTTAGAACACAAAACATTTTTAGCGCTGGAGTCGAATATTTCACTGCATAATGTGATTTTTGTAGCAAGTTTATAGGAAAATCTTGATTAAGAATCTAAAACAACAGGGGGTGTTTGATGTCTGCAGAGCTCGAAGACATTCATGAAGAGTGTGGCGTTTTTGGCGTTTGGGGTCATTCAGATGCTGCTAGATTAACATATTTTGGATTACATGCACTGCAACACCGAGGTCAAGAAGGCGCTGGAATCGTATCAAACGATAATGGTCATCTTAAAGGTTACAGAAACCTAGGTCTTTTAACTCAGGTTTTTGCAAACGAAGACATTATGAAGAAACTTACTGGAAACAGCGCAATTGGGCACGTTCGTTATGCTACTGCTGGTTCGGGAAGTGTTGAAAACATTCAGCCTTTTCTTTTTTGTTTCCATGATGGAGATGTTGCTTTAGGACATAATGGCAATCTTACTAATTGCACAACTCTTAGGAATAAACTTGAAGATGAGGGAGCAATCTTCCACTCGAATTCGGATACTGAAGTGTTAATGCATCTTATTAGAAGATCAAATAAAACTTCTTTTATGGATAAGCTTAAAGATGCTTTGCAAATAGTTCATGGTGGTTTTGCCTATTTGCTTCTAACTGAAAAGGAGCTTATTGGCGTAACAGACCCGAATGGTTTTAGACCTCTTTCTTTAGGAAGAATGAGCAATGGAGCTTATGTACTCGCATCCGAAACTTGCGCATTAGATATTGTTAGAGCAGAGTTTATTCGCGATATTGAGCCTGGCGAAATAATTGTTATTAATGACGATGGCTACACTATTGAGCAATATACAAAGCACGTACAACATGCAGTATGCTCAATGGAATTTATTTATTTCGCTCGCCCAGATTCTAATATTTACGGTATTAATGTTCATTCTGTGCGAAAGCGTATGGGTGCGCGTTTGGCTAAAGAATCTCCTGTTGACGCAGACATGGTTATTGGAGTACCTAATTCTTCACTTTCTGCTGCTGCAGGATACGCTGAAACAAGCGGAATTCCAAATGAAATGGGATTGATTAAAAACCAGTATGTTGCACGCACTTTTATTCAACCAACACAAGAATTACGCGAGCAAGGCGTTCGTATGAAACTTTCTGCTGTTCGTGGCGTAGTTGCAGGAAAACGCGTTATCGTTATTGACGATTCAATTGTTCGCGGAACTACCTCTAAGCGCATTGTGCAATTGCTACGAGAAGCTGGAGCTAAAGAGGTACATATGCGTATTTCTTCTCCTCCTCTTAAATATCCTTGCTTCTACGGTATTGATATTCAAACCACAAAGGAACTTATTGCAGCAAAACATTCAGTCGAAGAAATACGCGAGTATATTGATGCTGATTCCTTAGCATTTTTGTCTTTAGATGGATTAGTAGAGTCGATTGGATTAAAAAAGCCAGCGCCTTATGGCGGTTTGTGTGTTGCTTACTTTAATGGCGACTACCCTACTGCACTAGACGATTACGGCGAAGAATTCTTGGCTTCACTTACTCCTGAAGAACGCGAACATTTGCAAGAAGTGAGAAAGCACAGCAAATATTCACACGAAAATCTTATATAACTTAATATTTTAATTGTTTACCGCAATTTATAAATAAAATTTAAGAAAATACTTATAACATAGTTATGAAAGGAATCAATATGCCACACGCATATGAAGAGGCTGGCGTAAGCGTAGAAGCAGGATACGAAGTAGTACGTCGTATTAAATCGCATGTGAATCGCACGAAACGCCCAGGCGTTGTAGGTGGCATCGGCGGATTTGGCGGCTTATTTGATTTGGCATCTCTTGGTTACAAAGAGCCAGTGCTGATTTCTGGTACGGATGGCGTTGGAACCAAGCTTGTGATTGCAAAAATGATGAATAAGCATAACACTATTGGCATTGATTGCGTTGCAATGTGCGTAAACGATATTGCAGCTCAAGGTGCCGAGCCTCTTTTCTTCCTCGATTACATTGCGTGTGGGAAAAACAATCCTGAAATACTTGAGCAGGTAGTTTCAGGCGTTGCAGATGGTTGCGTGCAATCAGAAGCAGGTTTAATTGGCGGCGAAACTGCTGAAATGCCTGGAATGTATGACGAAGACGAGTACGATCTTGCAGGTTTTGCAGTAGGCGTTGCAGAACGTTCGAATATTGTTGACGGCTCTGCTATTTGCGAAGGCGACGTGCTTATAGGACTTCCTTCTTCAGGAGTTCATTCAAACGGATTCTCTCTTGTTCGCAAAGCTTTGTTTGAAGAAGCAGGTTTTAGCGTTGACACCAAGTTAGATGAGCTTGGCGGCAAAACGCTTGGCGAAGTTCTTCTTGAACCTACTCGAATCTACGTAAAAGCTTTGAAGCCACTTTTTGCTGAGCATCTTATTAAGGGAGTTGCTCATATTACAGGCGGCGGATTTATTGAAAATGTTCCTCGCATGTATGCGGATGATTTGGCTGCAAAAATTGATACCACTAGCTGGAGCGTTCCACCTATTTTTGGCGTTATTGAAAAAGCTGGAGAAGTTACTCACGCTGAAATGTTCAACGTTTTTAATATGGGAATTGGCATGGTTTTGTCAGTTGATGAAAGCAAAGCAAACGAGGCAATGCGTATACTAAACGAGCATGACGAAACCGCTTATATTATTGGCAAAATGGCTAAGCGCGAAAACGCTGCAGTTGAGTTGTTGTAAACCGCAAAAAACGCAAAACAGTAGACAGCAAAATCTTAAAGCAATAAAGGATTAAAAATGAAAGTTTTAGTAGTTGGTTCTGGCGCTCGCGAACACGCTATTGCACACGCGTTACTTAAAGGAGAAAGCGTTGAAGAAGTAACTGTTGCTCCTGGAAATCCTGGTATTGCAGCAGATGGAATTCAAACTGTAAACATAAGTCAATCAGATCATGACGCTCTTATTAAGTTCGTTAAAGACAATAACTACGATTTTGCGTTCATTGGTCCTGAAGTTCCGCTTATGAATGGCATTGTTGACGATTTTGAAGCGCATGGAATTGCCGCTTTTGGTCCAAACAAAGCCGCAGCTCAAATTGAAGGCTCTAAAGATTTCGCAAAAAAGCTTATGGCTCGTCACAACGTTCCAACTGCCTCCTACAAAACATTTGACGCTTTGGAGCCTGCACGCGCATACGTTATTGAGCATGGTGCTCCAATTGTTATTAAAGCGGACGGTTTGGCTGCTGGAAAAGGCGTTACTGTTGCTATGGATGAGCAAACAGCAGTTGATGCTTTGGAAGATATTTTCGTCGATCATCGTTTTGGTCAAGCTGGAGCAAAAGTTGTTATTGAAGAATTTTTGCAAGGTCAAGAGTTTTCACTTATGAGTTTCGTAAGCGGAACTGATTTTTGGGTTATGCCAATTTCTCAAGACCACAAACGCGCTCACGACGGCGACACTGGTCCAAATACTGGAGGCATGGGAGCTTATAGTCCTGTTCCACAAATTAGCGACGAAACAGTTCAGCGTGCTATTGACGAGATTGTGCGCCCAACTGTTGAAGGACTAGCTAAAGAGGGCACGCCTTTTACCGGTGTACTTTATGCTGGATTAATTGATACAGCTTCAGGGCCTAAAGTTATTGAGTTTAATGCTCGTTTTGGAGACCCAGAAACCGAAGTTGTTCTTCCAAGACTTACTAGCGACTTTGGTGAAGCTATTTTTAACATTTTGCATGGCAAAGAACCAACATTTACTTGGATTAAAAATGGCGTAACTCTTGGAGTTGTATTAGCAAGCGAAGGCTACCCTGGCACTTTAGTTACTGGAACTCCTCTTCCTCAAATTCCTATTGACGAAGATCAAGGTCAGCACGTGTATTATGCAGGAGTAAAAAGCGATGAAGAAAGCGGAAAACTTCTTACTTCTTCAGGCAGAATAGCTCTTGTGCAAGTGCATGGAAACGATGTAAAAGACGCTCAAAACAACGTCTACAGCATATTAGATAAGCTTAATCTTCCTCACATGTTCTTTAGGCATGACATTGCGTCAAAAGCACTAGACCTGTAGAGGATGATCCGACTATCTGATTATCTTAAAAACCAAGAAAGTTTGTGTTTTTAAGATAATGCTTCCCAGCTGTAATGTCGTACTGAATCAAGCGATAATCATGCAATAATTGCTTAGTTTCTTTATTCATACTATTAGCAATCATTGGCTTACCATGATTATTCAGATAGATGGATTGTCCTTCTGGAATCCTATCCCAACCTTGAATCTTATTTACTACAGGAGGCTCCATAGCACTAACCTTATCGTGTAATCTAGTAAGGAAAGCTATATAGGGCGAAACCTTTGAATTAGTATGAGATGCTACTTGAGATATGAAGAAGTTTGGAGACGAATAAGTATTTTTATGAATATTTTTAATCTTATTTGTTTCAATAGCTTTTCTGTTTGACCAAATAAAGTAGTCAGTTAAATGCAGATCTAGAGAATTATTTTGATCTGCACTAGCCGTACTGTATACGCCAGGAAGATGATCGCCGTAAAACACAACAGTAACAGGCTTGTCAATTGAATCAAGATTCTCTAAGAACTTTTGCGTAGCATGATCCGTGTAATTAACACCCTTAGCATATGTTTCAATTGATGATGTTTCCGATTGTCCTAAATTAGGTGAACCATCTTTTGCTTTTGCAACAAAATCATTATTCTTATACCAATTTCTATAAGGCATATGATTTTGCATTGTGACTACTTGCACAAACTGCGGCTTTTTACTAGCAGAAATTGACTCAAATGCGCTATCGTAAGCTGAAGAATCTGAAACATAAGGAGATTTATCCAACATTTTTTTATGAGAAATAATATTAGGACCTTCAAGAGCATAAAACTTACTAAAACCGAACTTCTTGTAGTTTATTGATCTAGAATACATGCTTGGCTCATATGGATGAAAAGCTACAGAATTTCCTTCACTACCCCAATATCTGTTGATTGTAGGAGTCCAAGAAGAATTTGGAACAAGCTGCTGATACGGGCTTGTAAGAGATGAATTGAAGTTCACCATGCTCAATCCCGTAAGAGACATATATTCGAGATTCGCTGTTCCCCCACCATAACCAGAAGAAAGCATTAAACCACTATCTGTTTTCTCTTTCAAAGAGCTTATAAATGGCATTGGATTCTTATTCAGTTGCAATCCTGGAACCCTCATTGGGTTTGAGAAAGATTCCGAAAGTACATAAACCACAGTATTGTCTGAAATTTTGCTTTTGCGAGAAACATTGATTTTCTTAGCTTCAGTATCATATTTTTTTAGAAGAGCTTTCATAGTGGATTCATTGTAATCCGCTGGTTTATCCATAACTTTTGGATTCACTTGTCTTAAGAAAGCAACTAAAGCACCGTTTCTTTGCGAATCATAAACAGAATCCCACATCGCAGGAGCATCGCCCATAAACTTAGCAAAACCGTTAGCACTAGAACCAACTGTTCCAACCCCAGAAACATACCATCCAAGACCCAAAAAACACACTAAGCATGTAACAACTCTAATTACAATAGAAATGCGAAAATCCTTAGTAAACACGATTTTTCCGCGATTTACATCTACAAAATGCATAAAAATAGCAGCAATAACAGCTACAAGTACAGCAATAATGGAGCAGACAATCACAGCTATAGCATTATCTGGCAGAAAAGATGCGATATTCCCCGTATTACTCTTTAAAAAGTTCAAGTCCGCTGGAAGAATTGTCTCGTATCTAACATTAACCTTCATATACTCGATTACAGAAATTATTACAGATAATGTAATCAGAATAAGTGTAGTAATCCAAAAACGATTTATTACCATCAACAGAATTCCGTAAATTAGAGCAACTATAAGCAGATTCAAAACGAATACAAAATTTAAGCTAATCCACATTTTTGAAATTATGTTCCATGCGCTTGCCGAAAGCGAGGAAGTCATTTCCACTCGTCCAGACCTTTGAACAGAAAGCTGCACAATCATAACCATTATTGCATCAAATACAACGAACAGAACCGCATACAACCATCGCGGAATCGCAAGCTTAAAACGCTTAAAAATAGTAAGAAAATTGCTTAATGGCAATTTCACACCCTTCTAATTACATGACTAATACATAACTCATTTACGCATCTATGTTACAAATACATTTTAATTATCGCCATCGTCATAAATAAACATAACTTGTAGTAAACAATTGTGTATATTCATACTTTTGACGTATTGCAATAAACTCTGTATCTTTTATCATTATAATTGATGACATAATATAGAAAATTTTAAGGATTACGAATTATATTATCAACGGCTGTATTTTTTGATAGCTCTAATCTAGTGAGGTTTTAAGGAACAGTAAGAATGAAGTTTATTGCCACAATTAACCTAATGCACGGCATACTACCTATAAGTATATTCACAATATCTGGATTATGCTTAGCTGTCCTTTTAATAACAAAATCTAAAAAAATAAAGTATCTTCCATCTCTTTTAACACAATTAGGTTCTGCATCATTATTCGCACTTATATTTGGATTTATAACTTGGCTTATTTCAGACGTTTTTCTTGTATTCGGAGTAAGCCTAGGATGGCTTGTGATTTTTTCTATTGCAGGAGGATTTGCGGCTGTAGGATTTGCTTTAAGCGCGGCTATAATATCTAAAGGATATAGAAGAGCTTTTGCAATATTTTCAATTATTTTGTTTATTTTAGCCACAATGATTCGCGTAAACATGATTTATGGCGAATACACAACTATTGGATCAGTATTCGGATTAGGTAATTATCCGAAGCTTGAAGAGCATAATAAACATAATGGGGTTATGGAAATCGCTGATTGGAATTCACTTGCAGCACAAAACAAGCTCCCCAAAATACCATCCAAAGGAATAAGTAGATCCGTTAAAATTCCCGCAACAACATCTAACTTCCGTGCCCGCACCGCAAACGTCTACTTACCACCAGCAGCTTTAACAAAATACGCTCCAAAACTACCTGTAATGGTTCTTCTTTCTGGTCAACCAGGAAGCCCTAATAGGCTATTTGCTGCGAGCGAAATTGTAAACACCTTAGACGCTTATGCTAAGGATCATAATGGTTTAGCTCCAATTGTTGTGTCACCAGATCAAAACGGTACTGCAACACACAATTCTCTTTGCGCGGATACAAAGGTTTATGGAAAAGCACAAACTTATTTGACAAAAGATGTTGTTAATTGGATTCATAAAAATCTACCAGCCAGCAACAATCCAGCACTTTGGCTAATGGGAGGATTTTCTCAAGGAGGAACTTGCGCAACTCAGATTGTGCCAGCTTATCCTAAACTATTTGGAAACATGTATTCTGCAGGCGGAGAACTAGAGCCAACATACAAGAATCGCGATGAAACAATAAAACGTTATTTTGATGGAGATCGCAAAAAATACGAAAAGCATATTCCAGCAAACATAATGAGAAAAAATGCTCCTTTAAAACAAAATTATTACTCTATAGCTGGAGCTTGGGATCCTAAATCGCAAGTAAATCAGTCTAATATTGCTATAGCGGCTCATAAGTCTGGAATAAGCGTTATAACCATGATTTCTAAAGGATCTGGACACGATTGGCATACCGTTCAAAATGGGTTAAAAGTTGTAATCGACCATCTTTGTAAAGATTCTGGAATAACAAGCAATTATCCAGATTTAAACTCTTATAATAATATTCAAGTGGTTATCAATCAGAAGGTGAGGCGATAAATCATGCCAAACTTTTTATCAAAAAATCACGAGTCTACAGCAAAACATCATTTAAGCGTTCTTACCAACGATGTGCGCATGTGGCTATCGCAGCGCGTGCTAGCAGCGAAAATAACTCTAGTTTTCTTGGTTATTAACCTTATTCACTGGGTTTTCAGTACCGTAATGCACATCTATACTTATGGCACCAATGCAACTCTTTCACAATTCTTCTCGTATCATAAACCGAAAATAAGCTCTACTTTTTTGTTTGGGCATAGAAATATTACACAGCTTCTGATTAAACTATTCCACTCGCTATTTTTTGTAAATAGTTTCCCATCTCTAATAGTAAATGCAATACTTTCACTTGTTTTAATAGGGTTAGCCGAAACACGTATCGGTAAAATGCGTTTGCTTTTTGTTTCCGTAACAAGCACTCTTATTGGAACAATACTCGGTCTTACTTTAATCGGTAATCTTTCAATGATTATTAGAAACATGCGTTGGATTACTAGAATACCAATTAGACTTTCTCCTTTTACACTTTTTGTTGGAGCTTTTATGGCTGCAGCAACATGCGAATCGATATTGTGGCGTAGACGAATGTTTGTTTTAGGATACGCAATCACGTCTGCGATGCTTCTTTATAGTGGAAATCCTGGGGATTATTGCACAATTTTTGCAGCAATTTGTGGCCATATTATTGGCAATCTGATGAACAAAAATAGCAATGCTAATACAAATACTGTAAAAAGCGCGAACTGGTGGGAAGGAACAGACTACGAGATTAGACGTCTATTTTCCATAACTCAACTTGTTATGGCTTTAGGACCAGTTCTTGCACTATCTTCTAGATCTCACGCTGGAATACTAACTACATTAGGTTTATTCATGTCTCCGCAAATGGGTACGAAACCGTGGCTAGCAAGATGTATATCAAACTATAGTTCAAGCAGTTGCCTGCTTCATTCAGGATTACAACACGCAACAATAGGAGGTCTTTGGATTCGTATTCTTTTGCCTATCGTCACTTTAATGATTATATCTTGGGGACTTTTACGCGGAAGAAGACTTGCAGCTTATGCTGCTATAACAATCAACGGAATTACAGCAGTATATGCAACCATGTATTTTGCCATTTTGCCTTTGATTGCAACTAAACAAACCATGATTTTCCACAAGAATAATGCTACTTCTATAGCCTTTATGCTTACAGCTTTGCCTCCTTTATTAATCGCAATCCTACTGTTTATAAGCATAAAGCATTTTCCAAATCATAGTGATAAGCTTGAGCGCAGAGTTGGATTAGCTGCAATTGTTTTTGCACTATTTTCTACTGGAATAGGATATGTTTGCTTCGGGTTGATTGCACCAAATGAATTTAAGCCTGTAGCAGACTTGCATCATTTACTACGTGACCTTCCAGGGCGTTGGATGCCTATGGGCTTTGGATTAAGGTCCAATGCCATGCTTACACCTATAACTCCTTTGTCTTCAGCAATAACTCAAGGTGTTGGAGTTCTATTCTGGCTTGTTCTTTTTGCTGTTTGCATGGTGTGGTTTAGAAACAAAATAACAATTAATGAAGAAGACCGCAAAAAAGCAAGCAAGTTAGTTCAACTTGGTGGAGACACCATGAGTTTTATGACAACATGGCATGATAACCACTATTGGTTCTCCGCCACTGAACATTCTGCAATAGCATACAGACTAAAATATGGAGTTGCTTTAACTCTAACTGGTCCTTTTGGAGATAAAACAGAATATAAACAAGATTTGAAAGCGTTTATTCAACTTTGCGAACAAAATTCATGGTCTCCAGCATTCTACGCTGTTCACGATGAAGAACGAAAAGCCTTGGAATCTATTGGTTTTTCTTCTATAAAAGTTGGAAGCGATATGCTAGTCTACCCTAAAGAGTGGCAAACTAGGGGTAAAAAGTGGCAGGATATTCGCACTGCCATAAACAAGGCAAAACGTGATGGAATAACAGATGTTCTTAGCACTTACAACGATGCTCCTTGGGAAGTTCAGCAACAAATTATTGAGATTTCGGAAGAATGGGCGGAACTTAAAGCCCTTCCAGAAATGAAGTTTACTCTTGGCGGTTTGGAAGAATTGCATGATCCTAGAGTAAAGATTTTGTATGCGATTGACGAGAATAATCGCGTTCTTGGGGTTACAAGTTGGATGCCGACTTATGACAATAATCGCATAATCGGGTGGACTCTTGATTTTATGAGACATCGCACGAATAGCCCTAATGGAATTATGGAGTTGCTTATCGCTAGAATGGCGGAACGGTTAAGAGACGAAGGTCTTGAAAATCCAGAATCTGCTGTGGAGTTTATGAGTCTTTCTGCAGCTCCTCTTGCTGGAATAACAGATATTTGTGAAAATTCTACATTAAGCAATGAGGATTCTAGTAAAGATATCCAGGCAAGCCAAAAGCCTACAATTCATGGAGATTCTCAATCTTCAAATCATCATGAATCAAATGATATTATTGTTCATACGCTTGAAATGATGTCCGATATTTTGGAGCCAGCATACGGATTTAAGTCGCTTTATTTCTTTAAAAAGAAGTTCCAGCCTACTAATAGACCTGTATACATATGCTATTTGGATTCTGCAAAACTAGCACAAATATCGTTAGCTGTTACAAGCTCTTATTTGCCAGAGACTAATCCTAAGCAGATTTTAGAAATGCTAAAAACTCTTAAAAAATAGTTCATGTAATGAAAAATCAGCCTAAATTCTAAATCTAGGCTGATTTTTAACTGTAATTAATTAGATTGATTAATGAGTTTGCAATCAATCTACACTCTGATTACAGTCTGGGCATAATCCAAACACTTCCAAAGTGTGATCTATAACCGTATACCCATGAGATTCGGCGATCTTGTGAATCCAACCCTCATCATCAGGAGGCTCTATATCCACGGTTTTACCACACTTTTCACACACAAGATGGTGATGATGAGTATTCTCATCGCAAATGCGAAATAGTTGCTGTCCATTAAAACGAACAGTATCAACATCGCCACTTTGTGCAAGCATATTAAGCTGACGATACACTGTGGCTAAACCAATGATTTCACCATCTTCCACAAGCAGGCGATGCAGATTCTGTGCAGAAACAAAATTACGCGAAGCTCTTAAATGTTCAAGAACAGTTTCTTTTTGCTTAGTGTTTCTGCGTACTGGCTCACCAACCATTATTTAACCTTTTACCTTTCAAACTATTAAAAAATCTAATACTAGTCCAACAAACTATAACTATTTAAATTTTAAGACTAATACTAAATCTTTTAATCAAGCTCGTCATCCCAACAGCCAGTAGCATCTAATTCTGCAGCTTCTTTAACTGGGTCATCACACAAAACAGTAATATGACCCATTTTGCGATTTTTACGAACCTCAGCCTTTCCATAGTCATGAACATGCCATTCTGGATGCTCTAATATAAGAGAACGAGTAGGAGCAACATGTTGACCAAGAACATTAACCATCACTGCAGGAGAAAGCAGCTTAGGCTTTTTTAAAGGCCATCCAACAATACCGCGAATATGTGCTTCAAACTGATCCATATCGCAAGCTTCAATCGTGTAATGCCCAGAATTGTGAGGGCGAGGAGCAAGCTCGTTTACTACTACACGATTATCTTTAGTAATAAATAACTCAATGCCAAGCGTTCCAGCAAGCTCAAAACCTTTAGCCAGTTGAAGCGCTAAATCGTGTGCGGTCTCTTCTACAACAGGATCCACAACTGCAGGTGCGAGAGTCATATGAAGAATGCTATTGTGATGAACGTTTTTTACAAGAGGATAAGTCACAAAATCATTACCATTGCCGGAAACAAGAATTGAAGCTTCAAAAGCAAAATCTACAAAGCCTTCAAGAATAGACGGAGGGAATTTTCCTCCCCTATCGGAACGGTGATGAATATTAGCAACATCTTCTTCAGTGCGAAGAACATCCTGACCATGACCATCATAGCCACCACGACGAGTCTTAAGAATAGCAGGCAAACCAATTTCTTCGATTGCTGCGTCTAAATCGTCAAGATTATTGACTTCACGCCATTTAGCTGTTTCAATGCCATGTTTATTAATAAACTCTTTTTCACAAACACGATCTTGTGTAACACGCAATAAATCTGTGCCCTGAGGAATAGCTGTTAAATGACGAACCTTATCTAACGCATCTGCGTTAACATTTTCAAACTCGTATGTAAGAACATCACAACGTTCAGCAAGCTCGCGCAAGCCTTCAGGATCATCATAATTTGCCTCAACCTGCAAATCTGCAACCTGAAATACTGGGCAATCAAGCGTTGGATCTAAAACTCCTATGCGGAATCCCATATGTCTAGCTGCAATAGCCATCATGCGTCCCAATTGACCGCCGCCAATAATTCCAATAGTGGCTCCTGGCATCAAACGCTCTACAGCACCATTAGTGACTTCAGATAAGCTCGGCATTAGATTCCTCAACCTTCTCTTTTAATTCTTGACGGTAATCTTCAAGTTCGTCTGCAAGACGATTATCTGTTGTGCTCAACATGCTTACTGCAAGCAAACCAGCATTTGTAGCTCCCGAGTTGCCCACAGCTGTTGTAGCAACAGGAATACCACCAGGCATTTGCACTATAGAAAGCAAAGAATCCCAGCCCGAAAGAGCATGGGATTTTACAGGAACACCAACAACTGGAAGAGTTGTTTGAGCAGCAATCATACCTGGTAAGTGTGCCGCTCCACCAGCGCCAGCAATAATTACGCGAAAACCATTTTTTCTAGCACTGTGAGCAAAATCTGCCATAAGTTCTGGAGTGCGATGTGCAGAAATAACTTTTTTCATATACGGCACTCTGAATCTTTCTAGGATTTCGCAGGCATGACGCATGGTTTCCCAATCACTTGAAGACCCCATAACAACTGCCACAATAGGCTTAGAATCTGACACTTCAGCCACAACAACCTCCCCGTGTATGCACTGATACGCAACTTCTGCGCAAAGGTTACGCACAGGTTTTACTTTACGCAGAAGCACGGAAAAATCGTTGATAATTAGTCTTTTATATTATTTTTTTGTTAACTGTTTGTTTTTGAGAACATATTTTATGTCTGCAGCAGCCGCCACATCGCTCGAATGTGTTACAACAATCACGCATTTTCCGTGTTTATGAGCTGCGTCTTTTAAGATTGATATAACTTCTTGTGTTGTATTTGGATCCAAGCTACCTGTTGGCTCATCGGCAAGAATAACAGGAGCAGAAGATACAAGCGCTCGCGCAATAGCCACTCGCTGCTGCTGCCCGCCAGAAAGCTTTGTTATATTTCTAGTTGATTCGTCTTCACTAAGTCCCAGTTCTTTAAGAATCTTGGAATCAGCATTTGAATTAACAAGACGCAAGTTTTCTACAGGAGTCAAGTAGTCGATTAGATTGAAATTCTGAAAAACTAAAGACACATGATTCTTGCGATGATTAGAATATCCACCATTCTTGGAAATATCTTGTCCATCAAACAATACTGTTCCTTTTGTTGGAGTATCTAATCCTGCTAGAAGAGATAGCATAGTGGATTTTCCAGCTCCAGATTGACCTGTAATACTGTATATTTTCCCTGATTCAAAATCCGCATTAACGTTTCTAAGAACAGGAATATTAGTTGCACCATAAGAATAATCAACGTTGTTAAGTTTTAATAAAGTAGTCATAATAAAACTCCAATATTTTCTAAATTTAATATTTCATACTTAATATTTAATACTTGTAAATTTTTAATTTTCTATCAGAATCCGAATCTTATTCTTAATAAAATCCAGTTAAATCCAATCTTCTAATTGATTCATATTAATTATCTAAGAAAATCACCTCAGCTCATTGAATTCAATACAAAGCGAGGCTTTTTAAACATTATTGGCGCAAGAGCAATGCATAGAGATACAAACGCTATAGCAAATCCTATAAGAATAGCAAAAAATGTTTGTTTATTTGGAATCCAAGAAATGCTTAAGTCAGAAATTGTACTATTTGAGACATTAGCCAATAGCATTGATCCTACACTTGAAGATATTGCAGACCCAATTAGAATTGATGCAACTGAACAGAAGGCTGTTATTATAAAAACTTCTATAATCATTTGCAAAGCTATTACAGACTTGTTCATACCAATTGCCATTAGAACTCCAACTTCGTGAATCCTTCCTCGAACCCAAAAAACAAGAACTAAACCAAGCACTATAATTCCGACTAATGCAAGACACATTAAAATCATTGTTACTAGTTGCTTAACTGTTTTTACAGATTGAAGAACAGAGGCAAATCTTTGCGCATTGTTTTCTACAGAAAGCATGCCATCGCCATCGTTTTTAGCGATTTTATTAGCTTCTTCTAAAGCTTTAGTTAGATTATTTGAATTTTGCATAACGCACTTTATAGAACTGCGATTTTTACTTCCAGACAGGTAAAGAGCGGATTCTAAATCAGTTATTACGCGATTTTCGGAAGAGTCTGACGGCAACGCACCTTTTGTTTGCATCTTGCCAGAAAAAATACCAACAACCTTAAGATTAATGCTTTTGCTGCCTTGTTTTAGCTTTAAAACAGAGCCGAGTTTAAGATTATTTTGCTTAGCAAAAGACTTGTGAATTATTGCAGATTTTGCGCGCTTAAAGTCGCCAGGTGCCGAAGAATGAATATGATTACCTTCCTCAAGCTTATATAATCCTTCTTGAAATCCTTGTGATAACTGTGATCTAGTTGTTCCCGTTATTGAAACAAGCGAAAACATCTCATCATTGTCTAAACGCGGACCATGTATTGGCGCTACAATTTTAACGTTAACAGGATTTGCTAAAACATCTTTTTCTTCTGCAATAGTTTTTATTCCACTAATCTTTTTAAATTTTGCAATAAGATTTTCTGGAATTCCTTCGTTTTTTTGCAAATCTTGAGGAATATCTTGCTGCGATTGATTAGCGGAATCACTAGAAGAATCAGACTCTGGCAAAGTCTCTCCCTGCGTTTTTGCATAAACGCTAAAACCTAAGCCAATATTAGAAGCTATTTGATTCTCAAGATTTTTTACAGAAGCAATAACTCCACTCTGGCAAATAAGCGCACTAAGAACAACCGTAATAATCAAAGCTAAAATAGCACTGCGCCTTGGTTTTCTAACTATAGCTAGCCAAGCTCTTTTTATAATTTGAGTCATTTTACCACCTACTTTTGCAGCCAACTACTTTTGCATGCCAAGCAAATCTCTAGGAGACTTTCGCAAAATAGGAAGATAAGACAACGCAACTGCCACAACAATAACCATCAGAACAATTAATGACGATTGAATTAAACATTCTGTGTTAACTTGAACAGCAATCTTATCTAATGTTCTCGTTGCCATGCTCGATTCTAGATTTCCTCCAGCTTGACCCATCGAACTAAGCTGCTGCGCGGCAGAATTTTTTACTGAGCCTAATGCGCAATCACTAATCCAAGGAGATATTGCGCTCGCAAAACCGTAACCTATTGCAATAGCTGGAATAGCAAGTATCACAAGCTCAGAAATCTGCTGCAATACAAGTGACGCCTTTCCAACACCAATTGAAGTTAGAACACCAATTTCTCTTCTACGCTCATTAATCCAAAGAATAAGCACTAATCCTAAAGCAATTACAGCAAACGCGCTTACTGCAATAACTGTTATGTTCATCATGGATTTTACGCCTTTTGCTGCTCCAATCATGCCTTGTACGAATTGATCATCTCGAGTAATCTGATAGTTTTGCAAATCAATCGGAAGCTTAGACGCTTCTTCAATCACAGAATCTGCGTCCGCTCCTTTTTTAACCTTAAAACTTGCGTCCTGGTATATCTCTTTTCCATGCTTATATTTGTAAAGCTCTCTGGTTGTTTTCAAATCTGTATACACAGTATTTGCAGTTAATTCCGCACGTGTTGCAACTGGGCGATTATTAGCTCCGCCATAAATTCCAACTATGCGTGTTTTTACTTGCTCCGTAGAATGGTTAAGATTATCGGCGTCAAACGGGTTTGCTTTAAGCGTTAACGAATCGCCTAATTTTAAGCCATTTAGTTTTGCTAAATCTTCGTGGATTAAGGAAGCATGCTCATCTGATTCTTGCAAAGCTCTTCCTTTAACCATGTGAATTGATTTTGTTTTGAAAGCATTTAAGCCCTTAGAAGAGTTTGTTCCCTCTAAGTTTACAGCGTTTCCAAATTGCTTTTCTCTACGAGCATCGTAGTCTTGAACACCTTTGATTCTAGCTGCTTTTGCACCAACTAAATCGGCAGTAACATTTTGACGCAAAACATACGAATCAACATTTTTTAGTGACGCTATTTTTTTAACATCACTTGGTTTAACGGTTCCTGCTCCCCTAGGAGTTCCAGGATTTACTTGCGGATTATTTGCTAAAACAAAACTAGATTCTGCCTGTTCTTCTACCTTTTTGCCTTCTTTTTCTGCAGCAATCGCAACTGCAGAAGATGCCAGCAGAAGCGTTGAAATTAATGCTAATATTACAAACACTATTGCTGATTTCACTCTTTTTCTCAAAACGTAGCGTATTGCGCGAGAAATAAATGTCATCGACTACCTTCCTCATTGAACACTTGTCATTATGAAATTGTCTGTTACAAAATAGGTACAATAAGTACAATCTCGTAGCTTATATGATTTACCCTTATAAAAAGCTAAGAAAGAACTGTTGATTTTCTTTAAATATCTTAGAAAATTTTATGAAAATTACTGATTTAATCTAAAAAATATGCGCAATATTGTTATAATCATTTTAAATATTTTTAGTTGTCGAATGATTATAGAAGAAAATTACGCAAACAAACTATAAGTTTTACTAATTAAAACTTACTAGTCAAAAAAATTTATTTTGCATGATTTAACTAGAATTTGCATGATCATTTTGCAAGATTTGCATAGATAAAAGCGTGTAAAACAAACAAGGCGCGCACATTGTATTACCAAAGCGCCCGCCTTAATTATTTTTATTTATAAACAAACCTAAATCGACCCAAATCTAACTAAAGCGCGGTACCGTGCTGATCGAGTCGCGGATTTTGCTTAGAGTTGCTAAAGCTAAAGAACAGCCCAAACACGCCCAAAGCAAACAACACTGCAACAGTTATAACAAGCACCATTGGCTGACTTGGCAGCCACATAATTACCAAGAACGCGAATGCAGAAAGCAAGAGAACAGCCCAAGAACACACGCCAATAACTTTGCGAACAGTATTCCAAGTATCATCTCCAGCCTTAGCTCGCTTAATATTACGAGTTAACTGTTCCTCTTGTTCTGTAACGCTAGAAGATGGCTTCCAACCGTCAACGCCGTTTTCTTGGAGCCTTCTTGAATGTTCTTGCAGATTGTATTCGTCAATCATTCCACCGCGACCGCGGCCATTCGTTTGATCGTATTGAGACGGGATTCCCCTACGACTCTGCCTGGCTTTTGCTCTACGCTCTTTGCGGTTTGCCATGATTGATTCCTTTCTGCATTGAATTTTCACACAATACGAATCATTTTAACGCATAACTAAGCCATTTTGGCACGCGTCAACAATTTTTTCGATTAATAAATCGTTTAATAAACGCCCTTTTCGAGTGGCAGCAATACGATTTTTGTTCAACACTGCCAAATCTTCTTTACACACTTCGATTAGCACTTTTTGCAAATAAGAATCGTCAAATTCGCAATTTGCTTTACGCATCTTTGTACACAATTCATCAATACTAAGACCTTCCCTAATGCGCAACCCAAGCATTACCTCTTCTATCAACGCATCCTCGCTATTTATACACTCGTAGTTTTGCCAAGGCACGTTTCCTGCATTAATCGCATGCGCCCAACGTTTTGGATGCAAAATATCCCAAGATCTAAGATTGTAAAACTTGCTTGAATCCGCCAAAAGAGCACAATCATCCATGCTTTGCTTGCTAATGCCGCTAACAGAATTGTAGTGAGAATGAGCCCCTGGGCCAATTCCTGCCCAATCAATGTTCTTCCAATATCCAAGATTATGTTGAGACTCAAAACCAGTGCGCGCCCAATTAGAAATCTCATACCACTCTAGGCCCGCAGAATTAAAAAGCTCGTCTGCAACTTCGTATTTCGCGGCTTCATCATCGTCATCTGGCGCGTGAATTGTGCCAGCAGCAATTTGGCGACCCATTTTTGTGCGCGGCTCTACTGTTAGCGCATACGCGGAAACGTGGTTAACGCCCAGGCTCAAAGCCATTTCTACCGACTTTCGCCAATCGTCTAGACTCTCCCCTGGAGCTCCATAAATCAAATCAACACTCGAACGCAAACCACAAGCATCCGCTGTTTTAACTCCGCGCTCTACGTTTTCTGGAGTATGCGTGCGGTCAAGCGTTTTTAACACATGTGGCACAGCCGATTGCATTCCGAAAGATATTCGCGTAAATCCACCTTCTGCAAGCGTCTCAATATAAGACTCGTCTGCAGTGTCTGGATTTGCTTCCGTAGTTATTTCCGCGCCAGGCATAATGCCCCACAAGTTACGTATTTCTTGCAAAATTCGCACTAAATCTTGCGCTTTAAGAACGGTCGGAGTGCCGCCGCCAAAGAAAACAGATTGCGCTTTAGGCTCGAAAATCCCGTGAAATTCCTGCCACTTTTTTACAAGACGCATCTCTAGAATCGCAACATCCGCGTACCCTTCACGACTCGCACCTTCGCCCAAATCACGAGCAGTATACGTATTAAAATCGCAATAACCGCAGCGACGCAAGCAAAACGGCACGTGCACGTAAACTTCAAAAGGCATGCTTTTAGTTTGCATAGCTGATTTATTTAATTCAGCATCCAACTCTAAACTCATCCTTCAGACTTTTGCGCTGCACGAATCTTATCTTTAGTGTCTCTATCGTTTGCGCCATCATCCGTAGCCAAAGCCGCAACAAACGCTTCTTGAGGAACTTCAACGTGTCCAAGCATCTTCATGCGCTTCTTACCAGCCTTTTGCTTTTCAAGAAGCTTGCGCTTACGAGTAATATCGCCGCCGTAGCATTTAGCGAGCACGTCTTTTCTAAGCGCACTAATCGTTTCGCGCGCAATAATACGCGAGCCAATTGCAGCCTGAATTGGAATCTCAAACTGTTGGCGAGGAATAAGTCCGCGAAGTTTCTTCGTCATCATAACGCCGTAAGAATAAGCCTTATCGCGATGCACGATGGCGCTAAAAGCGTCAACCTTATCTCCCTGAATAAGAATATCTACCTTAACAAGATCTGCAGCTTGCTCGCCATCTTCGTGGTAGTCAAGAGAAGCGTAGCCCTTTGTGCGGCTTTTAAGCTGATCGAAGAAGTCAAAAACGATTTCTGCAAGAGGAATCCTGTAGTGCATTTCCACGCGATCGGCACTAATGTATTCCATTGTGCCCATTTCCCCACGATGATCTTGGCACAAGTCCATAATAGCGCCAATAAAATCTTTTGGAGCAATAATGTCGGCAGCAACCATTGGCTCAATAATGCGCTTGATTTTGCCTTCTGGGAACTCGCTAGGATTAGTCACATGATGCTCGGTACCGTCTTCGCTAGTAACGTCGTAAGTTACGTTTGGAGCAGTTGAAATAAGATCTAATCCAAATTCTCGGCTTAAGCGCTCGGAAACAATCTCCATGTGCAAAAGACCTAAGAATCCACAACGGAAACCAAATCCCAACGCAACCGACGTTTCTGGCTCGTAAATAAGAGCAGCATCGTTAAGTTTTAGCTTATCGAGAGCATCTCTTAGCTCTGGGAATTGCGCGTTATCTATTGGGAATAAGCCAGCGTAAACCATAGGCTTAGGGTCTCTGTAGCCTTCCAAAGGCTCAGATGCGGGATTTACAGCGCTAGTAATAGTGTCGCCAACTTTAGATTGACTCACGTCTTTTGCGCCTGTAATTACGTAGCCGACTTCTCCAGCTCCAAGCGCCTTGGTTGGAGCCATATCTGGGCTAATAACGCCGATTTCAATAGGATCATGCGTCATGCCAATGCCCATCATATGCAATTTTTCACGCGATTTAAGCTCGCCATCAACCATACGAATATATGTGACGATTCCGCGATACGAATCGTAGACTGAGTCAAAAATAAGCGCACGAGCAGCGCCATTAGGATTTCCACTAGGAGCTGGCACTTCCAGCACGATTTGGTCGAGAAGATCTTTTACACCTTCGCCAGTTTTCCCAGAAACACGCAAAACTTCATTAGGCTTGCAACCAATTAATCCAGCTATTTCTTCCGCATGCTTGTCTGGCTCCGCACTAGGCAAATCGATTTTGTTTAATACAGGAATAATCGTTAAATCATGTTCGATTGCCATATAAAGGTTAGAAAGCGTCTGCGCTTCAATACCTTGAGTGGCATCCACAAGCAAAACCGCACCCTCGCATGCTGCAAGCGCACGCGAAACTTCGTAAGTAAAATCAACGTGACCAGGAGTATCAATCATGCCAAGCGAGTACTCTTTACCGTCAAAAGTCCACGGCACGCGAACAGCCTGCGATTTAATAGTGATTCCGCGCTCTTGCTCAATATCCATGCGATCCAAGAAACGGTCTCGCATCTCACGTTCTGGCACAATTCCAGAAAGCTGCAAAATGCGATCCGCTACAGTAGACTTGCCGTGATCTATATGCGCAATAATGCAGAAGTTGCGTATCAACGATTGATCCGTAAATCCTGGCTGGTTATGCGGTGTAATCAAAGCAAATATCTCCTTTTAAGACACAATGAATATATAGTATAATGTGCATCAAGCACTGTAACTCATTAATGGTAGCAACTTGACTACCCTAGTCCAAGAAGATAAGAACAGCAAGTTATGCACTTAATTACATTTAATGCATGCAGTAAGCATTATGGTGATTAATATTCGTGAAAATTAGTGGTTTTATCCAAGAATCATGCTATGCTTACCCTTTGTATGTCCTTGATATAGCAAACGTCGTTTGGAGTAATAGTGGCAAACATTAAGTCGCAGAAAAAGCGCGTGCTCACCAATGAGAAGGCACACAAGCGTAACGTGGCAGTGAAGTCTGCTTTGAAGACTGCTATCCGCGCTACTCGTGAAGCCATCGCTGCTGGTGACAAGGCTGCAGCTGAAGCTGCATTCGCAGTGGCTGCTAAGAAGCTTGACAAGGCTGCAGGTCGTGGTGTGATTCATAAGAATCAGGCTGCAAACCGTAAGTCTGGTCTTGCTTTGGCAATCAACGCTCTTTAAAATAGTCGCATTAGATTGCGATCTTAATTAGAGTTTGAAAAATCTCCGTTATCATTTGTTTACATTTGGTAACGGAGATTTTCTGTATACTAGAACATTTTTATATAGAAAAACAAGAATCGTTCAAGAATAAATAAAGTAATATCAAACAGTAATATGCATTTTGAATTGAATATCACAATACTTTGGTGTATAAACAGCAGCACCAAAGGCTATTATTGAACCAAAAGAGTCCTTAACAATGGATTCAACTGCAAGAGATGGAGTTTTATCTTCAACCTGTAAAACTTTTGCCATGGTTCCACATAGTTGCTCAACATGAACAGACAAATCATTTTCACAAAGCTTTACAGCGTAATCGCTTTCTAGAAACTCTGCTAAAGATTTTTTCGTAAAATCATGAGTCAAAACTTTTGGAAATCTTGAAGCTTCAAGATAAACTACACTGTAATTAGACAAAACGTCATCAACGTACTTTAATCGTTTAACACAAATCAGATCAATTGACTCATCTAAACCAAGCTTATAAGCAGCAGATTCATCTTTAACTACATCATTTTGAATAACTTTGATTCGTATATGTTCTTTGCTTTCAGAATAATTCTGGTAAAAGCCTTGAACCTGGTCTGATATAACTTCACGGTTAACACTGTGAATAACATCTCTTGCTCTAAAAGTTCCTTTGCCTTGTATTCTTACAAGCAGACCTTCCAATATCAGATTATCAACTGCATGTCTAAGAGTAATTCGGCTAACGTTGTATTGCTTACACAATTCTACTTCTGGAGGAAGTTGTTCGTCTGGCTCCATTAAGTCAATGCGTTTCCTAAGATTGTCTCGCACGGCAATATATTTAGGTACACCTTCGGTCACAATCCACTCTCCAAATAGTAATTTTCTTTTAAAAGCTATTAAAAAAAAAATCTTAAAAAATGAAGCTTTTAAGAAAATTTTTACAAATTTGCTTTCAAAACACACAACAGTTACATAGTATCAGTATATTATGCCAATATACGATTAAGGCGTGCCTATACTACAAAAGGCTACAATCTTAAATTATTGATTAAAGTTGCTATTTAATCGCAAATTCAAGATCATAACCTTTTAGACTTATCGTTTCTATTTTTAATTGTGATTTAAGTTTAATTTCTACAATAACTCTTCACAATTGTATTAGTTTTCAATTGCATATTTGACTTTACTATTTTCTCTGCGCGTCAACAATATTGAAGACGCGTAGAAAAGAACATAAGATATTACAACTGCAATAATACTTACGATTTTGCCTCCTGCAACATTCGTGTAACCAAGAAAAACTCCAGTTACACCAAAATCAGCGTCTGAATAAGTGGAGTTTGCAGAACCAAGGTTACCCAAAACAGGCAAAAGAAGTAACGGCAAGAATGTAATAACAATACCATTAACAAAACCGCCTACAACGCAGCCTCTTCTACCAGCTTGGCCGTTACTAAATACGCCAGTAACACCACCAGCCATAAAGTGAGCAACAATTCCTGGAATAACAACTGTTGTGCCAGCCAAAGCCATAATAACCATTCCAACAATTCCGCCAGCAAAGCTTGCCAAGAATCCAATAAGAACAGCGTTTGGAGCAAAACCAAAAGTCATAGGAGCATCCAATGCTGGTTTAGCGTTTTTAACGAGTTTTTCGGATATTCCCTTAAATGCTGGAACAATCTCATCTAAAACAACCTGTACGCCTGCAAGAATAATGAAAACGCCTGCAGAGAACATTGCAGCCTTAAGAATAACAAACACAATAAAGTTTTGCCCATTAGATAAATGCGATTCAATATATTGCGGCCCCGCAAAAAGTGCTACAACAGCGTAGATAATTGCCATTGAAAGTGCAATGAGAACAGTTGTATCTTTTAAGAATCCAAGAGCAGCTGGGAACTTAATATCTTCAGTAGACTTAGACGGATGCTTTTTAGAAGCTGTAAGTTTTGCAATCAAAGTTCCAATAAGAACTCCACTACTCGTAGGATGTCCAAGTGCAACATCATCTTTGCCGGAGGCAGTGCGCATAAATGACTGAACCAATGCTGGAGAAATCGTAATAAGTAGACCTTGAGCGAATGATCCGAGAATAATAACGGTTAGAGTATTAAAACCTGCGACATTGAAGATTACTGCGAGCATACTTGCCATATAGAATGCAACGTGACCAGTTAAGTAAATGAACTTAAATCTAGATGTTATTGATAAAACAATGTTAACAATCATTCCAAAGAAGAAGATTAATGCTGCTTCTGATCCATACTTCATAAGAACTGTACCGATTATAGCTTCATTATTTGGTACTACGCCTTGAACATGGAACGCATATTGGAACATGCTCCCAAAAGGATTTAGTGCTTCAGTGACTACTCCAGATCCGGCTGCCAATACTAAGAAACCAATCATTGTACGAATAGAGCCTTGTACTATGTCGGAAATCTTTTTGCCTTGTACTGCAAGACCAATTAGAGAAATCATTGCAACTATTACAGATGGTTGTCTAAAAACATCTAGCAGTATAGACAGAACACCGTTCATAGTTCTCTCCTTATATATTTTTATTAATATGTGAGCTGATTTTGGCATGCATAATTTACAAAATTACAAGAGAGAAAATGTAATTAATGCCAAAAGTCTTTTGCCCAAACTTAACTTAGTGCAAGAAGCCATAATAATGGATAAGCCAAGACATAAATTTGTTATAATGTTATATTCAATTTTTGATGATTTTCGTATATATTTTAAATAAAATGAAAATTATTAAGCATAATTGCGATTTAATAGAAAATAATACAACAAAATCGCAAATAATCTGAAATTTACTAGCATTTCATTGCAGAATAACGTAAAAATATGTGAAAATAATCACAATAATTGCAATAAAAGACACACCCACAATGCAAAAATCACGCAAAAAGCCAGAAAAACACTACTCAATAATCCAAGCTAAACCAATCAAAACAGCCAAGAAAAGAAGATTCACAATTGTGTACATAAGCAAATAGCGACCCTTATTATGAGGATACTTATGCGTAATACTCTTGTATGAAATCAAAGATGCCATAGACGCAATAAGCGTTCCCATACCGCCAAGATTAGTACCAATAATAAGCATCTTCCACTGGTCGCAGAAGCCTGAAAGTAAGATAGTAGTTGGAACATTACTAATCATTTGACTAGAAACAACCGAAACTTCCATAGGATGAGAGCCAACCCACATTTGTGCAATCTCGGTAAATCCTGGGACCCTACGCATGTTTCCAATAAAAATAAAGAACATTATAAATGTAAGAGGCAAAGCCCAGTCTAGAGCGCGGAACACATGCGAATCGCAAATAATAAAGGCAATAACAACTGCCAAAACCATAATCCAGTCTGGAATCCAGCCAGCTACTCCACACAAGCACAAAACAAATAAAAGACTATAAACAATAACTCGCCATTGAGTAAAACCAACACCGTAACCCATAACGCGAATCTCATCTGGTTTAGGTGATTTAGAGTGCGGAGCCAAGACACTTTGTTCAATGTCATCTCCATGCAAGCCCTCAAATTGATCGACTTTTCTAGAGCTAAAGAACACAAACGCAAACGCAATCATAAGAATCGCAGCAGTAAGCGTGTACGGAGCCATAATGGAAAGAAATCCACCAGTAGACATTCTAGTAAGCGCTTTAAGATACAAATTGTGCGCATTGCCAATAGGAGTTAGCATACTTCCAACGTTTGCACCAATCGTCATTAAAGTCACAACAAGAATTGCGTGCTTTTCTGCATTCGCCATCATCAAAACAGAAATCGCAAAAGGAACAAAAGTTACAAGTGCAACATCATTAGTTATAAGCATCGCTGAGAAAAACGTTAGAGACATAAGAACCAGAACTAATCCGCGCTCAGTCCTAACTCTTCTAAGAAGATTCGCGCCAATGCTTCTAAAAACGCCTATTCGTTGGAATCCGCAAACAACCATCATTAAGCAAACAAGTTGAGAAATAGTGTTTACGTGAATGTAGCTAAAATATTGCGCATCTGGTGGAACGAAAAAGCAAGAAATAACAGCTAAAACGGCGGCCACAATAAGGATGGTTTCACACTTGACCAAATTCAGAAGCCAGCGCCTCATCGTTCCTCCGTGACAAAAATACACAACTCGTTCAATTGTATAAGAAACCCAATCCAAAGGGGCAAAAATTCCCGACAAAATCGTTGAAATAACAAGGCATATTGTCTTAAAAGAGCTTTAGTTTTGCCACAAAGCGAATAGGCAAAAATCCGCCCATTTTTATGACACGCGCAAAATGGGCGCATGTCGTAGAAGACTATATTATAAATGGAAAAGAAGTCTTGAAGTTTAAGCTTAAAGGCTGAAACAACTTAAAGCAAAAGCGAGAAGCGCAATTATGGCAAACGAAGAATTGCAGAAAACAAAACAAAACAATCATAAAAGAAACACAGCAGATTTGGTTGTAGAATGCCTTGTAAATGAAGGCGTTGAAGTTGTTTTTGGAATCCCAGGCGAAGAAAATATTCCGCTTTTAGAAGCAATTGAACGAAATGGAAACATACGCTTTGTGCTTACTCGCCACGAGCAAGGCGCAGGTTTTATGGCCGCAACTTATGCTCATATTACTGGAAAGCCAGGCGTGTGCTTAGCAACGCTTGGACCTGGAGCATTAAATCTTACTCTTCCAGTGGCTCAGGCAAACGCAAGCACGACCCCGCTTGTTGCAATATGCGCTCAAGGAAACGTATCTCGTCTTTATAAAGAATCTCACCAAATCATTGATTTGGTGTCATTGTTCCAACCGATCACTCAGTGGTCTTCGATGATGTTAGCTCCAAGCACTGCTCCAGAAATGGTTCGTAAAGCTTTCTCAATCGCTCAAAGAAAGCGTCCAGGAGCAACCTGCCTTGTAATCCCAGAAGACATTAGCGAAATGAGCGTTCCAGAAAACGCAAAGCCACTTCCACTTCCAAGACCTCTGCACATCCTTCCCGCTCCAGATACTATTGACGAAGCTGCTAAAATCATTAGCCAAGCAAAAACGCCGATTATTCTTGCAGGAAACGGAGTTGCACGAAGCCATGCTCAAGATCAGCTACGCGCTTTTGCAGAACAGCTTAATGTTCCAGTTGCAACAACATTTGAAGGCAAAGGCGTGTTCCCAGATAATCACCCTAATGCTCTTGGCGTAGTCGGATTCATGCATAGGGATTATGAGAATTTTGCTTTCGATACAGCAGATTTGATTATTGCTGTTGGATTCTCTATACAACAGTTTGACCCTAAGAAGATTAATCCAAATATTGACAAGACTATTATTCACATAAACACATTTGTTGAAGACACAGACGCACACTACCCTACTGCCCTAAACATTATGGCAGATATTGGTCAGACTCTTAAAACTCTTACAAATGTTCTTAAGGATAGAAACATTACTTTTGATGTAACTCACCCAAAGATTCGTCAAATGATTACAGACGAGCTACGTTCGTTTGAAAACGATAACAGTATTCCTATGAAACCACAGCGTGTTGTATACGACACTAGGCGCGCTGTTCCAGAAGGAACCAAGGTTCTTGTAGATACGGGCGCTTTAAAAATGTGGATGGCAAGGCTTTACCCAACAATGCATCCAAATACGTGCATTATAGACAACAGCCTTTCTACAATGGCTTGGACTTTGCCTGGAGCTGTTATTAAAGATAATAGTGGAAAAATCAACACAAAGCCTGTTCTTGCTGTTATGGGCGACGGCAGCTTTATGATGAATGTTCAAGAGATTGAAACCGCTGTTCGCGTGGGTTCTAGAATGGTTGTTCTAGTTTGGGAAGACAACGCTTACGGATTGATTAAGTGGAAGATGGACTTACACGCTGGAGAACACGAATACGTTGATTTTACTAATCCAAATGTTCCAAAATTGGCAGAAAGCTTTGGAGCTAGAGGCCATGTCGTACAAAAGCCAGAAGACTTATACAACATGCTTAAAGAAGCTTTGGAACAAGAAAGCGGCGTTGACGTTATAGCTTGCCCAGTGGATTATAGCGAAAACATGAAGCTTATTGAAAAGCTTGGAGACATTGATTTTGGCAACTAGGTTGATTGTGACAACTATAGTGCTAATTGCATAAGAAGAATCTCCGCACTTGCATTAATTCAGTTATCATCTGCCAATTTAAAGATAGTTAAAGGTAGTTTTCTGAAGAATAAATGCAATGCGGAGATTTTTATAATACTTTTACAACACGGTTTAAATATTTAATTTTCCTCCTTTGCTTTATCATCGTAGCGTCTGCCAATAAGAGCTGCTCCTAACGCACCAAAGAACACTTCTTGATTTGCAATCACTACACGATCGGGTATTTTTAGTGAGGACAAAAATGACGATTTTTGTTCAAGTCTACAAATGTATTCTTTTACGCCTTTTAATAAAATTGCTCCTGTTTTACTCACTCCTCCACCAATAACAATAATCTCTGGATCAAAAGTAACTGTAATAATCTGTAGTGCACTAACTAAGGTGGAAATGAACTTATTCCATACTTTTTCAGCTTCTTTATTTTTAGCAGAAACATTGCGCAGCAAAGACGCGATAGGATACTCATTCTTTGCTGGCCAAAGTTTAGATAAACCAGTTCCAGAGATTATTGTTTCTACACATCCACGCTGTCCACATGGGCAATCCCTACCCTGCGTATCAGCAACTATATGACCTATTTCTCCAGCCACACCAGTGGAGCCGTGGAAAATAGAGCCATTAATGATAATTCCCGCAGAAACTCCAGTACCTAAATTCAAAAACACTAAACTACTAGAATCAGAACCATAATAATTATATGCACCGAATGCTGCAGCATTAACATCATTATCTATTACAGAATTCAATCCAAAACGTTTACGTATTTCAGTCTTAAAATCTATACTATGAGATCCCAAATTTACTGATTCAGATACTTGCCCAGTATGTTGATTAACTAAACCAGGCACACCAATTCCTATAGTGAATTTAGTATCATTGCCATATTTTAGGATAATTTGATTAATCACTTCAGAAATAAGCTTGCACACTTCATCGACAATCTCTACTTCACCTTGCTTGGTAGAAACTTGAGAATGCGCAATCAGTTCATTATTAGTATTGAAAGCTGCACATAATACTTTTGTTCCACCTACATCTACCCCTATGCTTATATGCGACGGTGTGCTGTGCGTCATAATAAACTCCTTAGAAAAATACTTCTGCTTTGAAGTTGAACCCTATTAAACCAATTAAGTACAATTATTGCACTAAAAGATAAAAATGCAAGACTATCTAATATATTTAATAAAAACATTGAAAAATAAAGGAATCTATAGTTCCAATATTTCATATATAAAAAATAAAATTAGAAAATATTTTACAAAAACATGTTTTAGTATATATTCCAAACTATATATTTATCTGATAGAATATCATGTATAAAACAATGGGCATTAAAAGTGGAACGACGACATGAGCATAAAAACAATAGCGAAGCCAATGATTAATCAATTAATGACAGTGTCTCAAAAAACCATACCTGCCGACGCAAGAATAAATAACAGAATGCTAATATTCAACTATTTATTCCCAAAACAAATACTTTCTAGAGCTATGCTCGTAAGAAAAACAAAATTATCAAAAGCATCTATTTCAACCGTCGTGTACGAAATGCTTGAAGACCACATATTAGTAGAAAGTGGTCAAGAGTCAAAAATAGAAAGAGGTAAAAAAGGTACACTACTCGAAGTAGACGCAAACTATTGGAACATTATAACTATAGATCTTTCACAACCTTGTCTCATACAAGGCGCTGTTGTTAATCTGTGCGGAGATATATTAAAAAGATCGGAAATATCGTTATATAAAAGCACAGATGCGAACTGTGAAAAAATCATAGAAGTTTGCAAAACTCTAATAAATAATTCAAATAATCACATACTAGGAATAGGAATTGCTGTACCTGGGATCGTAGACGATGAAGGAAGAGTAGTTCGCTCATCGAATCTTCAGTGGGAAAATATAAACATTAAAGAAGAGTTGATTAAGCATTTTAATTGTCCAATTATCGTTGATCATGACACGAATAGCGCATTACTAGCCGAAAGATTCTTCGGCAACGGCGTACCAAATACAATATTTATACAGTTATCGTTAGGTGTTGGCGCATCAATATTAATAAATGATGCTATTATCACTGGAATAAATAATTCTGCAGGAGAAATTGGTCATATTACAGTAGATCCGCAAGGACCAGATTGTTCATGCGGCAAAAAAGGATGTTTAGAAACATATATTTCCGCGGAAACACTGCATAGAAAAATGTTTACATCAAATAGAAAACCAGAAGATATATTAGCAGAGGCAGGTAATTATTTAGGAAAAGCTCTCACAACAACAATTAATCTTTTAGACCTAACAGACGTGGTAATTTATGGACCATCCGACATTGTAAATAAGGTATTTATAAGCTCTACAGAAAAAGCAATACAAGAATATGGTCCATACAGTCCAAAACATCCTTGTACAGTAAGAAGATGCACTTGCAACAATGACATAACTCTTATAGGAGAATGTATATCAGTAATTCAAAATAGAATCATGAATCTCTAAGATATAAAAAGCAAAGAAGCAATCAACAAAAAATTAATGTAAAAACTAGTAGCAAAGAAGCACAAAATGAAAATCGACAATTCAAATACCGAAATAATACCTTCACCACAAAACATATCAATATACGCAAAAGATACTATTACGCTTCCACAATCAAGTCATATTAGTTTCATAAATATTAAACCAGACTTAAGAATAACTACAGCAGCAAAACAGCTATGTGAAGATTTGAAAAACAATCACAATTGCAACTGGAGCATTAGCTACTCAGAAGGATATAAAAGCGCTATATCGGCAGCTATTAACAAAAATCTACGTATTCAAGAATATAAAATTTCATCTAAAATCTCGACCAATCAAACACTTATAAACATAGAAGCTGGAAGCATAGCAAGTATATGCTTTGCAATACAAACTATAAGACAACTAATTATGCAATATGGTCTAATACTGCCATCATTACAAATTCAAGACTTTCCAGAAATACCTGTAAGAGCATATTCTTATGATGTTTCAAGAGGAAGAGTGCCAAAACTTTCATGGTTAAAAACTTTAGTAGACCAGTTAAGTCTATACAAATATAATCAACTTCAACTATACGTAGAACATGTTATCGATTTAGATGACACAATTGAATCCTGGATTGGACATTCACCATTAACTTGTAGTGAGATTATCGATCTAGATGAATACTGCTATGCAAGAGGAATAGAACTCGTTCCAACACTTGCAACTTTTGGACACATGTATGAAATACTAAGAAGTAACTCATATAAACAGCTTGGTGAATTCCCAGAACAATCAGAAAGACCCTTCAGTTTTGTTGAAAGAATGATGCATCATACTCTAAATCCCACTAATCCTAACACTATACCGTTTATATCTAAAAGGATTAAAGATTATGCATCACTATTTAAATCTAATAAGTTTAATATTGGCGCCGATGAGACCTTTGACCTTGGATGCGGTGAAAGTAAAAATGTTGCTGAAAAAATAGGAGTGGCAAATCTTTATTTGTCCTATATTAAAAAGCTATGTGAAAAATTACACGAATTAGATTTGCAGCCAATAATGTATGCTGATATTGCAATAAAACACCCAGAGTTATTAGCTGATATTCCAAAAAATGTTATTTTTGCAAATTGGGATTACTCGGCAAACGTGAATGAAAACAATATAAAACTAATAAAAAGTCAGAATCGCGATCAATACGTATGCCCTGGCACACAATCTTGGAATAGGCTTATACCAGATTTTGACTCTGCTATAAGTAACATATCCAAAACATGTGAATATGGGCACAAAAATCATGTATTAGGATTTTTGTTAACTGATTGGGGAGATTATGGACATATAAACGATCCAATACTCTCACTTCCGTATGTAATAATATCATCGGAATATGCTTGGAAATCTAATAATATTGCAAAAAAAGATTTAATAAACAAGGTAAGTAATGTATTTGCTAACAGAACAAACTCAAACTTACTTAACATTATTAAACAAGCGTCTCATGCACAAGCATTCAGCTGGTCTGACGCTGTACAATTCAAAGAACTTGAATACAATAACGAAAATATAGCAAACGAGGATGTACTATTTTCATTAGGATATCCAAAAAACACTTCCCTAGAACAAGCAAGAAGACGATTCTTAAATGAAAGAGAAGCACAAATATTAAATGCTAAAGAATATAATCGCACTCTATCAGAATGCTCAAAGAGCATCTACGATATAAATGCTTGCAGCGAAAATATAAACTGTGAAAATATAAACAAAGATTTTATAAGCACTAGCATTTTAAACATTCAAGGTCAACAACTGCTCAACCAATTAGGGTTGTACATACTAAACCAGAGATTTACTCTAGCTGAAGCAAAATCTTTTAAAACAAATTTGAACGAATGGTTCACACAATATCAAAATCGTTGGGAATCAATAGGTAAAACGGCAGACCTGTACAGGATACGAGAAGTATTGGATTGGTATATAAAAATACTAGGGATGTGAGAAAAGTATA